>CAVVQL010000027.1:0-118773 GCA_963750355.1 uncultured Cytophagales bacterium | reverse complement strand
GCGCATTTGCCGGAATAAGTCGAGGTTTTCGGCCACCGACCGATCTCGGTACGGGCTGTTCTGGCCGGGTACCGTTGGCGAGCCTTTCTGGGCGGCTATTTCCTGCGCAGTCGAGTCATCAACGTACGCCAGGCCGTTCTGAATCAGCTTCTCCGCAAAGGCATAAATCTGCTCGAAATAATCAGAGGCGTACAATTCCTGGGCCCACTGGAAGCCCAGCCACTGCACGTCGGCCTTGATCGAATCGACGTATTCAGTGTCTTCGGTGACGGGGTTGGTGTCGTCGAAACGCAGATTTGTCTGGCCACCGTAGCGCTGGGCAAGGCCAAAGTTCAGGCAGATCGACTTGGCGTGGCCCAGGTGGAGGTAGCCGTTCGGTTCTGGCGGAAACCGCGTCATTACCCGGCCGTCGTGCAGACCGGCCGAAATATCTTCTTCAATAAGTTGCTCGATAAAGTTCAGCGACCGCTCGGTCGATGACTCATGGGCGGCTGGTGTCATAGGTAGTGCGCTCCGGTTGTATTCATCTAATCACTCAAAATTACGGTGATTGGGTGGTTTTGGCAAACGAAGGCCTTCGTTTGCCAAAGCCACCCAATCACCATTTCAACTGGTTTCCGAGCCTATCGACGCGACTAAATCGACCGGGCAAAACCGCGACTACCTAGCTGCCAGAGTGACCGCTGACAACTGAGCACTTTATTTACCACCGATCCTGACGAACTATGTCTGTTTTTGACAAATGACTGAAGCCCTCAACAGCACATTACCGACAAGTTTTTAAGAATACGGAGCTTCGTTTTGTGCTGTAGCAATAAAGTCTACATTTGTTAAATAGCACCCTGAACTTCTGCATGGCAACCCCTACCTCCCGATATTCACCTGTTCGCAGAGCCGGGAAAGAATCCAGACTGCTTATCATTGATGATAACCCAGATCAGGGCTTTCTCATCGAACGTGCGGTTCGGCAGTCAATGCCAAACGTAACGCCGGTTGTCGTAGCCAGTGAGCAGGAGGCCATTGCGTATCTGGATGAGTGCCGCACCGATACGTTGAAAGTACCCACCTTAATTTTATTGGACCTTTATCTTCCTGATCGGCAAACTGGCTGGCGGGTGCTCGAACATATCCAGCAACTGTCGGGCACGCTGGGCAACATACCGGTTGTTCTGTTGAGCTATTCAACAGCACGCACTGATGTTAACGAAGCCTATGACCGGGGCTGTTCATCCTATCTGTGCAAGCCCGACACAACCGACGACTGGCTCAATTACTTTCAGGCTGTACGCACCTACTGGTGGGAAACCGTCACGCTCCCGAAAATAGGCGACCCCTCTTACTAATTTACGTCAATGGCATCCGACTTACCTGCTGGTTTTACCTGACCAGGACAACCAATTTGTTACCCTCTTGTATTTTCAGGGCGTAGCTGTACCCGACCTTATGACGCTCTATCATCCTTCGAGTTAATCGGTTTATGCTGCTGCTGGTAGTCAGCACACTCTCATGCCGGTCAGCCACCGACGAAACACCAGCAAAAATTCCGGCCGCGCAGTTGAAAGAAGACTTTCGAATTCTGCGAACAACGCTGGAAAAAGCCACCCCGGCCTGTACTGGTACACCTCCCGACCAGCCATGAACCAGTATTTCGACAGCACGTATCGCCTCTTAACCCGTGATATGACCGAACTGGAGTTTTTCAACGTGGTGCTGCCGCTTATTGCCCGAATTCGCTGCGTTCATACAAACCTGGGTTTTTCAGAAAAAACGAAGAGCAACCCCTCTATGCTACGTAAGCTGCTGCCCCTTGACGTGTATTATAGTCAGGGCAGGGCTTACATTCGGGAAGACTTCGATGAGGCGACGGCTCATGAGGGCTTAGAGATTCGGGCGATCAACCAGGTTCCAATCGGGCAACTCACTACCCATTTTATGACGGTTCTGCCCACCGATGGGTACAATGAAACGCACAAATACTATTTGCTGGAACAAGGGGCTTTCCGGGAAGGGTACGCCCTGTTGATGGGCCAGCCCGATCAGTTTGTCATTGATGCAGTTGAGGCCGGTACGAATACCCATGTACAGTTGATTCTCCCCGCCAAATCCCCGCGCGAATTGACTGCCTTCCTCGTCAGCAAACAGAAAAACCCACCAGGCCCCGAAATCAGCTTAACCATCAACGCACAAACGGCCATCGTAGCGATTCGGGCCTTTACACTAAGTCAGGCGAAGTTCAGCTATAGGGTGAACCAGCTTTTTGACACGATCCGGCGACAGAACGTAACCCGGTTGATTATTGATCTGCGCAGTAACGGGGGCGGTGATAACGGGAATGTATCGGTGTTGTTCGCCCATCTGTCAACCAGCCCGTTTCGTCATTTAAAGCAGGCCCAAATCAATAAGCCCCTGTACACAAACCTGCCTTACGTAGTCAATCCGTCGACCCTTCAGGATCTGAAAGGCATGGCTTCCGAAAATGGCCAGTACACGGTGAATTACCTTTATCCGGGAACGGCCCTTACACAGCCCGCTTATCCATTTGTTTTTAAGGGGAAAGTAGCCGTTTTGGTGAATGGAGGCACCGTGTCGGCCGCTTCCGAATTTGCTGCCCTTGTCCATTCGTACCAGCGGGGACTTATTGTCGGCGAGGAAACGGGAGGGTGTTATTATGGTGCCACGGGTGGCCGCTATCTCAAACTGGTTCTGCCGCATAGTGGACTAAAGGTGCAGATTCCGATCATACGAATTTTTACAAATGTTACCGAAGATGTTAGTCGTCAGCCCACCGGCCGGGGTGTTCTTCCTGACTATGCCATAAGACCCACCATTGGTGACATACTGGCTAACAAAGACCCGCAGATGGAACGGGCCCTGCAGGTCGTGGCTGAACGGTGAGTGCCCGAACCTATCCCGATAGCAAGGGTATGTCACGACATATAAGGTACTTGATGGAGTCATAAACTCAGGAAGCTATCCCCACTAATCTACCCCCTCAGTATGAGTAAGAAATTAGGCGTATTCATCATTCACGGCATGGGCGATCCTGACCCAAACTACGCCGAAGGGCTGATTAGCCAGCTCAGTAAGCGGTTGAACCTGGCCGTTCAGGATGTAGAATTTGAGGTTTGTTACTGGTCGCCTATTCTCCAGGAGCAGCAGAACGTGACCTGGCGCAGGCTGCAACAAAGCAAGACGATGAATGGCAAGGCGTTCCGTAAGTGGATAGTCAGCGCCCTGGGTGATCCGGTCAGTTACCTGTCAGGCTTCTTTAAAGATGGTAAGCCCGTTTACGGTCAGGTTCACGAATGCGTTCGGAGCAGTTTAACCAGGCTGGCCGCCCGCCTGGGCGATGCCGATACCAAACCGCTGATGGTGCTGGCCCATTCGCTGGGTAGCGTTGTGATGAGCAATTACATCTGGGATCAGCATTACAACAAAAAAGAGGATAACGTTGGGTTTGGCAGGACCGCCTTCGAGCGAACCGAAACGCTGACGTCGTTTATCACCTTCGGCTCCAATATTCCGCTCTTTTTACCGCCGTATCCACCCATAAAATGCATTCCGTTCCCGCACCCAAAACTGCCCGACTATTTAAAGCCGGAAGCGAAATGGCAGAATGTGTTCGACCCGGACGATGTACTGGGCTATCCGCTGCAACATATCTGGGACGACAGGCAGGGAACCGTTATTGACGACATCACTATCAACGCCGGTATGTGGCCGGTTTCTGAAACGCCCTTTTCGCACACCGCCTACCTACGCGACGATGATTTCCTGGACATCGTTGAAGCCTGCATGAAGGCAATCCTGGCCCTCAAACGCCCGGAGTAATGATTTCAATTTAAATTTTCTCCGAGCGCGTTTTGGATCATAGCGCAATGCATTGAATCACCGGAATAACTCCGCTACGGTCATTTGAAGATCGGGTAAGGCAGGCGCAGCAGTAAGCAGATCATTCCCCTGACAACCCGTTATGGTTGTTGGGGAGGTGTACATGAACACTTCTTTATAGATGGGAAATACCCACCAAACCACCTGGACACCCGCATCGAAGTACTCGTGACGCTTCTGGACGCTCTTCGCTTCGTTGTCGCTTTCGGACGCGAATTCAATAACGAAGTGAGGAATGGCGGTGCGTCCCTGACTGATCTCAGCAAGCTGTTCTGCCGAGTAAAAAGCGACATCCGGGCGGCGCATCTGTGATTCGGTAAACCATACATCCACTTCAGCCAATAGCTCGCCACCCCGACTATAGGCTTCCGTTCGGGCGAAAAGACGAGTCAACTGTTTCAGCATCAACATTTCGTCCTGTCGCCTGGAGGTGCCGGGTGTAAGCAAGCCATTGTCAAATTCATAGACATAGTTATCGTCCGATTGCCAATGCAGGAACTCAGCCTTAGTCATACGCTGACCCGCATATATTGCTTCCCCGTACGGTCTATTGTGAACCTCGGCTACCATAGTTGTCTGCTTTCGTTGAGTACCAAAGATAACAAAACCGCCGATCGTAGCTGACCGGCGGTTTTCCTATAAACAAGCTAACTGACTACACTACCCCCGCCTTGATCTCATCCACGACGGCCGGATCGAGCAGCGTGGTAGTGTCGCCGAGGTTGGCCAAATCGCCTTCGGCGATTTTGCGGAGGATGCGGCGCATGATTTTACCCGAGCGCGTCTTGGGCAGGCCCGTCACAAACTGAATCTTATCGGGCTTGGCAATGGGGCCAATCACGCGGCTGACGGTGGCCAGAATATCGCGCTTGGTCAGGTCGGCATCGTGGTTTTCGGGGAACTGCTCGGCAATGACATAGGCGTAGATCCCCTGCCCTTTGATGTCGTGCGGGTAACCCACTACGGCGCTTTCCACTACGCCCGTGTGCATGTTGATGGCGTTCTCCACTTCGGCGGTGCCAATCCGGTGGCCCGATACGTTCAGCACGTCATCGACCCGGCCGGTGATGCGGTAATAGCCCTCTTCATCGCGCAGACAGCCGTCGCCGGTGAAATACAGGCCTGGGTACGTGGCGAAATACGTTTGGCGGCAGCGTTCGTGGTCGCCGTAGGTGGTGCGGATAATACCCGGCCACGGAAACTTGATGCACAGGTTCCCGTTGACGCCGTTGCCTTCGATCTCCTGCCCGTTTTCGTCGACCAGAATGGGCTGTATACCGGGCAGGGGCAGCGTGGCGTACGACGGTTTTGTTTTGGTAATGCCCGCCATGCGGTGAAATCATGATGCCGCCCGTTTCGGTCTGCCACCACGTATCGACAATCGGGCACCGGTTTTTGCCGATGTTATCGTCGTACCAATGCCAGGCTTCTTCATTGATGGGTTCACCCACCGACCCCAGCACCCGCAGGCTGCTCAGGTCTTTATCTTTTACCGGATCGAGGCCGAAGCCCATCAGCGAGCGAATGGCCGTAGGGGCGGTATACAGGATATTCACCTGGTGTTTATCGACCACCTCCCACATGCGGCCAGCGTCGGGCCAGGTCGGTACGCCTTCAAACAGCAGCGTGGTGGCCCCGCAGGCCAGCGGACCGTAGACGATGTAACTGTGGCCGGTGATCCAGCCAATGTCGGCGGTGCAGAAATGAACCGGAGCGCGTTCGCCAATGGGGGCCTCGTACTGAAACACGTTCTGGAACGTATAGGCGGTAAACACCATGTAGCCGCCGCAGGTATGCACCACGCCTTTCGGCTTGCCGGTACTGCCCGAGGTGTACAGAATGAACAGCATATCTTCGGCGTCCATCTCCTCGGCGGGGCATTCGGCGGTGACCTGCTTCAGTTCCTGCTCCATCCACACGTCGCGGCCTTTCAGCATGGCCACCGGCGTACGGGTGCGGGTCATCACAATCACCCGCTCTACCGTTGGACAACCGATGAGGGCATCGTCGACGGTGCCTTTCAGCGAAATTTCTTTATTGCCCCGGTACGCACCGTCGGCCGTGATGATGAGTCGGCATTGCGCGTCGTTGATCCGGTCGGCGATGCTCTGGGCCGAGAACCCACCAAATACCACGGAGTGAACCGCGCCAATGCGGGCGCAGGCCAGTACGGCAATGGCCAGTTCGGGCACCATCGGCATGTAGATACAAACGCGGTCGCCTTTGACCACGCCATTGCGCTTGAGCACATTCGCCATGCGGCATACCTGATCGTGCAACATCCGGTAGGTGAGCGTAACGCCCGTCTCGGCCGGATCATTGGGCTCCCAGATCAGGGCGGGCTGATCACCACGCGTGGCCAGGTGACGGTCGAGGCAGTTTTCGGTGATGTTCAGTTTTCCGCCAACGAACCACTTGACGCTGGGTTCGGTGAAATTCCACTGAAGGGTTTTGGTCCACGGCTTACGCCACTGGAATTCCTGAGCAATCTCGGCCCAGAACGCTTCGGGATCCTCGACGCTCTTCTGGTAAGCGGCCTGGTATTGATCGTAGGTTTGAATAAGCATGGGTAATGGCTGATTAACGGGTTTAAAAGTACAAGCATCCACCCACTTTACTTTTCATCGATCCGATCAAACTTACTTAGTTGCCATAGACTGGTCTGGCATTCATGCCGTAGATGGCCAGCCCAACCAGCCCGCCACCCAGTAGTTGCCAGCCCGTTAGCGTGGTATTGAGCACCAGCACCGACAGCAGGGTGGCAAAGAGCGGGGCCAGAAACAAAAAACTGCTCGACCGGGCCGCTCCACCGCGTTGCAGGGCCACAAACCAAAGCCCAAACGACCCCGCCGACGCCGGAACGGCCAGCCATAAAAACCACGCCCACTGCCCCGGCGAGGTCAGCCAGCGTTGCGGTTCATTGCCAACAAAGGAGGCCAACAGCAATACTACCCCGCCCAGGCCCATCTGCAACGTGTTGAGCCAGAGCGGATCAATACCGGCTGGGCGCTGTTTGGTGATGATCGTGCTTCCCGCCCAGCAGAGGGCCGAGCCGAGGCCAAGCAACGTACCCCGCCAGTCGGTGAACGACGCCTGACCCCCCATTGCCAGCACCACGCCCACCAGCCCCACCACCAGGCTCACCAGTTGCTGCGGACTGATTCGCTCCCGGAAGAAGAGGTAACTGAGCAGTGCCACCCAGAGGGGGTTGGTAAACAGCAGAATAGCGGCATTGGCGGCCGACAGGGTTTGCATCGACAGAAACAGTAGCCCCATTGTTCCGGTCGTTTGCAGCAGGCCAACCAGCATAACCGTCAGCCAGTTAGTCTGTGAGCGCGTCGCCACCGGTCGACGGGTCATGGCCAGGGGCAGCATAGCGACCGCCGCGACCATGAACCGCCAGCCAGCTAACCAGAATGGTGCCAGATCACGCAGTAATAGTTTCGACGCGATGAACGACGACCCCATGAAAAACGTGGCAAAGATCAACGTCAATACATAAGCCAGCGGTTGGTTCTTCATGCGTGGCGATAAAGTGTGTTGCTGTAGGCTAGGTAGGCTATTTTGCTCTAGGCCCCGCGGCGGCGGACCGTTTCGACTCCGCTCAGGGTGACAATCCCACTCAAAATCGTCATCGACTTCCTTTAGTCTCCTGTCACCCTGAGCCTGTCGGGGACGCCTAGTCGAAGGGCCTACCTAGCGAAGCCTACAGCAGCACGCCTTAACTTTCAAAAGCAACACCGATCTGCCGGGTGGTCAGCACGGTTCTGATTTCGTCGATAATGGCAGGGTCGTCGATCGTGGCCGGAATGGTGAACGGTTCCCCATCAGCCAACTGGCGAATTGTTTTGCGCAGGATTTTGCCGGAACGAGTCTTGGGCAGGCGTTTCACGATGGCGGCATTCCGGAAACTGGCCACGGCTCCGATGTTGTCGCGGATCAGGGCGATCAGATCTTCTTCCAACTGCTCCTGCCTGATGGTCTGTCCGTCTTTGAGCACCACCAGGCCGACCGGACGCTGTCCACGGAGGGGGCAGGCAATGCCCACCACGGCACATTCGGCCACGGCCGGGTGCGCGCCCACAATCTCTTCCATCTCACCCGTCGACAAGCGGTGCCCGGCCACGTTGATCACATCATCGACCCGGCCCATGATGAATACGTACCCATCCTCATCGATGTAGCCGCCGTCGCCGGTGAGGTAATAACCGGGAAACCGACTCATATACGATTCGGTAAACCGGGCCGTATCGTGCCAGAGCGTGGGAAAACAGCCGGGCGGCAGGGGCAGTTTCAGACACACGTACCCTTCCTGATTGGGGCCAAGTTGCTGGCCATCTTCGTCCAGAATTTGCAAATCGTAGCCGCAAACGGGCTTTGTCGACGAACCGACCTTGACCGGCATGGGCTCGATACCGAGTTGATTCGCCACCATGGGCCAGCCCGACTCCGTTTGCCACCAGTGATCGATCACGGGTACGTTGAGTATCGCCTGTAGCCAGCCCAGCGTGGGCGGGTCGCAGCGTTCACCCGCCACAAACTGGGCCCGCAGCGCCGACAGATCATACTGATGGCGCAGGCTGGCGTCGGGGTCTTCTTTGCGAATGGCCCGAAAGGCCGTGGGGGCGGTGAAAAACGTGCAAACCTTATGTTGGGCCATGATTCGCCAGAATGTACCGGCGTCGGGCGTGCGGACGGGCTTTCCTTCAAACAGAATCGAGGTACAGCCATAGAGTAGCGGGCCGTACACGATGTAGCTATGGCCCACCGCCCAGCCCAGGTCCGACGCAGCCCAGAACACCTCCCCCGGCTTTACGGCATACACCGCCTCCATGCTATACGCCAGCGCCACGGCATGACCGCCATTGTCGCGCACGATGCCCTTCGGCTTTCCCGTGGTGCCCGACGTGTATAATACGTACAACGGATCGGTCGCCCGTACCGGCACCGGGTCGGCGGGAAGAGCCGTTGCCAGCAAGGTAGCCCAGTCGTGATCGCGGTTGGGTTGCAGGTCGGCCTGGCATTGGGGCCGTTGCAGCATAACGCAATGGGCAGGCTTGTGGGTCGCCAGGGTAAGTGCCGCATCGAGCAGGGGTTTGTAAGGCACCGTTTTGTCGAACTCGATCCCGCAACTGGCCAACAGCAGCACCTTCGGGCAAACGTCGTCGATACGGAAGGCCAGTTCGGGTGCGGCAAAACCACCGAATACCACCGAATGAACGGCCCCAAGGCGGGCGCAGGCCAGCATGGCAAAAGCGGCTTCGGGCACCATCGGCATGTAAATCACGACGGTATCGCCTTTTCCCACGCCCAGCCCACGCAGCATTCCCGCCACGTTGGCCACCTCGTCGCGCAGTTCACGGTAGGTATAGGTACGTACCTGCCGCGTAACGGGCGAGTCGTAGATCAGGGCGGGCTGGTCGGCGCGGCCGTTGTCGACATGGTAATCCAGCGCCGCGTAGCAGGTGTTCAGTTCACCATCGGCATACCAGCGGGTCAGGCCCTCTTCGTCAGTAACGAGAATCTGCTCCGGTACGCGGTACCACGGAATACGGGCGGCCTGCTCCCGCCAGAATCCGACGGGATCGGTCAGGCTTCGCTGGTGTTGCTGAGCGTAGGATTCGGAGAAAGCCATTCGCGGTTGGGTTTACTCTTCGTTGTACTCGCCCTGTAGGGCATAGAGGCCAAAGCGAACCAGCCCGCCGACGATGATCGGCAAGAGCACAAACAGGATGATGATCCCGAAAACAAGATCATCCGATTTACCGGAGGCAAGCTTGGGCAGGCCAAAATACATCAGGCCGTAGTAGCCACAAAGGGCCGCCAAAGCCAGCCAGACAATGCCCAGATAACGCCGTATTGCGTCCATACTATAAAATGAGTTTAAGAGATAATATACTTACTCTGTATTTTTGACTGCTTTTGTCATCCGACGTAGGAGGCTTCTGGTGAGGCCTAAAAGCGCACGCAGATCCTCCTAACGTCGGGAGACAAAGTTGTCTCTATGAATCAGAAAGAAATCAATCGACCACACGGCGGGAGCTACTGATGTACACCAGGCCAATGACGAAGCTTACGCCCGCAATGATGATCGGGTACCACAGCCCTTCCAGATAAGGAGCGCTGTAGGGTAACGCACTGCCTGCTTTTTCGGCGGCCGCGTTGGCCTGATTCGCACCCGTAGCCAGGTAGGTGGCCACGGCCGGCAGCAAGCCCCCAAATACGCCGTTGCCAATATGGTACGGCAGCGACATCGACGTGTAGCGAATTTTGGTGGGGAACATCTCGACCAGGAAGGCGGCAATCGGGCCGTATACCATCGTGACGAAGATGACCTGAATAAACACCAGCCAGATCAGCGCCCAGCGGTCACTGTCGTTGATAGTCAGGTTTCGCTTCACGTCCGGCTTTGCTGGTTCAGCAGCAGCCACAGTCGCCAGTTTGGTTTTAGTCACCTCCGTCAGCTTTGTGCCGTCGGTGTATTCTTTAGTCACGGTCACCGTCCTGATCTGCCCACCGGCCACATTCGGGTCAGGGGCCGTTGCCTCCTGAGAGGTCATGCGGTCCGCTACTTCCTGTTTTGCTTTCAGGTTCGTGGTCTGGTACATCCGCTCGTAGATGGGCCGGTACGACAGAATGGCGATCAGCATCCCCGCCAGCATGATGCCTTTCCGGCCAATGCGGTCAGACAGCCAGCCGAAGAGCACGAAGAACGGTGTGCCCATCAGCAGGGCAATCGCCATCAGTTCGTCAGACTGCATGGCGTCGACGTTGCAGACGGTTTTTATGAAGTTCATGGCGTAGAACTGGCCCGTATACCACACAACGCCCTGCCCCATAGTAGCCCCGAACAGCGCCAGCAGCACATACTTGAAGTTGTACTTGTTGCCGAAACTTTCTTTCAGCGGATTCGTCGAGCCTTTCCCCTCCGCTTTCACCTTGGCGAACAGCGGCGACTCGCTCATGTTTTTGCGAATGACGTACGAGATAAACACCATCAGGATCGACGCCCAGAACGGCACCCGCCAGCCCCAGTCGTCGAACTCTTCCTTCGATAACGAATTGCGGGTCAGCAGAATGACCAGTAGCGAAACGAACAGGCCGACTGTGGCGGTTGTCTGAATCCACGACGTCCAGAAGCCGCGCCGATCGGCGGGGGAATGCTCAGCCACGTAGGTGGCCGCCCCGCCGTATTCACCCCCCAGCGCCAGGCCCTGCAACAGGCGCAGAATGAGCACGAGTAACGGTGCCCAGAAGCCGATGGTGGCGTAGGCGGGAATCAGGCCGATCAAAAACGTGGCCCCGCCCATCAGTAGCAGCGTCACCATGAACGTATATTTACGGCCAATCAGATCGCCCAGCCGACCAAAGAACAGCGCCCCGAACGGACGAACAACAAACCCGGCGGCAAACGTGGCCAGCGTGGAGAGGAAGGCAGCGGTGGGGTTTCCTTCCGGAAAAAATTTAGTGGCCAGCACCGTAGCCAGGGAGCCGAAAATGTAAAAATCGTACCATTCAATGAGCGTACCCACCGACGAGGCGCCGATCACACTGATCAACGATTTGGTAGTGGTGGTCGACACAGAGGACTGTTCGGTTAACATGAGAAAAGATCAGGTGCTTTGTTGATGTATCGAAGGCTGCCATTCTGCATTCATACTCCCCGCCCGTTTTGAACTTTTCCCGTTTTGCGCGTATGTTTAGTAGTTCAACACTATATATGCTTCGCTCGTACCAGTCGACTACGCTTCTTGTGCTTTTTATCGGGTTGCTGATTGCAGGCTGCCAATCCCGGCAAACCGCCACTACGGCGCCCCCTCCCCCACCCACTGTGTC
Source organism: uncultured Cytophagales bacterium (assembly GCA_963750355.1). Classification (GTDB taxonomy): domain Bacteria; phylum Bacteroidota; class Bacteroidia; order Cytophagales; family Spirosomataceae; genus Fibrella. The sequence goes on along the minus strand of CAVVQL010000027.1, from coordinate 107,046 downwards.
AGCGTTGACCGGCAAGCAGCTAGCCACTACCTACTGTGGTAGCTGCCACCTGTACCCCGAGCCGACGCTGCTGACCAAATCCATCTGGAAGAACAAAGTATTGCCACTGATGGCGCTTCGCCTCGGCTTTATGGCCGACTCCACCTCGCCGTTTATGACCCTGAGCGATCAGGTCGAAATAAACCGGGTCATTCAGGCGAACCTGTTTCCCGGCAATCCGGTCATTCACCCCGACGACTGGGAAAAGATCGTTCGCTACTATACCGACAACGCCCCGACAACGCCCTTACCACAGCCTGCCAAGTCGGCCATAACGGCAGATCTACCCTTATTCAAACTGCGTTTTCCCCCTCAACCGCTGACCGCTTCAACCACCTTGCTGCGATATGATGCCACTAGTCGGCGCATCCTGTTTGGCAATGGGCAGGGCCGACTCTACTCGCTGACCGGTACCTTACAAGTGCTCGACTCGCTATGGGTTGGTTCACCACCCACCGATATTCGGGCGCGGGCCGATGGCTCCCTCGACGTGCTGACAGCGGGCAACATGGAGCCGAATGACCAGCTGCGGGGCCAATGGCGGCATCTGCGTTTTGCGGCCCGGTCAATGCAGGCCAACGCAACGCCGATCGGGCCGGGTATCGATTCGTTGAGCCGACCGGTAGCCGCTGCCTACGGCGACTTCAACCAGGACGGGCGGGACGATGTGGTGATCTGCCAGTTTGGGAACTACACGGGTCAGCTTAGCTGGTTCGAGCGGACGAAGACGGGCTACCGCGAACATATTCTCGACCCGGTAGCCGGTGCCCGGCGGGCCATTGTCCAGGACGTCAATCAGGACGGACGACCCGATATTGTGGCGTTGCTGGCCCAGGGAAACGAGCAGATTGCGGTGTATTACAATGATAGCGGCGGTCGGTTCACGAAACAGACGGTGCTTCGCCTGCCCTCTGTCTACGGGTCCAGCTACTTCGACCTGATCGATATGGATCTGGATGGTGATCTGGACATTCTCTACACCAACGGCGACAATGGCGATAAGTCTTACACCCTGAAAGCGTATCACGGTGTACGCGTGTTTCTGAATGACGGCCACTTTACGTTTACCCAGTCGTTTTTTTACCCCCTCTACGGCGCCCAGCAGGCCATTGCCCGCGATTTCGATCAGGACGGTGATATGGACATTGCCGCCATCTCGTTCTTCCCCAACTATGATCAGAAACCGGTCGAGGCATTCGTGTACCTGGAGAATGAAGGCAATTTCCGGGTTAAAGCCCGTACGTTTCCCCATCCCGAACAGGGTCACTGGATCGTAATGGAGGCCGGTGATGTGGATCAGGATGGCGACGACGATCTGTTACTGGGCTCCTTTTACCGGGCCATTACCCCCACGCCGCCGCCTCTGCTGAAACAATGGTATTCATCCGGAAAAGGCATACTCCTGCTTGAAAATCAGAAACGCCGGAGTCCCGTTGCGGTAAAAGTAAAGTAACGTGAGTTGTTTGCTTCGTGAGCTAGACCACAACGTCGGACCGCCTTAAACCAGGCCGGTAGCCGCCGTTGCTGGTCTATTCCTTGTGGCGCAAAGGCTGTGTGCATGAGGCCGATTAGGTGACCAGGCTGGCTAAAGCGGGCCAAAAATAGTCCCGCTGGTTGGGACTACGCAGGATTAATCCGCCGTAATGGGGTTGTTCTTTGGTAAGTCAACGATATTGAAAAGCTTTAACCCAAAACTTGCTTGGCAAGACAGTACCAGCAGGTAAACTTACGGCTGGGCTTCCCTTTCATACGAGTCAATCGGTAGGCCGTTCTCCAGCGTAGCAGGTGGCCCTACCAGGGGAACCCCATCGTTCTTACCTAGTGACCGGGAAATGGCTTTGCTACAGGCCGGATCAGAGGCACAGGCCATACTAGAGTTCCCAACTTGGGTGAAGGTTCAGCCGGAAGGGGCCTGGTACATTGACTGCTTCTGCAACCCATAGTGGTACAAGTTTTGCGTCATGCAATCGTTTGTTTTTTTTATACGTAACTAAACCCGTGATATGAAAAACAAGTTACAATCATCTTTCGAACACGCTACAAACCTGTTTGAACAGGGCAATTTTGATGCCTGTGACAAAGCGATGCTCGACTTAATTAATTCCAGGTATGAAATTGCCACGTGCACCTATTATATTGGTTTAATTAATCTAAAAGAAAAAAGATATGATGAAGCGATAGACAGTTTTTTAAAGTGCCTTGCACTGGACCCTATGAATATAAATTGCCTATACTATTTAGGAATCACCGCGGAAAAACAAAAGAATAAGCACCTCGCCTTTCATTATTATTTTAAACTTCTCATTATTAATCCAGATCACAAGAATGCCAATTTAGCCGTTAACAGGCTTATTGCTAATCAATATACTGATTCTCAGGATTATCATACTGATGAAAATCAACCTTATTCTGCTTTATTTCAACCGAATACTGGGGGACAACAGAGTCATCCAGCAGAACACGAACAAAACAAGCTGGATTATGATGAATATGAGGCTGAAAGAACAAGTATAGTTACGTCGCTATATGACGAGTTGCTTGAGGCAACGGATGAGGAATCTCAACTAGCCGTAAAGATGGTAGAAACAAGTAAGATGAGTAGGAGAAGGCCGAGATTGAGTGCTTTTATGGACTTACTTTTTCTGGGTGTCATTGTTTTACCCCTACTTTCGACACTACTATATTTTCAATTTGACTTGCCGTTTTTACCTGTATCAATGTATACAATTAATCCGGGGTATACTTCTGAAACATTTTATCTACTACTAACTTTGCTATGCCTCATTTGTTCAGTACTGATTATAAAATCGACAAGCGTTACAATTGAAAATGGATATATAAAAGTAAAGCGGGAACTAGTATTTCGTAATGAAGCCATCTATTATATTCATAAGATTAAATATTTTGATATTCATAGGAATTCTTTTAATGTAATGACGGGAGATGGCATATTTATTTTTTATGTTGAACTGAGTAAAGGAGAAGTAAAAAAAGTCAAACTAAACGGTTTGTGCGGATATAGAGAAATGCGACAACTAAAAAATAACTTACTAAACTTAGGTATTCAGCTCCGAAACACGCCTATAATAAAAAGTGGTCTATATGATAGTTGAGCAACTTACTCTAAACTACTAATTCCTTGTAAGAAACTAAGAGTAAAATCGACTAACGGGACCAGTTTTGTCAAGGCACATATAGCTGACCAATGACCAGTTTGTCCCCTGACAGGTCGGCTTCGAAGAGATAAGGAATACGGACGGTGCGCCCCTTTACGTTTCGGTGGCTATGTACTGCCATCAGCAGCTTACCATCGAGCGTGCGGAACAACATACCGTGGCCGAAATTGGGCGGGGTGATCGGGTCTTTTTCGTGTATCCAGGGGCCATCAAGCGTGCCACTTTTCGAGTAAGCGACGCCCTGCGTGTAGACGTCGTAAATCCAACTCGTCCAGAGCATACCCAGCCGACCGGTTTTGGTCAGGAACAGAAATGGCCCGTCCGTGACTTTATTGGGCCGCTCGCGGCCGGTCGAGTCGTTTTCACGACTCCAGGGCGAATCGCTGGCGCGGAACAGCAGTTTACCCTGGCCAAGACTACCGCTCAGATCGGGCTTTAGTTCGATTTTTTCGACCGTGCCGTTATTGTTCTGTAGCCATTCGTAGCAATACACCATATACGGTTTTCCGTCCTTATCGACCCAAAATGTTCCGTCGAGCGTAGGCTTGGCAGCAGGCAGGTAAGTCGCATCAGCCATGGGAACATAGGGCCCCTCGGGCCTGTCGCTGACGAGTACGTGACTGGCGCGGCGTTCGATGATGTTCTTACCAACGGTATCAATCTTGACGGCCCGGTTGGTGAAAGTGGCGAAATAGTAGTACCTGTTGTTGAAGGCATGCAGTTCAGCGGCCCAGATCATTGGTTTGGGGCCCATCCACGAATTGGGGTCGGTCTGGGCGACGGAGTAAGGCCCTTTCCACCTTTTCAGATCGGGGCTTTTCCAAAGCATACCGCCGGTTCCGGTCATGTAATAACTGTTTGTCTTTTTGTCAGCCAGAATAAAGGGGTCGCTCAACCGAATCGAATCCAGGGGTACGTTTTCCCGGATTTGGCCCACGCTACCGGGCTGGGCGTTCAGCCTGGGCAAGATGAACAGCAAACTGACTACTAGTAATCCTGTTATTCTCATCGGTTTCTTCAGGTACGCTAATCCATAGGAAAGAAGCGGGCGTTATTGATTTTTACTCTACCGGTTGTCGCGCAGCCAGTCATACAGGGCAGTCTGAGCCCGAATGGGGGGCTTATGGGAAGAGACAACCGGCTGATTTTGCCCATTGGCGTCGATTCGGCACGCTTTGAGCGAATCCTGGCTTTGCAGCCTGATCAGTTGTAGAATCTCCTCCTGCAACTGGGGATCATAGATTGGAAACCCCACTTCAACCCGGTGGTGAAGGTTGCGGTTCATCCAGTCGGCAGAAGCCAGATAAATCCTGGGCTGGCCTCCGTTGTGAAAGACCATCACCCGGCTGTGTTCCAGATACTGGTCTACCAAACGGATCACCTTAATGCCCAAACTGAGGTCAGGTACGTCGGGAACAAGGCAGCAAATACCCCGAATGAGCAACGTGATGTGCACCCCCGCCTGATTGGCTTCATACAGCTTATCAATCATCGTCTGCTCTTCAAGCCCATTCAGCTTAATGGTCATGCCGGCCGTCTGCCCCTGCCTGGCGGCCTGAATTTCACGGTCGATATGGGTCAGGTAGTGCTGCTGCAGGTTGAAGGGGGTGACCAGCAGGTGATGGAGGTGCTGAATCGGCTTCTGCTTCTTTAAGAAGCGAAAAACGCGTTCTAATTCGGACACCAGGCCGGGATGGGCGGTAAGCAGGCCATGATCGGTATAGACCGTCGCGGTCACCTCGTTGAAATTGCCCGTACTGAAATAGGCGTACCCCCGGGGTTTGTCTTTCTTCGTCCCACCCGACGGTCGCTGCTTAATGAGCGCAATTTTGGCGTGGACCTTCACGCCCGGCAGGCTATAGATGATCGTGACACCAGCCCGCTCCAACTCGTCGGCCCAGCGCAGGTTGTTGGCCTCGTCAAAACGGGCCTTCACTTCCACAAACACCGTCACGCGCTTGCCGTTTCGGGCCGCGCTGATCAGGGCGTTGGCAATCAGCGAATCGGCCGCAATGCGGTAGAGGGCTACCTGGATGCTGTAGACCAACGGATCAACGGCGGCCTCATTGAAGAACCGGAGCACGTAACTGTAGGATTGGTAGGGAAAATGAAGCAGCCTGTCGCGCTCGTTGATGGCCTCGAAGAGGGATTCATGCCGCTCCAGCCCGGCTACAGGCAGAGGAGCCAACCTGGGCACTGCCAAATGAGGTAACCCACTAAGTGGCAAGGTCATCAGATCACTCAGGCTGTGGTACCGGCCACCAGCCACCAGGTCGTCAGGTTGCAGGCGAAACAAATGCGTCAGCCGCGCCAGTAAGTCAGACGGCATGAGCTGATCGTACAGAAAACGGATAGGCGGCGCTGTCTTTCGCTTTTCGAGCTGGGTCCGGATCTTTTTGACCAGGTTGCCATGATACTCATCGGTGAGGCTGATTCCCTCAGCCCGGTTCAACTTAAAGCTGTGGCACTCAAGTACATCGTAACCCGGAAAAACGACGGCTATGTTGGCCCGGATCACGTCATCCAGAAAGGCGTAGTAGTTGACCCCGTCGATGGGCGAGAGCGTCACAAACCGGGGTAGTTTGTTTTTAGGAATGTTCAGGTAGGCGATCACGTGGGGCTCCTGGTCAGTTGCCTCCTTTTGAGCCGTATCCGCAGCGGGTTTAGGCCGCATACTAAGGGCAAAATAAAGCGCCTGACTATCCAGCCAGGGTAGCTTATCGCGTCGCTTGATGCGCCGGGACGTACCTAAAAAGACCGGTTGCAAATACGACAGGACCGTGCTGCGGAAGAATTGCGCCATTTGCCGCTGGTGCACCCCGGCCACCGTTTCCTGGCGGTAGAGGACCACCTGCTGCTGTTGAAGCGCGGGGCAGAGTACCTCATCGAATAACGCCCCGAACCGCCGCTGTTGACGGGCCACCGTCGTGGCGATCTCGGCCAGTATCAGGTGGGGGTCAAAGGGCAGTTGTTTGAGGCGTTTCTTCTTCCCGATAAAGGCCAGACTACGCAGAGCCCCCACCCGCACCCGGTAAAATTCGTCCAGGTTCGCCGAGAAAATAGCCAGGAACTTTACCCGCTCAGCCAGCGGAACAGTAGGGTCAGCCGCTTCTTCGAGCACCCGTTCGTTGAAGGAAAGCCAACTTAAATCACGATTCAGATAGGTGGCCATCGACAGCAGCTTATTTAGAATCGGGTAGCGCCGCGGGCGGCCCGGAAGGCCGTCGCTGGGGCGTGGTGGTGGGACCCAGAATGGTTATTTGGCCGTCTTTTACCTGCATACGATCGATAAACACAACCCGTTCATCGCCGGTTTGGCAGTTCGGCCGTGGTAAACGCAGAACATCTCTTTGCCGTCGGGCGAGTAGGCGACGCTGTTGTGGCCTGTCCCCGTCACCGAGCCGCCCCGGTCAGTATTCTTCTGCAAGACCGGGTTGTTGGCGGCCTTTTTATAGGGCCCTAACGGTGAGCGGGCAGTGGCATAGCCGATGGCATAATGCTGCCCCCCGAAGTGATTAGCCGAATACATCATGTAGTAGGTATTGCCTTTTTTAAAGGTGGTCGAGCCCTCGGTCCAACGGCGGTTTACTTCGCGGGCCGTCACTGACCGGCTTTCCCATTCGGCCTGCTTGTCGCGCTGTCTACCGGCGGACGCAACAAGAAACCGGCTTACCGATCACACCGGTAAAATCGGCTTTGAGTTCAACACCATACACCCAGCTTTCCTCAATCTCTTTGAACCAGCCCTTCTGGCGGGCCAAAGCGGCCACTTCACTCTCAACCGGGTGTTTGTAGCAGCAACGGGAATAATACAGGTACGCTTTGCCATTGGTATCAAAAAACACGTTGGCATCAATGATGGGATAACCCGGATCAAAAATGGGCCGGTCAATCAGGTCGACGAATGGGCCGGTGGGCTGATCGGCCACCGCTACCCCAATTCGGAAATTTTCGTTTCGTGGGTGGGGTTTTGTTTCCATTGAGCACTATAAAACAAGTAAAATTTCCCCTTTACTTCATAAACTTCAGGGGCCCAGTACGCACCATCCCAACTGGCCTTAGGATCACTCCACCCATTCTTGTTGTTGTGAAAGTACACCTGCCCTACGGCCGTCCAGTTCACCAGGTCTTTTGAGGAATAGGCCACGAATCCTTTATCGGCTCCTCCCGTACCGTACATATAATACGTCCCCTTCGTGTGCAGTACGTAGGGGTCGCCCAGTTGCACCGCTAACGGGTTGGAAAAGGTAGTTTGGTGCGGAGAGCTGGGGTGGGCGGTTTGTGCCCGGAGCGCGTGCCCGAACAAAACAAAGTACAGAGGCAGCAAGAGCAGGTTTACTCGTACGTTCATAATCGACTTGATAGCCCTTAAATATAGGCAGATTATTCGTGATCATTCGCTCAGCCGCTCATCGCGAATAAGATGCGTTAGCTAAACGCTTAAAACACACGCTATCTTCTATAGGTTAACCAGTCATAAATAGACGCAACACTATGGAAACCCAATTTATTGACGCTCCTACCGGCCAGGGCAATTCGAGCGAACTAGCTGACTACACGGCCCCTGAGCGGGCTACCCCATACGACGTTACCGACGATGTATTCGGCATTAAGACACTGTTCGTCAACGTGTTCTTCGTTGGTGAACCGGGCCAAGGCATCCAGTGGACGCTCATTAACGCTCTCTTTTGCGGCTATGCCGACGCGATCCGGCAGCGGGCCCAACAACTTTACGGGCCAACGAACCCGCCTCAGGCCATTGTGCTCACCCATGGCCACGCCGACATATTGGTAGCATACGCAGTTTGCTTAAACAGTGGGGCAACGTACCCGTTTACGCGCACCGCTGAGCGGCCTTACCTCACCGGTATTTCGAGCTACCCGCCACCCGATCCGGCGATTGGCGGCGGCGGTATGGCGCTGATGTCGTGGGTATTGCCCATTGGTCCCGAAGATTTCGGTGACGTGTTGACGGTCGTAAATGAGAATGACCGAATTCCCGAATTGCCCGACTGGCAGGTCGTTCACACCCCCGGTCATTCGCCCGGTCACATCTCGCTCTTCCGCGCCAGCGACCGCACTTTGCTGGCTGGCGACGCCTTTGTCACAACTAACCAGAATTCGCTATCATCGATCATCAACCAGACCGAAGAAGTGCACGGCCCGCCCGCCTATTTTACCTGCGACTGGGTGGCCGCCGAACAATCGGTTAAAAGACTCGCCTTATTCAACCCACTTAAAGCAGGTACCGGCCACGGCGTCTCGATGCAGGGGCTGGATCTTCAGCTAGCCCTTGGCCGACTGGTCAGCGATTTTCGCGAACGGTCGATCCCGTCTGAAGGCCGGTACGTTAAAGAGGCCGCTGTTACCGATGAAAACGGCATCGTCTCCATGCCAACCCCTACCTCCTTCCATGTTGCCCGTGCCATTGGTATCGGTCTGGCCATAGGGCTGGTGTTTGGTCTGCTACGCCCCCGCCGACGGTAAAGTGTAAAGCCAGGTCTTTTTTTGTCCTCCGGCTTTTTTGTCATCCCGACGGCGAACCGCTCCCGTCGTCGGAATAACGAAAACACACAAACGGCCCGGTTCTGCAAATGCAGAACCGGGCCGTTTGTGTACTCAATAAGTTGTTGTTCGGTACAAAACCAGTCGTGGCTACTTGTAACGAGCTCAAGAAATTGCCTGTTTATTTAGACATTGCTGCATAAGCATTTAACCGACCACCCGTAACCGTTTTACCGCTTAACGATGCCGTTGGGACAGTACTCGACAGAATGGCGTTTCTAATCTGTGCTACTGTTGCGCCAGTATGGGTAGAAGCATAGAGTGCTATTGCTCCCGTTACGTGTGGCGTAGCCATAGACGTCCCACTGTAAGACGAATACCCATTGTATGCCGTTGATGAGATGACAGCCACACCTGGCGCGCCAAGATCAACGGTTTTGGCACCATACTGCGAGAAACTCGCGAGCGCTCCGGTCTTATCGATAGCGGCTACGGCGATCACGTTCGGTGCATTATAATTCGACGGATAGCTCGCTCGTTTATCGTTGTTGGTTCCGCTGTTACCAGCAGCGGCAACGAACATAATATTCTGGGCATTGGCTCGGTTGATCGCATCAAGGAGGGCTTGAGAGAAGCTACCACCACCCCACGAATTATTGCTGGCAACGATATTAAGGTTCTTGGGGGCCTTTTTTAAGTTAGTCAAATAATCCACGGCTTTAACGGCGTTGGCCAGGGAGCCACCACTGGCACCCAAAAATTTGGCCGAGATCAGCGTGACATTCCAGTTGACACCAACCACACCCACGCCATTGTTTGCTTTGCCACCAATTGTACCTGACACGTGTGTACCGTGGTCATCCAGGTCTCCCACTAGGACCGCCATCATAAATTGTTGCATCATTATTGGCAAAATCCCAGCCATGCACATCATCCACGTACCCGTTGTTGTCGTTGTCGACCCCATCAAATGTATCGTCACCTGGATTTGTCCAGACCTGTCCAGCTAAATCAGGGTGATCAAACTGAATACCTTCGTCAATGACACCTACATAAACGGAAGCCGCACCGGTGTAGTTAGCGGCCCAGGCAGCTTCGGCATTGCTACCGAATCCAGCTTTCATACCCCACAACGACCCGTCAGTAAAATAAGAATCGGATGATACGGCGGCATGATGATAGATGTAATTAGGTTCAGCGAACTCAACACCTTCCGTTTTTTCCAGATCAGCAACGGCCTGTAGCACATCCTGGTCTACTTTTACCAGTGTCAATCCCTCCTTCTTACCCACCTTTTCCATGGCTTTGGTCAGGATTTTTTCGGCTGATTTGCCCTTCACCTTATCCAGCGCTTTCTGCTTTACATCGTCAGACACACCCTCGGCAAATTGAATGAGCAGTTCGCCGTCTACGTAATCGGTACCGGCATTCAGTTTAGCATTGGCCTCAGTCGGTGTAGAGGTTGCGATTTCGGCGGGTTGGCAACCAGCCCAGGCGAATGAGAAGAGCAAGCCCACAGCGAGGCTTCCTGTAGTTAGATATGTGTTTGAATTCTTCATAAATTGATTAGTAAGCGGTTTGACTACTAGTTACTGATGACTATAAACTGGCAAGCGCAATAGATTATTTTTTGAATCGTGAATTTCCCGGAACGAAGCGTATATGAATGAAATAGGTTGAAACAAAGATATGCATTTGGCCTATACCGCAAACGATATAGTAAGTACATAATTGCCTATCGGTATAATTTTAATCTCCTAAATTATCCAGGAATAATCTAGTTTTCTCGTCCTCCAGCCACTACCAGCGGCCTAATCAGGGCCATTGGCCTTCGGCCTGACTGCCGCTGGAGCGGAATCTATATAGTTGCCCGGAATCTCTTTTGCAACACAGCGTATGAACCGTATCGACCGCCTTACGGCCATTCTGATCCATTTACAAAGCAAACGGGTTGTGCGGGCGCAAGACCTCGCCAACCGGTTTGGCATCAGTCTCCGCACCGTCTACCGCGATGTCAAAGCACTTGAAGAAGCAGGCGTACCCATCGGGGCCGAAGCGGGCGTCGGGTATTTCCTGGACGGGTACCACCTGCCGCCGGTGATGTTTACCAATGCCGAAGCCAGTGCCCTGGTGTTTGGGGCCAAACTTGTTGAACGAATGGCCGACCTGTCGCTCAAAGAGCCCTTCGAGTCGGCGCTGTACAAGGTGAAATCGGTGCTGAAACGAACGGAGAAGGATCATCTCGATGAGTTAGAGCCATTGATTGGTGTATCTGATTACCCACGCCACGCCCCGTTTTCCGATCAGTTGCTCAACCAGATTCAAACGGCCTGTGTGCAGCAACAGGTATTGGCCATCGAGTATCAGGCCCCCTACGAAGCTGACCTGACCACGCGGGAGGTAGAACCAATTGGCCTGTACCACTATAGCGCGGGCTGGCACCTGATCGCCTTTTGCCGCCTTCGTCAGGATTACCGCGACTTCAGAACCGACCGCATTCGGCAGCTAACCACTACGGGCCAGGTGTTTTCCCGGCAATCCTTGCTCTCGCTTCAGGACTACCTGGGCCGGTTCAACCAAAACCGCGCCCTGACCGAGGCCGTTGTCTGGTTCGACAAAACCGTCGCCCGTTACGCCCAGCAACAACGCTATGAATTTGGCTATCTGTCGGAAGAAGTACAGGGCAATCGGGTGAAAATGATCTTTCTAACGCAGTTTCCGCAGGGCCTCGGGCGCTGGCTCATGATGTTCGGCAACAGCGTGCTGGTTGAGCAGCCCGATAGCCTGCGAACGGCGATGCTGACCTATGCTGACGAAATCAGGGCACACTACAGTCAGGAGCAACCCCTGCTCACCTAGGGCTGCCACTCTCCGTCGACCTGGCGGTTTTCTCACAGCTCCCATGACTACTGCCTTACTACTTCCTGACAAGCCCGACATCACCAATACAGCGCCGTTTATGGCCCTGACGATCAGCCTCAAGACAAGCCTGTATGGCTCGCCGAAGTGGCGGTGCTGCTGCACAACGCCTCGCGCCGAAGCAGTCAGGCTCGGTCTTGACGCATCGGTGGCCTTTCAATGGCTGTATACGGGCCTTTCCGGTCATGCGATGATGAATTTGATCTCGACATTGCCCTGCCTATACGTGAAGCCGTGCCGGGTACGCCGGCAGCGAATTTGCCATCCGGGCCCTACCTGCGTTCCAATGCGCGCAGTATACGTACACCGGTTCATGGCGCAATTTTGGCGAGGTGTATGGTGCGCTCTTCCACCAGTTTTACGCGGCGGATCTTCGATGGCCGGGTCCGGAGATTTACCGGGTAGTAGCCTGGATAACCTGGATAACTGCGTCACGATCTTCAGATGGCATCGCGTACGGTAGTACAGTTCTGCAACGAGTAGCGTCTACTCCAGCCCCTGCACACGAACGTTGACCTTGCCATTAGCGTACACGACGGCGACCAGGGCGGTGGGCGTCAGATACACCTGGTCGGGGCGCACCTCATCGATCTTACCGGTTAAGGTGACGCCTTTTGCCAGCGGATAATTCGCCATTCGCTCCTGAATCGACTGCCGCACGGCGTCGATCTGATCACCGACGGGGAAGGTCATGTTCTTCTCGATCGTTTTCGCCAATGTGCTCTTCAATAGCCAGCTGGCGGCCTTTTGCAGCAGGTTCTTTGTTTCCAGATCATAGGTCAGGTTCTTCAGCGTCACCGACCGCGTCTGGGCGTCGTAGTAGGGTTGACCGCGCAGGTAAATATCGCCACTGACGCTGCCGGTGAGCCCGGCCTTAATGATGAGATTGTCGTTCTGGCCGTACAGATCCAGGTCGCTCACCGTTACGGAATACGTACCAAAGCTGAACACCTTGCCGACTATCTGTTTCTTGGCCAGATCAGCCACTTCGGGGTACGTTGCCTCGCTGATGATGCCGATCCGGAAATCATCGTTCACAGTGGACACCACCGTCAAATCGGGCAGATCGACAGCGGGGCGGACGGCCGGTTTTGGGCCAACCGTGGTGAGGGTGTGGCCTTCCAGCCCAATAGTAGCGCGGATCTCGCCTTTCTCGAACCGGAAGGGCGTGATGAGCACCCGGCGGGGCACCACCAGCAACCAGGTCCGGTACTCATCAGACACGTTGTACGGTTCCCGAATCAGGTTCCAGGCCCGCAGCACCGGCGTTCGGAGGTCGATGTTGGCCCGCACCTGCTTGTCAAGCGTTTGCGTCACCGTACCCAGGTTGTTGTTGATAGCCCTGGTTACCAACCCCGTAATGGGAATATCAAGGCCCACCAGGCGAATCGTGGGTTTGGTAACGTAATCGAATCCATCAGCCGTGGTCGTTGTGTTGACCGTCCAATCCTTATCAAGGCTGAATCGGGTAGCGAACCGCAAATCGATGTCGAACGTGGTCTCTCCCGACTGCATAAAGCCGAGCACTTTTTTGCCTGCTTTCGCCCAGATTTTCAGGGGCACGTAGAAATAAAAGAGGCTATCGCCCTGCACCACGCCCGCTTTTACGCCAATGGTGCCGCGTTTCCAGATCTTGGTCATAAACGGCGTGCCCCCGTTTTCCTCGTCGAACGAGTTGTCTTCGTAAATCAGCCCATTGACCTGCGTATTGATCTGCCGCTCTACGTCGGCCAGCGCAATGGCGACCGGAATATTGACGGTTGAAACGAGAGCATCCGTACGTACATCCATGCTTGTGTTCGTGTAGGCTGGTTTAGGAGCGGTGGGGTTTAATCGACTTTTCTGACTGGGCTCGCAGGCGGCCAGTACCTGCAAACAGCACACAGCCATAACGAGCCATTGCCAAGGCGGCACCAGGGCCAACGGTCGCCTACTTAAGGGTGACCTTCGTGGCACCGTAGCCAAATTTTTGTTTCTGGGCATCTTCAAAGAAACGGACGTTAGGATGGCGGCTCAACTGACGGTGCAACTCCTGCCTGAGCTTGCCGCTTCCCACACCGTGAATAAACGTGATTTCGGTCATTCCCGTGGCAATGGCATTTTCTAAATTTTTCTCGAACGCCCGCAGCTGCACATCCACCATGTCGCCCGCCGATTTGCCAGGTTGCCCGCCGGGCATCAGTTTTTCGATATGCAGATCAACTACGGCGGCTGGCTTATCGACCGTTACGGTGCCCTGCTCCGCTTTCGGTTCCAGCAGTGACGCCTTCAACGAATCGGCCTGGGGGGCCATCGAGGCGTTGCTGCCTTCATCGTCGAGCTGAAAAAGATGGCCCGGCTGGCTCAGGACGGGTACATTCTGTTTGCTCTTGAAAAAGGACTGAGCGCGGGGTTTCAGCCGTTTCACCAGCGGCATTCGCGGGGGCTGTCCCGCACCCGGTCGGAAATACAGCGCCTGAACCAGCAGCGTCGGCCACTGCTCGAAGCGCTCGATCAGGTACATCTCGTTGAGCTTGACCTGGGTTTTAGCCTTCAGCGTGGCGCTTTGCAGACCCCGCGTTTTGCTATCGCGCTCTTCGGTCACGGTCAGCAGAATATCCCAGTCCGTATTATTAACGACGTACAGGGCTATATCGCGGTCATTCTGCGGTACGTAGGCCAGATACAGCCCCACATTCGACAGAATCTGTCCGGCTGCCGTACCCAGCGGGGTGGCAGTACGCTGCGGCGCGTAGGTGTCGCGTGCCTCCGCCGCCTGGCTCGACGGCTTGAACCGCTCGGCTTCCATTGGTGACACCACGACCAACTCCGACTGCATCACCGGAATCCGGAAGCCATCTTCAATTTCGATTTCAACGCGGTTTCCCGATAAAAAACGGACCACTACACCCTGTTCTTTCGCCCGAATCATCCGGACTTTATCACCTATGTTCATAATTTTTGAGTCGATTAAAGTTCAATGTGTTGCTTACGCAGGCGTAGCCCCCCGCCGGAATGCCGGACTACCTAAAGGGAGCCTGCTGGCGCATGAGTACGCTAACGCGGAGCTAGAATGCGCCAGCGGGCTCCCTTTAGGTGGTCCGGCATTCCGGCGGGGGGCATTTCGGCGAGGGGCTATGCCTGCGTAAGTAACACATTGAACTCACTTTATCTCCAACCGCAACCCTACCGTAAAATTTCGGCGGGGAGCGGCGTTGTAATAGCGATTTCCTACCGCATTGAGATCATAACCAAGGCTATAGGTCTGGTCGAGCAGGTTATCACCGCCCACGTACAGATCAGCGGCCAGGTGGGTACCGAGGGTATGCCGGTACCCGACCGTAGCCTGAAGCAGGCGCGTGGGGTCGGCCATGGCCGAGTTGGCATCGTTCAGGGCAAAAGGCGGCAGAAACTGGAAGGTCAGGTGCGCATACGGGCCTGTTGAATGGGTATAGTCGAGCCCCCAGACGCCCGTTAGCGGGGCCACACCGGGTACCCGATTGCCCGACAGATCAACGGTAAGCTGCCGGTAATTCAGGTACTTGTAATCGGCCAGGGTCAGGCTCTGCCAAACAGTTAACCGCGACCCCGTTCCGGCATCTGTAGGGCGCAGCAGGTCGTACCGAAGCGATGTTTCCAGGCCAGTCTGCTGCGTATTTCCCGCGTTGACGAAAAACTCGGCCCCATTCTCCTGCGACCGGCGCACGATGGTTTCGCTCAGCCGGAGGGAATAACCGACAATATCATACTGAAGCCGACCAGCTAACCGACCGCGCAGGCCCAGTTCCACCTGCATACCGCGTTCGGGGTTCAGGTTGGCGTTGAAAAAACCCGCCGACGACAGCACTTCCTGACTCGTTGGGGCCGAATAGCCGCTGCTCACGTTGACGAAAGCCGAGGCATTCTGGCCCAGCGTTTTCAGCGCCGACAGCCGCAACAGCCAGGCTGGCGTAAACGATCGGTGCTGCGGACCAGGCCCCGCTTTACCGGCAATGGCGAAGCGCGTGAAGTCGTAATTTGTCTCGTTGCGGCTGATACCGGCGGTGAGCAACAGACCAATCGGGACGATGTTCAGTTCTTCCTGCACGAAGATATTCCACTGTCGGGCCCGCAGTTCATCATCATATTGCAGCGTATCGGGTTGGCCGCGCCGGTTGCCGAAGTTGCGCGACCCCGTCCGGTTATACTGCCATTCACCACCAAAAACCAGCGTCATGGGCGTGCTGCTTTTGCTCTCGATCTGCGCGAACCGCGTTACCGACCGAACGCCAATTCCCTGATCAGTACGCCGTTCGTAGTTGGTAATGAACGGATTATTGAATTCCGTCGACGAGCCGTACAGAACGTTGGTCGTTTGCCAGCGGCTGCTCCAGGCCATCGTATGCGACAGGCCCAGGTAACCGAGTTTCTGGTAGATACCCGCCCCCTGTTCGGCGCTGCCCGGTATGGTTCGGGTAGCCGGGCGCGACGCCTGCGGATTGGCCCGAAACTGCGCCTCGGTGAGGCCACCGGGCGTTTGATAGGCCAGGTCAGAGTAGATAAAAAGCGCCGTCAGGGTCTGCTTATCGTCCGGCCTGAAGCTACCGGTAACGGCCACGTTATCCCGCGACATACCGCTATGCTCCCGGTAGCCACTCGCCTGCAGGTGATTGACGCTGACCGAAATGGCCGACCGGTCAGTGGCTGACTGGGCCAGTACGCCATAGCCCACCTGCCCGTAGCCGCCCGCCAGCGCGTTCACTTCGACCCGGTTTGTGCCCGGCGACACCGACGGGCCGCTCAGCAGCACGGTGCCGCCCGTGTTGGCCCCGTAGAGGCTGCCCGACGGGCCCTTGATCACTTCCACCCTACCCAGCATTCTGACGTCGAGCGCATTCAGCGGTGTATTGCCCGCCGCATCCGTCAGGGGTATGTCCTGGTAATATACTTTCACGTTGCGCACCCCAAACGGCGACCGGATCAGGCTACCCCGGATGGAGAGTCGATAGCTGCCCGGCGAGCGCTCGTCCATGCGTACGCCGGGTAGCGTGTTCATGGAAGACACGAGCGTAGGCGTGGCAAATCGCTGCACCAGGTCGCGCCGCGAGAGCAACCCAACCGAGGCGGCCGTTGTCAGCAACGAGCGGTTACTTTCGTAGGCCCGCACCACCACTTCATTGAGTGAACGGGTGGTCAGGGTATCCTGAACGGCCGGCATCGACCCATCGGATGATTGAGCCAGTGCGGAACTGACAGTTACTAGAAAAAGTCCGCAGACTATATAATGGTATCTCATTGGCTGGCAAATGTATGATGCCCTGACCTACGCAAGCCAGGTTGGGCAGCTTATATTATAGTAACTCACAGGAAGCAGCGGTGTGTTCAACAGATGGCTGTTTAGTTTCTTTATCACCCCGGCGTCAGCAGCGTTGCCCAGGCACCTACTCAGGTAGTGGTTTAGCCGATTGACGTAATCAGGCGTTGAATTGACCGCTGAAACAGGCAAAAAAGTGACGCTAATTTGACCCAAAACCGGCCAAAATGGACCGTTTAAGCCATTTCTGGTGTTTTCTATACGATGGAAGATGTGCTGGAGAATCGTGTAGAGAATGCGCCGAAAACCGATCTGCGGTCGGCGCGGGTATGGCTGCCTAAGCGGGTTTTATTTACGCCCGACGCCCTGAATGAACCCTTCGGGCAACAGATTTATGAGCGCGTGTCGGCGCTGAATCTGCCGATCGAGGTGATGAAGAATAACCGCCTGACCGGCCTGCGCGGTGCCGATGAGCGCGAAACGTACCGCATTGCCAAAAATACGCTGGCGGTGGTGAACGCCCCCCCGTCGGCCATGCGGCTGCAACCCATTCCCCCCTCGGCCGACTGGCAGATGAACCTGGCCGAAGGCTGCCCCGCCCATTGCCAGTACTGTTATCTGGCCGGTAGTTTACAGGGGCCACCCGTTGTGCGCGTCTACGCCAACCTGCCCGCCATGCTGGCCCATACGGCTACCTACGAAGGCACGTACCCCCCGAACAAAACCTGGCAGACCCGGTCCGACGGTTCGGGTGACGCGAACCGACCCACTACGTTTGAAGTGAGTTGCTATACCGACGTACTGGGCATCGAGCACCTGACCGGCAGCCTGGCGGAGTGTATTCGGCATTACGGCACCCGCGACAACGGACAACTGCGGTTCGTGACCAAATACGATCAGGTCGACAGCCTGATTGACCTGCCCCATAACGGGCAGACACGGGCCCGGTTTAGCCTGAATGCGGAGTCGGTTGCCCGCAGGCTCGAAGGCGGTACGGCCTCTATCGAGGCCCGGTTACAGGCGTTGCGTAAGCTGGCCCTGCCCCGCCAACAGGGAGGTGGCGGCTATCCCGTTGGCGTGGTGCTGGCTCCGATTATGCCCATTCCAAACTGGCAGGAAGCCTATACCGATCTGCTCGACCGGATCTATGCCGCGCTCGACTACGGCACCAATGCCGACGTGCTGGACCTGAACGTAGAGTTCATCAGCCACCGGTTTACACCCGGCTCAAAAGACGTGCTGCTACAGTGGTATCCAAACACGTCGCTGGATATGGAGGAGGCTAACCGGGCGCAGAAGCGGAATAAATTCGGCGGCACCAAGTACGTGTACCAACCCACCGACATGCAGGCCATGAAACGGTTCTTCTATACCGAGTGGGCAAAGCGCTTCCCTACTGCGCCCATTCTGTACTGGACGTAAAGCCTTTATTCCGCGCTACACCAGCAACGTGAGTTATAGTCAATACTCCCCGTAAATAACTTGTAACTGATGCTAGGCTGGGCCGGGCTTCGACTAGGCGTTCCCGACAGACTCACGGTTACACGTCACTCCCTTCTTAACGTGACTAATGGATGAACTGCCAGGAAGGCCCAGCGGGCCGCAACGTCGGTTTTAGCCCCAGCGGGGCGTAGCGTGCGAAACCATTCGGGTCTTAACCGCACGCTGCGCCCCACTGGTAGGTAGCTCATGGCGGTACTAGCTACTACCGACGTCGCGGCCCGCTGGGCCTTCCTGGCAGTTCATCCATTAGTCACATTAAAGAAGGTGAATCACCTACAACCTTGAGCGGAATCGAAGCGGCAGCCGCGCTGGGCACGACTCGCGAAGCTTAGCAACAGCAACGCATTTCGGAAGCAGCCATAATTCACGTTGATTTACAGCGTTTACGAAGGCGTTCACGTTCTTTGACGTATGGGAACGTCAACCATTGTCAGCCTGCTCAGACAAGTAGCTGATAACCAATCAAAAGGCTCTTCTATTTTTGGCAGCGGTTTACTCCCCTCCTACCGCTACAACCCGGCCTGGGGGTACCGACGACCGGATACAAACCTCTTTTTTACCGCCATAAGCGTGTTTACGCTTCAGCGATTACGGCCACTGATGACTGCCGAAGAACAGGCGATTGCCGATCAGATCATCGGCCGGGCCTTACCTGCTTATGCCCGCTTTCGGAACAAGGATGGGTTGGCTACGTATAACTTTTACGCCACCAATCCTTCGGCCCATTTTCCGCATGGCTGGGTCATGCACCGCTTTCGGCACTTCCAGCTGCCCGACGACATCGATGATACGGCGATGGTTTACCTGACCCGCAGCGGCGGACCGTCCCAACCAACCGCCGCAAGACCTGCAGTTTCTGACCGAAAAGTTGGCCCGGCACGCCAACCGGACCCGGCTAACCGTCCAGAATACCTTTCCCGCCTACCGCCATCTTAGGGCCTATTCTACCTGGTTTGGCCTGAACATGCCCATCGAGTTCGATGCCTGTGCGATGGCCAACATGCTGTATGTGGTGTACGAATACGGGTTGCCTGTTGATGGACACGCGCAGGATAGTCTGGCGTTTCTGGCCGACATTGTTGCCACAGACCGCTACCGGACCGACCCGTTTCGCTGCGCGCATAACTACGCCCGAACGCCACTCATTCAGTACCACCTCGCCCGGCTTATCGGTACGTTCGACCCTGCTCCGCTACGCCCTATCCGCCAGAAACTGATTGCCGATCTACACGCCGATTTCGGGAGGGAGCGCAACCGCCCTGATCAGCTGCTGCTCGCCATTTCGCTGATGCGGTTGGGGAAGCTACCCGCCGCCCCTGTACCTATAGCCGGTATCGAGGCGGAATTCGCCCAGTTCTCGTTCTTTATCGCGGGCTTATTATCGGCCTACACGCAACCGTGGCTCTACCGCTGGGCCAACCGTTCGTTCTGGCATATCCGCTGGCAGTGCGACGAGCATTGCCGGGTACTGCTGCTGGAATACCTGGTGCTTCAACGCGGATTAACCGACCTATCAGGCACTGACAGCCTGGCCTAAGTGCTGGAAACCGCCAGTGTCGAAACCTGCCGATTTACCCAAAGCAGGCCCGCCGCCGATACGATGGTGAAGCAAAGCATAATTACCCACAACGTCTGGAAACCAAATCGCTCGGCAACCTGTGAGCCGATTAGCGGGCTACTTACCTGCGAGAGTGCCCAGCCCATCGAATACAAACCCATGTATTGCCCGCGATTCCGGTCGTCGGCCCGGTTGGCGGCGAAGCTGAGCAGAAACGGCATGGCCAGCATTTCGCCGAAGGTGATCAGGATGATCGTTACCCAGGCAATGCCGGGCCATTGGGTGAAGGTCAGGATAAACAGCGAAAAGCCTGTCAGTAGCACCCCCGCTGCCGAGATGAGCAGCCGTTGCTGAATTCGCCGTTCGAGCGCGTAAATCATCGCCATTTCGACGGCTACGATCAGCAGACCGTTCAACGCCATGAACAGCCCGATCTGTCCTTCCTGCGCCCCCAGGTACTTTTTGAAATAGAGCGGCAACAGGCTGAAAAACTGCATGAACGCCGTTGAATACAGAAAGACACAGGCCGTGAAGAACACAAAAAGACCATCGCTATACGGCGAGCGGACAACGGCACTGACCCCACCGGCTTCGTTAATGCCCGATCCGGCACGAGCTGGCCGGGGCAGGGCGTAAAGCAGGTACAGGGCCGCACCGAGGCAGGTAAGTCCATCGACCCAGAACAGCAGCCGGTAGTTGATACCCGCCAGCAGGCCACCCAGCCCGCCCCCTACCGCCCAGCCCAGGTTGATGGCCAGCCGATTCAGGGAATAGGCCCTTGTTCGGGTGTCGGGTGTGCTGTAAAAGGCAAAAGCCGCCGAATTGGCCGGTCGAAAGGCATCGCCCAGGGCGGTGAAGATGAAAACGGTTCCGCATAGCCACTCGAACCGGGTAACGAACTGCATGCCGATCAGCATCAGCCCACCAAACAGCAGGCTGACTACCTGAATCGGGTAAAACCCAATCCGGTCGGTGAGTTTACCCCCAAGGAACGTACCCACCAGCGAACCCAGCCCGAAAAGCCCCAGCACAATCCCCGCCTGCTCGACGGAATAATGAAGGTGCTGCGTCAGGTACAGCGACAGGAAAGGCAGGACCATGGTACCGCTCCGGTTGATGAGCATTACCCCCGCCAGCAACCAAACGGGCCTGTCGAGGCCCGCGTATACATTCCGGTAACGGTGTAGGATCATCAGGTAGCGGCCACTATTTTCTTATCCGTAATCTGATCGCGGTGATTCTCGATGAAGGCTTTGAACAGGCGAATTTCTTCGAGTTGCTTATCGATCGGGTGCGTCAGGGCGTAGCTCTCCACATACACGTCGGTGAAGTCGGTGATGAGGTACTCGATCAGTTTGATCCCCTGCCGTTTCAGGGCGTGCAGGTACAGATTCTGGTGGTTGAACAGGTAACGCCCGGCCTGATAGGAGCCCGTGGTCTTGATATCGACGGCCTTGTATTTACCGATCAGGTCGACATACCCATAAAACAGCACATCGTCGATCTGCCATTGGCAATACACCTGGGTGTCGACGATCGGCCGGGGTAGCAGTTTGCGCATCTTCCGGAGGATCTCTGCATCAAACTGTTCCTCGCCGGTGCCTTTAATGAGGGTTTCTTCAAACGAGATGCCCCGTTGCTGCGCCTGCGTTGTTGGCGATGGCACCCGATTGATGGCATCGAGCACCTGCTGCTCCGTTAGATTTCCGCCATTCAGAAACCGGGAGAAGACGTTCAGTAAGGTAGGGTAAAACCGGTAGGTGGGAGACATAATGACTTAGTTTCAAGTTTCATGTTTCAAGCGAAGTCACCGCAGCGGCGGACCGCTTGAAACATGAAACTTGAAACCTGAAACTCAACTTTTAAGTTACCCCACTTTACCCAGGGCAACCAGTGCGGATAGTGTCGGTACCGGGCTGCCACCCACTTTTTCAACGGTGATGGCAAACGTATCGGCTGATTGGATCGGGCGGTTGGTCTGTTGCAACGATCCGCGATCTGCCTGATTGGCAAATACCCCCGCGTCGATGGGCTTGCCATCGACGAGTGCCCATAATTGGTACTGCTTATCGGAGGGCAATTCGGGCAGGCGTTCTACTTCCAGCGTAACCTGTTTTTTCTGGCGGTTCCAGTATACCATTACATCGGCGGGGGCACCGTCGGGCTTGGCAGCGGCCAACCGGATTGTCTGGATGCCGGGCTGACGTAACAGCGCCAGTAGTTGAGCATCACGGGTTTGTTGCTGGCGTAACTGGCCCACTACAGTTTGCAACTGCGAATTTTCCAGCGCCAATTGATCGGCAGCGGCCCGCTTGGTTTGCAGTTGACTCATCAGAAAATAAGCAAAGGCAATGAGAACCAACGCTGCGGCGGCGGCGGCCAGCCAGGCACCCTGAAAAACGGGGCGTTCGCGCTGTAGGGGAATTACTTTCGTTTCGTTTTCTTCACTGGCAGGAGCCGCGTTCGTATCCGCAAACGTCAGGCGTTCGCGGATACGGTTCTGTAGATCAGCAGGGGGCGCTACGCTATGCAGGAGGGCATAATTTTCCAGCGCCAGCGTAAGTCGGTCGAGTTCCTGACGAACTTCGGGGTAGATCGCCGACAAACACTCCACCTCACGCTTTTCCTGATCGCTGACGGCACCTAATGCGTAGGATTCCAGGATACCGGAGGTTATGTAGTCGGGAATATTCATTGGCTAAAAAAAGATTTAAGTTCTTGTAGAACATCACGTAGACGACGTTGTACTACTGGTTCAGGCTGTTGACTGGCCAGGGCCAGCTGACTAACCGATTGGCTCCGAAAATACACAGCGTCGAGTAAAGTACGTTGTTCCTGAGTAATTGGATTGTCACCTAGTTCGTAATCGATACTGGATTGGGAAAGCGGTGGGGCTGTGTTGGCCAGAGCGGTAGCTACTTGAGCACGCGCACAGGATAGCAGCCAGGTCAACAGCCTGGTTTTTCGCGGGTTGTATTGGTCGAAATTGGCCCAGGCGTGAACAAACACATCCTCTACCACCTGGCTGGCCAATTGGGGCTGCCCCACGCTGGTCAGTATACATCCATAAAGTACGTGGGCATATTGGTCGTATAGCCATTGAAACGCTACTTCGTCGCGCCTATTCAGCTTACGAAGCAGTAGTTCTTCCGAGACCAGATAGGGTTGAGCCTTCACGAGATAAGGATAGGATGGCCAAATATAGCCAAAAGCACGAATCACCAACGGTTTCACCGCAGGTCAGTCGCTTTAAAGGTGCGTGCCCATTTCTCTTTACCAGCGGTATCAAAGGCCCGAATAGTGAGCAAACGGTTGCTTTGGGGGCCACTCACGGCCATCGTGGCAAAGTTGCGTTCGGTCAGCAGGGTGCCTTCCACAACGGTGGGCTGGGTCAGTTCAGCCGCTGTTGGCCTGGCGGGGCCCGACGTCAGGGGCGAGATGGTGATGTCGTAGAGCGGATAGGTACCGGGGCGGTCTGCTTTATGAATAATACTGTGGTGCCGGTCGCCGGTAATGAACAGAACCCCAGGGATTTTCGCCTCGGCCAGCCGATTCAGGAACTGCGTCCGTTCGGTGCTATACGTCGCGTAGTTTTCGGCTACCACGGCCGGATTAATGATCTGTCCACCGGTCACCACAAACTTAAACGTAGCCTGACTAAAGCGCAGGGCGTCGATAAACCAGTCGATCTGCCGGGTACCGAAGTACGCTTTCTCCGGCCCGTTGGCACCGGCGTCGGGCTGGTCGTTGGGGGCGCGAAACGTACGATCATCCAGTAAAAAAAATTGGCAGTCGCCCCAGACGAATGTACCGGTACAGCCTTCATCGAAGATAAAATTCGGGTTTGCCCAAAACAGCTTGAACGCTTCGAGCGTGACGGGCTTCAGCCAGTAGCTCCGGTCCGAATCATTGGGGCCATAATCATGATCATCCCAGATGGCGTAATGATGCGTGCTGGCCAGCAGGGGCTGCATCTCCGGCAATGAGCGGGTGTGCGTATACCGTTTCAACACGCCGGTGCGCGAGTTCCAGTCTACTTCCCTGGTGTAGGTATTGTCGCCGGTCCAGAGCATGAAGTCGGGTTTTTGGGCGGCGATGCTGGTAAAGATGCCGTACCCGTCGCCGTAGGGCGTGCCGGGGCGGTCGTAGGGCGGTTCGTTGACGTAGGTGCAGCTGCCCACGGCAAAGGTAAAGTTGGGTGGTTCGGTGCGGAATTGCCAGAGCGTCTGGGTCTGAAACGTGGTGGCATAGGGGAGCTTCACCGGCTTTCCGTTTACGAGTACCTCATAGTCGTACCGCTTTCCCGGTTGTAACGCATCAGCAACCAGGTGGGCCGTGTTGGCGGTGGCCCGCGACGTAGCTACCTCGGCAGTCAGCATAACGGGCGCTTTGGTGCCCTGCTCCACGTACCTGATCTGCACCCGGCCCGGTTGTTTGGTCTGCACCCAGAGCATCACCTCGCGCATGTCGGCATAGCCCAGCATGGGCCCCGACTGAATGGGGGTGGCCGCCTGCAACCGACCAGCCCCGGTCGGTTTTCGTGCCGCAGGCTGCGCCTGTGCGTAACCGATCTGGGTGAGCAGCAGTAAGCAAAGGAACCGTATGTTGGCCAGGGTCATAGTGGAATGGGAAAGTTGGAATGAACGGGTTAAAAATACGTGCATCTTCTGAATTACGGCTATCCATCAACCCGCCTTGGGTCAGTTGTTGCCCCTCCGTCGATCAAAGCGTATATTTGCACCCTGTTTTTGCTTAATTATGCACGCTCCTTATCAGATTCAGGGCCTCGACACGCTGGCAATTGCCCGGCAGTTCGGCCTTCCCCTTTACGTATACGATGCCGACCGGATCATCCGGCAGATCGATACATTCCGGTCATCGTTCACCGGGACGCCGGACCGGGGAGTCAATCTGAAGATCAAATACGCCGCCAAATCCCTGACCAACCTGTCGATTTTGAAATTGATGCGGATGCAGGGGGTTGATGTCGATGTGGTCTCGGTAAACGAGGCCCGGCTGGCCATGCTGGCGGGCTACACGCCGCAGCAGATCATGTACACGCCCAGTGGCAACGCCTGGCCCGAAATTCAGGAAGCCATCCGGCTGGGCCTGCGCCTGAACGTCGACAGCCTGCCGCTGCTGGAACAGATCGGGCAGACATACGGCTCGTCGGTTCCGGTTTGCCTGCGCATCAACCCCAGTGTGGCCGACGGCGGGAACTTCAAGATTCAGACGGGCCATGCCAACTCCAAGTTTGGTATTCCCAACGACTACCGGGCTCAAATTGCGGCGGTGGTGGCCCAGTACAACATACCAGGTGGTTGGCCTGCACATTCATACCGGTTCCGATTTTAAAGATGCCGGTACGTTCCTGAAAGGCGCAGCGGTCCTTTTCGATCTGGCAGCCGACTATCCGAACCTCCAGTTTATCGACTTTGGCAGCGGCTTCAAAGTAGCCTACCGGGAAGGTGATCTGGTAACTGACCTCGATGACCTGGGTGCCAAAGTATCGGCGGCGTTTCAGTCGTTCTGCCGCAGCTATGGCCGTGACCTGGAACTCTGGTTCGAGCCGGGAAAATACTTAGTTAGTGAAGCCGGTCATCTGCTGGCGGGGGTCAATGTGGTGAAGCAACACCCCACCCGCCGGTTTGTGCAGGTCGATACGGGCCTGAACCACCTGATCCGGCCGATGATGTACGACGCCTGGCATGATATTGTCAACGTATCGAACCCTGACGGTGAGCCTACGCTCTACGACGTAGTGGGTTACATCTGCGAAACCGATACCTTCGCCACCGACCGGATGTTACCCGAAGTGCGTACCGGTGATGTGCTGTCGTTTGAGAACGCCGGGGCCTACGGCTTCAGCATGGCCTCGACCTATAACCTCCGCGAACGCCCGGCCGAAGTGCTGGTCTACGAAGGACAGGCCCACCTGATCCGTCAGCGCGACACGTTTGAGGACCTCACGCGGGGCATGGTCGATGTATTTACGAACGAATTGACACCTGTTGAGGTAAGTTTGAAGTTCAAAGGTCAATAGTCTAAAGTTCAAAGTTGCTTCGCATAAGTTAAAGAGCAAGCAACCCTGGACATTAGACTTTAGACTTTGAATTTAGACATTAGACCGTTAAACCTTAAAATTGAACCTTCCTAAAAATGGGACGCGCATTTGAATACCGAAAAGCCCGAAAAATGAAACGATGGGGGCAGATGGCCAAGACCTTCACCCGCATTGGTAAAGACATAGTTATGGCTGTGAAAGCCGGTGGTCCCGACCCCGATAGCAACGGGCGGCTCCGGGCCATTATTCAGAATGCCAAGGCGGCCAACATGCCCAAAGATAACGTGGAGCGGGCCATCAAGAAGGCATCATCGAAAGAGCAGGAAGACTACAAAGAAGTGGTATACGAAGGCTACGCCCCGCATGGTGTCGGTCTGGTGATTGAAACCGCGACCGACAACCTGAACCGGACGGTAGCCAACATCCGCAGCTACCTGAATAAACTGGGCGGTAGCCTGGGGACGCAGGGAATGCTCGATTTCATGTTTACCCGCAAGTCGGTGTTTCGCATTGCCGCCGAAGGTGTAGACATGGAGGAACTGGAACTCGAACTGATCGATCTCGGTGCCGACGAGCTTGAACTGGATGAAGAAACCAATCAGATTGTGATCTACGGCGACTTCACGGCCTTTGGTGCGATTCAGAAATACCTCGAAGAGAAAGGGTACGAACTGAAAGGCGCTGAATTCGAGCGAATCCCAACCGATTACAAGGAATTGACCGACGAGCAGGTCGCCGACGTGGAGAAACTCATCGAGCGCATCGAAGAAGATGACGATGTGCAGATGGTCTACCACAACATGAAATAAACCAGCAGTAACTGAGTTACTTATCGGCTATCGGCCGTTTGCCAGGGTGAATAAGCTCTGCCAAACGGCCGATTTTTTATGGATATACGTATAGACAATACGGTTAGCCGACCTTACCCATCACAAGGCCCTTTACAAATCTGGATTAAATTTACAGACCAGTGATTAAGCGGTAAAAACTGCTGATTAACAATAGTTTATCCAGCAGATAATTAAGTACTATTACTAGAGATTTTAATACAGAATCCTATTTATTGGCTGGTTTTTAACCTAACCTAGTATTAAACCGAGGGAAAAATAGCCTTTATGATAGTGCGCGCAACCGTCAATACGATGCTAGTCCGCATTCACTATTTTTTAATCATTCTTATTCCTATGAAACAAGCCTACCAGAATCCAGCTGGCAGCCGACGCTGGCTGCTATTGAGTTGGTTAATGTGTCTGTGTGTATTTGCCCAGGCACAGGACCGGCGCATTACGGGCCGAGTAACAGAGAGCGGCGGTACCACCCCGCTACCCGGAGTCAACGTGGTTGTGAAAGGAACCACGGTCGGTATCTCTACGGATGCCAACGGAACCTACCAGTTAACGCTACCTGCCAACCAGAATGTGCTGGTGTTCTCGGCGATCGGCTACGCGTCGAAAGAAGTGACGGTTGGTAACCAGTCTGAATTGAATGTAGCGCTGGATACCGACGTGCGGAGTCTGAACGAAGTGGTAGTTACGGGGTACGGTGCCCAGGCCAAACGCGACATTACGGGAGCCGTAGCGACAGTGGACACCAGGCAGTTACTATCGGTACCCGCCACCAACGTGGGGCAGGCCCTGCAGGGCCGTGTGGCCGGGGTAACGGTTGGTAACGAAAACTCACCGGGTGGCGGCGTCATGGTTCGTATTCGTGGTTTTGGTACCATCAACGACAACTCACCGCTGTATGTGATCGACGGCGTTCCCACCAAAGGCAACCTGAACACGCTGAACCTGAACGACATCGAAAGCTTACAGGTCCTGAAAGACGCCTCGGCCGCGTCGATCTACGGGTCGCGGGCGGGTAATGGCGTGGTGATCATCACCACCAAGAAAGGCAAGGCGGGCAAACCCAAGTTTACCTACGAGACGTACTACGGCAGTCAGCGGCATGGTAAGCTGCTCGATCTGCTAAACACGGATGAATACGCCCGCCTGACGTGGGAATCGCGCAAAAATTCGGGTGTGGTAGGGCCAAACGGTAACCCCACGCACTCGCAGTTTGGCAATGGTCCAACGCCGGTCATTCCCGATTTCGTGCTGCCCAGCGGCGCTTCAGCCAGCGACCCACGGGTTGCCCAGAATCCGGACGGTACGTTTGTCAACTACAACAATGACATCAACTCGTCGAAGTTCCAGCTCATCACGCGGGCCAACAAAGTAGGCACGAACTGGATGGAAGAGATCTTCACGACGGCCCCCATTCAGAACCATCAACTGGGGGTATCGGGCGGTAACGAAGGCGGACGCTATGCGCTGTCGCTTAACTATTTCGACCAGCAGGGCATCATGAAGTACACGGGCTTCAAGCGGTACTCGCTGCGGTCCAACACGGAGTTCAACGTCACCAAACGCATCCGCGTTGGACAGAACTTCCAGGCGGCTTATGGCGAACGCATTGGCCAACCCAACGGCAACAACGCTGAGAGCAACCCCATCTCGTTTGCCTACCGGATTCAGCCGATCATTCCGGTTTATGACGTGGCGGGTAACTTTGCCGGTACGCGCGGCGGTGACCTTGACAATGCCAATAGCCCCATGGCGCTGCTCTACCGCAATAAAGACAACGTGCAGAAGGAAGTGCGGCTGTTTGGTAACGCGTATGGCGAAGTAGACATTCTGCCCAACCTCACCGCCCGCACCAGCTTCGGTATCGACTATAACCTGTTCAACTACCGCAACTACACCATCCGCGATATTGAATCGGCCGAGGCGCGTGGGTCGAACAGCCTGACGACCAGTAACAATTACGAATACACCTGGACCTGGTATAATACGCTGACGTATAATATCAACATTGGCGAACGGCACCGCTTCAACCTCATCGCGGGTACGGAGGCCATCAAGAGTTACTTTGAGTTCTTCGATGCCAGCCGGACTAATTTTGCCATCGACGACCTGGACAACCGCTACCTCAGTGCCGGTACGGGCGTACAGACAAACAACGGGGGCGCATCGAACTGGCAGCTGGCTTCGGAGTTCGCTAAGTTCAACTATGCCCTCGATGACAAATACCTCCTCGACCTGACCGTACGCCGCGACCGCTCGTCACGGTTTGCCCCTGAGTTCCGGTCGGCTGTTTTCCCGGCGGCCAGTGTGGGCTGGCGGGTATCGAAAGAGGCCTTCATGAGCGGCGCTGACGTTTATTGATGACCTGAAGTTCCGCGCCGGTTACGGGCAGACGGGTAACCAGGAGATTGGTAACTACAACTCGTACACGCAGTTCAGCACCAACCCGATCACGTCGTTCTACGACATCAACGGCTCACGCACCTCGGCCGTACCGGGCTATGAGCTGACCCAGTTCGGTAACGCCAAGGCAAAATGGGAAACCACCACCAGCCTGAACGTGGGTCTGGATGCCAGCCTGTTGAAGAATCGCCTGAGTGTAGGCCTAGACTGGTACACCCGTACCACCTCCGACATGCTGTTCCCCGTGTCGGCCCCGCTGACTCAGGGCGTCGCTACGAACCCATTCCAGAACATTGGGGCCATGCGTAACCGCGGTGTCGATCTGATGCTTAGCTATGGCGATAAAATCGGTACCAGCGGACTGAACTACAACGTATCGGCCAACTTCGGCACGTACCGCAACGTAGTAACCAAGACCACAGGCGACCCGAACACGCAGTACTTCGGCATTAACGACGAGCGGATTCAGAACTTCGTAGTGACCCAGCAGGGCTACCCGATTTCGTCATTCTTCGGCTACACCATCGACGGGATTTTCAAGTCGGATGAAGAAGCTAAGGCTCACCCCGTGCAGTTTGGCAACGCTGCCACCGAGAACGTAGCGGGCCGGTTCAAGTTCCGCGACGTGAATGGCGACGGCCTTGTCAACACCAAAGACCTGGGTATCATTGGCAACCCGCACCCCTCGTTCAACTACGGCCTGAACGTAAGCCTGAACTACCGTAACTTCGGCCTCACCATCTTCGGGCAGGGCGTGCAGGGCAACCAGATTTTCAACTACGTGAAATACTGGACCGATTTCCCAACGTTTGCCGGTAACCGCAGCACGCGTATGTTGTACCAGTCGTGGCGGCCCGGCAGCACCGATGCCATTCTGCCGCAGCTTCGCTCGTCAGACCAGGTTAGTATTCAGCCATCGACGTACTACCTGGAAAGCGGCTCGTATTTCCGCATGAAGAACATCCAGTTCACCTACACCCTGCCGCAGACCCTGTTGTCGAAACTGCGTATGGGTTCGGCGGCTATTTACGTACAGGGGCAGAATCTGTTTACCGTAACGAAATACTCGGGCATGGACCCTGAGATCAACCTCCGCAGTTACTCGGCGGGCAACGACCGGCAGATCGGCGTAGACGGTGGTGCATACCCCGTTGCCAAAACTCTATTAGTGGGCCTGAACCTGAGCTTCTAATTTTCAAGAACAACAATGAAAAAGTTACTTCTCTCTCTTTGCTGTCTGGGACTGGCAACCGCCTGTTCCGACAAATTTCTGGACGTTCAGCCCAAGGCATCGCTGGCCGTTACCGCCCTGCAAAACAAAGCGGGTATCAACGCCCTGCTGATTGGTGCGTATTCACTGCTCGACGGCTGGGCCACGGCGGAAGGCGCTTACCGCTCGTATCAGAGTAGTGGCGATAACTGGGTGTATGGTAGTGTGGCCTCGGACGATGCCTATAAAGGCACCATTGCGGGTGATCAGCCGCCCATTTCGCTGATTGAGCAGGGTAATATTCAGTCCGACAACATTTACTTCCGTGGAAAATGGCGGTCCATGTACGATGGTATTGCCCGGGCCAACGACGTGCTTCAGGCGCTGCCCGCCGTGAAGGACATTACCGACGCCGAACGGCAGCAGATCATCGCTGAATCCCGGTTCCTGCGGGGTCACTACCATATGGAGTTGGTGAAGATGTTTAACAAGGTGCCCTACATCGACGAGAAGGTGTATAACCCCAACGATCTGGAAAGCACCAAACTGCCTAACACAGCCGACATATGGCCCAACATTGTGGCTGACCTGAAGGCCGCGTATGACGTATTGCCTGCGAAGCAGAGCCAGCCGGGCCGGGTAACCAAATGGGCGGCGGCCGCCACAATGGCAAAAGCGTATCTGTTCCAGAAAAAATACGCGGAAGCCAAACCCCTGCTGGAAGCGATTGTGGCCAGCGGACAATACAAGCTGGCGGACCGCTACCATGACAATTTCAAGGCCACGACCAACAACAATGCGGAATCGATTTTTGAGATTCAGCATTCCGTGAACGACGGTGCCTCAGGCGGTGAAAACGGCAATGTCGGCGCTACCCTCAACTACCCCTACGGGGGCGGTGGCGTAACCACCTGTTGCGGCTTTTTCCAGCCCTCGCAGAACCTGGTCAATGCGTTTAAGACCAATGAAAACGGCCTGCCCCTGCTCGATACGTTCAATGCCAGCGACGTAACCAGCGACCAGAACATCGAATCAACAGCCCCCTTCACACCGTATGCCGGTGCCGTCGACCCACGGCTGGACTGGACCGTCGGGCGCCGGGGTATCCCCTTCCTCGACTGGGGTGTTCATCCGGGCAAAGCGTATGTGCGCGACCAGTCGTATGGCGGTCCTTATTCACCCAAGAAGCACGTGATGTACCGCTCGGATGTGGGCACCAACACGTTTGCCGGTAACGCCCGCCTGAACGCCAACAACTACCGCATGATCCGGTACAGCCACGTCCTGTTGTGGCTGGCGGAGATCGAAACGGAGATCGGCGATCTGGACAAAGCGCGGGGTTATATCAACCAGATTCGGAAACGGGCGGCTAACCCCGATGGGTTTGTGAAGACGGCCGACGGCAAACCCGCCGCCAATTATGTGGTCGGTACCTACGATACACCGTTTGCCAGCAAAGAGATGGCCCGCAAGGCCGTTCAGTTTGAAGAGCGCCTGGAGTTTGGCATGGAAGGCCACCGCCGGTTCGACCTGGTTCGCTGGGGCATTGCCGATCAGGTCCTGAACGCCTATTACGCCACGGAGGCCAGCAAACGGTCGTATCTGAAAGGAGTAAGCTTCGTGAAAGGCAAGCACGAGTATTTCCCGATTCCGCTACAGGAGATCCTGAACAGCAAAAAAGGAAGCCAGGAAACGCTTGTTCAGAACCCCGGTTACTAGTGGATCAATCAGCGTAGCATTTTTCAGAGAGCAGGCCCACAAGCCTGCTCTCTTTATAGTAAGGTTAGTTTCCTGGTGAGTTGCTTCGCTATGTAGGCCCTTCGACTAGCGAAGCAATCCGCACAAGTACTTAGCGAACAGCAACGTAATGAAACCTACTGGCTGGCTTTTTGTATCTTTGCGGGCCAACAAGACCCCCTGTGACAAAGACCTTCGCCCAACTCGATGAACTGAATGCAGTAGCGCAGGAACTCATCGCCGAAGCCGCCAATCAACATGTGTGGCTGTTTGAAGGCGAGATGGGGGTCGGTAAAACAACGCTCATCAAAGCACTGTGCCGGGTAGTAGGTGTTGTCAGCGTGGTACAGAGCCCAACGTACGGTCTGGTGAATGAATACACCACCAGAACCGGTGAATCAGTTTATCATTTTGATTGCTATCGCCTGCGGAACGAAGCGGAGGCGATGGACATTGGTCTGGAAGAGTACCTCGATTCAGGCGCATACTGTTTCGTTG
Organism: uncultured Cytophagales bacterium; assembly: GCA_963750355.1. Taxonomy (GTDB): domain Bacteria; phylum Bacteroidota; class Bacteroidia; order Cytophagales; family Spirosomataceae; genus Fibrella. The sequence goes on along the minus strand of CAVVQL010000027.1, from coordinate 74,317 downwards.
AATGGCCCGAGCGCATCGAATCACTCTGGCCAACTCAGTATTACCACGTCAGTTTATCCTCCGACCACGCCGGCATTCGTACGGTAACAACCGAACTTAAGTAGCGGCAGGCAGCTCCGCAAAAGGATACTGCCCTTACCTGCTGCTACTTAATTACTGCTAACTACACTATGACTGGTTTTGAAGAATTAGCGAAACAAACGGCCCTGTACACCAGGGAGTCTCCCGCACTGCTGAAAACATCCAAGAGCAGCCTCCTTATTGGGTTACCCAAGGAGGTGTCGCTTCAGGAGAACCGCATTGCCCTGACTCCGGAAGCCGTGGCTATTCTGGTTCGCAATGGCCATCAGGTTATTGTGGAGACCAACGCCGGGGTGGGTGCCAAATTCAGCGATTCGGATTACAGCGAAGCGGGTGCGCAAATTGCCCATTCGACCAAAGAGGTCTATGAGGCCAACCTGATTCTGAAGATCGAGCCGCTGGTCGATGGCGAGTTCGATCATCTGAAGAACGGCGCAACGGTTATCTCAGCCCTGAACCTGCCCGCCCGCGAACGGGCTTACTTCGAGAAGCTCAACGAGCGAAACGTGACGGGTATTGGCTACGAATACATTGAAGATCAGGCGGGAGGCATGCCCGTTATCCGGTCGATGAGCGAGATGGCCGGTAGCACGGTCATGCTGATTGCCGGAGAATACCTCAGCAGCAGCGCCAATGGACGGGGCATCATTCTGGGTGGCATTACGGGGGTCCCCCCTACCAAGGTAGTGTTTCTGGGCGCGGGTACGGTAACCGAATACGCCACCCGAACCGCCCTGGGCATGGGGGCCGATGTGAAGGTGTTCGACAAGGATCTGTACAAACTACAGCGCTTCAAGTACGCCGTAGGTACGTCGGTCTACACCTCGATTTTAGATTCGGACACGCTCTCCGAAGCCATTGAGCGGGCCGATGTAGTGATTGGTGCGTTGCGCGGCGAGGACGGTCACAGCCCGGTGATTGTGACCGACACGATGGTGAGCCGCATGAAACCCAACTCGGTCATCATCGACGTGGCCATCGACCAGGGGGGCAACTTCGAGACATCGCGGATGACCTCGCACAAGAACCCCACCTACCGGGTGCACGATGTCATTCACTTCTGCGTGCCTAACATCGCCGCCCGGGTATCGCACACGGCCAGTATCGCGCTGAGCAACATCTTTCTGCCCTTCCTGTTACAGACGGGCACCAACGGCGGCATTGAAGCCATGATCTACGCCAACCGCTGGTTCATGAAAGGCGTGTATTGCCACAAAGGCTCGCTGACCAACCTGTATATGGCCCGTAAATTCGGCATGCGCTTCAAAGATCTGGAACTGTTGCTCGGCGCGAATCGGTTCTAAAAAAGTCCTCTGTCTTCCGTCCTCCGTCCTCTGTTGCGCTGCTAAGCCAAAGTCTGGTAAAGTAGCGGAGCAACGGAGGACCGAAGACAGAGGACTGTAAACAAAAGACTCCTTCATGATTAACAATAGCAACGAAAACGTCCTGATGGACGATGCCAACTCGCCCGATCTCAACCGGAAGCTGATGGGCATGGTATCGACTGATTTTGTGAAGGTTGCCGATCAGTTGAAGGAAGCCTCGTACCAGATTCGCAAGCGCGGCTTTTCGGATTATCCAGTATTTGTCGCCTCGAAAAAAGACGTACCCATCGGCCAGCTGCTCTACGGGGAAGGCGACCTGGGCAACACCTTTACCTACAAAGCGTCTATGTACGATGAGTTTGTTCAGCGCGAGCTCATCGGTGAGGACTCGTATGAGCTTTGGCAGGAAAACTATAAAAACCCCGATGAGTACTGTTGCCTCTTCGTTGTAATTGGTGAGTTTACGGGATTCGTCTACATCCCCTACCCGGAAGATTAGCGACTAAATCTTTAGTGAATTGCTTCAGCAACCATTCACTAGAAAAATACCCAGTATTTACATTACTCTACATTGCCTAATCGGTCAGCGGTACAAAGTACTTGCAAAAGTAGCCTTTTACCCCCGACGAGCTGGATCATACAGGCGCTCATCGATAGCAAAGGGGATGGACTCAATCACCCGGCAGTCGGCAAAAAGTGCATGACGGGGATTAATCAGGTAGTTGGCCATCATCGGTAGTATGGCACTGGGCAGGCTGGCCACCAGACAATCGGGCTCCCGTAACCACGGCATCAGAAAGATCTGGGAAGGCAGGGGCCGTGCGCTACCCGTAGCCCGCCAGTCAGGGGGCAATGCCGCCAGGGGGTAGGTGCAAATTGAGTCAGGAACCTCAATGGTAATCAGATAGTAGGCTGGAATATGCGTAGGGTTCAGATGTACCAGCACCTCTAGTAAACACAGGGCGGGCGACTCGGTGGTGTAGATCAGGGGAATACCTTTGAGGTTCCAGCGCCCGCCGTACATGGCTGCTCCTTGCCCCGATAGCGGTTCATGCTGAAAAGCCGCCTGAAGAAGTCGGTAGACGACCATCAAATAAAGGGGTGGCTAGTCGGCTTAGAAAAAGATCCCATGCTCAATACGGCCCAAGATGTCGGTGACCTGGGTGAACCCGGCAATGGTGGTCAGGGCTTCTAACGGCGTACGGCCATCCAGCTCGCCCAGGGGGTAGCGTAACCACGCGTGCCAGGGCACTTCATTCCCTCCGTACACCCGTAAACCCTGCTCAACGACGCCCCTGAGTAGTTCCACCCGCTCGGCCGCAGAACCGGTCAGGGTTGCCTGATGACGCAACCGATGCAGTGTGCTCTCGGACAGTTGCAGCAGAGGAGCCAATTCTTTGAGGGTAGCCCCCAACTGATAGGCCAGGTGGTTGAGTTGGCCATCCAGCCCGGTGGGCTTGATCTGGACGGGACGCCGGGCGACCGAAGCCGTAGGCCGGGTTAGGGAGCGTGGTGTTGCTTTCATGATCCTGTAATTATCAGTTGACAATCATACAACGGTCAACTGACAATCGAAAGTTCGGGGGCGACGTAGGGGTTGCGAAATGGCCACCCAACCGGATGGCCATTTAACTACTAAAACAGAGGCTCCACAGCCTGTTTAACAGCTCCGTTCCAACAGTGAGCACACCAACACAACCGATCAGCAGGCAGACAAAGGAGGTCAGGCAGATCAGGTAGGGTTTATACACTCTCTGAGTGAAACGCTCATAGACCAGTAAGCCCAAGATAATCAACAACCCAAGAACGGCTCCCGGTATAGGAAAGCCGGGTAGCCGACCTATGGTTGCGCCCAGAAAAGGTAACACGGTCATGACCATAAAGCGAGCGTGATAAGCCGGTCTGCGCTTGTAAACGATGGCTAGTGTGTAGAACAGAACAAACAGACTGATGTCAAACGTATTGTAAACGAAAAGGACCAGGTCTTTACCGCGCAGCTGATGCTGGCGGGCCATCAACAGAAAGCAAATCACCATTAGTGGTACCAAACCATAGGAAACTTTGCCGATGGTCCGATGCCATATTAGCTGCTTCCGGTAGATCAATATCGGCTGGCCAATCAATAGGGCAAACCACATTAAAATGGTAACTGCGTGAATATGGACTAACGTAGTAGTTCCACTAAACGTTGGGAATAAGCCGAAATACGTTTTGAAAAAGGCGAGGAAGACGAGAATCAGGACAGCCACGAACAGGTAGCTGATGTGTCGGTAGGCTTTGTCCATTACGTGAACAGAGTTGATTTTCAGAACGTAATGTAGGGGCCAAACCCGAGTCGGTATGGGTAGAAAACCGACGTTTTTACGTTAAGTCCAACACTTTTTCGGGTGAGAGGGCATACTCCGACAGCAATGTATTGGGGGTAACACCACCAAATTCTTTGAAATCTTTAAATAGATGGTGAAAGTCAGCATAGCCAAAGTTGACCGCTACCGACAGCCAATCTAGGTCTGGATGAGCTTCTTTCCATAAAAATGCCTGGTGAAAGCGTACGATGCGTCCGAATAATTTGGGGCCAATGCCCATTCGTTCCACAAATTTGCGCTCCAGTTGTCGGGGGCTCAAACACGCCTGATCAGCCAGCCAACCCAGGGAAAAACGAGTGGGATTATGGAGTAAGAGGGTGCCAATTTTATCGACAGCATGAATCGCCGGTTTCACCTGTCGGATTTTGTCTACTAAATAGTGTTCAACAATGGCAATCATCGCAGGATAGCTGCTCGCATTGGCTAGGCGGTCGTTTACCTGCTGCACTTGCTGGTTGATAACCGCTTCAGCATCCACTTTTTTATCGGTGAATTCGGTAAGCGGTACGCGTAAGAATCGGAACAGGCCGCCTGGGTGAAAAATGACACGAATCATGATATATTCTTCGGAGGGCATCACGAAGTTTAAGCGGGATACCTGTTGGCCAAAAACAGCATTTCGGGGTGCTTCTTTTACTACTCCAGTGGCTGGATTGGCTGAGGTAACCAAGCCTTTGGGAAAGAACTCCAGACCCTGCTCGGGTAGTGGAGGAAAGGCTTTTACCAGGGCTGGTTTCGCTGGACTATACGCAAAATGCAATAGTAGATATTCCTTTACAAAACCCTGTAAGGCAGGCTGAGGCGGAATACGCTGGTAGATCATGCAGAAAGATACCAACTTGCTTACAGTCAGACAAATACAATCAGACAAATGAGGAGTGATATTATCCCGTTTGGCGAGTCGGTTTTGATAAAAGTTCAGGCCACTTCCGAGTGTCTTGTTCCGCCCACTGTTAGGTTCCAGCCTAGTACCAACACCACTATTTTATCACGTTCAGAACGATTCCTGACCCGCCCTTTCCCAATTTCTTGCTACCTTTGGGGCAGATTACGGGTGCCTACGGGCTGGCTTCTGTGCTGGTTCGACGGCTTAATAGGGAACATCGGTGATACCGTTTTTTGGTTAATCCGGGGCTGTCCCCGCAACTGTAACGCTCATAGTAGTGCCGATTGATCTACATCACCACTGGATACATACAGTCCGGGAAGGTGCCAGTCGGTGAGCGAAGCCAGGAGACCTACCCGTAATTCGCTGCTGTGAGGGCCCTACGGAGGATAGGCCACTTACCGCCCGAACACCCAGACCCGTTCGTCGGAGGGTCGTTGTCAAGGTTAGACTGACTCATGTTTCGTTACACAGCTCTGTTGCTGTGGTTCAGTGCTGTATGCGGTGCATACGCGCAGGACTCCTCATCGGTACGGCAGTTACAGCCCGTGACGGTGCGTGGCTTTGCGCCCGAGCGATTCATGGCGGGTCTTAAAATACAACGGGCCGATTCAGCCCTGACCGAGGCGTATCGCTACCAGACGCTAACCGATTTTCTGGCCCTACAGGCCCCTATGCAGTTTAAAAGCTATGGTCCCGGTCAGCTCACTACGGTTGGCCTGCGGGGCACGTCGGCCAACCATACCGCCCTGCTCTGGAATGGGATCAATATCAACCCGCCTACCCTCGGCCAAACCGACTTTTCCACCATTCCCGTCAACGGGTTCGATCAGTTGACCATCCAGTATGGCTCAGCGGCCTCCACCGTTGGTAGCGACGCCATTGGTGGTAGTATTCTGCTCAGTTCAACCCCAGCCTGGCAGCAGCGGGGCGGGGCGGCGTCTGCCCTAACGGCCACAGTCGGGCATCGAATGGGTGCCTGGGGAAGCTCACAGACGCAGGTCGGGGGTCGGTTCACCAGTTCCCTTGCCAACGGGGCGCAGCTTGCGGGCAAAACCCTCGTTTATGGCGGCAGCAACCGCTACGCACCCAATTACCACGAACGGCAGGGGTATCTGGTCGAACCGGCCGAAACGACACAGCGCGGGTTTATTCAAGATCTTTTTTTCCGAACGAAACGGCAACAGCAGTTATCCCTAAACGTCTGGCTGACAGACAACAAGCTCACAAGTACGCCCGCTGATTCAATTGGCCGGGAGAGTACCCGGACGCAGGCCTACCGCTTCCTGACCAGCTATGAATTCGGTAACAGCCAGTCGGGGAACTGGCTGTCGGGGCGCACCTTACTGCGGGCGGGGCTTATCCGCGACATCACGGATTATGGCAAAGGCAACACGTTCGACACGGCACCCAGCCACGCGGAAACTGACCGGCTCCTGATTCGGGCTGAGCATGAACTGGAGCAGACCGTCGGGCCGGGAGCGCATCCGATCACTATCCGCATGGGCGCTGAGTGGGTTCGTTACACCGCCCGCGTCGATGGCTATTCCGGTGGTCTGCTGCACGAACAACGCGCTGATGTGTATGTCCTCATCCGGTATCAGCCAACCACCCGGCTTGTTACGTCACTGAACATGAGGCAGGCGTTTGTGACGCGCTACGACCCACCCTTTACGCCCTCGTTCGGCCTCGAATACCGCCTGTTCGACCACTCAGGCTGGCACCTCAGCAGCCGGGCCAATGTAGCCCGAAGCTACCGGGTGCCTACCCTCAACGAACGCTATTGGAAAACGCTGGGCAACCCGGAGATCCGGCCCGAAAGCGGCTTCTCGCAGGATGTGGGGCTAACCCTGACCAGACAGGCCTCTCCGGTAGATGCTTCCAGATCAACCGCTTCACTGGGCGTTAGTGCGTTCCGCAACCATGTCAGCGACTGGACCTACTGGAACCCTGACCGGGGCTACCGCGTCGAGAATCTGCAGGACGTGCTGGCGCAGGGTCTGGAAGTGCAGGGGAAGTTGACCCGGCAGCTGGGCAGCTGGCAGTGGGGCGGCTTCGGGCAGTATGCCTACACCCGCTCTACCCAACAGGCTACCTATGACCCCTGGGCGGGCGATGTGGTGGGTAAGCAACTGATCTACCTGCCGCTGCACACGGCCTCGGCTACGGCTTTTATCCAGCGTGGGCCGCACCGGATTACCCTCACCTGGCAAGGCACCGACCGCCGCCCGTACACCTTCGACAACAGCAAATTCCTCCCCGATTATCAGTTGGTCAACCTGCTGGTTCAGACCGGCGTCCGCATGGGTGGCTGGCAGGGGCAGGCGGTGATGCAGGTCGATAACCTGTTCAATGAATTTTACCTGAATGTAAAACGCAACGTTATGCCGGGCCGGAGTGTGGCGTTGACCCTTGTTTTAACGGCGACTACAAAACCTGATAAAAAGTAATGAAATTAACCAGATCGACCCTGCTTGGCGCTATCGGCCTTGCTACCCTGTTCACAGCCTGTACCAAAACGACCGACCCTACACCAGCAGGACCCTACACGAACGGCTTATTTGTGTTGAATGCAGGCAATTTTTCGGATAACAACGGCTCGCTTTCCTGGCTGACACGCTCGGGCAGCAGTGCCCAAACAGACCTGTTCCAGGTACGTAACCGGCGGCCTATAACGGGTGGGTTGCAGGGCTACGTTGAAGCAGGCAACCGGGGGGTGATTTTGGTCGATAACTCATCGGCGGGCCTCGATAAGGTAGAAATTGTAACCAGCGACTCGCTGCGGTCGGTAAAAACCCTGTCGGCACCCGAGATCGAGAATCCACGGTACGCGGCCCGCATTAGCGACACAAAGGTGTATGTGACCTGCTGGGGCAGCACCGGAACGTACCCCAACTTCTACATCAATCCCGGCTATGTGGCGGTGATCGACCTGACCAGCAATACCATAACGAAGCGTATTCCGCTACAGAAAGGGGCCGAAGGGATTACGGTGATTGGCAATGAAGCGTTTATCGGTGGCGCGGGGGGCGACAAACTCGTGCAGGTGATCGATACGCAGACAGATGTGCTAAAAACCAGCTTGTCGGTAGCCTCAGACATCGGCAAACTGCTGCCCGACGCCAACAACAAGCTGTGGGGCTTGTCGGGGAAAAATGTGGTTCGCATTGACCCTGTCGGCAAAACCGTAGAAGCCATCTTACCGGTTGGGAGCGATGCCCGCAAGAGCCCCGGAAACCTCACTTCATCGGCCGACAAGCGAACATTTTATTTCACCTACACCTTCTACGACGCCGCCGATAACTACAAGCAGAAAGGCGAGTTGTACAGCTTTACCATCACCGATGCCACGATCAGCGCCGCAACACCCGTTGTAAACCGCATTTTCTCGGGTCTTGGCGTCGACCCTGTGTCCAATGTGCTGTATGGCGGGTTCACGCCCAGCTACAAACAGGCCGGGTACGTCTTCCGGTACAAACCAACGGGACAACTCATCGATTCAGTACGCGTAGAAATTGCCCCCAGCGGTTTTTATTTTAAGTAGGGCGTTTTCGCTAATCGTGCCCTTCGACAGGCTCAGGGTGACAGGAAACACAAGTATGATCATGACGAACTTGTGTCAGATTGTCACCCTGAGCCTGTCGAAGGGCATGATTAGCGAAGCCCAACGTCAGCAAACAATTACCCAATCCCCCATTCCCTATGCAAACACTTGTTAACTGGTCGGGTGGGAAAGATGCGGCGCTGGCGCTGTACCGCATTCAGCAACAGGATGAGTTTACGGTTCAGCACCTGCTGACCACCATCAACGGCGCATTCGGGCGCGTGTCGATGCATGGCGTGCGCGAGGCGTTGATTGCCGAACAGGCCGAGCGGTTGGGTTTGCCGCTGATTACCGTTCGATTGCCCGAAACGGCCAGTATGGACCTGTACCAGACCACCATGAACGAAACGCTTCGCCCACTGGTAGCTGATGGGTTGACTCAGGCTGTGTTTGGCGATATTTTCCTGGAAGACCTACGCCACTGGCGCGAACAACAGCTGGCTGCTAATGGCCTGTCGGGCGTTTTTCCACTCTGGCAGGTACCTTCTATGGCCTTGCTGGAGGAATTCTGGGCCGCTGGTTTCCGGGCAATTGTGGTGGCGGTAAATGGTCAGCACCTCGACCGGTCCTTCTGCGGCCGCGTGCTCGACCGGCAGTTCGTAGCCGACTTACCCCCTACTGTTGATCCCTGCGGCGAGAATGGCGAATTTCACACGTTCGTATTCGACGCCCCGTACTTCAACCGACCCATTGCGTTGACTGTTGGCGAACTGGTGGAACGTACCTATACGTTTACCGATGCCGACGGCCAGGAACACATTTCGACCTACTACTTCGCCGATCTACTGTCTGATGAACGCTCCTGAGCAACCCTCGCCTGACAGGTGCCCCCGATGCGGCAACCTGTTTACCTGTTCGGCTAACTCCATAGGCAACTGCGCGTGCAGGTCGCTACCCCTCACCCCCGATGAGTTGGCTTATGTCAGGGCGTATACCGAGCGGCGGTTTGGCACTTATACCTGCCTGTGCGGGCCCTGTCTGCGCGACTTGCAGGCAGAACGAGCAATACCCGTTGACTGACGGCCCGTAGCTAGTTAAACAGCGAATTTGTCCGGCGGGAATCCAGCTTCAGGAAGATGAACAGCAGCAGGGTAAACGACCAGAGCGATGATCCTCCGTAACTGAAGTAGGGCAACGGAATACCAATAACCGGCATGAGTCCGATGGTCATACCAATGTTGACCAGAACGTGAAAAAACATGATGCCCGCCACACAATAGCCATATACCCGGGCAAACTTGTTTCGCTGCTTTTCGGCCAGAATTACAATTCGGGTCAGCAACGCCATAAACAGACCGATCACGACTATACTGCCGATGAAGCCGTGTTCTTCGCCAATGGTGCAGAAAATAAAATCGGTACTCTGTTCGGGCACAAAGTCGAACTTAGTCTGGGTACCCTCCAGAAAGCCTTTTCCATACAGCCGCCCCGATCCAATGGCGATCTTGGCCTGCGTGACATTCCACCCCACCCCCAGCGGGTCAACGTTTGGGTCGATCAGCACTTTGATACGGTTGCGCTGGTGTGGTTGCAGCACTTTGTTCACGAAAAAATCGACACCGGTTGCCGTCAGCATCATGGCCCCTCCAATCAGGGCAATGCCGATCATGTTGCGAACCGTTCTGTTGTAACGCGGCAGCATGAGCACAAAGAGCACGCACAGCACCGCAATACCAGCGAACAGGTAGAGAGGCGGCACAATCAGGGCCAGCACAAGCAGGGCCGCCAGCACAATGATCAGCAGCGGAATCCAGCCGGGTAGCCCCTCGCGGTACAGCATGATAACAAAGGAAGCGAAGACCAGCGTCGACCCGGTTTCGTTGGAGAGGATAATCAGGATGGCGGGTAGTCCGATAATACCGGCGATCCACAGTAGGTCTTTCTGCTTCGTCAGGTTAATACCGGGCTGATCGAGGTATTTGGCCAGGGCCAGACTGGTAGCCAGTTTGGTGAACTCGGCCGGCTGGATCGAAAACGACCCAAATTTGAACCACGACCTCGACCCGTTAATATTCGACCCGGCCACCAGCACCAGCAGCAGCATGGCGATCATGAACAGGTAGAAGACAAACGCAAAGGTGTCGTAGAATTTATGGTCGATGACCAGCACACAGATAATGAGCAGCACGGCGGTACCAATCCAGATCAGCTGCTTACCGGCATTGGTTGAAAAATCTAAAAGATTGGTCTGGTCTTCGGGGCTATACACGGCCGCATAGACGTTGAGCCAGCCCATCAGCACACAACTGATGTAGAGCAGCAACGTTGGGATGTCAATATTTCGGGTTAATTCGGCGTTACGGGCCATGTAATTAATTAAGAATGGAGAATTAAGAATGAAGCATTAGCCGACTTTTACCAGAGCCTGTAGTTCTATGCAGGCTTAATTCTTCATTCTTAATTCTTAATTTATCGCTCAATTCCCTGCAACCGTGTTCTTCACCGTGTCCTGGTTGCGCGTCATCATCAGGCGGGGCTTACGAATCGTGTCTTTCACAGGGGCCTGTGGCCGCCTGGCTGGTGGCGCTGGCTTTGAGGCACCGGGCAGCATAAACAGGGGGGGCATGTAGTTTTGCTTCATCAGCCATTCCCTCAGCTTCTGGCCCTGCGCTTCCGTCTTGCCTTTTATGTACCGCTCTGCCACCAGAGCCGCCACCGAAGCAGCAGCTTCGCCACCCCAGCCTGCGTTTTCAACAAACACCGCAATGGCAATTTTGGGGTTGTTCATCGGCGCAAAACCGATAAAAATTGAGTGGTCATGCGCGTGGCCAAACTTGGCATTCTGCGCCGTGCCTGTCTTCCCGCACAGGTCGATCCCCGGAATATTGGCCTCGCGCTTCACCGTTCCGGCCGACACAGCTAACCGCATTCCCTCGATTACAGGCTGGAAATACGGCTGATCGATGTCGGTATAATGCTTCTCTTTAAAGTTGTCCGGGATTCCCTCGCCCAACTTACCAATTCCTTTTACGTAGTGCGGGTCAATATACCAGCCCCGGTTGGCGATCGTAGCGGCCAGGTTAGCCAGTTTCAGCGGACTGGCCAGCAACTCCCCCTCGCCGATACTGAGCGAGTAGATATTCGAGAATTTCCAGCGTAGTTCGCCCCGATACGCTTTATCATACGTATCCACCGAAGGCAGGTTTCCAATCCTTTCGCTGGGCAAATCGACGCCAAGCTTCTGACCGATTCCAAATTTCTTAGCGTGGTCATGCCACTCCTGCAACCCGATTGCCGACGCTTTGAAAGTGTTCGGGTTACCATTATTATAGATGTATTTGCGGAACACGTGGTAGAAGTAGGGGTTACAGGAGAACTGGATGGCCCCCCGCAAATTGTTTCCGCCATGACAGTGACACCGCACCGGTACCCCCCCGTGACCATACACCATACTTGCAACCAGCGATCCCTGCTGCTGGGCAATCAGGGCCTGAATAAGCTTGAAGGTCGAGCCCGGCCGGTAGCTGGCCATAATGGGCCTATTGATCAACGGCTTGTAGGGGTTCTTAATCAGTTTCCGGTAGTTCTTCGAGAAGAAGCGCGACGATAGCTCGTTGGGGTCGTAGGTGGGGGCCGACACCGACGCCAGGATTTCGCCGGTACTCGGATCGATGGCCAGAATAGCACCCACCTTATTTACCATGAGGCTATCCGCGAACTTCTGCACCGCCAGGTCGATAGCCGTATAGAGACTCTTGCCCGCAACGGCCGCCGTATCGAATTCACCGTCTTTGAACGAGCCTTTTGCTACTCCACGCACGTTCTGCATCACGTATTTGATACCACGGCGCCCCCGCAATTCTGGTTCGTAGGATTCCTCCAGCCCATTATGGCCCACATAGTCACCCTGCCGGTAATAGGGTGTTTCCTGATTATCGAGTTGCTTTCTGGTAATCTCCGACACGTAGCCAAGTGCATTAGACAGGGTGTGGGCCGGGTAGGTACGCATTGAACTGATCATCGGTTCAAATCCCCGGTAATCGATCATCGCATCCTGAATACGGGCGTAGTCTTCTTTTGTTAACTGCCGCAGAAAAATAGACGGCTTCACGTACGAATAGGCCTTGGCCACATTCATGATGCTGTCGAATTCCGGTATGGTGAGGTCCATCATCCGGCAGAAAGCGGTAGTATCGGCTATTTTCACCCGCTTCGGTGTCACATAGAGGTCGTACACGGGGGTATTGTACACCAGTACATTGCCACTCCGGTCATAGATCTGCCCCCGGTACGGTACTTCAATTATACGCTTGATGGAATTACTGGACGATTCAAGGGAGTAGCTGTCATCCAGTATTTGCAGGTATAACAGGCGGGCGGCGTAAATCAGGCCCACTAAGCAGAAGACGCCGATAATAATAAACTTCCGGTTTTCAATCATTGGTTAACAACCACTGGTTCGCAACTCCTGAGAGGCGCTCATAAACTGGTTCAAATTACGATCGTTGAACCCTTACACAAATCTACGAAGATAGTAGCGCTCAGTCTACAGGAAGACTGACAAGTTTGCCGTTTTCCGGCAGGGTTTATTTGTTAACGAACGATCAGTATCGGGTCTGATAAAATAAATCCAGTTAAATCATACAATCCTCTAAAAATCAATCCTCCGGGAGGTCGGCAGGCGTTGCCATCCCGGTTGTTTGCTCTAAAATCCGGGGCCTTTTGCCAGAACCCTGATCCGGCAGAGGTACATGTCGGCGGTGATGTAGAGTGAGTGTCCGTCGTCGCCCCAGGCGCAGTTGGCGGTAGCCTCTCCCGTATCGATTCGTCCAAGCAACGTGCCGGGCCCACCTTTGGCATCGGGGGCAATCACCAGCACGCCACCCGGCCCGGTCGCCCACAAATGTCCCTGCAGATCGACCTTTAGCCCGTCGGGCAAGCCTTTCAGTCCCTGCTTCAGCAGCGCAGACGCGTCAAAGACGGTTCGGCCACTGCCCACCGAGCCATCGGCCAGCACGGGATACGCCCGAATCAACGGCCGCTGCTCATCAGACTGCGCCACGTAGAGCGTTTTATAATCGGGGGAGAAAGCCAGGCCGTTCGGACGGGTCAGCTCACTGATGAGCAGCGACACCCCGCCGGTGGGGGTTACCCGATACACCCCAAACAGCGTGGTTTCGCGGGTCGGGTCTTTGTCTTTCTCCGCCAGCCCATAGGGCGGATCCGTGAAGTAATAGCTGCCATTCGGATGCGTCACCACATCGTTGGGGCTGTTGAATCGGTTGCCCTGATAGCGGTCGGCCAGGGTGATTTTACCCCCCGGTCCCGACAGGGGCATGGCCGATACACGCCGGTCGCCATGTTCGCAGGCAATCAGTCGTCCCTGGCTGTCGATGGTCAGCCCGTTTGAGCCCGGTTCATCGCTATAAACGCCCAGACCGGTATAGCCGGAAGGTGATAAAAACGGCTGACAACCCTCGGCGGGTGTCCAGCGATAAATTGTGTTTTTGGGTACGTCAGAAAACAGCAGATAGCCCGGAGTGGATGCTCCCGGAGTGGATGCTCCAGCTGCCGCAGAAGTAGACGCACCAGCCGTGGCCGTACCTGCGCTGCCTTTTACCCAAAGGGGGCCTTCTGCCCACACAAAACCCGATGCCAGCACCTCGATTTTAGTATTCTTAGCCACCAGCTGATCCATCCGGGGATCAACACGAACCACTTCGCCGATGGTGGGATAGGTTTGAGCCATTGCTGAAGCGACGGGTAACAGGGCTAGAACTACCAGAGTTTTGCGCATGGTGGCTGGGGTTGAACGGGTTGGTCGGGGTTTGGCCTGCAACCTACACTACATCCGTAGATAGGGAGGCTTCCGTCACAAAAAATAGCAATGAGCGCCTATCCTACTTTTGTCAAAGCGCGGAAGTTTGGCAAAGTTTGCAGTTCAATCAAGCCCAACTGTCTATTTTGTCGTCCGTTGCTCAAACTGTTGCCCGCCATTTGCTCGCTGTACAGGCTGTTCGCCTCCGTCCTGCCGAGCCATTTACCTGGAGTTCAGGCTGGAAATCACCCATCTACTGTGATAACCGCGTCACCTTGGCTTACCCGGAGGTACGTACCTACATCAAACAGGCACTGGCCGACCTGGTTAAACAGCAGTTTCCCGATGCGCAGGTAATAGCGGGCGTTGCTACGGCCGGTATTCCGCAGGGAGCGCTGGTGGCCGACGTACTGAACCTGCCCTATTGCTATGTCCGCCCCGAGCCCAAAAAGCACGGCATGGGCAATCAGATCGAGGGGCAGCTCGATGCCAACCAGCGGGTGGTGGTGGTCGAAGACCTGATCTCAACCGGTGGCAGTTCGCTCAAGGTCGTCGAGGCGTTGCGTCAGGCGGGGGCTGAGGTAGTTGGCCTCATCGCCATCTTCACGTATGGGTTCGCCATCGCCGATCAGAATTTCAAGCAGTCGGGGGTGAAACTGGTGTGCCTGAGCCATTACGACACCCTGGTTCAGGAAGCCAAATCCCTGGATTATATTCCTGCCGACGCACTCGAGTCACTCTCCGACTGGCGGAAGAATCCGGCTGAATGGGGAAAATAGTAGTAAGTGTCAGGTTTCAAGTTTCATGTTCTAGGTGTCAAGTGGCGCTGCTTAGTCAACAAACTGGTCGATAAGCAGCGCCACCTGAAACTTGAAACCTGAAACTTGACACTATATATGGCATTTAGAAACAAAGTCGCCTGGATAACCGGGGCCTCATCGGGCATTGGCGAGGCGCTGGCTATAGCGTTGGCCCGTCAGGGAGCTAGTCTGGTGCTGTCTGCCCGGCGCGCCGACGAGTTGCAGCGAGTGGCCAACGCAACGGGCTTACCGGCCTCTCAACTGCTGATTCTCCCCCTTGATGTGACCAACGAGGCAGCGCTACCCGATCAGGTTCAAACGGTGCTCGATCGGTTCGGCCGGCTCGACTACGTGTTTCAGAATGCGGGGATTACCCAACGCAGCTTCGTCAACGAAACCGATTTCGCGGTGTACCGACGACTGATGGAAGTTAACTTTTTCGGGGCAGTGGCGCTTACCCAGGCTGTACTGCCCACCATGCTGGCCCAGAAAAGCGGTCATTTTGTGGTTACCAGCAGTGTTTCGGGCAAAATTGGGGTAAAGCAACGGTCAGGGTACTGCGCCTCTAAACACGCCCTGCATGGGTTTTTCGACTCGCTGCGCGCCGAGGTTGCCCATGACGGCCTGCGGGTCACCCTTGTTTGTCCCGGTTACATTCAAACGCCCATTTCCAAATCAGCGCTGGATGCCCACGGAGGAACGTATGGTCGATCGGATCAGCATCAGGAACAGGGTATGCCCGCCGACGACTGTGCCCGCCGCATTCTGAAGGCTGTTGCCGCCGGGCGCGAGGAGGTGTACATCGGTGGTCGTGAAGTGATGGGCATTTACCTGAAACGGTTTTTCCCCGGTTTGCTGGCCCGCATCCTCAGGAACCGGAAGGTAGAGGCCTAGCAGCGGGCAGGCTGTATAGGATGGCCTGCCCGCTGCTACGTTTATTTACGGTATTTACTGCTTTCTGCTGTTCTGCTCCATATA
Source organism: uncultured Cytophagales bacterium (assembly GCA_963750355.1). Classification (GTDB taxonomy): domain Bacteria; phylum Bacteroidota; class Bacteroidia; order Cytophagales; family Spirosomataceae; genus Fibrella. The sequence continues at coordinate 58,519 of CAVVQL010000027.1, read as the reverse complement.
ATCAACCGTCAGGTGGCAGAGTGACCGGACACCGAGGGTGAAGCCGCTTTCGTCGATCTGGAAGTCGGGCGTGTGGTGCGGCGCGGCATCGAGTACCTTTTTCCCTTTCGTCATGCCGCCGAGAAAGTAAAAGAATCCCGGTACCTTTTGCTGGAAGAAGGAAAAGTCTTCGGCGCCGGTAGCAACCGGCGTCAGTTTAATATTCTCTTTTCCAGCCATGGCCTGTAGCGTTGGCACCATCTGGTCGGTAAGGGCCGGGTCGTTGTAGGTTACCGGATACTGGACGTCGATCTTCACCTCGGCCTTAGCCCCGGCACTGGTGGCAATCCCCGTAGCGATTTCATTGATGCGGCGGTGAATCAGCACCTGCGCTTCCGGGCTGAACGTGCGAATGGTGCCGATCATGTTGGCCTCTTCCGGAATAATGTTCTCCCGTATGCCCCCATGCAACGCCCCTACGGTGACAATAGCGGGGTTGTCGGTCAGGTTTACATTGCGGCTGACGATCGTTTGCAGGCCCATGACCACCTGCGCTGCGGTCACAATCGGATCGACGCCCGACCAGGGATACGCCCCATGCGTCTGTTTGCCCCGGATCTTGATGGCGTACTTATCAACCGCGGCCATCGTGGCACCGGGGCGGTATTTGATGGTTCCTACTTCTGTCTGCGAGTTGATATGCAAGCCGAAAATAACGTCGACCTTAGGATTTTGCAGCACCCCTTCTTTCACCATCAGCGCCGCGCCGCCCTCTTCGCCAGCGGGTGCTCCTTCTTCAGCCGGTTGAAAAATGAATTTCACGGTGCCTTTCAGTTCACTCTTCATGGAGGCCAGCACTTCGGCTGCGCCCATCAGCATGGCTACGTGCGTGTCGTGGCCACAGGCGTGCATCACCCCGGTTTGCTGGTTATTGTACTCGGTTGTCACCGTCGACTTGAACGGCAGATTAACCCGCTCAGTGACCGGCAACCCGTCCATATCGGCCCGCAACGCCACCACCGGGCCGGGTTTGCCCCCTTTCAAAATGCCGACAACCCCGGTTTTGCCAACCCCGGTCTTGACCTCGATGCCCAGCGAGTGAAGATGGGCGGCAATAATACCGGCCGTGCGTGTTTCGCGGTTGCCCAACTCAGGGTTCTGGTGGAAATCTCGCCGCCAGGCAACGACCTTTCCCTCAACAGATGTAGCCAATTTGTCGATTTGTGACTTTACCGGGATTGACTGCGCATACATCGAATTTGCACCAACGCTGATAAATCCAATAATGCAGGCCAATAGTGTAAATTTCTTAGGGTAGACCATGGTATAGTTCAATTAAGTTTGACTGTCAATCAGAGGCTAAAATTAAATTTTTTCAGAACATTATCATTGTGTTAAGGTTGTAATAGATAATTTTACAACCGTTTAATCAAAATCGGCAAACTAATATAATTTTATCGTCAATTCTCTATGAGAAAATTATTACTACTGGGGAGCTGGCTGCTTCTAATGTTGCTCGCTTTGCCTTCACTGGCTCAGGATACAGCAGTAAGTGGTCAAGTCACCTCATCAGATGATAACTCGGTGCTTCCGGGTGTCAGTGTGCAGGTAAGAGGTACTACGCGGGGGGTTTCGACCGACGCAAATGGTAATTACCGCATCAATGCTCCGGTGGGAGCCCGCCTTATTTTTAGCTTCATTGGCTACGGCAACCAGGAGTTCACCGTTGGCAACCAGACCGTGATAAACGTAAAGTTAGCCGCTGGTGCTCAAAGCCTCGATGAGGTGGTGGTCACGGGTTATGGCGGTACGGTCAATCGGCGTGAGTTCACGGGTGCCAGCTCTAAAGTGAGCGGTGCCCAAATCAGCAACCTGCCGGTCGGCAGCTTCGACAAGGCGCTGGCCGGTCGTGCGGCCGGGGTACAGGTAACGTCGGCCAACGGGGTACCAGGTGGTGCTATCCAGATCCGTATTCGCGGTGTGGGTTCCATCTCGGCGGGTAGCGATCCGCTTTATGTGGTTGATGGTGTGCAGTTGAACACGACCAACAACTCGACGTTCACCAGCAGCAACCCCCTGGCGTTCCTGAACCCGAACGATATCGAGAACATCGAGATCTTGAAAGATGCCGCAGCGGCGTCGATCTACGGTTCGCAGGCAGCCAACGGCGTTGTGCTCGTCACTACCAAGCGGGGTAAGGCGGGTAAAACCCAGATCTCGTTCAATTACTACAAAGGCATTGCCGACCCGATCAAAAAACTGAACGTGCTGAATACGCAGGACTGGATCAAGCTACGCACCGAGAACCTGGTCAATGCCGGTACGGCTCCTGATGCGGCACGGACATCGATCCTGGGCACCTTGCGTCAGCCAACTACGATATCTGATGCAGAGCTTGCTGCGCTTCCCACTTATGACTGGCAAAATGCCGTGTATAAGCAGGGGAAAACAGACAACTACGAATTGAGTTTGAATGGTGGCAACGAGAAGACACGCTTTTTTGTGTCAGGATCGTATTACACGCAAAGTGCTAACATCATCAATATCGATTTCGGCCGCGGTACGCTGAACACCTCGCTGACGCACCAGATCAGCGATAAATTGACAATCGAGCAGAATCTCAAGCTGAGTACTATTTCCTCACGGGGTCAGTTTGGTTCGCCAAACGGGGGTTCGTTTTTAGGCGCCGCCGCTTTCTCGTCACCCCTGATTCTGCCCAGTGTGCCCATCTTCAATCCCGATGGTTCGTATTTTGGCACCCCTGCTCAGGGTGGCATTCCAGGTATTCTGAATCAGAATATTCTACAGGTTAGTGAGTTGAATGACATTCGGGCCAATATCAACCAGTTTGTCGGTAGCCTGGCCCTGAATTATAAAGTGACAGACAACCTGGTTATCCGTCCCTTTGTCAGCATGGATTACCGGACAACCCGGGGCCGGAGCTTCTCAGACCCACGCACAGCCGATGGCTTTAACGTTCGCGGCCGGATTCAGGATCAGTTGAATGAGAACAAAAACTTCCTGACCAACATCACGGCTAACTATAACAAGCTGTTCGCCGGTAAGCATGATGTCAGTGTGTTACTGGGTACTGAGTATCGGTCAGACATCAACGAAAACCTGTCGACTAACATCACCAACGTACCTACGCCTGATTTCAAATATGCCAGTGCAGCTGCTCTGCCTCAAAATATCAATGGCAGCTGGACAGGGTATCGGAAGGGGTCGGTATTTGGTAACATCAAATACAACTTCAACCGGAAATATGACGTCAGCTTCATTGGTCGTCTGGACGGTTCGAGCCGGTTCGGTGCCAATAACCGCTTTGGTTTCTTTCCATCGGTATCAGCAGCCTGGCTGGTTTCAGAAGAAAACTTCCTGAAAGGCAACAGTTACGTAAGCGACCTGAAACTGCGGGCCTCATTCGGTACAACGGGTAATGACCAGTTGGGTTCCCTGTTTGGTGCGGCCAACTTCCCCGGTCTAGGCCTGGTTAGTCCCGGATTCGACTACAATGGAGCAGCAGGTTTTGCGCCAACTCAGTTGTCGAACCCTGATCTGAAATGGGAAACCAACGAAACCATCAACCTGGGCCTGGATTATGGCTTCTTCGGTAACCGGATCACCGGTTCGGTCGACGTGTTCCAACGGACCAGTAAAGACCTGCTACTGCCCTTCAACCTGCCGTTTACCAGTGGCTACAGCACCATTGCCCGGAATGCCGGTGAGGTTCAAAACAGAGGAATAGAGTTGGAGATCAATACAGTGAACGTTCGCTCAGGCCAGTTCCAGTGGAAGTCAGCGTTTAACATCACCTCGATTGCCAACAAGGTGACCAAACTGTATCCGGGTATTGTGCCCCTGAACAACCCGGACAGTGCCATTGTGCTGAGCTACACTGATTTCTACGGGGTGGGTCGTAATGCCATCCTGGGTCGGCCGCTGCAACCACAGTACACAACCGACTATGCCGGGGTAAACCCAGCTACGGGCCGCGCCATGTGGTATGATTACGCGGGTAACATCACCTATCGTCCGCTGACTCCCCGCGACCAGAAATACTTCGGTACGGAATTGCCTAAGTTCTACGGCGGTTTCAACAACACGTTTATCTACGGTGGTCTATCGCTGGATTTCCTCTTCCAGTTCGACTACGGTCGGCGGTCGTTTAACTCGCAGACCTCGTTCCTGGCCGAAAACGCAGGTCGTAACTTCAATGCCCTACAGGAGACATTCGATCGTCGCTGGCAGAAGCCAGGTGATATCACCGACGTACCCCGCGCCTACAATGCCAATGCTGAACCAAACAGCATTGGAAACCTGGGCGGTACCCGCACGCTGGAAGATGCTTCGTATCTGCGCCTGAAGCAGGTTACGCTGGCCTACGATGTTCCGGCGGTATTTGCCCGTAAAATAAAAGCGTCAAAAGCACGTCTTTATGTACAGGGAGCCAACCTGGTCACGCTCACGAACTGGACAAGCTACGACCCTGAATTCCTGAACTTCGGTAACGGGAACAGTGGTCTTGTGCCCAACTCGAAAACCTATCAGGCTGGTATCAACATAACGTTTTAATTCACAACTCCGATTCTAGACGCTATGCGTACACATAAAATTATCCTGTCAGCCAGTCTGCTGACAGCAAGTTTACTAACCTTCACGGCCTGCAAGGATAGCAGTCTCCTTGATGTAAAGCCCCGTTCATCGGCAGATTCTCAAACTGCCCTGACAACCCCCGAAGGATTTGATGCGGCGATCAACGGCATCTACGACCGGCTTCAGTCAACCGTTCTCTATGGCCGCGATTTTCTGGCCGTTGCCGAAGCGTTGGGTGATAACGCTCAGTTCACTAACAAATCTGGCCGCCTGGCTAACGAAAACCGGAATATAGCCAACAACACATTTGCCAACTGGGCCACATCCTATTTCGCCATCAACCAGGCGAACCTTGTTCTGGACAATATTGGCAAGGTCACCTTTGCTGTTGCCGATACAGCCCGTCGCAACTCGTTACAGGGGCAGGCTTATTTCCTTCGTGCCCTGTTGTATCATGATCTGAGCCGTGCCTATGCCTACGACCCAGGCGTTGCCGTTCCTTCACAAGACAGGGGTGGTGTGCCGCTCCTGCTTACGGGAGTAGCTGACCAGAGCCAGATTGCTTTCCCGGCCCGTCCGGCGGTTGCCGATGTGTACAAGCAAATGTATAGCGACTTGCAAAGTGCCATCAGCACCTTCACCCGGTCAAACGCTTCGGCGCCTGCTTACGGTAACTTACAGGCCTCTCAGGCACTATTTTCGCGTGTAGCCCTATATAATAAAGATTATGCGACCGTAGTAAAACAGGCAACCGATGCAATTGCCGGTTCTATTAAACTGTCTGATAACGCCTCCTATGTAGGTGGCTGGCGTGCTCCGCGCCACCCGGAGTCGCTCTTTGAGATTCAGTATATCGTGGCCGAGAACATTGGGGTTAACACGTCACTCCAAACGACCTACACCACGCTGGTTCGTGTTGGTGATCGGACGGCAACGGGCGGGTTTGGTGACCTCGTACCCACTACTGCATTTATTAATGACCTTGAGTCGGAGAAAAGTGCAACAGGAGCGGTACTTGATATCCGTCGCCAGCTGTATGAATTGGGAACTACAGGTCGGGGCACTGCCTTTATCGAAACGACCAAGTTCTTAGGTAAGAATGGTACAATCAACTTGGATAACGTACCTGTTATCCGTATTTCGGAGGTGTACCTGAACCGGGCCGAGGCTAATTACTACCTGGGCAATACGGCCGCTGCACTTGCTGATGTGAACACCATTCGTACACGCTCAGGCTTACCTGCCCGTACGGCTGCTGAACTGACAGGTGCTCCCTTGCTGGCAGAAATCCTGCGTCAGAGGCGCCTTGAGTTTGCATTCGAGGGTCAACGCTGGTTTGATTTGAAGCGGACGGGTCAAAATATAGTGAAAGCCACTGCCCAGGGTGGTGGTCTGGCCTACACGGACTTCCGTATCCTGGCCAATATTCCGGTCAACGAATTGTCGACCAATAAAAGCATCAAGCAGAACTTCGGCTATTAATCGTGTATTGGCTGGTCACAGGTGTTTTCAGTTGTGACCAGCCAATGCCTAACTACCTGTTTTCAATGAAAAAAATAACAAGTTTTGCCTTGTGCGTAGTTGCCTTGCTGGGTACGTACGCCTGCAAGAACGATCTCGATAAAGTATTTGACGACCAGACGTTGGTTGAATTTCAACCGGCGGTGCTCACGGCAAACAGTGTTGGCCGTACCTACCCACTTATTACGGCGACAAACAGCACCACCGCTGGCAATACCATCACAACCCAGCTTAATCTGGTTGGGAGGCAGCGCGCTACCGAACTATCGGTAAAGGTGTCGCCTGATCCTGCTGCTACTACCGCATCAGCAAACAGCTATACTTTGTCGAATGGGGGTACTGTGATTTTCCCGCCTAACTCAAGCACGGTTGCCATGACAATATCTGTCGCCAGGGCCACCAGTACTACAGCACCGATGGGAAACCTGGTTCTGGTTATCGATAGTACGAGCACAGACTATAAGGCCAGCCAGAACTACAAGCGGGTTGGCTATTCGTTCCGGCAGTAAACCGGTCATACTACTTTTTGAAAGCCGCTCCGGAATTCCGGAGCGGCTTTTTTATGCCTTCCGTGCCCCTACCCCAAACGGTACAAGGGCACCGGTGTTTTTCTCCGGGAGCAAAGTCAGTTATCTGAAACGGGTATCGCAGCTATCATTGCTTTTAAGCCAGTAAGCCCAACACAGACAGCTACGCAATTTGTAAAGAATGGCCAGTATGGGGCTACCGTTAATCAACTACTCCGCCTCATAAGTAGAAACCCTATATTCGTCAATAGATGAAAAATTGTATTTATTCAGGATTTTCAGTAGTTCTCAAAACAATATTCCGACTTTGATTAAAATTGCGTTATTTTTAAACTGTAAATACCGTATAGCTGGCCTTTTCTATCAAACGGTTATTTCGTTAGTCGGTCAAGTAGATCTACCAGCATGGAGAGGCTACCCCCAGTTTGTTTTACCTAACCAATCAGTTCATCACAAATTTTCATGAGAAAACTCTTTACAGGAAGTTGGTTACTCTTGATGTTGCTCTCCCTGCCCATGCTGGCGCAGGACATCATTATTCGTGGCCAGGTCACTTCATCCGACGACAACTCACCCCTGCCCGGCGTGAGTGTACAGGTAAAAGGCACTACCCGTGGTGCCGTCACAGATGCGGCTGGTAAATACCAGCTTAACGGCCCGGCCAATGCCCGGTTAGTCTACAGTTTTATTGGCTATGGCCGTCAGGAAGTAGCCGTTGGCAACCGGACAACAATTGACGTTAGTCTGACTCCCGATATTTCCAACCTGAACGAGGTAGTTGTTACTACGTTCGGAACCGCCAAACGGGAAGCCTTTACCGGTTCAGCCGCAACAATTTCGGCTGCAAAAATCAGTGATCGGCCGATTACGAACCTGGCACAGGCGCTCTCGGGATCGGCACCAGGCGTTCAGACAACGGCCGGAAGCGGTCAGCCGGGGAGTGCGCCGGATATCCGTATTCGTGGTTTTGGGTCTATCTCCACCTCAAATGATCCATTATACGTGGTCGATGGCATTCCGTACACCGCCAGTATCGCCAATATAAGCCCGAGCGACATCGAGTCGATCACGGTCTTGAAAGATGCGGCATCGACGGCTCTGTACGGAGCACGGGCCGCCAACGGCGTTATCGTGGTGACAACGAAGAAAGGCAAAAAAGACCGGAGCCAAATTTCGGTTCGCTATACAAAAGGCGCCAACAGCCGTGGTCTGCAGGAGTATGAGCGGGTAGGTGTCTCCCAGTATTACCCATTAATGTGGGAAACATACCGGAATAGCGTTGCCTACCGTGCAACCAACCCACTTTCGCTTTCAGCGGCCAATGCTGATGCCAGCACCCGACTGCCTACTCTTGTTGGCTACAATGTCTATGACGTACCTGGAACCCAACTTGTCGACGTTAACGGTCAGTTTAACCAGAATGCCAAGCTGCTTTATTCGGAAGACGACCTGAACTGGGAGAAACCCATTACCCGGCAGGGCAATCGGGAAGAAGCGAACGTAAGCTTCTCAGGTGGTCAGGAAAAAACGGATTACTTTCTTTCGCTTGGCTACCTGAGTGATAAAGGGTTCCTGATTCGTTCTGATTATGAGCGCTTTAACGGAAGGCTCAACGTCAATTCGCAGCTCAAGCCCTGGTTCCGTACTGGTGCAAACTTATCGCTGGCCGTTACAAAATCAAACCAAGCAGATGCCGACGGAAACACATCGTTCGTCAACCCCTTCTTCTTTTCCAGGAATATGGGACCGATCTACCCGGTCTATGCGTATGACCCGGCTAATCCAGGTCAGTTTCTAACCCTTCCCAACGGAGAGCGCCGCTTCGATTATGGTAATCTAACCTCGCTTGGCCTGCCGGGCCGCCCTCAGTTTGGCGGTCGGCACTCGGTGGCAGAAACGCTGCTGAACCAGAACTACTTCCGCCGAAACGTGATAGGTGCCAGGGTGTATGGCGAGGTGTCATTCCTGAAAGACTTCAAATTCACGACCAATTTCGGGGCTGACATCGCGAATTTCAACCGGGTTATCTTTGGCAACCCGGAAATTGGTGATGGTGCCCCTGCCGGTCGGTCAAACGTCTACTTTCAAAACACCTCGGGCTATAACCTAAACCAGTTGTTGAACTACAACAAATCGTTTGGGCGGCACAGTATAGATGTGCTGCTTGGCCACGAAAACTTTATTTCTGACGCCAACGACCTGGATGGTTCACGCTCGCAACAGATTCTGGATGGCAACTACGAGTTGATCAACTTCACCACCACCACCAACCTAAGTTCAGTTTACGACACGCGCCGGATCGAAGGCTATCTCTCGCGGATCAATTACAATTACAACGAGAAGTATTTCCTCTCCGCTTCAGCACGGCGCGACGGCTCCAGTAAGTTTGCCAACGGCGTTCGTTGGGGTACGTTCTACTCGGCAAGCGGTGCCTGGCGTCTGGATCAGGAAGACTTCATCCGGTCTATTCCGGCCATTAACGCGCTTAAACTCAGAGCCTCCTACGGCCAGACAGGCAACGATGCCGGCATTAGTAACTATGCCTGGCAGCCCCTCTACAATCTGGGCTGGAACAACGCCTCGGAGGCCGGTATTTTGCAATCGAGCCTGGGCAATTCAAAACTGGAATGGGAATCGAGCAATGCCTTTGACGTAGGGCTTGAATTTAGCCTCTTCAGAGGCCGCGTGTCAGGTGCAGTTGAGTACTTCGACCGTCAATCGTCGAACCTGATTTTCGACGTACCGCTTCCCCTTTCGACGGGTATCGCCACCGTGACCCGCAACATTGGCACCATGTACAACCGGGGTGTTGAACTTGAATTGAGCCTCGAGCCCGTTCGGACGAAGGACTTCACCTGGCGCATCGACCTGAATGCTACCCACCTGAAGAATCAAATCACCAGGATGCCGGCTGAAAACCCGGAGATTATCGACGGTACCAAGAAGCTTAAGGTAGGCAGTTCGATCTACGACTACTGGCTGCGGGAATACCAGGGAGTGAACCCGGCGACGGGTGAAGCGCAGTATAGGGCGGCCAATTTTGTTGCGGCAAACTCACGGATTACGGAAAGTGGCGATACCCTGACCACCAGTATCAACAATGCCCGTTTCCGGTACAATGGCAGCTCCATTCCAAATGTAACCGGCGGCGTTACCAATACGCTAAAGTACAAAGGCCTGTCACTGTCTACACTGCTTGTGTATCAGTTGGGTGGCAAAACGTATGATGGTGCCTATGCCGCGCTGATGAGTTCGGGTGGTTATGGTAGCGCAAAAAGCATTGACATATTGAACCGCTGGCGCAACCCAGGTGATATCACCAACGTACCCCGCCTGGATGCTGCCCGTACGGCCGACTTCGATGCTGCTTCTGACCGGTGGCTCATCGACGCAAGCTACATGAATGTTCGGACGGTGACCTTATCGTACGAGATACCAGGCACTATTACCCGGAAGCTGGCACTAGGGAGCGCTCAGATTTATGTAAGTGGCGAGAACTTGCTCATCCTGTCAAAACGGAAGGGAGCCAACATTCAGCAAAACTTTGCCGGCACAACCAGTAACGTATTCAGTGCCGCCAAGAGCCTGGTCGTAGGTGTGTCATTAACCTTATAATCAAACCAAAGAGACGATGAAACGAGCCCAGACCACAAGGTCTTGTCAGTAAACTTCACCTTGTGGTCTTAGGCCCCGTCTTCATCCTCACTTCATAAACTTTCAGACAACCAATGAAAACGAAGTTTCTTCCCCTGCTCTTTGTATTGGGCCTGTTTACGACTTCCTGCAAGGAAGACTACCTGGTAACAGCCCCAACAGGCAGCGTTGATGCCGCTGCTGCATACGCCACAACCAAAAATGCTACTGCCGCCATCAACGGTATTTACAGGGCAATGGTAGTTCGTTACCAGAGTTCGCAGGGCCACTTTGGCCATCCTGCTATGATGATCATCCTGGATGTAATGGGAGAGGATCTTGTCTTCGGGAACCCAACTAACAACTGGCATTTTGCCGAGCAACGATGGACGAGCCATCGGTCAGATGTAGGCACGATGTCTATATTCCCCTATGAGTTGTATTACCGGCTTATTGGTAACGCCAACATTGCCATTGCCAATATCGACAACGCCGCAGGTGCGCAATCAGAACGCAACCAGTTGAAAGGTGAGGCGCTGGCCTTGCGGGCTTTCTCCTATTACAATCTGGTCCAGCTCTACGGAAAGCGGTATAACGCCCTTATTAAGCCAAATACGCAGCTTGCCGTACCGCTCGTACTCGCACCGACGACTGAGGGACTACCCAGAGCTACTGTGGAAGACGTTTACACGCAGGTAAACAAGGATCTGGCCGACGCGTCTACGCTACTGACAACAGCCCGCACGTATAAATCACATGTCAATATCGATGTCGTCAAAGGGCTTCAGGCCCGCGTTGCCCTGACCCAGCAAAACTGGGCCGATGCCGCCAAATTTGCCGCTGAAGCGCGTAAAGGGTATACACTCATGACACCAGCCCAGTACGTGGATGGCCTGGCCGACGTTAACCTTTCGGAATGGATGTGGGGTTTCGATCACGTGGAAGATCAGTCGGAGTTTTTTGGGGCTTATTTTTCCTATATCTCCAGCAACTTCAACTCATCGAATATCCGCCAAACGCCCAAAGCCATCAACAGCCTGCTTTATGAGCAGATTCCACAGACGGACGTGCGGGCGAAAATGTGGGTTAAAACGCCAACAACGACCAACTCAGTTGTACCAACCGGCGGTGTACGTGTTCCGTACATGAATCAGAAATTCCGGTTGCCAGGTACGCCATCAACCAGCACCATGGGCGATATTCCCTACATGCGGGCGGCCGAGATGTACCTGATTGAAGCGGAAGCCCAGGCACGGCTCAACAAGTCGACCGAAGCAGCTACCGTGTTATTCGATCTGAACAGCAAGCGTGATCCATCCTATAAATTGTCGACCAGTACAGGCCAAAAACTTATTGATGAAATTTTGCTGTATCGGCGCGTTGAACTATGGGGAGAAGGGTTCCGGTTCACTGACCTGAAGCGAATGAATCAGCCCCTGAACCGCAACGGAGCCAATCATAACCCGGCCGTTGCTGTTCTTTACGACGTGCCTGCAAATGATAACCGGTGGGAGTTCCTGATTCCTATCCGGGAAATCAATGCCAATAAAGCAATCGTACAGAACCCACTTTAAACAGCCGTTCGTTAAGTGCTGCGAATTAGGTAGGCCCCTATACGAATATATTTTGTTCACAAAAAACCGCGCTGAATCATCAGCGCGGTTTTTTTAGGGCTCGATAGGCTTGTTTTGGCCTGTACCCCTACCCTTATTACCAGTCTGAATAAGTCAGTTTGGGCAATGGCTACGGGTCGAAGGGAAAAGAGGATTAAGTTATCTATAATTAGTCTAAATAGTTTTAGGATATTATCTGTTGGCTCCCAATCTTTGCAACGGAATTACGGGTAGCTCAAAAGAATCGGGCTGTTTCTCTTTTTTAATTCAGTTAAATCTACCTCATTATCACTATCATGAAACTATTGACAAAAGCAGTGCTGATGCTGGCTTTTTTTGTAACCCTGACCAATAATGGATACGCCAACGGATTATTTAGTGACACCACCCGGGCTTACGCCGTGCCGACGCTTGTAAAAACCCCGAACGGTAATGTGGCTATTTCGTGGACAGAAAAAGACAAGGCGGGTGTGGTTTATTTTTACTGGGCCGCGTCAGCCGATAAAGGCCAAACATTTGGCAACAAAAAACTGATTTTCTCGTCGGCAGGGCTAGGAAATTCGCGGCTGATGCGACCAAAATTAGTGTTCAAAAAAGACGGCACTCCGGTGGCTGTTTTTTCGCTCCGGGGGCCAGAAACGGTTGCGGCTCAAAACACGCAGCCCAATGCCCATGCCAACCATGAGGCGGCTCCGGCTGGTCATGATCACGGCGCTGCGGCCGGTCATACCGATAGCAAGCCTCGCCCCGATAGCCAGCCCCAAAGCGGCCCCAAGACTGGTGGCCGACCAACTGATTTGCAGATTGTGTACTGCTTCTCCACCGACAACGGCACCACCTGGTCTGTACCAACGCCGGTTCACGCGGACAAGACGCCCAATATTGTTCGCGGCTTCTTCGATGCAACCGTTCTGGCGAATGGTGAAATTGGCGTTGCTTATTTAAACGACATCCAGGGCAAAGCCCATCAGCGCGATCTGCGGTTCGTCACTTCGACGGGTACGCGGTTCGGGGCAGAAAAAATCCTCGACCCCTTCGTGTGCGATTGCTGCAACATCAGCCTCCTGGTCGATTCAAAGGGCACTTTGCAAGTCTACTACCGTGAAAATCAGGATAATATCCGTGATATTGCCACGATGAGCTCGGCCGACAATGGCCTGACGTTTTCTAAGCCGGTTATTCTTTCTAAAGACAACTGGCAGATCAACGGCTGCCCCCATTCAGGACCTACTTCCGCCGCCAGCGCATCGGGTAACCTGGTTGCCTGGTTCTCAGGAACGACAGATGCACCCGGTATTCGGATGGTGAACCAACAGGGTAAACGGCTCTTTGTCCTCGATGATCCCTCTGCCCGGAATGCCTATCTCGTGCCGGCGTCGAAAACATCGGTTCTGTTATGGGAACAAAGCCAGCCTTCGGAAACGGGGATTACGTCGATCATTGCCTTCAGAACGGTTGGCCCTGACCAGACGTCTGCCACTCAGTTTGTGAAAAATGGCCAAAACGCGACTAATGCTAGCGGTATCGTAGTGGGCAATCAACTTCTGGTCGCCTACGAAGTAAGGAACGCCAACACTAAAAACTCAGTTGCTTTAGCCTGGGTAGACTTACCGTGATTTTAAATCTGGTGGCGTACTACAGCCCAACGGCCAGCGGATAGATAGCCCGTCTTAAGCTATCTATCCGCTGGCCGTTGGGCTGTAGGGTGTGCAGTAAAACTACCCTGGCCACAAATGCGTAATAGCCTAAAATAAGTACTCAGAAAGAGGAGTCTTCTAGCTGATACTCAACGAAACTTAGCTAGTTACTACCCAATTACATACTACTGTAAATACGTATAGCCTAAACAGGGGTATTTATTTTTTTGTCAGCAGCAAACTTCTATTCTCCGCAAAAAGACAGTACTTTTATACTGTTGTCTTCACCAGAGCCGTATACTTCTATTGCACGCACGTTTCGTGAAAAAATGCCTTAGGCGTGCTGGTTCTCCGGAGAAAACAGGCTGCGTTTTTACCTACCAAAATCAATTCATCACACAATTTTCATGAGAAAATTCTTTACAGCAAGCTGGTTCCTCTTGATGCTGCTCTCACTGCCCATGCTGGCGCAGGACATCACCATTCGGGGTCAGGTCACTTCATTAGAAGACAATACGCCGCTTCCCGGTGTGAGCGTACAGGTGAAAGGAACAACCCGGGGAATTTCGACTGACGGGCAGGGCCGGTACCAACTGACTGCTCCGGCTGGTGGCCGACTGGTGTTTAGCTTTATTGGCTACGTAGCCAAAGAAATTGCGATCAACAATCAGTCGACCGTTAACGTAACCCTGTCGGGCGATTCACAGCAATTGACGGAAGTGGTGGTGGTGGGCTACGGAACCCAGACGCGCCAGGACGCTACCGGCAGCATTGCCACAGTGAAAGGGGCGGCCATTGCCCAAACGCCCATTCAAAGTTTTGAGGCTGGCTTAGCTGGCCGCAGTCCGGGCGTTCAGATCACCGTTCCCAACGGGGTGTTGAACAACCCGCCCGTCTTCAGAATTCGTGGCACGAACTCCATATCACTGAGTTCATATCCGCTGATCGTGGTCGATGGTATACCCACCTACACCGGTGATTATGGCTCAACGAATGCCCCCAGCAACCCACTGGCGAGTATCAACCCGAATGACATTGAGACCATGGACATTGCCAAAGATGCCGCCGCTACGGCCATCTACGGGAGCCGGGCCGCCAATGGCGTTGTGTTCATCACCACCAAGCGGGGTAAATCGGGCAAAATCAAGGTAAACTACGATGGCTGGGTTGGGGCTACAAACGCCTACCGGTTGCCTCAAATGCTGAACGGCAGTGAGTATGTGGCGTTTAAGACAGCAGCAGTAGCTAACAACCCAAGCTCTACGGCTACCTTCACCCAGACAAACGACGCCAATGGCAACCCCATCGACACCCGCTGGTACGATTACATCTACCGGCAGGGCATGTCGCATAGCCACAACATAAACGTGTCGGGCGGTAGCGAGAACACCAATTATTACTTTTCAACGGGCTACACAAAACAGCAGGGTATTATCCAGAAGAATGACTTCCAGCGGATCAACACCCTCTTCAATGTGGATAGCAAACTGAGCAAAGCGGTTACCATCGGCGGCAAGATTTCGTACTCAAACGAGCAGAACCTGGCCGCTGGCTCATCGGGTTCGCTGAACGGCGAAGCTTACAATACAAGCGGCCTCGGCCGGGTGGGCCTGGTACTTCCTCCCATTCTGGCCCCCTACAACAATGACGGGTCATATAACGTGAATGGGTCGGCCATCGGATTTGCTAAAAACATCACCGGAACGGCCATCTCGTACCCAAACCCACTGCCAACGCTGGACCAGAACCGCTCGAACACGGAGAACAACCACATTCAGTCGAGCGTGTACCTGCAGGTGAAGCCCCTGAGCTGGATGACCCTGAAGAGCACCTACGGAATCGACTACCTGTTTGTCGACAACGATATTTTCCAGTCGCCAATCTCAAGCGATGGGTATTCAGCAACCGGCAACGCATCGAGCATTTTTGGCCGGTACAAAACCTGGTTATGGACCAATACGGCTCAGTTCGACCGCACCTTTGCCACCAACCATACCGTAAGCCTGCTGGTTGGTCAGGAGCAGCAACGCCGCACGTCGCTCTCCTATGGCCTCAACCGCCAGACCCTGTCTGATCCGGCCTACAACATCATTCAGGCGGGTTGGGTAACCACCAACCCAACCGGTTTAGGCTACGGCGAGAACTACCTGCTGTCGGGCTTTGGCCGGTTGAACTACAATTATAAAGAGACGTATTTCCTGAGTGGCAACCTGCGTCAGGATGAATACTCGGCGCTGGGTCAGAAGAAAGGCACGTTCTTCGGCGTATCGGCCGGGTGGGAAGTGACCAAAGAGAACTTCTGGGCCAACGCGGGCCTCGACCGTGTCTTCAGCAGCTTCAAGCTTCGGGGTAGCTACGGTAAAGTGGGTAACATCGGCGGCATCGGCGATTACACCCCCTACTCTACCTACGCCTCGGGCCTCTACGGGGGTGCCGCCACGTTGTTCTTCTCCAGCGTGGGTAACCCGGCCCTTCGGTGGGAAACCAGCAAAAAGACAGACTTTGGCTTTACGTTTGGTTTGTTAAGCGACCGGATCACGGGGGAGGTAGCCTATTACAAAAACGATATCGACAACCTGATTTTAAACGTAGCCCAGTCACCCTCTACGGGTTTACCAACGAGTCCGCCTCAGAACGTGGGCACGATGTACAACAAAGGGCTCGAACTGTCACTGAATGCGCGGGTGGTGAACACCAAAAATTTCCAGTGGTCGTCGAGCTTCAACGTTACCTTCAACAAAAACGAAGTTACCGCGCTGGCTCCTGGTTTGAACTCGCTTCAAACGGCTACGTCTGGCCTTGAAACGGTCAACCAAACGATGCCGGGCTTCCCGCTGGGTCAGTTGTGGGTGGTGCGCACGGGGGGAGTCGATCCAACTACCGGCAAACGTATTTTCATTAACTCGGCTGGTACGCCCGTTTATTACCAGTTCTACGCGCCTGCCGGTCAGTTCAACTACTCGACTACGGCCGATGGTAAAACCAGGTACGTAAGCCCAACGGGTGGCACATCGATCACGCAGGCGGCCGATGCCGTTATGTACGCCAACGTAGCCCCAAAACAGTACGGCGGCTGGGACAATAATTTCAAGTACAGAAGCTTTGATCTGAGTGTGCTGCTCACTTACCAGTTGGGTTTCTCGGTCTACTACGGCACCAACGCAGGTCTGCACGATCAGCGGTTCTGGAACAACGCCCGCGATGTGCTGACCGACGCCTGGCAGAAAGAAGGCGATACCGGCAAACTGTACCCCAAGCCTGTATTCAACGACAACGTATCGAATGGATCGGCCATTCCACTGGACATCAACGTGTTCCAGGGTGACTTTGTCAAGCTAAGAACGGTTTCACTGGGCTACACCCTGCCCCCCAGCCTGACAACGCGCGCTAAAATCAGTAACCTTCGCCTGTATGTGAGCGGCCAGAATCTAGCGGTGTTTACCAAGTATCCCGGTCCGGACCCAGAGGTATCGTCGAACGGATACAGCAGCACAAGTGGACAGGGAGTTGACCGGAACAGTGTTCCCAACGCCCGGACAATCACCGTTGGCCTGCGTGCTGGCTTTTAATGTGACCAACTATCATGAAGAAGACAATCATCAACTTAGCCATTTTTGGCGCAACCCTAGTAGCCTACAGTTCGTGTAATCGGGAGTTACTGACGCCCATTCCGCAGGCCTCTGTATCTGACGCCTCGTCATTCAGCACGCCGAACCGCATTCAGGGCCAATTGCTGTCCTTATACGGTGCCCTGAAAGATGGCAATTTTTACGGTGGTCGTTATGTGGTCTACGGTGAAATTCGGGGCGAGAACTTCATCAACGAAACCTCGAACTTGGTTACCGGGGCCGACGTGTGGGGCCTGAACCCAACCAACAGCGCCACCGCTGTGCAGAACCTGTGGAGCTCGGCTTACCTGGCCATCAACAAAACCAATATTTTTCTGGATGGCATGGCGACAGGCGGGTCTACCGTGGTTGGCGCTGACCTGGCCGCTAGATATGTTGCCGAGGCTAAACTGATTCGCGGCCTGACCTACTACAGCCTGCTTCAGTACTATGCCCGCCCTTATGCCGATGGTAACGGCTCAAAACCCGGTGTTCCCCTTCGGCTTACGGCCATCAAGGGCGCTGGTGAGTCGAACATTGCGCGGAGCAGCGTTGCCGACGTCTATGCGCAGGTGCTGAAAGATCTGAACGAAGCAGAAACGGGCCTGCCCGCTTCGTACTCGATTGCCTCGGAAAACACCACACGTGCCCACAAAAACACAGCTATTGCGCTGAAAACACGGGTATACCTGAGTATGCAGAACTACGCGGCGGTGATCACCGAGGCAAACAAGATCGTTAGCGCTACAGCTCCCTTCAGTGCGCCAACCGGGGTGGCCCATAAACTACAGCCCGACATCACCACGGTGTTTACAAACTACGCGAACCCGGAGTCGATCTTCTCGATGCCAATGACAACAACATCGGGTGATTTTCCGGGTACGCAAAACCAGGTGGCCTATTACTTCTCGCCGACTTCGGCAAACGGGGGCGTTGGCAACGGAGAGTATTCGCTCAACCCGAAAGGGATCATTGCCGAACCAACCTGGACAGCCACCGACAAACGGCGGTCGTTTATTAAACAGAGCGGCACGGGAGCCACGGTAAAAAACTGGCTGAACAAGTACAAAACGGCGAGCCCCTATACCGATTACGTACCGGTCATTCGCTACGCGGAGGTGCTGCTGAACCTGGCGGAGGCCAAAGTGCGCACCGCCAACACGGTCGATGCTCAGGCAGTGGCCCTGCTCAATGCGGTACGCAACCGGTCAGATGCAGCGACAACGTTCACGGCGGCCAGCTTCGCCACCCCAGCCAGCTTAACCAACGCCATTTTACTGGAGCGTCAGATCGAGTTTCTGGGCGAAGGGCTACGGAACAATGACCTGCTCCGGTTGATGCAGACGATTCCGGCTAAAGGAACCGCCCCCGCCAAATCACCTGCTGAATCAGGTTATATCTGGCCAATTTCCGCCACTGAACTGGCACTGAATTCGCTGATAACCGATAACTAATAGCCAGTTACGGCCAGTCTGTTTTCTCAACTGACTGACGGCTTAGACCAGCAAGGTGGTTATACCAAAAGCCCCATCGGCTCCGGCCTGATGGGGCTTTTGGTATAACCACCTTACCCAGCGCGAGTTCAGCTTGGGTGAGGTGATTGTTCATAGGCTGCTTACTTCAGAGCTACATCCGCCTCTTTCAGCAGGAAATCGGACCCCGCTTCGGCCAGGCCAGCCGTTTCCCAGGTCAATAGGGCCTCGTTGGGCACCACCTCAAGGGGCGTGATGCTCGACGACGACGACGAGGCCGACGAGACGCTGTACCCCACATTAGACTGGCGGTTGTAGCACGAGATCATCGACCAGCGGGGCTGATCCGACAAATTGGCTTCGGACCGGTGGAGAATATTGCTGTGGAAAAACAACACGTCGCCCGCCTTCAATTCCACGTAAACCAGCTCCATGGTGTTCAGCGCCAGATCGACGTACCGCTGGGAGGCCCCCACCTGCTCGCCGGCAAACCCGTGCTCGACCCGACCCATTTTGTGCGAGCCCCTGATGACCTGCAAACAGCCGTTCTCTGGAGTAGCATCGGTGATAGCCACCATCACCGACATCATCTGGTCGGGCAGCAGGAACTCGTTCTTGTACCAGTATCCGTAGTCCTGATGCCACTCCCAGGCACCCCCCACCCGTGGTTCTTTCTGCATCAGCTTGGAGTGGAAATGACACACGGCCGCCTGGCTGCCATCCGCTTTTTTATCCAGCAACTGGTCAACCGAGTCAACCAGTTGCTGGCTGCGGGTGAGCAGGCCGTAGACATCATCGCCGGGTTTGTACCAGAGCGATAGCTTGCTGCGTTTACCGCTGCTGTCATTGACGTTGATCGCGTTCTTACTGGCAGCTCTGTCGGTAATGGCCACCTGATACAGCTTTTCTACCTCCTCTGCATTTAGGAAACTCCTGATAATCAGGTATCCCTCCTGGTTGTACTGCTGAATCTGCGCGGGTGTCAACGGTACGTTTGTCATGGTCATCGATGTTTTATGGGTGAAAAATGCTAGTTCTACTGAGCACAAATCTCAAAAAGCACCCCTGCATACGGCTCGGTCAGCGTTACGGGAAAGCCACTCGTTTGCAGCGCCTTCCCGGTCAGGCTGGCCACTACGTTTCCGTTCATCGCCGTTACCCGATACTTTTTCGAAGGAGCAAGATACGGAACAGTGCCCGTGCGTTTTGTTTCGGTTGCGCCATGCCGACACACGCCGACAATACCGCCTTTCTTCGTTTCCGTGTTCAGCCGCAGAAAACCGTCCCACATCCCTTCCATAGTAAACGGCCGCTTTTTTCCTCAGCATGAAGTAAGGATGTAGGGATAGCCCCTTAAATTACAGCCCCTTTCCCTACCCCTCCATGCGTTTAGCTCTTCCGCGTAGCCAGCCAATCCATTGCCTTGTTGCCATTGGTCTACTCACTCTATGCCTCGTTGCCAATCGGGCCGATGCACAACCAGCTCTTAATCAGCAACGGCCACGCATCGTGGTTACGGCTGATCCGGAGCTTGATGACAACAATTCGCTGATTCGTTTCCTGCTCTACAGCAGTGATCTGACCATTGAAGGACTGATTTATGCCAGTAGTCAGTTTCACTGGAAAGGCGATGGAAAGGGGACGAAGTGGTACGTCCCCGGCAGGGAGTACTCCCGTTTCGGCTTAAATCTGTGCCCCTGTGAGTCGTGGCGCTGGGCAAAAGATGAACGGTTCATTCATGATGCCGTAGCCGCGTACGCCAGCGTATATCCGAACCTGAAGGTGCATAATCCCAATTACCCGGCACCGGCTGTACTCAACTCAACCATCAGATACGGGAACATTGAGTTCGATGGCGATTTCTCGAAAGACACGCCGGGTTCAGATCTCATCAAGGCGTTGATCCTGGACGAGAAGCCAGGACCCCTGTTTATTGCTGCCTGGGGTGGGCAGAGTACCATTGCCAGGGCGCTCAAATCCATTCAGGAGCGCTATGAGTACACCACGCAGTGGGAAGCCATCAAACAGAAAGTAGCGCACAAAGTCGTTCTGCTGCCATCGGGCGATCAGGACGACACGTACGCCCGCTACATCAAACCCAATTGGCCCGGTATTGAGTACCGGCAATTCAGCGGTGGACCCAACTATGGCTACGGAGCGCAGCTGGGAGCCAAACAGGAAGACGGTAGTTATCTGACTGCTTCGTGGATGCAGGAAAACGTATCCAGGCGGGGGCCATTAGGAGCCCTGTACCGGGTTTGGGGCGATGGCAAACAGATGGTAAAAGGTGACAGGCTGGATTACTTCGGTTTAGCGGGCTACACCAATGACCAGCTGAAGCAACAGGGCTATGCTGTCTGGATGCCCGTTCAGGAGAAAGGCTCCTGGCTGGGCGAGGGTGACAACCCTACCTTTATGAATATGCTGGGCAATGGCCTGCGTGCCCATGAAGCCGGTTTTTACGGCGGTTGGGGTGGCCGCGAGGCAACCAATAAAGAAGCCCGGCCGCTTTCGCTCCTTTCTGGCCCCGCAACGGCTGATACCAGTGCCAACGCAATGGCTACCGCCCTCAGCAATCTAAACAGCCAGTTGACCAAAAGCGCGGCGCAGCTGGCCTACCCCAATTTTTTTCCGCAGGCACAGCGTGATTTTGCCGCCCGGCTCAACTGGTCGGTGACGCCTTCTTATGCCAAAGCGAACCATGAACCGGTGGTAACCATTCAAGGGCCCCTCCAGGTGATGGCTGCCGCCGGCGAAAAAATACGGCTCAATGGCGCGGTTTCTGACCCGGACAAAGACGCGGTTTCCCTCACCTGGTGGCAGTTTCAGGTAGGGAGCTATCCCAACAAAGTCGTTATCTCATCGCCAAACCAGGCGCAGACCGAAGTGCTGATTCCCAAAGATGCCAGGGGCGGCCAAACTATTCACCTGATCCTTGAAGCCACCGACCAGGGTAAACCAGCCCTCACCCGGTATCAGCGCGTGCTTATTACGATCAGGGATAACTAGTCACCCGCGACCAGACTGGTGCTCTTCCAACCTACCCTTTTGCGCCATACGCGGTGTAGCTGCCGTACCGGTCCTATTCAGTCATTAAACTAATCACTATCAGCTACTTAACTTTTTTAGCTTTTCTAAACAGCAGGGGTATCGTGGCTCCGTCTAACGCCTCCATATCCACTAACTTCAGGGCTTTCACCATGTTGAGCGTCATGGTTTTGTACTTCTGGAAGTGGGGCGTTTTTAAATGCTGTTCATACGCTGCTTTGCTGGCATACATCTCCAGTATCCTCACCGACGTAGGGCTCTCTTTCTAATACATCGGGAAGATGGCTAGTACGCCCGGCTCCAATTTTACAGAGGCAGCCGCTTCTTCTGTCAAAATGGCTTTGTACGCTTCCAGATAAACTGGATCAATGTCAATTTCTGACAGACGCACCATCATGTCTTTTTGCTGCGCCGAAGCGGACTGGTTACCAACCAGCGTTAGTATCAGGAGTATACTGAGTAGGTTCAGCTTGTTCATTGTGCATACAGGTTAAACTGGTTTTGACTTTACGTTTTAGACTATGCGCAGCCCCATTATTACCCTACCCACCTACCGGTCGATCAATTTCTGCGACTGCTCGGAATAGCGCCCACCCTGCACGTCAATCGTTGACAGCGCCTGCGCAATCTCGTTGCGGTCTTCGGGGCTGAGCGTAATTTCGGTTGATCCAAGGTTTTCTTCCAGCCGGTGTATTTTTGTGGTGCCCGGAATTGGCACAATCCACGGCTTTTGCGCTAAAAGCCAGGCCAGGGCTATCTGAGCAGGCGAGGCGTTTCGTTCGGTTGCCATTCTGCCCAGTAAATCAACCAATGCCTGGTTGGCCTTCCGGTTCTCCTCCGAAAAGCGGGGAACCGTGTTTCGAAAATCACCCTTGTCGAAGGTGGTGGTGGCATCAATTTTACCGGTCAGAAACCCTTTTCCCAGCGGACTGAACGGCACAAAGCCAATCCCCAGTTCGTCGAGCGTAGGCAGGATTTCGGCTTCAGGCTCCCGCCACCACAGCGAGTATTCACTTTGCAGGGCCGTTACCGGCTGCACCGCATGGGCCCGACGAATGGTTGCCACACCGGCTTCCGACAAACCAAAGTGCTTTACTTTGCCCTCTTCGATCAACTCCCTGACGGTACCGGCCACCTCTTCAATAGGTACGCCGGGGTCGACGCGGTGTTGGTAGAACAGGTCGATCACATCGGCTCTCAACCGTTTGAGGGATGCTTCCGCAACGGCCCGTATGGTGGCAGGGCGGCTGTCGACACCGGTTATCACGCCGTTGTCGAGTTTAAAACCAAATTTGGTGGCAATGACAGCCTGATTGCGGAACGGCTCCAGGGCTTCGCCCAGCAGCTTCGTTGGTAAAGGGGCCGTAGACTTCGGCGGTATCAAAGAAGGTGACGCCCTGTTCAAAAGCTGCCCGAATCAGGTTGATCGCTTCCTGTTTGTCAGTGGCAGGGCCATACCCAAAGCTTAGGCCCATACAGCCCAATCCCAGGGCCGATACCTCCAGGCCACTTTTACCTAGTGTTCTCTTTTGCATGATAAGATGAATGTTTAGTTGTCGCCCGCGTATTCCTCATTGGTTGCCCGTTTGAGCCAGATAGTTCTTCCTTTGGCAGAGCTGGTAGCCAGGTACGTAAGCCCATCGCCTCGGCCACTTCATCGAGGAACGATTGCTCGGCGGCATTGAAGTTGGAGCGCGGAGCCCGGAAGGCACCAATGGTTATGTTGGACGGAATCTCCCAGCCTTCGGCCAGGTAGTTGTCAATGGCACCGGCCGGAAACCGATTGGCATGAACCGGATGCTCCGGTATGCTCCCGCCAATCACATGGAAGGCAATCAGGTGTTTGTTGGCATCCAGCGCTGCGCGATACGTTGCCGTGTACAGGGGCCGGTAGATGCCGTAGGTCATGTCATCTTCGCTTTCACTGGTTCAGCGGGAATAACTGCATCAACAGACCCGAGAGGCCTGGTTACAGCAGCCATCACTGGGGTATCGTAGGCTGGGTTTATCGGGGTGGCTGATGCGCATGGCTCGCTGGATGAGGGCAATTTCCTCACTAAATAATACCGGCGGTAAACCTATTCCTTTTCAATTGGTTGTGCTCTGTAGTCTATTTGCCTTACGTTAACTCAACATGTTATGAAAAAGAGAACACTCGTGTATCTGCTAGCCATGAGCTGCCTGACCTTTCAGGCCTGCACCAGCGAAAACAAGAAAGTCGATGACAGCGTAGAACACGCGGAAGATGCGAACGAAGCGAAAGAAGAGCAAGGTACTGGAGCGAAAGAAGACGACAGTGAGTTCGCCGTGAAAGCGGCCAGTGGCGGACTGATGGAGGTGGCGCTGGGGAGGATTGCGCAACAGAAAGCCCAGAACGCGCAGGTGAAGGAATTTGGCGCTCAGATGGTGAAAGATCATGAGAAAGCCAACGCCGAGCTAAAAGCCCTGGCGGCCACCAAGAACATTACGCTGCCCACCGCGCCCGGCGAGGACAAGCAGAAAGACATCGACAGGCTGAGCAAACTGTCGGGTGCCGAGTTTGACAAGGAATACATCAGCTTCATGAAAGATGACCATGAAGCTGACGTGAAAGAGTTCAAAGAAGCGGCTCAGGATGCGAAAGACCCTGATGTGAAAGCGTTCGCGGCGAAGACACTGCCCACGCTGCAAATGCACCTGGATATGGTAACCGCCATTGACAAGAAGATGAATTGATAGTCCCTAAAAGAAACTAAGAGGCCCCGACTGATACAACGAAAACGCTGTATCAGTCGGGGCCTCTTAGTTTCTTGAGATAATATTGCGGACGCTGGGCTTCGCTAGTCGTGCCCTTCGACTAGCGAAGCCCAGCGCTAGTCACGTCACCTCTGCGCCGCAAAACTACACGGTAAGCTGGCCCTCGATTGAATCGTCCAGCGTTTTGCCCATGACGGCACCAGCCGCCATTTTAAGTAAGGCGATGGCGTCGCCATGCTTGTTGTCCCAGTAGTAGCCACGCTCCGTTTCCACTTTTATGGCCGTTATACGGGGGTCATCTACGCCCTCTGTAAACCAGGTTTTAAGGATCGGCTCCCACAGCTCCTTTATCAGTGCCTTGTCGGTAGAAATAGTGGCTACGCCATACAGGCTTAAGAAATCGGAATGGGCCGAACCCTGAAACAAGAGATGCACATGGTTGTCTTGCTGAATTTCCTGATTCTTGTGGCTGTCGTTGGCGCTTAGAAACCAGAAGTTGCCGTCTTCATCCATCTTCTGCACAGACATCGGACGCACCGTCAGCGGTTGTCCACTTTCAATACGGGTGCAGAAAAAGCAGGTGTTGTTTTTGCTGGCAAGCTCTTTGATCTTCTTTCCTGCTTCAGCGTCATACAGGTCCTTGTGATTTTCTTCGGGCTGATTGCGATTAATGCTATCCATAGTTAGCGCGTTTAGGGAATTGGAGGCGGGCTGAAAGGCCCTTGGTTTGACGGCAATTACTCAATTACCAGTCATGACTAAACCAGCTTTGTCTATGGATGTTCATCCAGCCACTCCCCTACCGGCCGGCTTTCGCTTCCGTGAGGCAGGCAGGCAATAAACAGCCCGTAGGGTTGCGCTTATAACCGTTCCTTGTAGGCGCGAAACGCGGCGGCGTTTTTAACCTTATCGGTGGTGACCTCCAGCAGTTTGGGCTGTTCAGAAGGCGCGAAGAACGTACCCAGTGCAGTAGCCAGCGCAGCGGAGTCGGCCACCTGTTGGTAGGTCAGCCCAAAGTCGGCGCAGGTACGTGCGGCGGTGAGGTGGTGCGGCGTTTCAAAGAACGTTTCCAGCTCAGGCTGTTGCGAGGGGCCATCGATGATCCGGAAAATATGGCCCGAATCGTTGTTGAGCAGCACAATGCGCAGGTTGGCGGGCAAGGCGTTCTGCCAGAGACCATTACGGTCGTAGAAAAACGCCACATCGCCAATGAGCACCGTCACGATGGCGGCCGTGCGCAGCGCCGCCCCCACGGCTGTACTCAGGCATCCGTCGATGCCGCTTGTACCCCGGTTAGCCCATACCCGCACCGCCTGACCAGCCGCTACCCCGCACAAGTTGGCGTACCGGACGGGCATGCTGTTGGCCAGATGCAGGTGCGAATCGGTAGGTAAGGCTTCCAGCAGGGCCTGCGTGGCCACCCAGTCGGTAAACGGCGAATCTCGGAGCGATTGGGCAACAACCCGCCGGGCGGCCTGTTCGGCGGCTTGCCAGGCCGTCAGGTACTCGGCTTCGTCGTCGTCATCCACACCCTCCCGGAAATGCTGGTAATCGAGGTCGGCAAAGAGCTTCTGGAAGAAGTAAACCGGCTCGACGGGAATGCGCGTGGTCAGCGACTGAAACGAGTCGATCAGCCGGTCGCCGTGGGGCTGAATGTGCCAGTGCTGCACGGCCGGGTACCGGCGAAAGTACGTTTTCAGGTTACGCGTCAAAAACGAGTTACCCAGCGTAATCAGCAGGTCGGGCCGCAGGTTTTCGTGCTCTTCTTCGTCGGGCTGCCCCAGAATGGTATCCGACTGACTGATAAACACGTCGCTGCGCCCAAGATTGCTGATGATCTCTCCCACTACCGGTACGTTCAGTTCACGGCCGATCTGCGCCAGCACCTGCTGAAGGTCAGGCTGGAATAGGGTCTGCCCCACCAGAATCAATTTGCGTTCAGCCCGTTCCCACTCGTTCAGCAGCCGGTGCCAGATTTCGGCGGGGAGCTGCGGGGCAACGGGCAATTGCTCGATCACCCGTCCCCTCTCAAAACGGAACGGCTCGTCGGGTTTTGGGTAGAACGGTTCGCGCAGGGGTACGTTCACGTGAACCGGTCCGGCTGGTCCGAGGCGGCTCAGCTCATAGGCTTCATTGATGGTTCGCTCGATGAACCAGCGGGCATCGGCATGGCTATAATCGGCGGGCAGGTCGTAGCTCCGCTTCACATGGGGCCCAAACAGTCCCGCCTGATCGATCGTCTGCCCGTCTTGCTGATGCAGCCATTCGTGCGGCCGGTCGGCGGTGAGCAACAGCAGCGGAACCTGCTGAAAATACGCCTCTACCACGGCCGGACTCAAATTATACACCGCACTCCCCGACGTACAGATCAGGGCTACGGGCGTTTGGGTTTGTTGCGCCATGCCCAGGGCCGTGAAGCCAGCCGCCCGCTCGTCGGGCACCACGCGCACCCGCAGGCCGGGATGCCGCGCCACGGCGATCGTGAGCGGGGCCGACCGCGACCCCGGCGACACCACCACGTCGCGCAGCCCTTTCTGGTGCAGTAATTCAACAAGGTTCAGAATAGGCTGTAGGATGGGCATGGAAGGGAGTTGATGGTTTCAGATTTCAGGTTTCAGGTGGCTCCGCTATTTACCTACTTAATTGGACAGCGGAGCCACTTGAAACCTGAAACTTGACACTTAGTTATTCCCCATTTTCACAATCAGGTCGAACTCATCGGGTTTGATGGGCATGACCGAGAGGCGGGATTGTTTGATGAGGGCGACATTGGCCAGCATGGCCTCGGCTTTGATCTGGGCCAGGGTAACTGGTTGAGCAAAGGCCATGGCGGGCTCTAGTTCAACCACACACCAGGGCGTTTGTTTGCCTGTTGGGTGCAGCTCAGCGGTGGGGTCGGGATACGCTTCGCAGACTACCGTAGCCAGGCCAACAACGGCGGGCCTGGTAACGCTGTGGTAGAACAGAACCTGATCGCCCGCCCGCATGGCCTGCAGGTTATTCCGGGCCTGATAATTACGTACCCCGTCCCAGGTGGCCCGACCCTGCGCAGTGAAATGATGCCAGCCGTAGGTCTCCGGCTCCGACTTGACCAACCAGTAATTCATGGTGCAAAAGTAAGCGGAGTTACCAGATCGCCCACAACAGCGGACCGTCGTCTGTATCAACGTCAGGCGGCTGCGGCTGGTTATTGCTGATGAGCTTCATCAAGATCATTACAGGAATTGGTAGGTCGTTTCAGGCTACGGCGGAGGTACTAAAAAACCCCGACAGCAGGAAGCCATCGGGGTTTAAACGCGTTTACCAGGTCGGGATGATTACATCGGATAGCCCGGATTCTGCGTCTTCAGGTTTGGGTTGTTCAGCAACTCCTGCCGGGGTAATGGCAGCAACAGATGCTTCTCCTGCAGGGCCTGGTTAGAGCTCTTATTGATATGCCCAACAAAGTTATCGAACCCTTTGGTGGTTTCGTTGTACACCTTGCGCAACCGAACCATATCGAACCAGGTAATTTGTTCGTAGGCCAGCTCAAGCCAGCGCTCCCGCCAAACGGCCTCGCGGAACGTAGTCTGCGAGTAGGCACCCACAGCAGGCGTGGTTAACTTGGCCCGGTCGCGGATGCGCTTCAGCGCGTCGTAAGCTGCCGGAGTAGGGCCACCTACCTCGTTCTGCGCTTCGGCGTATATCAGCAGTGTTTCGGCGAAACGAATAATGGGTACGTTCAGGTTGTTCTGACGCGTACCGGCCACGCCAGCCGTGCCACTCGATGTGCGGTTGAAGTGTTTGAACACGTAGGGGGCACCTAAATTAAAGGGAGCACCGTTGCCGTTTGTGTAGTAGGTAGTGTAAAAATACCCTTCCTGGTCTTTGGTCCGCAGATCACCCGTGTCATACGAATTATAGAACGAAGGAGTTGGCACCGAGCTTCCCGTGCCTCCAGGTCCATTGAACGTAACCGGTTTGAAGTTCGGGTAAAAGTTTTCCATCGGATTACCCGCCACCAGGGTGTTGTACTGGATCATGAACAGGTGTTCGATCCGGTTCTCGGTGCTTTCGCGGTGCACATCCTCATACGTGGAGAACAGGTTGATGACCGAGGGGTTGGCGTTGGCGTAGGTGATTACCTCCAGGGCTTTGTCGGCGGCCAGCTTGTAATGCGATGCGCCCTTACTCAACGGAAAACCAGCCATCGTTAGATACACTTTAGCCAGCTGCGTTTTTACAGCGGCCAGGTTAACCCGTCCCGACGCATCCATCCAGGGCAGGTCGGCGGCTTCAGCGGCAATCAGATCATCGACAATCAGCTTGTACACCTCTTCCTTAGGGGCACGGGTAGGCTTGAAATCTTCAGACGACGCCGTTTGCGGTTTGGTAATGAGCGGAATATCGCCCCACAGCTGAACCGCCGTAAAATAGGCCCAGGCGCGCAAAAAGCGCGTTTCGCCAAGAATTTTGGCCTTTTGCGCATCAGGCATGGGCGTGATGGCCGGTACCCGGTCAAGCACTAGGTTAGCCTGCGCAATAACCCGGTACAGACCATTCCAGTAGTTGACCACGTGCACCGTGTTGCCATCGTGAGAGAGGCTGTACAGGTTGTTCAGGTCTGAGTTCTGGGCGGTCTCCGTGGTCGACGTACCGGTAAGGGCTTCCAGTAATTGCCAGTTCGAGGAAAAAATGCCGGCTCCGTCGCCAATGAAGCGCATGCTGGCGTACACCGCCGCCAGACCTGCTTCGGCGTGGTCGGGAATGGTGTAGAAATTGGTCGGTTGCAGGTTCGAGGGGGCCTGCTCGTTAAGAAAATCAGTACAGCCAGCAGGACCAAGCAGAACAGTTCCGCACAGCAATACCTTGCTGATGGTTTTTAAAACGGTATATCTCATAATGGATATCAGATGGTAAGAACAGTTAAGGGTTAGAAGCCAACTTGCAGGCCCAGCAGGTAGGTGGTTGGTTTCGGGTAGTTATGCCAGATCATCCCCTGCGAGAAGGCACTGTTGCCGTTGCCCTGGTTGGTAGGCGTTACCTCCGGGTCGCCAACGATGGGATCCTTGAGCAGCAGGAAGGCGTTCTGCACCGTAGCATAGAACCGGAGTCGGCTCACTTTCAGTCGGTTCGTTACCTGAGTCGGGACCGTATAGCCTAACAGGAAGTTCCGGCCACGCAGGAATGAGCCATCTTTAATCCAGTGCGAATCCACGTTCGTTACGTAACCAGCCCGCGTTTCACGGATTTCAGCAATGGGCGTGTTCTGATTTTGCGGCGTCCAGGCGTTCAGCACTGATGTGTAGCTGTTGGCAATGGCCTGCCGGTCTTCACTTGGGTGCAGGTTCATCATCATTACATCGTTGCCGTACATGAACTGAAGGTCGATCGTGGCGTCGAAATTACCAAACCGGAAATTGTTGATCAACGACCCCCACCCTTTGGGGCTGCCGTTGCCAATGATGCTGCGGTCGGCGTCGGTGATGGCTTTATCGCCATTAACGTCCAGGTACTTGATATCACCGGGCAGAATCGTCAGGCCATTGCGGTAGCTGGTGAATTTAGACGCTTCTTCGCGCTCGGCTTCGCTCCAGACCCCTACGCGGGTCAGGCCCCAGAAGGCCCCCACCGGCTCACCCACCCGGATGACGTTGGTTGGGTTGGTGAAGTTCGGGCCACCCACGTTGAAAATATCAGAGGGGGTTGCCAACGAAAGCACCTTGTTGCGGTTCAACGACAGGTTAAACGTAGTGTTCCAGGTGAAGTTTCCCCGCCGCACATTGACCGTGTTCAAGCCAAACTCGAAACCCGCGTTCTGCATTGAACCCACGTTCTGACGGATGGTGGCGTAGCCACTCGTCCGGGGAACAGGCGCATCCAGCAGCATGTCGGTCGTCAGGCGGTAGTAATAATCGGCTTCGAGTGAGACCCGACCGCCAAACAGACCCAGCTCCAGCCCAACGTCTGACTGAGCTGTTTTCTCCCAGCGCAGGTCGGGGTTGGCCAATCGTTCGATCCCCGTGCCACCGATCCGGGTATCATTGTAGATCGTCGAGTAGTTGGAGCTCAGCAGCGACAGCGACGAGTAAGACGGAATCTCGGAGTTACCGGTTAGTCCATAGCTCGTCCGCAGTTTCAGATTAGAAATAACCTGATTCCCCTTCAGGAAGCTTTCTTCCGACACCCGCCAGGCCAGGGCCGCCGAGGGGAAGAAGGCAAACTTGTGGTTCTCGCCAAACTTGGATGAGCCGTCGGCCCGTCCGGTTACGGTGAGCAGGTACTTATCGCGCAGGCTGTAGTTAACCCGGCCAAAGTAGGAGTTAAACGCAAAACGCGATGCTCCCGACCCAACGGCCGGGTTGGTAGCGCCCGCACCCAGGTTGTTGAAGCCGAAGTAATCCGTTGAGAACCCGCTGACAGAGGCCGACATGTTGAAGAAATTGTTTTCCTGCCACGACACCCCCAACAGCGCCGTTATGTTGTGGTCGGTGTTAATCTGCTTGTTGTAGGTGAGGTAGTTCTCCAGCGACCAGAAGCTTTCCTTCTGGTTTCGGGTAGCCGCGTTACCATTACCACCAATGTTGAGCGTCCGGGTTTGTGATTCGTTATTTTCCTGGGTCACAATGTTGGTGCCCAATACCGTGCGCATCTCCAGGCCTTTCGCCAGATTGATGTTGGTGTAGAGGCTTCCCAACAGGGTTTGGGTGTTAAGAATGAACCGACGGCCCATCAGGCGGTGCACCGAACTCATCGTTCCTTCGGCCTGCGGGTAATCGCGGTTGTTCGCATAGGTTCCATCGGCGTATTTAACGGGCAGGAACGGGAAATCTTCCACAATCTGACGAGCCACGGCGTCATTGATGTCGACCAGGTTTTCGGTCTGGTTGTTGTAGCTCAGCGTACCCCCGATTTTCAGCCATTTTTTCACCTGATCGTCAATCGTGAACCGACCCGAATAGCGTTTCATGTACGACGTTTTGATCAGGCCCTGATCATCCCGGTACCCTAATGACAGCGAATACTGCGTCCGATCGCTCCCCCCGCTAAAACCCAGCTGATGATTCTGCGATAACTTGTTCTGGGTGGTTTCATTCAGCCAGTTGGTGTCGTAGAGAGGGTTCAGGTTCGCGTCGAAAACGCCGGGGAATTTGGCGCTGTATTCTCTGCGTCGGGCCACGGGGTCCAGGTTCTTGTATTTACCCGATGCCCAGCCCGCCGGGTCGTATTTGGCAATGTTGGCGTAAGCAAGGTCTTCAACCGCCAGATACTCCTTTGCGTTGAGTACACGGGGCCGGTTCGGGCCGATGGTATTCACGCTGAAATCGGAGTTGTAGGTAACCAGGCTCTCACCCGACTTTCCTTTCCTGGTTGTAACCAGAATAACCCCGTTTGCCCCTCTGGCCCCGTAGATGGCCGTAGACGAGGCATCTTTCAGCACTTCGACCGATACGATGTCGTTGGGGTTAATGTAGTCGATGGCGTTACTGAACTGGTTCTGGTTACCCTGGGGCAGCAGCACCCCGTCAACCACATACAATGGGTTATTCGACGAGTTGATTGAGCTAAAACCGCGTATGCGAACGGTGGTCCGTCCGCCGGGACGACCCGAATTGTTGTTTACCTGTACGCCGGCCATCCGACCCTGCAAGGCCTGATTAAGCGAAGGGGCGGGCCGCTCCTGCAACTCGGACTGTTTAACAGACGCCACCGCACCGGTCAGGTCCGATTTCCGGGCGGTACCGTAGCCAATAACGACCACTTCATTCAGCGACTTATCGTCGGTCTTCAGCGCCAGGTCGATCGACGCCCTATTGCCCACAACTATTTCCTGCGCTTCGTAGCCAACGTATGAAAACACCAGCGTTGAATTCGCACCAGCAACAGACAAATTATAATTGCCCTGTGCGTCGGTGGTTGTACCAAAGGTGGTGCCCTTAACCACCACACTCACACCCGGAAGGGTTGCTCCCTGCTCGTCTTTCACCTGGCCGCTAATCCGCCGATCCTGCGCCACTACGCCTACGCATAGTAGCCAACTCAACAGTATCGCGGATGCTACATGATACATTCGTTGTAAAGTCTTCTTCATCCTGGTTGATTTATATAGTGAAGTACTAGATTAGGGTTTACCCTAAATCAGGTTGTAAATAAAAGTGGTCTGTCTGCAAATTCTAATTAGCAAGTAGCCCCCGAGCAGTGCACACTTAACTACACACCCTACTATTATGTGTACATAAAACTGATTATCAACGCGTTATATGAACAAAAGAACATTGCAATTTTCAAGTATATTTTATCACTCTAAGTATAAATTTTAAGTAATCTGGCTTATGACGAATCCGCTAACTCTATGGTTTTTCCAGCTACCCGGCCCAGACTCAGCTTTAGGTAAGGCTGGTTCAAACAGCTTATTAATGCGCTAACTTGGCGGGTACCTACAGGCATCCATACACCGTCAGTGGCCAGTTGCCAATACTCACCTATTTCCAATCAATTCATGCTCCTGCTCGCTTCTTCTACAGCACTGTCACTCACCAGATCTGGCCGACAATGGGCTGCACTGATCTGGCTTTGCAGCCTAACCCTTACCCTACCCGGCTACGGCCTGCCGATCGGCAAACCGGCTCCAGTCCGTAAATCAGTGGCACGACCAATGGCCGTTCGGCAGGCCGATGTTATTATCTACGGGGGTACGTCGGCGGCAGTGACGGCGGCGGTGCAGGTGAGAAAGATGGGGAAGTCGGTCATCATTGTTTCGCCCGACAACCACCTGGGCGGCTTGTCGTCGGGCGGACTTGGGTTTACCGATACGGGCAACAAAGAGGTAATTGGCGGGCTGTCGCGTGAGTTTTACCAGCGGCTCTACCAGCATTACCAGAAAGATGGTTCGTGGCAGTGGCAGAAGCGGGAGGAGTACGGTAACAAAGGGCAGGGCACACCCGCCATTGACGGCACCAGCCGGACCATGTGGATTTTTGAACCCCACGCCGCCGAGCAGGTATTCGAAGACTTTGTGCGGGATTATAAGCTGACCGTTTACCGCGACGAATGGCTCGACCGGTCGGCCAAAGGAACTCAGAAAAAGGGCGGCACCATCCAGTCGTTCCGAACGCTAAGCGGGCAGGTTTACCAGGGGCGCATGTTCATCGATGCCACCTATGAAGGCGACCTGATGGCGGCGGCCGGGGTGAGCTACCACGTTGGCCGGGAGGCGAACAGCGTGTATGGCGAAACGCATAACGGCGTGCAGGCGGGCGTTTTTCAGCACGGCCATCACTTCAAAGACAACATCAGTCCCTACAAACTACCCGGCGACCCCAAAAGTGGTTTGCTGCCGGAAGTATCGGGCGAGCCGATTGCGGCAAACGGTACGGGCGATACGAAAATTCAGGCCTACTGCTTCCGCATGTGCCTGAGCAATCATCCCGACAACCGGGTACCCTTCGCCAAACCGGCCGGTTACGACGCCAACCGCTACGAGCTACTGGCCAGGGTGTATGCCGCCGGGTGGCAAGAGACGTTCAATAAGTACGACCCAATTCCGAACCGCAAAACGGATACGAACAACCACGGTCCGTTCAGCACGGATTACATCGGCAAGAACTACGACTACCCCGAAGCCAGCTACGAACGCCGCAAGCAGATTATCCGCGACCACGAAGTATACCAGAAGGGGTTGATGTACTTCCTGCAAAACGACCCCCGCGTACCCGCCGACGTACACGAGAACATGCAGCAGTGGGGGTTGCCCAAGGATGAGTTCAGGGATAACGGCGGCTGGCCGCATCAGCTGTACATCCGCGAAGCCCGGCGCCTGAAAGGCGTGTTTGTCATGAAAGAAGCCGATGCCCTGGGCCAGACCAGCGTACCTGACCCGGTCGGGATGGGGTCTTACGCGCTCGATGCCCACAACGCCCAGCGGTACGTGAAAGCCGACGGGTTTGTGCAGGACGAGGGCGACATCGGCGTTCACCCCGACAAAGCCTACTCCATTGCCTACGGGTCGATTTTGCCGAAGGAGGCCGAGTGCAACAACCTGCTGGTGCCGGTCTGCGTTTCCAGTTCGCATATCGCCTACGGATCCATTCGGATGGAGCCGGTCTTTATGATCCTGGGCCAGTCGGCAGCCACGGCGGCGGTGCTGGCTATCGACCGTAACGTCTCTCCCCAGCAACTGCCCTACAAGGCGCTCCAGACCGTTTTGTTGACGGATAAACAGCGGTTGACCCTGTAGCGCGTCGATGAGCAGTCGTACCTGGGACCAGACATACCCGACTAACGTCTGTAGTTCGTATCCCGGTACACCTGCCAGGGAGGTACTATAGGATTAATCAGATAGGCGAAGGGACCTAAAAAAGAATCATTTACCACACACACAATTTAATGTCTAAACGGCATTGAATCAGCCATTTGCATCCTACATTCAACAGCCAAACCCAATAGAACTATGTCAAATTCACACCCCCATCCGTTATGTTTACTACTTCAGCCCCACTTCTGCTGCTCCTGTTGGGAGCCAGTACACTGACAGCAGCACAGAACCAGATTAATAGTAATTACGCATCCGCCCACGACACTGTAAAGGGATTCTGGCTTGCCCGCACAAACCCCACCCTGCGCAGCACCACGGTCCGCTTTTTTGACGGCCATCGTCAGGTGCTCTACGAAGAAACGCTGAACGGTCAGTACTTCGAGCTGAACCGGAGCAATGTATCGGCACTCGACAACCTGTTGGCTAAACTAACCGCCCGTGAATTGGTCAGTACCAGTGTGAAGGCAAAGCCATTAACCGATGAATCGGCCTATTACAGAAGCAAGCCCGTGACACTACCGGCGGTCGATCAGCTATCGGCGCTGAACCGGCCCGAAGGCTTATCCATACAAACAAGGGCCTTACCCGATCAGCATCAACTCCTGGTTGAAGTCGCCAATCCACCAGGCTATCGGCTCCATTTCTATTTAGAAAACAGGAATGGCCAGTCGGTGTACTATAATTCGGTGGTGAAGCAGACGCACGTACAGAGCTTTGGGTTGGACGAGTTGCCTGAGGGCATCTACACGGTTCGGGTTACGAATTACAACCAGAAGTTTCAGTACAAACAGAAATTCGAGTATCGAAACGGCACCGTCACCCTACTCGACTAAGCCAACTCCGATACGTTAAAGGCCACCCCGACCTTATTAACAGCCGGTCGAAGAAGGTGGCACCGGGTTGACGGAAGGTAGGCTCGGTTAGGGGTTCAACCGGGCCATATCGTCGAACGTAGCCTTGTGTGGCCGGTAGCAGCCTGTGCGGCTTTTCTAATTTTGCCAACTCAGCTCCTAACCATGCCCAGATTATTGACCGTGTGAATGGGCGTAAACAACTGGTCGGGAACGCCCCAGCGCCGTAAATCGTCCAGGCTACCGGCCAGGTCAGGGGGCGCGTTTACCAACTGCCCTACGTGCCTGAAAACAACGTCGGTCAGGATTCCCTGCTGGCGCAACGCCCGGACCGAGGTAGGGGTAGTGCCCCCCGACCCCACTGATTTCGAGAGTTTATTCCCCCATTTATCCAGCAGAACCGGGTGATGGAAAACCTGGGCGTCGAGGAAGTCGGTCCAGCCCAGGCTACGGGCTAACTGCCGCTGCCGGTCGGTCGATGCGAGCAGGTCGTTTCCCCGAACCAGGTGCGTGACACCAAACGTATGGTCATCTGTGAGGGAGGCAATCTGGTAAGCGGGCAGGCCGTCGCGGCGGCGAACCACAAAATCGGCGGTCCCATTCCCCTCCGCCCTAAACCGCCAGGCTACATCGGGTGCCTCCAGCGACAGGTTCTGCATTCGCCCTTCCGGCGGGTACGTTGGGCTGTGGTGCTTCAACGCCCGCCGTGACAGACCGCAGGCGTATAAAGCCCCCGCCTCCCGCAGGCTGTTGAGCGTGGAAACATAGTGATCGTACCGATGCCGCTGCGACCAGTTGGCCTCAAAATCGGCCGAAGAAACCGGCCCCAAATCGTAATCGAGACCGAGCAGATCGATTGCCCGGAATACATCATCGACGTATTCGGGGCGTTTGCGCGCTGCATCCAGGTCGTCGATGCGGAGCAGCAACTGCGCGCCGCGTTGCCGGGCAGCCAGCCATGTCAGCACAAGATTCGCGGCATTACCGAGGTGCAGATAACCGGATGGAGTCGGTGCCAGTCGGAACAGCATAGTTTTATTGCTGATTGATCATTGCTACCTGCAAAAGGTCGTTTGGGGTGTCAATGCCGTAGCTTTCCAGGTCGGTTTCAACCACGCGGATGCGGTAGCCGTTTTCGAGCCAGCGGAGCTGTTCGAGCGACTCGGACGTTTCCAGCGAAGAAGGCGGTAGTTTGGTAATTTGGGCGAGAATATCCGTGCGGTAGGCATATAGCCCGATGTGTTTCCAGTAGGTATGGTGCTGTAACCAGGTGGCTCCATCAACGGGTTGATTGCGCTGGTAGGGAATTGGCTGCCGACTGAAATAGAGTGCTTCGCGTAGTGTCCCGTTGGTCTGGCTAACGACCACTTTAGGCGAGTTGGGGTTCAGCAGCACAGCCGGGTCGGTTATTGCTTTCACCAGCGTAGCCAGTTCGGTTACCCCATCGAGAACCGACGTGAGCAGATCGATCTGGCGGGGTTGAATAAAGGGCTCATCGCCCTGAATATTAACCACATAGGGGTAGGCACGACTCAGTTGCTCAACCACTTCCTGGCAACGGTCGGTGCCGCTTTGGTGGTGCGTACCGGTCATAACGACCTCACCACCAAACCCCCGAACATGGTCGTAGATGCGGGCATCATCGGTAGCAACCACCACGGCGGTCAGCGAGGCAGCCTGACGGGCCTGCTCCACCACGCGCTGAATCATGCTTTTACCGCCAATGTCAACCAGCGCTTTGGCCGGAAACCGGGTAGAGGCATACCGGGCCGGAATAATACCAATAATATCCATAGTGGCGTTTTCTTGCAAATATGACCGCTTTTCTATTTAGTTTTACGCTAATGGTCTGCGGCAATTTCCTCTGCTTCGGCCTGCTCATATCCCATGAATCGCCTAGTCACCTTCGCTCTGCCTGCTTTCTTCGTAGTGGCCCACGCCACCTTTGCCCATCACGCTGCGCCAGCCCTCCCGCTCGATTCTATCGGCGTTGTGCGCAAAGAGGGCAAGCTCTTTGTCCTGCACCGCGTCAATCAGGGACAAACGCTTTACTCCGTGGCCCGGCGGTACAATTCGTCGGTGGATGCCATTAGAAGCGCGAACCCTGAGGTAAACGAGAATAATGTGGTTCGCTACGATCAGCTGCTTCGCGTGC
This sequence comes from uncultured Cytophagales bacterium, assembly GCA_963750355.1. Taxonomy (GTDB): domain Bacteria; phylum Bacteroidota; class Bacteroidia; order Cytophagales; family Spirosomataceae; genus Fibrella. Next base: position 20,849 of record CAVVQL010000027.1, on the reverse strand, counting down.
CCGTTTCCGATGCTGCCGTTTCCCTGCCGCGTCGGGAGCAGCGTGATGAGGAAAAAGCACCCGGCAAGGAAGAAAAAGAGAAAGTCAGGGCGGCTAAAGAAACCGGGCGGCAAACGGAAAGCGACGATAAAGCGGTTGTTGCCGTTGAGCCTAAACCAAAGGCCAAACCAGAAAAAGCAGCTCGTAACGGGACTTCATCGACGGGTCTTCACGTGGTTGAAAACGGACAGACGGTTTATAGTCTGGCTGCCCGCTATAACGTATCCATGGCCGATCTGCGGCGCTGGAATGACCTGGGTATCAACGGCGTTCAGACTGGGCAGACGCTGATTGTGAGTGAAAAAGTGTACGAGGCCAAAAAAACCAACAATGGGCCTACCGCTTCAACGGCAAGCGTAAACATTGTGATGGACCCAGCCCCCGTAATGGCCGGTAAAGAGAAACCCACTCCAATAGAGAAACCCGCTCCAGTAGAGAAATCCGCCCCGGCAGAAAGGCCTGCTCCGGCAAAACCAGCTCCCGTCAAGGTAAGTGAGCCGGTAAAGTCTGGCGAGTCGGAGCCGGTTAAACTGGAAGTTAAGCCAATTGTTACGCCCGATCCCCTGCCCACGCCGGGCAGTAAGCCTAAACTAAAGCCAGCCGAGTCGAAACCCGAAGAAAAAGCCGACGAGCCCAAAGCTACTGCAACCCCGTCTCGCGCCGACGAACCGGTCACGACCGGCAGAAAGGCCAATATCAGGTCAGAAATTGGGTTCGCAGATCTGATCGAAGGCAATAACTCGTCGGCCAAATTCCTGGCCCTGCACCGATCTGCGCCGACCGGTACGCTGGTTCAGGTGCGGAATGACATTACTAACCAGAGCCTGTACGTCAAAGTGATTGGTAAGCTACCCGACACGGGCCTTAATAATCAGGTGCTGATCCGGTTGTCGGGGCGCGCGTTTGAGAAACTTTCACCCAACGGGCAACGTTTTCGGGCGGAAGTGAGCTACTCCAAATTAATGGTTATGGAAACAAAAGAAGAACGGTTGGCCCGTCGGCATAAGGAGCGGGATGCAAAGATGAGGGCCTCGGCGGGTTTCAAAACCTTCAATGTGCTCTTTATTCTTTCTTACCCGTTCATTGCCACGTTCACGTTTGTCATTTCGTCGGTACTGGCCATTATGTCGGGCTTTTCGCGGGCCGGTGCCTGGCTGGCCAGCGGCGGGCGGAGTAAATGAGCCAGCCTGTTTTCCCATCAGGTACGCTGAATTTACCCGCTATCCGTGAATTTCTGGATCGGAAAGCGGAGCAGTACAACCAGCCTTCGTTTATCGACCGCGACCCGATCAGTATTCCGCACCGGTTTACCCGCCTGCAGGATATCGAGATCATGGGCTTCTGGGCCGCCGTTCTGGCCTGGGGGCAACGACCCGTCATCTTGCAGAAGGCCAGTCAGCTCATTACGCTGATGGAAGGCGTGCCCTACGATTTTGTCCGGTACCATGAAGATTCGGACCTGCGGCGCTTTCTGACCTTCAAACACCGGACCTTCAACGCCACCGACGCGCTGTATTTCCTGCATTTTCTGAAGCAGTATTACCTGAAACACGAGTCGCTGGAAGAGGCGTTTCTACCTGCCGATGGCACTGGACAGCCAAACCGTTGAGCCGCACCTGCGCATTTTCCACGATCGGTTCTGCGGCCAATCGGGCGACCATGAGTTGTTTTTCCCGGAACGTACCCGGAAGCATATTGCCACGCCCGCCCGCAATTCGGGCTGCAAACGGCTCAACATGTTCCTGCGCTGGATGGTCCGCCGCGACAACGCGGGCGTTGATTTTGGCCTCTGGCAACGCATCCGCCCCGATCAACTGGTCATTCCCATCGACGTACACGTGGGCCGTGTCGCGGCGAAACTTGGTCTGCTTGCCCTGAAAAACGACGAAACGCCCAAAACCGACTGGAAAGCCGCCACCGCCCTCACCAGCGTCCTCCGCGAGTTCGACCCCACCGATCCCGTCCGATACGACTTCGCCCTCTTTGGCCTGGGTGTCGAAGGCGAGATGTGAGGAGGCAGGCCAGAAAACGGATCATTCAAGCATGAACGTAATGGGCAGAGTAAATTTTACCCGCACAGCCCGACCAGATTGCCGACCGGGTTTCCAGCGAGGCATGGCCTTCAGGACGCGCAACGCCTCTTCGTCGCAGCCGTAACCAATGCCTTTCATGATCTGAATATCGGTCAGGCTCCCGTCTGTATTGACGACAAAACTGAGGTAGACCTTCCCCATCACACTGGCGCGGCTGGCCGCAGCGGGGTACCGCAAATTGCGTTGCAGGTAGTCGCGCAACCCCGCCTGACCACCCGGAAAATCGGGGTTCTGCTCAACAACAACGAAGGGGGCCTCTTCTTTTGGTTCGGCAACTTCCACCGCTTTTTCAATGGCTGTCGGGCCAGGCAAGGCTTCGGGAGCCAGTATCAGTTCAGCCTCGCCCGTACCTTCCTGCGTCGTTGGGCCCGAGGTAGCCTTTTCCAGTTCATCGACCGTGGCCACAGGGGGCTCTTCGTCGGGCGCATCGGCCACCACGTCGGGCATCACGTTTTTAACGGTGGCCACCGTGGGCGCTGGTTCCTGCTTAGGCGGAACAACGATTTTCTCCTCGGGCTGCTTCTCCTGGGCGATAGCTTCCAGCGTCACCTCCTTCATATACGCCTGCTTATCAGGCTTCACCCAGCTATACAGGGCGGGCAATTGCAAGGCCCCCATGAACAGCAACGTACCCAGCAGCAGGGCGCGGCTCAGCGTAGAACGATACCCCTGCCGGAGCGCATACGCCCCATACGCCTTGTTGCGGTTACTAAAAAGAATGTCATCGAAGTCAGCCATGTCAACACAGTTTAGATTTCTGTGTGGATGCGGTTGGCCGGGAAATGCATAATTGAGTTTCAAGTGTCAGGTTTCAAGTGTTCAAGTGCTCCGCTAATAACCCCTTAGTTGATTAGCGGAGCACCACTTGAAACTTGAAACCTGACACTTGACACTCACTTACGGCACATACGATTCCAGCACCGTCATGCTGCCGTTGGGCACGAGCGTTACCGAGGTGATGGAGGCGGGAATCAGGGCGCATTCGCCCATTTTGAGGGCGACGGAATAACCGCCGGGTGCCTGAATGGTCAGCGAGCCTTCCACGCAGACCAGGATCACAAACGAGTCGAGGTGGGTATAGTCGTGAAGCACTTCCTGATCGAAACGAAGGACGTTGGTCACGAAATAATCGCTCGTCACGGCGTTGACGCCTTCGTTCTGTTTCTTCTCGTATTGGGTCTTGTACTCGGCGTGGTAGGTGTAGTCGATGGCGTCTACGGCCAGTTCGGTATGCAGTTCGCGGGCGTTGCCTTTATCGTCTTTCCGGTCGAAATCGTAGATGCGGTAGGTAATGTCGGAGGTTTGCTGAATTTCGGCCAGCAACAGGCCCTTGCCAATGTAATGTACCCGGCCGGCGGGCAGGAAAAACACGTCGCCGGGCTTGGCTTCTTCAATGTTCAGCAGATCGGTCAGCGTGTTGTCGGCCACGGCTTTTACGTATTCGTCTTTGGTCACCTCCCGGTTGAACCCCGAATTGAGCGTAGCGCCAGAATCGGCCTGCATGATGTACCACATCTCGGTTTTACCGAAACTGTTATGCCGCTTTCGGGCCAGTTCGTCGTTGGGATGCACCTGAATGCTGAGGTCGTCATTGGCGTCGATGAACTTCACCAGCAGCGGAAACTCGTGCCGTAGCGTTCGTACACATGCCTGCCAACCAGTTCAGGCCCGAATTTCTCCAGCACCGCCTGTAGGCTCTCGCCCACCAGCGCCCCCTCTTTCACAACCGATACATTGTCCGTAACGCCCGAAATCTCCCAAGTCTCGCCACAGTTCGGCAAGGGGCCATCCGGCCCGGTTGGGAAGTCTTTGCCAAGAATGGAATTGATCTTGTGACCGCCCCAGATTTTGTCTTTGAAGATGGGCGTAAACGTCAGCGGATACAGCATAGCAGTGGTGTTTGTATGGAGCATTGGTTCATCAACAACCGGCAAGTTAAGGGTGATGTTGCGGTTTAAAGCGCGAAAGAATCAAAGAGCGCAGGCATGTTTGCCACCGTCAGTGCCTAATTTTGGGAATCTAATGGAGTCTTCTTCCCTCGGAAGTCACTCGTTCACCCTTTCATTCGTTCACTCATTGGCTAAGCTCTGGCAAAAAGAAGGCGTATCGACCGCCGCAGAAATTGACCGGTTCACCGTTGGCCGCGACCGCGAGCTGGACCTCCACCTGGCCCCCTTCGACGTGCTGGGCAACCTGGCCCACGCGCAGATGCTCGAAACAATTGGCCTGCTAACCACCTCTGATTATGAAGCACTTGCGGCGGAACTAAAACGCATTTACCCCCAAACCCAGTCGGGCGAATTCGTCATTGAGGCCGATGTCGAAGATGTGCATTCGCAGGTAGAACTGATGCTGACGCGGGCGTTGGGCGATGTGGGCAAAAAGATTCACTCGGGCCGGTCGCGAAACGATCAGGTACTGGTCGATCTAAAGCTGTTCACCCGGTCGCGCCTCTGGCAGGTGGCCGAGGCAACCCACCGTGTATTCGACCGACTTATTGAGCGATCTGAGCAGCACAAAGACGATCTGCTGCCCGGTTACACGCATTTGCAGATTGCCATGCCCTCGTCGTTTGGGCTGTGGTTCGGGGCCTACGCCGAAGCCCTCGCCGACGATATGCTGACGCTGCAAACGGCGTATCGGTTTGCCAACCGCAATCCGCTGGGGTCGGGTGCTGGCTACGGCTCGTCGTTCCCGCTGAACCGCACCTTAACCACTGAATTGCTGGGTTTTGAAGGGCTTCATGTCAATGTGGTGTATGCCCAGATGAGCCGGGGCAAGACCGAACAAACGGCCCTGAACGCGCTGGCAACGGTAGCCACCACCCTGGCCCGGCTGGCCATGGATGTGTGCCTGTACAACAGCCAGAATTTCGCCTTCCTGACCCTGCCCGATGCCCTCACCACGGGCAGCAGCATCATGCCGCATAAGAAGAACCCGGATGTGGCCGAACTGCTGCGGGGCAAGTGTAATCGCCTGAAAGCCCTGCCTATGGAGGTAACGCTGGTGATGAGCAACCTGCCCTCTGGCTACCACCGCGACATGCAGTTGCTGAAAGAAGTCCTGATGCCCGCCTTCGATGACCTGCTCGATTGCCTCGACATTGCCGATTACATGCTCGAACATATCCAGGTAAAACCAAACCTGCTCGACGAACCCAAATATGACCTGCTCTTCAGCGTTGAGCGCGTGAACGAGCTGGTGCTGAGCGGCGTACCCTTCCGCGAGGCTTACCGCACGGTGGGTAAAGAAATTGCCGGGCATACGTATCTGCCCCCCCGCGAACTGCATCACACCCACGAAGGCAGCATCGGCAACCTGATGAACGATCAGATCCTGGCGGCGATGCAGCAGGCCATGGCCGGTTTCGGTGCCGACAAAGCCCAGGCCGCCGAACAGGCGCTGCTGGGGTAGGCCGTCGGAACAGGATGGGGGTATTTCTCGTTTCACAAGAAGCTATCTGGCTTAGCCCCCCGCCCTAAAGGGAGCCTGCTGGCGCATGCGTATGCCCACAGCGGAGCTACTAATGCGCCAGCAGGCTCCCTTTAGGGCGGGGGGCCAGGCCAAAATCACGCAAATGTCGAAAAAAGTAATATTGGTCTGGTGCAGATGAGTTGTTCTGCCGACGTAGAAGCCAACATTCAGAAAGCAGAAGAGCGCATTCGCGAAGCGGCCCGGAAAGGTGCGCAGATCGTTTGTTTGCAGGAATTATTCACCTCGCTCTACTTCTGCGATGTGGAAGACCACCATAATTTCAGCCTGGCCGAAGCCATCCCCGGTCCAACCACCAATCGGCTGGGGGCGCTGGCGGGTGAGTTGGGCGTGGTGATTATCGCCTCGCTGTTCGAGAAACGCGCGCAGGGATTATACCATAACACCACCGCCGTGCTCGATGCCGACGGAACGTACCTGGGTAAATACCGGAAAATGCACATTCCCGACGATCCCGGCTACTACGAAAAATTTTACTTCACCCCCGGCGACCTGGGTTACAAGGTGTTCGACACCAAATTTGCCCGGGTGGGCGTGCTCATCTGCTGGGATCAGTGGTACCCGGAAGCAGCCCGGATTACGGCCATGATGGGGGCTGATCTGCTGGTGTACCCAACCGCCATTGGCTGGGATACCAACGAACCTGACCCGGCCCAGAACACCGAACAGTACAACGCCTGGCAAACCATTCAGCGGAGCCACGCCATTGCCAATGGCCTGCACGTTGTCGCCGTCAACCGCGTTGGCCGCGAGGCCGATCAGCAGTTTTGGGGCGGCTCGTTCGTGTCCAATCCGTTCGGTTCGCTCCTCTATCTGGCTCCGCATGACGAGGAAGTTGTGCATGTGCAGGAGATCGACCTGGAGGCGGGTGAGAAATACCGCACCACCTGGCCGTATTTCCGCGATCGCCGGATCGATTCGTACCAACCCATTACCAAGCGGTATCTCGACGAGTGAATCCTGAACGGTCCTGTTGTGGGGCTACCCCTGGCCCGATAACTACTTCTTTTCAGTTGTGCGTTGCTCAACGTACCACCTCCATCGTGCCCACCGTTCTCCATGAGTCACCCCTACTATGTCTACATCGATCATGCGATTCTTCTTTATTTTAACGACCTGCCTTACCGGTGGTCTGCTGGTGACGAGTACCGATAAAATGCTCCATACAAAAGGGGCCGAAGTCAGTGGTCCGCTACCAGCCCAGACGGCGTTGACCCCAACGCCCCGCAGTACGTTTACCCCAACAACCCGGAAAGGCTATTTCAACATCAACATAGTCGATGATTTTACGCTGCCTAAAACCAAATCGCTCACGTTTGCCGGGGCGGGGCGAAACCTCTACCTGAAAGACTGGGATGTTTTTTTCCGGCGGGGCTTCTCATCAATGGACCGTACCCGGATGGTTTTCGACTCGGAGATTGCGCGCGACCTGAGCAAGTTGCCGAAAGGCTGGAAAAGTCGCCTGACCTTTGATCAGCGGGCCGACGGCGTGGGTCAGCACCATTTCAGAATCGAACCGTTCAACATTGCCTGGGCCGGTAACGGTGAACTGGCCCCACAGACGTATTTCCGGCCACCGGCTAACAACCCAAAATCGATACAAAACATTTATTCGGCCATTCAGGCACTGGCCGGTAGCTGCGAGAATTTTGGCGATTGCCCGGATGGGGTTCGGTCGAGTGGCTACAGCAAGATTTTTTTCGACATTGAAAACGAAGGAGTCAGCTACGGGGTGCGGCAGGACCAGGCCAACCTATATACCTATTTCATTAAAGCCACCCGCGACATTGCGCCCGACGTGGCCGGTCGGCATACGGATATTGGGGGCATTGGTCCGCTGGCCTACAACGGATTTGGCTACTCCCGCGCCGCCGATTACAACGCCGCGCCCCAATGGCTGTTCAACATGCCCGCCCGCCACACAGCCACCTCGCGTCAGCGCGGTATGCCCGACGACATCGTTGGCAGGTCCTACAGCGACTACGCTGATTTTCACATGCCGGGTACGTACTTCTATTACCCCGATTTCGACTATACCATTCCGCATAACGCCGACGCGGGCCGTCACTGGCTGGCTGGCGTGCTGTCGGAACAGGAATACAACATCCGGATGACCGACAAGAAGCGCATCGCTTTTCAGTGGGTGTTCAATACGCAGGGGCCATTCAACCGGAGCGAGAAATCATCGAACCCGGCACCGCCCGCCGTGGCCGAGGGGCTCGCCATTTTTTACTGGTTCACCGGGGCCTACGGGGCCGTTTTCTGGGATGACCATGTGGAGTTGAAGCCCGATCAGCCCACGCCCGCCGACCCCATCAAGCAGGGCACCGGCGACGATCGGGTGTATGCCTGCTACGAGCATTATATTCATGGCCTGTGGCGGCTGTTCAAGCACCACGGCGATCTGTTCAACGGACGGGAGCAGTACCTGAATCAGGAAACCGACTGCTCGTTCGACGGGGGGCAGACCTGGTATAAATACAATGCCAACCAGCTTAAGGTGCGCAGCCTGCCCTTTGCCCGCGCCATTGTCAACGGCAACCAGATTCTGATCGCCGCCTCGATGCCCTACGCTAAACCCAGCCAGCAAACGGCAATGATGGTTAGGTACGTTGCCAACGGGCGTAATTTTTACACCACCATCAACCTGACTGGCGACGAGATTTATCTGGGGAGAGCTACCATGTAACCGCTTATTGTAGCATTGCACTACGCCAGCAGCTTCAGCCGCTGGTCCTGTATCCGTTGTGTAAGTATATGCCCCAGGCGGCGCGTCAGTTCCGACTCGTCGGCCAGGAAAGCGGCCCATTCGCTGGCGACAAACTGACCGATCACCGTTCCAACCAGCAGGTTTCTGAATTTCAGGTCGGTACGGATCGCGTGTTCAACATAGGCCTCCTGTTCTGCCTGGCTCATTCGGGCAAAACGACCGTCGGCACCAAGCTGTTTCCGCTTCAGCAGGTAATGCCGGAACAGACTGAGCAGGAGTTCATTCTGGAGTTTCAGAATGGGCCTGATCGTCTGATTCTGGAAGGTCTCGGCGGCGTTTGTCGTTATGGGTTCGGTGGCAATCTGGGGCCGGATGGCCAACAGGGCAGTGTCTCTCATAGAGCTATAACCAGAAAACCAGCCTGCTTATTCCATCCACATCGACCAGCGCTGCCCGCACGACCGTTGCCTAAGCGAGGTCAGAGGGGTCGTCGGCAATACGGGTATTGTCGTAGACGGTATTCAGCAGCGCAAAATCATTGGCCGCCAACTCAAAATCGAGCACGTCGAAGTTATCCCTGATCCGCTCTTTTTTCACCGATTTCGGAATCGTGACGACGCCGTGCTGCAACGACCAGCGCACCAGAATCTGGTAGGTCGATTTGCCGTACTTCTCGGCAATAGCCACCAGTTGCGGGTCGTTTTGCTTCATGCCCCGCACCAGCGGGGCGTACCCTTCTACCTGAATGGTCTTCGATTGGCAATAGTCCATCACGTCGGGGCGGTAGCAATAGGGGCTAAACTCGATCTGATTCACGGCTGGCGTAACGGTAGCGATGCCGAACAGCTCGTCCAGATGATGCGGGTAATAGTTCGACACGCCAATTGCCCGGACCCGCCCCTCGGCGTAGAGTTTCTCCATCGCCCGCCACGTATCCAGCCGGTGCCTGCTCGTTGGCCAGTGAATCAGGTATAGGTCCACCACGTCGAGTTGCAGCAGGTCCAGGCTACGGTCAAACGCCCGCAGGGTCGATTCGTAGCCCTGATCGTCGTTCCAGACTTTGGTGGTAATAAACACCTCGTCGCGGGCTACGCCGCTGGCAGCCAGCGCCAGGGCTACCTCGCGCTCGTTACGGTAAGCGGCGGCCGTATCGATCAGGCGACAACCCAGTTCCAAAGCCGCTTCTACGGCCTGCTGAACTTCGCTGTTGTGTTGGGGAGCGTATACGCCCAGGCCCAGCAAGGGCATTTCAACGCCGTTATTCAGCGTGACGGTTGGTGCATTCATGGAAACAAAAATAGGGATAAACACAGATGAAGCTGATCTAAACAGGTCTGGATGTGTACCAGAAAGTGCATTAAAAAGCCTGCCCATCAGTGGCGATGGACAGGCTTTTTAAGTTAGAATATTGCTGAAGTTTGGCTTCGCGCTGTAGGCCCTTCGACAGGCTCAGGATGACAGGCTGGCGTACCAGATTGTCACCCTGAGCCCGTCGAAGGGCCTATAGCGCGAAGCAATCCATTACAGAATAATCCATCATCCCCGTCAAACTAAAAGAAGAAACCGACCGACAGCATTGCGTTGGCGCGCTGCGAGGTGGTTGATACCGTTGGCGTGTCGCGATCATTTAACATGAAGGGCGATAGACCCGTTTGCTGACTATAGAATGAACCCGACAAATCGGCAAAGAAACGGTCGGTACGCAGGCCCACGCCACCGGTGAAGAGCGTACGGGACCGATCTGTCCGGTTTACCCGGTCGAGGTCAACGCGGTAGGCCGAGGGCAGAAAAGCCACGCCAGCCCGGATACGGAACATGCTGGCCCGGATTTCGGCCCCGGCCCGAACGTTTACTACGTTCTGGTAGGTATTCTGCGTTTCCGTTTTTACATCGTTGCGGAAATCCTGATTATTCTGCGTCGAGTTAAACGCGTCGGTACTGATGCGCATCCCGGCGTAGTTCACGTAATCGGCAGTAGCCGTTATGAATCCGATCTTGCCAGCACCCAGAAAGTAGGTGAACCCACCCGACGCCCGGAACGGACTGGTCATCGAATACGTGAAATCGTTGGGGTCGACCGATACCGTGTTCACGGTTAAGTCCCGGATCAATTGCGGGCTGCGGCCAAAGGCAAAGAAGGACTGCTGAAAGGTTTCCTTCATGCTGTAAAAGGTGGGCGACGCAGCATCTACGCCAATCTGGAAGCTCTGCACCGGCCGATAGATCGCGCCGAGTTTAACGCCAAACCCGGTTCCTGTTACCGCCAGATTGTTCGTCCGTCCGTAGTTGTCGAAGCTTCCGTTGATGGGCGATTCGCGAACCGTCACATCCGAATCGTACCGAATTCGGGAAATAGCCGCAGAGATACCCAGATAGAGTTTATCCTCGAAGTTGCTGCCATAGGCGAATGTCCACTGCGAATTGGCACCCGACCGGTCGACCGTTGTTCGCTGATTGGATGGCAGCGTTGGATCGAGCCGGTAGAAGGGCGATCCATTCGTATCGATCGTGCCATTGGGGTTAGCCGTTGTTGCGCCGTAGGTCGTTGGGTTAAGCAGGAACAACCCATACAACGCCGCCTCAGGGGTGCGGGCCGTGTTATCGGTGAAGTCGTCAGACAGGGCGCGTTCTTTTACGCTGCCCGGCCCGCCGTTATTCAGGCCCGGAATGTATTCGTTCAGAAACGTCGAGTTCGTGTTGTTGTTCCGTCCCTGGGCATCGACTTGATCGGAGAAGTTCAGCGATTGCGAATACGATATACCGAACGATGACCGACGCCAGCGGCTATTGGGCGAGGTTTCGCCCGCAAACACGAGGCTCAGCTGCCCAATGTTTACATTCGTTTTGTTGCCGTTGGTTGTACCGCTAAGAAACCCACTTTTGGCTGATGTAAGGTTAATGGACGGGCTGAGGGTGAATTCTGAGCGGTTGTAGAAGCCCAAACCCGCCGGGTTGCCCGCAATGTTGCTGGCGTCGCCTCCGAGTGCGGTATGGTTGCCACCCACGCCCCTGAACCGCGCCGTACCCTGTTGAACAAAATCATTATACCGAAAGGCATCGTCGGCATATTCTGCAGCGCTTCCCTGGGCCAGAAGCGATGATGTGGGGAGCGCCAGCAAAAGACCAGCAATAAAGCGTTTCATAGACGTATATGTGAAAGATAAGTGAATGGAAGCCCTGTGTGTAGCACACCGTACTGGTGCGTTTGGTTTTAGAACGTTAAACCGGCATTTGGTTTAACGCGGCAACCTGCTTTCAGGCTTTCATCTGTCTAATAACTAATAATCCCCGCCTGAAGTCTTTCAGGCGGGGATTATTCACTTAAAAAATTACCATTCGATCAGTTACCGTGGCCCGCGTGAGCTTCCGCTACCGCTTGAGTAACCACCGCCGCCACCTGAACTGCTGGGTGCCTTGGCGCTTAGCTGGCGCTGGTGCGCTATAGCTGGGCGCTGGCGAACTGTAGGTCCGGCTGTTGTTGTACGAGGGCTGGCTTGGCTGAGCGTATGACCGCTGCTGAGACTGGCTCGGCTGCGAATAACTACCCCGGCTGCTGCCGCTTCCGCTGCTGTAAGGCTGCGAATAGGACCCCTGCCGGGATGAAGGACGCTCGTAGTACGTACCCGACGACGCGGCACCCGTTGATGGTGAATAATTACCCGATGAGTTGCCGTATGTACGTCCCCCGTTCGGGCTGGCCGAATTGGAATAGGAACCTGACCCACGGCTGGACCCCCGACCGGCGGCGTTTGGATTGCTGTAGTAGGTGCCGTCGCCGGTAGTTGAGTTGCTGTAAGCCGACCCGTAGGTACCCGACCGGCGGCCACCGTTGTAGCTCGGTGCCGAGTTGTTGAAATCACCACTGTAACGAGCCGACGAGCTGGTTCCGCGCGGACCATACGTCCGGTTGCTCCGGTATGGATCGGCACCCGTTACAATGTAGTTGTTGTTGACAACCGTTGGCCGACCATAAAAGCCACCGCCGTAGGCGTATGGATTGTAGCCAAACCCACCCCCGTAGCCAAAGGGACTGTAGCCGTAGCTGCCGAAACCATACGAACTATAGAACGGATCGTAGAAACCGCCCCCATAGGCGTATGGATTGTAGCCGCCGTAGGAATAAGGGCTGTAACCGAAGGGGCTATAGCCAAACGGACTGTACCCGAAAGCCGAACCAATACCGATACCCAGGCTAATACCACCCAGCATACCGCCGTTGTTCAGCCCCCAGCGGTTCCAGCTATTGGCTCCGTAGAGGCCCTGGTTGTAGCCATTCGCAAATCCGTCATTATAGCTACCGGCAGACCCCCAACCCGGATCGGGCGAGATACCACGCTGTACCTGACGGGCGCTTAATTCAGTATAATAATCGGCATCGGCGCCGGTCGCATTCTGCTGAGGGTCGGCATAATCAGGATTCATGTTCCGTCCACCCCGTTGCTGCGGCTGACGGCGGTCGAGCCGCGTAGCCTGCCGAACATCCTGCTGCGATGTTTTTCTATCGTCGATTCGAGTATCACCGGCATACACAGCGGCGTCACCAGAATTGCCATACAGGTCATCGACCTCACTGACATTCTGGGCTGTCTGGCGGCTGGAGCTACAGGCTCCCATACCCAGCATGGCGACAACGGCCAGGTACTGCCATGTATTATTGAGTTTCATACAAACAAAACGTTTATAATGTCCTTAAAGGTTTAAGCAGAAAGAAGAAGATACCCATACCTGCCATAATAACCAGAATGGTGGCTGTTTGATTACAAAAATAGGATTAAAACCTATCTTTGCAACCCCTCTCTATACTTAGATTGCGGTAACTAACCAAGGTTTAATCTTTGTAAAAAATAGTCTTCAGTCTTTAGTCCTCTGTCTTCGGTCCTCTGTCTTCTGTTGCGCTGCTAAGTAACAATATCGTCAATTAGCAGCGCAACAGAAGACAGAGGACCGAAGACAGAGGACTAAAGACTGAAGACTGGCAACTAATGGCTAAAGCATTACCGACACGGGCCGAGGATTACTCGGAATGGTACAACGAACTGGTTAAACGGGCCGATCTGGCCGAGAATTCTGCGGTCAGAGGCTGCATGGTCATAAAACCCTATGGGTTTTCGATCTGGGAAAAGATGCAGCGGGCACTCGACGATATGTTTAAAGAGACCGGTCATCAGAACGCGTACTTCCCGCTGTTTATCCCCAAATCATACCTGAGCAAAGAAGCCTCGCACGTAGCGGGCTTCGCCAAAGAGTGCGCCGTTGTTACCCATTACCGCCTCAAAAATGCCGAAGATGGGTCGGGAATCATTGTTGATCCGGACGCCAAGCTCGAAGAGGAATTGATTGTACGCCCTACATCGGAGACCGTTATCTGGAGCACGTACAAAAACTGGATTCAAAGCTACCGCGATTTGCCCCTGCTGATTAACCAATGGGCCAACGTGGTGCGCTGGGAAATGCGGACGCGCCTCTTTCTGCGCACCGCCGAGTTCCTCTGGCAGGAGGGCCATACCGCCCACGCCACCGCCGCAGGAAGCCCAGGAAGAAACCCGGCAGATGCTGGAAGTGTACGCCACCTTTGCCGAAGAGTGGATGGCGATGCCGGTTATTCGGGGCACCAAATCGGCCAACGAACGCTTTGCCGGGGCCGATGATACACTCTGCATCGAGGCCATGATGCAGGATGGCAAGGCGCTTCAGGCGGGTACGTCGCACTTTCTGGGTCAGAATTTTGCCAAAGCGTTCGATGTGCAGTTCCTCAACAAACAGAACACGCTGGAATACGTCTGGGGTACGTCGTGGGGCCTGTCGACCCGGATGATGGGTGCCCTGGTGATGGCCCACTCCGACGATGCCGGGCTGATTATTCCGCCAAAACTGGCTCCTATTCAGGTGGTGATTGTGCCCATCTACCGGTCAGAAGAGCAGCTGGACGCCATCAGCGATAAAGTAAAACCCCTGATGGCCGAGTTGAAAAAAGCGGGCATTTCGGTAAAATATGACAACTCGGACGCCAATAAACCGGGCTGGAAATTTGCGGAGTATGAACTGCGTGGTGTGCCGATACGGCTGGCAATAGGTGCCCGCGATCTGGAAAACGGCACCGTGGAAATTGCCCGCCGCGACCTGAAAACCAAAGAAACCGTACCGTTCGACGGCCTGACCGCCCACATACAGGCGCTGCTCGACGATATTCAGAAATCGATCTATCAGAAAGCGCTGGCCTTCCGGGAAGCGAATACCTTCCAGGTCGACACCTTCGATGCGTTTAAAGCGCAAATCGAGAAGGGCGGGTTTATAATGGCCCACTGGGATGGCACCTCCGAAACCGAAGATGCCATTAAGGAGGCCACCAAAGCCACCATCCGCTGCATCCCGTTCGACTCCCCCGACGAAGCAGGCACCTGTATCTACTCCGGCAAACCGTCGAACAAGCGCGTGGTATTCGCCAGAGCGTATTGAGGTTTGGGTATTGGTTAACTGGGGACTGGGTAATTGGTTAATTTGGTAACTGGGTAATTAGTCAAGCACCTGTCACCTCAGTTACCCAATTGACCAATTACTCAGTTAACCAATCCCCCAATTCCCGTATGCGGTATTCATTCGTCTTCCTGCTTGCTCTCATTACCTCAACGGGGATCGCTCAGCAGTTCAGGTATATGCCTGAGCGACCGGTGCCCGGCGATGTGGTGTCGTTCACCTATACGCCTGGTGCTGCACTCGCCAAAGAAGCACTGATCGAGGGGCGGTATGTACGGTATGCCGGTCCGGCAACCATGCGCCTGAGCCAGCCCACCACGGCCACGGCCATCCGGCAGGGCAACGACTTTGTGGGTGAGTTGGCCCTGCCTAAAAAGAACGTATCGGGGATAGTGATGGCCTTTCAAAGCAAAGCCAACAAAGACCTGACCGATCATAATAACGGGCATTTGTATCCGATTCCCCTCTACGATTCAACCGGTGCCATGCAGCCCCACGCGCTGGGTGGGCAGGCGTCGGTGCAGACCCGAACCGCGTTCCCTTATTCGCTGAAAATCAAGACCGACTGGAACTGGGTCATTCAGAAATACGAGCAGGAAATTCAGCAATTCCCGGCCAGCCGGGGGCACTACTGGGCCGACCTGATTGCCGCGCAGATCAGGCAGCAAAAGCCCAACGCCAAGAAGACCGCCCTGGCAACCATTGCGGCGTACCTGAACAGCCGCACGCCTAACCCTACCCCCGAGGATCTGACTAATGCGGCCCTGCTGTATGAGCAACTGAGCGAATCGACCCTGGCGCAGGCTACCCGCGATCGCATCAAAACCGTTGACCCCACCGGCGATGCCGCCCAGAAAGCCCGTTCCGCCACCATTCGGGCCGAAACTGATCTCAACAAAAAGCTGTCCGCTTATACCTCCTTTACGCAGTCGTTTCCCACTTCGGCCTACCGCCCCGTTCTGGTGAGTTCTGTCGCCGAGCTGTATTTCAAAGCAGGGCAGTTCCGCGATCTGGTCACCTTCCTTGGGCAGCAGTCGTTGAAAGATACAGACCCTGCGCTGCTCCATAGCTTTGCCCAGCAAATGGCCGATGAACAGCGGGGACTGCCTCAGGCCGACTGGCTGGCTGGCCGGGCAATTCAGGCGCTGCAGCAACGGAGCATACCCAAAAACGGCACTGCTGAGCGGGCCGCGCAACTCCGAGCCTATCAATCGACCCTCGCCTACGCCCTGGCGTTACAGAAAAAGACAGGCCCGGCCCTTACGCTCTACAAACAGGCACTCACTGGCAGCGATCCTGAGGGCAGCGACCCGCATACCAGCGAACGGCTGTGGCAGTGCGCCCTACAGGCCACCCGCGCCGACTCGGTGTTGCCCTACATCGAAAGTGTGGTTAAAGCAGGAAAAGGTACGCCCCGCCTCCGCAGCAGCCTCCGCGACTGGCAAGCCAAACGGCTGGGTGGCCAGGCCCAGGCCGAAACATACCTGCGCGGCCTGGAAGTAAACTACCGGGCCGACCGCCGGGCCGATCTGGCCGAGACATTCGTGAACGAACCGGCTCCGGGGTTCACGCTCACCACCCTCGACGGCGGCAAAGTGTCACTGGCTTCCCTGCGGGGCAAAGTGGTGGTGCTCGATTTCTGGGCTACATGGTGCGGCCCCTGCATTGCCGCCTTTCCGGCCATGCGGCAGGCCCGCGATTATTTCAAAAACGACCCCAACGTGCAGTTTCTGTTTGTGAACACCCGCGAAGGTGGCCCCCTCAGCCGGGTTCATTCCTTTGTGGCCAAACAACCGTACACCGGCGTTATTCCGATCGATCAGAACCAGAAAGTAGCCGATTCATACGGGGTGATCGGTATTCCAACCAAGGTGATTATCGACCCCAAAGGCCGGGTTCGTTACCGCAGCATGGGCTACTCGGGCAACACCGAAGCCACCGCCGAAGAAATAACCCTGGTCATCGAAGCACTGAAACAGTGACCATTGATAACTGACGTACCTTTGCCCGCATGAATCAATCTGTTGTTGTGATTACCGGTGCCTCGTCGGGCATTGGGCAGGCGCTGGCGTTCGCGTTTGGCCGGACGGGAGCCGCCATTGTTTTTTGCGGACGCAAGGCCCACGCGTTACAAAGCACAGCGGATGCCCTGACAGCAGCGGGCATCACCAACCTGCCCATTGTGGCCGATGTCAGCGTTGAGGCCGACATGCAGCGACTCGCCGACGAGACGGTGGCCCGGTTTGGCCGCATCGACATACTCATCAACAACGCGGGGATCAGCATGCGCTCGATGTTTGTTGATGCCGACCCGGAGGTGCTGCGTAAAGTGATGGATATCAACTACATGGGTACGGTCTATGCCACGCGGTACGCCCTGCCTCATATCCTGAAAACGAAAGGCTCCATTGTTGGTATCTCGTCCATTGCGGGGTATAAAGGCTTACCGGTACGCTCAGGGCTACTCGGCGTCGAAATTTGCCATGAATGGCTTTCTGGAGGCTATCCGCATTGAACTGCGCTATTCGGGCGTCCATGTCCTGACTGCCTGCCCCGGCTTCACGGCGTCGAACATCCGCTATTCGGCGCTGGATAGTGAGGGTAAATCTACCGGTGATACCATGCGCGAAGAAGGGTCGATGATGAGTTCAGACGAATGCGCCGACCACATTCTGAAGGCCGTTCAGCAACGAAAACGTGAGTTGATCTTAACGCGTCAGGGCAAGCTCACCGTTTTCCTCAACAAACTACTGCCGGGTCTGGTCGATAAGCTGACCTACAATACCTTAGCCAAAGAGAAAGATTCGCCGCTGAAGCGCGTTTAACCGGGCCTGAGTTTTGAGGAGGAAGTAAAGAAATGAGTAGTAGTTTGCCTTTTACAGGTAAGCAAATCACCTACTGTTCTTTCCGCCTTAGCCCATGACTACCTCGCGCCGCCAGTTTTTACAAAACACCTCTCAGCTAGCCGCCAGTGCCGGGCTTGCCACCTTGCTTCCCAATCAGGCCGTAGCGGCTGAGTCACGCATTTCGTCAGCCGCTGACACCATCTCCGTTGCCCTGATTGGCTGCAACAGCATGGGTTGGGCCGACCTGACGTCGATGCTTAAACATCCGGGAGTACGTTGCGTAGCCCTCTGCGACGTCGATCAGAATGTGCTTACCCGCCGGGCGGCTGATCTGGAAAAACTGCCGGTCGTGACCGGGCCGGTTCAGAAAGCAACGCTGTACACCGATTTCCGTAAGGTGCTCGATAACAAGGATATCGATGCAGTCATTATCGGCACACCCGACCATTGGCATTGCCTGCCTGCGGTGATGGCCTGCCAGGCGGGCAAAGATGTGTACGTTGAAAAACCACTGGCCAACAGCATCGAAGAATGTAATCTGATCGTAGCAGCGGCGCAGAAGCACAAGCGGATTGTGCAGGTGGGGCAGTGGCAGCGGAGTGGTAAGCATTGGAAAAGCGCCCTCGATTATGTGCAATCGGGCCAGATTGGCAACGTCCGGTCGGTGAAAACCTGGGCGTTCATGCCCTACGGCAAAACCTTTCCCGTCCTGCCCGACGGACCAGCGCCGACCGGTGTCGATTACGACATGTGGCTGGGTCCGGCCCCGAAACGGCCGTTCAACAAAAACCGGTTCCACGGCAGCTTCCGCTACTTCTGGGACTATGCCGGGGGCCTGATGACCGACTGGGGTGCCCACATGATCGACATCGCGCTTTGGGGCATGAATGTCAGCGCCCCGCTCTCCGTCGCCTCGGTGGGTGGTCGCTACGGCTTCCCGGACCATGCCGGCGAAACGCCTGACACCATGCAGGTCCTGTACGATTTCGGCACCTTCCCGCTCCTCTGGGAGCAGTCGCTCGGTACGGGGCGCGGGCCATACGACCGTGAACATGGCGTGGCGTTTATTGGCAATCAGGGCACGGTGGTCATTGATCGGAGCAAGTGGGAAGTGCTGCCCGAAACGGAGGGCGGCAAGTACCTGACTCCCGCCATGCCGCCCCAATTCGGTGATGGCAAAGACCTCGACCGGCATACGCTGAATTTCCTGGAATGCATCAGAAGCCGACAGCAACCGAACTGCCCCGCCGAAGCAGGCCGACATGTGGCCCTCAACGCCCAGTTGGGCAATATGGCGCACCGGCTGGGCCAGAAGCTGTTCTGGGATGATAAGCAACAGCTAGTTATTGATGACGCTAAAGCAAATGACCTGGTGAAAGCACACTACCGAAGCCCCTGGAAATTACCGGTTGTGTAGCCGCATCTCGCCTGTGCCAATTGCGCTTATTCGTTCCACCCAACGACCACAGTGGTGATAGTGAACAGCCTCACGCCTGCCGATTTTCGGCTGAAAACGCTGACTTCGCGGCCCGCTTCTTGTCGCCGGAGAAGCCCGCCCCACGCGGAGCGTTAACGACGTACTTTGCCTTTTTGCTCTCTTATCGTTAAAGTATTTATGAAGTTGTGGTATTTGAAAAACGTCAGTTTCAATTAACCAAAAAAGCAAAATCATTATTCATAGCCGAATGCTTAACGTTCAGTCAAAATTCTATAAACACAGGGTTGTTCCATGGGCTACTCACTTAGGAATTTTTACTTTTTCATCCAGTCTTCCCATTCGTCAGGAGAATCAGTTGTTGTCCCTACATGCTCTAAAAAAATCCCCTGATTATACTTTTTATCTTGCCAATAAATTTCTATCCGCTTTTTAATATTTTCTTTCCGGAATTCAATTCCCATCGGTCGGTATATTCCAAAATCTTCAGCGTTATCTGGAGATCCAAGTACTAAGTAAAACATGAAGTTATTAATAAGAAACTCCGCTGCTTCTTTCATTATTCGCGGTAAAAGATCTAAACGAAATCGAATGATATTTTTGGATAGTTTTATTATCTGGAACCTTAAAATATAAACCCCAGTTTTAGGAAATGGTGTATAATTGAATTGTAACAAAATATCAACATAAATTTCTTTTAATTGGCATTCAACCTTTATTCCATCTTGTACAATTTGTTTTGATGCAATGAACGCACATACTGTTTTCAGCATCCATTTTTCTAAATCTTCACCACAAAAATGAGTGGAGTCATTGGTAGGGTTTACGGAGTTGAAATTTTCATCATACTTTAGAATTGCTCTATAAAAGTTTCCCATTTTCCGTATCGAAAGGGGATAATAAGTTGTTATGGTTAGTACAAAGGATGTTTGAAACTAATTTTCCTCGTGAAAGAAGGTTAAAAGATTGACTATCCTGCCACGGTAGCCCTGCAATCTTCACTTTCTTACTTTCCTCAAATCCTTCTAAGATATTATTGGAAATATAATGTTCTCCTGAAATTTTTGTTGAACAATTTTTAGTTTTATTAGCGTAACAGTTCCATGGGAATAATTGGTAATAGGTCCCGTTGGTTTTAATAAAGTCGGATTTTTCATTTAATTTATTTGAGGTTTTCTTCTAAAAAACAGAAATATTGAAATTATTGAACGAGCATTGCAGGCAACTCGCTGATTGGCGCACTTTCAGTACAATATACGCACTTCGCATTTTGTATTGCTGTAGTTTCTGAGACTTTCCCTGTCAGGACGTTCATCCTGTCGCACGAACGCTGTTCCGCAAACCAAACTTGCCCAACCGGGGCGTTCCTCGTGTCAACCGAAACCCGCCGAACGGCGAAAAAGCCTAACCTCTGCGGCCCGCTTCCTGTCGCACACAACCCGCCGAACAAGCTAATTTATGGACCCGCACCCAAACACGGTTGGGTTGCCTTTGCCATCGGGAGCGAGCGACCTGTCACCGGAAGGCTGGCAACGCAAAGCGTGATTGCGTGTATTAGCCAAGATTTTTTCGGGATTGGTTGTTCAGGTGCAAATCTATTTTTAACTTACAAAACGCACAAATACCTCTTTATTACTTTTTATGCGGGATTGGCTCTAAAATTTTGTCAATGATGACAACGTCTTGCTTGATGACCGTACACTCGATTTCTAAATCTTTGTATCCCTACTTTTCTTGACAGGCGAACACGACACTTTCCC
>CAVVQL010000026.1:0-91320 GCA_963750355.1 uncultured Cytophagales bacterium | reverse complement strand
GTACAGGTACACGCAGAGCCAAACCGACCGGGCCGCTTCCCGGACGGAGGTTGTGGTGTGGTAGCGCGCACGTAGTTCTGGTCCATTCCGAAGTTGTTGAGGTTGATGAAAAAGCCGTAGAGCAGCACCACCCAGAAGGTCGACTGGGTCAGATCCGGGGCAAGGCTACCCAGGCTCAACTTGTCGTCGGTTGCGCCGATCCGCACAATGCGGCCCACACCCCCATCCACCTGCGTGACGACCAGCCAGAGAATAATCAGCGCGCCAGCGGTTTTGATAACCGCCTGGGCCACCTCCGTCCAGATAACCGCTTCCATGCCTCCCAGCACGGTGTAAACGATGATGCAGACGCCCACCACGAGCATGATCGAGGTCATCGAGTAGCCGGTGAGGGCCTGCAGGCTCAGCGCAATGCCGAAGAAAATAGACCCCATTCGGGCCAGTTGCGTCAGCAGAAAACAGACCACGGTGTAGGTACGCGCCCAGGGGCCAAAGCGGCTTTCCAGATGCGAGTAGGCCGACACCTCGCCCGTGTTGCGGTAGAACGGAACGAAGTAACGGGCCGCGAACCAGGCGGCCAGGGGCATCGACAAGCTAAACACAAACGCGTTCCAGTTGCTGCCAAATGCTTTGCCGGGTACCCCTAAGAACGTGTTGCTGCTCAGAAACGTAGCGTAGAGCGACATACCGATTGCCCAGCCGGGAATCTCCCGGAAGCCGTTGTAAACTGATCGGCGTTTTTGTTTTTTCGGGAAAAATAAACGCCCACAACGATCATGCTGACCAGGTAGAGCAGGATAATCGATAGATCGGCGACAGGAAGCGATCTCATAGGCAGTTCAGTACGGGGCGGCTAAGAACCACGCCACAGGTATATTGAACGAATGCTCCGTAGCAGTACGGGCTGCTAATGTATAGGAATAAAGGGAGTGTACGAAAACGCAGTAAACTTCCCGGCGCATATTCCGCCGGAACGGAGCGATTATCCGTTGATCGCTGTTCATTACTAACTGATCCGTGTTAACCGACAACCGCCTCTTGCTGACCAACGTTCTGCTTCTTACGCCTCCGTTTACCCAACTGAACACCCCCTACCCGGCAACGGCTTACCTGAAAGGGTATCTGAACACGCTGGCCTGGGCCGATGGAACCGTAGCCGCGCAACAGGCCGATCTGGGTATGGAAACGATTCTGGCGTTATTTTCTGAAACGGGCCTTGCCAGTATGTTCCAGGCGGTCGATGAGGCGGTTACGAATGGACTTGCCCTCTCAGAAAACAGCCAGCGGATCAGTCGGCTCCGTGATGCCTACTCCGCGACGATTGACCCGACTATCCGGTTTTTACAACACAAGAACCCAACGCTCGCTCATGCGATCGCCGGTCGGGGTTACCTGCCCGAAGCCAGCCGGTTTGCCGAAACAGAGGATCTGGAATGGGCCTTTGGCAGCATGGGTCTACAGGATAAAGCCCGTCACCTGGCCACGCTGTATCTGGAAGACCTCAGCGATCTGATTGTCGAGGTGATCGATCCGCATTTTGGATTCAGCCGGTACGCCGAGCGCCTGGGCCGCTCGGCCACTCATTTCGATGAACTTCACGCCGCCCTGCAAACCCCGCCAACGCTGATCGGTACGCTACTGCTCAGGCTGTTAGACCAAAAAATGCAGACGTACCAGCCCCGATCTGGTTTGCCTGACGGTCCCTTTTCCCGGTAATCTGGTGGGCGCGTTACTCTGTGGGCAGCATATCAAACAACACTATCCCGCCGTGCAGGTCGTCCTTGGTGGCGGGTATGCCAATACCGAACTCCGCAGCTTAGCCGAACCCCGGCTGTTTGGCTACGTCGACTTCGTGAGCCTCGACGATGGCGAAGCACCGCTGCGCTCGTTGCTGGAATACATACGCGGTGGCCGCTCCCCAAAAGGAGTTGAAACGAACGTTTCTGCTCAACGCAGACGGGCGGGTGATCTACGTAAACGGGGCCATCGACAAGGATGTACCCCAACGCGAAGTGGGCACGCCCGATTACAGCGACCTTGCGCTCGACACCTACCTGTCGGTGATTGAAGTGGCCAATCCGATGCACCGCCTGTGGAGCGATGGTCGCTGGAATAAGCTTACCCTGGCGCATGGCTGTTACTGGGGAAAGTGTTCCTTCTGCGACATTTCGCTTGATTACATTGCCCGCTACGAACCGGTTACGGCTGGCCTCCTCTGCGACCGGATCGAAGCATTGATTGTGCAAACCGGGCAGCATGGGTTCCACTTCGTCGACGAAGCCGCCCCACCGGCCCTCATGCGTGACCTGGCGCTGGAGATCCTACGCCGTCGCCTCACGATCGTCTGGTGGACCAACATCCGGTTCGAGTCGGCCTTCACGGCAGACTTGTGCCAGTTGCTGAAACTGTCGGGTTGCATTGCCGTTTCGGGTGGGCTGGAAGTAGCGTCTGACCGGCTGCTGACGCGGATGCAAAAGGGCGTGACGGTGGCGCAGGTGGCCCGAGTTGCCGACCACTTTACGCAGGCGGGCATCATGGTGCATGCCTACCTGATGTACGGCTTTCCGACCCAAACGGCGCAGGAAACCATCGATTCACTCGAAATGGTCAGGCAATTATTCGCGGCGGGCGTGGTGCAATCCGGCTTCTGGCATCGGTTCGCCATGACCGCCCACTCACCCGTCGGCCTGTATCCCGATCAGTTCGACGTGCAGCGCGTTGGTCCCGAAACGGGCCTCTTTGCCGACAACGACCTGGACCACGACGATCCGCTTGGTGCTGACCATGAGCAGTTTAGCGAGGGATTACGCAAATCGCTATTCAACTTTATGCACGGCATTGGGCTCGATTTCCCGC
Source organism: uncultured Cytophagales bacterium (assembly GCA_963750355.1). GTDB lineage: Bacteria > Bacteroidota > Bacteroidia > Cytophagales > Spirosomataceae > Fibrella. The sequence goes on along the minus strand of CAVVQL010000026.1, from coordinate 88,464 downwards.
TAAAGAAATGGTTTAGTTTCCCCGTGCCGCCCACCTCGATTCCCCGTGCCTACATTGAACGGGCCATTGCCGATTCGGAACGCGCAACCGATAGGGCCAGGCCCCGCGCCAATGCGTTGCTGGTCTGGCCCGGCCACTCGCCCAGCCTCGACCGGGTGCGAATGAAACAGGGCAAACGCACCATTGAACGGGCCGAGTTGCTGGTATCGCGCAGGCAGGACGATGTCGTGATCGACATGCCCGTTGAACTGGGTGACTGGCTCAGCGGCATGTGGCCCAAATTAAGCACCCAGGCTCCGGCCCCGTTGACCTACCGTCAGTTTCAGACCGAGTTCGAGCAGGCTGGTCTGGGCAGCGTCGAGGCATTATTGGCTTCAGAAACCTGGGCCGACTGGAAAGAAGCCGGTTTGCTGCTGGTGTAAGGCTGGTGCGCATCCGGCTGCCTGAGAATAAAGGTGCCTTAGGGGAAGTTAACGTGGATTATAACCAATAATGGCGTTATATTTCGTCGTCACATGGTAGTACTCCCCTCGTTCAACCCAAAAAGCATGAAAACCACCACCCTTTTTATAACGCTGTTTTTCGTTTTAGCCTGCCTACCGTTCGCTCAGGCACAAACCATCGAAGAAACGGTGAAAGAATGGGAACGCGCCAAAGCCTACACCAAAGAATACCTGGATGCGATGCCCGACGATAAGTACAGCCTCAAGCCCACGCCTGAGATGCGTTCGTTTGCCGAACAGATGCTCCATTTCACGGATGCCAATTACGCCTTTGCCGCGGCGGCAACCGGCGAAAAGAGCCCGATCGGTCAGGGTGAATCAGAAAAAACGGCGGATAAATCCAAGGCAAACGTCACCAAACTGGTGATGGCGGGCTATGATTTTGTCATCAACGGCATCAAGAAGATGACACCCGCTCAGTTAAACGAACCGGTGAAGATGTTTGGTCGATTTGACATGACGAAGGGCGTGGCGCTGGCCAAGTGCTTCGAGCACCAAACCCACCACCGAGGGCAGACCACCGTTTATATTCGCCTGGCGGGTGCCAAACCGCCGCAGGAAAAATTGTTCTGAGCCGCCCCAGCGAACTGATACGGAAGCTGTTTACAGGGGTGAGGCTGGTTAGTAAGCTCACCCTTGTAAGCAGCTTCCGTGTTTCCCAGCTTACCGGCAGATCTTAACGTGCAAACTTTCTTCATCATGAACTACTATGAATCCATCATTGACACCATCGGGAATACCCCGCTGGTGAAACTCAACAAAGTGAACCGGGGCATTCGCGGCACGGTGCTGGCCAAGGTTGAGTATTTCAACCCAGGAAACTCCGTCAAAGACCGGATCGCCATTCAGATGATCGACGATGCCGAAACGGCGGGGCTGATCAAACCGGGTGGCACCATCATCGAAGGCACCTCCGGCAACACCGGTATGGGCCTGGCCCTGGCCGCCATTGGCAAAGGCTACAAGTGTATCTTCACCATGGCCGACAAACAGTCGCAGGAGAAGATCGATATCCTGCGGGCGGTGGGGGCCGAGGTTATCGTTTGCCCCACCAACGTGACGCCCGACGACCCCCGCTCCTACTACTCCGTTGCCAAACGACTGAGCCGCGATATTCCGAATGCCCTGTACCCCAATCAGTACGATAACCTGTCGAACACGGCAGCGCACTACGCCACCACGGGACCGGAAATATGGCGCGACACCGATGGAAAAATCACCCATTTTGCGGCGGGTGTTGGTACGGGAGGTACGATCTGCGGCACGAGTAAATTTTTAAAAGAGCAGAACGGAACGGTCGTTTCAATTGGCATCGACACTTACGGCTCCGTTTTCAAGAAATACAAAGAAACCGGCGTTTTCGACGAAGGGGAAATTTACCCGTACCTCACCGAAGGCATCGGCGAAGACATACTGCCCAAAAACGTGGACTTCAGCCTCATCGACCACTTCGTAAAAGTCACCGATAAAGACGCCGCCATCATGACCCGGCGACTGGCGCGTGAGGAAGGCCTGTTCGTTGGCTGGTCGTGCGGATCGGCGGTACACGGTGCGCTGGAGTGGGCGAAGGAACACCTTCAGGCCGACGACGTGCTGGTGATTCTGCTGCCCGACCACGGGACCCGCTACCTCGGTAAGATCTACAACGACACCTGGATGAAAGACCACGGCTTTCTGGAATCCCGGCAGTTTGCCACCGCCCGCGATATTGTCAGGAGCCGCAACGGGCATAGCTCACTCACCACGATCGCCGGTGATGTACCGGTCAGCCAGGCAATCAAGCTCCTGAACCAGGAAAGCATCTCGCAAATGCCCGTTACCGACTCGTCGGGGCATATTGTGGGCAGCCTCACCGATTCGGCCATTCTTTCCCGGCTCATCGATGACCCCTCGGTGAAAGATCAGTCAGTAGAAACGGTGATGGATAAACCGTTTAAATTCGTTGGTCTGGACAACACCCTCGACGTGCTTTCATCGCTCATCGACCGCGAAAACCGGGCCTTACTCGTCCGCGACGAATCCGATAACATCCACGTAATCACCCAGGCCGACCTGCTGGCGGCTGTAACAGCTTAAATGGAGTGTCAAGTTTCAGGTTTCAGGCGGCCGCCTGAAACCTGAAACTTGACACTCCTCCCAAAAATGAACTTCGGTACAAAAGCCATTCACGCGGGGGTACAACCTGACCCCACCACCGGGGCCATTATGACCCCTATTTACCAGACATCGACGTATGTCCAGGAATCGCCGGGCAAGCATAAAGGGTATGAATATGCGCGGACCCAGAACCCTACCCGCGACGCCCTGCAGGCCAATTTAGCGGCCCTCGAAAATGGGAAACACGGCATCTGCTATGCCTCGGGCCTTGCCGCCACCGATGCGATCTTAAAACTTTGCAAACCCGGCGACGAGATCATCGCCAGCAGTGATCTCTACGGCGGAACCTACCGCATCATGGTCCGGGTATTTGAACCCTTTGGCCTGACCTTCAAGTTCGTTTCACTGGATGAGCCGGCGAACCTCGACGCGGCACTGACGGAGCAGACGAAAATGGTCTGGATTGAAACGCCCACCAACCCATTGCTCCGCATCGTCGACATTCAGGCCATTGCCCAGCGAACGCAGGAACGCGGCATCCGGTCGGGCCGCGTTCGGCTGGTGGTCGATAACACCTTCGCCTCGCCCTACCTGCAAAACCCGCTCGATCTGGGGGCCGATGTGGTGGTGCATTCGGTGACCAAATACCTTGGTGGCCACTCTGACACGGTGATGGGTGCTATTATCTGTAACGACGACGAAACGGCCGCTCAACTAAAATTCATTCAGAATGCGTGCGGCGCGGTGCCGGGGCCACAGGACTGTTTTCTGGCCCTGCGGGGTATAAAAACGCTGCACGTCAGGATGCAGCGGCATTGCGAAAATGCCCAGCGCGTTGCCGAATACCTACAACAGCATCCCCGCGTCAGCCAGGTACACTATCCCGGTTTGCCCAGCCATCCCGGCCATGAACTAGCCGCCCGGCAGATGCGTGGTTTCGGCGGTATGCTCTCCTTCGAGCTACATGGCGACTCGTACCCCGAAGCCATCAGGGTGATGGAGAGCATCCGGTTGTTTTCGCTGGCCGAGTCGCTGGGCGGGGTTGAATCGCTCTGTACCCACCCCGCCAGCATGACCCATGCCAGTATTCCTAAAGAAGAGCGGGAGAAAAACGGCCTGAAAGACACGCTCATTCGGCTGAGCGTCGGCATTGAAGACGCCGAGGACCTCATTGCCGATCTGGAACAGGCACTCGCCGCGTAAACCTGGTTCCTACTTTGCCCATGATCGGTTCACTCATTATTCTTTAGAGCGCCTGAGCAAATCCTGCACGCGTTTGATCGTGATACGGAGATCGACCACTATCCCGTTCAATCTGTCCGTAGCGGTCCGTTTGAACTCAGACGGGTCCTTGACGTAGTAGGCCATGTCTTCGATGTTCTCGGCTATACTCTCACAGGTTTTGGTAAAATCATTCTGGGTGAAGTCTACGTTAGGATCAGACAAGGTAAGCAGGTTGAGTTTTTTGGGGATTTGCTGAAAAAACTCCTGCCGGTCGGTTGAATAGTACTTGCTGAATTTGTCGGCGGCGGCCTCCTCTTCCATGGCCTTAATCTCCTTTAGGAAGCCTTCCATAAACACCAGATGGCTACGCAACGTGTTGAAGGCGGTACGATTGATGGAGATGCTGGCTTCCGATGCAGTCGTGCCGGGCTTATCTGCCTCTGCTTTGGGTACGTAAGCTGATGGTTGCACTACTGGAGCCTCTTTCCGGGCAGACGGTGCCGGTGTAGCCAGGGGCGCATCAGTCGTGGCTTGTGGAGGCAATTTAGTAGTAAATAATTGAAAAACAGGCTCTTGAGTGGCTCCCTGCTCACGGGCATACTCTTGGGTAGCGTTGGCCGAAGCCGTTAGCAGCGTATTCCATTCGGCAGGCTGTTGTTTATAGCTTTTGGCAATACACTGTTTATACTGCTCATAGAAGGTGGTAAAGAACCAGCCCCCATCTTCGCTGCTGTTCGACTTCTGCCCCCGTTTACAGGTATGTAGCAGTATGGCCGCCCGGCTCTTAAGAAATAAATTCCTGAGTTGTTCGACTTTAATTTCAGACGCGTTCATAACACGCCCTCCGCCGGGTTTGGCTCGGGAGCGGTCGTTGATTGCACTATTGCACGATTCACCAAACGCCAGCGTTAGCCGACTTCCTTTACGGCGTAGTTGCTCAAATACTACTTTGAGATTGCGGGAATTGGCGGCGCCGGGGCTTTGGCCAGCGGCCCTGAACAACAACATGGGTTCTTCGCTTTCCGAATTATTCCAGCCGTGACCCATGAAATAAAAGAACACCACATCGTTTGGTTCGGGGCGAAATGCACTGATGACCTGATCGTAGCGAGAAGCCAAAAAATCCTTGCCTTTATAAACAACCATTTTATTGGTCATACCCGTAGACTTACATACCTCGTCAGCCATCTCGGTGAGGTACGAAATATTCATCAGGTTGGGCGCCGACAGGCCGGGATCCTCCGTATCGGCAAATACCAGTAAATGGAAGTTTTGGGCCTTCGCCGGCGAGGCCACCCACAGCAAACTGATCACCAGACAGGCCACTGCCCGGAGCAACGACTCAATACGAAATTTCGGTTTCACAGCAGGTTATAGTTTGGCGGTTCATGGCAGGCGTTTGGCGGTTGCGGGTTTTCTCCTGAACGCTCCGAGTGGTTTTTTCCTGAATCAGCTTCCAGCTTAAAGCAGGTAAATTTGCCTGAACACGGGCAGTGATCGTATCGGTTAAGGTAGTGAACCAAACCGAACCCCTGGCTGGGTCACTGTAAGCACGTTGACCCTGACCGGCGGCGGCCATCACAATGATCTGTTGCACTTTCGTTGGTCTGAATAAGTGTCGGTAAGCATCAACAAGGGCCATATCCGGCGGGTCGGCTTGTGTAGCATAGGCCTCTACTGGTTTCACGGCTAGGGCGGCAGGTAGCGGTGGCAGGCTCTTGCCCGAATCGACTTCATTGGCCGCAAGCCGGGGTAGTGCAACGCGAGGTCGATTGCCGCAGTCGACCGTGACCAGCAGGGTACGGACGGATTTAGCGCGCAAAAGGGTAAGCAACTCGCGCAATGGCACATCACCACCGTTGAGTTGCAGCGTAGGCCATGCTTTGGGACCATCACTGTAGCCTTGCCCGGCGTAGTGCAGCCAGACAACATCCTCCTCCGCTGATTGTGGCTTGAAAGCAGCCAAGGTAGCTTTAACCGTTTGGGGTGTAAACAGGCCTCCTTTGCCAAAATCAAACCAATGATGGGTATAATTGCCATACTTTGCCACTTCGTACGTGAACGAACGTAGTCGCTCTGCATCGAGTGCCCGGTCAGGTCTTTTGGCCAGACTGGTCTCTACAACCGAAAAGACGTACAGATGCTGGGCCGCTACCCGGCCACCACCGAACATCAACAGGCCGAGCAGCACACAGAAGCGCATGAATTTAGTTATTTGGGGTTAGAGTCCTCTTCATCGTCATCCACTCCAGCGGGGCAGTCAATCGCGAAGCGGGGCCGCTGCAACCCGTTCGATTGGTTCAGCAGCTTCTCTGTCAGGCTGCTTTTCACCGTATTTGTTTGTCGATTCAGCCCCCAACGCGGATCGGTCAACGTCATTTGCTCTTTCAAGGCAGCTAAAAATGCCCCTAAAAACACAGAGTTGCCGTTTTTGTCCCGCATGGCCCGTTGCCCAACTGAGGCCGAAGCAATTTTGATAAACATCTTTTTGCACTCGGCCTGACCCAGAAAAAGCTTCTGGCTGCTTTCGCGCATGGCCGGTGGGTGAGGGCGGGCAATGAGTCGCGACACATAAACGGGCTCTGGCAGGTTGTCGCAATCGGCCACAATAAGCGTAAGGTGAGCTTTTCGGGGCCGCAGTATTTCCATCACATCCCGCATGGGCGTTTCTTCGCCACTTTTCAACTTCATGATCGGCCATACCCGGTCGCTGGCGGCCTCGCCCCGGCCCGAAAAGTAAAACACGACAATGTCTTTACCGGGTACTATGGGCGCGGCCTTTAATTGAGCAAGCAGTTGCTGATGCTCAGTGGCTGTATGAGCCTGAATCGGGTAATCCAGATAGGGGCCCGCATACCGCCAGAAATTTTCCATTTCTGTGCGGTCTTTAGCGCCCCGCCCATCCGCCGGGTCGGCGAGAAAAAAGAGGTGAATAACCTGAGCCTTTCCAGTCAAAGCCAGTAAAATAAACCAACTAAACAGCAGGGGTTTCATACGAGTAACGTGTTTTGTAGGTACCGGGGCTTATTTTTTCTTTTTTGGCGCTACAGGCTTCGTTCTGGTTTCCCTCGGTTTTGGCTTCTCTGTCGAGGTTGGTTTTGAGGTTATCTGTTCATCATCTTCATCCGTTGGCAGTCCCTTGATTAAGCGGCGAAGTCGCTTCTGAATCTCCTTATACTCATTTTCTCCCTTGCTGAGCTTATCAAGATCTGCCCCCTGATAATTCTGAATAATGATGGCGTTCAGGGTTTTGAACCGCTTTCCGGCCGATGGATGGGAGGCGTATATCGACGATATAGCGTTACTCTTAAGGGCGGCCATAGCCAATTGCTGCACCTGATCGGTCGTAGGGGCGGCACCTCGCGACAAGCTAGTGATGGTACTCGCCTGACTCAGCATCCGCTCCCCGAACGATTTGGTGGGCACGTCGGGAGTTCGCTGAAATAATTGCTCCCAAAGTTTAGGGGCTTCGCGGGGGTCATAGCCTGCTTCATACAGGTAATTGAGGCCAATCCGGTCAGCCTGATTTTCTGAATTGCGGCTATAACTGCTTGACAGAGCCGCGCCGCCAAACGCAGAAATAGAGGTGGCCAAATCGGCTGACTCGATACCATAGGCCGAGACCAGCGCCGTGGTTACTATACCCTGTCCAAAGGCGATTCCCTGACTACGTTCGTACTCCAACCGGCTGTGCCGGTAGGTGACGTGGGCTATTTCGTGGCCCAGCACAGCCGCTAACTGTGCTTCATTCTTTATCTCATTTAGTAATTGCGTATGCACGAATACTGAGCCATCCGGGTACGCACAGGCGTTGAAGGTGGTGTCGATGACGACAAAAAAATTGAAGTTAACGTAGGCCGGGTGGTCTTTAGGGAGTTTTTTAACATGGTCTGGTATTAATTTACGCCCTACCCGTGAAATGTACGCATTGATGGTTTCGTCGGCCAGCAAATTGAACTTGGCATTCCCGAAAGCTACTTCCCGCCCATCCAGCGACATCTTCTTTGTCGACCGTAGAGTCGTCAGCAGTTTACGGTCGGTTTCCGTGAACTCATCCTGCACCACTGTCCCCGATTCTACCAGGAGTATGCCATCTGTTTGGCGTTGCCCTTTTAGTTTCAGTTCCATGCCTTTCTCCATGTCTTTGAAACTGGAAAAAAAGCGTCCTTTATACCCTTTTTCGCCAGTTAGCTTAGCACCGGCTTTCAGCCGAACTGCCTGCCCATCAACGGTGGCCACTTCCCCATCCAGCTGCTCATACGTACCACTAACCGTACCCGAGCCTGCCAGATCGGTAAGGATCGTGATTTCCTTGACCACAAACTTTTTACTGTATCGGTATTCGTAAAATGCCACCTCCACTTCGAGGCCCGCCTTGATGAGTTGTTTAAATTGGAGATAAGGTGTTATGTCTAACGCATCGGGCTGTTTTTCTTTAAATGGCTTATTGGCTGCGGCGGCTTTTTGCTTATGTTCCTCGAATCGCTGTAGATCCCGTTCGGCCTTTTGCCGTTTGTTTTCGTACTGTCGCCGGTCACTTTTGCTCATAAAGACCAATACACTATCCGGGTAGTCGATCAGGGAGTAGTAATCCCGGTAGTCGCTCTCGATGTTGAACCGAACCTTCGTGTAAGGTGGCTTAAATTCAACCACATAAGCTGATTCTGTTTTAAGGATGGGAACTTCGGTTTGGGCCAGCGCAGTTGCCACATGACCGATTACCAGCCACGTAGCCAGTAGATGTGCGTAGTAATTTTTCATATGTTAATGGTACGGAAATGTGTAGCCGCAAAGCGGCTTGGAAAGCATCGTAAATTAATAGGAGAAAAATTGGGTATGCTAAAGAATTCCTATATTTTTCTGGAAATTTTGAGCGTTACCTCGGCACAATAATGAAGATAAGTTTACTAATTATTCTGGTTGACTACACATTTTGTCTATCCATCTACTAATAAAGTATGATTTGCCCAAAGCGACTACAACGAGTGATGACTAGCCTGAATGACCTATCGGTCTTTGAATTCATCATAATTCTCCAGTGAGCCATGAATTATACTGAATTTAGAGAACGGTATCAGTGGAACCCTAAGACGGACAAACTCGGAGAGGGTGGCTTCGCCAAGGTTTACCGGGCAACTGATACAATCAGAGACCGGCTCGTTGTCCTTAAAATTGCGGATGTTCCGGTGAACCACAAATTCTCGCTGCAACGGGAGGTCGAACTCAACCGAGACCTTACGCCCCACCCCAACATTGCCCAGTACCGCAACTGCTACCGGCTGGAAGATGCCTATGGTGATGAAAAAGATTACGCGACCATGGACTACTTCAGCGAAGGAAGCCTGAACGTGGTTATGAACAAATACCTCAGCCCTCTCGATATCCGCACGATTGTGACGGGTATGCTACGAGGACTTGCCCATCTGGAAGCTGAGAACGTGATTCATCGGGATTTTAAACCGGGTAACGTGCTGATGGCCCGTGACCCGGACGGCCTCTGGTTTCCCAAAATTGCTGATTTTGGGTTGAGCCGTTTTACCGAGTCAGACATCACCGTTTCTAATTCATCGGTCGGAATCTCGTATGATTATGCAGCCCCTGAACAGTTTCAGCCTGGTTCGGTCAACCGGCAGGCCGACCTGTGGGCGTTCGGGGTGATCGTTTACCGCCTCTGCACCGGAAAATCACCGTTCTCCAGTCAGGCCAATCTGACGGGCGAAAGCCGCCGACTTGAGTTGGTTCAGCTTATTAACCAGGCCGAGTTACCCGCCGATGTTGCCGAAATCGGTGAGCCTTATCAGACGTTGATCCGGCGCTGCGTTGTTAAAGAATTGAGCGGCCGAGCCAGATCAGCGAATGAGTTGCTTGCCTTACTTACCCCAAAACCAGCCCCGGCAAGGGCCATACCAGTTCCCATCGAATTAACCGTCGAAGAGAGCGTTACAGGAACGCAAATTGAAACGATGGTAAGGCCACGTGAACTGGTTAGCAAGCCACCGACGGAACCAGTTAGTACGCCACAAGCCAACCCGATTGATACTTTCGTTGAGCCTCTGGCGAGTAGCACACCTCCGAAAATGGTGGCTTCAGAAGCCAGTTCTGCCCCTCAACCAGCCACCAAACGGCCAACCTACATTGTACTGGCGCTGCTAGTGCTATTGATTAGTGGGGTTACCTTCTATTTTGTGTGGGGGTCACAGTCGTCCCGGTTGGCGGGCAGGCAACAAAGCACGGTCAGGCCATCCCCTACGAATACCCAAACAGTATTGGCCCAGCCTGAGCAGAGCCAGGCAGGCCAGACTGGCAACGAACACCCGAACCCAATCCTGACCGAACCAAACCGCCCGGTTAATGAGCCGTCTGCGTCGGAAAAACCCGTTATTACGTTGGCAACGGGCAGTCAGCCCCAGGCAGGAACGCCCCTACGAACAGCCACCAGAAAGCAGCCGGAAACTCCGCCTCGAGCGTACCCAGCCAACCCCGTCCGAAGTAAAAGCCGACGAGAAAGAAACCGCTGATCCGCCGGTGGCGCTTAACGCAGCCGTTCCGCCCAAACCGGTAGCAGTACCAGCTGACAAACCAGATAACTCCGCCACTCCGCCCACGGCAGGCCCCCGAACGCTTCGACTTCCGGGGGGGGCCACCATACTGGTAGCCCTACGTGAGCCGGTCGTAGCAGCCACCGCCAAAGAAGGGCAGCGTGTGTTACTCGATGTGGAAAAGGCAATTCTGGTTGATGGGGAAGTAGTGATTCCTCAGGGAGCCGATGTAACTGGCGAAGTAGTCAGCGTCAGTGCCGGTGGTAAGAAAGAGATGCTTGAGATCCGCATTCGTAGCGTCAAGGGAATTGGGGGGCAGGTTATCGACGTTCGGGCGGCCACCTTCCGGTATGTTGGCTCGCGCAATGAACCCTTAATTTTCAAGGCCGGGCAGCAGTTTATCATTTATACGGCCGGTGCGCACAAATTCAGTTTATAAGTAACCTGTCTACTTTATTACGTATAGCTATCCATTGACATTCAGTTTATGAAAACCATCATTACGCTGCTCTGCATTGCCCTAACCACTACCCTGACAATGGGGCAGACGATACTACGCCAACGGTCTAATACACGGGGATTGAACCTGAGTGTGTATGGTCAGTTTACCAATTGGACAACCACCAATGAGAACTACAAAGACTTATTTGTGAAAACCAGAGGGCCGGGTGGCGGTTTTCGGATCGGGTATGGCTTTTCGCATAATATAGAATTTTTCGGTCAGGCTGATGGGGCTTATGTTACCTCTCCCAGTCCTGATTATGACGGCTTCGGTATAGCTATTGCTCATCTCGAAGTAGGTGGGCGGCTAAATATTGGCTCAACTACCTCCCGATTTCGTCCTTTTGTCGATATAGGCTATAGCCTGGTCGGAGCCTCCGCTCATCCGGTTATATACGATGGCGATGAAGGCACCACTAAATTATATGGCCGGGGCATACTGGGCGGGATTGGTATCAACTATTTTATGACTATCCCGCTTGCGATTAACCTCCGGTACAGTGGCGTGTTCGGCAACTTCAATGAGGTTTATTTCGAGAATGATCCTACCTCCCTTACCACCTTTTATGGGAAACCCGATATTGGGATAGGCAGGGCATCGTTCGGATTGACCTGGTACCTACGTGGTGGACGCTAACCTGAACGTAGTGGCCTGATTCCATCCATTACCACCTATAAACCCTTCTTACGCACCATAATGACACTCTCCGAGACCTCGAAACGGGCCGTTCAGATTGCCCAGTCAATAGCCAAAGAAAATCATCATGCCCAATTTACACCCGCTCATCTTCTGCTGGGGTTGCTCCACAATGATGTAACGTTGGCGTCGTGGCTCATGGCCATTGGCAAAGATGTATACTACTTGCGCGATTGGGCCGAGATCAGGCTCGAAAGCGTTTCACGCGCCGGGCACGTTCCCGAAAACCCCGCCGGCGACGATAAGGTACAGGCTGCCATACAACTGGCCGAGCTGATTGCTATGCAATTATCGGCCACATCTGTAGAGCCCGTTCACATCCTAGCTGCCCTGCTTAAAGTGAACATCGCTTTTAGTGCCGATCAACTTAAGTCGTTGCCGCTGACGCAAAAAGAACTGCTCGATGCCGCCGTGAACGAACAGGCCGTTATAGATGCTGTAACGCCTACTGCGGCTACCGGAGCCAATGGACAGAGCCCCTGCTGCCGGGCAGTCAGATAGTCAAAAGGCAGCGCTCTATAAATTTTGCGTCGATAAAACGGCGATGGCTCGTGAAGGCAAACTCGACCCGATCATCGGGCGGGACCGCGAACTACGGCTTATGCTCGAAATTCTTGGTCGACGTACCAAGCCTAACGTGATGCTTGTGGGGGAACCGGGCGTAGGCAAAACGGCCCTGATCGAAGGATTTGCTCAGGCTATCGTCGCCGGAAAAGTGCCGACTAATCTACTGGGTGCTAGTCTTTTTGAGTTGGATTTAGGCGCTTTAGTAGCGGGTGCCGCCTACAAAGGCGAAGTCGAAGACCGTATTAAAAGCATCATTCGTGAGGTAAAAGCCTACGAAAAAGCCATTCTGTTTATCGATGAGGTCCATGTACTGCTTAATCCCAACGGCTCGGTAGGAACGGGCGTATCGCAACTGCTCAAGCCCGAACTGGCTCGGGGCGAATTGACCGTAATTGGGGCCACCACCAACGACGAGTTTCGGCAGTATATCGAAAAAGACGAAGCCTTCAGCCGCCGGTTTGAGCGGCTCCTTATTCCCGAACCCGATGTGGTGACAGCAACGCGCATGCTGGGCAACCTGCTACCACTATTTGAGAGCCATCATAACCTGACAATTGAACCGGGCGTAGCTGAAGAAGCGGTTCGGCTAGCAAGCCGCTACGTGAAAGATCGCCGACTGCCCGATGCTGCCGTTGACCTGCTCGATCGCACGATGGCCGCCATTCGCACCACCGGCGACACAGCCCCCTCGGAACTGGAATCCCTTAAGGCCCAACTGGACGCATTACCTGACCAGTTGGTCGAACGGGACAAAGCTGGGCAGTTGGCCGAATATCGCTGGCTGCTCAAGCAGTTCCAGGACCAGATCAGTCCCATTTTGCGGCAACAAATTGAAGATAAAACGCCCCCCGAAGCTATTGAGGAGCCAACAGAATTGCACCGCTACCTGGCCGAACGCATCGAGCAACTGCGCCCTTTGGCTGAAGCCAAACAGGAGGCCGTGACCCGACAAGACATTGCCGCCATGATTTCGGCCAAAACCGGCATTCCACTCGGCAAGCTGCAATCGAGTGAACGGGAAAAGCTAACCAAAATGGCCGACATACTACGTAAGCGCGTGGTGGGCCAGGACCAGGCCATTACAGCCCTTGCTGCGTCGGTTCAAAGCACGCGGGCCGGCCTTTCAGATGGGCGAAAACCGGCGGGTGCCTTTTTTCTGCTGGGCCCAACCGGTACAGGCAAAACAGAACTGGCCAAAGCCCTGGCTGATTTCCTGTTTAACGATGAGTCGTTTCTGATCCGGTTTGATATGTCTGAGTTCAAGGAAGAACACTCAGCCTCATTGCTTCTGGGTGCGCCTCCGGGGTACGTCGGTCATGAACAGGGTGGAATACTCGTAAACAAAATTCGGGAAAAGCCGTATTCGGTAGTCCTGTTCGATGAGATCGAGAAAGCACACCCCTCGGTGTTTGATATTTTTCTGCAAATTCTGGACGAGGCCACTCTTCGCGATAAACTCGACAAGGAAGGCGATTTCACAAACGCAATTGTGCTTTTTACGTCAAACATTGGCGCACAGCACATTATTAAATCGTTTGGCGAGGGAAAGGTGCCAGCTTCCAACGACCTGACAGAGATTATGGCTAGGCATTTTAGACCGGAGTTTCTGGCCCGCATTAACGAACAGGGCGGCATTGTGCCATTTGCGCCAATCAGTGCCCCAAATGCAGTTCAGATTTTTGGTATTCACCTACGCGGGCTGGAACAACAGTTGGCCAAACAAGGCATCACGCTGGTGCTGACCGAAGCAGCCCGTGAACATCTTGCGCTCAGCGGCTTTACACCCGAATATGGCGCGCGGCCTCTAAAAGGCGTGATTCGCAGTCAGCTGCGATTGCCCATTTCAGCGATGATTATCTCCGGTGAACTAGCCAAAGGGGCCACACTGACAATTGACACGGATGCTGAAAAAGTATTGAGCTGGAATGTGGAAGTGGAAACCATCAAGGCATAATCCCTCCAAAAACCTTCCTCCGCCATGTCTGAGTCAAAAAAACCATTTTCTGCAAAACAGTTGCAAGAATTGGTGGCTGTTGTTCGCACGCAGTCAGAACTAGACATGTGTCCGATAACCTACGTAGATGATACAAGTTCTCAAATGCTGGATTATCCCCGATTATTAATTATCCGGCCGGTATATCGCGTACAAATACGGGTAACATCTCCTCCTGCAAACCCTACTAATGCAGAACAGTTCAAGACAGAACGAAGTGGTATGCTTGTGGACTGTAGTTTGACAGTTGTGTCAGGAGTTGGTGTTGCCGGAGCAGCTATTGCAGCTGGCCCATCATTAGGAGCCTCAGTACCTGTAGCCGTATTGCTATGGGCGGGCTTTCTTACCTCAGCGGCTTCATGTGCTAACTCGGCACGCCGATCTTGGGAAACAGTAAAAAAGCCTGATTCAGACAGCCTTTATCAATGGGACAATGCTCCAGAATTTCAGACATATAGAACAATTCGAACAGCCAACACAGTAGTTGGAATTGGAGCTGGTATAGCCTCTCTCCCATCAGCCGGTAAAGATGTTTACAAACTCTACAAACTGAATAAACTAAATAATCCAGCCTTGAAATCGACTCAGACTGTTGGAGAACGCCAGCTATTAAGACGTTTTACCCAAGTGCGCAGCCAGGACGTGGTGAGCCGGGAATTCAGGTCTGCTGCTATAAAAGCAGGTCATAATCTGGCCAACAGTCGCTTTTCGGACAGCCAAAAGCGGAAGATATTAGATAGTATCCTTCGGCAGGTTAAGGGTCGAATATTTGCTGAAACAACAAATACACTTACAGGCCTTGCCGGAAATGTTAAAGATGGAGTGGGACTAGAAAAAGATGTTCATGGAAAGAATACCGCCGATGCTGTCCCACAACTATTGATTACAATAGAAATTATTGAGAATGATTATGAGAATTAACTCCTTTGCTACCCATATTCTCCTGAAACAGCCTTTAAAAAAATCAAGCCTTAATTTTTTCTGAAAACGCTTGCAGCCTCACACATAAGGCATTACATTGGCCCTGAAAAGCAACTACCTCCACACTCAACCCAACTAGTCCACCCGTTTTCTGAGCTATGAATCCTGAACTCAATATGCCTGGCGCCTGGGCCGCCGTCCGTGATGTACCGCCCAGCCTTTCGCCCGTAAGTCTTAATAAGACCCTGTACGTGGCCAAACTCTCCGACGAATATTCCAGCCGTCCCAAAGCCATCCCCGAGCTGGAATCGGTGGAAGAAGTGCTCGAACACTTCAAGCCCGAAGTAGACGTAATGCTCACCAACGAACAGGGCGGCGCTGCCCTTCAAACGTTCAAGTTTCGGGAAATGGGCGATTTCGCCCGTGAAGGACTCGTGGAGCAGAGCAAACTTATGGGTGACTTGAATCGAAAAATCTCCGATCTTCAGAAAATAGACATGCAGCTTCGCTCCAACAAAATTCTACAAAACGCCCTGCGTAATGCCGAGGCCAAGCAGGTGATGCTGGAAATGATTCAGCAGATGCTCGACGAAATCGAACAGGCGGGTTAATGCCGTCTTCCAAATATTCCTCCCTATTTTTCCACTACACCAATCTAGTAGATTTGTTACTATGGCCAAGACGCAACAAAGTGCAGCAGCCGGTGGGCCAGCTGCCGAGCGCACTATCGTACCTACCCGGTCATTTGACGAGAATATCCAGCAACTCGATCAACTCCGCCTTGGCGGCTTCAAACTACTGGAGACGACCATTGAAGGGACCGATAGCCTAAACCCCGAACGACGGGCCAAGAAAAATATCTTCCTGACCGACCAGGACCGGAAAGAAGACCGCGAAGAGGTTAAAAAACGGCTTGAACTCTGGAAAGAACTTCTTTCAAAAGAGGGAGCGTCAGATGCCGACTTAGCCGAGGAGGTAAGTGAGAAACAGAAAAAAGCCGAAGACCTGTTTCAGAAGAACCTGACCAAAATTGTTGCCAAAACCCGCGAGTATGAAAGTACCTACCGGGGTATCACGTTGTTTTTCGAGAATGGCAAGGCAAGTGGCTTTAAAATGCGCAACGTGGTGTTTATGAATGCCGAGAAGGAGCAGCTCGACGACACGGATATACGCAACAAAACCACCATCGAACACATTAGCAGCGAGATTGAGCGGGCCTATAACCGATTCGATCTCGGAGAAAGTTATTCGTTAATGGTTGCTCCGGGCTGGCTGAAAAATAAACTATCAGTAAAAAAATGGGCCGAAATTGCCAGCGCCCATAAGCTAATGTTTATTACGGATTACCGTAATATGGACTCGCTCAAAGATTTACAGTCGCAGTTCCAGAAAGAAAAGATTGCCGCCGACACGCCCGAAAACGCGAACGTACTGATGGCCTGTAACCACATCGTGGGCCGGGGTAAGTATGATGACCTTGGTGAAGACGAGGATCTGTACGTGGAACCATCGAGCGCATTGGCCGGTAAAATTTATTCGACACTCGTTTCTCAGGTATCGGCGGGGTATCGGCATGGCGATATCAAGCAGGCAGGCGGGGTTCGGCTCGATTTACTCAAAACAGAAGTAGGTGAACTGGAAGGTCTCGGCCTGATTCCCCTTACCTTCGACTGGGGTAAAGTGCAGGCTATGTCGGGCAAAACGTTGTATACGGGCAACAACCTGGGTCTGAAAACCTATTCGGTTGTGCGGGTATTCGACTGGATCATGAAAGTATTGATGCAGTTCCTCAACAAGCGGGCAATGGAAAACTGGGACCCGAAGGTGCAGAACGATATTCAAAAAGAGATTGTGCAGTTCCTGGACAAAATTAAAGGGCCTGGCAAAATCATTGAAAAGTTTGAAGCCCCGCAATTCCGACGCGACCCAAACCAGAAAGATCGCATTTACCTCGATATTCACATTACCCCGTTCTTCCCGGCCAAAACATTTGTCATCGGGCTAACGGGTGAAGACGGCCGCGACCCCGAAACTGGTCGCCGCGGCGAGTTTACCGGAGGGATAAGCCAAAAATAAGGAGTTGTTGGTATGCCTTCTTTTCGTGCGAAATTCTCGTTAGGCGCTGGTGGATTCGAAACAGCACTCAATTATGTCTATTTAGACATCAATCAGGCCGTTGACTCACTTGGCCGCCCCGCATCGCTGACGCGGGGCGGCAAAATTACGCTCGAATTCAACGCAACGGACGATAATATAGTAGCCGAGTGGATGGCAAATCCAGCTAAACGGCTGGACGGAAAAATCCGATTTGTCAGGATGGACAATATGGAGGCAACCGAGAAGGAGATCAACTTTACCAACGCGTACTGCGTGGAGTTGATGGAACGCTTCGATGGCACGACAACGACGAGCAATATGGTGACTGTAATTACTATTTCACCGGAAAAAATAAGGATTGGCTCCATCGAATTAGACAATCGGTGGCCCGATACGGCCTGATACGCACCTTAACCCTGTTCCTGACCCTTAATTGGGCCTATATCCACCCAATGGCTGCCTCTTTCTCCGCTGAATTTACCGTTTCAGGTAAGACGTTTAATGTCCTGACCTGTGAATACACCCTATCGCAACCGACCGACCCGCGAGGTCGGCCTTCGGCGGGGGTGCGGAGTGGCCTGTTGCGTATTTCGCTGGTCGGCACCGAATATGCAGTGCTAACCGAGTGGGCCATTAACCCCCAGAAAGCACTGAACGGTCATGTCGTGTTTCGTAACCTGATAGGCGGAACCCTTAAAACGCTTGCTTTTGAGAAGGGATACTGTGTTTCTTACCGTGAAATATTTACACCACACGAAGGTGTTACGGCAGCCTACACCTTCGATATCGGCATTACCGCTGCTAAGGTACATCTGAACGGTACTCTCCACGATAATCAATGGCTCGATTGGCTTGTCGCCTAATCATGCTCAATCGACTATGGCACAACAAGTTAACGTAAGCGTCTCGATTGGCGGTACCACGATTAAGCATTTCACCAGCCTACGGGTCGATCAGTCGCTCTTCACGCATCACACCTTCGAGATTGTTGTGCCGTATGAGGATCTGGATGATAAAAATGAGTTGTTTTTTAAAACAGCTCATCAAAAACTAATTGGTCAGGGAGCCGAGATCAGCATCTCATCGTATTACAAATTAGTACCCGGCAAGTTTGTTTTCAAAGGTATTGTAACCGAATTGCTGTTGCGCAATAATAGCGAACTGGTAAACACCTACGTAATTCGAGGCCACAGCCCGACGTTTCTGGCCGAAGACGGTGTGCAGCGACGCGCCTTTATTCAGCAAACGCTGGGGCAGATTTTCGGCGCTGTTCTGATGCCTTATCCGTTCAGCAAATCGATCAGCCCTAAGTATACGGCCCGCATTGACTACAAAGCACAGTATGACGAAAGTAATTTCGATTTTCTGAATCGTTTAGCCGCCGAGTATGGCGAATGGTTTTATTACGACGGGCAGCAGCTGGTGATGGGGAAACCCGGCAATCAGGCGCAGCCGTTCGTGATTGATGGGGTGCAGCACTTCGACATGGCGGTGAGCCTTAAACCCAACCGGTTTTCCATGCGCCACTACAACTACGTCAAGCACGAAGCCTATGCCGGCCCTGGTAGGCGCTGTGGGTGGCCTGGGTAATCTGGGCACGTTTGCTTATGGTCAATCGCAGGGTCTTTTTACGCAGGCCAATCAACTATGGCCGCTGCGTGATGTGCAGTTTCAGGGTGAGCTGGATAACGCTGTTCAGGCTGTCAATGCTACTAATGCGGCCGATCTGGTGCGATTTCATGGCGCGGGAGAAAACCCTAACCTCAGCGTCGGAACGATTGTCAATGTAACCGGACAGAAGCTCATTGCCCCAGGCCAATACAAGCAGGACAACGCAGGCAGCTACCGGATTACGCGCCATCAGCCATACAGTCGACCAGATTGGTAACTACGAAAACTTCTTCGAGGCAATTCCTGACACAGCCGATTTCCCGCCCCGCAACCCAACCGTTCGAATGCCCGTTGCCCTTCCTGAGATAGCGACGGTGATCAAAAATACCGATCCGCTCAAATTAGGTCGGGTACAGGTGCAGTTTCACTGGCCCAATCAGCTGGAGGGCAAGTCATCGTGGGTACGGGTGGCCTTTCCCTACACGGGTTCGTCGCGGGGCATGCTCTTTATTCCCGAAAAAGATGATCAGGTGGTTATCAGCTACGAAGCCAACCATGTTGATTTCCCAATTGTGGTGGGAAGTATTTACCACAAATCATCCGCCAACGACTACTGGTTCGATAATAATTACCAGAAAATTATTCGCACAAAAGGAGGTAATAAGCTGGTTTTTAAAGATAAACCCGGCGAGCAGGAGGTGTTTATTACCAACGCCAACAAGAAAGGAACGAGTCTGCACATCTCGTTCAAAGACGATGGGGTGATTACGCTCCAGACGGAGGGGCTCATTCAACTGAAGGCCAAAGACATTCAGATGACGGCGAAACACAACATCGAGATGACGGCACAGAACAACATCGAGATGACCGCCGGCAACGAAGTGAAGATTACAACGAAGAATCTGAAAACCACGGCAAGCCAAAACGCAAGTCACCAGGCTACCCAGGAAATAGACCTGAAAGCGGGCCAGAAAGTGGATGTGCAGGCTGGTATGGAGGTAAGCGTGCAGGGAGCAACTGTCGACGTGAAGGGCGGTGGTCTAGTTGATATCAAGGCCCCATTAGTTAAAATCAATTCTTAAGTAAAATACCTGATACCTTTTTATTGTTAAACCGAATTTTCATATCCAAACCAATTAACTATTATGGCTGCAACAGCTATTGCCGCGTATATCAGTGGGCCAGCCGGCCTTGCCGACACAGAGGTTCAGAAATGCTTTTACGAGCTCCGCCGGTCTGTTGACCAGAAAGGGCGACCCTCCTCCATCACCCAGGGGGGGGTTATCACCGTCGAGATTGTATCGAATGATGGCGATGGTGGAATCGCCGGCTGGATGACCAACTCCTTTCAGGAGGAAAATGGAAAGATCGAGTTCAAAGATCTAATGGAATCCACGCTCAAAACCGTCGAATTCACCAAAGCTCGCTGTATTGGCTATTCGGAGCGATTCGACAAGACACCGGACCCTACGAACCCCGATAAACCAGCCATGACGCTGACGCTGACCATATCGGCGGAGAAGATCGTTATCAGCGGTTCAGAACACGATAATAACTGGGACGACAAGAAGTAACATTCTGGTAATGAGTGAAAGAACGGCTCGCTGTTGAGGCTCTTTCACTCATTCATTCCTTACTTAACCCTACGGGTGATGATGCGGTCGCCGTTTTTAAGGAAATTCTCGAGACAGTTGCGGGTGGGATCGATGTAGAGGTTAGGCCGATACCAGGGACGCTCGATGTAGAAATGCCACTTATAGAGATTGGTTTTATCGTTGGCGTTGGCACGGTCCCGCACTTCGATTTTACGGCTCGGCTCATCTTCATTGTGTTCATCGAGCGAGAACTGGAACCCATCGCCTACATTCATTTTGTCGGGAATAAACGAACGGATATCGTAAATGTTCTGCTCCCCGAAACGAATGTCCACCACGAAAATGACATTGGTCGTACGCCGAAACTCGGCCTCGGTCATATCGGGCATTTGCAGGAAAGGATTGTATTGCCAGAGCTTGTAAATTTTAGGCGGAATGCGGTCGAAATCGTTACGGGCCCAGTTAATGAAAAACGGGAGGGGAAAAGCCAGCAGCGTCGTAATGAGCGGGCGTATGTTAGCCTTCAATTCCTGGCCTTCGAGGATGCCAAGCATTTTGGGGCTAAACGATAAGACGAAGATTGAGATACCGCCGATGATAGCGATAAGGACCGTAACGAGGATGCCGGGCAGGTAATCTTCAGGCCCAATGGAAGGCATTGCCGCACGCATAACGGAGAGGTTGAGTATACCCAGCAGGAGAACGAGCGATAACACAGTCAGGTAACCCCAGAAGCCGGGCGTTTGACCGGGTAGATTCCGGATGAGCAGATGACCGAGGTAGCCAACCAACCCGAATAGCAGCACAGTGCCGAGCAGATACAGGATTGTGTTCCGAACAGTGCGGTTGCGAAGAACTTTGCTCCGTGCCTCACTGACGGAGCTGCTAACCATAGAATTTAGTTCGGACTGGGGATTGAAACGCAGCATAGTAGCCAGTGAAAAGGTTATGGATATAGCCTCAAAAATAGGCTGTTAGCTGGTGAAAGCAAGCTAAATAGCAAAAATTGTCTGACTAAATGGGACAACCCGCTGCCCGCGTGGGCGACATGCACGTATGCCCGATGTTCGACGGCCCCAAGCCGCACGTAGGAGGGCCCGTATTGCCGCCGGGTGTGATCAATGTGCTGATTGGCGGAATGCCAGCGGCTACCGTCGGCACGCTTTGCTTCTGTGCCAGCGCTCCCGACGTGATCGTGAAAGGGTCATTCACGGTATTGATTGGAGGCCGCCCGGCCGCCCGTATGGGCGACAGCACAGCACATGGCGGAGTTGTTACGACAGGTTGCCCAACCGTACTAATTGGCGATTTTGGGATAGGGGGCGTGGGTACCGTTGCCGCTCTACCGCCCAATGTGCTTGTAGAGTTGCTCAGCGGTATGACTCAGGAGATGGCCCGAACGATGAAACAGGCGGTAGCTTTGGCCAATGGAGCAGCGAAGGGAATAGCTTTTTGTGAAGTATGCAGTTAACCCCTTACGTGGAATGCTACATGTTTTGTTAGATGCCGCCCGAATGGGTACGGAAATGAATAACGCCCAAAAGCTTAATGACAATTTTCGATGCCTTTATAAAGGTGAAAGCGAGAAAGCATTGGCCAATGTTGCACCTTATCTATTTAATCTTTCTGATCAGAAATCGTTCTCTGCATGGTTATTTGAGCAGGGCTGGGGTAAATCCTGGGGTGTGTATGTTGAGTCTGCTGCTAGCCCTGCTGATGTATACCGGCATTTTCGCAAGTTTCTGCTGGTTCGCACTGAAGCAGGAAAGGAACTGTACTTTCGATTTTATGATCCGCGCGTCTTAAAACAGTTTTTACCAATTTTTACTCCGCCTCAACTCGTTGATTTCTTTGGCCCAACTCAGTATTTTCTGCTCGAGGACGAGGATGCTACTTTCTGGTCATATTATTGGTTAGAATCGGGCGTATTGCGTTCAAAACAGATTAATCGTCAGGAAGCTGAACAGAAAATACAATGTTAATTATCCGCCAAGACCAACTTAATGCCTTTAGCCGTATTGCACGAACGCAATTTTTGGATGAGGTAACAACTATTCTATATAAAGCCCATTTAGATACAGCTGAGTCAGCCACACCTATACAGCGTGAACAGATCCCAGCCTATAGGAAGGAGGTTGAAATACTGGCAATAAAAGCGGAATCATTTGGTTTGCGAAGCCATGAAAGCATTGGGGTATTTTTACAAGTAGCCTTTTTTATCGGTAACGATTTCTACGATGTTTTCCGTCCGGCGAGTGAAGTATTACGATCGGCTGTTTTAAATGAAACGACCAAGCGGAAATGGCTACAAAAATGGTATAACAGTTTGCTTGTCAGAACCCGGCAAAAGCTATTAAATCGACAAATTTATCAGTATTCATTCATAGAGTAAGATGGGACTTTTTCAGTCAGTAAGCGACAAGGTTGCGGGTGGGGCAGACTGGATACAGAAAACCGGAGAAGCTGCCATAGATACTACTGCCGAAGCTGGTAAGCAAGCTTATGAGCTGACTAAAGAGGCTGCTTACTATGGATATGATAAAGCAACTGAAGCAGCTGTTTGGACAAAAGACAAAGTAGTTGCCGCTGGAGAATGGACGAAAGATAAGGCAATTGCTGCTGGAGAATGGACGAAAGACAAAGCAATTGCTATTACAGAGTGGGGAGTTGATAAAGCGAAGAATGTAGATAACACAATATCTCGGTGCAGCAGCTGAAGCTATAGCAAAAGCAGCTACTAAGTATAAACCTGTAGAAGAATGTCTGGAGAATTTGTTAAATAAAATTGATCCTGATTCAGAACTAGCGAAAATAGCGAAAGAAAACGATGGTAAATTCATGGGTAACGATTGTCCGAAGTCCTCGGATAATCCTCCTCAACAGGGTCGTTTGCCAAAAGGCTGCCCTGTAGGTGCTAAATTACCTACTGTCATTTATACGAATGGAATTAAAACACCTCCTGAAGCAGCTTGTGCAACTATGCGAGCGATTGCTGATTCAAGATGTGTACAAGTCATAGGTGTTTATAATGCTACTCTAGGTTTAACACATGATGTCTTGGATTCAAAAAAGAACATTGACCGGGCAGGTACAGAAAAAGCAGCCCATAGTCAGGCACGGCTTATTCAGGAAAAACTTTCCAAAAATCCACCCGAAAAAGTAACGATTTATGCACACAGTCAAGGTGGGTTGATTACACAAGAAGGGCTGAGTGAAGCCAGCACGTACTATGAAATTGTAAACTTAATTACGAGCTCTCAACAACAGGGAATGAGCCCAGAACAAGCCCAGCAAGAAGCTGACATGCCATCAAGGAAAAGATGGACTACGTTAGATGTTTATAGTTTTGGAACAGCTGAAACGGATTGGCCTCCAGTTGGGGCGAATTATTATCAGATGACGAATACATCAGACCCAGTACCGAAGCTTATTGAGGCAGTGCATAAGAACAGATGTACTGACATACAACCTAATAATTTAAAGAGCCGCCATACCTTTGAGAAAAACCAATGGAAACCTTTTGACGCTCATAGTATGGACATAACTTATCTACCTGAGTTGAATCGTGTGAGTCCTGTAGCTAAAAAAGCAGGTGGAGGATGTTGTTGAATAGTAAGGTTTTCATTGAGAGTACATATACCATTCATTTTACACACAGAGTGTTTTATTTCAAGAACTTAAGCAGTAGACTAGATCTCTGGAAAATAACCTGGGGGCTACTTTATTTTTTCACACTATCATGTGCTAGTAAAACTATGCCAACAGACATGACTTTAGATCAAGCTATTCGCCTAACTCAAGCATGGGGAGAATACGTTCATGAACCATTTGAGCAAGCTACTATTTCACCCAATGGTGATTTTAGAGGACTTTTTGCGGGCGCAGAGATTGCATATAATGCTAAGGAGAAGATACTGGTTATCGAGGGCCTAGTGATCCATGATGCTAGTATTTTGGTGAAAGCCAAGGAGTTTTTTGATGAAATTAAAAGAGCCGGCGATCGTGAACCATCAACACGAGGCGAGGGCTACTTCTATATTGAAACAACCCTTTGGAATATTCTGACCCGCAATTAACACTCCGTAAAGATTTTCTGAATGGCAGTATCGATTCTGAACAATTTGTACGGGAAGTATCTTGGCTGCTAGAATGGTCGACATACTGGCGAAGAGTTCGTTATCCGCAATTGCAGGAGAGACAGAAGCAGAACGAATAAATAAAGCTCCTGAAATAGAAGCTTGGGCTAAGAAGAATCGTCCGCGTCCTTGGTAATTGGTAAAGCCACTCATATCTAAACTCAACACAACTATGCCCTACGTTAGCCCAGCCTCTGAATTTAGCCCTACCGTTGTCGGCAACGGAGAATGCGTAACATTGGTCAAACAGGCAGCTGGTATTGGAAAAAAAACTAGTGAATGGCGGGCCGGGATTCCTGTAAAAGGAAACGGAGCGTACATAACCCCTGGAACGGCCATTGCTACATTCGTCAATGGCCAATACCCACAAGATGATATCAGAGGCAGCCATCATGCGGCTATCTACATTGGTCAGGATGCCACTGGCATATGGGTTTCGGAACAATATCAGGGGCAAGCTGTGCAGAAGACGCATTTAAAATTTGGCGGGAATTCTAAACGATACCGCCGAAGTGGCGATGCAAATCTGTATTTCGTTGTCGAATAAACCTGTTTTCAACCCTTACTCAAAACTATCCTCATCATGGAAAATAAACCTGGTAGCCGCCAACAGGCATTGAACGAATGTCAGCAAGCTGGCCCTGGTACGGTAGGGTCCGTCATTGCCAGTCTCCTGACGCTGCCTATCATTCATTTATCGGTAACAACCGATTTTGCCAGTGGCGATATAGGCGCGTTTTACCAACGTCCTGAGATTAGAGCCATTTTGCGAAGTCCCTCAACGGATGCTAACCTGCGTGAGTTAGCAGCCCGCGAAACTATTTTTTTTCGAAGTCAGCCGGGCAGCGCGGGATTTGTTGGGCAAATGCTGGATGAGCAGCAGCGGCTTTGGCTATTGAAAAAGGCCCGCGATTGGTAGGAAAATACGCCTGTATTTATTGATTTCACTACTCTAAATTTATTGTTCTACTGAATGTCTGATTAGTACTTTTTAACAGAAATCACTTTAGAGAGTCATAAAGCAGTAGAAAAATTTATTTTTGCAAACCATTAATAAAATACATTTAATTTTTTAGTCTTTTAAATCAAAAAACTATATGAAAATATTTGCCTTTTTCCTTCTGATTTTATTTCTTGGTATTTCTGGTATGAGTATAGCTCAGACCGTAAATAATGTTCCACTGAAGGATGTAACGGTTGACTATGTACAGATCGTTGGTACATCGAGATTATTGAGCAATAAAGTAACCGTTGAGATTGACTTCGGACAGGAAAATTCTATCTGGACTGGAAAAGATACCGAGTTGCGTGATGTGAACGGAAAACGAATTATTTTTAATTCTATGATTGACGCCCTGAATTTTATGACCAGGCATGGGTACGAGTATGTTGATTCGTACGCCATTTCAATTTCAACTAGCCAGCAAGTATATCATTTTTTATTACGGCGGAAATGGGATTGAGTGTTGCCTGAAGAGCCTCTGAACACGTAAGTAAGTCCGGGTTATATATTAAACCGATAGTTGCCCTTATTTTAACATCATTATGGCCGAAGAATACTATGCTTTACCCCTCCGCTGCGACCTGCTTACTCAGGGGTCGGCCGCCCGTAAGCCCGTCAATGCCCGGGTGCTCTATACCTCGCTCGAGGAGTCGATTCAGGATAATATTTATTTGCTGATTACTACGCCTTTCCGGTCGGTTCGGTTCGATGTGGAATACGGTTGTGAAGTGTGGGAGGGCGACTTTTCATCGACGAACGAATCGAACGATACCCGCTGGACCGATGAGATTCAGTCGTCAGTGTTGCGGGCTGTTCGAACCTACGAGCATCGGCTGGAACGTATCGAAGTACTGGCTGAAATGGACCGTGCCGGGGGCGATGATGCCCACAAGCGGCTTGTGGTTACCGTAACCGCCGAGATTAAGAAATCGAATCACCGCCTGTTTCGGTTTCAGCGTATCATTCTCATTGCCCCTTTTGCCGCCAGAAAATAGGCCTTCCCTGCTTTATGACTGACTTGACTGCCCTTGATTTTACCCGCGAAGAAGTCCGCCGACGTATGAAAGAACACGCGGCAGCTATCTGGCAACTGCGTGTTAGAGACGTGGAGGCTGCCGACCCACTGGTAAGCCTGCTGATGGATGCCTGCGCCTTCGAGTTCGAGAATACGGCCCGTGCCATTGAAGCGACCCGTACGCGCATCCTCGACCGGCTGGCCAGTACACTATGCCCCGACGTGATTGACCTGCCCCGTCCGGCCCACGCCATTTTCCACGCCCGCTCTGACGATGCCTTGCTTGACCTGCCCCAAACCGCCCAATTTTTCCATAGGCAGCTGGGGCGGGCGGGCGACGAACGGAGTACGGATCTGTTTTTTTCGCCGGTTGTGCAGACCCGACTCGTCAATGCGGATGTACGCTACCTGTTAAGCGAGCAAGGGCTGTATGCCATGCGGGGCCGAGACCGGGTGCGGCTCGAACGCAGCCCGCTTCCAATTACTCCTACCGATTATCAGTCGATCTGGTTGGGGATTGAAGCCGATTCGGGTTTGACATCGTTGGCCTATCTGCCGCTCTACATTAATTGGGAAAATGAATCGGAAACGGCCAGAGCAAGCTATTACCGAAAACTGGCCGACACCACCCGTGCCCGCTGGTTTCTGAATAACCATGAACTGCCCGTGCATAGTGGCTTTCGCCCGGTTTGGCCTGCCGACGACCCGCTGGCCCGTGAACTCGACGGGCTTCATCAACTGGAGCAGGCTATTTTGCGGGAGTACAATCACTGCTTTGTCACGCTCGGCGATATACCTGACCGCGATACCTGGACCGACGATCTGCGGAGTTATCCAGACACCTACGCCTTTTCGGAAACACAGCGTCAACGCTATTTTGCCGATGACCTGCTCTGGCTCGAACTCCGGCTGAGTCGCGAAATCCCTCAGTCGGCTATCGAGAATATGGAGATTCGGCTCAACTGTTTCCCGGTGATGAACCGGCGGCTCAATGAGATGGTGCAGCGGCTACAGCAAACGCTGAACGTATATGCCCTTCGCTCTGTGGAAGAGTTTTTATTTATCCGGCAGGTGTACGATGCTGAAGGCAATGTGCCCTACAAACAGTCGCCCCTACGGAATCCTGATGAACTGGCCGACAATTCGTTTATGTACCGACCACACGGAGTAGGCCGGTTTGACCGGCGCAATGCCCGCGAAATTATTCATTATGTTCAGCAGATGCTGCGCGATGAAAGCAAAGTGTTTTCGGCCCTTGGGTCGGGGGTGTTTTCGCAAATCATCGACAGTCTGGATAAGAACGTCGAAGAGCTAAGTCAGCGGATGGTCGACAGCCCCGAAGAAAGTTTTCGGGTTGGCTTTCCCTACATTTTCATTAAGCCCCGCCGAAAGGATATCAACTTATTTGTCGAGTTCTGGAGCACAAACGGGGAGGGGGCCAACGACATTGCTCCTGGTACGCGCTTAAGTCAGTACGAAGGGCGGGGTCGCTATTTTATGCGGAATGAAAAAGAAGATTTGTACCTGTTGACCATGACCACAGGCGGAGGCGATAAGCCAACTGCAGCCGATAAGGAACGGCAACTTCGGCGCGATTTGCTGACCCGGAGTCGGCTGGTTACGGTGGAAGACATTAAGGCCGAGAGTCGGGAGTATTTTCCGGGTCGGCTGGGTTGCGAGGTCGATGTAGACGTTCAGAAAGGATTTGCCGAGGGGCTGATTGAAGGGGCTGGGTATGTTCGGTGCCTCAACGTAACCGTGTGGCCACTGGGTCGCCCGCTCGTAGATAGCGCCGACTGGCCCGCTGAAGCCGCCCGTTTTCAGCGACATATAGAATCAAAATCAGCGCTGAATCTGCCTTATATTGTTCGCCTACTCCCCGCCAGACGATGAAACTAGACGAATTTGCCAGCGAAATCAGGGGCTTGGGGGAAGATGTGGGGGTAGATGTCCGGCTTGAGGTGCTGCTTGCCGAACTGTACCTTGGTGGATTGGACCCCCGCTCGGAGGTTATGGTTTATCCGCAGGGGCTGTTTGCCCGTAATTATCGGCCGGATGTAGGCGTGGGCACCGGCGGAACGAGTGTACAGGTTGGTACCGTTCACACGTTCGATGGCGAGGAACCGAACGCTGACATGCTGGACCATCCGACGTTTCTGAACATACCGGTGTACCGCGACGGGTTATATGATTACCTACCCGAAGGGCTGTTTCATCAGAAAACGGAAGCTGACGAGCGAGAATTTGCGAAAGAAATTGACGAGCAGGACCGGCGCGAAAAGGCGGCCCGCCGTTTTTTCAGACCTATCGAGCAGGAGTTCTACCTACAGGGCCTGTTACTGGAACTGGAGGAGCGCAAATACCTGATTACCGAAGAGAACTTACGACAAAAAGCCCAGGGCGATATTCTCCGCAACATCTGGGGCTTACCCGCCGACCGACTCGTGCGCATTCCCCGCCCGAACGGGATGGATTGGATCACCACCCGCGCTCCGCTGCTCGACGTACGTCAACTAAACAATTTGCTGCATTTGCTGCCCGTTGCCCACCGACTGGTCAATAACCGGTCACTGATTGAACGGCTGTTTGCGCTGGTGCTGGGGATTCCGGTTGAGTTTCGTACGATTCCGCCCCTGTTGCTACTGATTGAACCGGAACCAGACGACATACGCTCGCCTAATGAATTAGGCCAGATTGAGTTGGGGAATTTTTCGATGGAAGGCGTTTATCAAGACACGATTCCTGCGCTGGAGATCAGTATAGGCCCGCTGAATGAAGCACAGTTAACCGATTTTTTACCCGAAGGCCGAAGCCACGCTGTGCTGACTATGCTGATGGGTTATTTCCTGCCCGCCGAAACAGAAATCGTCACGCATCTACTCCCTGATGAGGCGAGTCGGTTCCTGACGCTGGCTGAGGAAGGGGCCAACCCAACAAGCGTTCTGGGCTGGGCATCGTACATCTGACCTTGCCCCGTTCGGGTCTATAGTCGGCTCAGGGTTTGGTCAATTTCTTTGACTTTGGCCGATGCCAGCCGTTGGATAGCGTAACTTGTCCGGGCGAGTTGGGCGATCTGCTGAAAATTTACTTTAGCAGTCGAATACAGTTGTTTACGCCGATTAGCCTCACTGTAAGCTGCCAGCATATCGGCCTGGCTTTTTTTGCAGTCTGCATCTTCAAAACGCAACTGCCATTTCAGGTCGGTGACAGATTGGTTATCGGCCCCGCCGCCCCCGCCTGCGGCTGGCTTTTGGGCGATTATAGCATTTTGGGTATTGATGGTATTCTGCAGTTGCTGTTTTTCGGCCTGTAGTTGCTGTTTTTCTGTTTCAAGCTGCTTTACCGCCGTGCTTTGGTTGGTGTGCGCACGATCCCGCTCCAGGTATTCGATATGAATATTCCGCTCCGTATGTAACGCGTCGAGATAAGTGCAAATGCTGGTCTGCATTTTCGCCCTTGACTCTTTAAAGTCCTCCTTACGGAATTGCTCGATGGCATTGGCGAATCGCTGATTCTCCTGTTTTGCGGTGCTGAGCCAGCTCTGCCACTGCTCAGGTGAGGCATTGCCCATGTTGGCCCGCTTATCGTCCAGTTCTCTCATCTTAGCCGTATAGCTTTGAAAATTAGCCATTTGCGCCTCTAATGATTCATACTCCTTAACCGTCGAAGAGGTAGCGGCGCCGGCATTCCGCCGATTCCCGGCAAAAAAGGCCAGACAAACCGGAATGGCGATTATAATGAGGTATACGGCCGAAAAATTGATGATGGAGGTGTTCCGTTCGCTTTTATTGATGGCATCCATGATACAAAAGAATTAACTAATGAAAAATTGATTATTTACCGGTTAAGCGCCGGCGGACAGCCGACGGCGATGTATCGTCGAGCACCTGCGAGGGAGGCCTGACAGGCATATTGTCCTGAGCGGTCACGACTGAGTCGTAGCGAATGCGTTTATCCTGCCGTTCCTGGCCAATGTAATCGAGTTTCGATAGTTCGTTCAGGATTTTGGCCACATCAGTCCAGCATTGCGTAATTGCCTGAAGGTGTGGTTGTATATCGGCATGGTCGTAGGCGTAGTTGACAACCCGCTCAAAACCCTGCTTGGTCAATCGTTCGGGAGAGATGTCGGTCCAGTCCTGAAAATATTTCAACACCAGCTGATCGCCCATCCGGACCGCCCCCGACGACGCCGGGTTGTTGAGGTTTGTCAGCGCGGTACGAAGTCGGCGAGTGGCTAACGTAATGGCTTCGATCAGGTGAATGGGGGGGCGTTCGTAAGCCGTGAAACCGAATTGATTCAGGACATCGTCTAACCCAGCGGTTATCTGTTCACATAAATCGCGGATGAGCTCGGCCAGCACGCCGGCTTTGCGGGCATCCTCGGTGCCCCGTTTCTCGCATACCTTCCGAACAATCAGAAACGCGTCGCGCTGGGCTTCGGCCAGCAGTTTGTTGGTTTTGTCGGCCCAGGTGCGCAACCGGGTATGGCTGTTCACCGATGTGCAGGCCGGAATATAGCCATCATCGTTCATCAGTTGCCCGTACTTACACATCAACTGCCCTACAATGAGGTGGAAGGCCTCGAATTCCTGCGAACGGTAAGCTGGCCGCTGACCAGGCGGCGCCTCATACTGATGGCGGGGTACTACACTTAAGGTGTATTTGGGCCGCGAAAAAGGAGGGCGCGGAAAGGCTTCCGTAACAGATGGCTGGCCCAACGGCTCGCGGTTAAACAGATCAACCTCCAGCACAATCAGGAACTGAAGTTCGTCGGCCATGGGCATTCCAAACTTGGTCAGTATGGCATTGAGGCTGGTGGAGAGTTCGATCGATTTAGGCGGATCAACTATCTCTATGCGGCATCCTGCCCCCGTGATGGCCCGACAGTTGGTCAGTTGAATCCGTAGGTTTTGATTCGGGTCGGTAATAATCTGCGGACTGAAATCAGAGAGGTCGGAGGGCAGCAGACCGTAATTATAACTCGTGGTGCCCATTGCCTTCGCATCGCGCAGATGGTCAGAAACGAAGTGTTCAAACTCGGTAAAGTGCCGACGGGCAATTTTCATGCCGTCTACCCAGTTTACAGGATAGTGGCTCAGTTCAGGAAGCATAGTGCTGTGGTGCGTTTAGGGTTATTGAGAGCAGCGCCCCGATGTCTTCAATGAGTTGTAGTTTTTAGAGGCACCCATAATCTGTTGGGCAGCGGCTTGTTTCAGATAGGCCAACGCCAGGCAGGCATCGATGTCGCCGAGGTTTTTGTTACCAAGCAGAAATAACTCGCCCACCGTGGCCTGTGCATAAGGGTCGCCCAAACTGGCCCCAGTTTTGTACAACTCAATAGCCTCGCGGCTTTGGCCGGTTGCCATTGATTTGGCTGATGTCGAAAAATCTACCCCGTCTTTCAGCAGGCCAAGATAATAGGGTGCCTTAGGGCTGCGGCCTTCCACTCCTTTCTGAAGCCAGTGCCCGGCCTGCTTCAAATCCTGGGGAATATGGTGTTCGGGCGATCCGTAGTAGTGAATCACCCCCAGATCGGTCATTGCTTCTGCGTCGGCCAGAAACACGGCGCTTTCTTTATGCCGGTTAAGCAGGGCAAGAGCCGAGTCGTAGCGTTGTTCCTTATAGAAGGCGAGGGCACGATTCAGCTCAGTCCTGCTTCTATCCACTGAGGCATCTGTAGGGGCATTGGTGCCTATTTTCTGCGGGTCAGAAGCAGGCTTGGCAGTTAGCAGAACCGGGGCGGCGGGTGCTTCAGACCGGAAGAACGAAAACCACGTGCCAACAATTACAAGCAGAGTTACCGCCACACCAACGACGACAAGTCGGTTGACCCCTGATTTTTTAACGGGCGGCTGGTCGCTGACGGGCGGAGCGGTTTCGGCTATCGGTGTAGCAATGGGAGTAGCAACTGGTGTTGCCGACTCAGACCGGTCCGGCAACGGCCTGGGTCGCGGTTGGAGCATCGTGGCATCGTCGGCGGGGGAAAGTTGTTTTGCGGAACTAGCCGGGCGCGATTGCAGCACCGTTTGATCGTCGGTTGACGGAGCTACCGATGGGCGGGAGGTGACCGCCCGAATCACGGTTGCCTCGTCAGTAAACGTAGGCGTTGGTTGGGTGGTTAGTGCCCGGGCGAATGCGTCGCAATCAGCAAAGCGGTCGGCGGGTTTTTTTTGGGTAGCCTGCTGAATGGCATCGTTCACCGCCTCTGACACGTGGTCCAGCCGGGAAAGGGGCTGTTGAACGATGTCGGTCTGGATCGTGAACATAGACCGCTCGGCATCGTCATACGGCTTCTGGCCAGTGAGCAGCGCGTGGAGAGTAACCCCAAGCGAGTAGATATCGGTACGGAAATCAACGGCTTTAGGCGACAAAATCTGCTCTGGGCTCATGTACAGGGGCGACCCCATGAGCACATCTGTCTGGGTAAGGCTTAAATCGGTACCCACAATTTTGGCAATACCAAAATCCATCACCTTGATAAGGCCGGAGTCGGTCAGGAACAGATTGGACGGTTTCACATCGCGGTGGAAATAGCCCTGCTGATGCACGTAGGAGAACGCGTCGAGTATACGTCTGAACCAATCGACAGCCTGCTTTTCGGGAATGGGCCCCTGCTGGCGAATGTGGGCATTTAGATCATGGCCAGCCAGGTATTCCATGATGATGGCCAGAGTAGACCCATCTTCGTAAAAATCTTCGACGTGCAAAATAGCCGGATGCTCCAGCCGCACCATAATCTGGGCCTCATTACGGAACCGTTCGGCAACAGACGATTCTTCAGCGACTAACTCCGGTTTGAGAAGTTTGATGGCGAATTTGCGGCGGACAGAGTTTTCGGCGTACCAGACGGTAGCCATACCACCACGACCGATTTCGCGCAGCAAGGTGTAATTGAGCAAACGGCGGGACGGTTGCGACATACGAAAGAAGGGTGGATACAAATGGTATCGCTAAACAACTGAATAATTTTCGGAAAACCATATAATCATCCCGCTTTTCAGTGAAGTCAGTTAATCCACTGAATTTCTTACATTTATGGCCTGTCCATGAATTAGTTTCAACCAGCCGTCAGCAGTCGGCTATTTTCTTGTGGAAACTGACCGTATAGCCTCCTATACCATCCGGTACGAAATCGGGAGTGGTGGTATGTCCAAAGTCTATTTTGCCGTGAATAGCCTGAACGACCCGTTCGCTATCAAACTGTTGGACAACGGGTTGTTTACTAATGAGGCGCTGCGGAAGCGGTTTCGCAACGAGATGGAAGCCCTCAAATCACTGCGTGATATTGAGCAGGTGTGTCAGATCAAGGATTTCTACGAAGACGCCCATCAAATGGCCATCGTGATGGAGTACCTTACTGGTATCGATTTGCTGAAATACATCCGGCAAAATGGCCCTATTGCCCCCGCTGAACTGATTAGGTGGATGCAGGAGCTGCTACCCGCTTTTGCGACGTGCCACGCGCGAAAAATTGTACACCGGGATGTAAAGCCAAGCAATTTTTTTCTGACCGATGCGGGTAAACTCAAAATCCTGGATTTTGGTATTGCCAAGGCCCTTGACCAGACCGAGGCTCATCTGAACAGCATGGCCCGTGGCCTGACACTGGCGCAGGAGGTGATCGGTTCGCCCATGTACATGAGCCCCGAACAGGTAAGAGGCTTGCAGCAGATTGATCATCGAAGCGATATTTATTCGCTCGGGGTCATGATGTACACGTTGCTGGTTGGCCGCAACCCCTACGAAAACCTAAGCAGCCAAAGCAATTACGACGTGCAGGAGGCGGTGGTAAAGAATCCGCTTCCGGATCTGACCGACAAGTTGGCGGTCTTCAACCCAATCATTCAGAAGGCCACTCAGAAAGAACCCGGTGATCGGTATCAGTCGGTTCAGGAGTTGCAGGCGCATCTAGACAGCATCAGCCTGACTACCAGGCCAGCAACTCCTGCCGGCGAAGCCGCCACCCGCCTGATAAAACCGCCCACCCCGCCCCGTTCCCGCATTTCCCAGGCAGCGGTGCCAGTGTCAGCAAGCATCAAGGCAAAACCCACATCGGTTTCGCCCGGCAGGAAAGTCATCCTTAGCCTGGCACTATTGGCAGCTGGCGTCACGGTTGGAGGTATCTATTGGCAAACCCGATCAACCATCCACCCACGACCCCATCGGGTCAGTTGCCCGAACCGATGCACCGCTTGTTGCGGCTGATTCAGCGATGGCCAGCCCGGCAGCGCCCAGCGGGTCGAAGGTCGGTCCGGGAAGTGGCGAATCTATTGGCCACCCTCAACCAGATTCCAGCCGAGCGGCACCCGGCAATTTTTACGCTGGCCCGCGAAACATTGGCGGCACTCCCGCCCCAGTCAGCCACCCGGCAAACGACGATCGACTCGCTCTACCTGTTCTGCTCGACGGAGGGGGCCAAAGCGAAACGGGACTACGAAAAAACTACCAGTGCAGCCGCCAGAGTATACGCCCTTGAGTGGTACAAAACGGCGTATATCCTCAAACCATATCCGGTCTATGGAGAATCAGATCAGGCAACTACAAACCCCGGCAGCTATGCAAAAACCCCTGAGGCCACAACAAAAACCAACTCAACGGAAACGACCGCCCAAAAAGCCTAACTCAACTTTTGTGCCCGATACAGAAGTTAATTAACCCCTGTATTAACGAACCTACATCCATGACCACCCTTCAACGCATCCACACCTTCTTTTTGCTTGCCTGCTGTCTGGCT
This sequence comes from uncultured Cytophagales bacterium, assembly GCA_963750355.1. GTDB lineage: Bacteria > Bacteroidota > Bacteroidia > Cytophagales > Spirosomataceae > Fibrella. Next base: position 53,231 of record CAVVQL010000026.1, on the reverse strand, counting down.
GCCTGTTCACGGAATACGATGGCCGTCAAACGCTCGGCACTGGCCCTGCAAACCTCCTTACAAGCCCAGGAAAACACGTTGCGACTGCTTGATAAAATGGGTCAGCAGGCAACTGTTGCGGCCACCAGACGGCCGGATAGCCGCCTCGGCCAATGCGGAGATTCAGCAGTATATAGTTACCGAACGGACGGCCATCCAGCAGAATGTGCAGGACTTACAAAAAGCCATCACCACGGTAAACGAGTATACCAGTGGCCAGAGTAAACAAAAGGAAACCGATGTGCTCAACGCGGCCACTACCGTGGTGATGCGGTCGTCGGACCGGTTGCGCATTCTGGACAAAAAAACAGAAGTCATCGTTGACTTTCTGGGAAATGAGACCTTCAGCAAATCGGAGATCAAGACCTTGTTTGCCCCCGGCGATTTCACGCTCAATACCAGCCAGATGAAAGAAGGTCAGCAGCGGTTCCGCCCCATTGTTGAGAAGCTGTTTACGTTTGCCGACAAATACAAAGACGGTTTCCGGAAACTCCGGGGTGAAATCATCATCACCGGCTATTCAGATGCAACACCCGTTGAACCGGGTAGCCGCTTATACCAGGAGTTGACCGAGCGCGTCAGCCTCGAAGATAAAATCAGTACACCAACCAGCAGCGATCTAAACAAAAAGCTCTCGGAACTTCGGGCGGGCACCATCAAAAAATTACTGGAGACCATTATCCAAACCCGGAGACAGAGTCAGAACTCGCTTTCCGACATAAAGATCTCCGTATCCGGACGGGGTGAAGAGCTCCCCAAAGGCACGTCGGCTTTATTGGCCAAAAATGACCCTAACCGTCGGGTCGTTACGTTTTATTGGGTGGTTCTGCCCGAACTATAGTGAGGCTGAAGAGCAGGTTCAAAAATACTTAGTTGTTCGTTTGCTAATGTACTTGGAAAGAGCAACTTTGCGTACCAATCCATCCACCCAATCAGCCCCACACCCGCCGTTCAACGCTATGTCCCTGGCTCAGGTTTACACAATCGGACGGGCAATCGATAACTCGCTCGTCATAAATCAGCCCAGCGTGAGCAAGTATCACGCTGTTGTTACATTCATTACCGATCATGTTGTTTTACTGGAGGACAAAAACTCAACCTTCGGCACTACGGTAGATGGACGGCGTATCCAGCAAACCATTATCGGGCCCGACAACCTGGTTGTACTGGGGCAGGTTGAGCCCTTAGATTATCGGAAGATTCTGGCCCTGCGGGTTTCGCGCACACCGCCCCCTCCCCCGCCGCCCCCGGCCCCCAAACGTGACCCGCTCGATTTTCGGGAGGAGTTCAAGCAACTGGCTAAAGTGCAGGAGCTGTATCAGGAGGCCCGCGAAGCCATTCAGATCAATAACCCACGCCAGCAAGGCCGAATCCGGGCGGCCTTGGCCCTGATGCCCCTCGCCGGTTTAGCCTTCGGCCCAATCGGGCTGGTTACGGGCGCGGCCGTAGCGTGCATCAGCCAGATACTGACCGCTGAATTTTTAAATCCAAGCCAAAAGTTGATTGCCCTCGAAAAAGAGTACAAACGGAGCTATGTGTGCCCTAATCCAGCCTGCAAACGGCCATTGGGCAATGCCCCCTACGTTGACCTTGCCAGCCGGAAACAGTGCCCTACCTGCAAAGCCAAATGGGCTGATTGATTTGTTTTTAACCGTAAACCATATTCCTTACCATGAATACGTACGAAGACGATGCCCCCACCCATGTGCAGGGAGAGCCAGCTGGTCAACCACAGAATAAGGATCAGAAAACAGCTATTGGCGCCGCCGTTGTGAGCACAGCCGCTCTCGGCGGAGCCGCCGTTGTGATGTCTAAATTTTTTATGGACGAGGAAACACCGCCCCATAAGCATGAAACCGATCCTAAACCCGTCGCCCAAAACCCCGTCGAACAAAACCCCGTCGCCCAAAACCCCGTCGAACAAAACCCGCACCCAGCAGAACCTAAACACGACCACCCGCAAACGTTTTCCGAAGCATTTGCCGAGGCGCGGGCCGCTCATGGTGGCGAGGGAGGGGGGTACTTCGAGTTTGACCGGGATGGGGACGGGAAAAAGGAATATTACAGTACCTACCTCGATTCGGAGTGGGAAGATTTAAGCCATAAAGAGCGGCAGGATTTCTACGCGACTGTTCCCGGCCACGAGATGCATCATGACAATGCAGGACAGGTACCATTTAGTAATAGTGGTGGCAGTATGCTGTCTGGCGGTGAAATTTCTACCCCGCACAATGACGTCCCCCCTCCCGTCGACGAGGCTGAAATCACCATTGACGATGAGCATCACAGTAACGTTGTGGCCGTCAATCATGTCGAAGAGAACAACAGCGTAGCGGTTGAAGACCCCACCCCAGAAACCCATGACACCTCAAAGGCCGACTATGCAATAGCTGAAATTGATGGTCACCATGTGGTGGTAATCGATATCGATAACGATAACCGGCCCGATGGCATTTATAACCCCGACAACGATATCATTGTGATGGACACCGATGGGGACCATGTGCTGGATACGCGGGCCGTTGTTGAACATGACCACTTCACCCACATGGAGCACCTGGATAGTCAGATTACAATTGATGGCAACATGGATGTGCTGCATCAGACAGAACAGGAACACCACCCGGCACCTGAGCAACCCGAATCCATGCTGGCCGATAATGACGATCTGGGCGCTGATTATGATAATCACGCCGACATTTCTGATTACGATTACAGCTAGTCAACGTGGCTTACCAGGACCCACGCGTCAACTTATTAACTTCTATTTATGGCTGCCGAACCGCTACGAATTGTCTGCGGCAATCCACAGTGCAAAGCTGGATTGTTAATCAAAAATGCGGAAAAGATCCGGGATGCAAAGTGTCCGCGTTGTGGGTACATCAACCCCATTCCCCAGGCTTCGATCCCTCAACCGCCCCCTCCGCTTTCAATGGATAACGGCGACGCCACTGTTCTGGCTGGCTACAAACGCCCTGTAAGCTCACCCCCTTCCGATCAGATGGGGTGGCTGGTGGTGAAAGATCAACTGACCGATACGCAGACATTCACGCTGAAGCTTGGCAGTAATACCATTGGTCGGCGTTCTGAGAAGCGCCCATCGGTACACATGGTCGTTACGCAGGACGAATATATGAGTCGCCCTCATTGTACCATCGAGGTACGAATGGGGCGGTTGGGAACGCCTGAATACATTTTGCGGGATGGTGCGCTGGTGGATGGACAGTGGAAACGCAGTTTGAACGGAACTTACCTGAATGGTAAAGAACCAGGGCTGAGCGAATATGACCAGTTATATCTGACGGATGGCGACACGGTTCAGATTGGCGAGACCAAATTGGTGCTGAAAGTGGGAACGATCAGCCTCGTCGCGCCAACAGGCAACCCAGGCTGTGGAAGCGATGGATTATGAGCGCACCGTTGTCAGTTTTAAACGACAAAGTTCAACTACTTAGACCCTGCCTGATTTTCATGGACGTTCGTGTTGCACAACCCCTCGGCTACTCTGAGATTGGCAGTCGGGACAATAATGAAGATTTTATTTATCCTGACCCCACTCACGTAGACGACGACCAGAAATGGTTTTTGGTCTGTGATGGCGTAGGAGGTGCCGAAAAAGGCGAAGTAGCCAGTATGCTGGCCGCCACCACACTCGATACCTTCTTTCGCCAGCAACCTGACACCGTTGCTACAGACGCCTACATTCAGCAGGCGGTGGCGGCTGTCGAAGGGCAATTCAACCACTACCTGCTCGATCATGAGCAGGCTGCGGGTATGGCGACGACAATGACCCTGCTGTACCTGCACAAAGCAGGGGCTACCGTGGCCCACATTGGCGACAGCCGGGTTTACCACATTCGCAACGGGCAGGTGATCTGGCGGACGGAAGACCATTCCTACGTCAATGACCTACTGAAGGCGGGCGTGTTAACCCCCGACCAGGCTAAACACCATCCCAAACGGAACATCATCACCCGCGCCCTGCAGGGAGGAGACAAGTCTGTACAGGCTACCGTACAGATGATCAACGATCTGCGGGCCGGTGATTATTTTTTCCTGTGTACGGACGGGGTGCTGGAGCGCGTGAGCGACGAACTGCTGGAAGGTACTCTGCGCGACCGTTCAGTAACCAACGAGCTGAAATTAAACCGCCTGCGCGGCTATAGCCTGGATAATACCCGCGATAACTTCACGGCCTATCTGATCCAGATTGAGCAGGCTACAGGCGCTGTTGACCCTGCTTTTCGGGTTGAGGCCCCCGTTTACGAACGACATCAGGATGCTACTGATATTGACGAATCGGTTACACTGATTCATGTACCCATTCACGACTCAGGAAACACTTCGTCTGTTGAGGCGTATTCCGCCCCTACTTCTGCCAATCGTCCGGTCGAGTCGGAACAGGACGTGTCGGCCCTTCCAAGCCAACAGCCGGTAAATAAATTGCCCCAATCTGGTTCAAGCCAGGCAGCCGGATCAACACAGTTTCGCGCCCAGCAGCCCCGGTCAACGTCGTTGAGTGTACCGATGATTATTGCCCTGGCGCTGGTGGGCGTACTGATTGGAGTTGGTAGCATACTTGCCTGGTATACGTTTGTCGATAAAGCTGAGTTAACCGCCCGGCCGCCCAAACCAGCCACAAACACCAGCCCGGCTGTTGCCATTTCGCCAGCTCCGGTTAAGCCGGTTACCAACAGAGTTTCTTCTGAACCGGATAAGGCTGGGGAAGAAGTTGTCCTGGAAGACCTAACCCTACCCGCTGCTGAAACTGGCCAAAGCCACTCATCGGGCAGGGCATCGGTAGAGCCGACGGACGAAAAGAAAGAGGTTATAAAGCGCGTAGACAAGGATGTATCGATTGCGCGAGACCCCAACACGCAACTGCTTGGGTTGCTTAAATCGAATGGAAAATGGTTGGGTAGACCTCATTATACGCAAATAGGGGCCTTTGAAAACGGAATCGCGCCCGTGCAGACCGATCAAGGGTCCGAAAAATACATCAGCCGTACCGGTCAGCGGTACGACGAAGCTAAAACGCCCAGTAATGGTAAAATTGCTGTCCGGCAGGGAAGTAAGTGGGGGTATCTGAACCTCAACGGTGACCTGTCTATTTCGTTGCGCTACGATAAAGCAGGCTCCTTCGATGACACCGGAACCGCCGAGGTGACACTGAACGGTAAATTGCTGCGAATTGACAAACAGGGCCACCCTAAACCAGGGCAAAGCGACACAAAACAAGGTTAATATCCGCACCACCAGCACCTATGATTCGATACGTATACTTTATTGTAACAACGCTGATACTGTCTGCCAGTTCGGCGCTGGCCCAGACAACCTATGCTGTCATTGTCGGTGTGTCTGACTACGCCATCATGAGTCCGGGAAAAGGCGATCTACGGTACGCCGACGACGATGCCCGGCTTTTTGCGAACCTGTTGCAAAGTCGCGCCGGCGGCAGCGTACCAGCCCGCAATATTATTCTGCTGACCGAACAGCAGGCCACCCGCGCCAATATTTTGCAGGCGATGCAACTGTTTCGACAGGCTAAAGCGAACGACCGGATCATTTTTTTCTTTTCGGGGCATGGCGATCAGGGCATGCTCCTGCCTTATGATGTTGGACCGGGCGTTGTGCTGCTGCATAACGATGTGAAGAGCGCGTTCCGGCAGTCGGCGGCGCAAACGAAACTCCTGTTGGCCGATGCCTGTAAATCGGGGAGTATGCGCCGCCAGACGTTGCCGCACCCACCTCCGGTGGCTTCTTCCAGCGAATTGAACAAAAACGTCGTTGTGATGATGTCATCCCGCGCTAATCAGCTTTCGCAGGAGTTGCCAGACATTCGGCACGGTGTTTTCACGTACTATTTAGCCAAGGGAGCCCTTGGCGAAGCTGATTTCGATCGTAACCGGATCGTGACCATGCAGGAGTTGTATCGCTACATGCGAAGCACCATTCAATCTAAGACCGGCAACCAGCAGACACCAGTTGTTTTTGGGCGATTTTCGTCATCAATGCCTTTTATGTACGTCACCAACTGACGTTCCGCCTAGAGCGCAAGTAATGTAGGCACCTGTCTGTAGGCCATACCATTACTGTTACGACTACTTCAAGGCATTTCGGGGTAGACGGCTTACGGCTCAATTAGCAGAAGCAACTATGCTTAGTAGAGTGAAATAGCTTGCAGAATAACTCAGTGGTTGCCACGCTGATAATAGTCGAATTGCCCTATCATAAAAGACCCATCCGGTTCATCACATTTCAGTCTTTCTACCATATTGTACTTATGATATTTTGCTTCTTATTAGGTGGGCATGACCTCGAAATGCTCGCAATCCGGGCACTACTGGAAGAGCATCAAATACCATTCATTGATCGTGACTTAGCTTGGGGTGCCAAATGGAACGATTATCAGGACGTCATAGATCAGTTCAATTGGAATGCTCAAACGCTGGTGGGGCTGGAGTTAAGCGGAACAAAGCCGGAACGGGCGAAACTGATTGACCACCATAACGAGCTATCACATTTGCCTTCATCAATAGAGCAGGTAGCCACGTTACTGGGTTTTACCTTGTCGCGCTATCAACTACTGGTATCCGCAAATGATAAAGGTTATATTCCGGCAATGCGGGCAATGGGTGCAACCGAAGAAGAAATACAAACAATTCGGCGGTTAGACCGGCAGGCGCAGGGCGTAACAGAAGAGATGGAATCGGCTGCAGAACCGGCAATCGCTGAAGGCAAGCGTATTAAACAGGTGCTGGTCATTGAGTCAGCGTTCTCCAAATTCGCCCCTATTGCAGATCGGCTGGCCAACAAGAAACGAGTATTAATCTACTTCAACAATGAGTTAACGTATTACGGATTATACGCCCATAGTTTGCAGCACCATTTCGCCGAGGAAGTCGCAGCGTATGAGGCTTATTTTGGGGGACAGGAACCCCAAGGCTATTTCGGATTCGGCGAAGGAAAGCTGGATGATGAAAAAAAGCGTGATGAAGTCATTAGGAAGATTTGTAAGGTAGTTTCTAAGCCATACAGTCATCATATATTTCTATTCCCTTTTAAATGGGATGTACTATCGGGAAAGGAAAAGCTTACCGAACAGACACTTAATGAGCGTTGCAATTTAGCCGCTTTCACTGAGCTTCTTGGAGAACGCAAATTTTCGATCACTGGCGACCGACCTAAGTCAGCTGATAATGAGATCGAATTAAAGTGGAATCAATGTCAGTATGGCTTCGGCTCTGTTGAAAAATCACCCTATAATTATAGTGAATACACTTACTTCTATGATTTCGTACAGCACGCTTTGTTCGATGTAGATAGGCAGGGTGACGAACCCATTAAATATTTTGAGCTGGAAGCAACCGCTCAACGCGGTGAAAATACACCCGGACAGGTTGCGCCATTTCAAGATACTTTTCTATCTGTATCAAGACTAAAAAAAACGAAAGACAAGAAGACTGGTAAGGATATTTTACGATCAAAATCCTTTCAGCTAGAACTTACGAGCATCAACCTGCACGCGTTTAACACGGGTGTGGGCGTATTGTCATTTTTTGCTGAAAATTACTGTCATCCAGATTCAGCCTCTATCTTACTTATCAATCAATTGGTCAGACGGATTTATCCTGAGTTTCTGGAAATGAATCCTGGTCAGGAAACTGATCTACTTCGGGAAACCCAATTGGCTACTATGCTCGCAAAAGAAGTAAAATTTAGCTTTGGCAAACAGGAGGCAATCTTTGATTATACTGAATATAGCGATCCCATTCCTGAGAAGCTCTGGAAACAAACGTATCGACTGCCTAGCCGAATTTATCAGTTTTTCCCGGCCGCTACGTTTACTGATGACTCTAAAGCAGCTTCGGGTGATAAAGTATCTGATAAGTCCGTTCTTATACGAAATGTTATGGACGACCGAATGTTTACGCTTTGCTGGTACGGCAACAATGAGCTATCAGGACAACTCCGGCAATTTGATGAAATAGCCAAGGAGTATGTCTACGAGGCAAACCGTTTTTGGTTCACCTTCTTCAGCATGGATAATCCGAACTCCCCGACCGTTCAGAATAGCAAATTATTACGTCAATATATTGAACGCTTCACTTATGGGCGTTGGGCGAACTATGGTACGCTGTACGGCGTAACACGCGAGACATTCGTTATACTCAGCGAAGATGCACAGAATCTTGCGGCCGTACACGCTCCACCCATTCATCAGCACATACAGCAGATGTACTACCAGATGGTTATTCTGTGTTTGGTGCAACGGGCTTCCGTGTTACGATTTACAGGCGAGATTACTCCATTGGCGCAGAAACTAATCAAGCGAAATCCTGAGCAAACTTCCGACAATGAAGAGATTGATTCTACGGCTAAGTTAGTGGGGCAGGTAAGTAGTTTGTATGGGCATTACATAGATTTCCTTAACAGGATCTACATCCGGGAAATTACGGCGCAAATACAGGGCGATGAATTGTATACGCAGCTCCAAAATCAAATGGAACTCAAGGCGGACGTGGACAATCTTGGCAAACAGTTAAGTGAGCTGAATACGTATGTAGATAGTCTACAACGAAAAGAACAAGAAAAAATCACGAGTGAGCTAAACACTACCGTTGGATGGCTTGCGCCATTGTCTATTACATTGTCTATCATTGGGGGAATTCTGAGTTTTATTGGTATTGAAAAGCTGATAAACTGGAATAAATCAGTTGATCCTTACTTTGGAGCAGCAACGGTTTTATATATAGTAATTACTGTAATAATTACTATAACTTTCTTGAAATTTTCACCCACAATCATGCGATACATTAGAAAGTTCATTCGTACTGATAGCAATCAAAAAAATATTCGGATATGATATTCCCAAATAGCATCCGCATCACTCTCAGACAACACACGCCCCTGATTCATTTTCAGCATGAACAACCAGACGCAACGTTGAGGGCCACAGAAATAAAACCAAGGTTGGATAAATTTATTATTGACCAAAGCCTTAAACCAATTCCCTCGCATTGGTACATTGGCAAAGAAGAGAATAAACACCCGGCTTTAGAGTACAAACTCCAAATAATAGCTTCCACACAGCCCGTCAGCGAACGCATTGCCACGCTCCAAAGTCGATCTGATCCCTCCACAAAAATTGCTTCCTATTTTGGAAATTCGATGGGATTAACCTGGCCACCTAAAAGTTTAACACTGATATTCACCTCATTTGAAACGGAGGTACTTGATGCCATTTATCAGCATATCGTACCGTTTTTTGTGCTTAATAACTTTGGACAGCGGCAAACCAAGGGATTGGGTTCATTCACCGTCGACCAGGTGAACGGTATACCCGTACCCAGTTATTCGGGCCGAGGCCCCTTCGGGGTCAATGACATGGAAAGCATATTAAATCAGCGGTATCCTGTCTTTTACAAGTATAACAACAACACCTATACGCCCCTTAAGACGATTCATGAAGAGTATCAATTGTTGAAAGCCGGGCGTTCGGCAGAATCCCGTGAGGGCTACCATAAATCAAAACTGTTCGATTTTTTCATAGAAAAGCAACCTCGTGTTCGCTGGGAAAAGAGAAAGATTAAGCAGGAAATTAACAGCTATATCGGGCAAAACGGTTGTTTCACATATCCACTTTTCAAAAAAAGAAATTTAACATATTACAAAACAAAGGATAGTGAAGACCAGAACAATTACGTTCGAGCACTACTGGGGTTAGCCGAAACCAATGAATATCTAGTTGATGACAACTCCACTGACAAAAATGGTTTTCCTAAAGGTTCAGGAACAATAAAGTACGTTGTTGTCATTGACCATAAATCAACATCGGATAGTAAAAAAATCGAACGGCTGGCATCACCAATTCTATTCAAAGTCTTCAATAATGAAGTTTACCTACTACCACAAGAAATTGATGAGCGTATACTAGATAAATCCTTCACGTTCACCCTACAGGCTAAGAAACTAATTAATGGACAATGGACAGTAGTAAGTGATGATGGCAAACCTGCTGGGAAGCTTCTAGACACATTAATGACTCCATCCTCCTTCGATTTACTCGACTTCCTAAACGAGGCGCTCGACAAAAATAGCTGGCAGTTACTCCCTTAACCATGCCCCACACCTACTTAGCCGTAACGATCGGCCCAATTATAAAAACGCTGATGAAGGCCCGCAGTACCAGAGAGGTTTGGGCCGCCAGTTATTTGATTTCGTATCTAATGAAGCAGTTAGTCCTTAGCTTCCGAAACTCGCATACCTTCATATCGCCCTTAGCCAAGGAAAATGACTTGTTCGAGCCGCATGAAGGGGCCGGGCTATTTCCCGACCGGCTCATTTTTAAGCGGAAGAACGAAAATGATTTCGCTGCCTTAACGAAACGCATTGATGAGGTGGTTGGGGAATTGGTTAACGGAAAAGAAGAGCAGCCGGGCATTATAATTGACATTAAAAACCAGCTTAAGGTTGACTACTATACTACACCGAAAGGGGAAGGGCGGATACGTACCTGGGATATAGATGGTATCGACTCGGCTATTTTGATGTATTTCCAACAGTACCTGAAAATCTACGCGCTTGAAATCGAATTAGAGGAAGGGCAGAATGTCCGCAAAGAGATTGACCATTATCTGAACATTCTGGAATTACAGACTCCACTCCCCGCACCCGAATCAGTGGATTACGTAGCGGCATTGCTGCGCGGAATCTACGGGCGTCGATCAGTCGGTTCGCTACTGCTTGAAGACGGTTTTGGTCCTGAAAGCAACCGCCCTTTTTCCTTCACTGTTCGAGATTTCTACGAGCGAGTTTGTTCAAAGTGAACAGAAACTTGATTACGAGCAGCATCTTAAACGGTGGCTTAAGACAAACGCAGGAGCAGACTCGCCAACTGATAAAATCGGGTCTGGAACCCGTCATGATCAACCCTGACGATACGTTGCTGAAAGACGTTAAGTCGCTGATGGGCGATGCATTCCGGCGCAGACACAAATACATCGCCATCGTGCAGGCCGACGGTGACGGCATGGGTAAGGTCGATCAAGCCATTTTTGAAAAACAATCAGACAATTCTAAGGAGCGTTCAACTGAAGAAGCAGAAATGCTGCTGGCCGATGTTGACAGGCGGCTGCTGACATTCTCGCTGTCAGCCATCGACACAATTGTTGCCTTTGGTGGCCGACCAATTTATCTGGGTGGCGACGACCTGCTTTTCTTCGCGCCGGTGATGGGCCATATCGAGGGTAAACAGGCTTCAGTTTTTGAGTTGGTGAAAACGCTCAGTACGTCATTCGATGGCCATTTCCACGACGATGAGTTTGCCTACACCGACAAAGGCGAAAAGAAGAAGATCCGACCAACACTCTCGTTCGGGCTGTCTATTACGTACTACAAATACCCGATGTTTGAGGCTTTGGGCAAGGCCAGATACTTACTCGAAGACGTAGCAAAGGAAGTGGAGGGTAAAAACGCCCTGGCGTTTCAGGTGCTGAAGCATAGTGGGCAGGGGTTTGGAACAGCTTATCGTAAGCGAGAAATGGTATTCGATACGCACATCGCTACATTGCTAGGCCAGGCATCGGATGACGACGATGCGTTTTTGACCTCGGTGCAACATGTGCTGACTAATCAGCAAAGCCTGTTATGCGTTCTCTTCGAAGACACCACCGATCCCCGTACCCGCCTGACGAATTTCTTTACCAACAACTTCAATGAACCCGTACACTCTCGCAAGGAAGCATTTCTGCTGACGGTGGCCAACCTGCTGTTTGACGCCTACGCCGAGACACTCAACGGCCCGAAAGCCATTGAAATGGCCCACGCGACGTTGCGCTTTGTTCAATTTCTGCACCAGCCCGACCACGATGATGACTAAACGCTACCTGATTAAACTCTACCCAACCGGCCCGTTCTTTTTCGGTGGTGAAACCACCTTTGGGGCAGGATTGCGCCGAAATTACTTAGCGCGGTCCGAAGACCTGCCACAACAGACCACGCTGCTGGGTCTGCTGAGGTATCAACTGCTGGCGCAAAACAAGCAGATTCCTATTGCCGACAAACAAGTGGCAGAAAACCTGATCGGCCCGGCCAGTTTTCGGGTGGAAGACGGCACCAATTTTGGGCTGATTAACGCTTTATCACCGGTTTTTCTGATGAAGGGCGAAACAGCTTACCGGCTTAATCCGGTGGATGATGCAATTTTCCTGAAAGCCGACGAAACAGATCCAAAGAAGAAAATTTTGCATCGTAAGCCATTGACACCTATAGCGGCTTCAATACCCGGCAAAGCTTATGTGAGTGGTCGCCTGCTCAACGAAATTCCAAACCTGATCGACTTTAACCATAAGACGCATTACCAGAAGCGCTTCACCAACGCCATTGACAACCACACGTTTGAAAAAGACAAAGTACTGTGTCCTATTGAGCATATAGGCATTCAGAAAAGCCGCGATGGCCAAACGCTGACCAATGCTTTTTTTAAGCAAACGCTACTGCAATTTCCTACTCTCGACTGGTCTTTTGCTTTTTATGCCGACCTCGGCACCGAATACGAACACAACCAGAAGAATAAGCGGTTGCTTAACCTTGCGGGGGCCTTGGTGACCCTGGGGGGGGAACAGGCGCTTTTTAAGATGGTAATTAAGGCCATGTCGGACGAACCGAAGGATAAGCCTATTGCCGCTTACAAAGAGTTGTTTGGTTTGGAGTCGGCAGGAAGTAGCGAACGGATAGAACTCCTGAGCGATGCCTACGTAACAGACGACCTATACGAACACTGCCGGTTAGCCTATACCGATACCATCAGCTTCCGGGCTATAAAAACAACGGTGCAGAATACCCGGCATTACCACAACCATCCCCAGAAAACGGAACGGCTCGAACTGCTCAAACGCGGTTCGGTGCTGTGGAGCACTGATCCCGAAAAAACAACAGCGGTGCTCGAAAACGCTCTGTTTCAAACCATCGGCTATAACGCTTTCTATAACGGTCCGCTGACCTCAACCGCTTCAACCCAGCCCGACGAATGAATAGCCAACTCTACACCCTGACAGCACTGACCAACCTGCATGTGGGCAGTGGCGATAGCCATTATGGCATTATCGACAACTTAGTGCAGCGCGACATATTGACTAAATACCCGGCCATTCACGCATCGAGCTTGAAGGGGGCTCTGCGTCAGGCTTACGAGACCAGCCCTAGCCTTAATAAGGACAAGCTAAAAAAGCTATTCGGCGATAGCCCGCAAAACGGGCAGGAGGGTATGGCGGGTAGTTACTTCTTCGGGTCGCCCCAGTTGCTATCATTTCCAGTGCGGAGCGACAAAGTGCCGTTCCTGAATGTAACGTCGCCGGGTTTACTGCAACATTTGATTGAGAACCAGAACCAGTTTGGGTTTAGCCTAACCAACCTCACTGAATTAAAATCATTCTGTGAGGCAGTCAGGGATGTAGCTCAGCCAACCGTTTATAATCTTACGCTGAATCAGGCTATTCTGGAGCGACACTCAATAAAAACGACAATGGCTACCAACCCCAACCCTCAAGCTTCGGCCTTAAAAACACTGCTTGGCAATAACCTCGCCGTTGTCCCTGATCAGATACTGGCAAAGCTGTGCGGGGTGAACCGGTTACCAGTTATTGCCCGCAATAACCTTGAAAACGGCATTAGCCGTAATCTGTGGTACGAAGAAGTAGTCCCCCGACAAACGCGTTTCTGGTTCTGGGTGTACCCTAAAAAAAACGAGTCGGAACTGGCTGGAGACTTCACAAAACTGCTTGCAAGCCCCATTCAAATAGGGGCTAATGCCAGCATTGGCTATGGCTTTTGCGAAATTAAACGTCAATCCTAACCCACCAACATCGTGCAGGCAATTGAACCAGAAACGCTCAAGCGGGCATTTGAGGCCATAACTAGAGTTGAACTCGCCCCCAACGGACATGTTACGAGCGAGGTAACAGGCTACATTTCGTCATTTGGCGCAGCTATTATTCAGGCGGGGCTGGAAGCAGCTGTTATTTTCTTCTCGGAAGCCAGCAGCGATGGCGATGCCGCCGACCGTCCCAAAATCATTGAAGCGTTACGCCAGATGATGGGCATTAACGAAGGAACGATGATTGACTTTCTACGGGCAGAATCTCATGATCTCGACGATATTGAGGAGCGACTGCTCGATAATGCTGTTGCCCTGAAACTGGCACTACGTTCGTTTGGGCGAGTTAAAACCCTACCCGCTAACCCCCAGAACCCATGAGCGAAAATATCGGCTGGCTTTTCTACCGGGATTATTACTACCGTGTGCTACAACAGCAGAATGCGTCGAAATTGGAGCAGGAAAGACACTTTACTGCTAAAAATCAGCGTATTGAGCGAGTTACGCTGCCAACAAACCTTTCGCTGCTCGAATTACCGGGACACAACGAGTCGTTTACGTTGAAAACAACGTATCCGGGTTTGCTCATCGGTACGGGCTACATGCACGGGACCGGCTTAAAGGGCGAAATCAAGATCGGGTTTTTCTTTGACCATACAACGGGCGTACCCATCCTGCCCGGTTCGTCGGTGAAAGGGATGCTGCGGAGCGTATTTCCGGGGAAACCTACTTTACAGTCGACACCCGAACAGAAACGGTTACGCGACCAGAAAGCGAAGTTCCTTCGGATGCAACTTACGCGGGCAGGCGTAGCCGACGCGGTAACCATAGACCTGAACGCCCTCGAAGCCGAAATTTTTGATGGCACACGCAACGGGCGGGCCGTGGCATTGCCGGAACGGGATGTTTTCGGCGATGCTTACCCATCGGTGGGGGCGACAGACAACAAACTGCTGGGGACCGACTTCATTACCCCGCACGGTGAAGACCTGACTAAAAACCCGACGCCTATTCAGATGCTTCGGGTGCTGCCCGGCGTTACGTTTACGTTCCAGTTCCGGCTGACAAACGGGCTGATTGATGCTGACAACAACGCCAAAATAAATGCAGCCACTAAAGGCAAACTGTTTAAGCAGATTCTGTTGCACCTCGGCGCGGGAGCTAAAACCAACGTAGGGTATGGGCGGTTTGAGGACACCCAACTTGTTGCCGACACGCAGCGTACATACTACACCCCACCTGCCCAACTGAAACTGCTACCTGACCTAACGCCAAAGCCCCACGACAATCCGCTACCACGCCCAGTTGCTGCCCCGCCTCAGCGACCATCCAGTTTTTCAGACATTGTGCCGCCTACTGAAACGTTTACCCGGCCCGCTGATTCGACAGACGCAACCCCAATTGCAGAGACACAACATCAGCGAGTGGCTGACCCCTATACCGGAAAAATAAAACCTGGTGTTCAACTGGATGCTGAGTACGTAGGACCGCTAAAAGATACCCGAAACCGCCATCGCTGCAAGGTATGGCTGGCCCCCGGCGGTTCTGAAGCTAAAGAGATTGCTGTCGACTGCATTTATGGTAAGTCGCTCACGCCGGGGCAAATCGTGCTTATCCAGGTGAAAGACGGAAAAGATAAAATTAATCTGGCCGATATTGTAAAGATATACAGGTAAGATCTCATGCAACTGCTGCTCGATACCCGTGGCCTGGTGGTGAAACTGCGTAACCGCTGTTTCTGGATTCGGCACGAGCAGACCGAACGGCTCATTTCGCCCCATAAAGTCAGTAGCATTGCCGTAACGCAGGGTTGCCTGCTTAGTTCGGGGGCCATTCGGCTGGCGGCACAGCATCAGATTCCTATTTACTTCTTCGACTCCATTGGCGATGTGCAGGCCAGTTTGCAAAGCCCGAAGTTTGGTACCATTGCCACCATTCGGCGCAGACAGGTCTACTTTGCCGATAGTGCCGCCGCCACCGCCTGGGTGCTGGAGGTGTTTGGCCATAAAAGCCAGCAACAGGCCGAAGTACTTCGGTACCTGCTGAACCGCCGCCCCTCGGCAGCGGCCGAAATTGGGCAGGCCCTTGGGCAGCTTAATTCGGCCGAACCTCTGCTGCTGGCTCCTCAGCTTGCTCAACCGCTGGCGGTGGTGCGGCCTACTCTGCTGGGTAAAGAAGGTAGTCAGGCGCGGGCCTACTGGCTGGCGGTAGCGGCAGCCCTGCCCGAAGCCCTGACGTTTGAACAGCGTACCCGCCGCCCCGCCACCGACCCCTTCAATGCGGCCCTCAACTACCTGTATGGGATGTTGTACACCACGGTAGAGCAGGCCCTGCTGGCGGCGGGGCTCGACCCCTACCTGGGGCTTTTTCATGCGGATGAATACAACGCCCCTACCCTGGCTTTTGACCTTATTGAACCCTTTCGCCCCTGGGCCGACCGCTTGCTGATCGAGCTTTGTCTGGACGGGCTATGGCAGGCTGAGTTTACCGATACAAAGGCCGACGGGGGCGTTTACCCTGAACCGTGCAGGCAAAGCCTTTCTGATTCCCCGCTGGAATACGTACCTGACCGGACGCGAACCGTTTCATGGCTGGCAGGTAGCCCGCAACAGTAGTATCTACCGGTATGCCAGTGAGTTGCGCCAGAAAATAGAAACATTTGTTTTGCCTGTTTAGCCATGTTATATTTAGCCTGTTACGACATTGAAGTTGATAAAATACGCCTGAAAGTAGCCGACTGCCTGCTGGCCGCTGGCCTCGAACGGTTGCAGCGGTCGGTCTTTGTGGGTAGCCTGAGCATCCGGTTGCGGGAGCAGGTAACCCTGGAGGTAAAGCATCTTCTGGCTGGAGCCGATGGCAGCACCAACCAGTTTATGCTGATGCCCCTGGCCGAGTCTTACGTGCGGGATGCATACTGGCTAGGGGCCGAACCACCCGACTGGTCATATCATTTGAATGAAACCTTGACCCTTATTATTTAACCCTTTAAAACCCAGATGCATAAAAACGGCATTCAGGACCAGCAAAAAAACATACAGATGACCTGGCTGTCAATGAGTTATCAAAAAGTGCGGTAGGAGTACCAGTCTGACGGAGAAGAGATTGCGACATCTTTTCGATAGACGCAGTCTGATATTGCTGTCCCATCAAAAGTAGGAGTACCAGTCTGACGGAGAAGAGATTGCGACAGTGATTCGGAGCTCGGTCATCCGCAGTTACCGTGACGAGTAGGAGTACCAGTCTGACGGAGAAGAGATTGCGACTAACATATCTACATACGCCATAAAGTGAAGCTAACTTGATGTAGGAGTACCAGTCTGACGGAGAAGAGATTGCGACATGTGTACAGCGTATTATCGGCATATACAGCTAAAGGTAGGAGTACCAGTCTGACGGAGAAGAGATTGCGACATTGCTGATGTGCGCGAGCAGTATCTAGGTCGATTGAGTAGGAGTAGCAGTCTGACGGAGAAGAGATTGCGACATGATTAGCATGCAGCCTTGAATCGATTTCTCATAATGTAGGAGTACCAGTCTGACGGAGAAGAGATTGCGACATTATTGACATATTCGCTGCAATAAGGTAAGTAGTGTAGGAGTACCAGTCTGACGGAGAAGAGATTGCGACATTGAGCAAGTTCGGTACGCATCTTTTGGCTAGTTTGGTAGGAGTACCAGTCTGACGGAGAAGAGATTGCGACATCAAGGACGCGTACGCAGTGATAGCGATCAGCTGATCGTAGGAGTAGCAGTCTGACGGAGAAGAGATTGCGACATTTCAGGGAAGATCAATATTCGACGTTCTGCATTCGAGTAGGAGTAGCAGTCTGACGGAGAAGAGATTGCGACATTGATTCATTCCAATCTTAGTCATGACTTCCAGTATTCAGTAGGAGTAGGAGTCTGACGGAGAAGAGATTGCGACAATATTGTTCATCATGATTCAGTGGAGCAAAGCTACATACGTAGGAGTAGCAGTCTGACGGAGAAGAGATTGCGACATCATAACTATCGTCATGAACTCGTGAATAACATCGTGTAGGAGTACCAGTCTGACGGAGAAGAGATTGCGACATAATGTAGCGCAATAATCAGGTCGATGCACTGCTTCGTGTAGGAGTACCAGTCTGACGGAGAAGAGATTGCGACATTATAGCAGATATCGCTATGTTGAGATTAACTGGAGTAGGAGTACCAGTCTGACGGAGAAGAGATTGCGACATCATGACTTCGATTCAGCTGTAGATGCATGGCTACTGTGTAGGAGTACCAGTCTGACGGAGAAGAGATTGCGACATTGATAGCTTATCGGGTCATACAGATCTGATCAATGTAGGAGTAGCAGTCTGACGGAGAAGAGATTGCGACACTAAATTGTTTCCTTTATCCTATATGCTGATCGAATTCGTAGGAGTACCAGTCTGACGGAGAAGAGATTGCGACAATGTCACATTGCTAGAGTCGATGTACAATGATTGAGAGTAGGAGTACCAGTCTGACGGAGAAGAGATTGCGACATGTGCATCTTAAGCAATTGATGCATTTGCTTCGAGTAGGAGTACCAGTCTGACGGAGAAGAGATTGCGACAATAAAGTACGGTAGTCTCTCCGATTTTAGTTTCAAAATGTAGGAGTACCAGTCTGACGGAGAAGAGATTGCGACATTGTAACTGGGTCGTTTAGACCAAAATCTATGCCTGTAGGAGTACCAGTCTGACGGAGAAGAGATTGCGACTTTTTTGCAGCTTGTTAGGCAACCTAATGCAAAAAAGTAGGAGTACCAGTCTGACGGAGAAGAGATTGCGACATACATATCGAGCTCTGAAATCGTTCGAGAATTATTAGTAGGAGTACCAGTCTGACGGAGAAGAGATTGCGACATTCAAAGAAGAGTCAATCACTCTACTTTCCATTATTAAGTAGGAGTACCAGTCTGACGGAGAAGAGATTGCGACTTGTCGGTATCCAGCTTCTTGATGTGGAAATACGGTAGGAGTACGAGTCTGACGGAGAAGAGATTGTGACTGGTGGTTATTCCATTTACGGGACCTCTACCCTGAGTAGAGGTAGAGACTGACGGAGAGAAAATCAAACAGGCATACCACACCATGAAATACACGCCAAATCGGGTACGTCGGCTGGCTCAGCAGTTTGCCCAATTGAGTAGCCCCGACAGCCTGGCTCAGTTGCTGGGTGTGCAGAAGCACCTGCTGCAACTGCTGGCCCTGCAACCTCATTACCATACATTTCGCGTGCCCAAGAAAAACGGTACATACCGGCTTATCGAAGACCCCGAACCCCATCTGAAACAGGTACAGAAACGGTTAAATACGTACCTGCAAGCTGTTTATTACCTACGCCGTACTCCGGCAGCCTATGCGTTTCAGATTTCCGTGGAGGGCGACAACGACCCCCGCAACATTCTGACCAACGCCCGCCGTCACCTGGGTAACCCCTGGATGCTTAATGCCGATTTCGAGAATTTCTTCCATCAGATCAGCTACGACTGGGTGCTGCGGCTGTTCAGCCGGGACGTATTCTCCTTCAACGAGGACCTGGCCGATCTGCTGGCCCGCCTCACCACCTACTCCGGACGACTGGCAATGGGTGCCCCTACCTCACCGGTACTGTCCAACCTGGCCGCCATTCCGTTCGATAAAGCCGTGGCCGACATGGCGCGGACACGGCAATGGACCTTCACCCGCTTCGCCGACGACCTGACCTTCTCGGCCGACGAGTGCATTGGGCCCGCCGCCGTGCAGGAGTTCCGGCATCTGGCCACGTCGTTTGGCCTGGTGTTCAACGAGGCCAAGTTTGCCGTACGGTCGCCCTCGGTACCCAAACTGGTAACTGGCCTGGTAGTGGCCAGCCACGGAGTTACCCTGTCCGATACATTCGTAGCCGACACACTGGTCGAGATTGGCAAGCTAAAGCACTTGCTCGAGATCCACTACCGCAGCGGCAGACCCGTAACGCAGTGGCTGGAGCAGTATCAACAGCAGATTTCGGGGCAATTGGCCTTTGCCGAATTTGTGCTCGACGACGGCGACGCCCCGTTAGAGCACCTACGGGCGGCCTACGACACGGCGCTGGAAACGCTGGACACCTGCGAGCCGGTAACTGGATCAATATGGCTTATCTCGAACCTGCCAGCCGTAGCCTTTACTAACGCCCTTGCCAAAGGCTACGTGATTGGGCAAGAGCAAATTGCTGGTATATAGCAGCCGGAACGACCGAAAGGTAGTTTGGCCGGTCTGGCTGTGGAGGGTACGCAGGCCGGTTTCCTGGGCATCGTCAACAGTTACGCGCAGCTGTCCCGTTGGCAGGCGACAACCCATTTCGCCGCAAAACTTCAGGAGCTGAGCGGTCAGCGTCCGGGTCAGCATGGCTCGTTGCTCGTTCGGGTCGGCCAGTTCGTCATAAACGGTTTCCAGCTCAACCACCGAGCCGTCGCGGTTCCGAATGGTATTCAGGCCCAGCCAGTGGTGCATGCTATAGCTATGTATGGCGTCGGTCAGTTCAAGCCGGGTACGTTCTTCGGTGCGTTCTACTGACCAGAACGGTTCGGGCAGGTCGTCGAGGTGGTGGGTCAGGAAGTGCTGCAGGGCACTGAACCCGTCGCTGATGCCAAACAGCGCGGCGCAGCCCCGGTGTATTTGGTACTGCACACGTGGATAGCGGTAGATCACCCCGCCCGGCTGCTCGGTATGGTTGTGAAACAGGGAGTTTTGCCAGCCAAGTTGCTGGTTGAGGAAACCCCGAAACCGGCCAATTTCGTTGGGCCGAAGCCGAACGTTAGTGAATACAACCAGCAGTGTTTTGAGCAGCATACCGTTACCGTTTGTCGTGAGTTTGGGCTACTTGTCTGGGGTTTCGCTAACGGGCAGCCCTTCAACGACGTGTCAGCACCTGGTACGCAACTAAAAAAGCCGATCATGTTGATCGGCTTTTTTGTTTTCAGGAGCCCCCAGTCGGGATCGAACCAACGACCTACTGATTACAAGTCAGTTGCTCTACCAGCTGAGCTATGGAGGCAATCCGCATCGCGTTGGCCAGGCTTCCGGCGAATTGTGATGCAAAAGTAGGCCTTTACGACAGCTTCTGCAAGCACTTTTGCCAAAAAAATAGGGCCACTGACTACCGATCAGCGGCCCTATTGCCTAACTAACTGACACTCTTATTCCTGGTTCCTGAGTTGCTCAATCTGCCGCTGGGCGTCGGCAATTTTTTTCTCGATATCGGCCCGTAACTGATCGGCATTTTTCGAGCGGGCGAAAAACTCGATGTTATTCTGGTACGTAGCGATGTCGTTTTCCAGAGACGAAATACGGCGACGGGTTTCGCTACCGCTTCCTTCGCTGCTCCGACGATATGCGGCGTAATCGCCACTGTCGCGGTAACCTCCGCTGTCACGACCACCATCACGTCCACCCCGGAATCCACCGCCGTCGCGGTTAGAGCGTTCGCGGTTTCCACCATCGCGGCGGGGTGCAGTGCTGTCACCACCCGGACGGGGGCCACGGTTTCCACCATCCCGGTTGCCGCCTTCGCGGGGGGCGCGCTCACCACCACGGGGGGCATCGGAACGCGGGCCTCGGTCGCCACGGGGACCACCAAACCGCGATACCTCGGCTTCGTTATCCTGAATGGCTCGTTCCTTCTCGGTGGTCGATAAGGCCCCGTTGGCCCGCACCAGCGAGTTGATCGCGGCGATGTACCCTTTCTGAATCCGCTCCTTGTCTTTCTTCGGAACGAACCCGATGCTGTTCCACTCCTCTTTAAAGGCGTTCAACTGCGACAGGTCGGCACTCTGCGTGGCCGATGCCTCAATCCGGGCAATCAGATCCTCTTTTTTCGCCAGGTTGGCCTCAAACTCACGGTCGGTATCCTGATTACGGTTCCGTTTTTTGTCGAAGAAGGCGTCACAGGCGGCTTTGAACCGCTCGAAAATGCTGTTTTTCTGCTTTTCCGGTACCTGACCGACATTCTTCCACTGACGCTGTAGCTCGATCACCCGCTGCGTGGCGTCGGCAGATTCATCACCAGCGGCCAGAATCGCTTCCACCTGCTCGCAGAGTTCGACCTTCGCTTTCAGGTTCTCTTCGCGTTTGCTTTCCAGCTGCCGGAAAAACTCACCTTTATTCGCGAAGAATGTTTTGAGGGCCGCCCAGAACTTCTTGCTCAGTTCCTTGCCTTCTTCACGGGGCATCGGGCCTTTTATGGCGTTCCAGCGGTCCTGAATGGCCATGACCTCTTTGGTCTTGTCGTTCCAGTCATTGATGCCCGACGAGGTAAACGAGGTAAGCGGAATCAGCTCTTCGTAGATCTTCGACTTCTCTTCGTAGAGTTGCGACGATTCTTTCCGGTTCTCTTCATTCTGGCCACGGCGCTTTTCGTAAAGCGCATCGAGGGCCACTTTCATGCGCTGCCATAGGGCCTCCTGCTCTGCTTTGGGGGCCGGGCCAATGTGCTTGTACTCTTCAAACAGGGCGTTGGCATCGTCGATGGTCTGGCGCGTTACGTCTTTATCGGCGTACGCTTTAACCATTGCTTCCACTTTGTCGATCACCTCGGCCTTCTGCGTCGCGTTTTTCTTGCGATCGAGTTCTTTCAACTCGAAATAGATATTCCGGTTGCTATAATACCGGTCGACCAGGGCGTGGTAGGTCGCCCAAAGTGTGGCATTATGGGGCGAGTTGATATTACCGGCGGCCTTCCACTCGTCCTGAATGGCTTTAAACCCATTCCAGCTTGTTTTGGCATCACCGGCATTCGACTCGTCTGACTCAACCAGTTCGCGCAGGCGACGGAGCAAATCCGTTTTAGCGCTAAAGTTTGAATCTTTTGCTTTGTCCAGCGTCTGGAAATAGGTATTCTTCTGCGACTTGATCTGTTTGTACAGGTCTTCGTACCGAATGGCCAGATCATCGGTGCGGAACTGGAACCCTTCTTCCGAACCCGTCTCTTCCACGTATTTAGCAAGCGCCGCCTGACGTTCAGTTCGTTTCAACTGATCCATCACCGGCTTGCTCTGCTTCAATATATCATCAGCCTGACGGAACAGACCCGGCGCTACTGTTTCAGCTTTCAGGCTATTCAGCGTCTGGTCGAGCAGGTTCACGAGGTCCTGCTTCGAATAATTGCTATAGTCAACGGCGGGCTGGGCAGGTACCTCTTCGGCGGCTTCCCCGTCACCATACGTCGCTTCTGTTTCTTCAGAAACCGGCGCATCAGTCGTATCCACGTCGGCCATAGGCTCGTCAACTGCCTCAGGGGCCGTATCCGGAACGCCCGCCTCAGCAGGGTCTTCCGTTGGCAGGGCTTCGGCGGCAGGCTCGTCCAGAGCGGCCGTTTCGTCAGCCATGGCTGCTTCCGGGCTGTCCGGCGCGGCTTCGCTGTCCGCAGTTGTGGGGTCCGTGGCAGGCGCGTCGGCGGTGGGCTGTTCGGCAACCGGCCCGGCTAGTTCCTCCTCAGCAACCGCAGGATCGGGCTGTTCAGACATAGGGGCTTCGGCTGGCGTAGGCGCAGTGGCGTCGTCAGTATCCGATACGGGCGTTGAAGCGACCTCATCAGTCGCCGTAGTCGTTTCCGGCTGTTGGTTGTCAGGCTGGCTCACTTCCTCAGGCCGGTCGATTTGCTGTTCTTCGTTTGTCATGTTGGTTACGCACCAATTACTTTTGCAAAAGTAATGAAAATACGCGGCTTTTACCCATTTCTCCCGGTTCTTGCCCCTTCTCCCCGCTCACTATGACAGACAAAATTGCCGATTTGCGCAAAGAATATACGCTTAACGGCCTGGATCAAACAGATGTTTTGCCTGACCCCTTCGCTCAGTTCAAGCAGTGGTTCGATGCCGCCCTGGCCGCCGGCGTGCATGAACCAAACGCCATGCACCTGGCCACACTAAGCGCTGACAACCGACCCGAGGGCCGAATTGTGCTGGTTAAAGGGGTCGATGCGTCCGGTTTTTCGTTTTATACGAACTACACCAGCGAAAAGGGAATGGCTCTGGCCAGCAGGCCGGTGGCGGCCCTCACTTTTTTCTGGCCCGAACTGGAACGGCAGGTCAGGATTGAGGGCCGGGTCGAAAAAGTGTCGGCGGCCGAATCAGATACGTATTTCAACAGCCGCCCGCGTGGTAGCCAATTGGGCGCGTGGGTGTCGCATCAAAGCCAGGTGATTTCAGGGCGGGATGTACTCGAAAGTCGGCAACAGGAGCTTGAGGTTCAATTTCAGGGTAAGCCCATTCCCCGCCCTCCGTTCTGGGGTGGCTTCCGGGTTATTCCCGACCAGTTCGAGTTTTGGCAGGGCCGCCCCAGCCGCCTGCACGACCGCATCCGCTACCGACTGGAAGCCGACACCTGGCTCATCGAACGGGTATCGCCTTAGCTCTAAATCGTGAAAGACTGAACTCAGTCTTTCACGATTTATTTAAGGTCAAACAAATTGCTGACGCCGAGCATGCGTTTGCTGATGAAGCCCTCGCCAAATTCGGCGTTGATCATGTGGCCATGTTCGCGGGTGCGCGACTCCAGGAACTTCATAAACGGCTCGCCCGAGATATAGCTTTGAGGGTCAGGGCTTTCAGGGTTGAAAAACTGACTTTTATACGCCTTGATCGCCGCCAGTTTCTGCTCCCAGTAGGGTGTAATGTCAACGACAAAGTCGGGCATAAGCGACCGGTCCTGAATGAAATAGTAGACGAAAGCCGGGCGATGGGCGGCTTGTGGTTCGCCCGTTACGGGATCGGTCGTTTCTATTTTCCGCAGGCCGCTGTAGAAGCAGGCGTCATTCACCAGCAGAGCCGCGCGGCCGTGGTCGGGGTGGCGATCGTCGACGGTATTGGTCAACACGATCTGAGGCTGGTAATGCCTGATCCAGGCAATCAGCGCCCGTTGGTGGTCTTCGTCGTTCCGAAAGAATCCGTCTCTGAACCCCATATTCTGCCGGTCGGTGAGCCGCATCACGCGGGCCCCTTCCGCGGCTTCCTGTAACCGGATTTCCGGAGTTCCCCGCGTGCCCAGTTCGCCCTGGGTAAGGTCGATTACGGCCACGGTTTTGCCCTGGTCGACCAACGACAACACGGTACCGGCACTGGTCATTTCAACATCGTCCGGGTGGGCGGCGATGCACAATACGTCAACAGTCATAGAGAGGACATGCTTCATGTTTCAAGTTTCAGGTGTCAATGTTGCTCTGCTTCTCAGCATGTATATGATTAGCAGCGCAACATTGACACCTAAACATTGAAACCTGAAACTCATTAACTCATTTAGGGAAACTTTGGAAACTTGCTGAAATCGGGTTTGCGCTTTTCGAGGAAAGCGTTTTTGCCTTCTTTTGCTTCTTCCGACAGGTAATAAAGGAGCGTGGCATCACCGGCCAGTTGCTGAATACCGGCCTGTCCGTCGAGTTCGGCATTGAAGGAAGCCTTCAGCATTCGGAGCGCGATGGGGCTCTTCTCCAGAATCTTACGGCACCAGGCAACGGTCTCTTCTTCTAACTTATCCAGCGGCACCACTTTATTGACCAGACCCATGTCAAGGGCCTCCTGCGCGTTGTACTGATCGCAGAGAAACCAGATTTCGCGGGCTTTCTTCTGACCAACCACCCGCGCCAGGTACGACGCCCCGAAGCCCCCGTCGAACGAGCCAACAACGGGGCCGGTCTGACCAAAGCGGGCATTGTCGGCGGCAATCGTCAGGTCACAAACCACGTGCAGTACGTGCCCCCCGCCAATGGCGTACCCCGCCACCATAGCAATGACGGGCTTGGGAATCCGGCGAATCTGCATCTGAAAATCGAGCACATTCAGGCGCGGTACGGCATCTTCGCCAATGTAGCCGCCATGCCCCCGCACCGACTGATCGCCGCCGCTGCAAAAAGCGTCGGGCCCTTCGCCGGTTAAAATAATAACGCCCACCCGCTCGTCTTGCCGGGCCAGTTCCATCGCTTCCGACATCTCCTGGACCGTCAGTGGGGTGAATGCGTTTCGTTTGTGGGGACGGTTGATGGTAATCTTGGCGATTCCATCAACGTAATCGAATTTGATCTCGCGATACTCACGGATCGGTTGCCAGTTGTATGTGCTCATTCGCTAAATGGTACTTCGTGATAGGTAACGTCCCAGGTATGGTCGGCAAGCATCCGTACCGTGGCCACACACCGCTCGTAGGGGAACGTACGGCCCCATTCGCCGGGTGCAATCATCGACAGCGCATCGGTGCCGTTTTTGCGCAGGTAGAAGTAATACGTATGCCCCACAACGGGCTCGAAGCTCATCTGGGCGCTGTAGATCCGTTCCGATACCTCGACCCGGTTACGGATCGCGGTTGCCTGCTCGGCCAGCAACTGCATTTGTTTGTAGAGCTGCGCGATTTGCATATCGGTCTGCTCCCGCATGGCCGTAACGGCGCGACCGGTAATTTTGCCTTTGTCTTCCGGCCGGATGATTGCGCCTCCTGCTGTGTGGGCGTATTCAAGCAGTCCGGGCCGATCGGTTACCTTGTCGGGGGAGATCGGATTGACGATTTTGGCTTCTTCCATACTTGCTAATAACCGCCGCTGCTGGGGAATGTTCGCGCCGGTTGTGCTGATAAAGTCAGACCGTTCAGATACGGTTTTGTGGCACAAAAGTAGGTAGATTTGGCCTCATCCTGCTGCCAATTCATGGAAAATGCGTCCGACTCAACCCATCCGTTTCTGCGCGAATGGCGTTCAGGCCAACGGCTCTTTACGCTGCACACCTCCGGGTCGACCGGTTTGCCCAAGCCTATTTCACTAACACGCAACCAGATGGAAGCATCGGCCCGGCTGACTGGGCAGACATTTGGGTTACAGGCGGGCGACAAAGCGCTTGTCTGCCTGAACACGAGCTACATTGCCGGCATCATGATGCTGGTCAGAGGCGAGGTGCTGGGCCTCGACCTCACCCTGGTCGACCCCTCGTCGAATCCGCTGGCGGGCTTCGATCCGGCTACGACCCACTTCGACTTTGCCGCTTTTGTTCCCCTTCAGCTGCAAACGATGCTGGCCGATCTGGCTGAGTCGGGCCAACCCGCTACCCTGCCGATTTTGAATAGCATGAAGGCAATACTGGTGGGGGGAGCCGCCACCAGCCCGGCGCTCGAAGAAGCGCTACAGGTTGTTGAAGCCCCGGTATACAGCACCTACGGCATGACCGAGACCGTATCGCACATTGCCGTTCGCCGCCTGAATGGCCCAGACCGAACGGCACTCTTTCAGGTACTACCCGGTGTGCTGGTCGGCACCGACGAACGGGGCTGTCTGCATAGTACCGCCGCCGCTACCAATTTTGAACGGGTTCAGACCAACGACGTGGTTGAACTGCTACAGCCGGAGTCGGAGGCCAGTCCGGTCCGTTTCCGGTTGCTTGGCCGGGCCGATTCCATCATCAATACGGGGGGCGTGAAAGTACAGCCCGAAGCAGTAGAACGGTGCATTGAAGCCACCCTGGCCGGTTGGGGGCTCACGCCACGGTTATTTGTTGCCGGTTTACCCGACGACCGACTGGGGCAGCGAATCGTGCTGTTTGTGGAAGCAACACCGATTTCTGACCTTCAATGGCTCCAGATTCAGGAAGCCGTTCGGGCAGCAGCAGGCCCGTATGCGGTGCCGAAAGAATGGGTATTTATCGAATCATTTGCCGAAACGGCAACGGGCAAGATCGACCGAAAGCGGATTGCTAACCTGTAAGGCTAAAGACAGGACAAACGTGGAATCAACTCAGTGGGTGGTCGTTGGTTGAGTAAATCGATTGACCAGCACCGCGTCCGGGTAGGTGACTTCGGTGAGAAAAAGCCCGCTGGCGGGGGCGGCCCGACTGGCCCTGGTTCGGTCTTCGGCCCGGATGATGGCCTCGAACTGGTCGAGGGTCATTCGGTGCTGACCAATGTCGAGCATGGTACCGACAATGCAGCGCACCATGCCGTAGAGAAAGCGGTCGGCTTTAATGTGAAAAATTAGTGATTCAGGCTGTTGCTCCCACTCGGCCCGCATCAGCTGGCAATGGTAGTGGTTCACAGTCGTACGGACTTTGCTGAAGCTCTTGAAATTACTGAATGTCAACAGTTTTTGGGCCGCCTCGTTCATTAGTGGCACATCGAGATGGGCCCGGAAAATGTAGCTCTGATTGGGTAGAAACGCGCTTTTCTGCCGCCGGATATGGTACTGATAATACCGCGCCCTGGCCGAAAAACGGGCGTGGTCGGTTGGGCCAACGGGAAAGATTCGGTAAATGGCGATTCCGTCGGGCAGCATGTTGTTCAGTGAGTGAACCAGCAGGTCATGATCGGGCAGGTCACCGTCGATCTCGAAATGAGCGTACTGTTGCCGCGCATGAACCCCCGCATCGGTACGGCCACTGCCCACGATGTAGATCGGGCGGCCAAGGCGTTGAGTCAGGGTTTCTTCCAGTACCTGCTGCACCGAAATACCGTTGGGCTGAAATTGCCAGCCGTGGAAATCAGTACCCTTGTAGCTCAGTTCAATAAAATAGCGCTGCATTGATTGACACGAATGTAATTGCTGACGCGTGGCCCAGCGCGGCTGCCGCTTCGACTCCGCTCAGGGTGACACCGGGCTGGCGTTCCACGAACCCAAAGAATGTCAATGACGATCTTGAGTGGGATTGTCACCCTGAGCGGAATCGAAGGACCTACAGCGCGAAACTTCACGCCAGCAACACTTACAAAACTTCTTCCTCGTCTGCTTCTTCGCTGACCAATTCAATATCCTCGTAGATCGCGGCTAACGAAAGTTCAGCATTCAGGCGAGGCAGTACAATTACATCATCAAGGCTTTCGTGAAGCGTATTGGTCCACACGTCAGTTTCTTCAATGCGGCTAAATAGATCGACTGTTACCTTATACTGATCAACCAATAAATAGTAGATGAGCGCGGGAATCTTACGATACCGTTGCCATTTGACGCCACGATCAGCAATCTCCGTAGACTTGGATAATACCTCGACAATCAGTCGCGGTTGGCGAATAAGTTGATTATCGCCCCGCAAATCGAACGGATGGCAGGCAACGACAACATCAGGATAGCGGTACGAACTGCTTTTTAGCACTTCAACTTTCACATTTTCGGTGAATGCCCTGCAATTCTGCTGCCTAAGTTGAGGCTTGAGTGCGCCTTGTACATTCCCAACCAACGTGTTGTGATTGATTGTTCCGCCCGCCATGGCGTATACCTGCCCGGCATCAAATTCAAAGCGGGTTTCGCTGGCTTCATCCAGCGTTTTGTACTCGGTGTACGTCAGCCGAAGCGATTGTTGTCCTGCTATTTCCATCGTTCGTTTCGTTACGCCATGATCTTACCCAGCGCGTTGTTATACAGATCAGCGGCTTCGGCGGTTGCCAGTACAGGTTGGCCATCAACGACGAAATCGGCGGCGGTTACTTCACCAATTCGGCTGTAGGCCACGCCGGCATGCTCGATAAACGCCTCGAAAGCCGCCTGCCGCTCCGCTGAAACGGATACGACAACCCGACTCTGACTCTCACCAAACAGGTAGGCATCTTTCCGGTAATCGGGGTCGGTGGTGATCGTGAATCCCGTATCGCCTGCCATCGCTGATTCGGCCACGGCAACGAACAACCCACCGTCGGAGATGTCATGCGCCGAGGCAATCAGTTTCTTGATAATCAGCTGCTTGATAACCGATTGAATTGTCAGTTCCTGGTCAATATCGAACGCCGGGGCGGGCGATGCTTTCACACCCCGGTACGAATACAGGTATTCCGACGAGGCAATATCATTCTGCGAAGAACCGATCAGGTAGATGCTGTGGGCGGGCGACCCTGCCTCTGCCTGCCGGAAGTTGAGCGTCATGCGGTTATCAGGATGTTCCATCAGGCCCAGCATACCGATCGTTGGCGTGGGGAACACGGGTCCATCGTCGGACGACTGGTTGTAGAAACTGACGTTCCCCCCCGTTACCGGCGTTTCGAAGCGGCGGCAGGCCTCGCCCATGCCTTTCACGGCCTCCACAAAATGCCAGTACACTTCAGGCACGTAGGGGTTGCCAAAGTTGAGGTTGTTGGTCACGGCCAGCGGCTCACCACCCGTGCACACCACATTGCGGCAGGCTTCGGCCACGGCAATCTGCGCGCCCACGTACGGGTTGGCGTTGACGTACCGGCTGTTGCAATCGACGGTGATGACAATTGATTTATCCGATTTTGGAATACCCGCGCCTTTCACCCGCACCACGGCGGCATCGGAGGGGGCGTTGGTGCTGCGGTTGCTGGTGCCCACCATCGAATCGTACTGCTGCGATACCCACTGCCGTGAACAGATGTTCGGGTGACTCAGCAGGTGCTTCGCAACGGTGCTCAGTTCGTCGGTGGTCACATCGGTAATGCTGGCGATTCGGAACTTCCCGAACTCCTTGATGTAGGCGGGCTCGGTGTATTCGCGGCGATACTGCGGCGCACCGCCCCCCAGCACCAGGTCATGCGCCGGTACGTCGGCCACCAGTTGTCCGTAGCGGTAGAAGTGTAAACGGCCAACGCCATCTTCGGGGGCGGCGGTTACTTCGCCAATCTGGGCGCAGTGCAGGTCCCACTTGTCGAAAATGCCCTGAATAATGCTCTCGCGGCCTTTCTCGACCACCACCAGCATCCGCTCCTGCGATTCTGACAGCAGAATCTCGAACGGAGCCATATTCGGCTGCCGCGTGGGCACTTTATCGAGGTCGATAATCATGCCGTGTTCGCCCTTTGCGCTCATCTCCGAGGTTGAGCAGATGATACCGGCCGCACCCATGTCCTGAATGCCGATGACGTAGCCGGTGGCGATGATTTCCAGCGTGGCTTCGAGCAGCAGCTTCTCCATGAACGGGTCACCAACCTGCACGGCCGGCAGCTTGTCGGTCGAGGCGGCGCTGATGTCTTCGGAGGCGAACGTGGCGCCGTGAATACCATCTTTGCCGGTGGCCGACCCAACAATGAAGACGGGGTTGCCCACGCCATAACTCGTTGCTTTGGCGCTTTTGCCCACTTCCACGATGCCCGCCGAGAAGGCGTTGACCAGCGGATTGGTGTTGTAGCACTCATCGAAATAGATTTCGCCGCCAACGGTCGGAATACCGAAGGCATTGCCGTAGTCGCCGATGCCCTTCACCACGCCGCGCAACAGCCGACGCGTTTTGGGCAGGGCCAGATCACCAAAACGGAGCGAGTTCAGCTGGGCAATGGGCCGGGCACCCATCGTAAAAATATCGCGGTTGATACCGCCCACGCCCGTGGCTGCTCCCTGGTAGGGTTCCAGCGCCGAGGGGTGGTTATGCGATTCGATCTTGAAGGAGCAGGCCAGGCCATCGCCGATATCGACCAGGCCCGCGTTTTCGTCACCCGCCTTGGCCAGCATCCGGTCCGAGTCGCGGGGGAGCGTTTTAAGCCAGATGATGGAGTTTTTATACGAGCAGTGTTCCGACCACATCACCGAGAAAATACTGAGTTCGGTGAAGTTGGGCTGGCGACCGAGGATGGCGACGATCCGGTCAAATTCTTCGGGTAGCACCCCCAGCTTACGGGCGGTTTCGACGGTGGGAATGGGATCTAGACTAGTCTGCGGTTGTTCGGGAGCGTTCACAGGGCGTACCACGAGGGAGAAAAATGGAGGATGAAAACGAGCTGAGCAGGCTGGTTAGACCCGTTCAGTATCAAGATGGTAAGCTGGTAAGCCCCCCACTTGACAGGGCAAAAATAGGCTTTTTTGCCCGTTCGGGGCCATTTTTTTCAGCGCGCTACTTGACATATGCCCGAAATAAGCCTACTTTTGCCTCATCGAATCACACAGAGAGATGGCAGAGTGGTCGATTGCGGCGGTCTTGAAAACCGCTGACTGTAACAGGTCCGGGGGTTCGAATCCCTCTCTCTCTGCAAAACGTAAGCCCGCAACTAGCGGGCTTTTTTGCGTTTATAGAAAAACGGCGGGACCGCATATCGTCGGTCGCTTCCATGCGGCTTTCCAGCCGCACGGGCGGCCCCAACAAAATGGACGCTGCCTTTGTGAAAGCGTCCTTCGAGATAGTGTGGGGCCTTGAAGACGCTGTTTTTGCGCCCACCAACGAAGTGAGGCTCAGTTACGCCGGTTTTAGCTCCTGGCAGACACCGGTTTTTTTAAAGAGATTGGAACAGCTATCAATCCAGATAGTTACTCTGGTACAGGAAGCTGAATCTACATTGAGCCTACCCCAACCTAACCATCTGAATCCATGAGTACGTATAGCAATTACAGCAGGGAAGAATTAGAAGACCGGAAGAATGAACTCGAATTGGACATTGAGCGGGTTCAGGGGCAGTTGCATGGATTCAATTCAGTGTTTCCTACGGATGTCAATGACAGGAGTGCCGCCGGCGACAGTGAGTTGGCGCAGGCAGATACTACCCAAACAGCGCAGGACCTGGAAGACCTGACCGATGCCTTGAAGAAAGACCTCAACGAGGTACTGGAAAGCTTGAACTCATTTGAAAGCGGATTGTAATTCCCCGAATCAATGGCCTTTTCGCCACCTGATTCTGCCGTGAGTGGCCTGTTTTTTTGTTGAGTCGAACCCAATTCAGGAAGCGTCTGGCTTACCGTGCCTAGAAGCGTCTCAACCTGGGCGGGCCTTCAGTAGGCGAGTAACTGGTTGAGTTGTTTAGCTGCCAGCGAAGCCTGGAAACGCGATTTGACCAGTTGAAGCCGATGGCTCTCCAGTTGCGCTTCATGCCGTTGAATAAGCCCTGATCTTGTCGGTTACGAAAGGGGTCCACTCCGGATACGTTGCAACCACTGACCATACCAGCCAATCATTTGTTTGTGGGTCAGTATGTCTCCGTTAAGCTGACCAAGTCGTTGCTGCATGACTTCGATCAACTCCAGCCGGTGAGTCGACCGGTTTACACTAATCCCGTCAGCACCACCCGATCAACCACGTGCTTGCCGTCGAATGGAATGATGCGCAGGTGCGGAACATCGGCTTTGAGGCGATTCAGGTACGCATCAACATCGCTGAGCTGACTTATGTATTCGTCGTCACGGCCATATACGTACTCAACCGGTAGATCCGCAGTTGTGCCGGGGCGCAGCACATCGCTGAGACCATTGGGGAAATACCCCGCCCATAACAGCAGCCGGTTGGCGCGGACCTGCTCACTCTTATCGAGCCAGCGGCAGACCGTTGAGGCCCCCTGCGAAAAACCCATCAGCGTGACGTCGAGCCCATCGAGCGTGCGGCCATCCAGCACAGCGGCCAGTACCTGATCGAGGTAGGCTACGTAGTCCGTCACTTCATTGTCGCGGTCTTCACGGGTCAGCCACGAGGCCCCCACTTTGCCATACTGCTGATCGGTGTACAGCCGCGACAGCCCTTCGGGGGCAATAACTACCGTTTCATCGTTGGCTACCACATCGAACCGCCGGATGAAATACTGCGCCAGCTGGCCATACCCATGCAGCACAAACCAGATTCGGCGGGTCTTCTCCGAGAGCGTTCCCAGCGTATAATAGCGGGCGGTTCGCCGCACCGACACGTGATGTTCTTGTACCATACTTACCGCTCGAACCGCGACGACTGGCGATCCTGTTTCTTATGTTCGTAATACGTTGGGGATTGGGTAACTGGGTAATTGCCATGCAAGAAATTCTCACTTACCTCAGTTACCCAATCCCCAATCAACCAATTAACCAATCCCCCTTACCTTTCTTGATAGCCTGCGAAATCTGGCCGCAGTGATAGGAGTTGTGGTGCATCAGAAACTGCAGCACACCCATCCGGGGAATTTCGCCAAACGGCGTGGCAATAATTTCGGTCCACTGGTCGTCGGGGGTTTGTTTTATCAGCTCAGCGATCAGGCTGAAGCCGCTCTCGATGGTTTCGTGAACCATGGCCAGATCAAGCACCCGGCCATCGTCGGATACCCCACCCATAGCCTGCGGTTCTAGCGGCGAGTCGTGATTGAAAATCATCCTGGCGAACCGGTGCATGGCTTCGCCGGTATGCAACGCAATGAACGCCGCCGAAGCCGTTTCGGGCGTCAGCCGATACCGCGCCGTTTCGTCGGTCATTTTGTTGATCGGCCCCATGATGGTCAGTTTATTGACACCCCACTGGCGGCCTAAGAGTTCCTGAATGGTCATAGAAAAGAAGTTATGATGGTTTATTGTGGTAATTGACGAATGGCATCCGATAAGGCCGTCAGCCCGTCAAGCGCTTCAGCACCAAGCTGTTCCCGCACCTGCGTATTCAGCGCTTTCCAGATTTTGTGGCACCGTTTAGCCAGCAGGCGACCCTCTTCGGTCAGAAACAGCCCCTGACGGATGTTATCAGTCAGCCATCCGTTGCGCTGCAACAACTGCACATCCCGGCTCAGTGCCGACTTCTCGATCTGTAGCTGCTGCGACAGGGTAGCCTGCCGAACGCCGGGCTGCGCAAATATGAACATCAGCAGGCTCGCCTGCGCAAACGTGACCCCCTCCCCGACAAAAGCGTCGTTGTAGAGGCTGGTAACCACCCGCGCCAGGCGCCGCACCTGCCCCGCTACACATCGGTTTATATCCGCCATAGCGCAAATGTACTGGCAAAAGTTGTATATGCAACTAATGCCCTAAGATTGTCAGCGTTTCCAGGGGAATTTACTGGAACAGGCCTTACTTTAAGACCGCATGAGGAATAACCGGCTCGTTACAGCCCGTTACTCTTCATGCGGATGTTTCAACGTGCGCTCTTCGACCAGCGTGCCTCCCTGGCTGGCGACGCCCAGTTCAACCCGATCCCAAATCTCACCGGGCAGGGCCATGCCAACAATGGCATCCCGCAGGGGCCACAGGAGCATAAACAGCGCCCAGGGCGTCACGAGTAAACCCAGTAATCCCCAGAGGGCGCTACCGCCCAGCATGGTCGGGGTGATCCAGCGCTGGGCTCCCATGGTCACGATCAGTCCACCGGGGTCGGCCTCATTGGTGGTGATGGTTACACTAATGGCCTGATGAATCTTTTCAATGACATCGCCCTGGCCAATCTGGACAATATACACCTCTTCCTTACCCACCTGCTGAGCCTGTACGTTCGGTAGCGGATCGAAATGACGGACCAGGTACCCGGCCAGTTCGAGGGCGGAAAGGTTGCCTTTGTATAGTTTCTGTTGCATACTCAAGAAATAGTTAGTGTGTCGGCAGGCATAAACGTAGCACTTTTCGCCGACTCTTTCCTAACCCCTGCTAACCAGAGCTATTGGTTCATGGTGTAGTGACAGAAAACCTGCTGGGCTTTACCCGCTTCATTCAGTTGAAAAACCTCCGCTGCCAGCCGACCATTGACCGAGGTGTACTGGATCACCAGTGTACTGACGCCCACAAAGACATGATGCAGGGTGAAGTGCAGGTCGGGGTAGGTGACCAGACCAAGCTGGAAGTAACGCTTCAATTCCTGCTTACTGGTTATGCAGCCCAGCTCATTAAATTTCAACAGCGGGATAAAAGGCGAGTAAAACGCCAGGTCCTCGGCGTAGTGCGCCAGAATGGCCTCCAGATCATGCGCATTGAAGGCACTGATCCATTCGTCGGCAAATTGATGGGCTTGTTGCGCTGTCATCATCTGGTTTCTGAGCCTGATCCGTCTGTTGAACCGGGTGAACCCGGCTTGAGGAATTCATCCGTATAATGGGCCTCCTGGCGTGGCTTCGAGAACTTCTCCTGGTTAAACTGCCTGGATTCGCCTTTAGGGATGGAAAGCGACACCCAGTTTGGGGCCAGCATCTTGCCCAGGAAGACAAGCTGGCCCACATGGTAGGGGTAGTGCGCTAATTGCCGGTTGATGGCCTCCCTGACGGTATGCCCCTGGTTACGAATATAGATCGTTTTCTCCAGATCCGCTTCCTTGAGCGCGTGCAGCGTATTGAGCAATACGCCCCAGCCTTCCTGCCATTTTTCGAGCAGTTCAGCGCGGGACCGGATATCGTTGTCGAATTCCGCCTCCCGATCCCGCCAGTCTTTTTCTCCATCGGTGGTGAGGAAATCGGTCCAGCGGCTGAGCATATTGCCCCACAAGTGCTTCACGATGGCTGCCGCACTGTTACTGGCCGGATTGTACTGCCAGTTGAGTTGTTCATCAGGAAGTTGAGCCAATGCCTTTTCACCCAGCATTTTGTAGTACTCAAATTGGTTGATCAGGCTGCTCAGCGTGTCGGTCGTCATCCTATACTGGTTAAAACAAGTTTCAGGGCGGTAAATTAGTTTGTACAGGCAAAAAAAGGCAACGGAAACATCCGCAAACAGACACAGTCCGCGCTTTTTCGAGCCGTACAGCTCCTGTTTTCAGCTGATTTTCTCAGTCGGTCAACTGTACGGTTCGTTTCACCAAAATCTGTATGGTAATGCGTACAGAGGCGGTTCTTACTTTTGCCTGCTCCCGGCCTCCTTTCCCTGTTGTGTCTTATGGCTGCATCAACTCCAAAGTACCAGCAAGTGGCCCGTCAGCTTGGCGAAAAGCTGCGGTCCGGTCTGCTCACCGAGGGCGACAAACTCCCGTCTGTCCGCACGCTCAGCCACGAACTGGGCGTCAGTATCAATACCATCCAGCAGGCCTATTACCACCTGGAGGCAGAAGGGCTGGTAGAAGCCCGCCCCCAGTCGGGCTACTACGCCCGCAGCCTGCGGCAGCGCCTGGGGGCCATTCCCCGCCGGTCGGAGCCGCAGGCGGGGGCGCAACAGGGTAGTCTGTCGGCGCTGGAATCGGTCCTGGTCAGGTTGATGCAGCAGCAACAGCAGGCCGACTGGCTTCCTTTTTCATTGGGCGTGCCGTCGCCCAGTCTGCTTCCCGTGACAAAGTTAACCAGGGCGTTTCAGCAAGCCCAGCGCGAGCTACCCCATGCCGGTATCGGCTTCGAGCTAATGGCCGGGAACCTGGCGTTGCGGCGACAAATTGCCCGCCATGCGCTGTTCTGGGGCGGACGAATCACCGACGACGAGCTGATTACGACCGAAGGCTGCACGGGCGCCATGACGTTATGCCTAAAGACGGTAACCCAACCCGGAGACACTGTTGCGGTGGAAAGTCCCATTTATTTCGGCATCCTCCAAAGCCTGCTCTCGCTGGGCCTCAAGGTGCTGGAACTGCCTACCGATCCGCTAACGGGCGTTGATTTAGCGGTGCTGGAAAGTTATATGCGGGCCGGGCAACTACAGGCCTGTTTGCTGGTGCCCAATTTCAGCAACCCACTCGGCTGTTGTATGCCCGATGCGCACAAGCAGCGGTTGGTACGGCTGCTGGAAACCTATCGGGTACCGCTCATTGAGGATGATCTGTACGGCGATCTGCACTTTTCGGCCTATCGCCCGCTGCCCTGCAAGGCCTATGACGAACAGGGATGGGTACTCTGGTGCGGTTCGTTCAGCAAAACACTCGCGCCCGGCTACCGGGTAGGCTGGGTAGCGCCGGGTCGGTATATCGACGCGCTGCTCCAGATAAAGCGTTACCAGACGGGTGCCTCGCCGGGACTAACGCAGCAGGCGGTGGCCAGTTTTCTGGCGAATGATCGGTACGAACTGCATCTGCGTCGGTTGCGGCAGACCCTGAAGACTAACTGCGGGCGGTATCAGCATGCTATCCAAACCCATTTTCCGGGCGGCACCCGCATCAGCGAGCCGCAGGGCGGGTTCACCTTATGGGTAGAAGTAGACCCCGCCATCGACACGATTGCGCTGGCAACCGAGCTGGCTTCGTACAAAATCAGCGTTATGCCGGGTCGTCTGTTCAGTCTCCAGCCGCAATACACCAGTTGCATGCGGCTCAGTTACGGGATCCCCTTCAACGAACGCGTCGAGTGGGGGCTGCAACGAATCGGACAACTTATTCACCAACGACTGGCCTGATGAAACAACCAGGGTATGCACCAAGGGCCTGGCTGGCCACTGGCGTCGCGCTGCTCCTGAGTGGGTGGCGGGCAACCCCGGCGCGGGTGGCCGACGAGGTGCGGCAGCACTACCAAAAACTGGAATACCGGATTCCCATGCGCGATGGGGTCAGCCTGTACACGGCCGTTTACGTTCCCCGCGATGCGTCGGCTAGCCGTACCTACCCGTTCCTGATGCAGCGTACCTGCTTCGGAAACGCCCCCTACGGCCCCGATCAGTACAAAACCACGCTGGGCCCGTCGCCCACGCTTCAGGCCGACCAATACATCTTTGTGTATCAGGACGTGCGGGGGCGCTGGGCATCGGAGGGGCGCTGGACCAACATGAGGCCCGTTGTCAGCGACCGTACCCGGCGGGCATCTTCCCGCCTCACCGACGAAAGCACCGATACCTACGACACCATCGACTGGCTGTTGAAGCACGTGCGCCACCATAACGGGCGGGTGGGTCTGTGGGGCATGAGCTACGCGGGCTTCTACGCAATGGCGGGTTCAATCAAGGCCCACCCGGCCCTGAAAGCGTCTTCGCCGCAGGCACCCATTGCTGATTTTTTTCGGGAAGACATCCACCATAATGGGGCTTTCACCCAGGTGGCCCTGCTCGCCTATCCGCTGTTTGGTCAGGGCCCTGGCCGACCAACAAAGACGCCCTGGTTTGTTGATGATCTGATCCAGACCGGGACAGCCACTGAATTTGACTGGCATAAACGCCTGGGGCCATTGGCAAACGCCGGGCCGCTGCTGCCCCGGAACGATTTCTGGCGGCAAACGGTAGCGCACCCCCACTACGATGCCTTCTGGCAACAGCGTAACATCCTGCCGCACCTGCGGTCGGCTCAACCCGCCGTGCTGGTGGTGGGCGGTTGGTTCGACGCCGAGAACCTCTATGGTACGCTGGCTACGTTTAAAGCGCTCAACCAGCAGGGCAGTTCAACCAGTCCGCTGCTGGTGATGGGGCCATTTGGGCACCGGGGCTGGGCCAGTGAAACGGGGCATACTCTCCATAACGACCTGTATTTCGGCGACAGCCTGGCAACCGGGTACCAGCGCACCCTGGAGGCCCCCTTCTTTCATCACTACCTGAAAGGCACCGGCCAGGGAAGCAGCGGGCTACCCAAAGCCTCCCTCTTCGATACGGGCCTGAAAAGCTGGCGGACGTTTTCGCAATGGCCCGCGCCGACCGGCCATCGCCAACGCTGGTATCTGACGCCAACCCGTCAACTAACCACCAGCCCCGGCGATCCGGCCGACTTTCGGGAGTTTGTCAGTGATCCGGCCAACGCCGTCCCCTACTCCGAAGCTACCCTGACGAGCGAGCCGGATTTCAGCGCGTTGTTTAGCTACATGTCGGCCGATCAGCGGTTTGTCAGCAACCGGCCGGACGTGCTCTGCTACCAGACCGACGTACTGGCCGAAAACCTGACGGTAGGTGGCGAAATCACGGTTCGCCTCAGGGTAAGCACGACGGGTACCGATGCCGACTGGGTTGTGAAGGTCATCGACGTATACCCGCCCAACGAATCGAACCACCCCTACCTGCCCAACCCGCAGACCCGACTGGCCAGCTACCAGCAGCTGGTACGAGCCGACGTTATGCGCGGGCGGTTTCGGCATAGCTTCCAGAAGCCCGAACCCTTCACGCCAAATCGGCCCACCGACGTTACACTCCGACTGCCGGATGTGCTGCATACGTTCAAAAAAGGGCATCGACTGATGGTGCAGGTGCAGAGCAGCTGGTTTCCGCTCATCGACCGGAACCCGCAAACGTTCGTTGCCAACATATACCAAGCACGGGCGGCCGATTTTCAGTCGGCCCGTCATCGGCTGTATGGCAATTCGGCCATTGAGGTACCCCTTCTGCCCTGAGCGATGCCAACACCGATCTACATCGTCGGGGCGGGAGCCATCGGCATGACCCTGGCCGTTTTACTCCGGCAGGCCGGTAAAGACGTGCTGCTGCTCCACGGCCGCCGGGGTAGCCCGGAAGAGGGCGAAACGGCGATTACGGTCGAATGCAGCGATGGAACCAGCCAAACGGCCGCTGTGCCCCTCCGTACCCTGGAGCAGGTTGACCAACTAGATGGTCTCATTTTAGTAACCAGCAAATCGTTTGGCAACCCCGACATTGCCCGGCGGCTGCTGGGTAAAACGGGGCAGTCGCCTGTTGTTCTATTGCAAAACGGACTGGGTATCGAGCAGCCGTTTCTCGATGCGGGCTTTCCCACTGGTGTATCGGTGCGTGCTGTTGGCGACGCAGTCAGGTGGTGGCCACGCACACAGTCAGTTACAAGCCCGTGGCAGCATCGCCCGTGGGGGTCATTCGGGGGCATGAATCCGGCCTGACGGCCCTCCTTGGGCAGATCTCTACGCCCCGGTTTTTATTTCGGGCAGAGCAGGCCATTCAGCAGACGATCTGGGAGAAAGTCATCACCAACTGCGTGTTCAATTCCGTCTGTTCACTGCTGGGGGTCGATAACGGCATTTTCCACCGGAACCCGTCGGCGCTGGCGCTGGCCCGCGAGGTCATCGATGAATGTGTGGCCGTGGCGGGTGAGGTGGGTATTGCCATGAACCGGGACGAGGTGGAGGCGCGACTGCTGCAAATCAGCCAGCGTTCTGATGGGCAGCTGATCTCTACCCTGGTAGACATTAACCTGGGGCGCGAGACCGAGATCGACACCCTGAACCTGGAGTATCCCGGATAGCCCAGCGGCTGGGCAGGCCCGAACTGGCCATCCGCACCCGGCTCCTGGGCGAGCTGACCAAACTCAAAGCCGACGCAGGCCGGGTTCCTCCCCATGACCAGTAACCCTTCCGGCTCAGTTACCCGAACTAACCGTGGGCTTTCATACCAATCAGGAAGGGGTATTCGCCTCGGGCGTTGGCGTTAGCCACACCACTTTTTGCTCCGACTCGTGTGGCTGGCCCACCACATCGGCGTAGAGGTCGGGGCGGCGGGCATTGCGATAGCGATACCCACCGGCAAGGGTTAGCTTTTCGGGGGTGCAGGTGGCCGTTACTACTTCGTCGCCCAGTTGGCGGCATTCGGCCAGCACATCGCCAAAGGGGTCCAGAATCATGGAACAACCGTTTTTGAGTTGGTCCGCATCCATACCGATCGGGTTGGAGAAGACCACGTACACCGCGTTGTCGTAGGCGCGGGACGGCAACCATTTCATCAGCCAGGCCCGGCCTTTCAAGCCATCGAATTCCAGCCGGACCGAGGTGGGGTCACGGTCGCGGTTGGCCCACAAAGCCGGATCGGCAAAGCCCGCGCCGGGCCGGGTCGAGGGCGTCATCATGGTCACGTGCGGCATGAAAATGATGTCGGCACCCAGCAGCGCGGTAGCCCGTACGTTCTCCACAATGTTGTTATCGTAGCAGATCAGAATACCGCACTTCCAGCCAAGCAGGTCGAAGACCACGTACTGATTGCCGGGCAGAATGTGGGGATTGATGAACGGGTGCAGCTTGCGGTATTTGGCGACCAGCCCGTTTTTATCCACGCACACATACGCCTTAAAGAGCTGATCGTCCCGGTCCTTCTCGAACAGGCCCGCCAGCACAACGATGTTGTGTTCCTGGGCGATCTGCCGAAGCGTCTCTATACTCTCCCCTTCCGGAATATACTCGGCAATGGCCAGCATTTCTTCTTTTGAGAGGTTTCGCGCGAAGGTGTAGCCGGTGATTGAACATTCATGGAAGGCCACGACCTGGGCACCCTGGCTGGCCGCCTGCCCCGCCAACCGACGGATCGATGGCCAGGTTATACGCTTTGTCGCCACTGGCGTTTTCAAACTGAGCGGTGGCAATCCTGATATGCTGCATGAGACTAAAATGTACTGTTGATAAAGCATTCTAAACTAAAAGGAGGAAACAAGGTCAGCTTACCATGTTGGCCCGCATGGTTTCGCTTATTTTTGGTGAATGCAATCAAACCAACCTATGCGTAACCTATTCATCATATTCATCAGCATTCCCCTGTTTGTCAACGCCCAGCACACCCGGCCCCGTAGCGACGGCCGAAGCGACCCATTTGCCCACACGTTTTCGATTGTTGCCCGCGATGAAAAAACGGGCGATCTGGCCGTGGGCGTGCAGAGCCACTGGTTTTCGGTCGGTACGTCGGTCTCGTGGGGCGAGGCGGGCGTTGGCGTGGTGGCCACCCAGTCATTCACCAATAAATCGTTCGGTATCCGGGGGCTGCGCCTGTTGAAGGAAGGCAAGACCGCTCAGGAGGCACTCGACGAACTGCTCCGCACCGACGAAGGCCGCGAGGTCCGTCAGGTAGCCATTGCCGATGCGAAGGGCAATGTGGCCGTGCATACGGGCAACAAATGCATTGATTTTGCCGGGCATCGCAAAGGCAGCAACTACTCGGTGCAGGCCAACATGATGCTCAACAACACCGTGCCCGATGCGATGGCGGCGGCGTTTGAGAAGAACAGCGCCCTGCCCCTACCCGAACGGGTGTTGAGTGCGCTGAACGCCGCTCAGGCCGCCGGGGGCGATATTCGCGGGCGGCAATCGGCGGTGCTGCTGGTGGTGAAAGGCAAAGCGACCGATGCCCCCTGGGATGATAACCACCTGGTCGACCTCCGCGTTGACGATGCCGGGCAGCCGTTACCGGAGTTGGCGCGGCTGCTGCGTACCCACCGCGCCTACGAGTACATGAACAATGGCGATCTGGCCACGGAAAAGAACGACATGAAAGCCGCCATGGATTGTACGGCGCGGCCATGAAGCTCTTCCCGAAAAACCTGGAGATGCAGTACTGGACGGCCATTGCGCTGGCCAACACCAAACAGATTCCAAAAGCGGTGGGCATGCTGCGTGGCATCTACGCCCAGGATGCAAACTGGCGCGAACTCACCCGCCGACTCCCTAAAGTTGGCCTGCTAACGGTTTCCGACGCTGAACTAGCGCAGTTGGTGAGGTGATTTTGAGAGTTCAACGTCCAAGGTCTAATGCCCAAAGTCTAAAGTTCAAGTCCAAAGTTGCTCCGCGCTGGTCTGATTCGCGGAGCAACTTTGGACATTAGACCTTGAACCCTTCAAATCACCTCCCCATCCAGCCGCCGTCGACGGTCAGGACGGTGCCGTGAACGTACTTCGCGGCGTCTGACGCAAGGAAGACGACGGGGCCTTTGAAATCTTCGGATTCGCCCCAGCGGGCGGCGGGAATGCGGGACAGAATCGACTGGCTGCGGTCGGGGTCGGCGCGCAGGGCTTCGGTATTGTCGGTGGCGATGTAACCGGGCGCAATGGCATTGACATTGACGCCTTTGGCATGCCCATTCGTTGGCAA
The DNA here is from genome assembly GCA_963750355.1 of uncultured Cytophagales bacterium. Lineage (GTDB taxonomy): Bacteria > Bacteroidota > Bacteroidia > Cytophagales > Spirosomataceae > Fibrella. Next base: position 10,082 of record CAVVQL010000026.1, on the reverse strand, counting down.
ACGCTTTCACCATGCTGCCAATAGCCCCTTTGCTGGCCGCATAGCCCGGCACGTTGATGCCCCCCTGAAACGTGAGCAACGACGCCGTGAAGATCACCTTGCCACTCCCCTGCTCCAGCATCCGCTTGCCAATTTCGCGGGTCAGGATAAACGGGGCGTTCTGGTTTACTTCGATCACCTGATCCCAATACGCATCGGAATGTTCGGCGGCGGGCTGCCGTAAAATGGTGCCGGCGTTATTCACCAGAATATCGATAACCGGATGGTCGGCCTTTACTTTTTCAATAAAAGCATACAGCGACTCGCGCTGACCGAAATTGGCCTGATACGCATAAAAACGGCGACCCAGCGCCTCAACGGCCTGCCCGACGGCGCTGCCTTCGGCCGCCAGATTGGCCGATACGCCAATGATGTCGGCCCCTGCTTCGGCCAGTGCTTCGGCCATTGCCTGGCCAATACCCCGGTTACAACCCGTTACTAAAGCGACTTTACCAGCTAATGAAAATGAGTGGAGTACGTTGGTCATTGTGGAGGAAATAATGCGTTCTGAGTGAGTAGCCTCAACTCAGTGATGATGGACTTGATTACCTGTTTTCATACAACTGTCGATGAAAAAGCAGTCACGAATGTACGGACTACCGCTTTCCGACGCTTCATCAACGTACTTATTTCGACCATTGCGACAGGGGCAACGCAGGCGTAGGCTTGACGGCGCCCGCTCTTTCAGGAATCAACAGCACCGTCACGGCCGCTTTTGATCCGCCAGGCACCGTCACCTCGAAGCCCACCAGCGTCGTACCGGTGTTTGGATTTTCAAAGGCGCGGGAGGGGGTTGTTGGCCAGGTTTTCATCACCACCTTAGCCGGTTCCTGCACCTGAAGGGTGAGTTTTTTGCCGTTTTTAGTCAGTTCAGCCCGGTTGTCGCCAACCATGGTTACCGCCGCAGGCGTGGCCATGGTCCAGCGCACGGTTGTTTCATTGGGCAGCGTTTCCAGCTCATCCCGAACCAGCACATACGACTTGTTCACGATCGCTACGCCCCGGTTCGCTTTCGACACCTGCCCGCTATAAACGGGCGTAAGGTCGGTGGTCACGTTCATAAACTGAGGGGTTGCCGACGACGACGTGATGGATGAAAAGCCCTTCACCTGCTGCAACTGCCCGTTGATCGTCAGGGTGTTGTGCGCGAAATTATTGTACCGGAAAATTGACCAGCGCTCTGCATCCTGTGTTCTGCCCCAGATATTCAGGCCCCTGGTTTCCAGGTTGTTGTATTCTTCCATACCCAGGTCCATGGCCCACCGAACGCCGTCGGCGTCCATGATGAACGAGCCAACGTCCATGTGGCCGTGATTGACGCTGGGCGAGCCGGTTTTCACCCCGACATAAATGGCATTCGGGTCAGACCAGGACGACCGCATCATGGCCACCGGGTTTGTGCCGCCACCTGCCCACACGTTCGAGGTAGGTACGTTGATGTTGTCGAGCTTCAGGCCGGCACTCCAGATCATCACGGCCGGAATCAGCCGGTTTCTGACATGTTTCGATCGGCGGGTTATTCATCAACTGGCGGCGCTCTTCGAGCAGTAATGATGAATCGTTCAGCTTGTTGGCAAACCAGAACATGGCAGGCTGCAATTCGCTGCCTCCGCCCGAATCGGAGTAGTTGAACGGGGTGCCGGTCGGGCCGGTCATGTTCTCCATAAAGGCCGCCGTTTTCATAAATCCGGGCGCGTTCGACAGGCCAAAATCACTACCGAATGCCTTCTCCAGGGCACTGATCAGCATGACGTTGAAGCTGGTTCCGTAGCCCCAGTAGCCGTATCCTTCCGGATACGCGCCGTTGGGTTTGTAATCGCCCATGGGCAGTTTCACGGTCGTTATGGCGCGGTTGATCATGGTACGGGCCAATTCGGGCTGGTCTTCATAAATAGCCATGGCACCGTAGGCAATGCCGGCGTTACAGACCTGATTCCAATTATGCGTTGCCTTAAGCCAGCTATTGTTTTTGGGATCAAGCGACGGTTCCAGGCCTTTTTTCAGGATCGCCTCGCGGATAGCGGCCCGCGATTGGTCCGTCAAGCCGTTGTGCAGCCAGTCGTAGCCGATGGCCACCGCCATGGTCATCTCGGCCACATCCAGAAAGTGCGACGGGTTCCAGTCAGTAAACGCCGATACCGCCAGCAGTTCCTGCTCGGCCCGTTTCAGGTACGTGGGCTGCTGGGTGAGCCGGTGGGCATACGACAGAATAAACAGGCGGCGAAGGGCCTCGCGCGACACACTGAGCAGCCGCCTGCCCGTCATGATTCGCTCAAGCACCGGGGCCTTGCCAATAACGTCGGCCTCAGTCAGGATCGCCTGGTGCATCTTGTGCCCAGGTCGGGTCGGCACTGATCGTTTTCTGAATGGCCTGCTCCTCCCCTTTCAGCAGCAGAATTCGCGGATGGTCCGGCAGCTTCGTACTGGCGGTCAATGGGTTATCCTGCGCCAAGGCAATGGAGGCGTTGGCCAAAAACAGGAAAAGAACAAGCGATCTGAGCAAGTTAAGGGTCATGACGCGGGGATTGATAGGGAGGAAGAAAATTGTTTTAACATAGCTTTGCGTACGACATGCCCTTTCGCAGGCTCAGGGTGACACCGGGCTGGCGTTCCAGGAAACTCAGGTTTGTTAATGATGGCCTTGAGTGAGATTGTCATCCTGAGCCTGTCGAAGGGCATGTGACGCGAAGCCGTGCGAAAGCAACTCCCAGCCTAAAATAGCGAATTAGTCAGCACAAACATGGGGTCTCCACTGGTTGCTGAGCTGGATTTTGCTGAGCTGCCAGCTTGTTTGTACTTGGTTTGGGCTACGGCTTTAAGCGGCATGAACTCTTCCCGATGCATGGCTTTGATCTGCTGGAAGGTCCAGGGTTTCTCTCCTTCGGCATAGGGCAGCATCCAGAAATAAGCCTTTTTCAGGCTCTTGCCGTCGGGGGTTTCGTATTTCCACAGGTCGATGTTCACGTTTTCGGCGAGCCGGGCCAGGCCGAAAAATCCTTTCAGGTTCATGAGCGAATAGCCCCAGGTAAGCGTGCGGGCCAGTTCGTGCGGCTGACTGCCATCTTGTTTCAATTGACTCTGAATGCGCTTATACGTTTTCTGCTCGATGATTTGTTTGGCCAGTGGTTTATCATTCAGAAACAGGGCAAACGCCAGCGACTGAAAATCGTAATAGGTGCCGTGGTTGTTGTGCTCATCTTCCTCGTCTTTCCCGATGGGGCTGGTCAGCATCCAGTTCAGAAACTGCCGAAACCAGGCCTGCAGGGCCACTTGGTCGGTTTGCGGCCATGCTTTTGAGGGTGTCAACAGTTGAACGGCATCCACCAGTTTGGCCAGCATACGGGTATCGATCAAGCCAATGCCGCGCCCTTCGGTAATGCCCGGAATAGCCTGCCCGTAGCTCAGATTCGGGTTCATTCGGGTGTCGCCGTTCAGGAACCAGACACGCACCAGATCGGCCGCACGACGGGCGTATTTTTCGTCATTCGAGTAGTAGTAGGCCAACGCCAGCACCTGCACATCGTCGCAGAGCGCGTTCAAATAGGTGCCATCCTGAATGGCATACCGGTCGGGATTGATCTGCCCGTCTTTACGGATGTAGGGTAGTCCGTTGGGCTTCGTCGAGTCGGGCCACCAGTACGGGCCCACGCTCATGTAATCGTGCCTGTCGCCGCTGGGCGGTGTTTTCGTTTTCTCAACAACCGAGTGCGCTGGCTTTGTCAGCACCTTATCGGCGGTGGCCAGCAAGGTTTTCTGGGCCGCCAGCAAGGACTGATTCCCCTGCTGGATACTTCGTTTGTTTGCGGCCAGCACAGCCCCATCCAGCAGAAAAGTAGTCGGCTTCTCAATCGGCTGGGCGGCGGCTTTCAACAGGCATACCGTTAGCAGCAGGAAAATCAAACCTGCCAGTCGTCGCGCTTGTGCAGTCATAGTTTGGATTGATGTGTTTCGGCGTAGCCCCCCGCCGAGATGTCGGACCACCTAAAGGGAGCCTGCTGGCGCACGAATCCTAATCATGCGCCAGCAGGCTCCCTTTAGGTGGTCCGACATCTCGGCGGGGGGCTACACCGATGCGGAGGGCCACGCGAAAGCAATTACCCAATTTCACTTCAGTTTCAACCGTTTTATGCTTACGGTCATCGTCTTGGCGGTGTTGTTCACCGCGTTGACATAGACATAAGCCGCGTACGTACCGTCGGCCGACTTCACGAAAGCGCCCTGATCGGCGGCGAATCCGTAGGCGTAATCAGCGGCGTTGGTGAAGGTTGTTTGTTGCAGGTCGATATCGTCGATGAACACATCGAAACCAGCCGTGCCCCGTAGTTGGGCGTCCTTCACGTCGACCCGCTTGTCGATGGATGTGCGGGGTTTGGCCAGACCCGTTGGCAGGGTCACGTCTTTCAGGTAATCGGCGTTGGAGGGTGCTACCAGTGCGTGCCCAAACGCATAGGTGCTGATGGTGGGCCGGTAAACGTACACAAAGTCGATTTTGCTGGCCAGGTTGTTCTGCTCGACCTCCGCTTTGGTGTAGGCGGTCATATCGGCCAGCGACACGTAGGCTTTGGCACCGTCGGCCAGCACGATCGAGCGTTTCATATCCATGCTGCTGATGCGGTAGGACGGCGACTGAATGCTGACCTCCTTACCCGTCGACGAGGTAGCGCTGAACCGGATCGACACGTCCTTCCCCTGGGCATCGGCCGTCGGGTAGTAATAGTAGCGCAGCGTAACGGCCTTGTTGGTGGCCACATCCAGGATATTGGCGGTCGATACGGTCCCGTTCGTAAGCGTATCCGTGGCCGTTTGCTTGGGCTGATCAACGCCGGTGCTGTAGTTGGTGTACCAGGAGTTGCGGCTGAAACCCGTGCCAACGCCACCAGCCACATTGGCTTCGGCCCGCACGTTTTTCAGATCGCCTTCCAGCGTACCGATCGCATAGGCAAACTCGATAGGCGCACCGACGATGGCGGGCCCGACCGTTTTTTTGAGCAGGTCGTTTCTAAACGGCTCCTGCGGCGTTACAACCTTACTCTGGCAACCAGCCGTTAGCAGGGCGGCGATAGCAATGGGTAGTAACGGAATGATATACTGACGCATGGGCGGTTATTTTTGAAGAGTGACCGTAACAGTGTAGGTTTTGCGCACTTGCCGGTTGCCCGACACAACGGTGTAGGTCTGGGCCTGCGAGAAGTCGGTCCAGACGCCCATGGTGGGCGTCACGATGGCATCGCTCACCACGCTGCAAATCGGCTTCAGGCGCTGCATGTTGGTACCAAACTTGGCCATGGCGGTTACCGTCAGGGCGGTGGTGTCGACCTTCGTTTGCCCGCTCACCAGCACCGTGCGGTGATCCGATCCGAGCAGATCGAACGAGGTCATGTAGCACTGCGCACGCTGGGTGATCAGCAGACCCGCGTCGTCGATAGGGTCTGTGGCGCAGGCAAATAAGCCGGTGAGCACCAGGACGCTGAAGCAGATGTATAGAATTGATCGTTTCATGGAGGTAGACGATGTCGGGTTATAGCCAGGGAATGTTCTGGGTAATTTTTGAATTTACTTCGATCTCGCTGGGCGGAATCTGGAAAATGTAGTACCGCTGGTAAGCGCGCAGATCGGCGTTCACAAATTCGTCGCGGATGCGCGTTCCCTGGGTATCGATACAGCACCTGTCCGCTTGGATGCAGGCCAGATGTCTTCGGCTTTTTTCCAGCGGCGAATGTCGAAGAAGCGTTGGCCTTCGCCCACCAGTTCGATGATCCGCTCCTGCTCGATGGCTTTGAAGAACTCGGTTTTCGAGGCAAACTTCGCCGCATTCAGCGGGGGCAGATTACCCCGCCGACGAATGCGGTTCAGCAGCGTAAAGAGTTCGGGCGTTGGGCCACTGATCTCGTTTACCGCTTCGGCATACATCAGCCACACGTCGGGCAGGCGCATCAGGTAGATGTCCTGTGGCCCGTCTGACCGCCCGATACCGCCCGTTTGCCGTACCCATTTGCGGAACACATAGCCCGCCGGTGCGCCATCGTAGTTGATCGCCGTTACCCCGTCGCGGTTGCCGAACCGGAACGGCAGGCTGTCGGCTAGCACGGTCAGGCCGTCGGTCGATAGCTGCACCATTTTCTGGCCATCCCAGACCATCGTTGCCCGCATCCGGTAGTCGCGCCCTTCATACGATTTGGGGTTGGTGGCGCTGTTGACCAGCGTGGTGGTGCGGCTCAGGACCAGGGGTGGCGCAAAATCGCCGGTGCTGACGAGCTGGTAGCGGTTGGCCAGCCGGAACGTAGGCGCTACCCACACCTGCCCAAAGCCCGTGTTGCGGTTCCCAAAGTCACGCGATAACTCTTCACCCTGACCGAGTAGCGGCCCTCCGAATTGCACCGAGAAGATGATTTCGGGATCATACTCGTTGAAGTACTGGAACAGATGCCAGTAGTTTGGGTTGTCGGCCGGGCCGGGATCACCGTTGCGGAACAGCGGAATGTTTTTGTCGATGATCTTTTTGAAATCAGCGGCGGCGGCGGTATAGTGCTTCTGCGCTTCGGCGGCGTTGCCATCGTTCTTCATCCAGGAAGCCCAGAACAGGTTCACTTTACCACTGAACGCCCAGGCGGCCAGTTTAGACGCCCGCCCCAGGTTGTCGCCCGAATAGGTTTCGGGCAGAATGGTTGCGGCATAAGTCAGATCGGCCAGGATCGAATCTTTTACGGCGGCGCGGGGGCTGCGGGCAGGGTATAGGCCTCGGCATTCCCGTTCAGCTTGGTGGTGAAGTAGGGCACATCGCCCCACAGGTCGATCAGGCGGAAGTAATTGATGGCCCGTATAAAGCGGGTTTCGGCAACCAGCCGGTCCATCAGCGCCAGATCGGCGGGCGCTTTGGTGGTGGCCCGGAGAATACCGATGTTGCCCAACACGTAGTTGGCCCGGTTGATAGCCCGGTAACAATCGCCCCACAGAAAACCGAAGTTACCGTTCGAGCCCAGCGCGCTGGGGCTGAACGAGCCCTGGTTGTTGCTGGTGCCACGCGTGTGCATGAACTCACCGGCCCCGTCGAAATAATAATCGCGGTCGAAGGTGGTGCGGTTGGCTTCGTACACGCCGTTCACGGCGGCAATGGCGTCGGCGGTTGTTTTCCAGAACAGGTCGGCCGATAACTGGGTGGTGGGCACCTGATCGAGCAGATCCTTGGTGCAGGCCGCCGAAACGACCAGCAGGCCCACCAGCACATATAACTTATATAATCGATTCATGACGAAAAAAGGAATGAATTAGAAGCTCAGGTTTATGCCGAACGAGTACGATTTCAGCAGGGGGAATGGATCGTCGTTGTTGTCCGCTCCCGACACGCTGGTACTCTTTTCGGGGTCGACACCCCGGTACTTGGTGAAGGTCAGCAGGTTTTCGGCCGTGGCGTAGATCCGCAGCTTGCTCACCCCTATGCGACCAACGTATTTGGTGGGAATGTTGTAGCCAAATTGAACATTTTTGAGCCGTATGTAGCTGAAATCATCCAGCCAGAAGGTCGACTCCGCCTGGTTGTTGCCGCCCGAACCGGTGAGCAGCCGGGGTAATGAAGCCGTGCGGTTGTCGAGTGTCCAGGTATCGTTCCAGAGGAAATCCTGAAAAGCGTTCCGGGCCGATGGAATGTTGACCTGGTTGAATGGTTCGAGCCAGTAATCTTTGCGGCCCCTAGCCCCCTGCCATAGTATGCTTACGTCGAACCCGCGCCAGTTGCCAAACAGGTTCAGCCCATAGGTGCCAACCGGCTGGTCCCGGTTGAACTTAGGCTGAGCCACGCGGTCTTCATCGTTCACCTGTCCGTCGCCGTTTATTCCCGGTAGAGCACGTCGCCCGGCGAGAAATACTGCCCCTGGTAGGGTGCATTGGCAATGTCTTCCCAGCTTTGGGCAATACCGGTGGCCACGCGGCTGTAGCAAAATGGTAGGCAAATTCAGGTAGGTGAAGCCTTTGCTCAGGAACTCATTCCATTCCAGCAGCTTGTTTTTGTTGACCGCCATGTTCAGCGTAGCGCCTATGTTGGCATCCCGCACTTTAGCCCGGTAGGTGATATTCAGCTCCATCCCGGTGTTGCGCAGCTTGCCGATATTGACGCGGGGCGCGTTGTAGCCCGACAGGAAGGTCGACAGCGACGAGGGCCGGATCATGCCCGAGGTCAGCTTGTTGTAAAAGTCGATGTCGGTGGTGAGGCGACCGCCAAAAAACGCCAGGTCAAGCCCTACGTTGGTCACGTTGGTTTCTTCCCAGGAGAAGTCTTCGTTGATGATCTTGGCCGAGCTGAAGCCCTTGGCGATTTTCCCGTTCAGGATGTAGTTGGTCAGGTTGAAGATGTCGCGCTGCTCGTAGCGGCCCACCCCTGAGTTCTTCCCCAACTTACCGATCGACGCCCGGATCTTGGCCGAGGAGACCACCGCGCTGAGCGGCTTGAAGAACGACTCTTCCGAGAAACGCCAGCCCACCGAGGCCGAGGGGAAGAACCCGTACTGAAACCGGGCAGGAACTTGCTCGACCCGTCGTAGCGGGCGTTGGCCTCGAACAGGTATTTGTCGTTGATCACGTAGTTGATCCGGCCAATGCCCGACCGCAGCCCTTCGGCGTCGGAGTTACCCCGGCCGCCTGGGTGGTGGTCAGGGCCGCGTCGATCTCGCTCAGCAGCGGGTTGATCCGTTCCAGGCGGCTGGCCGACAGGTTCCGGTTAAACCAGTATTCTTCGGTGTAGGCCCCCAGTAAGCTCAGCTGGTGATTGCCAAACAGCGTTTTGGTGTACGTGATCCGGCCCTGAAGCAGTGTTTTGTAGCCGAGTTTACCGCGTTGCTAACGCCCGCGCTGGGCGACACGACGGTTCGCGATACCTGATTGGTCTGGAAGTTGAACACATCCGTCGGGTCAGCGTAGCTCTTCGTAAACTGGTTGTAATACCGCAGGCCGTAGTCGCCCCGCACGGTCAGGCCGGCAATCGGCGACCATTCACCATACAGGTTGGCGTTCACTTCCTGGCGATCGCGCAGGTTGTGGTTGATGTTCATCGCGGCCAGCATGTTGTAGGCCAGCGCATCTTCACCATAGGCCATCGCCCCGCCATATTGCCCGGTTGTCGGGTTCTGCGGCAGAATACCCGGAATGGCGTAGCGAATATCATACCCGCCGGTACCTGTGTAGGTGATCAGGCTTTCGGAGTTGGCATACGTCTGCTTCGACCATTGCCCGTCCATCCGAATGCCCACCTGATCCGACGCTCAGCTTATAGTCCAGGTTGAAGCGGGTGTTGTAGCGCTTGTAATCGTGGTTGATCAGCAGGCCCAGTTCATCATAGACCCCCGCCGACAGGTAGAAATTGGCCCGGTCGTTGCCGCCCGCCGCCGACAGGTTGTGGGTCTGAATCCGGCCCTTGTCGCGCAGGATCACATCCCACCAGTTGGTGCTCGGGTAATTGATCGGGTCGATCAGGCTCTTCGACAGCCAATCTTCGACGGTGCCGTAGCGAAACGTGGTCGACGAGGCCCCCGCCCCCGACGCCCGCAGGTGCATGGTCAGCGAACGGGCGTAGGCATAGAAATAATTGTAGAAGTTCGTCAGGGCTGCAGACCGACCATACGTACCGGAGTAGCTGATCAGCGGTTTCTTGTTCTGCGTTCCGTTTTTGGTGGTAATCAGCACAACCCCGTTCGCCGCCCGCGACCCGTAGACCGACGCCGAGGCCGCATCTTTTCAGGACCAAGATACTGGCCACGTCGTTCATGACGATCCGGTTGATATCAACATGGGGAATCCCGTCGACCACGATGCGCGGGCCCGAGTTGTTCGCAATCCCCCGCACCCGAATGACAAGTGCGGCCCCGCTGCGCCCCGCCTGCCCCGTCGATTGCTGCACCGACAGACCGGGAATCAGGCCCGACAGGCCCGACGACGCGTTCGCCACGACCGACTCGCAATCTTGTCATCGATGGTGATGGCCGCTACGGCACCGGTCAGGTTTTCTTTCTTCTGCGTACCATACCCAACCACCACCACTTCGTTGAGCTGTTTGG
>CAVVQL010000025.1:0-274505 GCA_963750355.1 uncultured Cytophagales bacterium | reverse complement strand
GGAGCCGACTGATAATTCATAACGGTCCGAATTCCAATCGCTGAGTAGGCTAGAGTGAGGATTCATCCGGCGGCTTAGCCAGCTTTCCACAATTTCGCTTTCAGAAGCTCAGAGCACATTTGATCAAAACTGTTTGCTTTTACTGTATGGAAATTCATTACCACATACCGTACAATGAGAGATAGCCTCTAATACCATAAATTTTACCGTTTTTGTGACCGTTCTAATTACGGTCTGTGACTATTTGTTTATAGTATAATTTACTAAATATTACGCCGTAAATCAAATAAAAACACATTTTGTATGCTGTTATTACATATGTTTGCAAGTATTGGTGGAAACCGTATTTAGATAATACAAGTATACATAACAATTGTGAAAAGTTACAAAACATCTGCTTACAGGTGTGCTTCAGACCTCTTTGCAACTACTGTCTTTAGGAAAGTAGTTAGAGAGAATGATACTGAATTGTTCAACGTAAGGGCCTTAAGACTGCTTGAAGCGTGTCCTGATCTTAATGCGTATTGTACTGGCGATATAATTTGTAAAGCTTATTCAATCTTGAGTGACTGTTATCGAGTAGAATATTTTTATAAGAATACAATCTTAAATGAATTACTAACAAAAAAGCAGTTTACACAAGACTCAGTAGTAGTTTTTAATGAGTTTAAAATAAATAAATCAATAGCAGACGTAGTATATATAAATGGGAAAAATAGAGCTTATGAAATAAAGACTGAATTAGATAGTCCAGAAAGATTGCACAATCAAATTGCCGATTACAAAAAAATGTTTTCAGAAATTAACATTGTAACACATATATCATTGTATGAAAAATACAAACAATTATTAAATGATCATACAATCGGCATATATGTTCTTGACGAGGGCCTAAAAATACAAATTAAGAGACAAGCTACTGCTGACAATACAAAATTAGACTTAGAGGTTATGTTAAAAACTTTAAGAAAAAAAGAAATAATAAGTTTAGTTTATGATCTTACGAACGTTAACATCCAGACTTCAAATATCTTATTCTTTGATGAATGTTTAAGTATTCTTGAAGTGTGCGAAATATTCGAGGTTCAGCTCCGAGTTTTTTATTATTTAAAAAAAAGGGGAATAAATGAGAAAGATATGTTGCTTGATGTGAAAACAATGAAAGAGTTAAAGTATCTATGCTTATCTATGGGGTTTGTAAAAAGAGATTACGAAACCCTTTACAGTTTCTTAAATCTTCCAATCTTAAAGTAGTCACTATGTATTTTCCCCTTTTAAGAGCTAAACAATTTGAACTTCTAGCTGTAAGAGAAGTTTCACCTATAATATCTAACAAATTAGTATCACCTATAATTGAGCCTACAAAAGCAGATACAACCCAACTTGTTAAGGCAGTTAATACCTTCGTAATAAATAATATAAATTTCACTTTGATCTTAAATTCATGCATTGTAAATGTTGGATGTATGGATAGCATTAGTGAACTCATTAAATCTTATTTAAAAACATATAGTAATTTCCAGATAGGAATAAACGTAACCGAGAGCCTTGATTTTGAAAAACTGTCAGAATTTATAGAAATTAACCACTTAGAAGAATATGCTTATTCACTAATTCATTTACAAAAACCAAAAGATTTGAATGTAATGAATAATTTCATAAGAGACTATAATGTAAAATACAATATTATTCATATTGAAAATGTAAAAAGTAGATATAAAAGAAATTTTGATGCTGAAACATGTGTTTCAATGAATGATTCCTTTAATCAACAACAGCGGAATGCAGATTACATAAGTTATCCTGATGAGTTATTTTCAGAAGAGTTTTTGTATTATAAGGATGAGGGATTTATTGGTTTTTGCGATTATCTAACAATTGGCGAAAGATTTTCAGATTCTGGCTTTACCCCTTATGTGGTTGTAATTCATCTCACATATTTAAAAGGGAAAGAGATAAGGATAGCTCATTTTTCGTCAAAATCAAAAAAAGACACTAATTCCCCCTTAGATTTACCTAAAAAATTTGAGGAGGCATTAGATGCATTATTATCTTTTGTAGACTCAAATAGCATTTCGCTTACGAGAGCAATTAAAGAGTTCCAGAACTTAAAGGCAAGAGAGCATTTTCCAGGCCTTGGTACTATTAAAAAACTTTCTATTATGAACCATTTAGAGTTAGTCAGTAATTTAATTTAAACTATTTATGAATTGTTGTGCTAATTGTTTTGGAGACCAACACGTTAAACTATATATAAACACCAACTCAACACTATCTGGCGACTGTGAATATTGTGAGACATTAAACACTGCCTTATTAGACAGCTCTGAACTTTATGATTACTTTGTACCTCTAATTGGAATATATAAACAATGTCAAACAACTGATAATGAGCATTTTAACGGCCAATATTTATGGAGTATGTTAAAAAATGATTGGCCTTCTTTTTTTAATATAAGTGAGGAAAAGATAGAAAAACTTTTAAAAGATGTTTTATATGATTATAAAGAGGTAATTTTAGATGGGTATGTAGAGCCATCTTACCAGAGCGACGAAATACAAGAATTAACTTGGCAAAAATTTACACAAGAGATTAAGAGGGTTAATAGGTTTTTCATAAATAATCTTATTGACACTGATTTGTTAAGAGATTTATTAGTCTTTCATGCAAAACCGTATTACAAAGGTAAATTTTTCTATAGATCAAGAATCTCCTCTGAAAACGAATATAAGTGCGCTGATATGGGTAAACCGCCATATGATTTTGCTACTGCTGGTAGAGCTAATCCAAAAGGTATTTCATATTTGTATATATCAAATGACAGGAACACAACTTTGTATGAAACCAGAGCTTCTCTTTTAGATTACATAACGGTTGGAAAATTTAAGTTGAAAGAGGACTTGAAGGTTATTAATCTTAAAGATGGTGATAGTATAAGTCCTATCTTATTAGAAGATTCGCTTGGAAAATATATGAGTTACAGAAGGTATTTACTCAAACTAGGGCAGGAACTTTCAAAACCTATTAGAAGGCATGACAGTGAGTTAGATTACTTACCTACTCAATATTTATGTGAGCTTATAAAAGCCCTTGGTTATGATGGTGTGGAATATAAAAGCTCATTAAATCCAACAGGCTTTAATCTTGCAATATTTAATGACGATAAGCTTGAGTGCATATCAACGGAATTAGTAGAAATAAAAGACATAAAATATACTATTGCCTAATTACAACCTACTTGGCTTTGCTACTTTTAGTTAAATAACTTACGTAATGACTTACTTAAACCAAAGAAAAACCCCTCAGAGATGATCTCTGAGGGGTTTTTTAACTTTTCGTGGGAGTTGAGGGATTCGAACCCCCGACCCTCTGCTTGTAAGGCAGATGCTCTGAACCAACTGAGCTAAACTCCCTTCTACCGCGTCGGTGTTTTCCGTTTTGGTGGTGCAAAGATAGGGGCCTAAATGGCCGTTTTGCAAGCCCTGAGCCAAAAAAAGTCTAAGTTTTTCGCAATCGGCTGGCATTCAGATACCTTGCTATCCGCTGCTCTTCTTACTCAAAATGCAGGTAGATCGTCACCGTATGGGTGCTTAGCCGCTGAATACCCGCACTCGATGAATTGGCTGCGGCCCCGCCGAAGACATTCGGAATGCCGTGCGAGAAGCGCAACTCCGGGGCGAACTTGAAGTACTCGAAAAACTGCTCTAACCCAACGCCATACTCTACGCTCAGGTCGGTGGTGCTGGTGTTCAGTCGCCCTTTACTCTGGGCTTCGCGACGGCGCACGTTGGTTTCGATCCCCAGCGAGGCACCGGCAATCAGATACATGCGGGAGTTGGCCCGCCGCTCCGATTTGTACTTGAACAGGAATGGGCAACTCGATCCAGGTCGATTCGCGCACGTCGGTCCGGTCAGCGCCGCTGGCCAGTGCGTAGTTTACCGAGCGCGAATAGATCGACACACCCGGAGTAGACCGGAAGTCGAAATTGTCGTTCAGGAAGGCATTGAAGGTGAAGCCCACCCGGAAACCGGCGTTGTTGGGCGAGGTAATGCGCAAGGTCGAGTCGGCCGGATTCAGGAAGGCCGGACTATAGGTAACGTTGTAGCGGGTAAACGGCAGGGCGTAGTAAAAGCCAAAATGAATCAGCTTGTCGTCGTAGTCTGCCTTATGCTTGCGCACGTATTTGTAGGTGGATTGGGCCGACACTGCCTGCGAAAGCAGCAGCAACCCGACTAATGTGGCCCCGCAGAGGCGGAGGGCTTTTGACCAATGTAAATCGACGCGATGCCGAACGAGAGTGGAATCCATTTAGTAGTGCGAAAACCGGCTTCTTCAAAAACCCGGATAAAATCGGGGCCATCCGGAAAGGCCCGCATCGATTCGTTAAGATACTCGTACGCCGAGGTGTCTTTGCTGACCAGTTTGCCAAAGAAAGGCACCACGTGGGCCGTGTACACATCGTAGAACTGCCGGAACGGAAATGTACGCGGCTTCGAGAATTCGAGCACCATACACACCCCGCCCGGACGTACCACGCGCTGCATGTCGGTCAGACCGGCCAGCAGATTCTCGAAGTTACGTACACCAAACGAAACGACGACAGCATCGAATTCATTGTTCTTGAACGGTAAACCCTGCGAATCGCCCGACCGCATCTCGATGATGTGATCGAGGCCCCGCTCTTTCATCTTCTGCCGCCCAACGGCCAGCATCCCCTCCGAAATGTCGACGCCAATGATCTTATCGGGCTTCAGGGCCAGGGCTTCAATGGCCAGGTCGCCGGTGCCGGTTGCAATATCGAGGATGTATTTGGGAGCGAAGGGCTTCAGGAGACGAATCGCCTTCTTCCGCCACAGAATATCGATTCCCGCGCTTAGAAAGTGATTCAGGAAATCATACTTCGGCGCAATGGTGTCGAACATCTCGCCCACCTGCTCCCGCTTGCTGGTGGATTTGTCTTTGTAAGGAAGAACGGCCATTTTTGGTTGTCTCGGCATAGCCCCCAACCCCCTGAAGGGGCTAAAGCTTCGCGATGTTAAGTATGCAGCGCCTTAGCCCCTTCAGGGGGTTGGGAGTTATGCTGGGTTTGTTGATTTAACCGGCTGTTCTGGTGGAAAGTTTCGGCTGCCTACGCTCACGAGCGCGTAGGTTTGGCTATACTTGCTGTTTATAAACGCTCTGTTCTTATGCCTCGCTTCCCGTTGCTGCTTTCGCTTTTGACTACATCCCTCTGTCTGGCCTTCGTACAGCTGCCGCCGGGCAAAAAAACGGCCAGGCTTCACCAGCGCATTCTGACGCTCGATACCCATGCCGATGCACCCATTATGCTGCAAAAAGAGGGGTTCGACATTGGGGTGGCCCACGACACAAAACGCGACAATTCGCAGATCGACTTCCCGCGCATGAAGCAGGGCGGTATGGACGCCATGTTCTTTGCCGTTTACCTCGCCCAGGGGCCACGCACGCCCGCCGGCCATGCCGAGGCCAAACGCAACGCCCTAAACCAGTTTAAGCTGATTAACGATGCCCTGACAAAATACCCCGATATGGCTGAACTGGCCACAACGCCCGCCGATGCCTACCGGCTTGAGAAAGCGGGGAAACGGGCCATTTTTATCGGCATGGAAAACGGCTATCCTATCGGCGAAGACCTGTCGCTGGTAAAAACGTATTACGACCTGGGCTGCCGCTACGTAACCCTCTCTCATTTCGCCAACAACGCCATCTGCGATTCGTCGACCGATCCCGACGGTCCCATTCACAATGGCCTGAGCGCTTTTGGCAAGCAGGTGGTGGCCGAAATGAACCGGCTGGGCATCATGATCGATGTATCGCACACATCCGACAAAACGTTTTACGATGTGTTGACGCTTACGAAGGCACCCGTTATTGCGTCGCACTCCAACTGCCGCGCCCTCTGCGATTTTCCGCGCAACATGACCGACGATATGATTCGGGCCATTGCCAAAAACGGAGGGGTGGTGCAGGTCAATTTTGTCAGCGATTACCTGCGCAAACCATCGGAAGCCCACCGACAGGCCCTGACTAAGATCAGAATGGCAAACGTCGGCCGCGTGGCTACCCCCGAACAGGCGGCCCGGCAACAGGCCCGTACCGACTCCGTCAAGCAGGTTTACCAGAGCGAACGCGCCAGTTTGGCCGACATCGTTAATCACATCGACCATATCGTACAACTGGTCGGTATCGACCATGTCGGCATCGGTTCTGATTTCGATGGGGGCGGGGGCGTGAATGGCCTGGAAGATGTCAGTCAGATCGAAAACCTGACCGATGAACTGCGCAAACGGGGCTACTCAAAGAAAGCCATCACCAAGATCTGGGGCGGAAATCTGCTGCGTGTACTGGCCTTCAAACCGACCGCGGCACGGGTTAATTGATTGATGCGAACATGAAAGAAGCCTGATTTAGGGCTAAATCATAGCCAATAGTGAATTGCTGACGCGAGGCCCTTCGACTCCGCTCAGGGTGACATCAATCATCCAGTTGTTCAGGCTAACAACCTTGTATTTCATGTCACCCTGAGCGGAGTCGAAGGGCCTCGCGTCAGCAATTTATTACCAGTACATCTCTCCAAAAAGATTTACAACCAGCGGCCCAGTTCGCGGAGGCTATCGACGTTATGGGCGGGAATCATGCCGTCGATAAAGGGGATGGCGGCTTGCATGCCCGACGCGCTGGGCTGGAACGAGGGGTTACCCGCCAGCGGATTTAGCCAGAGCACTTTCCTGGCTTTTGCCCGAATGCGGATCAGGCTATCGCTGAGCAGCGAAACGTCGCCGGTGTCCCAGCCATCGCTGAGGATAATGACCAGAGTATGTTTATCGACTAATGACAGGTACTCATCGGCGAACGTCTGTAGCGATGATCCGATGCGGGTGCCGCCCCCCCACCCTACCACCGTGTCCGACAGTTGCTGGAGGGCTTCGTTGAACGGCCGGTTCTTGAGCGTCTGCGTAATGCGGTGCAGTTCCGTACTGAACACAAACGTATCGATGCGCCGGTACACTGTCTGGAAGGCGTACATGAACTGAATCAGGAACGTACTGTACAGATCCATCGACTGACTGACGTCGGCCAGGATAACGACGTTCAGGTGATTCCTACGCGGCTTGCGGTAGGCGATTTCCAGAATTTCGCCCCCCCGCCTCAGGTTTTTCCGCAGCGTCCGGGCCAGATCGAATTGTCGGCGGGCGGCCGTTTTATGATACCGCCGGTTGGCCCGCCGCGCCAGGGTCAGCGACAAATCGCGAATACGCTGCATCACCTCGGCCAGATCGTCGGTGGGAATGGCCGAGAAATCTTTCTGGGTCAGCGAGGCCTGCGTGGAATAGGTAGCAATCTCGGCTTCTTCGGTTGGTTTGTTGCCGTACAGCCACGATTTCAACTGGTTGAAAGCGGCCTCCGCTTTCGGCGCGGGCCGTTTCCGATTTGGGTCGTCTTTTGTCTTCGAGTCAACGGCTTTTTCCAGCTCTTTCCAGTACTGCGCAAACAACTGGTCGAACGGTTCCAGATCCTGCGCCCGCCGACAAAGGGCCGTCCGCAACGCCAGCCGGAATGCCGCCCGATCACCAACCTCAATATGGGCCAGTGCCAATAACGCCGTTGCTTCTTCGTCGGGCCCAATACCCATCCCATTCGCCCGCAAAAACCGGCAAAAGGCAATGATGTTGTGCGAAAGGCTGGTACGTCGTGAGATCATGTAGTTAACGTAACTAATGGGCAATTCCTTAGTAGATTGCTTATGCTAGGCTTCGCGTCTACGTGCCCTTCGACTCCGCTCAGGGTGACAATGCCACTCAAGGTTGTTGATTGACAACCTTGAGTGGCATTGTCACCCTGAGCGGAGTCGAAGGGCCTAGATCGCGGAGCCCAGCATAAGCAATTTTTACGTGATCGCCTAAAATCCGTCATTGTATTGAACGAATTTAGCTAAATTCGTTCAATACAATGACGGATTTTAGGTTTCATGACAATGTAAAGCCTGTAAGGTGTTCGTATACATTGCCCTCTCACAGATTATCCCACTTCGATATGATGCCTGTTTGCTCGTACAATTCGCTGAGGGATAACTGAACGTGACGCACATCTTTCCAGTCTTTCAGCACTACGCCGAGGGTTTGCTCGATGATGTCTTTATCGAGGTGGTCGAAGTGAAGGGCGGCGAGGGCCATTGCCCAGTCGAGGGTTTCGGCAATGCCCGGCGTTTTTTCGAGCCGCAGTTTCCGCAGTGCCTGCATGAAGGCGCACAACTGTTTGGCCAGTTGGGCATCAATGCCGGGCACTTTTTCAAGCACAATACTCAACTCTTTATCGTAATCGGGGTAGTCGATGTAGAGGTAGAGGCAGCGGCGGCGCAGGGCTTCCGAGAGTTCACGAACCCGGTTCCCCGTCACCACCACATACGGAATATGCGTGGCATGGATGGTGCCGATTTCGGGAATGGTGATCTGCCAGTCAGACAGCACTTCGAGCAGAAAGCTTTCAAACTCTTCGTCGGCCCGATCCACTTCGTCGATCAGCAGCACGGGCGCTTTATGATGCGTGATGGCTTGCAGCAGGGGTCTTTTCAGCAGAAATTCATCCGAGAAGAGCGCCTTCTCCTGCGCCAGTAACGTACCTGTGCCTAAGCCAGCACGCTCACTGACGGCGTTGGTTGTCACGTCCAGCAGTTTCAGGTGGAGCAGCTGCCGCTGGTAATTCCATTCATACAGGGCATGGCTGGCGTCGAGGCCTTCGTAGCATTGCAGTCGGATCAGGTCGGTGTTCAGTGCTCTGGCCATGACCTTTGCAATCTCGGTTTTCCCAACGCCGGCCGGGCCTTCAATGAGCAACGGTTTGTTGAGCTGCATGGCCAGAAATACCGACATCACCACCTGCGGGTCGGTCTGGTAGCCCTGATTTTCGAGTAACGTCTGGATGGATTCGCGGGTGTGCTGCGGCATGGGTAAAGCTTGTTTAAAGATAAGTCCAACGTTCAAAGCGCGCTGCTACTGAGCACTCAGCAGCAGCCGTTGACGCACTTGGACGCGGACCGCCTGACCTTTGGACTAAAATTTACCCCACTGCGGCCAGCGCCCGATTCAGGTACACATTGGCCAGGTGCTGGCGGTACTCTTCAGAGGCGTAATGATCTGACATGATCGGGTGGCCGGTAGCGACAGAACTGGCAGCCTGGCCGCTGGCAAGCTGCTGCTCAACGGCCGTGTCGCGGAAGGGCGTATCGGCCACCCCGGAGAAGGCCACCCGTATCTGACCACTGGCCGATTTGGCCACGGCACAGCCTACCAGCGCGTAGCGTGAAGCGGGTTGTGAAAACTTCTGATAGGTCATCTTCGTACCCGTTTCGATGGGTACCCGAATCTGGATCAGTAATTCATCTTCGGCCAGGGCGGTGCTGAACATACCCGTAAAAAACTCGCTGGCTTTCACCGACCGATTGCCCCGGGCACTCTGCATCACCATGGTGGCATCGGCAGCCAGGACCATCGCAGGCCAGTCGGCAGACGGGTCGGCATGGGCCAGTGCTCCACCGATCGTACCCCGGTTGCGTACCGCCGGGTCGCCAATCTGGCTGGCCCCCTCGGCAAACATGGGCAGGTGCTCTTTCATAACCGCCGAAGCCGCAATGTCGCCATGCGTTGTGCCGGCCCCAATCACCAGTTCGTTACCGTCGATGGTGATGCCTTTCAACTCGGTTAACCGACCAATATCCACGAGTGCGTCGGGCGCGTTGAGGCGTAGTTTCATGGACGGAATCAGGCTGTGCCCGCCCGCCAGGGCCTTGCCGCCCTCGGCCAGCATCGCCAGCGCGTCGGCTAGGTTACTGGCTTTTTTATATTGAAAAGGATAGGTTGTCACTTTGTTTGATTTACGAGTTAAGATGGACGAATTACGATGTACACTGCCGATAGGCTGATTGCTTTTGAGGGCAGGGCCATATCGTACATTCGTCAATCAGTTAGTTTTGCATGGCCCGCCAGACGCGTTCAGACGTTAAAGGCATCAGGATGTCTTTCACCTGATGGCCACCACTCCAGAGCGCATCGATTACCGCGTTGACAACGGCAGGTGTTGAGCCAATGGCCCCCGCTTCGCCCGCTCCTTTCACGCCCAGCGGGTTATGCGGGCAGGGGGTTACTTTCCGGTCGGTCTCGAACAGCGGCAGATCATCGGCGCGGGGCATGCAGTAGTCCATGTAGGTCCCGTTGGTCAGCTGGGCGTTTTCGTCGTAGATCGTGCCTTCAAACAGCGCCTGTCCGATGCCTTGCGCCAACCCGCCGTGAATCTGTCCGTCCACGATCATCGGGTTGATCACGTTGCCCACATCATCCACGGCGATCATGCGTTTCAGCGTTGTTTTGCCCGTTTCCTTATCCACCTCGACCACCGCAATATGGCAGCCAAAGGGGTACGTAAAGTTGGTTGGGTCGTAGAAGCTTGAGAAGTCGAGACCGGGTTCGAGACCGGCCGGGTACACATGCGGCACGTAGGCAGTCAGGGCCACGTCGCCGAAACCAATCGACTTGTCAGTTCCTTTCACCGTCCATTTTCCTTCGGCATATTCCAGATCACCTTCGGCACATTCGAGCTTGTGGGCCGCGATTTTAGCGCCTTTTTCCAGCACCTTGTCAATGCTTTTCATAATGGCCGAACCACCCACCGCCAGCGACCGCGAGCCGTAGGTACCCATACCAAAGGCGATGGTATCCGAATCGCCGTGAACCAGATCAACATCTTCCATCGGGATGCCCAGTTTGTCGGCAACCACCTGAACAAAAGTTGTTTCGTGGCCCTGTCCGTGCGAATGCGAACCCGTAAACACGCTTACCTTACCGGTTGGCTGCACCCGTACCTGCGCCGATTCGTACAGGCCGGCCCGTGCACCCAGCGCCCCAACAACCGCCGAGGGCGCAATACCGCAGGCTTCGACGTAGGTAGAGAAGCCCACACCCAGGAGCTTGTTCGACTGGGCCGCCTCTTTCTGGGCCTGCCGGAAATCGTCGTAGCCCAGCATTTCCAGACCCCGTTCGAGTACCGGCGCGTAGTTGCCCGAGTCGTATTGCAACGCCACCTGGGTTTGGTAACCGGGCTGCGTAACCCCGTCGAAAGGCGGAATGAAATTCTGGAAACGCAGTTGCGCCGGGTCTTTGCCCATTTCATGCGCGGCCAGATCCATCAGTCGTTCCAGCAGGTACGTTGCCTCGGGTCGGCCAGCACCGCGATACGCATCCACAGCCACGGTATGCGTAAACACGCAGGTCATGTCGATGTTGATCTTGGGCGTCGTGTACAGGCCCTGTAGCAGGGTTCCGTGCAGGTACGTTGGCACGGCCGGGGCAAACGTCGAGAGATAGGCACCGAGGTTGGCCACCGTTTTGATGCGTAGGCCCACGATATTACCGTCTCCATCGAAGCCCATTTCGGCCTTCGTTACGTGGTCGCGGCCATGCGCGTCGAGCAGGAAAGCCTCTGACCGGTCAGAGGTCCACTTTACCGGCTGTCCAAGCTGTTTCGACGCCCAGGTTACGAGCGCCTCTTCGGTGTAGTGATAAATTTTAGAACCGAACCCACCCCCTACATCCGGCCCGACAACGCGCACCTTATGCTCGGGAATGCCCAGCACAAAGGCGCAGAGCAGCAGCCGGATCAGGTGCGGATTCTGGGTGGATGTGTAGAGCGTATACTTATCCGATACCTCATCGTAGTAGCCAATATAACTGCGCGGCTCCATGGCATTCGGCACCACGCGCTGATTCACAAACTCCAGCGTGGTCACGTGCGCGGCACTGGCCATGGCAGCGTCCACTTCGTCGATGGGGTTTCCCAGCGACCAGTCGAAGGCGATATTGTCCGGAAACTGCTCGTGTACTTTAGGGGCGTCGGGTTTCAGGGCCTCAGCGGGGTTCGCCACCGCGGGCATATCGTCCCAGGTCACCATGATCGACTCGGCGGCATCGGTGGCAATGGCTTTGGTTTCGGCAATCACAATGGCTACGGGGTCACCGGCATGCTTCACCGTATCGCCGGTGGCGATCAGCATCGGATGTTTGGGCTCACGCATGGTCTCGCCATTGCGGAAATTCACCTGCCAGCCGCAGGGCACCCCGTTGAGTGCTTTCACATCGTCGCCCGTGTAAATAGCAATGACGCCTTCCATCGCTTTGGCTTCGGTCATGTCGATGCTGACAACCCGTGCGTGGGCGTATGGGCTACGAACGAAGTGCGCATGGAGCATGCCCGGTAGCACAATATCGTCGGTATAACGGCCTTTGCCCGTTATGAATCGTTTGTCTTCCAGCCGCTTAACTGACTGGCCAATGAATTTATTGCTCATTTTTTGAGGGGTTAAGCGGTTACGGGCTGGTTTTCAACGACAGGGGCTACTTCATTGGTCCACAAGTGGTGGTCGGCCAGTAGCGGGGCGGCGGTATGGTCGGCGGCCCACTCAATGGCTTTCACGATGTTGTGGTAGCCGGTACAGCGGCAAATATTGCCTTCCAGGGCCTCCCGGATTTCGTGTTCTGAGGGGTGCGGATTGTGCCTGAGCAGGTCGGCCGAGGTCATAATCATACCGGGGGTGCAGAAGCCACATTGCAGCCCGTGGCATTCCTTGAACCCTTGCTGTAAGGCATGTAACTGACCCGCCGTAACGCCGGGAGTCTGCGCCAGCCCTTCGATGGTAGTGACCTGGCAACCATCGGCCTGAGCCGCCAGCAGGGTACATGATTTCACAACGGCCCCATCGACATGCACGTTGCAGGCACCACAGGAGGAGGTGTCGCAGCCAACATGGGTGCCAGTCAGGCGGAGCGTCTCGCGCAGGAAATCGACGAGCAGTGTCCGGTCTTCAACGTCCGCGTTTCGGACCTTGCCGTTTACTGTAAGGTTGATTTGCATAAGGATATCAGGAGTTTAAGCACTTGCAGGAGTGGTAGGCGACTGTTCCAGGGCCTCTTCCAGATTAGAAAAGAATTGTTTGGTCAGGGTATTGGCAACGCCGGAAATAACGCGCTGCCCGGTGCGGGCCAGCAGGCCGGATAGCTTGGCATCACCATCGAAAGAAACTTCGGTTTGGGTGTCGCTGAGTGATTTCAGCGAAATAGCAACGACCGCATCGGCGTTGCCAATCTTACTGGTCTGCTTTACATGCAGTTTGTAGCCTTCGTTCTCCCGAATGTCGCTGAGCGAGAGATTGCCCGAGAACGACCCGCTGACGGGGCCGAGTTTGAGTTCGGCAATGGCGATGTATTCGTTTTCGGCTGTTTTTTCCAGTCTCGATACGGCCGGAACAACCTGCGCCAGTGTGTCGGCGTCCATCAACATGGTCCATAACCTGGACACAGGCGCATTGAGTACGTGGGAACCAGTGAGTTGCATACGATTATACTTGCTCTATAAAAGGCGACGATCAACCACCTTCGTTGTCAAAGTATAATAATACCTCTGTTTAATGATATTGTATGATCAGGGACTAAAAAAAACGCAACATGATAGAATCGTTGATAACTCTGCTCGACAAGGACAGGAGACAGAGGCCCGGCTCTGTCAGTCATACAGACCGACTGTTTTACGCAGTTGAGCAACTACCCGTGCTACGTGGGCAATAGCCTGCTCGATGTTTTCTTGCGTTGTAAACCGCCCGAGGCTGAAGCGCACCGAGCTATAGGCCAGCTCATCGGAAAGCCCCATGGCTTTCAGCACGTGCGAGGGGTCGGTGGAGGCGGCCGTGCAGGCCGAGCCGTTGGACACCGCAATTTCGCTGAGGCTCATCAACAGGGCTTCCCCGTCTACGTGACAGAACGCCAGATTACTGGTATTGGGTAACCGATGCTGGCGACTGCCGTTTACCTGTACGTCAGGAAGCTGCGCCAGAATACCCGCTTCAAGGGTATCGCGCAGCCTGGCCAGCCGGAGTGCTTCATCGGCCATCAGGGTACGGGCCAGCTCAGCGGCTTGCCCAAGGGCCACAATGCCCGGTACATTCAGCGTACCCGACCGGCGGGCGCGCTCATGCCGACCACCGTCCTGCTGAGCGATGAGGGGCGTTTTCTGCCGGACAAACAACGCTCCAATGCCTTTGGGCGCGTACAGTTTATGCCCTGAAAAACTGAGCAGGTCAACGGGCAGTTCGGCCAGGTTTATAGGCAGCTTACCCACCGCCTGCGTGGCATCGGTATGCACCAGTACGTTGCGTTCTCTGGCGA
Organism: uncultured Cytophagales bacterium; assembly: GCA_963750355.1. GTDB lineage: Bacteria > Bacteroidota > Bacteroidia > Cytophagales > Spirosomataceae > Fibrella. The sequence continues at coordinate 260,278 of CAVVQL010000025.1, read as the reverse complement.
GCGAGGCTAGTTGGGCCACCGGCTGAATAACGCCCGTTTCATTATTGGCCAGCATTACCGACACCAGAATGGTAGTGGGCCGCATGGCTGCTTCGACCTGCTCTGGCGAAATAAGCCCTGCTGCATCCGGCGTCAGGTATGTTACCTCGGCACCCAGCTGCGCCAGGTGCCCGCAGGTATCCAGCCCGGCTTTATGCTCCGTTTCAACGGTGACGATGTGATTCCCCCGGTGGCTGTTGGCCTCGAACACCCCTTTCAGCGCCAGATTGATCGACTCGGTAGCCCCGCTTGTAAATACGATCTCATTGGGCAGGGCACCAATCAGCACGGCCACCTGCCTGCGGGCCTGAGCTACGGCCTCTTCGGCCTGCAGGCCAAACACGTGGGTCCGTGATGCGGCATTCCCAAAATGGGTAGTCAGGTAAGGCAGCATCGCATCCAGTACCCGCTGATCAACGGGGGTGGTGGCGTTGTAGTCCAGGTAAATCGGGTAGTTCATCAGGCTCTGGCGGAGTTGATTGCCCACAAAAGAAGCAAAGATTTGGCGATAATGACAGCACACGGCCTGGGCAGGCAACGCTGATTCGGGCCGTATGCGACGCGATTGACGCGCTCTATCCGTAAACGTAAAAAAGCCGCCCGGCTGTTCAGCGAGGCTGTTCAGCAGAGCGACTTTCAGAGGAAGGGTAGGCTACTAGGGTAAAGGTCAATAACGCGATACGTTCAGGCTTGACAGGCCCCCATCGTAGCGAATGGTGATCTTTTTGGTCGATGCGTTGTAGTTGGGGCTCAGGTACGTGTTGTTGCCCACTTTGTCGAAATCCTCGTCAATTTCGGTCGAGTTCAGACCGCCGTCGGTCGTGATCTTAACACCAGCCGATTTGGGCACCCTGATCTTCACGGCGGCCATTCCCGACGAGATGTTGACGTCTGACTGCGCCGCTCTATCGCCCAGACGAAGATCTACGCTGGCCGCCCCGGCTTCGATTTTCAATGTCTTAACGGCATAACGACTCAGGTCAAAATCGGCGGCACCAGCCCCGAAATCCATCTGCATGTTCCAAAGCGGACTTTCGTTCAGTTTCACAACTACCTCGCCAAAGTTCGACTCGCCATCGTCGTTGTTGAACAGCCGAAGGTTGCCACTACTTCCTTTGGCCGGTGTCAGCCGAACCGTCGGCATCTGGGCGTCATTACCCTCGCCAGACCGGTCTATACTCATGTTGTACAGGTTGACCGCCCTGGTACGGGCATCGATCAGCCGGGGCGTTGTTTCGTCCATGCGGAATTTGGCAGCCCCACCTTCCAGCACGAACCGGGCTTCGGCCGGTGCCGGTGTGGGCATATCCTCGGCAAATGACCCTGACTTCAGAGTACGGTCGTCATCGTGATCATTATCACCGTCATCATGATCGTCGTTGTCGTCATTATCATCGCCGTCCATGCCCATAGTGGGCGGGCCGGGCGGCTCCGGAGGCGTGGGTACGCTGAAGCGCATTGCTCGGTCGCGTCCTTCGCGGTACTGACGGTGCCGCCCAATGTAGCTGAAGAGCCAGAACGGCAGGGCAACCGCCAGCAGGCCGGTAGCCAGCACCGACATCAGGGGCGTTGTGGTTCGTAGTATGAGCGCAATGCCACTCAGAATGAGCAGTACAGGCCAGAGCGTGCGCACGAATTCCCAGTCGGGCATTGGAAACAGGTTCCAGTTGCGGGCTGCGAACAACACGCCCAGCGTGATGCAGGCAATGCCCCAGAAGAGAGTACGGTTTGTGGTCATAATGAGTTCAACCTCACCCCCGGCCCCTCTCCTTCACAAGGAGAGGGGAGTAGCACTACCGTAAAATTGGCGGAGCATTGCTCCCCTCTCCTTGTGAAGGAGAGGGGTCGGGGGGTGAGGCACGTTTACACCTGATTGATAGGCCGGTTAGGATCGTAAGGGTCATTGGTAGGCGGTGTCGGCGGCGTGGGGTCGCTGTCGAGATAGGTGGTCGATGATGAATCAACTTTCTGATCGCGATTGCGCAGAATCAGCCAGGCACCGAAGCCAATCAACAACAGCGGCCACACATCTCTGAAATCAATGTCGGTATAGCGGTCGAGCAAAGCGAAAACACCGAGGATAATCAGGACGGCCCCACCAATGAGGTTGCCGTTGCGTTTTTGATTGGTAGATGACATAGAAAAAGCAGGGGTTGAAAAAATGGTTGTCTGAGCTTCCGGTGACAACCCGAACCGGCGTTCGGGCAGCACAATCCACAAGATAATATACAGGATCAGTGTCGGGGCCGATGGAACAAAGATCCCCGCCACAAAAAGTACCCGAATCAGCGTCCGATCTATATCGAAGTAATGGGCCAGCCCGGCCGCAACGCCCCCGATCTGTGCTTCGTCGAGGTATCGTTCCAAACGTTTTTCCATGTCAGTAGGTATCTTCTGTTGAAGTAATGAATCAAACGTACAGGGTTGCTGATGAACGGCAAATAGAGTTGGTAAGAACGGGTGTCCGTTTTGATGAAGGGACTTTTTCAGCGTTAGTTGGCAATACATAGTAGCGGGCAATAGATTGTCTATAAGCCAGACAATAAGACCAAAACGGTTATCCGTAACGCTCAACCCATAGCCCCGGGCAGGGCCACACTACTCCGGTCAAATTAAAGGGAGCGAAAGAAAACGCTCTACCAGGGCGCGAATCGCTGTTTCGCTACTCTGTATCCGCTCGTATTCGCCGGGGGCACTGCTGGCCATCGGCACGTTTGCCCGGCGAAACTGCATGGGGCTTTCTGAAGTGACACTGCCGCTCAGGTGAAGGGCCGCTACGCCAGTCCGGGCCAGCTGAACCGCGTTATGCTCATTCACGCCCGACCCCGCCATAATGGCTATTCGTTCCGACGCCTGTTTGGCCAGGGCTTCCAGCAGCGGCAACGCCTCGATAGCCCGCGCCTGCTGCCCCGACGTCAGAACGGTCTTTATGCCTGCATCGATCAGCGTTTCGAGGGCTTCGTGTGGATTAGCGGTAAGGTCGAAAGCCCGGTGGAACGTAACGGGCACCGGGCTGGCGCAACTAACCAGGCGGCGGGTCGTGTCGCGGTCGATGCGGCCGTCGGGCAGTAAGGCACCCAGCACCACCCCATCGGCACCGGCCTGCCGGGCCGCGTAAATGTCGGCCTCCATCACGTTCAGTTCGGTGGCAGTGTACACAAAATCGCCTCCGCGTGGCCGAATCATCACAAACAGGGGCAGCAACGTAGCGGCGCGGGCCTGCCGAATCAGCCCTATACTGGGCGTTAGTCCACCTTCGGCGCGGGCCGCGCAGAGTTCAATGCGGTTTGCCCCTGCGCGTTGCGCAGCCAGGCAATCATCCACCGAATAAGCACACACTTCGATTAGCATAAGAAGTAGTTTCAAGTCTCAGTGTTCAAGGTCAAAGTGCTCCGCCGAATCAACTAGACGTTCGTTAATAAGCGGAGCACTTGACACTTGAAACCTGAGGCTTGAAACTGTTAGTAGAACATACGGTTTTGTCCGTTTCTATGACTACAAATAACCAATTTAAGTCAATGCGTCTGTCAATTCTTTATGTTGCCTCGCTGCTGATTCTTTTCGTAGCGGCCACACCTCCCAAAAAACAACGTGTCACCCTGAAACGGGAAACCGGACGGGTGGCTGTGCTGGTAGATGGACAGCTTTTCACAGCCTATATCTATCCGGGTTCCGATGTGCTGAAAAAGCCCGTTCTGTACCCTATTTTAACCGCCACGGGTACTCCCATCACGCGGGGCTGGCCCATGGACCCGCGCCCCGGCGAACGAATCGACCATCCGCACCACGTGGGCTTGTGGTTTAACTATGGCGATGTGAATGGATACGACTTCTGGAATAACTCGTCGGCGGTTGATCAAAAAGGCATGTATGGCACCATTGTCAACACCAACATTGCCCGGTTGAACGAAGCAGGCAATCAGGCCGAGCTAACCGTTGAGGCCGACTGGCAGGACAAAAACGGTAAACCCATGCTGCACGAGACCACGCTGTTCACCTTCTCGGCCGATGGGGCCACACGGCGTATCGACCGGCAAACGACGCTGAAAGCACTCGGAAACGACGTGGTGTTTAAAGACAACAAAGAAGGCCTGATTGGCCTGCGTGTGGCCCGGCAACTGGAACATCCATCCACCAAGCCCGACCTGTTTACCGACGCCTCCGGCAAAACAACCGCCGTACCTAAACTCGACAACGAGGGGGTGACCGGCAAATACCATAGCGCAAGCGGCATTGACGGCGACGCCGTTTGGGGCACCCGCGCCCCCTGGGTTACGCTGACCGGTACCTTGCCTAAGAATGAAGCCGTAGCCGTGACGCTTATCGACCACCCCGGCAACCCAGGTTACCCAACCTACTGGCATGCCCGCGGCTATGGCCTGTTTGCGGCGAATCCGCTGGCGCCGAGCGTCATGTCGACCGGAAAAGATGCGCCGCTGAATTACACCCTGAAAGCCAATCAATCAATCACGTTTCGCCATCGCCTGCTGATTACCCCGGCTACTCAGTCTGACCAGGCACTGACTAAAGAAGCGGCCCAGTTTGGCAACTAAATGTAAATTTGTGGCCTGAACCTATGTCATGTCGCTGTTAACTGCTTCCAATCTACGTCGTGCCTACGGGCCCTTATCGGTGCTAAATGAAGTGAGCCTGTCGGTATCGGCCGGTGAGGTAGTTTCCATCGTGGGGGCGTCGGGAGCGGGCAAGAGCACGCTGCTCCACATCCTCGGCACCCTCGACCGCCCCGACTCAGGTACGGTGACGCTGGCTGGTCAGAACGTTTTCTCCCTAAACGATACGCAACTGGCCCGGTTCCGAAACGAGAAGATTGGCTTCATTTTCCAGTTTCATAACCTGCTGCCCGAATTCACGGCCCTGGAGAACGTAGCCATTCCGGGTTTCATTGCCAACCGCGACGAACGTGAAGTGCGCCAGCGCGCCGAACAGCTCCTGGCTAAGCTAGGCCTGACCAGTCGGCAGGGGCATTTCCCGTCGCAGTTATCGGGGGGCGAGCAGCAGCGCGTGGCCGTTGCGCGGGCACTCATCAATCAGCCCGCCGTAGTTTTTGCCGACGAGCCGAGCGGTAACCTCGATTCGCGCAACGCCGAAGAACTCCACCAGCTCTTTTTCGACCTGCGCGATGAATTTGGTCAAACATTCATCATTGTTACGCATAACGAACCGCTGGCTGCCCTCGCCGACCGCACAATTACGCTGCGCGACGGACAGGTTGTTCAGTAACAGTAGTTTACGAAATCCGACCAGCCGGTCACTTAGTAGGTAGTAATGCTCAGTCTGCCCGGTAACACTCAAATTAAGCCCTTCTGAGACAGACGAACTATTTTCATGGCGAATAAGTACACAACTAGCTACTAAACAACGATTTAGACGAATAATGTATTTTTTTTAGCTGCTGGCGAACTGAATTATGAATTTTCTTCTTTATACTTGTATCGAAAAGAAAAGTTTTTCATAACGTTGAGTAAATCAGAAAGCCAAGGGGGAATCTCGCTTGGCTTTTTTGTTTGTAGTCGGGTCGGGTTACTCCCCGTTTCCTGAGCTACTTCCCGGCCCGGTTTCCTGGCATAATTCAATCAGGACGCCGTTGGTTGTTTTAGGGTGCAGAAAGCACACCAGTTTGTTATCGGCACCGCGCTTTGGGGTCTCGCTCAGCAGGGTAAACCCTTCTGCTTTCAGCCGGGCCATTTCCGCCTCTATGTCGTCTACTTCAAATGCCAGGTGATGAATGCCTTCACCCCGCTTCTCCAGGTACGTGGCGATTGGGCTATCGGGACGGGTGGGCACCAGCAACTCAATTTTAGTCTGATTGATTTTGAAGAATGAGGTCAGCACCCCCTCCGAAACTACCTCTTCCGACTGGTAAGGCTGGGTGTTGAGCAGGCTGCTGAACAGCGCGTTGGACGCAGCCAGATCACGAACGGCAATGCCAATATGTTCGACGTTGGTAAACATCTTCAGAGGGGAGAAAAGTGGGGTATTTGCTGAATCACCGGTTCGGCACGATATGGGTGAACTTTTAGTTGAGCCACAACCGTTTTTATGAAAAGGAACAATGCACGGTCATTGTTCCGCCGACATTCTTCATACATTATTCACTGATGCCATGGTAACGGTAACGGAACAAGCCAAAGATAAAATTGTTGAACTGCGCCGGAAAGACGGCCTCACCGATGATTTTGCCATTCGGGTGGCGGTGCAGGGAGGTGGCTGCTCGGGACTGATGTATGAACTTCAGTTCGATACAGCCCAGCAACCAACTGACCACATTGTCGAAGACAAAGGCATCAAGATTTACGTAGACCGCAAAAGCCTGCTCTACCTGGCCGGTACCGAGCTGGATTTTTCGGACGGGCTGAACGGAAAAGGATTTCAGTTTAAAAACCCCAATGCGTCGCGGACCTGTGGTTGCGGCGAGAGTTTTGCGGTGTAAACGAGACCGTTTACACTGATTTTTGTGCCGATTACATGAAGTGACCACCCTATAAGTTGGAAGACCAGGGGTGGTCATTTATTTTTATAAGGTAACTCTAGTTTATAGTCGGTCTTGGATCTGAACAGCGTTTATATAGGTGTGAGCTCGGCAATGTTGCTGATGATGACTATGTTCATTATCCTCTTCGTGGCCTATTACCAGAACAGACAAGTACGTCACCAACTGGCCCTGAACGAGTTGCGCGAAGCGTACCGCAAAGAACTGATGGAAGCCACCTTTAACGGCCAGGAAGTTGAACGCCGACGGCTGGCCCGCGACCTGCATGACGAGATCGGCACGATGCTTTCGGTAACCAAGCTGAGTCTGAATCAACTGGAGCGAAAACTAAACGACACGCCGGGCAATAGCCTTCAGTTTCAGAAAACGCGCTCACTGCTCGATGAAACGATGAGCAACGTGCGGCGAATCAGCCGGGACCTGGTGCCCACCACCCTCGAACGGTTTGGCCTGCTGGCGGCGATTGAAGAGCTAACCGAAAAGGCCAGCGGCCCCGACGTAATGGTACTGCTGGAATCACCCAGCTCGCTTGAACGCATTGCCCCGGCGCAGGAATTGATGTTTTACCGAATTGCGCAGGAGTTGATTAACAATGCCATTAAGCATGCCGCCGCCACCCAGGTTGAAATCCAGTTTCTGTACCTCGATGATTCCGTGCGCATGTCAGTGCTCGATAACGGCAAAGGGTTTGATTACGATGAGGCCGTGAAAGACCCTAAAAGTGGTCTGGGCCTTAGGAACATAGAGAGCCGACTCTCTATTGTAGACGGGCACGTTACCTTTGACGTAACACCGGGGCGGGGGTCGCGGATTCACGTTCAGGCGCGCCTTCACTCAGCTGTCCCCGAAGAAGTGGCTTCGATAACGGTGTAAGACAATGGTAAAGATGACAAAGATCAAATTAGCGCTCGTAGACGACCACAACCTGTTCCGGCGCGGTATTGCCTCTATCCTGGGTCAGGTAGAAGACTTCGAGCTGGTGCTGGAAGCCAGCAACGGGCAGGAGTTCATCGATAAAATTCCGCGCCGCACCCCCGACGTTGTCTTGCTCGACTTGCAAATGCCGGTGCTCGACGGTACGGCCACAGCCGACTATCTGCGGGATAACCATCCGCTTATCAAGATCATTGTGCTGACCATGCACGACGAAGACCGGATGGTGCTGCATCTGCTCGAAAAAGGCGTGAGCGGTTACCTGCTCAAAGATTCGGACCCCGATGAAGTGGAGTGTGCCATTCGGAAAGTAATGGACGGAGGCGTGTACCTCAACGAGTTTGTATCGGGTGCCATGCATCGGAAGCTGCGCAACAAGCCGAACCCGGCGAAGCAGCAGACCCTGTACAACAGCAAGATTCTGTTGTCGGACCGTGAAAAAGAGGTGCTGAAGCTCATCTGCGAAGGTATGTCGACGGCCGAAATCAGCGACAAGATCTTCCTGAGCCCCCGCACGGTGGAAGGCCATCGCCTGCGGATTCTGGAAAAAACGGGCACCAAAAACACGGCGGGCATGGTGGCCTACGCCTTCAAGAACGGGCTGGTTTAAGAGCCCTCAGTTACAAACCGCCACCGCCTCGTGAATCGATAAGCTTTGTATACCCTTCCATCCTGCACTACTGCTTGTGTTCCGTTTTGTCATACCTACCAGCAAGATCCTGTTGTCGGAGCGCGAAAAAAAGGTGCTGAAGCTCATCTGCGAAGGCATGTCGATGGCCGAAATCAGCGACAAACTCTTCATTAGTCCCCGTACGGTAGAAGCGCATCGCCTGCGGACTTCTGGAAAAAACGGGCACCAAAACTACAGCAGACATGGTAGCTTACGCCCTTAAACATGGGCTGGTTAACCCCCATTTTTAAGCCAACACCTCTTCAATTGGTAAAACTTTGCACAGTCCTTTCGCGCTGTACTTCCGTTCATGCTTCGTTTTATTGCCCTGTCTGTCTCTTGTTGCTGGCTCCTGCTGCTCTCCTGCACGTCGCAGGAGACAACGCCGATTGATCCCGGTTTTGATTACCTGCCGCTGGTAACGGGTCGTTTCGTTATGTATGACGTGACCGAACAGCGTTTTTCCCTTACTGCTGCTCCCGTTACCAGTACCTATCAGTTGAAAGAAACCACTGGGGCGGGCTACGCCGATGTTACCGGGCAGCCTGCCTTTCGCATTCACCGTTTTCGGCGGCCCAACGCGCAGGCTCCCTGGCAAACCGACTCGCTCTGGACAGCCCGAACCGATAGCCGTGTGGCCATACGTACCGAAAACGGAGCCGACTTTGTGAAGCTCGCTTTTCCGCTCGTCAATCGCCGCCGCTGGAATGGTAATCTGTTCAATCAGTTTGCCGAAGACACCTACGAACTGCGGAGCCTGAATCAGCCATTTTCGGTGGGCACACAAACATTTGCCCAAACGGCTACTGTATTCCAACAAAACGATTCAACGCTGGTTTCACAGGATAAGCGTATCGAGGTATATGCCCGACAGGTAGGGCTCGTGTATAAAGAAACGGTACAGCTGCAGTTTTGCTCATCAAGCCCTTCCTGCGTAGGGAAGGCACAGATCGACTTTGGCGTTCGCAGGTACGTTCGGGTAGCGAGTTATGGCACGGAATAACACCGCCCAACTGCGTGTTGTGGCCTCTATATTATTTTTTCTGGCGTCGGTTGGCACCGCCCACCTGGCTCAGGCACAACGCGCCGGGCAATACCTGCTGTTGTTTCGCGACAAAGCGGGTACGTCCTTCCGCATCGATCAACCCGCCCAGTTTCTCTCGGCAAGGGCAGTAGTACGGCGGCAACGGCAGCGAATAGCCATAACCGAACGTGATTTACCGGTGACGGCCACTTATGTGCAGGGGTTACGGCAGGCGGGGGCGCGGGTGCTCTACACGTCTCGCTGGCTTAATGCCGCTTTGGTCGAGGCCACGGCCGCACAGCTACCGGCCCTGCTGGCGCTCCCCTACGTGAAGGGCCTGGAAACGGGCCGGGTACTGAACAATGCCCGACTGGCCCCCACCAACCCGCAGGTGGCGGCGGGCCAACGCGCCAGTAAATTCGGGCAGGCCGCCACCATTCCGGCCTATGGTTCATCCGCGTTTCAACTGCAACAGCTGGGTGTCGACAAGATGCATGACCAGGGGTATCATGGCGAAAACATGCTTGTGGCCATTCTGGACGCGGGTTTCCTGCGGGCCAACAGCGTTCCGTACCTAAGCCCGCTGTTTGCCGAAAACCGCGTGTTGGCTACCTACGATTTTCCCGACCGCGAAACCAACGTATACAACGATGACGACCACGGCCTGAATGTACTCTCGGTCATGGCTGCCGAAGCCCCCAACCAACTCTATGGGCCGGCTTACAAGGCAAGTTACCTGCTGTTGCGCACGGAAGTAGCGGCCACCGAAAACCCCGTTGAGGAAGCCTACTGGCTGATTGGTGCCGAATACGCCGACAGCACGGGAGCCGATGTGATTAACTCGTCATTAGGCTACACCACCTTCGATAACCCCGCCGACAACCATACCTACGCCGACCTGACGGGGTCTAAAACGCTGATTAGCCGGGCGGCTACCTGGGCGGCCGAAGCGGGGATTGTCGTGGTCAATTCAGCCGGAAACGATGGAGCGGAGGCGTGGCGCTACCTTAGTGCCCCCGCCGATTCGCCCGGTGTGCTAACCATCGGGGCCATCGACAGGAATGGCCTGCTGGCCCGGTTCAGTTCCGTTGGCCCGGCGGCTGATGGTCGGCTAAAACCCGATCTGGTTGCGCTGGGGCAGGGCACCATACTAGGCACGTCAGCGGGAACCGTCAGCAGCGGAAACGGAACGTCGTTTTCATCACCCCTGGTGGCGGCCCTCACTACTGGCTTCTGGCAGGCGCATCCAACCCTTACGGCCACCCAGGTACGCAACATACTGCGTCAGTCTGGCTCGCAGGCCGATCGACCCGACGCCCAGTACGGGTACGGCATTCCCAACTTCGAGCGGGCTGATCAGCTTGCCCGCGCTCAGGAATTGCTGGCCACTTACCCCACTACTGCATTGGCCGTTTATCCGAACCCGTTCAGCGATGGTGACCGCCTCAGCCTGACGCTGGCCGACAATGAGCAACTTCAGCCACTAACCATCCGGGTGGCCAACCTGGCCGGCCAGTCGGTGTTTCAGCGCCGCTTCGCGAATGGAGAAAATGGCTTACTTTCAATTCAATTAGCTGATTTACAGAGCGGTATATACCTACTCTCTGTTCAATCGGAGAACCATACGCGAATAGTGCGCCTGTTGAAACGGTAGAAGCGGTAAGTTTGCGGTAATTGTTACTCATTAGCCGCCACAATGCTCTCTTCGCTCGCCTCTTCCCGTCTGCTGGTATCCACAGATTCGTTACCTTCCATTCGGTGGAGTTATCTAATCGTTGCGCTGGCCATTTCATTTACGGGCTGGGTCAGTTTTGTTCATCCACCTGAGGGAGGTTACTTCACCACCGACGAGCAGTTCATTGCCGATTCGGGGCTGTTTTTGATCTACGGGGCTACACCCCGCTGCTTCGACTGGCCCTGTGTTCCCCTGGTACTCGTCTTTTATCTGCTGTCTCTGGGGCTGTGCTTAATCAACGTGATCAGCGCAGCGGCGGCTGGCACCCTCACCACCGCCGTAGACCTGTTCGAGATCATCGACAGAACGGCGTACACCTACTTACTCGATCGAATTCCGCTCATCGTGGCGGGGCGAATTGTACAGATTCTGCTGGTTAGCGGCTTACTGATCTGGTGCACCCGAATCATTCACAGGGCAAGTACCACCCTGCTTCCGCCGGTGCTGCGCCTACCGCTGGTCGTTATTCTCTGCCTGCAATACGACGTGCTGGTAGGTACCCCGGTTATCCGGCCCGAGGCCCTGAGCTATGCCCTGTTTGCGGTGATCAGTCTGCTCATTTTCTTTGGCGATTTTCCGGCGAGTTCATGGCGGCAACCAGTCACGGTACTGCTGCTGATTGCCCTGCTTATCAGTCATCGGCTGACGTTTCTGTTCACCATGCCCCTGCTACTGGGTGGTTTACTGGTGCGGGTGGGCTGGAACTGGAAACGGGCTTTAAGGCTGGTTGGTGCATTGCTGATCTTTGTGTCGGCAGCAATGCCCTTTCTGTGGACTGATACGTTTGTGCTGGTGAAAGCCTTTGCGGGTGGCATGGTGGTGAAAGTAAACGGCACCCATGGTAAGCAGCCTACGTTTTTCAACTGGGAGTACGTCCGGGAAATGGTTTTACCCGCCCCAACGGTTTGGCAGCTCAGCTTACTACCCATCGGTGCGCTGGCGTTCTGGCGCTGGTACCCTCACCGGGTCATCGCCGCGCTGTTGATCGGCAATCTGGTGCTGTTAAGTATATCAATTCTTCATTCCTCAACCCTCTACGTTACGCACACCCTCCCGCTGCGCACATTGGGGCTGATCTTGCTGGCGTATGGTTGCTATGGCCTGTATCAGCTAACCCACCGCCGCTGGGTGCTCTACGGGTTGACGGCCCTGCTGGCGGTGTCGCACATTACCGAAAGCGCACTGCTGGAAGCCGATTTGCTGCGCCCGTCGACGTTCTGGCAGACGGCTGATTTTCTGAAAACATTACCCGCCAACACCCCCGTTCTCGTCGAATCGGAGTTTGACAACCTGACCCCCCGCAGTCCCCAGGCGCTAACCCGCGAACTGGCGGCCATTCAGGACCAGCGGTTGACTCAGGCAAAATACAACCGGCTGTTCAGTGGCAAATCCGCCACCAGCGTTCCCGTAGTGCTGGAAACATCGCTCTCGGAAGATGAACGCCTGGGGCTATTGCAACGGCAGATTCTGGTTAAATACACACCCATGAACAAGTACGCCGATCTGTATTACTTCTCACCTGCTACTGGGTTTGTCAATTATTTTGTTGAACAGAAACCCGCCTTCGCTGATTTCGTAAAAGGCCGTTATACCTACCTGATCACCCACGAGCAGCTTCCCTACCCACGGGTCGCCCAGTTCGACCAGCCCTCGCATGGCGGACCGTTTTATGTCTACAAAACGCCCGCTGACGTGACGGAATAGCGTTTTTCCCTGACTGTTGCTCCTTACTGCTGCTCCCGTTACCAGTACCTATCGGTTGAAAGAAACCACTGGGGCGGGCTACGCTGATGTTACCGGGCAGCCTGCCTTTCGCATTCACCGTTTTCGGCGACCAAACGCCCAGGCTCCCTGGCAAACCGATTCGCTCTGGACAGCCCGAACCGATAAGCGTGTGGCCATACGTACCGAAAACGGAGCCGACTTTGTGAAGCTTGCTTTTCCGCTCGTCAATCGCAGTCGATGGAATGGTAATCTGTTCAATCAGTTTGCCGAAGACACCTACGAACTGCGGAGCCTGAATCAGCCATTTTCGGTGGGCACACAAACATTTGCCCAAACGGCTACTGTATTCCAACAAAACGATTCAACGCTGGTTTCACAGGATAGACGTATCGAGGTATATGCCCGACAGGCAGTACTCGTGAATTAAAGAAACACAACTACAATTTGCTTATCAAGCCCTTCCTGTGTAGGGAAAGCACAGATCGACTTTGGCGTTCGCAGGTACGTTCGGGTACGGTATCTACCCACTATCTGTTGAAGGTTATTGTCACTCCTTATTTGCCCAAATGCTCTCATCGCTCGCCTCTTCCCGTCCGCTTGTATCCACAGATTCGTTGCCTTCCATTCGGTGGAGTTATCTAATCGTTGCACTGGTCATTGCCTTTACGAGTTGGGTCAGTTTCATTCATCCACCAGATGGAGGTTACTTCACCACCGACGAGCAGTTCATTGCCGATTCGGGCATGTTTTTGATTTACGGGGCCACACCCCGCTGCATCGACTGGCCCTGTATCCCGCTGGTGTTCGTATTTTATCTAATGTCTCTGGGGCTCTGCCTGATCAACGTCATCAGCGCAGCAATGGATGGGAACCTCACCGCTGTGGGCGTATTTGAGATCATCGACAAAACGGCTTATACTTATTTACTCGACCGCATTCCGCTCATTATGGCGGGGCGGTTTGTACAGATTTTATTGGTTGGTGGCTTGCTGATCTGGTGCACCCGGATCATCCACCGGGCAAGTGCCGCTCTGCTCCCCCCAGTTTTACGCCTACCACTGGTAGTCATTATCTGTCTGCAATACGATGTGCTGGTAGGTACTCCGGTTATGCGGCCCGAGGCCCTAAGTTATTCGCTGTTTGCGGTGATCACGCTGCTGATCTTCTTTGGCGAGTTTCCGAAGAACTCGTTGCGGCAACCGGCTACAGTGCTACTGCTGATGGCCCTGCTCATCAGTCATCGGCTGACGTTTCTGTTCACTATGCCGCTCCTACTGGGTGGCTTACTGGTGCGGGTGGGCTGGAACCTGAAACGAGCCCTGGCGCTGGCGGGTACGTTGCTACTCTTTGTGTTGGCAACCATACCTTTTCTGTGGACTGATACGTTTGTGCTGATCAAAGCCTTTGCAGGCGGTATGATCGTGAAATTAAACGGTACGCATGGTAAGCAGCCTACGTTTTTCAACTGGCAGTACGTCCGGGATATGGTTTTGCCCACGCCCACGGTTTGGCAACTGATCTTGCTACCCATTGGTGCGCTGGCGATCTGGCGGCGGTACCCCTACCGGGGCATCGCCGCCTTGTTGCTGGGCAATCTGGTGCTGTTAAGTATAGCAATTCTACACTCCTCAACGATCTACATTCCGCACACCCTGCCTTTGCGTACATTAGGCCTGCTACTACTGGCGTATGGTTGCTATAGCCTGTATCAGCTAACCAACCGCCGTTGGGTGCTCTATGGGCTGACGGCGCTGCTGGCTATCTCGAACATCACCGAAAGCGTAAACTTTGGAGCCAGTTTGTTACGCCCATGGATGTTCTGGCAGGCGGTTGATTTTCTGAAAACATTACCCGCCAACACCCCCGTTCTCGTCGAATCGGAGTTTGACAATCTGACCCCCCGCAGTCCCCAGGCGCTAACCCGCGAACTGGCGGCCATTCAGGACCAGCGGTTGACTCAGGCAAAATACAACCGGCTGTTCAGTGGCAAATCCGCCACCAGCGTTCCCGTAGTGCTGGAAACATCGCTCTCGGAAGATGAACGCCTGGGGCTATTGCAACGGCAGATCCTGGTTAAATACACACCCATGAACAAGTACGCCGATCTGTATTACTTCTCACCTGCTACTGGGTTTGTCAATTATTTTGTTGAACAGAAACCCGCCTTCGCTGATTTCGTAAAAGGCCGTTATACCTACCTGATCACCCACGAGCAGCTTCCCTACCCACGGGTCGCCCAGTTCGACCAGCCCTCGCATGGCGGGCCTTATTACGTCTACAAAACACCCGCTGCTCTACCGGCGTCGCTCTGACGGAACGTACCTACGAACGGGCCTATACCGGCGTTTTACGGCTATCCGAAAACCCAGGCCTGCACCGCTGCCGTTAATACCGTTGCGACCTGTTACAAACCAGGCCAGCCATTAATCGCGTCATTTTCGTTTGCTTCGACGCCGACAGTTACAGGCTTCGCGAACAGGCGCTGAGTACGTTGGCGGAGTGGCCCATTGGGGCCGGGCTAAACATTTGCCGATAGCCAGCCGTTGGCTTACCATCAAGCCGCTCGAACCATGCCCGCTTCAAAAACGCCGATCTATAGTGCCTTAATTGCCAATGTAGCCATTGCCGTAACAAAGTTTGTTGCCGCCAGCGTTACGGGTAGTTCGGCCATGATTTCGGAGGGTATTCACTCGCTGGTCGACTCCCTGAATGAAGTATTGCTGCTGCGGGGTATTCAGCAGAGCAAGCAGCCCGCCGACGACAAACGGCCCTTTGGGTACGGCAAAGAGCTTTATTTCTGGGCCTTTATTGTGTCTATCCTTATTTTCGGCGTTGGCGGCGGTGTTTCCTTCTACGAGGGTATTACCCATTTGCAGCATCCGGAAGTGATCGAGAACCCGATGTGGAATTATATCGTCCTCGGTATTGCCTTTCTCCTCGACGGCTTCTCGTTCATCACCGCCCTTACCGAATTTAACCGGCAACGAGGTAGCCTGCCATTTTGGTCGGCCGTGAAACGGAGCAAGGACCCCTCTACGTTCGTCGTCCTGTTTGAAGACGCGGCCGACCTGCTGGGGCTTGTTGTTGCCTTTCTGGGCGTTTTTCTGGGCCATGAGTTGGCAAATCCTTATTTCGATGGCATAGCCTCCATCATTATTGGCCTTATTCTGACGGCGGTTTCGGTGGTACTCGCCCGCGAAAGCCGAAGTTTGCTCATGGGCGAAAGCGTTGACCCGGCTACCGTTCGTGAGGTGCTGGCCGTGGTCGAGCAAGACAAGGCCGTGGTCAGGGTATTGCAGTCGCCATCCATGTACATGGCACCGGAGGAGGTATTCCTGATGCTGGTGATCGACTTTCACAACGACCTCTCGACCACCGACATCAATCAGGCGATCAACCGAATTCGGGCAACGGTACAACGGGAGTTTCCCATCGTTAAACGGATCTTCATGGAGCCCGGCGAAGACCTTACGTTGGGGTAGCTGGATGCTGGCGGACAGTCGTTCTCTTAGTTTTGGGAGATGTGTTTAGACTCAAATTGAACAGGACTGCAATAGCCTAAGCCACAGTGCTTACGCACGGTAGTATACTGGTTGTCTATATAATCGCTGATCTCGGCGCTCCTCCAAACTCAAAAATACACGGCCCGCCCCGCCGATTCCAGTACTTCGGCTTTGAGCCGTGACCAGAACGATTCGGCAGCAGGGTTCGCGGCCGCCATTTCAATTCCACTCAGGTACGATTAGAAGCCCCTCTTTCGCTTCAGCAGGAACTAGTTGCGTATCTGAAGCGGGCCAGTGCTCAATACCAGGTACCGTGACCCGACCGCACTACTTCGTCACCACAAAGGTGTCGGTGGTGCAAACGGTGCCGAAGTCGGTTTTCAGGCAGACCGTACCCGTGGCGGCCGTGGGCGGTACGGTCGCAATCAGGGTGTTGCCAACCAGGCGGAAGATAGCGGGGGTCGACTGCCCGTCGCTAAACCGTACCTCGGTTACGTCATTCAGGTTCTGGCCCGTAAACGTAACGTCGGTGCCTGCTTTGCCGGTTTTGGGCGTAAAGGCAACGTCAGCTACCACCCGCTGCACGTTAAAGATCGGGGTAGAGCAGGCCAGGCCAGCGGGGTTGGTAAAGCAGATCGTTCCATCGGCCGCGTTGGCCGGTACAATCACGGTCAGTTGCCCGTTGGCCAGCGCCTTGAACGTTGCGGCTGCCGACGTGCCCCCGCCAAACCGAATCTGGGTGACATCCTGCAAAAACTGACCGGTCACCAGCAGTTCGTCGCCCACACGGCCTTTTGCTGGCGTAAATGTCACCCCCGAAACGGGTTTTATCGGTGTAAACAGACCGGAGTTGAAGGCCACCGGCGCGTCGGTGGTGAGGTGAAACTGACCAGGCTGCGCATCTTCGGGAACACGGACCCAGATCTCAGTGTCTTCGTTGCGCCCATCGTTAACGGCGGGGTTGACTGCTCCTGTAAACTGGATTACGGCGTCGCGGAGCCAGTTGCCTTTAATAATCATCCGCCCGCCAGCCGGTGCGCGGCTGGGGTAATCCGTTACCACGGGGTTCTGCACGATGGTCAGTGAGCGAACAGAGGTGGTTGTGCCCGCCCGGTTGGTGGCGGTGATTGGGCCAGTGGTACCGTCATCAGGCACGAAGAACTGAAAGTCGCTACCTTCTGTGCGCGTGTGAATCTGAACGGGCTTGCCATTCAGGGTTACCTGCTGAATCCGCCACAGATTTTTTCCGGCTACCGACACCAGCTTGGTAATGCCGCGCCGAACGGGGGTAATGACCAGGTTTTCCGGGGGGAGTATATAGGTAAATGGCACCGATGCCGTAACAGCGCCGCCGGTGCCATCCAGCTTGAGGGCTATATTCCCCCCCTGACTCCCCGCCGGTACGGTCGCTTCGATCTGGGTGTCGCTCAGGATGCGAAACTGGGCCGGGGTATTGCCAAACAGCACGGTGGTAATGTCTTTAAAATTCAACCCGGTCAGGGCCACTTTATCGCCGGTAATCCCCTCCGATGGGTTTGGGTTAACCGTCAGGGCAGGCGCACCCGCCACATAAACGCTATCGGTGCTGAGTCCGATCAGCCGGTTGAAGACCGCAACGCTGACGCGGCCAGTGGTGGCATCAGGTGGAACAATGGCCCGGATCTCGGTGTCTGTAGAGCGGGTTGTGAGCGGATCGGCCGTGGCGTTATTGATGCGCAGGACACCGTCGCGCAGGTAGCGGCCCTGCACAATGATCTCCTGCCCGGCCCGGACCCGCTTTGGGGTAAAACCGGTGATTTCGGGGGTGCCGGCCACCAGATACGAGACGTTGAACTGACCGCCTTCGGTAACGACGGTCATGGTAACAAACCCGCGGGGTTGCTGCGGGGAGATGGTGACGAGGGCCTCGGTGGGCGAAACAACCGTAAACGAAGCCGCCTGGGTGGTGTCGAACGTAACGCTTTGGAGGCGATCCAGGTTATCGCCCGTAATCCGGAGGGTGGTGCCGGGGGCCGTATTCTTCGGGAACACGTCAGTCAGCAAAGGCTGGGGCTGAATAACCGTAAAATTCAGCGGCGGGGTCATGCCCTGGCTGTTGGCCACCTGAATCTGCGTAGGGCCCGTGTTCACGCGGGGCACCAGTACAACCAGTACTCCGTCTGAAGTCGAGGTAACCTTAGCCTGAACAGCGGTGCCGGGCATACCAAAGGTAACAATGGGGTTGAGCCCAAACTGAGCCCCCTTTAGCTCGATGGGCTGCCCGATGTCGTATTTAGCCGGGCTTGCACTCCAGAGTTCGGGCGGAAACTGCTCGACTTTACACCCCAGGGCCACCATTACCAACGCAAGGCCAGTTGCGAACCGCCACCAGTTGCCTATATGTACACCATCTTTCATTAACGCGAGTTGTATCGTATAGACAAATTTAACACCATAACCGCAGTTAATGAATTAATCTGGACCTCTTTACCTACCCATTGCTGGCGCCTAAATTCCGGAACGCCCAGGGAATGCCCACCAGGATCAGGAGGAGGCCAATGCCGTACAGGATACCAACGAGGCGATGCTTTTGGGTATCGCTGGTAGCCCGTTTCGAGCGCGAATAACCAATGGTGATGGCAACGATAGCCAGAAGCATGATGGCGATGTGTTCCACCGTATAGAACCGAACAACCCGGTTGCTGAGGCCGTCGAAGTTGACCTTGGGGCTTATGACGTATAAAATCAGGCCAAGAACCAGCTGGAGGTGGACCGAAATAAGGGTGAACAGGTACAACTTACGGTTGCCCTCGGTGAAAGATTTGTTACCCTGCCAGCGGCTGATGGAAACGAAAACGGCGGCCAGCAGCAGTAGCAGCGCGACCCAGCGAAGACCCGAATGGGCATGAACTAATCCAGTATACATAGTGTAGGTTTATCAAAATGATGCTGGTGCAAAGAAACAGACAAACGGCTGATTCATGCCCTAACTGCCCAAGATTCAATGATTCTTTACAACATCACCTATAACATCGACCAGCAGATTGAGCGCGAGTGGCTGCGCTGGATGAAAGACGAACACGTACCTGCGGTGGTGGCCACTGGCCTTACCATGCAGAATAATGCGTTGAAACTGCTGACCGAAATAGAAAATGGTGGCGTTACCTACACCTTCCAGTACTGGTTTCAGACCATGGAAGATTTTGTTACGTACCAAAGCCTGCACCAGTACGCTCTGCAGCAACAGGTAGCCACGCGCTACGCCAACCGGTACGTTTCCTTCCGTACGCTACTGGAAGAGGTTTAAGCGGCCGCCTCAGGCAGACAGGCTGGGCAGCTACCCAGCCCAGACCTTCAGGGATATTGGCGCGGTAGGCCAGCCGAGACAGAAAAGCAAACCAGTTTTCCGGGGAAAAGAGTGGGCTATAACCGAGCTATTGCAGGTACACGCCCTCCCGGGCCGGATCGCTCAGGATCACTTCCACATGTTCGTTGAGGGTCGTAGCCAGTTCGAGGCCGATGAAGTCGGCGGCGATGGGGTAGCGGGGGTGGTTGCGGTTGACCAGCACGGCCACCTGTATTTTACGAACCGGCACCGACAGAAAAGGCTGAAGGCTGAAGGCCAGCGTCCGGCCCGAATACAGCACATCGTCGATCAGCACCACCACCCGGTCGGCATACGCGGCTGACCCACCCGGAAGTTCAATAGGCGGCTGGGCAGTCTGTGATTTGTCCAGCTCGATCTGCACCAGCGATACCGTGAAGGGGGCGATCTGCTGAAGTTCGTCGGCCAGCCGACGAGCCAGTTCGTAGCCTTCGCCAACTACCCCGGCCAGCACCAGCGCTGCCTCGTCGAAATTGGTTTCGTAGAGCTGACTGGCGATGCGACGAACCTTTTGGCGGATCTGACCTGCCGATAGAATTTGTGTTGACTTCATTAGTAATGACCCGATCAGACCGGGTACGGGTAGTGCTGCAAAAGTGAGAAAAAAATAGCAAGGTTCAGTGCGGCCCTTTGGCACAGTTTTCGCCTGCTTATGTCTACCCATTCATGAAGAGAATTACTAGTACATACAGATGTATTCATTATGTTGTTAAAAGCAAGACCAATTGGGTTGCTTATTAGCCTGCTTTGGGTTACCGTTTCGTGCCTAACAAACACGTCAAATTCCACACAGGCTATTGGCATAACGATGCAGACTGGCGCAACCCACCAGCTGGCTTCTTGTTTCGATACTGAACTTGACTTGCGGATCGACCCGATGGGCATTGATTTTTCGT
Organism: uncultured Cytophagales bacterium; assembly: GCA_963750355.1. Taxonomy (GTDB): domain Bacteria; phylum Bacteroidota; class Bacteroidia; order Cytophagales; family Spirosomataceae; genus Fibrella. The sequence goes on along the minus strand of CAVVQL010000025.1, from coordinate 239,878 downwards.
CGGTACGGGCTAGTCAGGCAGCACTTATTATGCGCTCTTTTTTCAGGAAGTATCCACCATGCCAGTTTCAGACGGTAGAGCAGGGCAATACGGCGCATCTTCAGTACACCATTGGCACCTACTGGTCAGAAACCCGTTCCTTTCGAGTCAATGTGCTGTTGCGGCAGGTAACTCCGGGGCAGTACCGCATCCATTCCATTCAGGTAAATGAATAAAGAAGCCGTAAGCAACGCCACGTTCGACTTCGTACTATCTTTGCGTTTTCTTCATGGAAGTTCGCAATGACCATTAAAACCAGGAAATACGCGTTAGATCAAAAGACGTACATCAACTTAGCTTTCAGGCAGTGGGTACGCGACAACTGGCTGTGGAGCGGCATACCGCTGGCTCTGATTCTGTTAAATGCCATTCTGAACCTGACGGGTGTATACCCCAACTACTGGATATACATCGTCGTTATTCTGCTGACAATTATTTACGTGCTGTTCTGGGCCGTGCAGTTTACGGGCGTTTCGCAGTCAGAACAGTTCAAGCCCATGTTCGAGAAGTATATGTACGAAATCGACAGTCGGCACATCATGATGAAGTTGAACGCCAAAGAAGGGGGCATGCTGAAATGGGACATGATTAAGGCGGCGGTTAAAGACAAAAACGCGTATGTGCTGCAACTGGGCAACGGCCTGGATGGGGCCAACACCCCCGCCATGAATCCGTTTATGAAGTATTTGGCCGGCCAGATGGGAAGGGCCCAGTTTTTGTACTTGCCTTACTCCATTTTCACCAGCGAGAGCGACCAGAAGTTTATGGACCTGCTGCTGCGCCGGAAAGGACTGCTGGCCGATAGCACGCCGGCAACGGCCAAATAACACAAACAATACGCGAACCGGACGGGCTTCGGCGTTACCCTCTCAGGAACGCCGAAGCCCGTTCTTTTTTGTTTATGCTACAACCCACCGACCCGCCCAATGGGGCCCTCTGGACTCCCGGCGTCCGATTCCAGCAACAGTCGCGGCTGAAACACTTTATCGATCACCTCTTCGTGAAAAAGGGCCTGTACCTGCGCCACTATGATGATCTGTGGAACTGGTCGGTCACGAATCTGGACGATTTCTGGGAAGCAATTGCCCGTTATTTCGACGTGCAGTTTCATACACCCTACCAGCAGGTAATTGAGCGCCCCCGGCAGGGCATGATCGGTACGCGCTGGTTTACCGGTGCCACGGTCAATTACGCCGAACATATTTTTCGCCATGCCAACAGCGAGTTTCCGGCCCTGCTCTTCGCGTCAGAAAAAAGCAGAATCAGCAGCCTGTCGTGGTCCGAACTGTCGTATCAGGTCGGGGCACTGGCTCAGTTTTTGCGTCAGCAGGGCGTTGGGGTCGGCGACCGTGTGGTGGCCTTGCTCCCCAACGTGCCCGAAGCAGTCGTTGGCTTTCTGGCCACCCAGTCGCTGGGAGCCGTCTGGTCGAGTTGTTCGCCCGATTTTGGCACGGCCAGCGTGCTGGATCGTTTCCGGCAGATTGAGCCGAAAGTGCTGCTGATGACCAATGGCTACACCTACAACGGGAAACCCATCGATAAATCGGGCGATCTGGATACACTCCGCGAAGGCCTGCCCAGCCTGAAACAGGTTATCTGGGTGCCCTTTCTGCCCTCAGACGCTCCGATTCCCGCCGTCGTTACGTCCTGGGAAGAAGTGCTTACAACGCCGTTTACCGAGCTTACCTTTGAGCCCGTTCCCTTCGACCATGCGATGTGGGTGCTGTTTTCGTCGGGCACAACGGGTAAGCCCAAAGCCATTACGCATAGCGTGGGGGGCTGCCTGATCGAACATCTGAAAACGCTGGCGCTGCATCAGGACGTGCGGCCGGGTGAGCGGTACTTCTGGTACTCGACCACCGGCTGGATGATGTGGAACTTCTCGCTGGCCTCGCTGCTGGTGGGCGCCACGCTGGTGCTCTACGAAGGCTCACCGGCTTACCCCGATATGAATCGCCTGTGGCAACTGATCGAGCAGGCCCAGATTACCCATTTCGGGGGCGGGGCCGCTTACTTTCTCTCCTGCATGAGGGCGGGTCTCAAACCCGGCGCTTTGGCGGGCTTGCGGTCATTGCGGACAATCGGCTCAACGGGTTCACCCCTGCCGCCGGAAGGGTTTCGCTGGATCTACGAATCGGTTCGTTCCGATATCTGGCTGATCTCGTTCAGCGGTGGCACCGATGTGTGCAGCGGGTTTGTGGGCGGTAATCCGCTGGCTCCGGTGGTGGTGGGCGAGATCCAGTGTCGCCTGTTGGGTTGTAAGGTCGAGGCCTACGATGAACAGGGTCAGCCCGTGCGTGAGGCGCTGGGCGAGATGATGATTCTGGAGCCGATGCCCTCCATGCCAATCTACTTCTGGAACGACCCCAACAACGAACGCTACCGAAGCAGCTATTTCGAGAACGACCCCAACACCTGGCGGCATGGCGACTGGATCAAGATTACCAATCGGGGCAGCGTAATTATCTACGGCCGCTCAGACGCTACGCTCAACCGCGATGGGGTACGCATTGGCACCGCCGAAATTTACTCGGCCGTGGAGAGCCTGCCCGAAATTGCCGATAGCCTGGTGGTTGGTATCGAACTCCCCGACGGCAGCTACCGGATGCCGCTGTTTGTGGTGCTCCGCGACGGGTATTCGCTGACTGATGAGCTGAACAAACGGATCAAACAAACGTTGCGGAGCCAGTACAGCCCCCGCCACGTACCCGACACGATTTACCCCATCAGCGAAGTGCCGTATACGATCAGCGGAAAAAAGATGGAAACGCCGGTTAAAAAGATTCTGATGGGGCAGCAGGCCGATCGGGTAGCCAGCCCCGACACCATGCGAAACCCCGGTGCCCTGACCGCCTTTGAGCATCTTTCATAAAAGTTGCTGCCAACCGTTGGTTTTCCCTTATATTATCCCTCTCAGACAAACATTAGTTAATCATTTTGGTGTTACGCTTCTATACGCAACAATCTGACGAACACCCGTATGGCAACCAACGATTCTACACCGTCGCCCGAACGAATTTCCAATGATCGGACCATTATCCGGTTACCCATGCTACTGGGTATAGCTCTTGCCGGTGGGGTGCTGATTGGCGCTTCGTTCTTTGGCGGAACAAAAGGGCTGAATACCATAGGACGGGGCTATACTAAGTACAAAGAGATTCTGCAATTGATTGAAAACAACTACGTCGACTCGGTAAACACCGATGAGCTGGTTGATTATTCGATCACCAAAATGCTGGAAAAGCTCGACCCGCATACTGCTTACCTGAACCCAACGGAGGCCGTGGCGGCCCGGTCGCAGCTGGAAGGTGGCTTCGATGGCATCGGCGTTGAGTTCAATATTTTCGCCGACACGGTGTATGTGGTAACACCGCTTGCGGGTGGCCCTTCCGAAGCCGCAGGGATTCGGAGTGGCGACAAGATTTTGAAAGTAGATGATACGCCGCTCACGGCCAAAGGAGTAGACAACAGCACGGTGTATAAAGCCATGCGGGGTAAACGCGGTACCGAAGTGCGGCTAACGGTGCTTTCAAAAGGGCAGCAGCCCCGGATTGTAACCATTACCCGCGACCGGATTCCGACCTACGCTGTTGATGCGGCCTACATGACCGATGCGCAAACGGGTTATCTGAAAGTAAACCGGTTCTCTGATTCGGCCTACGAAGAGTTTAAAAATGCGCTGGCGAGCCTGAAGCAGCAGGGCATGAAGCAGCTGGTACTCGACCTGCGCAATAACCCCGGCGGTTACCTGGACCGGGCCACCAACATGGCCGACGAGTTCATTGAGGGGAACAAACTGCTGGTGTATACGGATGGGAAAGATGACCGCTACGACCGGAAGTATTTTGCCAAACTAAACGGGCAGTTTGAAGATGGCGCGCTGATTGTGCTGATCGACGAAGGCAGCGCGTCGGCGTCGGAGATTCTGGCGGGTGCCCTGCAAGACCACGATCGGGGGTACATCGTGGGTCGGCGGTCGTTTGGCAAAGGGCTGGTGCAGATGCCCGTGCAACTGTCAGACGGGTCGGAACTGCGCCTGACCATCTCCCGCTACTATACGCCTACCGGCCGCAGTATTCAGAAACCATACATACCCGGCCAGGAAGGCGACTACGAAAAAGAACTCGAGATCCGCTCGAAACGGGGTGAATATTACGTTGCCGACAGCATTAAGAACGACCCGAAAAGCGTATTTAAAACCGACAAGGGCCGCACGGTGTATGGGGGCGGTGGCATCACGCCCGACTATTTCGTTCCCCGCGATTCGAGCTGGCAGACGGCCTATCTGGGTAAGTTATACGCCAGAAATATCATTCGTGAGTATGCCCTGTCGTATGCCAACGATAATCGGGCCCGTCTGGAGAAAATGCCGTTTGCCGAATTCGATAAAGCGGTGAACCTCACCGACGAGCAGCTGGGCACGATGACCAAAGCGGCCACGGCAGAAGGGGTGAAGTTCAACGCGGCGGAATTTGACCGCTCGAAGAACTACATACGTACCCAGACCAAGGCGCTCATTGCCCGCTATGTGTATCAGAAAGCGAATAAGGGTGGGCAGAACAACGAGTTCTACCGCGTTATGAATACTGCCGACAATACGTACGTAAAAGCCCTGACCCTGTTCGATCGCGCTCAGGAACTAGAGTTCGGTCCAAAATCGGTAGGGAAGAAATAAGTTAACGGCGTAGCCCCCCGCCCTGAAGGGAGCTTTGCTTACGCAAGCGTATTACTACTGCGTAAGCAAAGCTCCCTTCAGGGCGGGGGGCTACGCCGTCAACCTTATTTCCTCCCCATTAGCTCCTGCACCAGGCGGTCGGCTTTGTAGATGTAGCGCATGGCGGCGAGGATACCCCCGGCATGAACAGAAATGGCCCGGTTAGCATCGGGTACGAAAATGAACGAACCGGGCAGGCTCTCCATATTGCCGTCGAAGACCAGCCCCACCGCCTCCCTGTTTTTATTAATCATCGGACTCCCCGAATTACCGCCGATGATGTCGTTGGTCGAGATGAAGCACATGGGTTGTTTCAGCAACTCGGCGGGTGGGTTGGCCCAGCGGGCCGGTAGGTTCCAGGGCGACTTATTGCCGAACGAGTAACTACGGTCATACAAACCGGCAAACGTGGTGATGACCGGAGCCACCGTGCCATTGTAGGGGTATCCCTTCACCACGCCATCGTTGATGCGGAGCGAAAACGTAGCGTCGGGCGGAATTGCCGTGCCGTAGGTATCGTACAAAGCACGCCCTAACTGACTGCGGAGCACCTGTTGCCGGGTTGTTAAATCGCGCACGGTTGAGTTAACCGCCAGAAAACGCTTGCCCCCAATCCGCCCCAGGGCGAGCAGCGGATCTGTGCTGGCATTTAGCGCTGAGCTGCCGCCGTCGAGCAGGCGGGTCACGAAGCTCCGGTCGGTGAGTTTGGTGGCGGCCAATAAAGCAGCGGCGGCTTCGCGGGGCGTACGGGGCTGGCCATTGGCTCCCGTAAGGGCGGCTTTCACGTACGGGTCATCGCTACCCAAAGCGGCCTGTGCTTCGCTCAGGTGCGCGGCCAGAAAGGCCTCTTCCAGCGCCCGGCTTTTGGGCGTTGGCAGGTCATTAATAACATCTTTAGCCTGTTGCCAGACCGCAGGGTTACCCGCCGCTGCTTCGTTGATGAAGCCCAGGGTCGTGGCAAAGGTCATTGTTTCGCCAAGCGCAATGGGGTTCGGGGCGAGGTAGGTGTAGTCATTGAAGGCTTTGCGAAGGGCGGCCACGTTAGCGGCAATGTCGTCCCAGGTTTTTAGCGATAGGCCTTTCTTTTGCGCATCGGCTTTAAATTTCCGCTCGAAAGCGGCTTTGCGGGCCAGCAAGTAGGGGTCGCGGAGGCCGGTCAGTTGCCCGCTGCTGGCTTTGTAGCTGTTTTCCAGGTTGAATATCTCGTTCAGGACGCTGTCACTTTTTGCGGTGGCATTGTAGGCCTGTAGCGCATTCGAGCGGCTGCGAAGCAAGGTCAGCGTATACGGAAATTGCAGGTCGCGGTCATATTCGAGTTCGGCCACCGTCTTTAGGCGTTCGGTACTGCCTGGATTCCCCGTTACAAACGTGGGTTCACCTTCCCGGATGCCATTGGGATTGAACTTGAAAAAGTGGGTTGTTTTGAGTGGCTTCCCGTTGTCGTAAACCCTGAAAAATGAACAGTCGAGCGCGTAGCGGGGATAGGTGAAGTTGTCGGAATCACCACCGAAAAAGCCGAGGTTCAGTTCGGGCATAAATACCAGCCGCACGTCGGTAAAGCGTTTGAAGCCATACAGCGCATACCGGCCCCCGTCGTAGAAGGTAATGGTTTGTAGTTCCAGCCCCTTCCAGTCAGCTTTGGCCGCGTACTCCTGCTTCAACTCGGCAAAGGCTTTTTCGCGGGCCTGCACCTGCGCCTGCTCGTTGCTGCCCGCTGCCGCTACGGCATCCTGCACGCGCTTCGAAATATCCTCGATCTTAACCAGTTGATCGACAAACAGCCCCGCTACTTTTCGCTCTTCGGCGGCTGTTTTGGCAAAGAAACCGGTGCTGTTCAGATCCTCGCCCCGGCGAGCCACCCCCGTTCCCGACTCGCGGGCGCAGTGGTGGTTGGTCATCACCAGGCCATTGGCCGATACAAACGAAGCCGAGCAGTAATCAGCGAATCGCAACGACGCCAGCCGCACTTCATCGAACCACCTGGCATCGGGGGTAAAGGCGTACGTTTTCTTGAAGTAATCGGTGGGGGGCGTATCGAAGGTCCACATTTTGCCCATATCGAACGGGCCAGCCTGAACGGTATCGGGATTTATCGCGGCCGAAGGGGCCTGCGCCCAGCCGAGTGTGGATAATAACAGGCCAGCCAGCAAACCCGCCAGAGCAGAGCGAACTATACCCAGGAATGAGAGTCGATAGTGTGGTATGGGAGTCATAGAGACAGAAAAAGCCGTTGCGATACGGCTATGATGTTAAACGGTAGTGTGTTCTTGAAACCTTATAGGTTTTAAAACCGCAGCGTTCCGCGTCCGGCGGCGGACCGCCTATAAGGTTTGTGCGAGGCTTATTTTATCCCGCGCAGGAAGTCGATGCTTTTGGGCACCTGAGCCATAGACCGGGACGATTCATCTTCGATGAAATAGTGCTTGATACCCGATTTTTTGGCCGCCTGCATAAAGGCGGCAATGCCAATGTCACCCGCCCCCAGCACCACGTTCGATTCTACATCGTCATGGCCAGTCAGGGTGTTGGGTGTGCCGGGCTTTCGGTCTTTGAGGTGTGCCAGCAAAAAACGCTTTGGGTGTTGCTGCAACACCTTCACGGGGTCTTCGCCGGGGGCCTTTACCCAGTACACGTCGATCTCGAAATTCGCGTTTTTCGCGTCGATGTTCTCGACCAGGTAGTCGAAGTAAGTCGAGCCGTTGGGCATTTTCTGAAATTCATAGCCGTGCGTATGGTAGCAGAGCATCAGCTTGTTTTCGGCCAGTAGTCGCCCCGCCGTGTTGAACACGTCTATGGCCCGGTCAGCATCTGATAGTGTAAACAGATCAGCCGTGTGGGGAATCCAGAAGCAGACCACATACTTAACGCCCAATGCTTTGGCCTCGGCAATTATCTTGGGAACGTTCGATTCCAGGTCGGCAAAGTCGGCCCCCACCCCGATCGCCTTGATCCCATTCTTGTCGAGTTCCTGCCGAAAGGCAGCAGGGGAGAGGCCATAGGTACCGGCTACCTCCACCTCGCGGAAGCCCATCTGCTTCACTTTGGCCAGCGTACCGGGCACGTCGGTCTTAAATTGGTCACGAAAACTGTATAGTTCAAGGCCGACGGGGGCGGGCGCAACGGACTGAGCCAGGGCACCGGTCGTTAGGAGCGTCGTGAGCAAAAAAAGGGAGCGATTCATGCGGCTGGGTTGGGGTTTAAAACGCTTAAATGTAGCCAATTCCGGGTCATAATCGACCGGGAATTGGCTAACTCGTAAACGGCAGACACGCGCTTATTTACTCCGCTGTTCCTTCACTTCCTGCGCCGAGATAGCCGTGGCCTTATTGCCGAAATTACTACGGATATAGGTCAGCACATCGGCAATCTGCTGGTCGGTCAGAAAGTCGTGGGCAGGCATCACATTGTCGTACGGTTCGCCTTCCACTTCGGCGTTCTGTAGCCCCTTCAAGAGTACGCCAATCAGCCGGACTTTGTCGCCATTGACCCAGTCGGTACCCCGCAACGGCGGATTCATGTTGGGCACGCCCCCGCCGTCGACCTGATGGCAGGTGAGGCAGTGTTGCTTATAAATCGCCAGGCCCGGCTGCACAGCGGCTACCGTCTGGCTTTTGGCTGGTGTGGCTACCGCTGGCTTTTTTGACTGGGCAGCGAGTGAATGGCAAACGCTGAAAATCAACAAAAGGGCAATGGAAATCTTATACTGAATCATTGTTGAAAAGTGATAACGTGTGTAGGTATGCTTCTGCGTGCACAATGAAATCTGAGGCATATTGAATGCTCTTTCGTGCATCTGCTTCAGTGACTTCGTACTCAAAGTCGTAATCACCTGATTGACGAAGCTCCAGGCAGCTTTCAAGCCAGATAGTCGCCTCGCGGGGCATTATGCCTGTTTTAATGAAGAGTTCACTGAATTTGTTCTTGGCCCCACGCTGTGAATTGTCGTACATGTCGTGGATTCGGAGTAAAGCGTTTACGGCATCGAAAATGGCGTAATAACTTCGGTTAGGGACGCTTGTGTATCTGCCTGATTGACAGATCAGCCTGGCGTCTTCCAGACAATCAAGCGACCGGCTGATCAACCGAACAATGTCCTCCTTCATAGGGCTATGCCTTCCTGTTGTACAGTTTGGATAAACAAATTGCTGGACGATATCAGCCGCTTTGCTTCCAACACAACAGGTGCTATCAGACAGTCATATTTTTCAGACAGTTCAACCGTGACAGGGGCAACACGCTCTATTTCCCGCCACCGCTCCACGCGTTCGGTTTGGAGAACGACTGCCAGATCAATGTCCGAATCAGCATTATAATCGCCACGGGCATAAGAGCCGTACAGAATCACACTGGCCAATTGATCACCATAGATATGTGACATAGCCTGCTTGAAATCTGACAGTATATTCTCAAGAGGTCCCATAAAGCGTAGACAAGATAAAGACAAATAAGTTTCCTGCCCGCTAACGCCCCGTCTGTTTCGTAAACGTGCTTTCGAAGATTTTGTCGGCGTTGGCCGCTTCAAACCCATCGCGGCGATGGTTGCGGGTGATCTGGTCGGCGGGTAGATCGGCAAATTCGGGGAGTACGCGGCGTTCGGCAAACTCGACGTACGAACCCGCAATGCGGTAGGTGTCGCCCCCGGAAAATTTGGCGTCGACCATCTGGGCTACCGTCGACGACTGCCTCAACCCACCGTCGGGGCTTACTTTGATGACGCCACCCGATGAGTTCAGTTTGAAGCCCCGCTGCTCCAGAAACGACACAAATTCGTCGATGGTATTGTACCCATCGGGTAGGTTATGAACGCTGATGGTGAAGTGGTTGAGGTAGTAGCGGTTGTAGATCACCCAGGCGGCATACTCGCTTTCGGCCAATAGGGCTTTGTAGTCGGTCAGGGTAGGGGTTCTCCAGAGCGGCTGGTGCAGAAACGCATCAACGGCCTCCCCATTGTCCAGATCAAGGGCATCAACCGGGTCGCTGGAAACGGTGTCGGTATAGGTATGAATAATCTGCTGAGCTTCGTCCGACAGGTCATCGACGCGCAGCTCGCTGGCGAAAATGCGGGGCAGGTTCTCGCTGGCCCGGTCGGCGGGCGGGGCATACCAGTAGGCGTTCAGCTTCTTTTCGGCGAAGTTGTACGGTTCGCGTTTTTCGTAGCCGTAATGCAGGAAAATCTTCTCGAAAGAAGCCAGCCCCAGGTGCGGAACCCCCATGGTGCGGAACGCGATATGGTCGTTTTCAATATCCTGCGGCTGTTTGATAACGCCCTGCTGCTGCAGGGCATACAGGATGTTTTTTACATCGGGAACACGTTCGGTGTATCGGCGCATTAGTCCGGCAAGTACAGTATCGAGAGCAGTCATAACAGATTGACGGTTGATCCCACTCCCCAGGCAGCGCAGTAGCCGTTTGGGAAGTGAGCGGGTATTCACTATACAAACTACGAACACTAAACCACAAACATCTAACCGGCAAACTGTTATTTTTACTCCATTGTTGCCCGAATGCCCGCATGACCGAACGTACCACCTTCTTCGACACCCGCCTGGAATACCTGAAAGGACTTGGCCCCCAACGGGCTGAGTTGCTGAATAAAGAACTGCACCTGTTTACCGCTGCCGATCTGATTCAGTATTATCCCTTCCGGTACGAAGACCGTACGCGTTTCTATACGGTTAGCGAACTGCTGGAGTCGATGCCGTCGGCGCAGGTACGGGGTCGGCTTCGTGACTGGCATATAGAAGGGGAGGGGCCCAAAAAACGCCTCGTGGGCCACTTCACCGATGGCACCGGCACCATGGACCTGGTCTGGTTTCAGGGGATATCGTGGCTCGAAAAATCGCTGCGGCGCGATGGGGAATACGTCGCTTTTGGCAAGCCGCAGGAGTTTCAGGGTAAGTTCAGCATCGTTCACCCCGAACTCGATGCGGTACGTCCCGACGTTGAACCCGAAGCAACCCTGTCGCCGGTGTATAACCTGACGGAAAAGCTTCGAAGGCGCTTCGTGGATAATAAGGTAATGGCCAAAGCGATGCGGTCGCTGCTTGAACTGGCCTGGCCGCATATCCACGAAACGCTGCCATCCAGCCTGATCGAGAAGTTCCGGCTGGTGGGAAAACGCGAGGCGGTCTGGAACATTCACCTGCCCCAAAGCCCCGCCTGGCTGCGGCAGGCCGAGCGGCGGCTCAAATTCGAGGAGTTGTTCTACAATCAGTTGCGGCTCATTTCCAACAAGCTGATTCAGAAGGAAGAACATCCCGGTCAGATCTTCCAGAAAACGAGCCTGCTGTCGCATTTCTACAAAACACTGCTTCCGTTTCCGCTTACCGGCGCACAGCAGCGCGTACTGCGCGAGATCCACAAAGACTGCCTGACCGGGCGACAGATGAACCGCTTGTTGCAGGGCGATGTAGGAAGCGGGAAAACCATTGTGGCGTTCATCACCATGCTGCTGGCGATCGATAACGGCGCGCAGGCCTGCCTGATGGCTCCCACCGAAATTCTGGCTGATCAGCACTATAACGGCCTGAAACCGTTTGCCGATGCAATGGGGCTCAACCTGGGTATTCTGACAGGTAGCACCCGCACCAAACGCCGCCGGGTGCTGCACGAAGAACTACAAACGGGCAGGATGCACATCCTGGTCGGTACCCACGCCCTGCTCGAAGATGTAGTGCAATTCCGAAACCTGGGCCTGTGTATCATCGACGAGCAACACCGGTTCGGGGTGGCGCAACGGGCCAAAATGTGGGCAAAGAACCCCGTAGTGCCGCCGCATATTCTGGTCATGACCGCCACGCCCATTCCCAGAACGCTGGCCATGACCCTCTACGGTAACCTCGACATTTCGATCATCGATGAGATGCCCGCCGGTCGGAAGCCCATCAAAACCGTGCATAAGTTCGATAAACACCGGGCCGAAGTATTTGGCTTTCTGCGTCAGCAGATTGAACTCGGTCGGCAGGTGTATGTGGTGTACCCCCTGATTGAGGAGTCGGAAACGCTGGATTACAAAGATTTAACAGACGGGCATGAAAGTATTGAACGCGCATTTCCGCAGCCCAAATACCAGGTCGGTATTTTGCATGGTAAGATGGATTCCTACAGCAAAGACTACGAAATGACCCGTTTCTCGAAGGGCGAAACGCAGATTCTGGTCGCCACCACGGTAATCGAAGTGGGTGTGAATGTGCCCAATGCCAGCGTAATGGTCATCGAAAGTGCCGAGCGGTTCGGCCTGTCGCAACTGCACCAACTGCGGGGCCGGGTGGGCCGGGGTAGCGATCAGTCGTACTGCGTGCTGATGACGGGGTATAAACTCAGCGCCGATACCAAAACTCGCCTTGAAACCCTGGTACGCACCAACAACGGGTTCGAGATTGCCGACGTGGACCTGCAATTACGCGGCCCCGGCGACCTGGCCGGTACCCAGCAGTCGGGCCTGATGGACCTGCGCCTCGCCGACCTGGCTAAAGACGGTGCGGTATTGACCGCCGCCCGCGAATCGGCGCAGCTCATTCTGGAAACCGACCCCAACCTGATTCTCCCCGAACACGCCACCATCCGCAACCACATCGATGCCATTGGCCGCACCCAGTCTGACTGGAGTCGGATTTCTTAAAGGGGAGTTCAAGGTCTAAAGTTCAATGTCCAAAGTCTAAAGTTCAAAGTGCTTCGCTTTAGAACGAACGTAGCATAAGTGAAGCACTTTGAACCTTGAACATTAGACTTTGAACGCTCATTCCCTTATCCAAAAATCCAGTCAATATCAAAACTGAGATCGGGAAACAGGGACGAGGTGGGGCGACTTCCTTTCTCATAAACCGCCGTTTCGTCAAAGCGGTCGTTGACCAGCGTATAGGCGTAGATTTCAGTGCTTTTGGGTACCGCAATCCAGTACTCGCGTACGCCTGCTGATTCGTATAGGTCAAATTTTTCGTTGAAATCTTTTTTGTGCGTCGAAGGCGACGTGATTTCGATAATCCAGTCGGGAGGCCCAACGCAGCCGAATTCGTCGATCTTAGCCGGGTCACAGATGACGCATATATCGGGTTGTACAACCGTGTGTACTTTATTGTTGAAACCCGGTTGATAATCAGGATTAGGTAGCCGCACATCAAAAGGCGCGGCATATACCTCGCAGGCTCTTGCGTCAAAGTGATTCAATAAGTCGCGTAACATTCGCATGGATATTCGCTGATGGCCTGCGCGAGGTGCAGGCGACATATTGTAAAGCTTACCCTTAATCAGTTCAACGCTTTGGTCAAACTGCCACTTCAGATAATCAGCATACGTGTATGTTGTATTAGGGTCGAGTTGCGAAAGGTCGGTAATCATTAGATATGGCCCAGTTGATTATCAAAAATACGGAAATGAACCTTCACTTCTAAGGTGTGTCCAGAAGCGCAAGGGTTGTGTTAGGAACGTACTTACCCCAGTAACAGGAAACGCCTGATGACAATCCTCCTCATTCCCCACCTTTTCCGTTTATTTGTGACGTGAAAAAGGGCAATTAGCCCTGTTTCAGTTGTTGTTAGGTGATTAATCCAAATATTTGTTCGTAAAGCACAATGAGTACCATTCAAAGCATTCATGCCCGCCAGATTCTTGACTCGCGCGGCAACCCGACCGTGGAGGTCGACGTACGTACCGAAACTGGTGCCCTGGGCCGCGCTGCTGTGCCATCGGGAGCCTCGACCGGCACGCACGAAGCCGTTGAACTGCGCGACGACGATAACAGCGTATACGTCGGTAAGGGCGTGTTGAAAGCCGTTTCCAATGTGAACGAGTTGATATACCCGGAGTTAGTTGGTATTTCGGTGTTCGAGCAGGGCATGATCGACAAGGTGATGCTGGAACTGGATGGTACGCCAAACAAAGGCCGCCTGGGTGCTAATGCTATTCTGGGCGTGTCGCTGGCCGTGGCTAAAGCCGCCGCCATCGACTGTGGCATGCCGTTGTATCGCTACATCGGCGGGGTAAACGCCAACACGCTGCCCGTACCGATGATGAATATCCTGAACGGCGGTTCACATGCCGACAACTCGATCGATTTCCAGGAGTTTATGGTCATGCCTGCTGCGGCAGCCAGCTTCTCGGAAGCCCTGCGGATGGGTACCGAAATCTTCCATACGCTGAAGAAAGTGCTGAAAGGCAAAGGTATGTCGACCAACGTGGGTGACGAAGGGGGGTTTGCGCCCAACATCAAATCGAACGAAGAGGCGATTCAGATCGTGATCGAGGCCATTGAAAAGGCGGGATACCGTCCGGGCGAAGATGTCTGGATTGCCATGGATGCCGCTGCGTCGGAGTTTTACAATGCCGAAACGAAGGAATACCACTTCAAGAAATCGACCGGCGACAAGCTGACATCGCCCCAGATGGCGCAATACTGGGCCGATTGGGTGTCGAAATACCCCATTCTGTCGATCGAAGATGGTATGGCTGAAGATGACTGGGATGGCTGGAAAAAGCAGACCGAACTGGTGGGTAGCAAAATCCAGCTTGTGGGTGACGACCTGTTCGTAACCAACGTAACCCGCCTGCAGGAGGGCATCGACAAAGGCATTGCCAACGCCATTCTGGTAAAAGTAAACCAGATCGGCTCGCTGACCGAAACCATCGATACGGTGAATCTGGCGAAACGCAACAGCTACAAAAACATCATGTCGCACCGTTCGGGCGAGACCGAAGATTCGACCATCGCTGACCTGGCCGTGGCGTTGAACACCGGTCAGATCAAAACCGGTTCAGCCTCCCGTTCCGACCGGATGGCGAAGTACAACCAGCTCCTCCGTATCGAAGAAGAACTGGGCGAAATGGCCTATTTCCCTGGCTTGAAATTTTAAGTTTACCGTTTACTGTCTTCTCGGCTTCTGTTGCGTTATTGATTCACCAAATTGTTGATTGGCAACGCAACAGAAGACGGCAAGACCGCTAAACACTCTTTCTATGAGTCGCCTCTTCAACAGCCGCTATCGTTTTTACGCCCTGACGGGGGTAGGTTTTTTGCTGTGGATGTCATTTTTCGATGCCAATGACCTGGGCTCTCAAGTCCGTAACTGGTGGAAAGCCCAGGAACTGGACGAAGAGAAAGCCTATTTTCAGGAACGGATTGACGCGGTGCGGGCCGAGCGCAAAGAAGTGCTTGGCAGTCAGCAACTGCGCATCAAATACGCCCGCGAGAAGTACCTGATGAAGAAGCGCAACGAAGACGTGTACGTGCTCGTTGATGAGAACGGCGAACCGATTGAAAAATAGTTGTCTGTTTTCAGTCTTCAGTCTTCTGTTGCTTCGCTAACAAACGAAACGCTTAAGGGCGGAGCAACGGAAGACTGAAGACTGAAAACTGTGAACTGATTTTATGATTTCCCTCCTTTTCGTATGTCTTGGCAACATTTGCCGGTCGCCGGTGGCGGAAGGTGTGTTTCGCCAATTGATTGACAAAGCCGGGCTGGCCGGTAAGCTCGAGTGTGATTCGGCAGGTACGTCATCCTACCATATCGGGCAACTGCCCGACCTGCGCACCCGGCAGAATGCCCTTACGCATGGCCTAACGCTCACCCACCGTGCCCGCCGAATGACGGGTGAAGACCTGGCCCGGTTTACGTACATCATCACGATGGACGAAGCCAATTTTGAGTCGGTCATGAAACTCAGCCAGCGGTCGGTCGGGCTTGTCTCACGACGATACCGTATTTCTGCTTCGTGAATTTGACCCCGCCGTTAGCGATCAGCCCAGCGTGCCCGACCCCTACTACGAAGGTCCGGAGGTCTTCGAAGAGGTGTATCAGATTGTGCACCGGTGCTGCGAAGAACTCCTGACCTATCATTCAAAAACGACATAATATCGAAAAGTGATGAATAAAAAAGTTATCCTCCTGATTATGGATGGCTGGGGCATAACCACCCAGAACGACCGGTCGGCACTGGCGGCGGCTAAAACCCCGTTTGTGACCGATGCCTGGAACCGCTATTCGCACAGCACGCTCGAAGCCTCGGGGTTGCCGGTTGGCCTGCCCGACGGACAAATGGGCAACTCGGAAGTAGGGCATATGAACCTCGGAGCGGGCAGGGTCGTGTATCAGGATCTGGTGAAAATAAACATCGCCGTTGAGCATGATACGCTGAAAAAGGAGCCGGTCTTGGCTGACTCGCTGGCCTACGCCAGAGCCTACGGCAAGAAAGTCCACCTGATCGGGCTGGTGTCGGATGGCGGGGTTCACGCGCACATCAATCACCTGAAAGGGCTTGCTGACCATTGCGCATGAGCAGGGCCTGTCGAACGTATTTGTGCATGCCTTTACCGATGGTCGTGATACGGACCCTAAAAGTGGGCTGGGCTTCCTGACCGAGCTTAAAGAGCACATGGCCAAAACCACCGGTCAGCTCGCCACGGTGGTTGGGCGGTTCTACGCCATGGACCGCGACAATCGCTGGGAGCGGGTGAAAGTAGCCTACGATGCCATGGTCAATGCGGTGGGTACCCGCGTGCAGGGCGATGGGGTATTTCAGGCTATTCGTGACTCCTACGAAGCGGGCGTATCCGACGAGTTCATCGATCCGATTGTGATGGAAAACGCCGACCATACACCCGTGGCGAAGATCGAGAACGGCGACGTGGTGATCTGCTTCAACTTCCGCACCGACCGGGGCCGCGAAATCACGATGGCTCTGACGCAGAAAGATTTCCCGGAGCAGCAGATGCACAAGCTCGATCTCGACTACATTACCATGACCAACTACGACAGCGATTTCAAAGGCGTAAAGGTCATTTACGAGAAAGATAACCTGGCCAAAACGTTGGGCGAAGTTGTTGCGGCTGCCAACCGGAAACAGATTCGGATTGCCGAAACCGAGAAATACCCGCACGTAACGTTCTTCTTTTCGGGAGGCAGGGAAGAGCCGTTCATCGGCGAATCACGCTTGTTGGTGCCTTCACCCAAAGAAATGACGGTGGTGAATGAGTGGGGTGAGACGATTACCATTCCGGTGAAAACCTATGACCAGAAACCGGAGATGTCGGCCTACGGGATTCGCGACGCCATCCTGCCGGAACTGGAAAAAGGCGAAGTCGATTTCGTTTGTCTCAACTTTGCCAATACCGATATGGTGGGGCACACGGGCGTGTTCGAGGCCGTTGTAAAAGCCGCTGAAACCGTAGACGCCACCACCCGCGATGTGGTTACGACCGGCCTGGCACATGGTTACACCTCCATCATCATCGCCGACCACGGCAATGCGGATTACATGGTAAACGACGACGGCACCCCCAACACGGCCCACACCACAAGTCTGGTGCCGTGCATTCTGGTCGATAACGAGTACCAGCCTGCCCTGAAAAACGGTAAACTCGGCGACATTGCCCCCACAATTCTGGCCTTGATGGGCATTAAAAAACCCGCCGAAATGACGGGCGAAAGCCTGCTGATCCAGTAATGGCCGCCCGCGATCTATACCACGATGCAGTCGTTGAGGCATTTCGTAAGGATGGCTGGACGATTACAGATGATCCGTTGGGATTGACTTATGGCGCGCGGGATGTGTTTGTTGATTTAGGCTTACAGCGAATCTTGTTTGCTGTAGAAAAACAGGAACAGAAGCTTGCTGTCGAAGTGAAAACGTTTGGCGCTACATCGCCAGTGACAGATTTGCACAGGGCTATTGGGCAGTATATGTTTTATGATGTCTTGTTGAAGGAGAATGAGCCAGATCGGCAAGTATTTTTAGCAGTTGATGAAGAAGCTTACAATGGTATTTTCTCTGAGCCCATTGGAGAGCTAATGATCAATCGTTTGGCAATCCGTTTGGTTATCTTTGATAAACTTCAGGCAACTATCATCAGATGGATAAGCTAACCCACTATAGGCAACTGATCCGTTCGCTATTATCGGAATACGCTGGTTTCAAACCAAAATATGGTCAGATTGATACGGAACTAATCATTGACCCTGCTGAAAATCATTTTCAGGTTGTTCGTTTAGGATGGCTCAATAAGCATCGGATTCATGGTGCGAGTCTACATCTCGATATCATCGGCGATAAGATCTGGATTCAACACGATGGCACCGACCGGCCTATCGCTGACGAATTGGTAGAGGCTGGTGTGCCTAAAGAAGATATTGTGCTGGCCTTTCAACCCGAAGATGTCCGGGCGCATACAGGCTTTGCCGTTCGCTGAACGCAACGTATACGACTGCTGTTATTTTTGCAGCACGTTTATCAACGCGCCCGTAGCCAGAAAGCTACGGGCGGTTTTTTTGTTTATGAAATACGCTTTCCTGCTGCTGGCAGCTTCCTTCATTACTGCCTGCTCTGACGGTAACACCACCCAGCGTACCGAAAATCCGGTGTACTTCGATGTAGCCGGGTACGTTAAGGGGCAAATCGAGGCCCTGACGAAGCAGAAGCCGGGCGTTACGAAGCGCACCCAGATGGGCGAAAAGGTGGAGCAGCAAACCACCCGCACTATCAACTGGAGCCGTGAACTGGAGCTGTTTACCCAGGCCGACATCAACAAGCCCGCGCTGCGCAGCAGCTACACCATTGCCCGGCCCGATTCGCTGACGTACCAATATACGCTGAAACCCGGCGAGAAGAACCTGACTGTTCGCTCACTGACGGTGAAGCTCGACTCGCTCACCCGTCAGCCGCGCCGGATTGAAGCGGTGTTGACCACCGAGAATTCACTGTACACCTCGGAGCGGCAGATTACACTGGAAAGCGGCCCCCGTTCAGCCGTGAACTGGGGCATAACGCACTACCGGATGCAGGGCTTTCAGCACCTGATCGTTTCAGATAAGAATACCTTCGACGTGGAGGGAACAGTGTTACAGTGACCTACGGAACTACCTTCATGGCCTCTTCGGTCAGGTAGCTCCCGTGCCATTTTATAGCCTGCCCCAGACCCGGCATGAGCAATGCCCTGTAGGCAGGGAAGTCGGCTTCGGCAAGGAGGCGTAACAGGGTGGCGGGCATTACAGATTTACCTCGGTCAGGTAGGGGAGGTAGGGCTCCAGTTTATCGGTCGACTTAAACGCTGAAATCTGCTTTACCTGATTGGTATACGCTTCGTGCCGTACCTCCACATAGAACGAGTCGAGGCTATAGAGCAGGAAAATGAAATCGTCTTCGTAGCGGTTCGCCAGGATATTTCCCTCAAAATACAGGGCGTTCAACTGGTCGTCGGTATCGAGGCTGGTAAAGTAGGCTGGTGTCATAAAAGAGCGATTTCCCGGCTAAGATAGGGAGGGGTATTTAAGGTTCAAAGTTTAATGTCCAAGGTCTAAAGCTCGATTCTGCCTATTAAACTGGCAGGAAAACATTGAACTTTAGACGTTAAACTTTGAACCTTAATCTTTTATAAGGTTACCCGGTTGCCTGATTTTGCCGCCTTATAAATCGCCTCTACTATTCGAATATCGGCCAGGCCTTCTTCGCCCGGTACCAGCACTGGCGAATTAGACATGATCGCTTTGGCATCATCGTCCATCTGCATGGTCTGCTGCATGGGTGCTTTATAGGGAACATCGATTTTAAACCCGTTGCTGCCTTCGCCCTTTACGCCATTATAGGCTGAGTAGGGCTCCATGAATAGCTGCCCTTTCTGGCCCGTTACATGCAAGAAGTTCATGTTCATGCCGTAACTGGTCTGAATAGCGGCCCTGGCTCCGCTGGGGAATTCCAACTGGGCCATGCTCGTTTCGTCGAGCCCATTTTTATAGACCTCAGGCCGGGTAGTATACTGCTGGGCGGTCAGCGCAATGGGTTCTTCCCCGGTGCCTAAGCGGGCCCCCTGAATGGCGTACACGCCCATGTCGTACATAACGCCCCCGCCCATTTCTTTTTTCTGTTTCCAGTGGTCGGTGCGGGCATCGTAATAGCCCGCCGCGCAGTTGACCAGGTTTATTTTGCCGATGTTTCCGTCGCGCAGGAATTTGCGGTAGGCCTGGGTGTTCGGTTCGTGGTGCAGGCGGTAGCCCACGGTCAGCACCCGTTTGTTCTTGCGGCAGGCATCAATCATGTTCTGGCACTCCTTCGCCGTAACGGCCATGGGTTTCTCCACCCAGACATGCTTGCCCGCTTTAGCGGCCCGTACCACATACTCTTCGTGCATCGATGGCGGCAATACCACATACACCACGTCGATGTCGGGGTTGTTGGCGATCTGATCGAAGGTCTGGTACGAATAGATGTTTTTGTCGGGAATGTTGTACTGCTTTTTCCATTTTTCTGCTTTGGCGGGCGTACCCGTTACAATACCTGCCAGGTAGCAATTTTTCGTTTGCTGAAGCGCAGGGGCCAGTAAGTCGGTGCTGTAATAGCCCAGACCAACGAGGGCTACGCCCAGTCTGTCTTTCCTGGGCGAGGTGGCAGCCAGCAGGGTGTGGGGCGAAACAAGGGCAGAGGCAGAGGCCAGCGACAGAGTTTGCAGAGCCGTTCGGCGGGTGGTCATGGTCGTGTTTTAAGAGTCGTGTTCACTCTCTAAAGTGGCACTCCCTATCAGCATACTCTCACCAAGCCGCCTATCATGAAACGGTAGCCTGCGCACGAGGTGCATCAGACTGGGGCACCTGTTCGCCTACAGGTGGCCGGTAGGCTTTGAATGGTACTTTCAGGATACCACCAATATGGCTGTGCTCATTGGCGTGGGGATGGGTATCCAGTCCATAAACGAGGTCTTTACCGGCCCGTATACTGTGGGTACCGAAAAGCCGATCCCAAACCGAGAAGATATTGCCGTAGTTGGTATTCGAGTAGGGCAGCACATAGTGGTGATGCACATGGTGCATGTTGGGCGTCACCACCAGCCAGCCAATGGCCCGGTCGGCCCAGCGGGGCAGTTCGATGTTGGCGTGGTTAAACTGCGAGAGCAATACCGATAAGGCCTGATACATAAACACCAGCCACATGGGGGCACCCACGGCCAGCACCGCCAGCGTGGTAAACAGAAACCGAATTACGCTTTCGCCGGGATGGTGGCGGTTGGCGGTGGTAGTATCTACGTACTGATCGGAGTGGTGAACCGCGTGGAACTGCCACATCCATTTAACCTGGTGCTCCGTCCAATGGCCCAGCCAGGCACCGACCAGATCGAGCAGCAGTAAGCCAGCAATGGCCTGAGCCCAGACGGGCACCGCTATCCATTGCAGAAGGCCAATGTGGCTCGCTACGGCCCAATCGCTGGTTTTTACCAGAATAAAGGCCATCGTGAAGTTGACGAGGATGGTGGTGAAGGTGAAGAACAGGTTGATACCGGCATGTCTGGGCTTGTGGTAGTCGAAACGAACCAGCGGTACCAGGCTTTCCAATAGCCAGAAGAAAGCAATGCCGCCTACCAGGGTCAAACTCCGGTGGGCCGAGGGAATGTGCTCAAAATAAGCAACGATACGCTCCATAACTAACTTCGTTTTGTTGAATTAAATCACAAAATACGAATAAAATAAGTTTCAGGTTTGAGGTTTCAAGTGCGCTGCTGATCTACCAGTTGTATAATCAGCAGCGCACTTGAAACCTCAAACCTGAAACTAATGTCACTTCACTTCCTTTTCAGCCTGTTCGGCGACGGTTGCTTCATCTTCGGCTGCTTCCAGGCGTGACTCTTTGTTTTCCCTGGCGAATACCTCCATCAGGACGATAAAAAACGACAGGATAGTTGGCCCGATGACCAGGCCCAGAATGCCGAATATGGGTACGCCGATGACAATGCCGGCCAGCGTTACCAGCGGATGGACATCACCCATACGCTTTGCCAGCATAATGCGCAGCAGATTGTCGATATTGATGATGACTACGACGCCCACCACCAGAATGCCAACGCCCTGGCTTGTGTTGCCCTGTGAGAGTTGAATGAGCCCGGCTGGCAACCAGACAAGGGGCGTACCCAGCACCGGAATAAAAGACAGAAAAAAAGCAACCGTTCCCCAGAAGGCGGCATCGGGGACGCCAAAGATGAGCAGCGTAACGCCTGTGAGCACCCCTTGTACCAATGATACAATGCCCTGACCCAGCACATTGGCATTGACGTTGTTCCGAAGCTGATCGCCCAATTCCCTCAGGGTGTCGCGTTTGAAGGGCAGGTGCTTGCGAAGGCCTCCCATAAACGACTCTTCATCCGAAAACATGTAGAACAGGGTAAAGAGCATCAGGCCGATGATGACCAGAAAGTCCAGCGCGCCACCGGCGAGGGAGGGCAACTGCCGGGAAGCGAACGCGCCGCCCTGTTGCAACATTCGCTGGATGTTCTGCTGGCTGGTAATCTTAAACCCCGTCAGTTCCTCGGCTTGTCTGACCAGCGCCAGAATCTGGTCAGTATGTTGGGAATAGTACTGAATCCGGTCGATAAGCAGGAGGCTCAACACCAGAAAGGGCAATACAATCACAAGCAGCGAAAACACGATAATCCCACTGGTAATAAGGGTGCGGTTTCGTTTTTTGAGGTGAACCTGTTTGTAAAACAGGGGGCGGAAAATGACGTATAGAATGCCCGCCCCGAAGAAAGCAGACACATAATTACGAAGCCCGGCAATGATAAAGCCACCCAGGATTAACAGGCTGGCGATAAGCAGGATACGTTGCTGCTTCGGCGTGTAAATGGTAGAGGATGCCATGATGATGTAACGTGAATAACGTAGAATGTTCACTCTACCCACAAGACCAACCCTTTCAGGTAGCCACCTTCGGGGTGAAACAGGCTTACTGGATGGTCGGCGGGCTGGCTCAGGTGATGCAGCACCCGTACCTGTCGGCCAGCTTCGATGGCGGCCGCCACAACGGTGTTGTAGAACAGTTCCCGATCCACCACCTGCGAGCAGGAGAACGTAAACAGAATGCCGCCCGGTGCTACCCGCTTCAGGCCCTCTACGTTCAACCGCTTGTACCCCTGCACGGCCCGGTGCCGCGCCGACAGGCTCTTGGCGTAGGCCGGTGGGTCGAGCACCACAATGTCGTAGCTGGGCGTAGTGGGCGCTTTCAGGTAATCCATCACATCGGCTACGATGGACTCATGTTCACCGGCGAAGCCAGGGTTAGCCGCGATGTTCTGGTTCGTCAGCTCGATCGCCTTTTTCGACACGTCGACGGAATGAACGGCCGAGGCTCCGGCGGCAAGCGCATAGACCGAGAAGCCACCCGAATAGCAAAAAGCGTTCAGCACGCGTTTGCCGGGTGCATAGCGGGCCAGTAGCTGCCGGTTGTCGCGCTGGTCGAGGAAGAAGCCGGTTTTCTGGCCCGTTATCCAGTCGACCAGGAACGTATGACCATTCTCCTGAACAGGGCGGGGTGTTTCGGCCCGGCCGTAGCGGTACCCGTTCTGCACACCGGCAGCGTATTGCTCAGGTAAGGTTTCAGCGCTTTTGTCGTAAACGGCCACCAACTCAGGGCCAAACACGCGTTGCAGTGCCTCTACAATGGGCTGTCGCTGCCGATGCATGCCAATCGAATGGGCCTGCAACACGGCCACCCCATTGTACATGTCGATGATCAGGCCCGAACAACCGTCGCCCTCGCCATGAATGAGCCGGTAGCAGTTGGTCTGTGGTGGAATCACGCTGGCCCGCACCGCCCGAATCTGGATAAGTTTCTGTTCCCAGAACGCTACATCGGGGGTAATGGACTGGCCAGCTGTATGGGCTGCAAACGAAAAGAGGCGGACCTGAATGCTGCCGTCGTGGAAGTGCCCCGTGCCCAGGTACGTTGCCTTACTGTCGAAGACTTCAACTACTTCGCCGTCGTCTATCGTATTATCGGGGGCAGCCCCTTCGCGGCGGGCAACAGCGCCTGAGAAGACCCAGGGGTGAAACCGTCGCACAGCCTCGTCGCGACCTTTTTGCAGAAAAATCTTAGGGTAATTCATACGGTAAAGGTAGTGAAGCGGCTGCGGGCAATGATAAATCCTGTAATTCAGCTACTTTCATAGGTCAAATAAACGAATCAATGCAAACCAATCGACGTGACTTTTTGAAGCAGGCAGGTCTTCTGTCTGCGGGTGCCATTGCCCTCAGTTCAGCTGGTACTGAGGCCCTGAGTGCTTCCATTAAAACATACGGGCTTCAACTGTACAGCGTTCGTGATGTGCTGCCTGCTGATCCTAAGGGTGTTATGACGCAGCTAGCCAAAATGGGCTACAAGCAGTTTGAAAGCTACCAGGGTGATAAGGGCTTTCTGTGGGGCATGGAACCTGCCGCCATGAAATCGTTTCTGAACGGCCTCGGTGTCAGGATGGTGAGTACCCATTTTGATTTCAAAGGCGCTTCTGAAAATGCCGATACACTTCAGCAATACATCGATATGGCCAACGGGGCCGGCCTGAGCTACATGCTATGCCCCTACATTGGGCCGCAAAAAACCTGGGACGACTGGAAGCGCGTTGCTGAGAGTTTCAACCGGGTGGGCGAGGTGGTGCGCAACGGCGGATTGAGATTCGGTTACCATAACCACGATTACTCGTTTCGCCCCCTCGACGGCAAACTACCGCAGGATTACCTGCTGACCCACTGCGATCCGCTGAACGTGATGTTCGAGCTGGATATGTGCTGGATTGAGGCGGCCGGTCAAAGTGCCGTTGAGCACCTGAAGCAGTACGGCAGCCGGTATGAGCTCTGCCACATTAAAGATTACAGGAAAGAGGATAATGGCAAGGTCGTTCAGCAGGATCTGGGTAAAGGCATTGTGAACTACAAAGCCATTCTGAAGCAGGCCCGCAAGAGCGGAATGAAATACTATCTGGTTGAGCAGGAGGAATACCCCGGTTCATCGCTCGCCAGCCTGAAGACGGACGCTGACTACATGAAAACGTTGAAAATCTGAACCGAGATTTACCTGATTTAAAGGCTTCTGAACCAGGATTTACTTGATTCAAAGGATTTTCAGGAGCCTCTACTCTCAATTGCTTCCGCAATTATCCTTTTTGGGTAGAGGCTCTTGAAAATCCTTTGAATCAAGTAAATCCTGGTCACTCTTCCCGCACTTTAAACAGCCGCCTGAGCCAACTACGTTGCTCGGCGGCTGTTTCTGCTTTTTCGATCTCGTCGGGTAATTGGCGGGCCAGTTTCTTTAAATCAGGTTGACCGGCATCGACCCAGCAGGTGTACCAGAAATCGCCGACCATCTTTATCGAGGCCCGCATTTGCCGTTCCACCTGTCCGCGCAATCGCTCATGATACTGCCGGGCAAAGGCTTCGGAATACACCTTCACCGTTTGGCCGTTGCGGTCTTCAAAATTCCATTTTCGGCTGTCGCCCGCCTCGGTGGTGAGTATCCGCTCGATAGCCAACACGGAGTCGAGGGCCGCATGGGCGTCGAAAACAGCCCGCCAGGCCCGTTGCTGCGGACGTTCAATATACTCGGCAGGCCCTACCAATACGTTGTAGTTTCCCGAAAATAACTCCGGCAGGCGTGACTCCCAAAAACCATGAATCCCGGTTTGGCCCGTCAGTTGGCCGTTGTAGTTACGCGTGGTGTGCAACGGCACATTGGCATCGGCAATGTAGTGGCCGATGTCGGCCGAAAGGCGCAGGATCTTGGCCACGTTTCGTTCTTTGAAGGCCTCGGTCAGCTGGTACTTCGCCAGTTGAATATGCCAGGGAACAATGCCGTGCATGGCCAGGGTATCAGCGCCGTAACGGGCTTCGGCTGCACTCCAGCTGCGCGGCAGCGTTTCGAGGGTAGTGTCGGCGTACATATCCAGATCGATGAAGTGGCGCGGGGCTTCACCCAGCACGGCATACCGGCGCTTATCGGGGTTCACGGCATTGTCGGCCAGAAACTGAATGCGGCTTTTGAAGAGGGGCATCATCTCGGGCGGCAGGGTAAATACAGCTAGCCGGTTGATCTGCTGATGGGCGTAAAATCCCCAGGAAGGGGCCAGTTGGGCTGGCTTCGGTTTGGCCACCGTTAACGCAGTTGAAAGCCCGAGAAAAGCACCGCAGACGAACGCAGGAAAAAATTTTCCTGAAAAAGCACTCAACCAAATTCTGTTCTTGTACATTTGTTCAGTCATGGTACTATTTGAAGAGCAAGTAAGACGTATCAAATAAATGCATGGCTCAAAGCAAATAAAATTTTGTCAAAAAACATAAATTCCAAATCAATGCAACGCGAAACTAAAGGATACGCTCTCATTGTGGGCCTCTTTTGCATCCTCGGTTTATTAATCTACGGAGCGTATTCACCTGCCCGTAAAGCCCAGAAACAACAGATTTTCTGTTTTTCTTTCACCAAAGAGGCAAATCCGCAAGCTGTTGACAAGCATATGCGCGATTTTGCCGCCCTTCGTCACGAAATTCCACAGGTCGTTGGGTACACGGCAGGAAAGACATTTTTGGTGGGTGCCGCCGAATCTGAGTACGATGTTATGCATTATCTGACTTTTCAGAACGAAGCCGACATGAAAGCGTTCGAGCAAAATCCAGCCTACAAAACATTCGTCAACGAAAATAAGGGGAGCTGGGATAAGACGCTGATAGTAAACGCCGAGATACAGCCTTAATTCTTGATTTAGTCAAAAAAGCAGAGGGCTTACCGTTTAAACGGTAAGCCCTCTGCTTTTTTGACTAAATCAAGAATTAAGAGTTCAATGTCCCAAGTTCAAAGTCGCTTCGCAAATCAACCGCATTAAAGGCAGGCGAAGCAACGTTGAACTCCCGTTAACACGTTTTCACCAGATCAACAACGGCTTCGATCCAGTGCGGACTGTCGTTGAGGCTCTCGACGAGCTGCCAGTGCTCACCGCCATGCTCGTCAAAGAGTTCTTTGTATTCTTCGCCCACCTCAATGGTTGTTTCCAGGCAATCGGCAACAAACGCGGGCGAGAACGCCAGCACGCTCTTGATGCCCTTGCTGGCAAACTGCTTGATAACATCGTCGGTGTAGGGCTTGATCCAGGGATCATTGCCCAGGCGCGACTGAAAACTGGTTGTGTATTTTCCTTCGGGAATCCCTAACTCACGCACTAAACGACGGGTGGTTTCGAAGCACTGGGCCCGGTAGCAATGCTGATTGTCGGACCGCAATGAACCGCAGCATTCGCCGAACCGACAAACGGTCTTCGCCACATCACCCTTGCGAATCTGCCGCTCGGGCAGGCCGTGATAGCTGAACAGGTAGTGGTCGTACTCCCGCTCGTTCATGTATTTCCGGCCGCGCTCGACAAACCCCTGAATGAATTTGGGATGCTCCAGAAAGCGATTCACGAAACGGACCTGCGGAATCACCTGCCACGTTTTCAGAATGTCCATCACTTTCTCGTAGACCGACCCCGTCGAGGCTGAAGCATATTGCGGAAAGAACGGAATCACCACCATGTCGTTCAGGCCCAGCGTCTGAAACTCGGCCAGACCAGCGTCGATGCTGGGGCTTTGGTAGCGCATCGCCAGCCGAACAACATACTCCTCGCCCAACTGTTCCTGCACCAATCGCGTGACAACGTTGCCGTAATGCTTTAACGGTGAGCCGGTTTCATTCCAGAGTTCACGGTAAATCTTGGCCGATTTCGGCGCTCGAAACGGGGCGATGATGCCGTTGACCAGTAAAAAGCGCGGAATATACGGGATGTCGATCACCCGGCCGTCCATCAAAAATTCGCGCAGGTATTTTCTGACGTCGGGTACGCTGGGGCTGTCGGGCGTACCCAGATTGACTAGCAGAACCCCGGTCTTGCCGACTGGCTTCGACATAGTACCGGTGGCTGTGGTATGGGGAGATTGTAAAGCAGTGGCTTCCATGAGTGGGTAACGGATTTTCGCCGCAATCGGTTTACGGGAGCGTACAGTTCACTTTCGGGGTTCGTCGGTGTAACGGGTAAAGCCTGCTGCGATGCCAAACCGGATAAAGGCATACCGGTTGTTAAAATAAATGTTGTACGGGTCTTCGCCGTAGTAGCCGATGGTGGTAAAAAGGCCCGTATCCCGGCTGAACGACGGAATATACCAAACACTTAGCTCCGCGTTTAGCCGTCGCCGGGCGGCCGCCAGTGCCCAGTCATCGAGTCTGTTGACTGCGTAAGACGCCTGTATCGTAAGCCGTAGCCGCTCGGTTGTAACTGATGGCGACGCTTCAGGGTTGGCCCGGGCAAACAGCCGGTACAGGGCCTGCCCCGTTACGCGGCCGAAACCATAATTCCCCTGTAATCCGTCGGAGTTGTTGAAGAGCGGTGGGGCGTGCCAGCGGTAACCCAGGTTGTAATACGTGCCGTGGCGCTTGCTGATCGTGAGTGCCCCAGTTGTAGGTGGCCTGTAGGTAGTTGGTCGAAAAATCACCCGTTTCAGTATTGTAGGTGCCGTTCGGCCGGAACACAGCGCCGTCCTGCCCGTTGGAATGATGGAAAAACTGCGCTTCGAGGTATTGGTAGCTCGTCACATTGGCGCTAAGCCGGTAGAAAACCTGCGTTCCCAGCCGGAAGCTCGGTGTGCGGATGGGCGACGAGCGGTCGGTGCGCGTCCGGGCCATAAAGCGCTGCGTTACGGCCACCGACAGCCGGGTTTTTGGGCTTGCCAGCAGGAAATAACTGGCAATCAGCTCGCCGTTGATGACATACTTGCTGGGTGCCCCCAACTCGCCGCCGGGCGATAGGTAGGAGAAATCCCGATTGCCCCGAAAAAACTCGTTGTAGCGATGATTCCGGAAACGAGCTGAATCAACCTGCGTCAGTGGCGTTGCCGCTGACCCGGTTGATTCAGTTTGCCCGCAGACTGGGGCAGCAAGAAGTGTACTCAGAAGGCCAACCCAACAGGCAGGGTAACGATGAGGCATAACCAACGCGACCCTTACATGCCTGGCCGATCGAAGGACGTGTAGACCGCGTTCGACAACGAATCATACACCCGGATATCAGCCAGTTCGCGTGGGCCCCGCTTGCCCGATAACTTTATTTTGCCCAGCGTTTGATAGTCGGTCCAGGGGAGAACAAAACCTGGCTTTTCGTCGGTGTATTTTGGGTAATACGCCCACTGCGACACTAAGCGCGTGGTTTTATCGACCCAAACATGATACTTGTTCTCGGGCGTGTTGCCTACGCCTTTAAAGGTCAGTTGAATCAGATCGGCGGGCTGACCAGCTTCCGTATTGGCGGTGCCCAGGTCTTTCAGCGTCACCCCTGAGTCTTTCAGCTTGTAGGGCATCAGCAGCCAGTACGAGTCATTGATCCAGGCTCCTTTGGCGGCTTTAACAAACTTCGCCACCGTGTCGGCATCGGTTTCTTCTTTTCCATTGCGGAACACCCGACCCTTATCGGTATTGATATTGAGCAGTACAGTCTGGTCATTTTTGAGGTTATCGACCCGTACGTCACCCGTCCACTTGTCCCAATGGAGCCGACGGTTACCAAAAAACGTCCAGGCAATATGGTGGGTCTGATCCCAGGCTTTACGTCCCCCCTGCGCGGCCATCACCTCGTCGGCAATCTGCACAGCGCGGGGATCGGAGCCGACCATGTCGAAGCCTTTAGCGGCGGGATTATTTAATTTTTTTTGCGCCAATAGCGGCGACGTCATCAGTAAAAACAGCAGAAGGAGAGCGCGATAGGGATTCATCGATGAGAAATG
Organism: uncultured Cytophagales bacterium; assembly: GCA_963750355.1. Taxonomy (GTDB): domain Bacteria; phylum Bacteroidota; class Bacteroidia; order Cytophagales; family Spirosomataceae; genus Fibrella. The sequence goes on along the minus strand of CAVVQL010000025.1, from coordinate 210,586 downwards.
GGGTTTAAACAAGAAGACAAAGAAAGTCGATTTCTTTTATTTATTCTGTCAATCAGATTTAGTTTTGCATCGAATCTCTCTATAAGTACGACTTTGCCGATCTATGACGCTCACTCAGCTCGATTACATTGTTGCCATTGACACGCATCGGCATTTCGCCACCGCTGCCGAGCACTGCCATGTGACGCAGCCTACGCTGAGTATGCAGATTCAAAAGCTGGAGGATGAACTGGGCGTTTTGCTCTTCGACCGATCGAAACATCCGGTCGTGCCCACCGAAACGGGGCAGATTATTGTGGCGCAGGCCCGTGAGGTGTTGCAGGCGTCGCGGCGCATTCCTGAATTGGCCAAAGAGTCGCGCGATGAGGTAGCGGGCGAACTTCGGGTGGGAATCATTCCAACGCTGGCGCCGTACCTGCTTCCCTATTTCATCAGCGCATTCATGGCGCGGTATCCCTCCGTGACCATACAGTTGCAGGAGCTACTGACCGAGCAGATCGTTGAGCGCTTACGGACCGGCCTGCTGGACGTAGGCATTGTAGTAACGCCCCTGCGCGAGACTACCATAACCGATATTCCGCTGTTCAGCGAGCCGTTTATGGTTTATGCCGCCAAAGGAAACCCGCTGCTCGACAAGGCAGCGATCAAGCCCTCCGACCTGACCAATGAAGGCCTTTGGCTCTTATCCGAAGGTCACTGCTTTCGCGATCAGGTCGTGAATCTATGTGGTGGCAGCCATCAGGGCCGCTCGGCCCTGCGCTACGAAACGGGTTCGCTGGAAACACTGGTGAAACTCATTGACCGACAGGACGGATTTACGCTGTTACCCTACCTGGCTACCCTCGATTTCGATGCCGCCCGGAAGAAGCAGTTACGGTCGTTTGTGGGGGTACCTCCCGTGCGTGAAGTAAGCCTGGTGATGCACCGTAGCTTTCTAAAACGCAGCCTCATCAACGCGTTAAAACGGGAGATTCTGGCGAATCTGCCGATGGAGTTGAAAGTTAAATGAGTGTCGGCTTTGGCGTAGCCCCTAAATCCGATACGTCGGACCGCCCTGAAGGGGACTTTTGCTTCGCCTACCTACCTGTGGTTCATAAGCGAAGCCAAGTCCCCTTCAGGGCGGTCCGACGTATCGGATTTAGGGGCTACGCCAAAGCTATCATTCTTTCCTAGAACCACGGTCGACGCACCTTGAACGATTTTTTCAAGCCCCGCATAAGGAGAAAGGCACTGATAATGCCAAAGATGATGGCCAGGATGGTAATGTTCAGAATGGCAAATACAACCGCCACCAGAATTAACACAACCGCTGCCTTCAACTGCCAGGAAATGCGCTGCCACCAGTTCAGTTTCTTGCGCGGCGGTAGTCCCAGAATTTCCCGTAATGTCTTTTTGGGCTTTGGTCCGGGCTGGTGTTCGCTGATCGGGCTGGGCGTGTCACTGCTGGTTGCCGTTACGGGCGTTAACAGGCGACGCGCGCTGGACTGGTGCTGCCGAATGCGTTCGGCCACCGGGTACGTATGGCGTAAGGGCCCATTGGCTGGTTCACCCGAAGATTCGACTGGCCGGTTGGCTTCGGCATAAACCAACGCGGGTTCGGCGGGTACCGGCTCATCGGAAGCTTCTTCACCTGATCCGACGGGTGAATTTGCGGCTAGATCCTCCGATGGTTCCGGGCTGAGTGGCCTGGGGGCAGGCGAGTAAAAGACCTCACGGTTACTGCGCTGAAACTGCGCAACAGGACGCTGACAGGCCGATAGGGCAACAAGCAGGCAAACGGTAAGCAAACCGGGAGCCGAAGGAAGACGTGACGAAGCTGGATAAAACGACATTGCCCTAACAACGAGCCGAATTGGGCAGGTGGTATATGAATGGGTACGAAAAGTAAATCGGGGATCAGTCCGCGAAGATAGCCTTCACACTGATACTAAATCCCGGAACTGCTTCAGCACTCAATTGACCATCTTTTAGTTTTTGGGCTAGTTGATAGGTATTACCCTCCACTATATACTGTTCAACAGCCTCCTGTTCGGTGTCGACAATCCAGTATTCCTGAACGCCATGCAGGGCATAATCGGTCATTTTGATGCCTACCGGGCCGGCGTTCCGGTCTCTGTCACGGGTGCTGTCAGATAGGATTTCGATCACGAAATCGGGTGGCGGAAAAGCGGATTGTTTGGGTTGGAATGCCGCCGCTTTTTCGGTGCTCCAGAAGCAAATGTCCGGCTCGTAGTCATTCCGGGTTAAGCGCACCATCACTTTTTCATAGCCAACTTCCCCAAGCTTATTGTCATATACGTAGGGTAGCAGCTCAGTTGTGATATTAGACGATGCTATCCAATGCCGTCCGTAGACGGGCGAGTGGTAGATGATTTCCCCAAGAATGAATTCCGCTTTCACGTTCTCGTCCACCTCTACCCAAAACTCGTGGCGACGGCGTTGCTCATCCTGCCATTTCTGTTCGGCTTCATCGAGTATGGTGCGCAGGTTGGGGGCCTGCCAGAGTTGATCGAGCGTGGTCATAGGGGAGGTGTCGCTGTATACAAATCTAGCAAACGATCCGGCCTTTTTGTCGCTAACTGGTTAAACTTGGGACTCTGTACGCTTATAAGGACACCTGGTACGATTGCAGTCTGAACCGCAATCTGCTTTGCCGCTACACACAAGCACTTTTATGAAACTATTTCGCTTCGGCCCTGACGGCCACGAGCACCCCGGTGTGCTGATGCCCGATGGCAGCCACCTCGACGTTACGCACTTCGGCGGTGATTATGACGAAACATTTTTTGCTACCGATGGCGTAAATCGGCTGGCTCACTGGCTCACCGCCCATGCCGCCCAATGCCCCGAAGTGCCAGCCGACTCGCGGTTTGGCCCTTGTATCAAACGCCCGTCGAAGATTGTGTGTGTGGGCCTGAACTACGCCAAACACGCCGCCGAAACAGGAGCAACGCCACCGGCTGAGCCGATCCTGTTTTTCAAATCGACTACCTCGCTCTGTGGCCCCAACGACAATGTGGTGATTCCGAAACGATCGGAGAAAACGGACTGGGAAGTTGAACTGGCGGTAATCATCGGTAAGCGGGCCAGTTACGTTGACCTTGAGGAAGCAATGGACCACGTGGCGGGCTACGCGGTCATGAACGATTACAGCGAACGGGCTTTCCAGCTCGAGCGCGGTGGGCAGTGGGATAAGGGCAAGGGCTGCGATACGTTTGCGCCGCTAGGCCCGTATCTAGTCACCTCCGACGACATACCTAACCCAAACGCGCTGGGCCTGTGGCTGTCGGTGAACGGAGAGAAGCTACAGGATTCCAACACCGACGACATGATTTTCGACGTACCCACGCTGGTCAGCTACATCAGTCAGTTCATGACGCTGCTACCCGGCGATGTGATCTCGACCGGTACACCGTCGGGCGTGGGCCTCGGCCTGAAACCACCCCGCTACCTGAACCCCGGCGATGTGGTTGAACTGGGCATTGAAGGCTTAGGCGACCAACGGCAAACGGCAGTCAGCTACCACTGAGCATGACGATAGACGCGCACCAGCATTTCTGGGTCTACGATCCTGAACGCGATAGCTGGATCACCGACGATATGGCGGTGATCCGGCGCGATTTTCTGCCCGCTGATCTGGAACCGGTGCTGCTCGCCAATGGCGTAGATGGCTGCGTGGCGGTACAGGCGTCGCAAACGGATGAAGAAACCATGTTTCTGGTCGGCATGGCGCAGGCCTACGATTTCGTTCGGGGCGTAGTGGGGTGGGTCGATCTACGGTCCGATACCCTGTATGATCGGTTGGAAGCGTATTCGCAGTTTGAAGAAATACGCGGTTTCCGGCACGTAGCTCAGGCCGAGCCCGATGATTTTCTGATGCGGCCAGACGTAATCAACGGCATTCGGCAACTGGCGGCGTTCGGTTTCACCTACGACATCCTGATCTACCCATCGCAGCTGAAAGCGGCGTTGCAGCTGGTGCGGGCCGTTCCAGAGGTGAAATTTGTGATCGATCACATGGCCAAGCCGGTCATTCGGAAGCAGGAGATAAACCGCTGGTCGAACTTCATGGCCGAGATTGCCAAACAGCCCAATGTTTCCTGCAAAGTGTCGGGCATGGTCACCGAGGCCGACTGGCGAAACTGGAAGAAAGCCGATCTGTTTCCGTATCTCGATGTGGTTTTCGAGACGTTCGGCCCCGACCGGCTGCTATTTGGCTCTGACTGGCCCGTTTGCCTGGTTGCGGCTGACTATACGCAGGTAAAAACGGTGATCGAAGACTACCTGATTCCCTGGGGCGATGAAGTGCGCAGTAAGGTATTTGGCCAAAACGCAGTCGAATTTTATGACTTAGTGTAACAGCTTCAGGATGGACAGCTTACAGGATAAAGTCATCATCGTCACGGGCGGTGCCAGAGGTATTGGCGAGGGAATCAGTCAGGTACTGGCCGGCTGAAGGCGCGAGGTGGTTATTGTTGGGCGCAGCGCCAACCATAACGCAATACCGTTGCCAGTATTGAGCAAGCCGGAGGCAAGGCGTTTGGCGTTGTTGCTGAGCTAACCCAGCCCGAGGCCTGCCAACTGGCAGTAGAGCAGGTGATGCGCCAGTTTGGACGCATTGATGGGCTGGTTAACAATGCGGGCGAAAATGATGGGATAGGCCTCGAAAAAGGAAGCTACGAGGGGTTTATGTCCTCATTGCACAAGAACCTGGTTCACTATTACCTCATGGCGCACCATGCCCTGCCAGCCCTTAAAGCGTCAAAAGGCAGTATCGTGAATATCGGCTCTAAAGTAGCCACAACCGGTCAGGGGGGCACATCGGCTTACGCGGCGTCGAATGGCGGCAGAAACGCCCTCACCCGCGAATGGGCGGTAGAGTTGCTGCCCTACGGCATCCGGGTGAATGCCGTCATTGTGGCCGAATCCTGGACGCCGCTGTATGAAAGATGGATCAAAACGCTGCCTGATCCGGAGACGACGCTGCAAAAGATCACTAGTAAAATTCCGCTTGAGCACCGCATGACGACCACTACTGAGCTTGGCAACACGGTCGCGTTTTTGTTGTCATCGCAGTCGAGCCATACTACCGGCCAACTGGTCTACGTCGACGGGGGCTACACCCACCTCGACCGGGCTATTTCTTAAAAACATACATCTCCTGAACCCCTGACATTAGCTATGGCTGCTATTCCTGTTACCCCGACCTCCAGGCCTGCGGGTACCCCGGTCGAATCCTACACCCTGGCTTTTGCGCTGGTAACGAGTCTGTTTTTCTTATGGGCCTTTGTTCATAACCTGGAGCCGATTCTGATTCCCCATCTGAAAAAAGCCTGCCAGCTCACTGACTTACAATCTGCCCTGATCGACTCGGCGGTGTATCTGGGCTATTTCCTGATGGCCATTCCCGCCGGACTAGTCATGAAAAAGTATGGCTATAAGCGGGGAATCCTGATGGGCCTGGCCCTGTATGCCCTGGGCGCGCTGCTCTTTGTGCCCGCTGCCAACACCCGGATGTACGGCCTGTTTCTGGGTGCTTTGTTTATTATTGCCTCGGGTTGCGCCTTTCTGGAAACAGCGGCTAACCCCTACGTAACGCTGCTCGGTTCGCCCGATTCGGCTACTACGCGGCTCAACCTCAGTCAGTCGTTCAATGGGCTGGGTGCCTTTCTGGCCCCGTTGATTGGTGGTAAGCTGATTCTGAGCGGCATCGAGCATAGCGAAAGCGAACTGGCGGCCATGTCGGCTGCGCAACTGGACGCGTATCTCCAATTTGAAGCCAATTCGGTAAAGACGCCCTACGTAATCATTGCCGGGATCGTGTTGCTGGTCATGGTGTTGTTTGCGTTTACCCGCCTGCCCGATGTGCGGAGTCAGGTGAGCGAACGGGTATCGTCGTTGCGCACGGCTCTGCAACACCGCCAGTTGGTGGGTGGCATCTGGGCGCAGGTTTTTTACGTTGGTGCCCAGGTGTGCGTAACAAGTTTCTTTATTCGCTTCGCTAAATTCACCAGCAACGTACCTGAACGGCAGGCGGCCGAGTGGCTGGGTTACGCCATGCTTGGTTTTCTAATTGGCCGGTTTGTGGGTACGTTCCTGACCCGGTACGTAGCCGCCAACCGACTCCTCATGATCTATTCGCTTATCTGTATGGCCCTGCTGGCAGTGGCTGTTACAGCTCAGTCGCAGTGGGCGGTATGGGCCATTTTTGCGGTACCCTTCTTCGAGTCGATCATGTTCCCCACCATCTTTGCGCTGGGTATCAACCGGTTAGACGAAGACCGCGAACTTGGCTCCTCTCTGCTGGTAATGGCCATTGCCGGGGGGGCTTTCTTTCCGCTGCTGATGGGCTGGATCTCCGACCAGACCACTATTCAGACGGCCTACATCGTACCCATGCTCTGCTTCATTGTCGTTGCCTGGTTCGGCTGGCGGGGACATGTGGTAGAGAGTGAAAGTGGAACGCCGCCCGGAGTTAATGAGTGAACGACATGATATACGCCCTTGCCCTTGATTTAAAAGACGACCCGGCCCTGATTGCCGAGTACGAACGCTACCATGCCACCATGCAGCCTGAGATAGAGGCCAGTATTCGGGAGGCGGGCATTAGCAGCATGATTATTTATCGGTTTGGTAACCGGCTTTTCATGACGATGAAAACGGACGACACCTTTTCTGTTGAACGCAAAGCCCAGATGGATGCCGACAACCCCGCCGTGCAGGCATGGGAACGCCTGATGTGGCACTACCAGCAAGCCCTGCCCGGTGCTAAACCCGGTGAGAAGTGGGTGCTGATGCAGCAGATTTATAGCCTGACTTAACCCAGTAAGGCTCTTAAACAAACCTATAAGCCGGTACGCCGACCGGTTGTCAGACCGGCCGGCGTACCGGCTTATAGGTTTAGCCTCTTCATAAAAATAAAATGTAAACTTTGCTTGACATTATGGAAAGTATAGTTGATACTTGTGCTGTCAAATAAACTTTACATACTCATGACAACCAGACTGTTGTTTCCGCATCGATACCGGCTGATTGGCTGGTTGATTTTTGTGCCTTCTGCACTGCTTGGTCTGGCTACCATGTATGCCGAGTTCCAAATTGACTGGCTTGAATTTGGTAAGTCAGTTAAGTTACTTGATGGGGTCATGGGTAGTAATAACCTGACTGACGAAGTGGCTGGAATTGGCACTATAATCGGTTTATTGCTGATCGCTTTCTCCAGGGAGAAAACGGAGGATGAAATGAGTAGTCATCTCCGGCTAGAAGCACTCCAATGGAGCGTTTACGCTAACTATCTGGTGCTAATAGTTGCTATATTACTGGTATACGACACGGCGTTTTTCAACGTGATGATATACAACATGTTCACGTTGCTGGTCGTCTTCATTGCCCGGTATCGGTGGTTGATTTGGCAAACTAATTCGGCGCTTTCGGTATGAAAAACAAACTGAAAGTAGCCCGGGCTGAGGCAAGCCTGTCGCAGGGCGATCTTGCCGAGCGGATTGGTGTCAGTCGGCAGACGATCAACTCCATTGAAACAGGGCGGTACGTACCCTCTACGGTGCTGGCTTTGAAATTGGCAGCCGTGTTTGCCAGGCCGGTTGAGGCGCTGTTTAGCCTGGACGAAACCGATTAAATACCTATTCGGAGTTGGTACGATAAGGTTCTATTAACAAAGAAGCCTGTACCTTGTTATTTCGCCTGATAAACCAGTAGTTTAGGCGAAAATCACTGTCTTTTGACGAACTTTCAATTAAAAACCTGTCTGCTTCGCCCCTGGCGCGAGGGCGATGAGGAAGCACTGTCACGCCATGCCAGTAACCGACACATCTGGAACTGGGTCCGTGATTTTTTTCCCTACCCCTACACCATGCGCGACGCAGCGTCGTGGGTTCGTACTAACCGTGCCAACCAACTGCCTACTAATCTGGCTATTGAGGTAAATGGCCAGGCAATTGGAAATATAGGGTACACTGTCCGCGACGATATCTACCGCTTTAACGCGGAGGTGGGCTACTGGCTGTCGGAACAGTACTGGGGGCGGGGCATAACCTCGGAGGTAATGCCCGTTATGGTCGACTACATATTCAGAAACACGCAGGTTAACCGGCTGTACGCCTGCGTACTGGAGGGGAACGTCGGGTCGATGCGGGTGCTGGAGCGGGCGCACTTCCGGCATGAGGCAATTCACCGCAAAGCGGCCGTGAAGAACAATCAGTTCCTCGACGAGCACATCTACGTCATTTTACGGGAGGAGTACCGTGCCCGCAAAAACCAACTTTCATAAACGCCCCGCTTGTGGTTTCTTTGCGGGCGTATTAGTCCTTGTTGCATGTCGAAAATCATTATTGCCGTAGACGGATATTCAAGCTGCGGGAAGAGCACCACGGCCAAAGCCGTTGCCGCCCGAATGGGTTACGCCTACATTGATACGGGGGCTATGTACCGGGCGGTAAGTTTGTACTTTCACCAGAATCACGTCACCTACACCAACCCCAGGGAGGTAGCCGATGCTCTTGAGAAACTGCACGTATCGTTTAATTTCAACGAAAAAACGGGCCGGAACGAGACCTGCCTGAACGGCGTCAATGTAGAGGAGGAGATCCGAAAAATGTACATTTCCAATATGGTCAGCGAAGTGAGCACCATTGCGGAGGTGCGTCGGGCAATGGTGGCGCAGCAACAGCGAATGGGCCGAAAACGGGGTGTGGTTATGGATGGGCGCGACATTGGCACGAAGGTGTTTCCCGATGCCGAGGTGAAGGTTTTTATGACCGCCGACACCTTTATCCGGGCCAAGCGCAGGCAGGTTGAGCTACTCGAAAAAGGTGAGATGGTGAACCTCGACGATATTGTGCGCAACCTTGAAAAACGCGACCGGATAGATAGTACGCGATTAGAAAGTCCACTCTCGCAGGCTCCCGATGCGGTCATGCTGGATACGTCGTTTATGATGGTCGATGAACAAATAGAATGGGTAATTGAACTGGCCGACCGCCGTATTGCCGAACTGCACCGACAGGGCCACTTCAGTCGGGTGCGCTCATGAGTGTAGCTGGTGCCGACGTGCTGGTTGTGGGGCAGGGGGTGGCTGGTTCGGTGCTGGCCCTGACCTTGCAGCAGCGGGGCCTGTCGGTACACATCATATCATCGCCCGACCTGCCCTCGTCGTCGGCAGTAGCCGCCGGGATCGTGAATCCGCTGACGGGCCGGAAGCTGGTTAAAACATGGGCCGCCGATCAGTTATTTCCGTACCTGCACCGGTTTTATTCCGCCGTTGCCCGGCAGCTGAACACGCCGTTCTTTACCCCCCTCGACATTTACCGGCCTTACCGCGATGCCGCCGAGCAGAAGCTGTACCAGACCATTGCCACCGACCCCGAACTACAGCCTTATTTCCAGCCTGCCATCGATGAGTCGGCTTATTCGGCCGTGGTCAATAACCCGTTTGGCGGCATTCAGGTTACGCAGGCGGGCTGGGTCGATTTGCCTGCTTTTGTGGCCGCCGTTCGTGATTATTTTTCTGACAGACAGCAGTTTATCGCTGGCGACGTGTGCGTTAATGACCTACAGCTACAGCCTGAATCTGTAACATACCGGGGGAAAACATACCGATACGTGATCTTTTGTGAGGGTCCGCACGGGCAGGGGAATTCGCTGTTCAGCGCGCTGCCTTACAATGTAGTAAAGGGCGAGATTCTGACCGCTGAGGTGGCTGAGTATCCACTGAAAAACATTGTGAATCAGGGTATTTTTGTGATGCCCCTGTCGTCGACGCGCATCCGAATCGGGGCTACGTATTCGTGGCATGAACTGGACTGGAAAACAACCGACACAGGCCGGACGTTCTTAGAAACGAAGGCCCGTGCGTTGCTCAGAATTCCGTTTACCGTGGTGAATCAGCAGGCGGGTATTCGGCCTTCCACCGTTGATCGGCGTCCGTTTGTCGGGTGGCACCAGATATACCCGGCGGTTGGTATATTCGGCGGAATGGGTACAAAAGGCGTGTCGCTGGCTCCGTATCTGGCCCACGATTTTGCCGATCAGTTGGTGTTGGGCAAAGAAATCAACCCGGCCGTTAATATTAGGCGTTTTCATTCGTTATAAAAGGCAGTTCGTCTGCACTGGGCAGCGCTTCTAATTGGCTGACCATGAACCCAGACCAACTACCGATCAGACTAAATCACTTTAACAGATGCTTATGCGTCAGTTGTATATCCTTTCAGTACTGTGCCTGGGGCTGGCTACGTCGGCGTTGGCTCAGAATTACCCCTCGCTCGAACAGTTTGGCAAGAACCGGATTCAATACCGTACGTTCGAGTGGAAAACGGTGCGGACCTCGAACTTCGAGATCTATTTCTATGAAGATGGGGAGCAACTGGCCAACCTCGCCGCGCAGTACGCCGAGTCGGATTTCGACCGTATAACCGAACTGCTGGGCTACACGCCCTACAACCGGATCAAGATTTTCCTCTACAACTCGCCGCAGGAACTGGCTCAGAGCAACATCGGTGTCACTACGCTCGGCGAACTGACCCGCCGTGAACTGGATCTGTCGAAATCGCGGGTAGAACTGGCCTTTTCCGGCGATCAGGTAAGCTTCCGGAAAGAACTGCTGCGCAATGTCACCATGCTCTTTGTGTATGACATGCTCTATGGCGGCAGCCTGAAAGACGCCCTGCAAAGTTCGCTGCTGCTGACCCTGCCCGACTGGTTTATGCCGGGAATGGCTGCCTACGTGGCCGAGGGATGGAGTTCAGACCTGGACGATTACATGCGCGACGCCTCGATCAACGACCCCGTTCGCAAGCCGTCGACCCTGTCGGGCATCGATGCCGAGCGGGTGGGGCAATCGATCTGGAATTACATTGGTCAGAAATATGGCCGCGACAATATTTCAAATATCCTGAACCTGACTCGCATCATTCGCAATGAGCAGAGCAGCATTCAAAGTACACTGGGCATTCCGTATAACCGGTTCCTGCGCGACTGGCGCGAGTACTATGCCGGGCAGGCCGCGCCCTTTGCCGGTGCGTTTAAAGCGAATCAGGATGATTTCCGCATCAACCTGTCTTCGTCTAAAACGCCGGTTCAGCTGAATAGCCTGAAGCTGAGTCCCGACAAGTCTATGCTTGCCTACACCACCGTTCGGGATGGCAAATACAATGTTGAGGTGGTGAATACGGCCACCCGCAAAAAGTACAGTTTAATGTCGGGGGGCTACCGGCTCGATGGGCTGGTCTACAAACCGAATATGCCGTTGGTGGCCTGGCAACGCGACAATCAGCTGGTGGTGTTGCTTGAAGAAAAAGGGCGACCCTACCTATATATATATAGCAACCTGGAGACTTCGTCGCGAAAGCGGCCCAAGCGGGTGCTGAGTCAGGCGATTAGTGGGCTGGCGCAGGTAACCAGCATGGACGCTTCGGCAGATGGGGCAAGCCTGGTGTTGAGTGCTGTGCGTAAGGGCCAAAACGACCTTTTCCTGTATAGCCTGAACCGGAACAATTACCAGCAACTGACCAATGATCTATACGATGATCTGCAACCCCGGTTTGTTGGGCGGTCGGGTCGGCAGATCGTGTTTGCCTCGAACCGGATGCTCGACACGCTGAACGTAGACAAGGGTACCTACCGGTCTGTTCGCGATCAATTCAGTATTTACTCCATCGAGGGCAACCCCCGCGTCACCTCCGTTCGTCGCCTGACCGATTCGACCCACCGGGCGTTGGCTCCCGTGGGGGCCAGTGAGAACGTACTGTATTACGTAAGTGAACAAACGGGCATCCGTAATCTGTATAAACGGCTGCTCGAAGAGCAGACGGAAACGGCGGTAACGTCGTTGCCTACCGGTATTCTGCACTACGATTACCTGCCTGCCAACGGGGGCTTTGCGTACAGCAGCATACAGAACGGCACCCTGTACATCGGCTTCCGGTCGAAGCTGTCCGACGCTGAAACGGCGTTGCCCACCACGCAGCGGGCCATAACCCTCGGGTTGCAGGGGCGGCCTAAACCAACTCAGAAACCAACGCTCGTCCGCGATAGTACGGGGGCTGGTCGGGATACGCTCGCTAAAACAGCGCCGGTCGTTTCGGCGACGGTAGCGCCGCCTGCTACCCCACGCATGGCGCTGCTTCCCGGCGAAGTGGATACCGATCAATACGAATTCGATCCCGACGTGCTGAAGGCCGCCGAATACCGACAGCGCCGGGCTACGGCCAACGCGGCACAGGCCACCGTTCCGGGCCTGAACGCCCCGTTGCCCCGCAACCGCCGTCGCGAAAGCGTAACCGTGCGGGGCCCTTATCCGTACCGGGGTCTGTTTGTTATGAACGATGCCAGCTCGGCCTGGCGCATCGACCCGATCAGGGGGTTTGGCTACGTGCAGAATATAGCGCTGAACGACCTGCTGGAGAACCATATCGTGAAGGCCGGTCTGTTTATTACCACGAACCTCAAGAACAGTGATTTGTGGGCCGAGTACCAGAACCTGAAATACCGGGTCGACTATGGGGTGCGCGTCGATCGCCAGACCCTATTTCTCGATGCGGGCGAGTTCAGTCAGCGGTTCCGGTTCAATAAAGTTGCCCTGACGGCCTCGTACCCCATTTCGGTAAACACACGGGTCTCGGTATCGCCGTTTTATGCCCTCACCCGGCAGATCGACCTGTCGTTTCAGGGGCAGGGCCAGCCCGACGCGGTATCTGATTATGCCGGTGCGCGGGCCGAAGTGGTGTTCGACAACACGAAGGTCAACGGCATGAACATGATCGAGGGGACCCGGTTTAAGCTACGGTACGATAATTACACCGGAATGCAAGGGGGAAATGAGTCGTTCAACAGGCTCACGGCCGACATCCGGCATTACCAGCATATCCACCGCGACCTGGTTCTTGCGCTGCGGCTATCGTATGGACAGTCGGGGGGGGCGGCGCCCAAGCAGAGCGCAGTAGGCGGCATGGAGAACTGGATAAACAACCAGAAAGAGCCAACGGGCACTAATCCGCTGATTGTTTCAGAAGCACGAAGCAACATTCGCGACGTGTTCTTCCTTGATTTCGCCGCACCCCTTCGGGGCTTTCGGCAGGGTAAGCTGGTGGGCAACAGCCACCTGCTTTTCAACGCTGAATTGCGCTTCCCGCTGATCCGGTACCTGTACCGGGGAAACATCACATCGAACTTCCTGCGGAATCTGCAATTCGTAGGCTTCACCGATGTTGGCACCGCCTGGAATGGGACAAGTGGCCCCTTCAGCCGGGAGAACAGCCTGAACACCGAGCGTTTTGGTGGGCCACCTACCCCGTTCCGCGTTACGCTGACCAACTTCAAAAACCCCTTCCTGATTGGGTATGGGGTAGGTGCCCGGACTATGCTGCTGGGCTATTATGTGAAGTTTGATTACGCCTGGGGAGTTGAAAACAAGACTCACCAATAAGCCCATTGCCTACGTAACCCTGGGCTACGATTTTTAAACTTTTTCGGTCATTCTATTCTAGTTTGAAGAACCCTGCTGATGCGGGGTTTTTTTATGCGCCTACAGCTGCGCTCATCCGGACCATTGGCTAGGCTATCTACTGTTTGGCATAGTTTTCGCTACCAGCCCGGCCAGTTGTAGAGCCGGGCTTACGACCGGCCACCTATGCCCATCACAAATCAGAATAGGGGCTCGCCGTCCTGAATTCAGTATCACTTGCCCCTAACGTTGGCTAAAGGGCTGTTTGCCAATAGTGCGGCCAGCTTTGGCATAGTTTTAGATGAACCAAGAGCGTACCATAACCCGCGCTCTGTTCAATACTGTGTCCGTGAACTTTCGCATGGGCATCAGGTGGGAATTGAGTGTACCCGTATTGGCCGCTGGAACTCTAATTTATACCGCTGATGCATGTGACTTCTATGCTGAAAGATAGCCCTGCTGAGCTCCTTTCAAGCCTGGGCAACCGTTGGTACAAACGTATCAGGCTTGCCTTCATGGATCAGTTACTCTATCTCTTCAGGCGGTTGGCTCTGCTGGCAGGGTATGTGATGACTCTATCAGAGCGCCTGGTGTCACGATTCCATCAATCTGATACGCCGCACTTGCGGGTCTGGCTTTCAGGTCAACCCTTACCTGTACACCGATCCGAAAGCCCCCCCTACCGGGTGGAGCCTCCCGACCAACGATCCGGACACCCACTCCTCGGCAATTTACTCAGCTTACAAATTTTCCCCCCTGCAATGAATGACCCACATCTACTAAACCAGTTTTTAACCCTAATAAGCTCATTCTGGCGTTATTTGACCGCGTTCGGAGGAGCGCGCACTGGTTCAACTTTGCGAGCGTCGTCTCTGTTGCAGCGGACCTTTACAGTCGCCTGTGTTGTGCTGGGCTTGGCGGTAAACGCCCAGGCCCAGTATACTGAAATCGACCTCAAACTGAAGAAGACGATCAGTAACGCAGCACCTGCTATTGGCGAGGTGGTTACCTATACCATAGCCGTTACCAACGCAGGGTCAGGTGCCGCTACGGGTGTCGTTGTGAGCGAATCGATGACGGCGGGGTTATCTACGTTCCTGTCGTCGACTGCCTCGGTCGGGACGTTTACCTTTACCAACGCCACCTCTACCGGGAGTTGGACTATTGGCTCAGTAAATCCTGGCCAGACGGTCACGCTGCTTATCAGAGCAACGGTAACCGGGGAGGGTGTCTCCTTCAATTCGGCTGAAATTGCCGCCATGAACGGCATAGATGTTAATTCCACGCCGGGTAATGGGTCACTTTCTAGAAGATGATTACGCTACCGCCTGTTTCTCGGTGCCATTGACCTGGTCGCCGGGTGACGAATACACCGTCAGCAAGCCAGCTGGCTTTAGTGCGGTTACCTGGCTGGTGAATGGCAATCCAATTAGTGCCACGACTACCGCCGCCAGTGTTGACGCATCCGGTAACCTTGTCATTAAGGCGCCCGGTATATTCGCGTTTACGGGCAAATTCAATGGCTGCGACGTCAGCAACTGCTGTAACATTCAGGTCGTTCAGGGTCCTTGTTCGCTTAGCGCCGTAGCCACGGCTGGAGTGTGTAACCCTGCTACCAACCTCTACTCGACTACCGTAGTGGTGGGAGTGACTAACCCGGTGGCTGGCCTGGTGTCGGTCACTACTCAGGGAGTAACCCAGACCCAGTCTACTACTGCAACTGGGACCAACTCGCTAAGCTTTGTCTTTGCAGGCCTGGTCTCGAACGGGCAGGCTTATTCGGCCCAGATCAACCTGCCAGGTTGTAGCTCAGCGGTCGCTGCCTATACGGCTCCCGGTCGCCTGCACGGTCTGTACCCTGGCCCTGACCACAACTCAACTGGTCAACGGACAGGTGGGTACGCCCTACAGCCAGACGCTGACCACCAGCGGCGGGACCGCTCCCCTGAGCTATGCCATTGTGGGCGGAACGCTGACTCCTGGCCTGACGCTCAACCCGTCTACGGGCATCATCAGTGGCACGCCCACGACGAGTGGCGTAGCCAGCTTCACCGTTAGAGTGACCGATGGCAAGTCCTGCTCAGCCCTGGTTGCCCTGACGCATCACCACGGCTAATCTGCCGGTGTGCTCGCTGACGGCCACGGCCCTGGCGGGTGCCTGTAACCCAGCCACCAACCTCTACACGGTAACGGGTACGATCTCGGCCACCAACACGCCGGCTAACCAGAGCCTGACCATCAGTGTGGGGGGCTGAGTACGGTAGTTACCCTGACGGGGAACGGTCCCGTCACCTATACGCTAAGCTGGCTTGACCTCGGACGGGCTGACCAAGACCGTCACGGTAATGAGCAGTGCTACGGCCTGCGGCATGACCACGGTGGCTTACACCGCCCCGGTGGCCTGCACGGTCTGTACCCTGGCCCTGACCACCACGCAACTGGTCAACGGGCAGGTGGGTACGCCCTACAGCCAGACGCTGACCACCAGCGGCGGGACCGCCCCTCTGAGCTATGCCATTGTGGGCGGAACGCTGACTCCTGGCCTGACGCTGAACCCGTCTACGGGTATCATCAGTGGCACGCCCACGACGAGTGGCGTGGCCAGCTTCACGGTGAAGGTGACTGATGGGAAGTCCTGCTCAGCCCTGGTTGCCCTAACGCATCACCACGGCTAATCTGCCGGTGTGCTCGCTGACGGCCACGGCCCTGGCGGGTGCCTGTAACCCGGCCACCAACCTCTACACGGTAACGGGTACGATCTCGGCCACCAACACGACGGCTAACCAGAGCCTGACCATCAGCGTGGGGGGTGTGAGTACCGTCGCTACTCTAACGGGGAACGGACCGGTCACCTATACGCTGAGCTGGTTAACCTCGGACGGGCTGACCAAGACAGTCACGGTAATGAGCAGTGCTACGGCCTGCGGCATGACCACGGTGGCTTACACCGCCCCGGTCGCCTGTACGGTCTGTACCCTGGCCCTGACCACCACCCAACTGGCCAACGGGCAGGTGGGTACGCCTTACAGCCAGACGCTGACCACCAGCGGCGGGACCGCTCCTCTGAGCTACGCCATTGTGGGTGGAACGCTGACCCCTGGCCTGACGCTGAACCCGTCTACGGGCGTCATCAGTGGCACGCCCACGACTAGTGGCGTAGCCAGCTTCACCGTTAGGGTGACCGATGGCAAGTCCTGCTCAGCCCTGGTTGCCCTGACCATCACCACGGCTAATCTGCCGGTGTGCTCGCTGACGGCCACAGCCCTGGCGGGTGCCTGTAACCCAGCCACCAACCTCTACACGGTAACGGGTACGATCTCGGCCACCAACACAACGGCTAACCAGAGCCTGACCATCAGCGTGGGGGGTGTGAGTACCGTAGTTACCCTGACGGGGAATGGTCCCGTCACCTATACGCTGGCTGGCTTGACCTCGGATGGGCTGACCAAGACAGTCACGGTGATGAGCAGTGCTACGGCCTGCGGCATGACCACGGTGGCCTACACCGCCCCGGTAGCCTGTACGGTCTGTACCCTGGCCCTGACCACCACTCAACTGGTCAACGGTCAGGTGGGTACTCCCTACAGCCAGACGCTGACCACCAGCGGCGGAACCGCTCCTTTGAGCTATGCCATTGTGGGCGGAACGCTGACCCCTGGCCTGACGCTCAACCCGTCTACGGGCATCATCAGTGGCACGCCCACGACGAGCGGCGTCGCCAGCTTCACGGTTAGGGTGACCGATGGCAAGTCCTGCTCAGCCCTGGTTGCCCTAACGATCACCACGGCTAATCTGCCGGTGTGCTCGCTGACGGCCACTGCCCTGGCGGGTGCCTGTAACCCAGCCACCAACCTCTACACGGTGACGGGTACGATCTCGGCTACCAACACAACGGCTAACCAGAGCCTGACCATCAGCGTGGGCGGTGTGAGTACCGTGGTTACCCTGACGGGGAATGGTCCCGTCACCTATACGCTGGCTGGTCTGACCTCGGATGGGCTGACCAAGACAGTCACGGTGCTGAGCAGTGCTGCGGCCTGCGGCATGACCACGGTGGCCTACACCGCCCCGATAGCCTGTACGGTAGCACCGCCCTGTACTACGCCGCCACCGCCGACGATTGAGTGCGCTGTGACAACGATATGCCTGCGCGATCCGGCTGAGTCGACTACCCTTACCGCCCGCGATTGTGCCGGGATAATTCGCTGGTCGAACGGAATGACGGGTAACCTCATCGAAGTCTTCCCGACCGTGACCACGACCTACACCGCCAGTTGTGTAATAGGTACATGCGTCAGCGCCGCCTCGAGCCCGATTACCATCACCGTAACCAAGGTGAACGCGCCAATTATTCTGGCCAGCGCTGATAAGGTTTGCCTGGGTGGTGTGGTAAGCCTGACGGCCGTTGGTTGTGAGAATGGCCAGGTTTACTGGTCAGACAACCGGATCGGGAACGTTATATCGCTGACTATAAATAGCGAAACGTCGATTACGGCTCAGTGCCGCATCAACAACTGCTACAGTAATTCAACGGAGAAGGTAATTAAAGTGGGTAACGACCTGCCAAAGCCAACGGTTGTGTGTAGCGTAACGGAAGTGTGCCCCGGCGAAACGGTTGAACTGACAGTTCAGAACTGCGGAGGTACGCCAAAGTGGAGTACCGGAGAAACCACGACAAGCATCATTGTAAAACCGACGATTGGCACTAACACCTACACGGTGCAATGCGGTGACGGTGCCTGCCTAAGCCCACGTTCAGACGAGTACACGATTAAAGTAACGCCAGCGGCTGCGCCAACGGTAGTCGCTTCGGCTACATCGGTATGCGCCGGTACGGTTGTCTCGTTGACGGCTACCGGTTGCCAGGGAACAGTAAGCTGGAGTAATAACATGACGGGCAACGTGATTTCGGTAGCGATAACGTCAACCCAGAGCTTCTATGCGTTCTGTAAAGTACGGTCATGCACCAGCGAGCCCTCTAAATCGATTACCATCCAGATAGGCAAGCCGTCGGCACCAACGATCCGGGCCACTCCGAATACAGCTATCTGCTCCGGCGAGTCGGTGACACTGACCGTAACGGAAGGGTGTCCCAACGGGATCATCAAGTGGATGCCGGGTAACCTGACGGGTCGTACGATCGTGGTAGTACCCACAGTTAACACCGATTACACCGCCACCTGCCTGGTTGACAACTGCGAAAGCGTACCGTCGAGCGTGGTGAAGGTGATCGTAAAAACGGAAGGCACCGCACCGACCGTGACCGCTTCTACTACGTCGATCTGTAACGGTGGCAGCGTAACGCTGACAGCCGGTGGCTGCACCAATGGGGTGGTTAACTGGTCGAATGGCATGACCGGCACGTCGATTATGGTAATGCCAACTGCCGGCAACAACACCTTCTCGGCCATGTGTAAAGTAGGCGATAAGTGTGGAAGCCCACAGTCACGCGTCATCACCATCAATGTGACCACTCCACCCGCACCAACTATCGTGTGCAGTGCCACGTCAATCTGTCCAGGTGAATCGTTGCAGCTGACTATTCAGAACTGTGTGGGTACGCCAATGTGGAGCACTGGAGCGGCAGATAATGGCAAGTCGGTGATTACTGTATCGCCAACCAGCACAACCAGCTACTCCGTAAAATGTGCGGATGGGGCCTGCATGAGTGCGCCGTCGCAACTGTACACCATAACCGTGGTACCAGTGCCCGCACCCACTGTAGCGGCCAGTAGTACGATCATCAGCGAAGGCGAAAGCGTAACGCTGACGGCTACCAACTGCCCCGGAACGGTAACCTGGAACACGAACCAGACCGGTAATTCGATTGTGGTGACTCCGTCGGCCGCTATCAGCTACTATACCGCTACCTGCCGCTTCCGCGCCTGCACCAGCGAGCCATCGATAACCATTACCGTTCGGAAGAAAGGACCGGAGAACTGCCTGGCGAAAGCCGGTACCCTGCTGCCGACGATAAGCGAGGTGTGTGCCTCCACGCTGACGACGGTAACGCTCTCGGCAACCGATAATGGGGGTCGGGTGGTGCCGACGGGCTTCCTGGTCCGCTATGTACTGACGAAAGGAGCCAGCCTCGTTGTTGCCCAAACCAGCGTTACCCCGTCGTTTACGGTACCCGCCACCGAAGCGGCAATTTATACGATCCATACCCTGGTTTATAACCCGGCCACACTCGATCTGTCGGTGATCGTGCCGGGAACGACTACTGCGGTCGATGTACTGAACCGGATTCAGACGAACCAGATCTGCGCTGACCTGGACGTAACGGGTGCCCGGATAAAAGTGAAGTACGCGGCTCAGCCAGTTATTCTGGGCGCGGCCCAGCTGAACCGCTGCTACAACGAACCTGTATCCCTGACGGCCACTGGTTGTGAGAACGGCAGAATAACCTGGAGCACAGGTGCCCAGGGAAACGTACTTACATTCCTGGTTGTGAATGATAGCTGGGTTAGCGCCATCTGCACGGTAGATGGTTGCGCCAGCAAACCTTCGCAGATGATCGACGTAAATCTGGCCCAGCCCAAAGTACCAACGATTGGCTGCGACAAGCCAACCGTATGTCCGGGTGATCCGGCCACGTTGACGGCTAATGGCTGTGAAGGCGGGGGCTATCTGTGGAGTACCGGCGAAACCACGGCGAGCATCGTGGTAACACCGGCTACCAGCACAACCTACGCCGTGAAGTGTACGGTAGGGGCGTGCCAGAGCCAGTGGTCACCAGTTTGCCAACTAACGGTGGGTGAGCCGGGTACGCCGACCATATCGGTCAATAATTCGGCCACTAACGTGACGAGCTGCTTTGGAGCACCGGTTACCCTGACGGCCAAAGGTTGCCTTGCCGGGTCGTTTGTAGTCTGGAGTAATAACCAGGTTGGTAGCAGTATTACCGTGAACCCAGCCTTTACGGCAACCTACACGGCTCAGTGCTGCACCTCGAACAACTGCAAGGGTAAGCCATCCAATGCCATTGTTATTACGGTGTTGCCAAAAGTGCCGCAGCCACGCGTAACTGACCTGACTAACAACTGCCCAATTCTGGCGGTGAATCTGGTCCAGCGGGGTAGGGGCGGCGCAGACGGCCGGTGGTACCATCGAGTACTACACAAGCAGCTCGCTTGCGCCAGCCACAAAGCTGACCAGCACAAACGTGACGGTATCGGGTACGTACTATGTCGTTGAGAAAACGGCCGCCGGTTGCTACAGCCTGCCCGTGCCAATACAGGTAAACATTGCACCCTGTAGTGCCCTGCTGGCCTGCGGCGATAACCCGTTCTCGGCCGATGCCGGTGTAGATGCGACCATCTGTGCCGCCAAGACGTACAAGCTGAACGGCAAGGCAACCGGCGCGAACCTGATTACCCAATGGGCAACCAGCGGAACAGGTACATTCGACAATGCCTTTAGCGCTCAGGCGCTGTATACCCCCTCGGCGGCAGACATGCAACTTGGCAAGGTAACGCTGACCTTCACCGTAAAAACAAACAATACGGCTTGTGGCAGCAAAAACGATGCAATGATTCTGACGCTCAACGGACCGAAAGAGCAGCCTACTGTGTCGGTGATGGGCGCTACGCAACTATGCTTTGGCGATTCCGTGAAGCTTCAGGCACCAGCTGGGTTTACGTCCTACCTCTGGACGGGCCCGGCGGGCAGCAAAGCCACCACGCAGAGCATCATCGTGAAGCAGGGCGGCGCCTATAGCGTTCAGGTCTTCGATCAGAACGGTTGCAGCTCCGTACCATCGGCGCCGATCAATGTGAGTGTCGCCGCGCCGGTTGCCGCGCCGCTCGTCTCGAACCTGCGCAATGCCTGCCCGGCCACAACGGTTAGCCTGAGCGCCGCACTGGGTGGCCTCACCACCGCTGGTAGTACATACGAATACCGATTGGGTGAGTCAATGGCTTCGCCCCTGGTGATGAACCCGGCCGTAGTGGGCGATGGTACCTACTACATCGTTGAGCGTAAGGCGAACCAGTGTGTCAGTATGCCCGCTAAGGTGGTCGTGAAAGTGATCAACTGCCAGCAGGATAACGGCAAAACGGCCGACGTGGTGATTACCAAGCTAGTCAGCAAAACCACCCCGAAAGTAGGAGAGACCTTTACCTATACCCTCAGGGTGACAAACAACGGTCCGGGTAAAGCGTATAACGTAGACATTCGCGATGTGCTGCCGGTGGGTGTGAGCCTGGTTGCCAAAGCGCCTGTATCCTACACGGTAGGAAGTGGCGCTATCACCCGGCGGTTCGACAGCCTGGCGGTTGGTGCCTCCGACTCGGTGGTCTTCATGGCTCGCTTAACGAAGAAAGGCAGCGTAGTGAACACCGCCAGCATTACCTACAGCGATGTGGTTGATCCGGTGGCGGGCAACAACACGTCGAGTGCAACGGTCACTGACAACTCACCAGCCAAAGCAGGCCAGATTGGTCTGGCCAAGGAGGTAGTTGGCAGCCCAACGTTCACCACCGATAGCACCCTGGCCGTAACCTACCGGTTTACGGTCACCAACTTCGGCGACGAAGACCTGACAGCGGTGAGCGTCGCCGATAACCTGGAGGCCGTGTTCGGGGCGGGCAAGGTGCTCAGTGCGCAACTGGGTACTACAGATGCCGACAGCAAATTCGTGGTCAACCCGGCCTTCACGGGGGCGGGCACCAACACGGAAATGCTGGCCGCCACTAGCACCCTGACCGCCGGTCAGACGTCGACCTTTGAGCTTAAGGCGGTAATTCGCCTGAGCAGGCTCGATACCGTCGTGCGCACCTACGCCAACTCGGCAATGGCCATAGCGACGAACTCGACTTCGCCGGTAAGCGACATCTCGGTCGAAGGCAATGATGCTGACCCCGACAAGGATGGTGACCCAACCAATAACAGTGGGGCCGCCGTGTTTACAACCCAGTCGATCCAGAAGCCGCAGGCCAAACAGATCGGCGTAGCCATGTCGGTTGCCTCAGTGGTGAAACAGGCCGACGATAGTTACAACGTTACCTACAAGGTGTACGTCAAAAACTACGGCAGCACGACGCTGACAAACATAAGCCTGATGGATACAACGGCCAATGCCTTCGCTAGTCCAGCTACTTACTCGATCGTGAGCGGTATAACACTGAGCGCCGGTAGCGAGCTGGTTGTCAGCGGCGATTTCAACGGGAAAGAAGTGCCGTATTACCTGAACAGCTTCCTGAGCCGTCTGGCTCCGGGTAAGGAGGTGAACCTGAGCTATACCGTCAACGTGAAGCCCAACGGAAACAATGGGCCATTCTACACCCAGGTATACGCAACGGCTACTCCGGAAGGCACCACGCTGAAGGTGACCGATAAGTCGAACGCGGGGGCAACGATCATTCCGAGTGAGGATACGAAAACAGCCGTTCGGTTCGACCTGCCATCTGCCCTGCTTGGGCTAGCCAAAGAAGTAGGAACGCCGGTTCGGATATCGGCTACTGTCTGGGATGTGCCTTACCTGATCAAGGTATGCAATCTGGGCACGACCGATCTGAAACAGGTGCAGGTAATCGATGATCTGTCGAAAACGTTCGGAAACGGAGCCCAGGTAACCAGTGTAACGCTGACGGCCGATGCCGGGCTGAAAGTAAACGCGGGCTACGCCGGTATAGGCCTCCTGACCAGCATGCTCGACACCACGGCCAGTACGCTGCCTGCCAAAGCGATTCGCTACATTCAACTGACGGCTCGGATCGATGTGTCGAAGGCTACCTCACTGAGCTACACCAATATCGCCCTTGGGTCGGCAATGGCTGGTGGCGTAGTGGTTGCCGATACGTCGAACACGGGCTCGAATGTGGACCCGGACAATGACCTCGATCCGCGCAACAACAACAACGGAACGCGGGTGGTGCTGAACAGCCTGCCAGGTACCCCGGCGATTGGCGTGGCCATGATGGTGAGCGATACGGCCCGGCAGGCCAACGGTAGTTACAACGTCACCTACCGGGTGATCGTGAAAAACTACAGTACCGTCGATCTCAGCCATGTAACGCTGTCAGATAGCCTCTCGAACGTGTTTAATCAGCAGCTGGGTGCCAGCTTCAGTGTTCTGGGTACACCAGTTGTATCGGCAGGGAGCAGGTTGAAAGTAAATCCAGGCTTTAACGGATTCACAGACCCCGCGCTGGTACTGGGCGATTCGACAAGTGTGCTGGCAGTAGGCGTTACGGATACACTGCTTGTACGTATCAATGTGCTCACTACCGGGCAAACAGGTACGTTCTTCAATACGGTGTATGCCGTAGCGAAGGCGGGTCTGGAAACCGTCCGCGACGTGTCGACGAATGGCATGAACCCCGATCTGAACGGCAACAACAACCCGACCGATCTGATCGAGAGCGAAGCCACGCCGCTGAATCTGCCCATGAATGCACAAACCGTGTTTATTCCGGAAGGATTTTCGCCCAATGGTGACGGGATTAATGATACCTTCGTGATTGGCGGTACGCAGGGTACCACAGTCCACCTTGAGGTCTTCAACCGCTGGGGCAACCTCGTCTACAGCAGTACCGATTACAAGAATGACTGGGATGGAAAAGCAAATACGGGTGTACAGGTAGGGGATACCGGGACAGGTTTGCCCGATGGTACTTATTTTTACGTCGTGAAGCTGAGCGATGGCCGCGAATTTGTGCGATACATGACGATTAACCGGTAAACTGAATGGGTTACAAACACGCTTTTAACTATTGGGCGGCTGTTCTGCTGCTAACCCTTGGGGTTGGCAGCAGCCACGTTCAGGCGCAGCAGGACAAGATGTTCTCGCAGTATATGTTCAACATGATGGCGCTGAACCCGGCCTATGCGGGTAGTCGTGATGTACTCAGCATGACGGCCCTCTACCGGTCGCAGTGGATTGGCCTGGAGGGTGCCCCCCAAACGGCAACCTTCACCGCCGATATGCCGCTGAACCAGGAACGGGTTGGAGTAGGCCTCCAGCTTTACAATGACCGCGTTGGTACACAAACAGAAACGGGCGCCTACGCGTCCTACGCCTTCCGTTTCCGGGTGGGCGAACGGTCAACACTTTCGCTGGGGTTAACCGGTGGAGTGTCGGCCTACAGCAATCGCCTGACCGATGTAGTTACGTCGCCGGGGCAGGTCGGTCCTGTCGATCCTGCCTTTGCTACGAATGTCAACAAGATGTTGCCTAACTTCGGTACCGGGGTGTTTATCAGCAATGACCAGTCGTACATCGGCTTGTCGGTGCCCCGGCTGTTGCGCAACAACCTGAATGACTACAACTCAAGCTCGGGGCTTCGGTCGCGGCAGGTACGTCAGGCCTACGCCATGGCCGGGTTTGTGATTGGCCTTAGCCCCGCCCTGAAACTCAAGCCGTCGATGCTGGTGAAATATGCTGAAGAGTCACCCCTGGGCGTTGATGGCAACGTCAACCTGTGGATCAACGAGCGGGTGGCCATCGGTACGTCGTACCGCCGCAACCAGTTTTACACGTTTACCTCCGAAACCAACGACGCCATTGTTGGCTTGCTTGAACTACAGCTGAGCGATCAGTTGCGGTTAGGGTATGCCTATGACCGTACGCTGAACAGCATAGGCCGGTTCGCGCCCAACTCGCACGAAATCATGATCCGGTATGAATTAGGGTTCACCAAAAACAAAATTCTGACGCCCCGCTATTTCTGATAATTCGGCAAAGTATTTGCTATTCTGAGGGTATAGTCTCGACATCGGGGGTATACCCTTTTTTATTTCGGCTCTATCACCCAGCGTATCTATCGTATGCCTTTTCGTTTGTCCATCTTCATTTGTTGGTTACTGATCCTGACGGGCCCTGTTGGGTTGGCTCAGAATCCGTACAAACGCGCTGATCAGCAATTTGCTCAGCTGGCCTATGCCCAGGCTGCCGAACTCTACGAACAGGCCCTGAAGGAAACACAGGCAGCTACCGCACCTGATGCACGACCGGTATGGGCCAAACTTGCCTACTGCTATCGGCAACTGCGCGACACCCACAATGCCGAACGCAGCTACCGGACCCTGATAGGTACTGGCCAACTCCCCGCCGATTACACCGAGGCGTACCTGCATTTTGCGCAGGCCCTGGCCAGCAACGGCAAGTATAAAGAAGCGCAGGAAGCTTACGAAACCTATGCCAGCCTGCAACGCACGGACGAGCGCGGTTCGCGCTTCTCGAAACTATACCGCGACGTAAGTTCGCTGACCAACAATACCGGCAGCTACCGGGTCGATTTCCTCGATCTCAACACAAACCAGCCCGAGTTCAGCCCGGTGTATTACCGCGAAGGCCTGGTATTCGTTACCTCGTCGAAGGCTGATAACGGCATCCGGCGCGTATTCGGGTGGAATAACACCCCTTTCCTTGACCTGTATTTCCTGCCCGAACTGAGCGTGGTTAAAAGCGCCGAACCCGCCAAAGTGGGGGGCGGTAAGTCGGCCCGCCGTCAGCTGCAGATGCAGTCATATCGGCCCCTGGGGCGCGACGATTTCACGGCCCGGACAGCGAATGACAGCCGCACCGTGGGCGTATTCGGCGGTAATCAGGTAGCCGCCCATGAGGGGTATGACATGGTACCCGTGTCGGAATCCGATCAGTTCAGCCAGTCATTGAACAGCAAATACCACGAGGGCCCCGCCACGTTCAGCAGTGATGGATCGCAGGTGATTTTTACCCGTAACAATTATAACAATGGTCATTCGGCGGCCAGCAAAGATGGCATAAACAAGCTGAAGCTGTACACGGCCCGGCAGGTCAACGGCGTTTGGGTGAACAGCGAGGAGATGCCTTTCAACAGCGATGAGTATTCAACCGGCCATCCTTCGCTGAGCCCGGATAACAACCGGTTGTACTTTGCCTCTGACATGCCCGGCGGCTTTGGCGGCACGGATATTTACGTAGCCACCTGGCAGGAAACCCGCTGGTCTTCTCCCGTGAATCTGGGCGCGGCGGTCAACTCGAAAGGAAATGAACTGTTCCCCTTCGCCGATGAACGAGGAAATCTGTACTTCTCGTCGGATGGCCTGCCCGGATTAGGTGACCTGGATCTGTTTTACGCGGAAATGACCGCCGATGGTAAAACATCGGTCAACGTTCGTAACCTGGGCGAACCACTCAATTCAGCCAAAGACGATTTTGGGATTGTCACGGATGGGTACCGGAAAACGGGGTATTTCAGCAGTAACCGGAAGAACGGCGGGGCCGACGATGATATTTACCGCTTCACCCGCGAAGGGTCGCTGTACCCTTGTCGGCAACTGACGATCAACGTGTTCGATGAAACCACCAAAGACCCGCTGCCCAACACACTGGTGGTCTTGAACGGGGGCGAACCAGGCAACGACCGCAAAGAACTTCGCACAAACGAACAGGGCGACATCCGTATCTGCGTAGATGCCGAAAGCGACCTGACGCTGGTGGTTGGGCATGAGGGGTACGTGCAGAACAAAGTCGGGTTTGCTACGCGCAACATGCAGGACGACGAGCCCTCGCGGCTCGAAATTGCCCTCAGCCGCTTAACGCTGCTGCCAACCGCTGCGGGTGCCCTAACCGGAAAGATGCGTCAGCATCAGGGCCGAATAGGGACCCAGAAAGCCGATTCACCCGTTGGGGAAGTGACCATTATGCTGACGAACGAGTGCGACGGGACGGCCGAACGCATACCGACAGACCAGAATGGCCTGTACTCGTTTACCACCCTGACTGGCTGCGAGTACCTGCTCGAAGCCAGTCATAAAAACATGGTGACGATTGGTACCCGAATAGCGGTCGACGGGAGTGGTAATCCAAACCTGACGATGTTCAGCGCGGGCGATGTGATGCGGATCGACAACATCTATTACGAATCGGGTAAGTCGAATATCACGCCAGCCGCCGCCACTGAGCTCGACAGACTGGTGGACATGCTGAACCGGTACCCCACTATGACCATCGAACTGCGGTCGCATACCGATAGTCGCGCTGCCACTGCCTACAACAAAACATTATCGACCAACCGGGCCAAAGCGGCTACTGCCTATCTGGTGGCGAAAGGGGTGAAAAAATCCCGGCTGAATGCGAAAGGCTATGGCGAATCGGGGCTGGTGAATGGGTGCGCCGACGGCGTTGACTGCACGGAAGAACAGCACCAGCAGAACCGGCGCACCGAAGTCAAGATCCTAACTACCCGGTAGTACCACTACTCGTCGAGTACAATCGCCACTTTGTTTCCCTGAACCGCTAATCGGGAGATGGGCTTCCTGGGAAGATTTTCGGGAAGAAGCACCGGTTGCCATTTTTTAGAAACCGCATCAAAGCTCCAGATGCCGTCAGTAGTGCTTTCCAGCAGCACTCCGTCCGGTGTCCACGTGGTATAGTGGGTTGATGCTGGCTGGCTCCCGGCAATATCGGTTAGTGTATTCAGGGCTGGATTATACGACCTGATCAGCCACTTGTCGCCTACTTTTTGCACAAAACTAAACGCATCCTGCCTGGGAATGCGGTGCAGCGATCGGCCAATATCGGCTGCAAGCACGGTGTCTTTGCCCTGAGTAAGGTTCATGAAATGGAGGGTAGCGGGCGTTCCCAGAATAAACGTGACCAGTTCGTTGGCCGTCGTCCAGGCCTGGTAGCCGACTTTGCCCGTCTGTTGAGAGGCCAGGATAACGGTGCCGTTTCCGGGCTTTGTAAGTTCGTATTTAACCAGGTCCTGATCTCCATTGGCGGCCCGCTGAACAATGCAGGACAGAAAGGCCGTACCGGGTATCACGGTCGGTGAAAATTCAGAGTCGGGCGTATGGGTCAGTTGCGCATGAGCCCCCGTTGTAAGGTGGTACGACCAGACCTCCGTTTGCTTATCGGGCATCATCGATACGTAGTACAGAATGGGTTGTGACGGATGGAAAAAAGGCTGATTGTCATACCCTGTCTTAGCCGTGATGTTTTTCGGAGTTGACAACGTCAACCGCCCACCCGACACCGACAGGTCGAGCAGATATATGTCGGTATTCGTCTGCGCATAAGTCTGTACAGCCAGGGCCTGAACCAGTAAAAAGAGGAGTAAAAGACGCTTCATAACGGGGAAGGAGGCGGGCCTTCTTTTAGTTTTACGGTCAATGTACAAATTCATGGGCTGTAATGACCCATACTGATGCCACCATGCTCCTCGAAACCCTCACTTCCCTGTTTCACCGTGACCTCACTCGGGTCAGCACCGAATTAAGTCAATACCGGGATGAGCAACTCATCTGGGCCGTACCACCCGGTATTGCCAACTCGGCGGGTAACCTGTGCCTGCACCTGATTGGTAATCTGAACACGTATATTGGCGCTGAACTCGGCCAGACCGGGTACGTTCGCCAGCGTGATCTCGAGTTCTCCCTCCGCGATGTGCCGCGCCCGGCCTTGCTGGTTCAGCTAAACGAAACCATCACTGTTGTTAGCCGTACGCTGACGACCCTTGATGAAAGCGGCCTTGATGAGGAATACCCACTGCTGGTTTTCGAGAAGAAGACAACGACGGGTTTTCTGCTGGTGCACCTGGCCACACATCTGGCCTATCACCTGGGACAGCTGAATTACCACCGTCGGCTGGTGGAGGGGAGTGCTACTGACGCTACGCCTTGACGAGAAGAGCCACAGGCGGTTACTTGCAAAAAGCGACCTGGTACACAGTAGTGATCAACAACTCTAAAACACCATTTTCTTTGATGAAAGCCCTGCTGCTTATTCTGGTTCTTTTGACGGCCTGTGAGTCCCGTCGTCAACCGGCTAACGACTACACAACGGCGCAGGTGATTTGCCGGACGGCGCCTATCGACAGGGCCTGGTACAGTTCCGGGCAGAAGGCTGCCCTTTTCGACGGTCTCGGCGACCTGAACTTCCCCGTTACCACGCGAAGCAAAGAAGCGCAGCGGTACATCAATCAGGGCCTGATGCTGGCCGTTGGTTTCAACCATGCCGAAGCGGCCCGTTCGTTTTACGAGGCTACCCGGCTCGATTCAACCTGCGCCATGGCCTACTGGGGCTTTAGCTACGTGCTGGGCCCCAACTACAACGCGGGCATGGAACCGGATAACTACGAACGGGCCTACGATGCCATTCAGCGGGCGATTCAACTGTCGGGAACGTGTACTGATAAAGAAAAAGCGTTGATCAATGCCCTTGCCAAACGGTACCCGGCCAAACCCGTCGATGACCGCAGGCCGTATGATGAGGCCTACTCAACGGCTCTAAAACAAGTCCACGAGCTGTTTCCCGACGATGCCGATATTGCCGCTTTCTACGCTGAGTCGCTGATGGATCTGCACCCGTGGGATTTGTGGGAGCACGATGGCCGGCCGAAGCCTTGGACACCCGGCATCGTTGCTTCTCTGGAGAAGTTGTTGGTGCGCAACCCCAGCCATATTGCGCTCAATCACTACTATATCCACGCGGTAGAAGCATCCAGAACGCCGGAACGTGGGCTGAAGAGCGCGGCCATTCTCACAAAAGTAGCCCCTGGCGCCAGCCATCTGGTGCACATGCCCTCGCATATTTACATCCGCACGGGCAACTACCACGAAGGCTCGCTGAGCAACTGGCAGGCCGTGAAGGTCGACAGCCTGTATCTGATGGGCAACCACGCGCAGGGGGCTTTTCCGCTCAACTACTTTCCCCACAATTACCACCTGCTGGTGGCTACGGCCACTATGGAAGGCAACTACCAGTGGGCGATGCGGTCGGCGCGGAAGGTGGCCGAGAACACAAACAAGAAGCTATTGGCCGACCCTGCCTGGGCTACGCTGCAACACTACTACACGATTCCGTATTACGTAGCCATCAAGTTTTCTAAATGGGACGAACTGCTTCGTATGTGCCGGGCAGATACCGTCCGGCTCAAGTACCCGACCGCCATCCGACACTATGCGCTTGGGATGGCCCTGGCTGGTACCCACCAACTCCCTCAGGCACAGGTAGAACTGCAACAACTCGAAAAACTGACGACGGATGCCGACATAGCGACGTTGAAAATTGGGGGCCTCAATCCCATGCGGTCATTGCTCGACATTGCCCGTCGCGTGCTGAAAGCTGAACTACTGGCGCAGCAGGGAGAAGTAGGGGCCAGCATCACTCTGCTGCGTGAGGCCGTCATTCTGGAGGACGCGTTAACGTATCAGGAACCACCCGACTGGTTTTTTCCGGTGCGCCATAGGCTGGGGGCCGTTCTGCTGAAAGCGAAGCGTTACAAAGAGGCCGAAGCTGTTTTTGCCGAGGACCTGACCATCTATCCCCGAAATGGCTGGGCGTTGGCAGGGCTGTATAAAGCGCAGGTAGATCAGGGTTTGACGGACAAAGCGCAGCAGACGCAAATCCTATTGAATGAAGCCTGGCAATGGGCCGATAAAGACCTGAAAAGTGGGAGGGTGGCCGGCCTGGCTACCAGGTTAAGGGCACCCGTTTCGTCTATGTAGGGCGTAGTGATGACGAAGTGAGGATAACTCCTTACTTTGTCTTGATAATGCCCGTTGAATCAGGGCCGTATCGTTAGCTTACCCGCAACCAGCCTCTTCCGTTACGCTTGCCATGAAAAAACACGCCCTTCATCTCCTTTTTATTGGCGTTATTCTTTACGCCGCCCCGTTTTTCGCCGCCGCTCAGGCCCTTACGGCTCAACAGATCGATGCCCTGGTGCAACGCACATTAACCACCTTCGACGTACCGGGTATTGCGGTGGCAGTGGTCAAAGACGGTAAGGTAGTCCACGCGAAAGGGTATGGGGTACGCTCGTTGAAAACGGGCCAGAAAGTCGACGAAAACACTGCCTTTGGCATTGCGTCGAACAGCAAAGCCTTCACCGCTGCCGCCCTGGGCATGCTGATGGATGAGGGCAAACTGACCTGGGACGATAAGGTGATCGACTACGTACCGGAGTTCAGGATGTACAATGCCTACGTAACCGAAGAGTTCACCATCCGCGATTTGCTCACCCACCGGAGCGGTCTCGGTCTGGGCGCGGGTGATCTGATGTTCTGGCCCGATTCGAGCAATTTCACCATGAAAGACATCATTCATAATCTGCGCTACCTGAAACCGGTATCGGGTTTCCGAACGAAGTATGATTATGATAACCTCCTCTACATGGTGGCGGGGGAGGTAATTGAGCGCGTTAGTGGTAAAAGCTGGTCGGCATTCATCGAGGAGCGGATCATGAAACCGCTGCAGATGAACCGGAGCGCGGGCTCCTACGAACGGTTGCCCGACAAAGTCAATGCCATTGAGGCCCACGCCCCCGTCAATGGGAAAGTGCAGGTAGTGAGCCGGGACGTCTTCCGGTTTGGTCATTCAGCCGGGGGTATCAATTCCAGCGTGGCCGACATGAGCAAATGGGTGATCGCCCAGCTGAACAGAGGGAAGTATGGCGACAACCTGAGTAAGCAGCTGTTCAGCGAAAAAGCCCATGCCGAGATGTGGAGCCCGCAAACGATTTTGCCAACCAGCCCCACACCTGTTCCGCCCTACAACACCCATTTTGCCGCCTATGGGCTCGGCTGGGGCCTTAGCGATGTGAAAGGACTGAAACAGGTAACCCATACGGGCGGTCTGGCGGGTATGGTGACGCAGGTGACGCTCCTGCCCGAGTTGCAACTGGGCATCATTGTCTTTACCAATCAGCAATCGGGCGCGGCCTTCAGCGCCGTTACCAACACCATTAAAGATAGCTATCTGGGCCTTCCGGCCACAGACTGGGTTGCCCGTTATAGCGATCGGGTGAAAAAAGGACAGGAGGAAGCCGATAAGATCACCAGAGATATTTGGGAAGGCATTGCCAAAGAGCAGAAAGCCAACGTTACGAGAGTTGATTTTGCGAAGTATGCCGGTACCTACCGTGATCGTTGGTTTGGCGATGTGGTGCTGAGTCAGCAGGGAGGAAACGACTCCTCTGCGCGCTGGTGGTTTCGGTCGGTGCGTTCGCCCAAGCTGACGGGGGAGTTATTCCACTACAAAGACAACACATTCGTGGTGAAATGGACTAACCGCAGTCTGGATGCCGATGCGTACGTCACGTTCCAGGTCGACGATACCATGAAGCCGACGGCCATTAAAATGAAGCCCATTTCGCCCCTCACCGATTTCAGTTTCGATTTTCAGGACCTGGATCTGCAACGGGTAAAGGAGTAGCTTACCTGCTTTTAACCGAGTACGGTTCTCGTTGGAACGTGTTACTTATCTGTTCACTGATGAAAAGAGAGTATAGCCATATTCGTGTGCTGGTGGCGTTGATGACTCTACTCAGTTCACTCACAGGCATGGCGCAGCAATCAGGCGGGCCAGCGCGTACGCCTGCTCAGCCAAGAACGGCGTTTCTACGGATGCTCGATCGCCCACGGGTGCCGCTGAACCCGGCGGTTAAACTACTGCCGAATACGGATGGTCTGACCCAGGAACACTTTACGTATGCCTCCGAGCAGGCGCAGCGTGTGCCGGGTATTCTGCTGAAAAAAGAGGATCGCCGTCGTCGCCCGGTCGTCATTGTCCTGCATGGCACCGGGGGAACTAAAGAAGGGCAACTGAACCTGTTAAAGACCCTGGCGGGGCAGGGGTTCGTAGCCATTGCTATAGACGGGCGTTACCATGGCGAGCGGCAAACTGGAACCGGGTCTACTCAGTACGTCGAGGCCATGCTGCACACGTACCGTACCGGGCAGGGGCACCCTTTTCTGTATGACACCGTCTGGGATCTGATGCGGCTGATCGACTACCTGGCGACCAGACCTGATGTAGATGCCACCCGCATTGGCGTGATGGGCTTCTCGAAGGGCGGTATGGAAACGTACCTGGCCACCGCAGTTGACCCCCGTATTGCCGTGGCGGTGCCCATGATCGGCGTGCAGAGCTTTGCCTGGGCCCTGGATAACAACCTGTGGATGTCGCGGGTGGGTACGTTTCAGACCGCTGTCGACGCGGCCGCTAAAGACGCAGGCGCCGCCAGGGTCGACGCCGCTTTTGTTCGTGCGTTTTATGATCGGGTTGCCCCCGGAATCTACACCCAGTTCGATGGTCCGGCCATGTTGCCGCTTATCGCGCCTCGGCCGTTGCTGGTTATCAATGGCGACTCCGACGCCCGAACGCCACTGCCCGGCCTGACAACCTGCCTAACGCCCACCGAACAGGCCTACCAGCGTGCCGGAGCAGCTGATAAGGTAAAGTTGTATCTGCAAAAAGATACAGGACACGCCGTAACCCCGGCCGCGCTGCAAGCCGCAACGGACTGGTTGGTGAACGTGGCTAAAGCCCTGAACCCGTCAGCCGTATCGTTCCGGAGCCGCTTAACCGGCTTTCTGATCGGCTACGAGTTGGACGAGCATCGCTACCCGATCGCGCAGGGCATCGGGGCTGGCAGTTTCGCCGGTGAAGAGTTGCGAGCCAAGCCCTACGGCGGTTACGCCCGCGCCAAACCAGGTCTTCAGGCTCTCGGCGGTGGGTTCTACGCCCCCCGTTACCATCAGGTTGAGCCAGGGCATCGGGCCTTTTACGGCTTTAATAAACCCCGGTCCCAATACGTTGCCCGGAAATACCTTCACGACTTCTGCGCCAAATTGGGTAGCCTGGTAGATCTCGGTGAGCGTAGCGCCCGCCGGTACCCAGGGGCGGCCCCGCTCGCGGCATACGTCGCCTACTCCGGTGGTCATAACGGGTTGCACCACAAAGTCGGCCCCCGCGTCGAGGAAACGCTCGGTGTCGGCGGCGGTGAGGATGGTGCCGATACCCAGCGCCAGGCCGGGGCAGTGTTCGGTCACGTACCCGGCCAGTTCGGTGAAGACGGGCAGGGCCGCTGCGCCCCGGTTGGTAAATTCAAACACCCGCATGCCCCCGTCATAGCAGGCCTGCACAATGGAGATGGCGTGGGCCGCGTCGGCATGGTAGAAAACGGGCACCAACGGGTGGCTGGATAGGGTCTGGAGGAAGGGAGACATAAATGAGATCAGATAAATCAGTGGGTGAGGGTTAATACGTCGGCTACGGTTTGCCTGGTGTCGTCACCAACTTCGCTGAGCTTGCCGAAGGCCGCAGCGGTCGCAAAATTCAGCACCGTCTGCGGTGCGTGTTCATTGTACAGCCCATAGAGTAGCCCAGCCATGAAACAGTCGCCGCTACCGATCTGATCGATTACTGTGTCGGCTTCGTAAATGGGCGATACGTACGATTGGCCTTCGGTAAACAGGGTCGTGTAGTAGCGTATGCCCGTTGGTGGTTTGCTGAATCGGAAGGTGTTGGCGACCACCTTACAGCGCGGAAAACGGGCCTGAATGGCTTCTGAGGTGGCTTGGGCGTGGGCTACGTAATCCGATTGTCGGCCTTTGTCGTGAATGTGGTCATCTACCGGAATACCCAGCAGGGCGTTTGCCGACCAGATATTGCCCATCACCACGTCGCAGTATTGCACCAGGTCGGGCATAATGTCGGTGGGAGCAACGCCGTATTGCCAGAGGCGGGCCCGGTAGTTGAGGTCGATGGAAATGGAAATGCCCTTTGACGAGGCGATAGCCAGTAACTCGCGGCAAACCGCTGCTGCCTGGGCGCTTAAGGCCGGGCTGATGGCGCTGACATGCAATCGGCTCACGCCGCTGAGAACCGGCTCCCAATCCGTCTCGCCCGGTTTCAACTCGGCAAATGCGGAGCCTGCCCGGTCGTAGATGACCCCGGCATTTTTCAGGTCACTCCCCTGCGGCAGGTAGTAGGTGCCAATGCGGTTGCCCGCTGCCTGTCCTGGTTTATTACGGAGTAACCCCGACGGGTCGACGCCCCGCTGCGTGATGTAATCGGTAATGTCGGCCGCCAGTGCGTTCTCCGGAATCCCGGTGCAGTAGCGGACGGGTACGTTCCAGTTGGCCAGCGCCAGGGCGACGTTCAACTCTGCCCCGCCGACGTAGACAGGCATAACCGATTGATGGATCCACCCCCCGTTCGCCACCGGCGAAAACCGTAATAACACTTCACCAAAACAACAAATTGTAGCCATAAGAGGAATGATAGTTGTATTGCTTTGGCGTAGCCCCCCGCCGGAATGCCGGACCACCTAAAGGGAGCCCGCTGGCGCACAAATATTGCTTACGCGTAGCTGTTCGTGCGCCAGCGGGCTCCCTTTAGGTGGTCCGGCATTTCGGCGGGGGGCTACGCCAAAGCAACACGCCTGCTTGTAAAGCCTAAGCGGGGGCTAATTTAACCACCGGGATCGGTTACACCTCCATGCACCTACCTGAACTGGCAGAAACTAGCCTGACCTGGCTGACTAACGGCCTGTGATTGGAAAAACGACCGGGATAGGGCAACTTGCAGCCGTTGTAACACCAAGTCGATGCGCCGTTCTACCCGCTTTTTGCTTTTAGCCTGTTTATCAATCACCTGGTTGCCCCTGTTGGCCCAGAAAGAGGTCCTCTACTCGCAGTACCTCATCAACCCAATGGCCATTAACCCGGCTTTTGCGGGCGTACGCGAAGATTTCAGCATGACACTGGGTTTTCGGGGTCGGCTGTTTAGTTTCCTGAGTCAGGCCTCCCAGCAGATCGCTACGCCCATTACCCAAACCTTCGCCACCGACGGGCAACTGGGTACGGGCCCCTTTGGCCTGGGCTTCCAGGTGCTCAACGACCGCACCAGTACGCTCGGCAACGTTGGCTTGTCGACCAACCTTTCGTACCGGATCGACCTGCCCAATCTGGCCCGCCTGTTTGTTGGCGTGCAGGGCGGCGTCAACATCCTGCCCATCATTGGCACCGGCAGCAGCCTGGGTGGTAGTAGTGCGCTGTTGAGTTATGGCCTGGGTGTGTATTACGATGCCGACCGTTTCTTTGCGGGTGTCTCGGCGCCCGAACTGAACAGCAGGGCCTTTGGACTGGGCGGGTTTCTCTACCGACAGCCGGTTTACGTGCAGGCGGGTGGCAAACTAGACCTGGCCGACGAGGTCAAACTGATACCATCCGTGGTGCTGTCGCGGTCGGGGGCCGAACCAATGGCTGTTGACCTGAATGCGCGGCTCTGGTACCACAACCGCGCCGCGCTGGGCGTGTCGATCCGGCAGAACAATACCTTCACCAACGGCACGTTCAGCTACGTGCAGGGCACGCTGGAGTACCAGTTGTCGGGAAATGTCCGGCTGGGCTACCTCTTCAATTCCATTGCCCCCGAAGCCCCGCTGAATGCGTTTCAGCGAACGATGCACGAACTCGTTTTTCGGTACACGCCTAACCCCAATACGCTCAAATTTTCGTACTTTTAGCCCTGTATGCCCAATCAACGCGTTATTCAGGACCTTTTCATTACCCACGACTTAGACCGCGAGTTTCCGCTGGCGGCTCATTTCGTGCAGACGTATGGGGAGTATCCGAATTACCTCTTCACCCACGAAGATTACAAAACCGAGTTGCATGACTGGCTGCTGGCGCGTGGTTTTTCCGTGATCAATCAGTCGGTCCGGCTGACTAAAGAAGGGCTGCGGACCAACGAACGGATTTACACGCACCCGGATGGTATTATGTTGAGCGGCGAGTTTATGTGGGATTCGTACTGTCGGTTTTCGGGCTTTTACCGTGACGCTGACGTGCTGCACACCTGCCTCGAAGGCATTGAAAGCCTGATCTCCGAACAGGAGGCCGAACAGACCAATATTTACCTCATCCAGAGCGGGCTGGGTGGGCTGCATACCGAGCGGGTGGAGATCGAGCCGCCGCAGATCGACCTCGATCTGTATTACAACGACGGCTTCCCGGAGGTGCACGAGCGGCTGGTAGCGCTGCTAAACCGCCCCAAATACAAGGGGCTGATTCTGTTGCATGGCGAACCCGGCACCGGCAAAACCACCTATATCAAGTACCTCAGTTCGCAGGTGCGGAAGAATATGCTGATTCTGCCGCCGTACATGACCAATTTCCTCACCTCGCCCGATCTGATTCCGTTCCTGCTCGAACAGCGCGACTCGGTCTTGCTGATCGAAGACGCCGAGCGGATTTTGCAGGCACGGGAAGCAGGTGGCGACACCAACAGCGTATCGAATATCCTGAACCTCACCGACGGTCTCCTGGCCGACTGCCTGCATATTCAGATCATCGCTACCTTCAACGCGCACAAGAGCCTGCTCGACAAGGCCCTGCTGAGAAAAGGACGGCTGATGGTCGATTACGCGTTTGGTAAACTGGCGGTCCCAAAAGCCAATGCGCTGCTGGCTAGCCTGGGCAGCGATTTTCACACAACCGACCCCATGACCCTGGCCGACATCTTCAACATCGAAGGACAAACCATCTCCGGAGAACGGACAGAAACCGGAACGAAAGTAGGCTTTTAGAAGGTGGGAGATTGGTGATTGGGTAATTGCTTCGACGCTGGGCCCTTCGACTCCGCTCAGGGTGACAAACTCGGTACGTTAGCTTACGATCTTTTAGGTGCCTGTCACCCTGAGCTGTGGAGCTAGTCGAAGGGCCTACAGCGCGAGCAATTACCCAATCACCAATTCCTAATCCCCAATTCCCTACTCGCAACGTAACATGGAAATTAGAAAATCAGATCGGCTCACGCACCTTAAGTATGACATTCGGGGGCCGGTGTACGAGAAGTCGCTGGAATTAGAAAGTCAGGGCTATAAGATCATCAGTCTCAATATTGGTAATCCGGCCGCGTTTGGGTTCGATACGCCCGACGAGATTGTGCATGATGTCATTCTGAACATCCGGAACGCGCAGGGATATGCTGATTCGCGGGGCCTGTTTGCCGCCCGTAAGGCGGTGATGCACTACACCCAGAACCTGGGCCTGCCCGGCGTGACCATCAACGATATTTACATCGGCAACGGCGTCAGTGAGTTGATCCTGCTGTCGATGCAGGCGCTCATTAACGAAGGGGATGAGGTGCTGGTGCCCTCGCCCGATTATCCGCTCTGGACAACCTCAGTGGCGCTTTGCGGGGGTAAGCCCGTTCACTATAGCTGCGATGAAGCGGCGGACTGGAACCCCGATCTGGCCGATCTGGAAAGCAAGATCACGAGCCGGACGCGGGCGGTTGTACTCATCAACCCCAATAACCCAACCGGGGCCGTGTATGACAAATCGGTGCTGGAGGGCATAGCCCGTATCGCCGAAAAACATCAGCTGATCGTGTTTGCCGATGAGATCTACGACAAGATCCTGTATGATGACGCCATCCATCACCCCATGGCGCGGTTTGTTCATGATACGTTATGCATCACCATGAACGGCCTCTCGAAGAACTACCGGGCGGCTGGTTTCCGGGGTGGCTGGCTGGTGATGACGGGGGCCAAGCACAAAGCCAAATCGTACATCGAGGGGCTGACGTTGCTGGCTAGTCTGCGGTTATGCGCCAACGTACCCACGCAGTACGCCATTCAAACGGCGCTCGGTGGCTATCAGAGTATCCATGACCTGGTCATTCCGGCCGGTCGACTGTACCGGCAGATCATGCTGGCCTACGAGCGCATGACCGCCATTCCGGGTATCTCGTGCGTGAAGCCGAAAGGGGCGTTGTATATCTTCCCTAAAATCGACCTGAGCCAGTTCACCATCCAGGACGACAACGAGTTTGTGTATGATCTCCTGGTTGAGCAGAAGGTGCTGGTGGTGGCTGGTCAGGGGTTCAATTTCGGCACGCCCGACCATTTCCGGATTGTTTGCCTGCCAAACATCGATGAGATGACCGTGGCACTCAATCGCATCGAAGCCTTCCTGGAAAGCCGCCGGAGAATAGGGATTGGTTGATTGGGTAATTGCTGTTGAAGGGCACGTAGCGCGAAGCAATTGCCCAACCAATCAACCAATTATCTATTCACCAATTAACCAGTTACCCAACCAACCAATCCCCTAATCAGTGTGAGGGAAACGGGGTTCACCACGAAGCCTGCGGTTTTAAGAATTTGTCCGGCCAGCTTCTGAATGATAGTCTGACGACGAAACTGGGCGATAAACTCGTTGCGGACTGTGTTCTGGTAGGGCGTTGTGAGCAGATACGCGGTGAGTGAGGCCGCATCGCCGGGTGCGAACACAAAGCTGTTCGGTATGTGCTCGTTGACAAATCGGGACGCATAGCCCGCTACACCGGCCAGAACGGGCTTGTCGGTGGCGGCATACTCGAATAACTTCGAGGGCAGGCACCGCTCAAAGGCAGTCAGGGTATTGAGGTGTAGAAACAGGTAATCGGCCTGCTCATATTCGGTCCGTAGCGTGGCCTGATCCACCGGCGGACGGATGATGACATTAGTCAACCTTAAATTGGCCACCGACTTTTCAAGTCGACCTTTCGTGCCACCATCGCCAATGACCACAAAGCGATAGGTGGGACCAAGCAGCCGGGCCGTTGCCGGAATAATCTTTTCAAGGCCCTGCCCTTTGCCAATGTTCCCCGCATACAGAATGGTGCGTTGTGCTGGCATCAGTGCTGTTGGCTGGCTGGCAGGAAAATTTAGAAAATGATCGTCGATCCCATTGGTAAAATGGCTGAAGGTCGCCTGTGGATAGTCTGAAAAATACGCATCGAATCCCTCCGACACCATGTTGATATGCCGGGCGTAGCCGAAGGTGTACCGCTCCACCGCTTTCAGCGTTGGTGACAGCGCAAGGCTGGCAACGGGGTTGTTCAATAATTCCAGAATATTCGCGCGAAACAGATCACGAATGTCGAGCACCAGGGGAATCTGCCGTTGCCGGGCCAGTTGTGCGCCCAGAAAAGCTGAGAATAAACGCGACGAGGAGGCAACCACCATGTCGTAGGTGCCGTTGCGGGTGAGCCTAAATGCCTGCCGATAAAAATGAATGTAGGCACGGATCTGATCGGTAAAACCGCTGGCATGGGTGGGCACCGCGATTCGGTTGATACGCAGGTTGCCGTGCTGCTCCTCTGCCGCCGCCGCCGCCCGGAAAGACTGGTACCGGTTGGGCTGGGTGGTAACAACATGCACCGTCCCTCTATCGCCAATCTGCCGGGCCAATTCGTAGGCGAGGGGGGTATTTCTGAATGAACCCGCACTGAGGTCGGGGGCAAAATAGTACGATAGCAGAAGTATATTCATCGAGGAGCGGTAATGAGGGTAGTCAGTGGGGTTTTGACGTCAACTGTTACGCACGAAGCAGGCACTGTACGGTTGAAACCCAGGGCCTGTTCATACGTAGACTGATTGATAGCCGGTAGCTCATCAGATAAAAAGGTAATCGTACCGTTCGGTAAGTGGATGCAGTTTTGGCGTATGACCAAACATAAGCAGTGGTCGAAATAAAGATGACATTTACTGGGAAGAATGGCATTTGACAGTGAATCTATTATATTAATCGTATGGTCGCCGGTCAACGTCCAGCGGCGGGTATGCTGTTGGCCCAGGTGCGCGTAGCCAGTATGCACGGCCTCCACACAGTTTGGAGTGTCAATCCGGATCTGCACCTGTGCCCGTCGGCCTACCCGAAAGCCGCTCCATACTTCAGACGAGTCAGACCCGGCAACGGTCACTATATTGTGGGCAGCGGTGCTTCGTTCCCAACGGCGGCGCGGGCCAATCTCGTAGGTCGATGTGCCGGGATCGATGATAACGGGTTTGCCGTCGATATGCAGCACGAAGCTACCCGTGTCGGCATGTGCATGCCCCGGTTGATGGTCTGGCCCCACCGGGCCAACGTCAATGAACAGTTCAAGGCGCGGGGTCGTCAGCATCCGGTAGCCGCTGTCGGTCAGGGGGGTAGGAGACGGCGTAAACCCCAGCGGAGTCGCCTTGGCCAGCAATTCAGCGGTGGTAGGGGCAACCCCATAGGCGGCATCGTTGACCATCGGCACCGACCCATCGCGGAAGGTCACCGAAACCAGCCAGTTGAGCATAGCGGCGGTTTTTTCCTGAACGTGTCGGGTCAGATCGGGACTGGCAACCCAGGTATTGGCTTGCAAGACAGCATACACATCAAGCAGTCGATCGGTCAGTAACTGATGATAAACGGGGCTGCGTTCGTAATGGCCCCCGTCGGTCAGAACCTGCTCGGTCAGTTGGGCCCGGAGTAGGGTAGCCCCCGCGTCAAACCAGGCGCGTTGCTGAAAATGGATGGCCATGACCGTCAGGGCGCAGGCGTTTTCGAGCAGGTGATTCCCGCCCAGGTGGTATTCCAACCGTGACCGTAGCAGCACTGTCTGCGCGTAGAGGTGCTGGTCGATCACCGGGTCGTGAATCCCCTCGCGCTGCAGAAACGCCCGCCAGTTCATCAGCCGCAACGACGTTGGGTACGGCTCCAGCCCATCCCGCAGCGCACCCGTCTGCCGAATGAAGTCATGGATCAGGGCGGTTCCGCGTCCGGGTGAGGTCAGCCACCCGAAGTAGTTCAGATGATACGTCCACAGTTTCCCGTTGGCGGCGTAGTTCCAGTCGAGGTGGTCGGTGAAGGTGACAGACTGGTTGAGGAAGGTAAAGGTGATGGGAAAAGCAACGCCGGGCACGTTGCCAGGTGGAGGAACAGCCTTCCAGGGCAGGCGTGGCCGACCCCGCAGGCGATTCCATACCTGATATATGACCTGGCGGGTCGTCAGGTGGCGAAGCGTACGCCAGTAGAGTGCAATGGTTTTCATGTACGGCTACGGTAGGACAAAAACACGGTGACAAAAACCAATTATCCACTCATCTAACTACATCGACCCGTACCCAGCTACCTTCCTGTAAGCTGCGGAGGGCGGCGAGGGTGGCGGCGGTGGTGTTGACTAGGTCAGCGAAGGGGATTAGGGGTGGCCCGCCGGTGCGAAGACTGGCGATGAGTTGTCGGCATTGCTCGGCATGGCCCTTGTCCTGCCCATCGGAGAGGCCCGAAAACCCCCGAAACCCGTAGCCCTTCAGCGATTTGAAATTGTCGAGAACCAGCGTCCGCTCCTGCGAGTAGACCTCCACCCGCTCTTTGGCGTAGGCCTTGCTGCCGTTGGCGAAATAATTGATTACCCCCGTCGACCCGTTTTCGTAGCGCAACAGCAGCGACGCCGAATCGGTGGTTTCCGACGGGTGTTGGCCCATGGCGTTCATACAGACCGACACCACCCGGCTACCCGTCAGGTACGTGATCAGGTCGACATAGTGGCAGGCTTCACCCAAAATTCGGCCGCCCCCTACTGCCCGGTCGTGTACCCACGAATTGGCGGGAATGGCCCCCGCATTCATCGTAGCAATCACGTTCATCGGCACCGCCCCGCTGCCAAGCCCACCGAGCAACGCTTTGGCTTTCTGCGCCGTGGGCGAAAAGCGGCGATTGAA
This sequence comes from uncultured Cytophagales bacterium, assembly GCA_963750355.1. Taxonomy (GTDB): domain Bacteria; phylum Bacteroidota; class Bacteroidia; order Cytophagales; family Spirosomataceae; genus Fibrella. The sequence continues at coordinate 167,896 of CAVVQL010000025.1, read as the reverse complement.
CCCCACCATTACCCACCGTCCCCCGAACTGGCCATCAAGCTGGTCGGTAGCCTGTTGCGCGGCGACAATATCGTCGAGTTCGTGCTCGTAGATGGCCAGTGGTTTTTCCACAAACACGTGTTTACCGGCCTGTAGCGCTTCTACCACCAGGGCCGCGTGGGTGTTGTGGCGGGTCGTGATCACGCAGAGGTCAATGACCGGGTCGGTCAGGACATCGCGGTAGTTGGTGGTGCTGTGGGCTATGCTGTGCTTTTTGGCGAGCAGGGTGCCGCTGAGGCCATTGGCGCTGGCGATCGTGTGCAGCGCGGCCCCCGCCTTTTGCAGGGCAGGCACCAGCGTCGACCCGGCGAAGTTACCCGCGCCGATGATGCCTACCACCCCCGCAGTTCCTGCCAGCGATGGGGTCAGCGTTGGGGCCGCGCCCGTTTCCCGCAGCCTGACCAGCGTAGCCAGCCGCCCGCCGAATCGAGCGGTAGCCTCAGGTGTATCGGGGTAGCTCAGCAGCGACGCGATGTTACCCGATGAACCGTCCAGTTGCCCGTAAATCTGCTGGTAGTCGGCCAGGGGTACTACCTCCGTTATTAGCGGGTCTACCTGGAGCTGGCCCGTACTGAGCAGGTGCAGAACCGCCTGGAAATTCCGGTTCTCGGTCCAGCGCACAAACGGTAGCGGATAGTCGTGGCCCGCCTGTTCGTAATCGGCATCGTAGCGGCCGGGACCATACGAGCACGACACCTGGAAGGTTAGCTCTTTCTCGAAAAAATCGGCGCGGCTCAGCGTGAGCCCCACCACGCCCACCAGCACAATGCGGCCGCGCTGTCGGCTCATACGGGCCGACTGCGTCATCACGTCGTTTGACGGGGTCGAGGCGGTGATCAGCACGCCATCGGCCCCTACGCCCCCGGTCAGCTCGGCTACCGCCTTCACCACATCGGTATGGGCGGGGTTCAGCGTTTCCACGCCAACGGTGCGGGCCAGCGCCAGCTTGCGGTCGTCGGGGTCGAGGCCGATGACGCGGCAGCCGTTCAGGCGCAGCAGCTGGGCCGTCAGCAGGCCAATCAGCCCCAGCCCGACCACCACCATCGTTTCGCCCAGCGTGGGGGTCAGCAGCCGGATACCCTGTAGGCCAATAGCCCCAACCACCGTAAACGCCGCCTGCTCGTCGCTGACCGAATCCGGGATTTTGGCCACCAGGTTGCGGGGTACACACACCATTTCGGCATGGTGCCCGTTCGAGGCCACCCGGTCGCCGATGGCGATGTCGGTGATGCCCGCGCCCACCGCCACCACCTCGCCCACGTGGCAGTAGCCCAGGGGCAGCGGCTGATCGAGTTTGCGAAAAACGGCCTCCAGGGTTGGCAGTAGTCCGTCGGACTGGATTTTCTCGATCACCTGCTTCACCTTATCGGGCTGTTGGCGGGCTTTGCCGAGCAGGTTCGCCTTGCCAAAATCGACCAGCATCCGTTCGGTCCCCAGCGAGACGAGCGTGCGCCGGGTACGAATCAGCACCTGACCGGCCCGTACCTGCGGGGCGGGTACCGTTTCCAGTACGGTCTTACCGGATTTTAAATTCTGTATCAGTTGGTACATCGGCAGGGGTGGTAATCGGGTCTGTTGTTACCGCAGAGAAGCACTTTCCGCCACGAGGCAGGCGGCAATCCGTTCAGCGGCGTGGCCATCCCAAAGCGGCAGCCGTGTACCGCGCTTGATGGTGCCCGCGCGGATAGTTGATAACTCCGCCAGTACAGAAGTTGGCCTCAGATCGGCAAGCAGTATGTTGGTGCCCAGCGCAACGGTGCCGGGGCGTTCGGTACTGCCGCGAAACGTTAGGCAGGGCACCTGTAAGTAGGTTGTTTCTTCCTGAACGCCACCCGAATCGGTCACCACGGTAAACGCGTGTTCCATCAGGTTTAAAAACTGGAGATACCCCTGTGGCTCCAGCAGCCGCACATTCGGGATGGCTGTCAGGTGGTCGAGCAGCACAAAGCGACTGAGGTTGGCCCCTGTACGGGGATGAACCGGAAACAGGACGGTATGATGCCTGGCCGTGTCTTCAATAATCTGGATAATGCTCCGCAGCCCGGCTTCGCTGTCAACATTGGTTGGCCGGTGCATGGTCATCAGCACATAGCTGCCGGCCGTTAACCCCAATTCCCGCACGGTATTCAACTCACTGGCCTTCTGGCGGTAATGAATCAGCGAGTCGATCATCACATTACCAACAAACCGGATCTTCCGCTCGTCAATGCCCTCCTGGCGCAGGTTGTCTATACCAGCCTGTTCGGTTACGAAGAGCAGATCCGCCAGGTTGTCGGTCAAAATCCGGTTGATCTCTTCGGGCATCTGGCGGTCGCCCGACCGTAGCCCGGCTTCCACATGGGCCACACGGATGCCCATCTGCACTGCCACCAGGGCGCAGGCTAGCGTGCTCGTTACGTCGCCCACCACAACCACCCAATCTGGTTGCTCGGCCGCCAGCACCTGTTCAAACTTCGTCATGATGCCAGCGGTCTGCTGGGTATGACTGCCGCCGGTAATGCCCAGGTAATAATTGGGTTGGGGCAGATCAAGCTGGTTAAAGAAAACGTCGCTCATACGGGCATCGTCATGTTGCCCCGTATGAACAATGTTAGATTGTAAAGCCGGTAGTCGGTCAAAAGCACGATGGAGGGGGGCAACCTTCATAAAATTAGGACGGGCCCCAACAACGGAAAGAATTTTCATGGATGGGCGGGGTGGATTAGTGCTTCCGGTAAACGCCAACGAACAAGTTATTGACCAGTGGTTCTGCTAACACGTATTTCAGGAAGCGCGACACCGGATCGAAACTGGAAAAAAAGCGGATCTCCAGGGCGTCGAAACCCAGTTGATGAAGTTGTTCGTTGAACGTGGCCACATCTGACCTGTTTCGGATATGACCGAAATAAGTGGGCTTACCCGTCAGCGCGTAGGCCCGTCGTTCAATGCGCCGCCAGAGGCAGAATCGATTTGGCATCGACGCCAGAAACAAGCCTCCCGGCGGCAGCATTGACTGAATTTGGGCAAGCGCCCCTGGCAAATCGTCGAGGTATTCCAGCAGGCTGGAAGCAATGACCACATCAGCGGTTGCATACAGGGTGGGGTTAGCCAGGGGCAGCCGTTCCAGCACATACCGTTCATTGGCCGACCGGCGATTCTTCTCGCATAGGGCAATCATCCGGGCCGACCCGTCGATACCGGTAACCGTGCAGCCCCTTTCGCCCAGATACGCGCTCAGTACGCCCGAGCCGCAGCCCAGATCCACCACCCGGCTCCCCGGCTTTATGTATCGCCCAAACAGGCCGGTCCATACCTCGAAGCGTTCCCGGAAGCCCAATGAGACCAGATACTTACCGGCAAATTCCTCGGCAATCGCACTATGGAAGTCTACGGCTGTTTTAGCCATACCGGCTGTGCCACGCATGTTTTGTCTATTACATTGTAAGTTATAAACTGGTCACATATGATGTATGATTAATTGGAGAATAAATTAGCGTATGCCTGCTCGAATTCCACGGAGTTCAGGTAATCGTCGGCTATTTTTCGGGCGGTTACCGTCATCCGGGTGTAGTCTCCGGCACTCATGGTCAGGCATTGCCGGAGTGCCAACAGCCAGGCTTCTTCATCCTCCAGGGGCAAGGCCCAGCCAGCGCCGGTTTGGTCTAAATCCCGCCACGGAGTCTGATCACTGATTAACACGGGCAGACCGACCGAAAGCGCTTCAAAAATGGCGTGCCCAAAGTTCTCGCCGAAGGTGGGGAGCACAAAAAAGTCATAGGCTGACAGGACCCGGCTGACGGAGTCATGGTGAAGCACGCCTTTGTACGTCACTACGCAATTGGTGGGTAGTTGAGCCAGGCAGGCCTGGCACGCCTGCCAATACGAAGGCGATTCTACAGGGCCGTACATGTCCAGCACGAGTCTGCCTGTTGCCGGAAACCGCTTTAGCAGGTTCAGCAGGGGCAGAAGTCCTTTCTTGGGCGTGATTCGGGAAACAAAAATCAGCTTTACCGTTCCTGCCTGCCTTGTGTGGCTCGTGCGCTGCGTGAGGTGCTTAGGGGTGTCGGGGGCAAAACGCACGGGCGCAACGTGAACGTCTGACTCAGAAAAGAACTGTTTAATAGCCTGCATCTCAGCGAGATCGGTCGCGTGCCAGATGATCCGTTTTTTGGCTATGGTATTGATAAGGTAAACGTACGGTAGTTTTTTGTAGGCTTTTAATTGCAACGCGCCTTTGTGCAATTCGCCACGGGGCGCAATAATCAGTAGCTTCCTGCGCGCTACAGTCAGCGCCAATACCAAGCGGGTTAATTCACCCAGCAGCGAGTTGGCGTAAACAAAGTCGGCGTTGACCTGCATGAGTAGTTTATCGATGTAAAACAGCGTTATGGTCGGGGGAGACAGGTACATCAGGCGGCACCCATCACCGGTTATCCATTCATTCACCGCCAGGCCCGCGTAGGCTGTTTGGTCCTGGTAATCGCGGTCACGGGTAACGATGAACAACTCGTATCTGTCTTTAAGCAGCGTAACCAGATTGGCCACCGACCTGACCGGGCCACCTGATTTGTATCCCGGCAGGTAGTATTCGATAAAGATCAGGATAGAGGGCTTTTTCATAGCGCCAAGCTGAGGGCATGCAGCGAGTTATACAAGGCTACGTACCGACCCGCAACCCGGTCAATTGAATAGCGGCTGGCGTTGATCTGCCCACTAGCCAGTAGACCCGCCCGGTAGGCAGGGTCGGTTAAAATTCGCTCGATTTCGGCGCGGATAGCAGCTACGTCCGTTGGGTCGACCAGCGAAGCACCTTCACCAGCGATGGTGCGCATTGGCTCGATGTTGCTGGTTATGAGGGGCCTTTTCATCGTTTGAGCTTCCAGAATGGGTAAGCCAAAACCCTCGTAGAGCGACACGAAGGCCACCAGATCAGCGGTACTATACGCCCAGTGTAATGTGGGAAAATCGACGTTGCTCAGTTCCTGATACTCAACCCGATGCAAAAGGAGTAATTCCTTTTGCAAGTCTGTCAGCGGCCCGATAATCACCAGGCGACAGGGCAACCCGGCAACAGCGGCAATCAGGCGTTCGAGATTCTTGTTGGGGCCGGTGCCAACCTGCAGGATAACCGGTTGCCGGTTGGGGCGAGCCGGTGATTCGTCGGGAATGAACCTGGGGTCGTAGAAGTTGGCAATAACCTTGATTTTGTCGGGCGAGACGCCAACGACCCGAACCAGCTCGGCCTTCGATTTGTCGGAGATGGTTGTCACCAGCCCAGCCCGGCTAATGGGCCATTTGTACCAGACGTAGAAGTGAAACCAGTGCAGCGGGTGCCATTTCGAATAGCGCGTCAGCAGCACACAGTCGTGGATGGTTAGAATGGTTGACCGTTTAGGAAGGGCTAAGGCCAGGTAATGTACGTCGCCGGTGATGTGGTTGACTGAACCCCGGTGGCGGCGGGCCGACAGGCAGTTGCGCAGCAGGTTGAGCGGCGTTACCTGCGAATGCGGACAGTACACCTGCCTGACCACCTGCCTGCCGGTATGCTGATTGATGTACTCGGCCAGGCCGCCAAATAGCCCCTCAATACTGTGGTATTCGGGCCGTGGGTGACGAAAAAAGTAGGTGATAGCGGGTTGTGTCATAGCAGCCGATTATACCACAACGTGCAGAGCTGCCCTGTGCTTCTGAGTTAACGCCTCGGTGGGTATCGCCACATAGTTTCCGGCCGGCATAGCAGCCCGAGCGGGGGATAACCGGTAGTGTTTATGCTCGAAGAAGAAAAAGGCGGGGCGGTGGCTCTCGAACGCGTAAAGCCGGTAATTGGGCGGGAAAAGCGTACCTACCGGCTGGTTGTCCAGGTGGCTGGCACTGGCCCGCGACCACTCGAAGAAGACGGTAGGGCGATGAGCCAGCAGCGTGTTGGCCAGCCCACGAAGTACAGACGGCTCATACCCTTCTACATCGACCTTGATGAGGGTAACGGGCGGGATGCGCTGTTCATGCAGAACAGTATCGCCCTCTTTCACGGGTACGGTGGTGGTGTTCTCCTGGGATGTCTCCCCGTCGTTCAGTACACGCCCTATTCCCTGGTTGCAAGAAGTGGGCAGCAAAAACGGACGAACCGAATTGGCTTCCCCCAGGGCATAATTGAAGGCCGTCAGGTTGGTGAGCTGGTTGGTCGACTGCTTGTGCAGGAGCTGTTTGTAGAGGGCTGACACGGGCTCGAAAGCCAGCACCTGCCGACTGTAGGCTGAGGCAAACAGGCTGTGGTTGCCTACATTGGCCCCAACATCGATAAAAACAGGGTCGGTCTGATGGCGTAGAATATCCCGGATCAGATCAAGTTCCTGGTACGAGTAAGCCCCGTAGAAATAGACACTCCAGTCAATAAACGACGCCAGATTGCCTTCGTAGGTCAACCCGTAGAAGGGAGCAGAAAAAGGGTGGCTGGGGGCACCATCTGACTTGATGAAAAGCCGGATGATGCGGTCACGAATGCCGAACCGAATCCATCGCTGATGGCCCAATAGTCGAAGAAGTCGGTAGGCTGGTTTCATACTCGTTAAACCAGTGAAACGGCACTGGTCACCTTCTCTGCTCGTTGCTCGCGCAGGTAATAACTGCGGTCCAGATACATTAGCCCCAACAGCTCATAAAAGGCGGTGAACACATTGAAAACAGTTACCACGTAAAAGAGGTGAATGATGAGTAGGAGCAGACCAAATGCGAGAGGGATACGCGACAGTCGCAGTACGAGTATCCAGACTAAAAGCCTGGCAAAAAATAACAGGTAACCACCCTCTAAAATAATTCGCTCGGGTTCTTCTTCATAATAGCCGTACGCTCTCACCGCATCCGACTGACCAAAGAGCGAGATAGCGCCCTGATACGTGCCGCCCAAACCGGTGCCAAACAGCGGGTACGCCCCCGAAAAGTTGATGATCTCAGCGATTTGCCCAAAACTTCGACTCGCATTCTCCCCATCAGTTGAATGGCCCACAACGCGCGATTGTAGCCCGGAATAGGCCTCATTTAACAGCGACATATCTGAATACCGGACAACGACCAGCGTTATACCAAAGAGCGCAGCCATCGCCAGTGAATTGCGAACGTTTGTCGGGGTTGCGATAAAGCCAGCGCCAATTAAAATGGCCAACAAGGCTGAAAGCGACCGCGCCCCGGTCATAGGGCTGATAATGACCGCACTACCCATGATGAGTGCCATGTACAGGGTACGTCCCCGGTTGACTCGTAAGCCCCAAACCCAAAAACCGATTAATGTAAATAAAGAGGTCATGCCGCCCAGGTAGCTGAATGTACCCGTGACCCGCACCCGGTTGGTGGCGTGTACGATGGCAATGCCGCCGTATTCAGCCATGTCACGAACGTACCGGTTGATGAAACTTGCCGGGGGGGCCACAAACTGGACTACACCCAGCGCAACTTCAGCTAGAATAACCAGTACGAACAAGCGGTTTAAGCGTTCGAGGGGAAATGCCTCACGGTCATTCAGGTAAACCAGCAGCGGAAAGAACACCCCCGTATGCAGGAAATAACCGATGGTGCCGTGCAGTACCGTTTTTGCCAATGGGTTCACGGTCATTAGCAGTAACAACAGGCTGAAGCCGGTCATCAGCGTGGTAATAAACGGGGCAAGGGGCTTTGTTTTCGCCAGCATAACAAACAGCAGGGGTGCAGCAATCTGAAGGCCAAGCATCAAATTGCCCGTTAGCGAATCACTAAGCACCCACTTGCGAACCCCTCCACTCAATGTGGTGTAGAGAAACCAGATGGTTAGCAGGCGGATATTGTACGACTGCTGTTTGTTTAGACGATCATCTGACACCGGTAGCTGAAGTAAAGACCTGTAGAAATCGATTCGTCACGGCACGCAGCGTATGGCGGCTTAAGTGCTCACCGGCATGTTGTTGATGCGCAGCCCGCCAGGCCGGATCACTCAGGGCTCTTTGCAATTGCCCGGCCAGGGCAACATAATCGCCCATAGGGAAGGTTACCCCGCACTGACCAAGCGTATCGGGTAAGCCGCCCCCATCCGAGCTAATGACGAAACAGCCGCACGCAATGCCCTCTACACCCACCGCGCCAAACGGCTCGTTGTAGGTTGAAGGCACTACGACTATCTGATGCCGGTTCAGACATCGGGCCAACTCGTCGCCGGTGCGGGCACCGTCAAAAGTAACCTGGTCTGTGAGGCCCAGCCGGGTGGTCAGCGCTGTTAAGGCTGGTTTTTCCGGCCCCTCGCCAACAATAGTCAGTGAGGGCTGTAGGGCATGCACCCGTTTCAACTGATGGAGTGCTTTCAGGAGTATGTCGCACCCCTTCTGGGAGACCAGTCTGCCTAAAAAGAGAAGCTCCCGGTTACGGGTAACATCGGCTATGGGGCGAAACAGGGCGTCTTTATACGGATTGGGTATGGTTTCCCGGCACTTGAAAATGGCTGATATATACGAACTACAGCCTACGTTGATGGCCATTCTGTTAGTGACCAGCCACTTCAATCGGCCCGAAACGGTGTTTCGGTCATAGAAGCCATTGTGGTATACAACCAGGGGGCGCGGCGTAAGCAGGAGGGGAAGAATGCCTTTCAGACTGATGTTGACGTGAACGACAACATCGGCCCACCTGATGTGGCTGACCGATTTTAGTGAGGTAGCACCCCGTACCACCCTGAACGGAAAGCGGTCGGGTTCATCAGGCCGGGCCAGTGTCAGCACCCGAACCGAGTGCCCTACGGCTGTCAGTTCAGTAGCCATTCCCTTCACTATGTTTTCCACCCCGCCAATCATTGGATGAAAATTGGGCGAGTAAAAAACAATGTTCATGGCTGGCTCATCGGTAGGTTCTCCCGAACCGCAATAGCACGAAGGGCAGTGCTAACCTGCTGGTGATAATGGTCCCAGGTGTAGTGCTCCGCGATGGTGCGGGCAACTGCACCAATTCGGGTTATTTCGGATCGTTCGTTGTAAAAATACATGATTTTCTCAACTAAGGCATCCGGGTTGTCGGCCGGAATAACAAAGCCTCCCCCCTGGACAACAGCGTCTTTGGCGCCCGTATGCTCCGTTATAATGGCGGGCGTGCCGCAGGCCATTGCCTCCAGCACAACCTGAGCCCAACTGTCGAGCAACGAAGGCAGGATGAACACGTGCGCCTGCTGATAACACGTTACCAACTGCTCATGATGCAGATACGGAAGGTAGGTAAGGCCAGCTATGGGGTTAGTCAGTGCTGCCTGTGCATCGCCGGGGGGACCAACAAGGGTTAGGTGAATGTTGTAATCGGTGAGTCTGGCAAAGGCATCTAACAGCACCCGAATGCCTTTGCGCTCTATAATCGCTCCAACAAACAGCAAATTGAGGGTACCACTCACCGTTTTCTGGATGGGGGTAAACAGGTTCGTTTCAATACCCAGGGCGACCTGATAGATTCGGTCTGGTGCAAAACCAGCTTCGACCAGACTATCGGTGGCGAAGCCAGATAAGGTAAGTACGTAATCGGTGTACGTGAATGCCTGCTCTTTGCGTTGATCGATGTACCGGGTCTGTTCAGCAGTCAGCGTATCGAGCCGGTAGCGCGAATTGATGCGGGCGATGGTGTTATGGTGCACCTGGGCCAGGTCGAGCACGGTGATCTTCCCCCGTTCTTTGGCGGCTTTGAACGTATGCAGATTGGCGTTTTCGTAGCCGATGAGCAGGTCATACCCCTCGTTTTTTAGGGCGTTGGCCACCCAGTAATCAAATAAACGCGACGAATTTCTGATGGTCCAGTATACGCTCCGGCCAACCTGTTCGAGCACGAAGGCGGGCACAAACGACTTGATCCGGTCGAGGGGAATTTCTGTATATAGCCTCTTTTTTAACTGATTTGTGATGGAACTGCTGTGCCTGAACAGAGGGAGCCATCGGTTGGCGGCGAATGCGGTATAATAGCGGTATAGCCACTGCTGGCGGTGCAGAGCTATTAAAAGCTGATTGACATGCTGCTTACTGACGTGGGTGACAATGATCTGCATAGCCTAGCTGGCACTAACAGCAGGTTGCTCCGCCAGCGGTCTTTCCAGAATAAGCGAACGGAGTTCGTTCCACACCGTAGCATAGCTCCATTCTTGCAGCACGGCCCTGTTTACCTCGCTCACCTGCTGCCGGGGCAGGTTCAGCGCCTCGTCGATGCGTTGGGCCAGGGTCTGGGCCTGCCCAAACGGGTACATAAATCCATTCTGGCCCGGCCTGATTAAATCGTAGCCAGCGCCCACACAATCGGAGGTGACAACTGGTAATCCGCAGGCCATGGCTTCCTGCACCGATACGCCCCAGGGTTCATCCGCTACTGCGTGAACAAATACATCGGCCAGGCCATAATACAGCGGCAGGTCGGTATAGGGGACATAGCCTGCAAAAATAACCTGTTTGGGAGCGGATAAGCCACTCGCGGCGTTAAGGAGCTCTTCCTTTTTTGGGCCATCACCAATAATGAGGAGACTGATCTGTTTTTGTGGTAATAAGGCGATTGCCCGGAGTAGTTCAGCCGGACTCTCACGAGCACTTAATTTAACGACCGCCAGAATCACTGCGTTTCCTGTTGAGATTTGTAACGTGCCCCTGACTTTCAGTTGTTCAGTTGTAGATGCGGCCGATGCCGTGGCAAACCAGTCTGTGTCGACGATGTAGGGGAATCGCTTTATTTTCGACGGGTTTATGCTGACCATCGTCAAAAAATTCCGTGTCCGGCTACCACAGGCCAGAAAGTAGGAGCAGACCACGTTTAAGAGGGCAAACAGCGGTCTCTTGTAAACGATCAACTTAAAGCGGGACTGGTTGCGCCAGTCGACCGTATCCAGACGAATGGCACACCGCTTGTCTAAAAAAAAACAAAGCCCGTAAGCCACTAGAGCGGGTAAACTGCCGTGACCGCAGACCAGGACAAAATCACTTGGCTTAATCAGCCTGTATAGCTGTTGAACGCTATTGCCGGTGTACAGAACCGAATACGTATAATCTTTCAGCAAATCAATTCCCCACGATACCTCCTGCAATAGTTCGGGGTCGTATAGCGAGCGATTGCCGGACGTATAGAGTACCCGCAGCTTTATGCTGGTTTCTGAGGCAGCGATATACCGAAAAAAGGGGGCATCGAACTGAGTAGGTTTATCAGAAATAATGAGTACGTCCATGCCGGGAGCGGGTTGGGAATCAGATTCAGTTGGCTCATTCAATTCGTTGTGCTATGAGCGGTCTGCCGTTGCGGCTGAATGGTAGCCAAATATAGCCAGTTCACTGAAGCGGCAAGGTTTGCTGCTAAAACGGATAGCTGAATTGTATCTGCTCTGGTTGACCTGCAAGGTTGCTATTGTATGTCTCAAAGCGTCCTCCAACGAAAATGCCCGCCGACTAGTTGATAGTCGGCGGGCATTTCCTGTTTTCCAGTGCTCTCATAGGGACTTGAATTATCATTGATAATCAGGTAGTTATAAGGGTGTTTCCTTCCAGGGGACGGAATAGGGGACGGATTTGGTTTACTTTCTCGTATTTGTTTCGATAAACCTTGATAAATAAAAAACGCTAACTCGTTGAAAGTTAGCGTTTTTGTCTGTTTTTGTATTCCGTGAAATACTGAAAAAGTGCTCTCGTAGGGATTCGAACCCCAAACCTCCTCATCCGTAGTGAGGTGCTCTATCCAGTTGAGCTACGAAAGCAGTCCCGTGTTGGGATTGCAAAAGTAAGCCAAAAAAGGGCTTTGTCAAATTAGCGGCCCCGAAATTTCGCGGGTTTTTTCATCAGGAATGCCCCGATACCTTCGGCTACGTCGGCGGTATGGCCCAAAGCGTCCTGATTTTCAGCTTCATGGTCCAGTTGATGCGGCAGGTCGGAATAGAGCGACTGATTCAGAACTTTTTTCATCGCCGCGATCGCCAGGGTAGGGGCCGCCGCGTAATAAGCCACTAATTCGTCTACCGCACCATCTAACTCCCCGGCAGGTACCGACCGGTTCACCAGCCCCATCGTGGCCGCTTCCGGGCCGTACACCCGTCGGCCGGTGCTGCACAGGTCAAACGCTTTCTGCGAACCGATCAGCCGGGGCAGGAAAAACGTAGATCCCGCATCGGGCATAAGGCCGATATTGACAAAGATCTGACTAAAATAGGCGTCGTTACTGCATACCACCACGTCGCAGGCGAGGGCCAGCGAAAAACCCGCACCCGCCGCCACGCCGTTTACGCGACCGATAATTGGTTTGGGGGCCATGCGCATGGCCATAATCATGGGGTGATAGCCGTTGCGCAGCGATTCGCCCAGCGCCATACCACCAGCCTGTTGCGCGTTGGCAAAGCCTTCTTTCAGATCAGCTCCCGAACAGAACGCTTTCTCGCCCGCGCCCGGTGACCACGATCACGCGCACCGTTTCGTCGGCACTGGCGGTGGTAATGGCGGTGGTAATGTCGCGGATGAGGCCGGGACTGAGGGCATTGTACACTTGCGGGCGGTTGAGCGTAATGCGGCAAACGCCGTTTCGAGGCTGTAAAGTATGTTTTCGAACACGGGTTTCGGATGTCTGATGCTAAATTGTATGCAAGCATACTAATTTTTCGGAGAAGACGAAACGCTCACTTCAAAAAAAAAAAAAAAAAAAAAAAAAAAAAAAATAAATGCGGAATGAGCGTCACGACTTAAGTACGCTATACTTCACCCCGAAAAACAGGCGCATCAGCCAGAAGGGGCGAATGAGCACCAGATAGCTAGCCACACAAACAGCCAGTGTGGCAAAACTAACCGTCAGGAATCCGCTATACACGCCGAGCGCGGTCGGTCAGCACGTAGTAGCCGATCAGCACGATAACCGTCTGGTGCAGGATGTAGAATGGGTACACAGCTGCATTGAGGTGAGGAACCAGGGGTGGTTTCTGTTCAGGTACGTATAGCCGTAGCCAATGGTCATCAGCACCGAGAACCAGGTGAGGCCGAGGCTGTTGAAGCTGTACAGCGTTCTGATCACGGCCGATTGCTCGATACTGGCGTCGTCGAGCACAGCCCGTGTACCATAAAGCAGGGCGGTGCAAATCAACGTGGCAATCAGAAAGTACCGCCGCTGATCGGCCACAACTTGCCAGTACGCCCGGCGGCTGATCAGTACATAGCCCGCCCAGAACAGCAGCAGGTTCTTCATGAAGTAACACCAGTCGTCGGTGAGTCCATGCGTTTCGCGGGGGAAGAAGCCCCCCAACGCAACGTCGTTGACCAGAAGGGACCAACCAGCCATAAAGCGCCACCCGGACGGGCCAGCAACGTACCTGCGCGATCCGTGAAGCGCTGACCAGCCGCACTTTTCAACCAGCGAAAAACGGGGATGCTCAGCAGCGAATAGAAAAACAGGTAGCAGACGAACCACAGGTGATGCCAGCTAAACGCCCCGCCTGTGCCGCCATCTTCATAGGTTGAAACTCGAAACACTTCGGGGTAGAACTCGGCGTAGCTACCCGTAAACCGGCCTCTAAACAGCCATTCGATGTAAATCTGCGGGGGCACTATGACGAACATGCCGAAGACCAGCGGAATAAACAGCCGACGAACCCGCTCCCCGGCATAGGCCCCGTAGCTTCGTTTCTGAAGGGCGAAAAATGTACCGGCCCCGGAAATGAAAAACAGCAGCGGCATACGCCAGCGGTGCAGCCAGCGCATCACTTCTTCCATGGGCTGGCTGTGTTCGGTGCTTTTGATATGCCAGCCCCACGACACGTAGATCATGCCGGTATGGTAGAAAAGCAGGGTCAGAATGGCGATGACCCGCAGCCAGTCGAGGTCGTACCGACGAGTGCTGGCGAGTGGGGTTGTGGGCAGTGGCGAGATAGAGGAAGGTGCCGTTTGCATATGAATTGCGTTGGTTTGATGGCCCAAAATTGGCCCTTCTGTCCGTTAATAGCCCTATCTGCCCATCGTCACACTTCGCGCCGACCGGGAAGAAGCTAGTTGAGTGGTAATTGGGGGCTAATTTTCTGGCGTTTTGCTTTCGTATGGCTTCGCGCTTGTGGCCCTTCGACTCCGCTCAGGGTGACAAGACACTACTAGACGTTACTAATAACCTTGAGTTAGGATGTCACCCTGAGCGGAGTCGAAGGGCCACAAGCGCGAAGCCATACGAAAGCTATTACCCAATTATCCTCACTTACGCTCCGTTTGCGCGGCGTCGCGGAACTGGGCGGGGGTTTGGTTGGTGATCCGTTTGAAGGCCGTATGGAAGGCCGATGGTGAGTTGTAGCCCACGCGTTCGGCAATCTCATCAATCTTCAGGTAAGCGGTCTCGGGCTGGTGCAGGAGCCGCTGTGCTTCGGCAATGCGGTAAGTAGCCAGCCAGTCGAAAAAGCGCTGGCCCAGCCGGTCGTTGAGTAATTGCGACAGATGATGCGGGCTGGTGCCAAGCCGGGCCGCCAGTTTGGGCAGCGACATATCACTCTGGAGGTACGGCTTTTCGGTAATGAGCAGCTGGTCTAATTTTCGCAGCACGGCATCTTCCACTTCTTCCGACAGCGACGATTTTTCGTACTTCTTTCTGGGTTCGTCAACCGCCTGGGGGCCCGACCGACACCGACGGCTGAGGGCGCTGGCTGGTCGGCAAGGCTTTCGCGGAAAAAGCTGGAGCCGCTCATGACCAGGAAACTCGTGACGTAGATGATAACCGTCAGGTAACAGGCAATCAGGTAGTCGCCCAGGTCTTCCTGATACTGCGGTTTAATGACGAGAATCAATACGGGCAGGAAGCAGAACAGGAGCGTCAGGTTCCGTAGGTGAGCCAGCACGGCCGGATTGCCCGCCCAGAAGGAACGCCCCGCCCGCCGGAACGCCCGCCTGATGACAATGATAGCGAGCACATTATAGACCAGGCAGCTAACGAGCGTCATCTCGCTGACGTAGCCCCGCAGGCCAGAGAAATCTTCAGGCAGGTAATTGGCTGGTTCGCGCACGAAAGGCAGTTCGGGATGCCAGGCTTCGAGGTAGTTGTTGTACTTGAACTCGATTGGCTGGTATAGCCACGTCACGGCATTGAGGCTCCAGAGTATAGTTGGCAGCAGGTGCCAGCCCCAGTAGCGTGGCAGTCGACCGTGAATGCGGGCAAAGACGTATAGGAAAAACAACGGAGCCATGACGAAGTTGACAGGCTCTGAAAAGTCGACCCAGGGCAGGGCACCAAACAGGTAGTTGCTGTAGCCCAGAAAAATTTCGCCCATAACGGCCGATACGCCCAGCATCATCCAGCCAAGGCACCGGTTGGCTACGTCGTTTCGGCGGCTGCCAGTCAGAAAAAAGAAGCCCAAAAACAGGCCCTGCGCCACTCCCAGCAGAATAACGAGACCAAATAGATCGAGGGAGGGTGGTGCGGTGCGCATGGCACAAACTTACCTAAACGAGCCAGAAAACGGCTAGTCCGCTCACGAATACCCCAAGACCCAGACCGGCGCCTACCTGACTCAGCGTATGGGCATTTAACTGGAGGCGAGCGGTGGCCAGCAAGCCACTGAGGGCGATCAGCCCGACGAAGGGGGTGAATAAATCCGTGTCGCCATGCTTTATCAGCAGGAACATAACCGTGCCCAGTACCCCACCGATACCTACCGTATGGGCGCTGATCTTCCAGAATGTATTGATGATGCCCACCAGCAGAATAGAGAGGGTAATGCTGCCCAGTACCACCGCCACACCGGGTGACGTTTCGGAAAACAAACTCATCCGGAAGGCGAACAGGTACGTTACAACCGAATAAATGATGCCTGTGATCAGGTAAGGCAGCCGCCGGTCGGTGCGTTCGGGCATGTTGAGATCGCTCAGAATACCCGTGCGGTAGAGGTACAGAATCAGCAGACTGGGTACGGCGAACGTGCCCACAAACACCAGCACAAGCAGGCTAAGCCGCACACTGGGCGAGTATGTATCGACGTTGAGACGGGCCGGCGCTACGTAGAGCAACAGCCCAAAGAGCCATGTCGGCATTAGCAACGGATGAAAAACAACAGACAGGAAGTAAGCGAGACGGGGGTGCAATGGAAGTTCAATGTTTAATGTTTAGTTGGTCCGCCGACAAGGGTTCAATTTGCGTGAAAACTAACTAACAATAGCAACATTGACATTGTCAGGGGATAACTTTATACATTAAACATTGAACTCACTAAAGCTGTTTCCTCAACCGGGCTACGGGGATGTTGAGTTGTTCGCGGTATTTGGCCACCGTACGACGGGCAATGTTGTAGCCTTTGTCGTTCAGCATCTTTTCGAGCTTATCGTCAGACAGCGGATTGACTTTGGGCTCGGTGTCGATCATATCTTTCAGGATGTTCTTCACCTCGCGGCTGCTGACGTCCTCGCCCGAATCGGTAGCGATGCCTTCCGAGAAGAAAAATTTCAACGGATAAATGCCAAATTCCGTTTGTACCGATTTGCTGTTGGCCACCCGCGAAATGGTCGATACGTCCATGTCGATCATCTGGGCGATATCTTTCAGGATCATGGGCCGCAGTTTATTCTCGTCGCCCGTCAGGAAAAAATCGTACTGATACCGAACAATGGCGTTCATCGTTTTCAGCAGGGTTTGCTGCCGCTGTTTGATCGCGTCGATAAACCATTTGGCCGCGTCGAGCTTCTGTTTAACGAAGCTGACGGTGTCTTTAAGGGCCTTGTTCGTCTTGTTGCTCTTGTCGTAGGTATCGAGCATATCGGCAAACGACCGGCTGATCTTCAGTTCCGGGGCATTCCGTGAGTTCAGCGTCAGTTCCAGCTTACCGCCATTATTGGTCAGTATGAAATCGGGCATCAGGTACTGAACCGTATTGTCATCGCCTTCAACCGAACCGGGTTTTGGGTTCAGCCTGATGATAATATCAACCACGCGCTTCAGGGCTTCGTCGCTCACATTGAGCCGCCGCTGGATCTTGTCGTAATGCTTTTTAGAGAATTCATCGAAGAACTCGTTGATGATTCGGATGGCCAGTTGAACATACGGATCGGTCGTCTTTCCGGCGCAGTTGCAGCAGCAGGCATTCCTGCAAATCGCGGGCGGCGATACCCGGCGGATCGAAGCTCTGAATCAGGTGCAGCACCTCTTCAACCTGCTCCGTGTCGACAAAAATATTCTGCGAAAAGGCCATATCATTCACAATGGCCTGCATGGACCGGCGAATGTAGCCGTCGTTTTCAATGCTGCCCAGCAGTTGCAGGCCAATAGCCCGCTGCCCGTCGGTCAGGCGGAGGTAACCAAACTGCTGCATCATCGAGTCCATCAGGCTCGACATGGTGGCAATGGGCATCTCGCGGTCTTCTTCGTTATACGAGCCATCGCCCTGCATTTTGTAGCCCGCAAACTCATCGTTGGCCAGATAGCCGTCAATATCTAATTCATCGTTCCGGTCGGCATACTCTTCTTTATCATCGAACTCCCCGCCTTCGTCGAACTCATCTTTCGCATCGTACTCTTCGTCTGGCCCTTCTTCCAGCGCCGGATTGACTTCTAATTCTTCCTCGATACGAGTTTCCAGTTCAGCCGTGGGTATTTGCAGTAACTTGATAAACTGAATCTGTTGTGGGGACAGTTTCTGTTGTAGTGACTGGCTTAGGCTAAGTTTCTGCATAGCTGCGTTGTACTGAGGTGGACGGTGGGCGAGCTATGCACGAAAAGCACGGCTCCATGTGCCCCCTCAATTATCAGACCAATTTAACCCCATTTTGTTGACCCTGTCAAGCGAAAAAGTGAGAAGTGATGGAATAGATCTGGTAGAGCATATTGGGTAACTACCTGCTATAGAGCAGCGAAACGTAGGGTGCCGTTCAATAGGGCTTGAGAAAAAGATTGAGTTGGCAAACGGATACCGCTCCCGCCAGGGCCACTAATCGGCTGTTTACTCATAGCTGGTAACCTATGCGTCTGTTTTGGGTTAGGTTTTATATGAATGCTCCGAAGCGCTTTATCGATCAGTTCGATGTGATTCTGCTCGACCTGATGGATACCCTGATGTTTGACGGCAACCGGTTCTCTGATGAACAGAACTACGCCCATACGTACCGCAACCTGGGCGGAACCTACCATTCAGATAGTGAGGTACAGTGGGTGATCCGGCAGGTGTACGACACCATGAATGAACATTACGCTGACCCGGCTTATCACGAAAATTTCCGGCCTGCCAGCGCCTACCTGGCCGAAGCGCTGGATTCGCTGGGGTTGCCCCAAACCGATGCCGCCCGCCTTCACCATGTGTTTGCCCACCACGAACTGGGCCACATCCCCGACAACCATTGCCACGCCCTGCGCGAACTGGCGAAGACTCACCGCCTGGGCCTGGTCAGCAACCTGTGGTCTGAAAAGGCCCTGTTTGTTCGGGCCTTCCGGCAATGCCATATCCATCACCTGTTCGAGACAATGGTGTTCTCCTCCGATCACAGTCTGGTCAAACCCTCGCCGAAGCTGTTCCAGAAAGCCCTCGATCATTTTGGAAGCCCATCCAACCGCGTTCTCTTCATCGGCGACAGCCCCGAACGTGACATGGCCACCGCCGAAGCCCTGGGGCTGGGTACGTTGCTGGTAACGGGCGGAGGCGAAACAACCTACACGGGAAACACGGCAACCGACATTTGTGCGCTGCTGGATTGACCTCCGGGTACGTGCCAACTTATTTTACATGCATCTTTGTTAGTCAGGTATATAATCCGCTTATTCGATCTTGAAACTGATAAAAGTCGCTGCTGGTGTGCTGAACCAGACCCCGCTGGATTGGGAACACAACCAGGCCATTGGGGAACAATATGGCTTCTTTCTATCTTTAGCGTATGAACCCCGATGACGGCCATGAAGAAACCCCAACCCCACAACTTGACCGATTACCACCAGGCGCGGAACAAGCGCTTGATCAGGAAGGTATCCGCACAGCCCTTGCTATCACCCGCCGAGTTCACGGAACAAACCCAACGCTTAGCCCGGCAATCAACCCGGAATCTGGTGAAATCTGGCGACTAAGTGACGAGATAAAGTGGCTGGAAGCGACCGCGCTGAACGAATGGGCATCTCAGGTTAACTGGCTTTTAAATGCCGACGACTTTACCAGGCAGTGGCAGGAGGCAGGATGTATTGAAGGGGGCGAGAATCAGATTTATTTAGCTGGTGCGCTGGTTTACAAACGGAACAACCTGGCCTTCCATACCAGTTACCTGGAATTCTTTGAACGATTGGCACTGCACAACTGGCTATTCCCTGACACAGCCTACACATTTATCGGTTTAATGTGGGATCAGTACTAATGAGGTCAGCCAGTTAAAGCCGGTCATTACCCAACATGCATTGCGGGGTGTTCGTGGAGCCACCCGCAAACGAGGTAGAGGCCGAAATGGAACGGATGGGGTTTCACCGACGATATGAAGACAACTACGCAAATGCTGATCAATCGCTATTTGTTGAGGATTTACATGACCAAAATGTGCTGGTAGATGCCGAGGGAGATCTATTCATTTTCGATCCGGTTATCTACCTCTCTCCACCAACCTAATAAGGGAAGTTCTGGATGTTTCAGGCAATCGGCTGCACAGATAGGTGGTAACTCGTCAAACCCTTTATTGCCGCATCGTTGTTCTCCTTCTACACCTACATGAGTAAACGAAAGAGTGGCGCTGTCACTTATTCGTACTTCATCCTTTCACTGAATGAAACTGCTAAAAGTCGCTGCTGGTGTGCTCAACCAGACCCCGCTGGATTGGGAACACAACCAGCAAAATATCATCGCTGCCATTGAGGCGGCCCGCCAACAGGGCGTCAGCCTGCTGTGTTTGCCCGAACTCTGCATCTCGTGGCTACAACTGCGAAGACATGTTCTACGCGCAGAACACCATCGATCAGTCAATCGCCTCGCTGCTGGATATTGTGGGCCATACCAACGATATTGCCGTGTCGGTAGGGCTGCCGCTGCGGCATAATAACCGGACGTACAACACCGCCTGCTTCATTGTCAATAAGCGGATTCATGGGCTTTGCGGCCAAAGCAGTATCTGCCCAACAACGGCATTCATTACGAAGCGACGCTGGTTTCAGCCGTGGACGCTGGCGTACGCGACGAGATCCAGATTGGCGAGTTCAACTACCCCATCGGCGATCTCGTGTTCGACCTGTCGGGCATTCGGATCGGCTTTGAGATCTGCGAAGATGCCTGGATTGCCAGTCGGCCGGGCCGCGCACTGTACGAACGGGGCGTCGATATTATTCTGAACCCGTCGGCCAGCCATTTCCCTTTGGTAAATCGCGTACCCGCGAGCGCTTGGTGGTCGATGCGTCGCGGTCGTTTGGCGTCAGCTACATCTACACCAACTTGCTGGGCAATGAAGCCGGTCGGGCTATCTACGATGGCGACGCCATGGTGGCCTCCAACGGCGAACTGCTGGTGTCGGGACCGCGGCTGAGCTACGAAGACATGCACATCGTTCCGGCGGTGATCGATGTGGAGATGACGCGGCTCAATCAGACGCAGAACCGCGGCAATATGGCCGTTGGCCCTGCCCAATCTGCGGGTAACAGACCGGTTCAACTGGCCGGACGTCGACGCCCGTCGTGCAGAAGGCCGAACTGGAGCCGTGGGAGCGGTTTGGCAGCATTAAAGAAGAAGAGTTTGCCCGCGCCGTGGCCCTGGGCCTGTTCGATTACCTGCGGAAAAGCCGCTCGCAGGGCTACGTGCTGTCCCTGTCGGGCGGGGCCGATTCGTCGGCCATTGCGGCCACTGGTGTACTTGATGGTGCGGATGGCCGTCGAGAACATTGGCCTCGATGGCGTGAAGAAAAAACTGCAGCTATCTAAAGGCCATTCAGGACTGCGACAGCGCCGGAGGAAATGGTCGGCAAGCTGCTGACCACCATCTATCAGGGCACCGCAAACTCGTCGGACGATACGTTCAATTCGGCGAAAGCGCTGGCCGAAGCCCTCGGGGCTACCTTCATGAACATCAATATCGATGGGCTGGTGGAAACCTATACGCGGCTGATCGAAGGACAGATTGGCCGGAAACTGACTTGGGACAACGACGATATCGCCCTGCAAAATATTCAGGCGCGGGTACGGGCCCCGGGCGTGTGGATGCTGGCCAACCTGACCAATGCCCTGCTGCTTTGCACGTCGAACCGCTCCGAAGCCGCCGTGGGCTACGCTACCATGGATGGCGACACGGCGGGCAGCATTTCGCCCATTGCGGGCATCGACAAGCATTTCCTGCGGCGTTGGCTGCGCTGGCTGGAAAAGGTGGGCCTGAACGTAGTCGAATACGCCCGCCGACCGACAAGCATCGGATCAAGCTCGATCAGGTGCCGAAAGTCAAGGGTCGAACAACCTGCAACCCACCGCCGAACTACGCCCGCTGGACAGCAAGCAAACCGATGAGGACGACCTGATGCCCTACGACTTCCTGGACGCGATTGAAGAAAGCCGCATCCGCGACAAACAGCCGCCCGTGGAGGTGTTTCAAACTGATGGAAGTCCGGTTCGCCGCGCAGCACACGCCGCGAAAACCTGCTGCTCTGGGTCGAGCGGTTCTTCAAGCTGTGGAGCCGCAACCAGTGGAAGCGCGAACGCTACGCCCCCTGCTTCCACCTCGACGACCACAGCCTCGACCCCCGTACCTGGATGCGCTTCCCGATCCTGTCGGGTGGTTTCGAGAAAGAACTCGCTCATATGCGCGACTGGGCAGGTCAGCAAAGCGGAAAGAGCATGCGAAAAGGAAAGATTGGGTTTTAGGTGAGAGACGCTACACAAGCGTCAGCAATACATCAGCAACCCTGATTTCGTTAAATTTGTAAAAAGCCGCCCGCTGCTATGATTACGTCCAGAGAAGTTCTCTCGTTGGGCATAGTCTCCAGACTATGCCCAACGAGAGAACTTCTCTGGACGGCGTAATTCAATAATTAGTGTAATGTACACCCCTCTTGATAGTCAATAGTTGGCTTATCGTTGCCTGCCGGTCAGAGACCGGCAATCGCCAAGGCATAGTCTGGAGACTATGCCCAATGGGGTATTGAATTGCTTAATCTATGCCTTTCCCGCCTTATTTTTGCCCTTTCTCAATCAACTCGTTATTCTATGAATCAATCGCTGTTCGATCAGTTTAAGCGCACCCAGCGGGCAGTGGAGACGGTGGCACCACAGCGGGCCGAAAAACTTCGGATACAGCTCTGTTTCGACGCGGTGGGAAGCTACGTGCAACTGCTCAACGAGCGCGGCGAGGTGATTGAACCGGCTTACCAAGCCTACAGCGGTGCGCTACGCAATCTGCTCCGGGCCATTCAGCAACTCCGCGAACGCAACGGATTCATCATCGACTGGGAAAACCCCACCGCCCAGCTTTATCTTCACCAGTACGATTACCTGCTCGACTACCTCCGCCAATGCCCCAATGTGATCGATGAACGCGGAAAGCCCATTCGCTTTACCGATCAGCAGGGTGAGTTGCGGCTCCAGATTCGACCCGAAGACACCCCGGCCGAGGCGCTCGACAGCACCGTACCCGAAGGCCATTCGTCCGCCGGTAACGTACCCAGTCGGGCGAATCGGCTCGACGCCAGCGTAAAACTGTACGTCGATGGGCAGTACGAAAGTGATTTTTTGCTGCTCAACGAACGCGCCGTGCTGTCGGGGGGGCGGGTGCTGTCGGTGGCCGAAGTAGGGCCGGGCTTTAGCCGTGTTCCCCTGTTCGATACGCCCCTTGCCCCCGCCGACCTGACCAAATACCTGTCGCTGGCCCTGTCCTACATGGATAACCTCCGCATCGAATACGCCGATTATCGGGTAGTGACGGCCAATACAGAGCCAGTTCTGGCCCAGCCCTGCCTGATCTTCGAGAAAGTAGATGCCGACCAGTCGCTCTACATGCGGGTCAGTCAGCAACTGCCGCAGACCGATGCGGGCTTTCTGGATGAGTTCGACCTGTCGCGGTTTGCGGATATCAACGACCTGGAACAGACCATTACGGTGCGGCTCATCGAACAGCAGCCGGTGGGTACGTTGCTGGCACAGGTCGAAGGGTTGATTGAGAAGCACACGGCCAAAGAAAAAGGGCGGCGTAAAGGACCAGGCCAATTCATTGTCGAAGGCAACCTGTTTGTGTTGCCGCACGAACTGGCCGGGCCGTTTATCTACCAGGAGCTACCCCAACTGCTCGAATCGTTTCAACTGTTTGGAGCCGAGAAGCTGCGTCAGTACCGCATCAGCACCACCGCGCCGCGCCTTAACCTGCAGCTCAGTCATGGCATCGATTTTCTGGAAGGGGAGGCCTCCGTTAGTTTTGGCGATGAACAGCTGAGTTTGCTGGAGGTGATTCGGCAGTACAACCAGCATCGCTACGTGCAACTCTCGGACGGCAGTCACGCGCTGATTAACGAAACGTACGTCCGTAAGCTGGAACGGCTGTTTCAGCGGACCAAGAAAGAGGGTGTCAAGCTGTCGTTTTTTGATTTGCCGCTGGCCGAAGAACTCCTCGACACGGCCCTGGCCGAGGCGACATTTCAAAAATCACGGGCCTTCTTCACGGGCTTCAACGAACTGGCCAGCAAAAAGCCGAAACCGGCTGCCGTTGACGCCACGCTGCGCCCCTACCAGAAACGGGGCGTGCAGTGGCTCGAACACCTGCACGAATACGGCCTCAACGGTTGTCTGGCCGATGACATGGGCCTGGGTAAAACGTTGCAGACCATTACGCTGCTCTCGCGCTTTTACCCCGGCGAACAGAAACCCACCCTGGTGGTGATGCCCAAAAGCCTGCTGTTCAACTGGCAAAATGAGGTGCGGCGGTTCAACCCGCAGCTACGTACCTACACCTACTACGCCGACACCCGCAACCTGGACGATGCCTGTGGGCATCACCTGATTTTTACGACCTACGCCCTGCTGCGCAACGATATCGAGAAGTTTCGCGAGCGGGCCTATTTCTACGTCGTCCTCGATGAGTCGCAGAACATTAAAAACCTGCAGTCGCAGGCGAGCCGGGCCGTGGTGCTGCTCGACGCCCAGCACCGGCTGGCCCTGAGCGGCACACCCATCGAGAATAACCTATCGGAGCTCTATTCCCTGTTTCGGTTTCTGAATCCGGCCATGTTCGGGTCGCCCGAGCGGTTCAATAAAGATTACCTGGCCCCCATTCAAAAGCAAAACGACCCCGACGTGGTGGCCGAACTGCGCAGGAAGATTTACCCGTTCGTGCTGCGAAGGCTGAAAAAGAACGTGCTCACCGAACTGCCCGACAAAATAGAACAGGTGCTCTACATTGAGATGAGCGACGAGCAACGGCGATTTTATGAGCAACGGCGGCGATTCTACAAAGACAACATCGAGCAACAGATCAGGGAAAAGGGGCTGGAGCAAAGCCAGTTCTTTATCTTTCAGGCCTTCAACGAACTACGGCAGATTGCCTCGATTCCCGAAGCCAAATCGGGCGGGGCGGTCGAGTCACCCAAGGTAGAGTTGCTGGTGGAGCAACTGACCGATGCCGCCGCCAACGGCCACAAAATGCTGGTGTTCGTCAACTACCTCGCCGCCCTTGACCGCATCGGTGAGCAACTCGACGCCCAGGGTATCGACTACGTGAGCATGAGCGGTTCTACCCGCGACCGGCAGCGGCTGGTCGAGCGTTTTCAGACTGACCCGGCCTGCAAGGTATTTCTGATGACGCTGAAGACCGGGGGCACGGGCCTGAACCTGACCGCCGCCGATATGGTCTTTATTTTCGATCCGTGGTGGAATAAGGCGGCTGAGAACCAGGCAATCGACCGAACCCACCGCATTGGCCAAACCCGCAAGGTGATGGCCTATAAACTGATTACGCAGGGCACCATTGAAGAGAAGATCGTGGAGTTACAAACCCAGAAGTCGGCCCTTTTCGAGGCCGTTATCTCGGCCGATGCCGCCGCGTTAAAGTCATTCACGCGAGTCAGATATTTCGTATATGCTGGGCTAGTTCGGCCTTACTCAACCACCACAATATGACAGAGGATGACGACAACCTAATCGGGAAACTTATCTGGCTGACTAACAATCTGCCCGAAAAAAAGCAGGCCCGTACCCCAAGCGCCAAAAAGAGCCCTGCAAAGCCAGCCGATCAGATTCGGTTTTCCAGCCCCGATAACGTAGCTGGCGAGGCTGCCAACACCAAAACGTCGGCCCCTACGGAGCCGACAGAACAGGCTGAGTTGATTCAGCTATTGAAGCAACTGCTCGACGCCCACAATCGACAGCCAACGAAACGGGGCAACAACCAGCCCGCTACCGCTATTGCGGCCGACTATATTAAAAAAACAGGTGCAAAAATCAGTCTGTCCATCATCCGCGACATTGACGAGGCGTACGATAAGGCGGGGTTACAACTGTGGGTGCCTTATGCCCGCGCCGTGATTAAAAAACATCGCCCGGTACTGGACAGCCTTGCTCTCAACCTTCCCTATGAGTTGCTGGGTGAGTCTGGATCGGGACCAGCCAACAAAGGGTTGCTGGTTTGGGCGCTGGCGTTTGTTCTGGCCGATCAGGCTGTTTATCGCCTGTTCATGGAGGAGCTACCCCTCGACGTGCAGCGGGCAGCCGAGCAGCTGGTCTGGTTTCCGTCCATCGGGGCCGAAGCCCTGGGGCAGCTTATTGGCACAATCATGACCGTTCGGGCAAAACAAACCCCCTACTACTATAACGACGTGTTGGAACTGGCGTCGCTGTATAAGCTGCTGCCCCACACAGGGGGCAACTGGAATGGTCCCATCAAATTGTCGTGGCCCAAGGCGATCCGCACTTTTTTGCAAACGGTCTATAGCCCACCTGCCGACTTTCAGCTTCATCCTGTGCGTGAGCTACCCGCTGGGCTACTCTGTTGGGACGAAGGTGAACTGATTGTTTTTGAGGAGATGCAAAAACTGCTGGCTTACCGAATGCAGGACGCTATCACCGTCAATGTGTCGGGAAAAGTGTCGGGTATGGTGCCGAAAAAGATGCGAAAAACACTGGGCGTGCGCGAATTTTATCCGGATAGCGGCCTATTCCCTGCGGTCAGAACGGCCCTGTTAGCGCAAATACTGACCTCCGTGTCGCTGAAGGAAAAACAGGTCATGGCTCTCGATGTGATGGCTATACTGGGCCAACTGCGCAAAACCCTGGATAAACCGTTTAAGCTGCTGTTTTTGCTCAACGAACTAAAGGAACACGGCCGGGTAGAGTGGGCCTCTTACAAGCAGGAAGCCGAAACGGCGCTGGTCGACTGGATGGGTCGGTTGCCCGTTGGCGAGTGGGTATCGGCGCAAAACATCCTGAACTACGCGCAGTATCACGACCTGCTGGCTATGCCCTGCTCGTTGGGGTATTATGGTCAGCTGCAATACGAAGGGGAATCGATGTACAGCCGGGGGTCATTGAGCCGACGCCCGGTTGTGGATAGCGATAAGGGCGCGTTTGTGGCCAAACCGGCATTGCTGGGTGGGTTTTTCCTGTTCGCCGCGCTGGGCTGGCTCGACATTGCGTATGTGGAGCCCACAGGTACGTTCGGGAAAGACTATTTTTCGGCCTACGACGGCCTACGGTACGTACGCCTCAACCCCCTGGGAGCCAGTATTTTCGGGCGCAGTCAGCAGCCCTACGTACCCAAAGTAAATGCGGCTACCCAGGCCCTTCGCTTCGACGACCAGTCGCTGCTGATCTTCTGCGACCCGGATAATAAAGTGGCCGAGACCGTGCTGGCCAACTACGCCGAACGCGTCAGCCCCACCCGTTTTCGGGTAACGGCCGGTACCTTCCTGAAAGAGTGTAAAAGCAGGAGTCAGTTGCAAACAAAAATCACGCTGTTCACTAAATCGGTCGCCCCTGACCTGCCCCCAAACTGGGCTGCCTTTTTCAATGAATTGCTGGGTAAAGCAGAACCACTGCAACCGGCTCCCGACCTGACCATTTTTCGCATAGCGGCCACCAATCAGTCGCTGATTCGGCTGCTGGCGCAAGACCCGGTGTTGCAGACGATGGTGATCAAAGCCGAAGGGTTTCGGATACTGGTGGCCAATTCCCAGTTGACGACTTTTAAAAACCGCCTTCGTGAACTAGGCTACCTGGTCTGATGAACGACAACAAAGCAAGCCTCGTCATTCCGGGTCTTCTCTTTGCCATGCTTTGGGCTTCGGCGTCAGTAGCCACGAAATTTGGCGTGCAGTCGGCGGCGCCGCTGGTGCTGGCCACGGTGCGCTTTCTGATTGCGGGCAGCGGAATGCTGCTGGTTGCCTACGTGTTTCAGAAAGGCAACCCCATGCCAACCGGCCTGGAGTGGAAACGGCTAACGATCTTCGCCGCCCTGAACACAACCATCTATCTGGGCCTGTTTGTGCTGGCCCTGAAGCAGGTATCGGCCGGTATTGGCAGTCTGTCTACGGCGACGAACCCGCTGTTCATTACGCTGATGTCGGCGGTTTTTCTGCGGCGACCGTTGCGCTGGCATGAAGGGGCCGGGCTTATGCTGGGGCTGCTGGGCGTGTGCGTGGCGTCTTATCCGTTGCTGGGGCAGGCCTACGCCACCGTGGAAGGACTGCTGATTTTGCTGGGCAGTATGCTGTCGGTCTCGGCGGCAACGGTCTACTACGCCCGGTACAACTGGCGGTTGCCCAACCTGGTTATCAACGGCTGGCAGGTGCTGATTGGTGGCTTTCTGATTCTGCCACTCACGCTCTTAACCACGGACATCAGTGCCTCAACCTTCGACGGGCGATTCTGGGCCTCGGTAGGCTGGCTGATCGGGCCGGTGTCGGTTGTGGCCCTGCAACTCTGGTTCCGGCTGGTTCGGGCCGATGCCGTCAAAGCGTCGCTGTGGTTGTTTCTATGCCCTATCTTTGGGTTTGCTTACTCATCGCTGCTGCTGGGCGAACCCATTACAAGCTACACGGTAGTGGGTACGGTACTGGTGGTTGGTGGGTTGGGGCTGGGCAGAAAAACAGAAGTAGTACCCGATTAACTGGTGTACGTAGCCCAGCCGGGGCATTCGTTCTTACTACAGCCAGCCAGGAGGCACACCGGTAGCCAGCCCGCAAAAACAGCTTTACGACAGACCAACTACTCACGTATGAATCGATTGTATAAAACACTTCTGTTACCGCTATTTTTTGGGTTAAGCCATTGGCTGTCGGCGCAGGATACGCAGCGTTACCTGATGGTAACCATCAACAACAACTACATAGGAGGTGTCGACAACGGCATTCAGATGATTGACCAGCTAAAGGCCAATGGTGGTAACTCTGTGTTGGTCACCGTGCTCTGGAGCACGATCAATAACTGGCGAAAAGACGACCCCAACCCCTGGCAGCAATACGACGATCAGATTGCGGCGGCCCGTCGGAATGGAATGAAAATTGCCATCCGGCTATGGATTGACAATCAGCGGTTCGATACACCTTCCGACCCGAACAATAACCTGGAAGATGGCGGCAATGGCTGGAATGCAGAAGACCGGATGCAGGGCTTCAACGTCTACGGTCAGAATCTGAGGGTGTATCAGCAGTTCGATGGGCTGTATCAAAACCGGGGTACATTTCGGGTGTTTACCAGTTTTGCCGCGCCGGCGACAGTCGAAAAGGGAACTTCGTTTGCTACCCGCGTGGCGCAACGGTACAGCTATCTGCTCGAAAAAAATGAATTACTATTCATGTGTGTCGGCAATATTGGATCGGGTGAGTTCGGGTATCCAATCAGCACCACAAAAGGCCTGACCGGTGATTATGAACGCCTGTTCGATTATTCAGACCCCATGATTCGGGGGTTCAGAAACTGGCTGAGATCTAAATACCGAGGGTCGATGACCCGGCTCAAGGAGGCCTGGAAAGGTGACGGCAAACCGGGCGATAGTTTCGATCAGATCTACCCCAAAACTCCCAATGGTGAATTCAAGGGCGCTTTTGAGGGCGAAGCCGGGCGTGACTGGTACCGGTATCGGCATGGCGTCATGAAAACGTTTATGTACGAAGTAGCGGCGGCCCTAAAAGGCGTTGATAACCGGATCAAGGTTATTCAGGAATATGGGTCCATCTTCAACAGGCTATCCCTACAGGAAGGCAGCCTTAGTTTCAAAGACCTGGGCGAAAGCCTCGACGGCATTAAGATCAACGACGGAGAATACACTGATTTTCGGTTTTCTACCGATATGATGCGGTCTAACTCGCCCGGTAAACTGGTGGTAAACGAAGTGGGCGGTAACCTCAACCGGCACAGTTTCCCGGTGGCAAGGGATGAAATGTACAAGCAGTTTGCTGAAAGCTACGAACATGGTGCGCAGATTGTTACCACCTTCAATGTCGACCTGAACTACCCGCTGGACCGTGACGTGATCCGGGAGATAGTGGCCCGGTACATAACCAACACGGGGCCCGTTATTCGCCCGCCAAAACAAACGGCCACCTATACCACCTCAGGCATACTGAATGCCAACGGCTGCAACACGAACAGAGATGCGTATGCCTACGATTGCCAGACGTATAAAGACTGGCGGGCGGTGTTCGACCTGGGCGGGGGGCAGCCGGTAAACCTCGTTCAGCAGGAGGATCTTCTTTTGCCACCGGCTCCCGACGTACCCCGCTACAGTCGGGTACTGGTTATTGGCAACGCCATGACCGAAAAGAATCCTGACCCCGCTATCGGCTGGACGGGTGGCCCCTGGGGAATGGCGGCAACCAGCCGGAATAAAGATTACGTGAGCTTACTGACGGAGAAACTGAGAGCGCAAAATCCCGATGTTTCGGTGGAGCGCATTCAGCTCGGCGAATGGGAGAAAACCTACGCCAGCAAGACATTCCCGTACAAAACGGCGGTCGCCGACCGGGTTCAGGCGGTTTGGCGGGGCGAAAAACCCGATTTGCTGATCCTGTCATTATCCGAGAATGTCGATCAGATGAACTTCAACGCAGTTACGTTCAGAGAAGAGCTCCTGAAGCTGGTTGTCTCTACGGGCATTACCACCGGTATTACGGTGCTGCGCAACTCTTTTTTACCCGGTAAAACGCTGTCGAACCGGGTGTTTCGTGATGTTGCCAATGAAACCGGCTGGCAGTTGATCAACCTGGCCTGTCTGCGCAATGACCCGGCAATGACAGCCGCTGCTGACTGGCCGAAGGCCGATACGCTGGTAAAAAGTTACCCCGGCAATGCGGGCATGGAAGCCATTGCCAACCTGTATTGCACGCAGATTCCCGGTTTGAACTGCGCCAGCAAGGTGGGCCCCACCCCGATTGTCTCCAAGATCAGGCTGCATTTTGGGGTCGATTCCTGCCAGACCTGTAGCGACCGGTGCCGGAATGGGCTGGTGCAGGGGTCGCAGGACAGCCTCTCCTGGACAACCCTGGCGATCATTGGCCAGCCCGCCCGTGGCTGGAACGAATACAAGGTCAATGCCGATCAGCCGTGGCGCTACGTTCGGTTTGTGGCTGCCAAAAATTGCCTTGGTGAACTGACCGAACTGGAACTCTACGCGGGCAATCGGCGATTGCCGGGTAAACCCATCGGGAGCGGCACAAGCGCAACGGGCAATGGCTATCTGGCAGCGCTGGACGGCGATCTGTCGACTATCTGGAGAGCTACCACGCCGGGCCCTCAAAATACAGCAGGCTTAGATTTCGGGGTGCCTTCCAACGAGCCGGACCCGATAGTCTGGTGCCCCGAACAGGATGAGTCGCAAACAACCGCTCTGCTCGAACTGGCACCGAACCCGGTCGATGAATTCCTGACGTACCTCTACCACATGCCAACCGCCGAATCAGTCACGCTCGAGGTCTTCGATCTGGCGGGGCGGTTGATTAACCGTCAGCAGGTGGCCGGTAGCGAGGTGCGGCAGCAGTACCGGCTAAATGTGAGCGCCCTACAGCCGGGCCTGTACGTTGCCAGAGTGAAGGCGGGCCGGTTCTTTGCCTCGAAACGATTTTTGATTGCCCGGTGATGCCACCGATTGGCGGGCCCTGGCTACCGAAGTGAGCCTTCAGTAGCCAGCGCCGCTTTACTTCGTCAGTACGCGCATTTCAACGCGCCGGTTAAACTGACGGCTCTTCTCGTAATTGTTGTTTCCTACCGGACGAGTGCCGCCATACCCCTTTGTCTGGATGCGGGTGGCCGCAATGCCCTGATGAACCAGAAAGGCTTTTACCGTTTCGGCCCGCTGCCTCGATAGCGCGACGTTCTCATCAAAATCACCCTGATTGTCGGTATGGCCGGCCAGTTCGATAGTGACTGACGGGTTCTTGGTGAGAAACGTCAATAGCCGGTCGAGATCCGCTTTGGCTTCGGGTACCATGTCGGCTGTGCTTTGGGTAAACTGAATAGCCCGAAGTTGAACAGGCCCATCCGTTACGGTCAGCGGTGGCTGGGGCGGCGCGCTTACCGGCTCTTTTTTCGGAATGGGGGCTGGTTTAGTCGCCGTACGGGCGGCGGCAACCGGTCCTGCAGCGGGAAGCGTGCGGTTCATGAGAATAATTTTCCCGGACAAACGGACGGCCCGGCTGTCGGTAAAGGAGACTTTGTCTTCAGACGTGATGAAACCGGCCGCCTGGGTTATAATCCTGTACGATTCTTTGGCGCTGAGGTTGAGTTTGAAGCTTCCGTCGGGGGAAGCCGTTTTAGCCTGCGTGGCTTTATTTGCCTGAATGAAGGCCTGAACGGTTGCGCCAACAACCGGCTGGCGGGTAGCCGCATCGAGAACGAGCCCTTCCAGCGAGGCTTTATCGCTTTGGCTGAATGCGGGAAGCGTACTACAAAAAAGACCCCACACGAGGCCCGCTTTACTCAATATAGTCATACAATCTAACCAACGGAAAATTTAGGCCAAAAGTACGCCTAGCTGTCGGAAATACCGCAAAAAGGGCCTTTTTTGGGTGCCCTGAGGAGGGTCCGAAAAAGGCCAAAAAATTCTTTGTAAGTCGTTGTCTGTCAATTAGTTATTTGGGTATAAAAGAGGGCAGAAAATGAACGGGTGAGTAGTCTTGCTTGTTAGTAGTGTATGAGAGAAACAACCAATGTGTCGATGGCATCAATGCCTGCGCAGATGCCCGTGCAACCTGCCCAGCGGGATGCCGCCCAGCCGGTGGACGAGAATTGGCGTAAGTCGATCCCGGCGCAGGTGTTTTTGAATCACTTCTTCGCGATGGATTACCATATCCAGCACCAGAACGACCTGTTCGATGTGGCCCGGTTTCCGATCTTCCGGCAGTTTGGTGGGTTGGGGGCCGCCGATCGGCAGTCGGCGCTGGAGAAGTTATTGCTCAATAGCTGGAGTGCCGAGTACGCCCTCCGCATCACGCCTGTTATCAACGATCGGGGTGCCGAATCAGAACAATACCTGCAAAGCTCCCTGCACTGGACTTTCCCGCAGGCTTATTACAGTGTGTTGTTCAGCGCCCGCGCGTTTTTGGCCGTACAGGGCATCAATGTCAGCAACGAAGAGCTGATCCGTAAGCGGATTGGCAACATGGTGGTGCGTGGGTATTATCCGGCCTCAGTAGGCTATTATGCCCTCGGCCCTATCAACAACTACCGCATTCAGCGCCTGCCCATGGCAAAGCGGATGGCCGAAGCCGGTCGGTCAGACCTGACGCTTCCTTCCCGCCACACGTCGGCGCAGATTGAAGTGGCCCAGTTCCTGAAAACCACGCGCGACCAACGCATCAAGGCGCTACGCAATGCCGTTCAGAACAACCCGAAAACGGCGCTGCGTTCGGCCCGCACTGGTGAGATTCTGCAAAAGTTTGGTCCGGAACAGTACAAACTGCTGGCCCGCCAGATTGGCTACACCACCTATTTCGACATGTTGAGCCGTTTGCGTATTTCATCAACCAACCGGGAGATTGAGCGGTTTGTCGATTCGGAAGTTGACGTGCGGCTGTTCCACCAGAGCCTAGTCAATATCGTGTCGCATGTAAACTCGCTTCACGAGGCCTACGTCGCCAAGGCGCTGGGTATCGATGCGTATCGGCAACTGGTAGCCAAGCTGCCCACCTACCTGCAGGAGAGCTTCGTTCGCGAACGGCTGAACACCGTCATCGAGCCGTTGCTCACTGCTTCAGGTGATGAGAATTAATTTTCGGATTACTTCCTCTATATAGCCAGCCCCCACACGGTATCGTGATGGGGGCTTTTGTTTATCAGGCTGTCCGCATCAACCGGTCAGTATGGCCAGCCCCACGCCCGAATCGGCGGCTCCGTAGTAGACCCACCATTCGCCGGGGCCACCGATTTGGGGGTTAGCCACCCAGCCATTGCTGAACACCACGTTTGGGAAGAACCCGGTACGTTCCCAGGCCAGTTCGGGCGTGAGTAGCGGTGTGTCTGAGCGGGCCAGTAGCCGACCGGGGTCCTGGGCATCGAGCAGGGCCAGCGCCAGCGCATACTCATGCTGTTCACTGGCTCCGTGGTAGAGCAGTAGCCAGCCCTCATCGGTACGAACGGGTTCGGGACCAGCCCCAATTTTCAAACACTCCCAGTCTGACCCGGTTGCTCCGAACACGTACCGGTGATTGCCCCAATGCACACCGTCGGGCGATTCGCTGATCCAGACCGATGGCTTGCCGATCTCAGCCACCATGGGGCGGTGCAGCATCAACAGCTTGCCATTCACCCGCTCAGGAAACAGACAGGCGTCTTTGTTGGGCGGCGGCAATACCATACCCACCCGCTCAACGTGTACAAAGTCGGTGGTTTTGGCCAGCCCAACGCCGGGGCCATTGGCCGACACGGCCGTGTAGGTGATCCAGTAGGTGCCGTCGATGCAGGTAATGCGGGCATCTTCGATACCAAAGGCTTCGTCGGCCCGGGCGGGGAACAGAAAAGGCTGCTCGTCAACGGTGAACTGAATGCCATCCCGGCTGCGGGCCAGTCTGAGGTGGCTGAGTGAGGTCAGGTACGTTTGTCCGCCGATCGTTACCACCCGCGGGTCGTAGGGCTGGCTGGGTGCGCGGAAGCGTTTCACCGTTAACACGAACTGGCCATCTACACACGCGACAAGGGGTATGTGCAGCCAGCCGGGTTCGGGCGCCGGGGCCTCGGCAACGCGGAGCAGCAGCATAATTTCATCGCCGAACCGACAGGCTGCCGGGTTGAAGGCCCCCAGCACAGTAAATCCATCGCCGTACGGTGTAACGTCCTGCGTAGTCAGAATAGGCTGGTCACTGTGGCGGGTAAGTAGGTATTTTTTCATGGTTATGGCCGTGCCATTAGCTCAGTTCACAGACACTTAACTAACCAACTATGCCCCGGTCGGTTATGTGGTCAGAAACCTATTCAAATCATACCAATGGCTTATACCGATACGCTGCTCACCGATGAGCAAGACGATGTAGTAATGATGACTCCGGAAGGTGCCGACTATGACGATGAAGGCTCTGGAGCGACGAGCGGTTACGGAGACACCACCGAAGATGATCTTCTCAACGACGAGGATATCGAGGACCCCCTGGAGACCGATCCCGATGACGCCCTGCAGGGTGACGATGGTATTGACGACGATGACCTTTAATTAAACCAACCAACCAATGCCAGAAGACGCAGAAAAACCAGGCCAAGACGAGTCAACAGCTCCTGATAGCGAAACGCAATCGTCGGCAGATTCTGCCCAGGGCGAGCGTAACAATCCCGAGATTAACGAAGAAAAAACCGGTAGCCGGACGAATGAACCGGCCGAAGGAGCAAGAAGGGGAGAATAGTGTCAAGTTTCAGGCGGCCGCCGCGCGGTTTCAAGTTTCAAGTGGTGCGCTGCTAACGCACCGCATTGCAGAAATAGCATACCGCGCGGCGGCCGCCTGACACTTGACACTTGCTCCTAATTCTGCCAGCGCTCCAACAGCGTGATCATGGGTTCGTAGAGCTTCGTCCAGGCCAGCCGGGCGGCCACGACAATAAAGACCACGCCCGTGACCCGGTTGAACGTGAGGGCTACTTTGGGCGTGAAGAACCGCTTCAGTTTATGGGCAAAAATGGCCAGCGAGGCTTCGGCGGCAGTGACGCCCAGGAGGGAAAATCCCATAAAAAGTCCCTGTTGTGTGGCATCGTAGTACAGCGAATGACGCAGGTAGGCGGCAATGGTTACCCACGACACAAAATTGATCGGGTTCAGGGCGTTGAGCAGAAAACCGGTGGTGAAGTAGTAGGCGTAGTTGCCCAGCTTGGTTTTCGGATACGCAATGCGGGGTGTTCCCTTGATGATGTTGAATAGCCCCAGCGCAATCAGAAAGATAACCCCCACCGCCGCCAGTATGGGTTCGAGCGCTTTGGAATGGGGAATCACCGATGTACCCACCAGGGCAAACGTAACATAAATGGCGTCGCCCAGCACAACACCGGCGGTAATGGTCAGGCCAGCTTTGTAGCCATTGTCGACGCTATACTGAATGAGGGCAAAAAAGACGGTACCGAAGGTTAGACACAAGGCCACACCTGTCAGAAAACCTAAAATGATGGGGAGGAACATAGAACGTGGCAGTTGGCAGTCATACTAGGCAATGCGTTGGCTGATTGACCAGTGCGTACTCATGTCAGGTAGTCAGTCATGTAGCACATTGCTTAGTGCTACTGCCAATTGCTCATTTTTGTTTTAGATGCCACGGAGCCGGGCTACCAGCAACAGGCCAGCCATGCTGATGCCATCGGTAATGCGGCCATCCATAACCATCTGCACGGCCTCGGCAAGGGGCAGCTTCAGCAGTTGCAGATCTTCGGTTTCTTCGGGCGCGTGCGGCCCCGGTGTCAGGTCTTCGGCAATGTAGATGAACCCTTCTTCGTCAGTTGCCGAATTCGAGGTGTGAATCCGGGCAACCTTTGTCCAGCGGGTGGCCACCAGGCCGGTTTCCTCCTGCAACTCGCGTTGGGCCGAGGCGAGCACATCACTGCCAAGCGGGGCACCGCCTTCGGGTATCTCCCAGGTGTATTCGTTCAGCGCGTAGCGGTATTGGCCCACCAGGTACGTATTCCCCTCCGAATCGATGGGAACAACCCCAACGGCCTTGTTCTTAAAGCTCACTACGCCGTATATGCCGGGCGTGCCGGCCGGTGTAAGTACATTCTCGTGCCTGATGGTTAACCAATTATTATCGTACCTGACCTCTGAGTCGAGCGTTTGCCAGGGGTTGTGCATTGTGTCCATGCGGCTAAAATACGAACGATTCGCCCGGTTAGCCGTATCTTTACAGCCTCTATGAAGCTATTACAACATGCCAAGACCCGCTGGATGGCCCTATCACTGGTGGTCAGTATTGTGCTGCTGGTCTTAAAATTCACGGCTTTTTTCCTTACGCATTCCACCGCCATTCTTAACCGATGCGCTCGAATCGATCGTGAACGTAATAGCCAGTGGATTTGCGCTCTACAGCCTGTATATCGCCGGCCTGCCCCGCGACCAGAACCACCCCTACGGCCACGGTAAAGTCGAATACCTGTCGTCAGGTTTCGAGGGGGCCCTGATCCTGTCGGCGGGCCTGGTAATTATTTATGAAGCGGTCGTCAGCTTTTTCGAGCCAACCGCCCTCACCGACCTGGGCTGGGGCCTGGGCCTGGTTGCCTTTACCACCGCCGCCAACGCCCTGCTGGGCTACACGCTGACCAAACAAGGCAGAAAAGCTGATTCGCTGGCCCTGGTAGCCGATGGCAAGCACCTGCTGGTTGATAGTGTCAGCAGTGTAGTGGTGGTCATTGGCGTCGGTTTAGTGTGGTTCACCGGCTGGAGCTGGCTCGACCGGGTGCTGGCCCTGGCGCTGGCGCTCTTTATTGTCTACAATGGCTGGTCGCTGGTTCGGCGTTTCCGTTGGTCGCCTGCTCGACGAAACTGATCAGCCAACCATCGACAAAGTCGTTACGGTGTTAACGACCAACCGGCATCGGAACTGGATTGACGTGCATAACCTGCGGGTTCAGAAGTACGGCGCTGATCTCCATATCGACTGCCACCTTACGTTGCCGTATTACTGGGATCTGCTCAACACGCATGACGAGGTGCGCCGGTTCGAGCAAACACTACAGAAGGGCTTTTCCAGCGAAGTAGAGATTTTCGTTCATGCCGACCCCTGCCTGCAGGAATGCTGCCATTACTGCCGCGTTGCCAGCTGTCCGGTTCGCGCCCATGAGTTTGTTCGTGACGTTGTCTGGACCGCCGAAAACCTGCCGCTGAATCAAAAGCATTACGTGCCGGTATAAAGTAGCCACAGAGTTACACGGAGTCAAACAGAGCTACACAGAGTTCTATTTTCGTTAGAGAGAAAAAGAAGCTCTGTGTAGCTCTGTTTGACTCCGTGTAACTCTGTGGCTAAAAACTTTCTTGACATATTCGCTGAAAAAATTGTACCTTTCGGGTGTATCATTTGCTGATGCCACCGGGTTGGTTCACCAACACAATGATATTCAGGTTGTATTCTGAACTGGAAAGACGGGTTGCCTTACAGCCCGCCTTTTTTTATGCCGTAGATTCTAGCCGCTACAAGCTTATTGGTTTATACATCAAACGCCAACTGACTTATTTTATGACTAACTCAAATCGCCGGTCGTTCCTGAAAACTGCCAGCGCTCTTGCCGCCACCGCTGCATTGCCTGCCTGGGCAGAAGCCGCTCCACTAAAGCCAGCCTTCGATATTTCGCTGGCCGAATGGTCATTGCATAAGGCCCTGTTCGGTAAGCAGATAACCAATCTCGACTTCCCCGGAATTGCCAAAAAGGAATTTGGTATCAGCATTGTCGAGTACGTCAATCAGTTCATGAAAGACCACGCGCAGGACAAAGCGTATCTGGACGAACTGCTGATGCGCTGCAAAGACAACGGGATAACCAACCACCTGATTATGATTGATGGTGAGGGCCCGCTGGCCGATCTGGACGCAACAAAGCGTAACCAGACGGTAGAGAATCACAAGAAGTGGATTGAGTGCGCCAAATACCTCGGCTGTAAAACCATCCGGGTAAACGCGCAGGGCAGTGGTACACCGGAAGAGGTTGCCAAAGCGGCCGTAGAGGGCCTGAGCAAGCTGGGTGAAGTTGGTAAGGCGTCGGGTATCAACGTGATTGTGGAGAACCACGGCGGCATTACCTCAAACGGGTCCTGGCTGGCGGGGGTAATCAAGCAGGTGAACATGAAAAATGTGGGTACGCTGCCTGACTTTGGTAATTTCTGTATGAAGCGGAGTGCCACCGGCTGCGAAGATTCGTATGACCGCTACAAAGGCACGCAGGAGCTGATTCCCTACGCCAAAGGCTTATCGGCCAAAACCTATGATTTCGATGAGCAGGGTAACTGTGTAGAGACCGACTACACCAAAATTATGAAGATCGTGAAAGACACCAAATTCAAGGGGATCATTGGCATCGAATACGAAGGCAGCAAGCTGGACGAATACGCCGGCATTCGCAAAACCAAACAATTGCTGGAGCGCTTCGTGTAATTGGTAAAAAGCCACAGAGCAAAAAGGGAGTTACACAGAGACAATTAGTTCTTCTCTGTGTAACTCCCTTTTTGCTCTGTGGCTTTTAGTTACCCTGATTACGCTTTCTCGCAGAACTCTTCGAGGGCCATCTCCAGGTGCTGGGCAATCATCTGGGCCGAACGGCCTTCGATATGGTGCCGCTCGATGAAGTGTACTAGGTCGCCATCTTTGAAAATGCCAATGGCTGGCGACGAAGGAGGGTAGGGGAGCAGGTACTCGCGCATCTTCGCCGTAGCGTCGAGGTCGGCACCGGCAAACACCGTTACCAGATTGTCTGGCTTCACATCCGTTTTGGACAGGGCCATTTTCACACCCGGACGGGCAGCACCGGCGGCACAGCCACAAACCGAATTCACCACAACGAGCGTGGTGCCTTCAGCAGCCATTGCGGTGTCAACATCGGCAGCAGTTGTCAATTCCTGGAAACCTACGCTGGTGAGGTCTTCCCGCATGGGGGCAACTAAATGAGGAGGATACATAATGATTTACGAATTTTGATTTACGATTTACGATTCAGTTTCACTAGAGGCACAACAACGAAATACAGATCGTAAATCGTAAATTGTACATCGTCATTACTACATGAACCCGAGTTCTAATTTAGCTACTTCTGACATCATCTCCGACGAATAGGCCGGGTCGAAGGTCAGTTCAACGCTCACATCGTTAACGCCTTCCACGTTGCGAACGGCCTGCTCGATCTCGCCCGGAATGGACCCGGCCGACGGGCAGGAGGGTGACGTCAGCGTCATCAGAATATAGACGTTGTTGACGGGGAAGATCTTGATCTCGTAGATAAGCCCAAGCTCATACACGTCCACCGGAATTTCGGGATCATATACACTCTTGAGGGCCAGTACGACCTGTTCTTTCAATTCAGTTTCTGACATAATTGTCGCATTCATAAGGCGTCAGGCGTTTGCCATGGCAAACAGTTTCATGCGTTGAATCATTGACGCCATACCGCCTGCCCGCCGCGAGGTAACCAGGTTGCTGAGGCCAATACGGTCAATGAAGTACAAATTGGCCGTGGCCACGGCCTCCGGTTTCTGATCAGACAGCACCCGGATGAGCAGGCTAACCAACCCCCGGCTAATCTGGGCAGTGGGTTCGGCGTCAGCTTCAAAATGCACCAGATCGTCATTTAGTTCGCTGTTCAGCCACACCTTCGACTGGCAACCGGGAATCAGGTTCTCGGGTACGTGCAGCGATTCGGGAAGCGGTGGCAGCTTTTTGCCGAGGTCGATGATGTACTGGGTTTTGTCTAACTGATCGTCGAAGAGGTCAAACTCCTCAATGATCTCGTCTTGTTTTTCGTCTATTGTCATACTCAAATTTTGCCCAGAGGCTGCAACATGGACCGCACCGTCACGACGGTTAAAATGTTATTCTGATACGTGTAAACAAGCCGATACTGGCCCACAAACACTTCTCTAATGAACGACACATTAAACTCATGCACGATACGCCCCATCCATCTCTGGGAACGATTTAAGTTGGGTTAACTTTTTGTCTACTTCATCAACCCAGCTATCAGCATACAGTTCACTGCCTTCGTACAAATAACTATAAATACTTCTGGCTGCCTCCTTCGCCTTTTCCGCCCATAAAAGGGTCACTTCTTCCATGAGCGAATCTCAAGCATTGCCTGCTCATGTGTGGTTACTTTACCTAGTGACGCCTGTTCAATGCCGCTTGCAACGCTTTGCATAAACAAAATATGTTCAATTAAAGCGTCGGCAGATACTTTCTCGGGTAGCTGTTTTAAGCTATCAAGCACCTGAGTCTTTGAAAGAAGAGGGGCTGTGGCGACTTGGGTTGACATGGTTCTAACTAGAGATAAGGGTTACGCCATCATCGTTTTTACACGGTGGAGACCTTTAACCAGCCGGTCTATTTCCTCGGTTGTGTTGTAAACGGAGAATGAAGCCCGCGTGGTGCCGGCAATGCCGAGGCGGCGCATCAGTGGTTGGGTGCAGTGGTGCCCCGTCCTGACGGCGATGCCCTGCTGATCCAGAATGACGCCGGTATCTTCGTGGTGAATGCCATCTAGCACAAACGAGATAACGCTGATCTTCTCTTTGGCCTGCCCCACGATGCGCAGCCCGTCAATGCTTTGCAGGGCGTCGGTGGCGTAGGCAAGCAACTCGTGTTCGTAGGCAGCAATATTCTCTTTACCCAACGAATCGACGTACTCCACGGCGTTGCGCGTGGCAATGACATCGGCAATGTTGGGCGTACCGGCCTCGAACTTATACGGAATATCGTTGTAGGTCGTCTTCTCGAAGGTCACCTCTTTAATCATCTCGCCCCCGCCCCGGAACGGAGGCATCGCCTCAAGCAGCGCCCGCTTGCCGTAGAGCACACCCATACCCGTTGGACCAAACAGCTTGTGGGCCGAGAAAACGTAGAAATCACAGTCAAGGGCCTGCACGTCGATGTCGATATGCGAGGTGGCCTGCGCCCCGTCGATCAGCACCACCGCGCCAACACCATGCGCTTTGTCGATGATGGTTTTAATGGGATTGATCGTCCCCAGCGCATTCGACACGTGCACCACCGATACGAGTTTGGTGCGCTCGGTAAGCAGTTTCTCATACTCATCCATCAGCAGTTCGCCGTCGTCATTGATCGGGATCACCTTCAGCACACAGCCACGCGCCTCGCACAGCATTTGCCAGGGCACAATGTTGGAGTGGTGTTCCAGCGTCGAGATAATGATCTCATCGCCAGGGCCCAGATACGTCTGTCCATAGGTTCTGGCAATGAGGTTGATACCGTCGGTGGTGCCATACGTAAAGATGATCTCTTCAGACTCCCCAGCGTTCATAAACGATTGAACCGCCCGGCGCGTGGCCTCAAAATTGGCCGTCGCCCGTTCGGCCAGCGCATGGATGCCCCGGTGAATATTGGCGTTGTCGTGTTCGTAGTAATGAACAAGCGCGTCGAGTACGGCGCGGGGCTTCTGCGTGGTGGCGGCGTTGTCGAAATAGACCAGCGGCCGACCGTTGACGAGTTGGTCGAGCACCGGGAAATCGGCCCGGATCTTCTGAATGTCGAGCGGTGTCTGCGTAATGGCTTGCATACACATAGAACACCGAAATAGCCCTAAAAAGTTGGCTCAAAGGCTAGGAATAGAACCGTTCACACCCAATTGACTGGACTTTTTACGACAGGTTGTGTAGACTTCGGTCGTTGAAACTGACCGGAGGGCAGCACCGATATGCAGTCCATCCAGGAACTGCTGGAACACAATGACATCAAGACCACGCTGCGATATTCAAAGGTGAGCGGGAGAAGCCTGAAAGACAGCAAGAGTCCTTTAGGCAAGCTATAGCCAGCATTCTCTTGCTGAAAATACGAAATGGGAGGTGCGTATTTTGTATTGCTAGAAAACGGATAAAGCGCAGCTAAAGGTTCGTCTATTCACGAGTTAGTGGAAATGTTCTTTTGACAATCTAACCGATTTTAAACTTTTAAATTTTATAATTATGAAATTCATAACTCAGTACGATGTACAAAACTATGTGATAACTCCAGCAGCATCTGCCGTTAATCAACCATTGCCACAAAGTATTAGTGACCAAAAATGGCAATTGTTTTTGTCGGGAGTTGCAATTACAGATTTAAAAAGCACTAGTAATAACGATTGGTCTGGTGAAACGCTTCAACTTTCACCAAATATTAAAACGCCTATTCAATATGCTATCAATAATTTTGGTGTTTCTATTCCCAACAACCCACCTTACGTTGTTGAAGGTGATGGAAGTATTGCGTATCTCTTTAATGTGGAGCAATATACAATTATGGCAGCACTCGGTTCAATCTTTGACCAAAACACATCTGTCAATGCGGGTTTTTCAGTCAATTCATGGAAGCCTGTGCCGTTTAAACAGCTCACTGCACCCGGCGCCCCAACATTGACCAGAATTTTTAATGGCATTTTGATAGATGTTGCAACACGAGACATAGATGCATATCTTTTTAGAGTAAATTTTCAAATCAATCTTTTGGGTAAAATTGTTTTTGCAAAGTCTCAAATTTTTTAGTGTTCATAAAGTAAATAAAACACTATCCGTCAAAAAAGTATTTGCAAAAGTAGGGCTGGATATTGTAACATGGGCTATGTGCAAGCATGAGCAGCGGTTCGGGCTCGCCTTTCAATGTTCAGCTTTAGTTCTTGACTTCAACAGCATATTGTCAAATGAGCATTTGTTCCGGGCTGGGCAATGATTGAATTCCCTGCCTTCTCCAATACCTAAACCGTTAACTGCAAGCATGTGGAACCTTACTACTTCGGCGGGTACTTTTTAATAAAAACTAAACCATTCAGTTATTTTTCGATTCAAAACGAAATTGTACATACCTGTAGCAATTGTATAAGTATATGTGCTTTTGATCTATCATGGTGCCTTAGTTGGACTGGGAGTCTTGACGACGAGGAGAAAGCTGAACTTGGACTCACAGATGAGAAAATGGTCGAAATACACAAGTGGACCGATTCCAAATTCGGTGATGGAACAATAAAATGGGGGCATGCATTGCCGGATTTAGAGACTGTGAGGACATTCAAAGAGTTATTTTATGCAGACAAGGACGACGTCTGTATCTACTCGATGTATTTAAGTAAAACGGATGTAGAATCGCCGATACAGCGATTTGCCTATAATCAGTAGAGTTGTTTGTATTTGATTATGAGACAGTTAAATCTTATCTGGAGGGTGCTTGGTTAATTTAAAATTCCATAAACCAGCACATATTTCTGTAGTCTGATCAAATTTTTCTATCGACTTGCCCCGGTATTTTGTGGTCAAAATGCCATACCGTTTTAAGCCAGATAGGGCATTCTCTACACATACTCGTACTCGACTCACTGACCGGTTGTGATCCTTCTTATGCTGTGGTAATTTAGGATCTGGATTAGCTTTACTTTTCGGGGGGCGTTTAAAAGGAATGAGCAATGAACAAAGTTTATAATCTGTTGCAATACCTTGATAACCCAAATCAACTGACACATTTTGATGAGCCAATAAATCTAAAGCAGGCGGAAATTCTTTTTTGAATAAACCATAATCATGGTTAACACCAACGACGGTTTTACCCAAATAGTAGATTCGCTTATCTGAGCTGCTGATCACGGTATTCTTAAAGCTGTGCTGATGTTTTTTTTACTATAACGATCTTCTTGTTCTTGCTGATTACCAGGCCGTTGGGTGGGCATCTCTGTTGCATCAATACTTAAACTAGCTACACCCAAAAAATACTCGTCTACTTCTGCCTGAGTTTGAAAAATACGCTTGGGCAATACACCTAAATCGTGCAAAACTTGTTTCAAAATAGGCTTCAATGAAGCTACTGTTGTATGAGCCGCAGCTCGACTAATGCCAAAATTAAGTGCTAACACATCATACGTTACGGCTGTTTTATGATGGTAAAGCAAGAAAAACAGCGCTTCATCTGCTTGCTGAAATACGGTTTCTCGCCCAAAGCCTTCTGGAATTCCTTCAAGTGCATTAGGCGAATAATAAGAAGAAAAGGTAGCTTCAAGCTGATAAAATTCGTCCTTACTTAATCCCGAAGTAGCTCTGAAGTCTCTATCCGAGCGAACATTGGCAAAAAAGCTAAGTCTATTCATTATATAATTTGTATACAAAATGAAAATATTCAAGTGCAATATAACATAAACTGCTGTAAATCAAACTAAAACAACTCTAGTATAGGTTATGGAAA
Source organism: uncultured Cytophagales bacterium (assembly GCA_963750355.1). Classification (GTDB taxonomy): domain Bacteria; phylum Bacteroidota; class Bacteroidia; order Cytophagales; family Spirosomataceae; genus Fibrella. The sequence continues at coordinate 123,686 of CAVVQL010000025.1, read as the reverse complement.
CAAATCAGCTTTGAGAAACACATTATGAAAGCGCCAAATGAATAGTTTTATGAATTCGCAACTGATAAAAAAGTATTCGGTTTTGATATGTGTGGCTATTTCTGTGATTTTGATATTAATAGCAACCCTACTTTATCCCGGCGGTTCGTTGATCGATAAAAATTCTATTGGTTTTGACTGGACGGAGAATTTTATATGTAACCTGTTCGCAGCAAAAGCAATTAATGGTTTAGAGAATCCGTCAAGAAGTTGGGCAATCGTTGGAATGGCATTCCACTCGTTTGGTTATGGGTTGTTTTTTGTGTCAATGTCAAAAAAGGTTTCGTCAGCACACGCAGCGACTATTTTAAAAATTATAGGAGCTACCAACATCCTATTTAGTTTCTTAATCGTAACACCCTTGCATGACATAATGGTTGCCATATCGAGCACTTTGTTTTTGCTTGGCTTGTTTTATATAACCGTTTTCATCTTAAAAACAAAACTTCATTATTTTAAATTTTTTTGCATTATTTGCCTACTGCTATTTTACTGTACTTTATACATATACGGTTCAGGTGATTGGGGTTTCTTGGCTATCATGCAGAAAGTATCAGCTATCAGTTCAACGTTATTGGTTCTGGGACTTACCTATTTTACCAGTCAGGAAGACTTTAACCAACTAAAACCTTAAGGTTTAGGAGCAGCGAATCATTAATATCCGCTTGAAATGGGAAGGCTAACAGGCCTCACTATGACAGTTGCACCAGTTCAGTATTTGGATTTTACGTGGACAGTAGCGTTGAAAATTAGATAGATCACCAAATCATCTTCCTCATACAACTTTCTGCAGGAAATCACGACAATGAATGACTTTTATAACAACCAAAGGTCCTGCAATGGGTTGAAGCCGTTTTGTTGCTGTTAGTTGGTTTTTTTTCAGCACTTGCTATTATTGAATAAGGGTATTTACAACCGCTATTTTACTTGTTATTCATACTTTATGTTCCTGTCGGACAATTTATGTTTACACCATTTTTTAGACTTGTCGGCGTGTATACGTACTACTCTCCAATGTTACTTGGGTACATGGCAAATGACTCGCAGATAGATTTACACAGCGGCGGTAATTTCGACTATTTATTTGTGATGAGAAGCTGTAGGCCTGGCATTAATATGAGAAATAGGCTGTTGATTTATCACCTAGAGGGATTAATAAACCTAATCCGGTTGATTGAGAATAAAAATATACCTGGAACGGTACATATTGTAGGGACATCCTATTTCTTCAACAATCGGACAGCATATAAACTGGGCTTTGAGTCTATAAACCCATCCATGTTTTATAAGCTAAACTTATTTTTAAATTTCATAGATTTAACCTGGATGTACTCGCTTTCGCAAGGAAGATTGTCAATTTCCAGGGTATGGAAGGCAAAAAAAGCAGTGATAACAGAAAAGAATTTAGTCGACACAGGAAGCAGATAGAAGCGCTTTATGAAAAAATGAAAAGAAAAATGACCACCTAACGGCGTTTTGCCTACTGCCGCATTCGGGAGTAAATTGATGCTATTGATTTGATTGAACTTTAGCGATACCTTGACCTTCTGCTGGGTACGATGTGACATCCCTAAGGGACATGTGACTGATGACTGTGGGGTTGAGGCCCCAGTAGAAAACTACTTATTTACTATCAGGAATGGTAAAATAGCCCTTAAAAATTCTTGTAGAAAGAATTGCCTGCCAACAAGATAAGCAGGAAGGGGCTGGCTATCAGCCGGGCAAGCCTTACCAACATGGATCATTCTGTTCTTGATGTCGTTGTTATTGGTGCGGGTCATGCGGGCCTTGGCATCAGCAAACTCCTGGCCGACTACGGGCTTACCCACCGGGTATTCGAGCGGGGTCAGATCGGTGAGTCGTGGCGTTCGCAGCGCTGGCACTCCTTTAAACTCAATTCGGTCAATCGGCTCAACCTGCTGCCGGGGCAAACGGCCGTTTTCGAGGATACAGAGGCTTTTTCCTACGCAACGGGGTTTGTACACCAACTGGAAGCGTATGTCCGGGAGTTTAACCTGCCCGTTGTTGATAATGCGACTGTTACGGCCGTTGAAAAAGAGGAAGCCCGCGCTTTGTTTTCCATCGCTGTGTCGATAAACGGCGTTGCCGAAACGTATTACAGCCGACAGGTGGTGGTTGCGTCGGGTGGGCAAAACAAGTTGACCGTACCGCATTTTGCCCAGGCTCTTGCGGCCGACATTGTGCAACTACACGCCGCTGAATACCGCTCTGCGGCCCAGTTACCAGCGGGAGCCGTGTTGGTGGTGGGTAGTGCGCAATCGGGAACGCAGATCGCCGAAGACCTGTGCAATGCGGGCCGCCGGGTTTTCCTGGCTACCTGCAAAGTGGGCCGCATACCCCGAACGTACCGGGGCAAAGATATTTTCGACTGGATGTTTGGCATGGGCCTGTACGATACCAGGCGCGACGAAGCAAGCCCCGACTTGCTGCAAACGAGGCCGCCGCAGGTTTCCGGCGTGGGTATTCGCGGAAAAACCTGTAGCCTGCAATCGCTGGCCCGAAAAGGGGCGGTGATTTTGGGCAAAGCGGAAAGCGTCGACGGCGATACCATTCACCTCCGGGCCAATGCTGCCGAACATGTGTTGTTTGCCGATGCGTTTTCGGCTAAGCTGAAGAGAACCATCGACGACCATATTCGTCAGCACCACATTGCGGCACCTGCGCCGGAAGAAGACCCGAACGACCTGCCCGACGAAACCGCTGCCTGCGCATCTTCCAGCACTACCCTTTCGCTAAAAGCCAGTAACATCACCTCTGTTATCTGGGCGACGGGCTTCGCCGGTGACTTTAGTTACCTGAAGCTGCCCGTCTTCAACGAAGACAACACACCCAAACACCATAACGGCGTCTCTGACGTAGATGGCCTGTATTTCATTGGGCTTCCCTGGTTGCGCAAACGAGCGTCGGGCATTATCTGGGGCATACACGACGATGCTTCTTCCATTGTCCAACAGATCTTACAATTCCGTGAGCGTCATGAGGCGGTTAGTTAAACGGGCGAAACATGAAATGCGGCAGGCTTTGCTGCGCTACTAACAACAGCTTCATTACCAGCAACTCATTGGAAGGCTATTTTACAACGTTTATCGACCTAACAGGAACCTTTGCCTTTGCCATTAGTGGGATAAGGCTGGCCTCGGGCAAACAGGTCGATTGGCTCGGCGCGTATATAATTGGTTTGGTTACAGCCATCGGTGGCGGAACGGTACGCGACCTGTTGCTGGGTGTAACGCCATTCTGGATGCTGGATAGTCACTATTTCCTGGTAACAGGCGTCGCTTTACTGGCCACGTTGCTGTTTAAAGCCAGGATATTCAGATGGCAGAATACGTTGTTCATTTTTGATGCCATTGGGCTGGGTCTGTTCACCATCGTTGGACTGACCAAAACCATCGAGGTGGGCCTGCCCTATTGGGTGTGTATCGTAATGGGTGCGATTACAGGGTCGGTAGGGGGTGTTATCAGAGACGTTTTGCTGAATGAAGTCCCGTTGCTATTGAGAAAGGATATTTACGCCCTCGCCTGTGTTACTGGCGGCGTGGTTTATGTTGCCTGTATCAAATTTAATCTCCCGACTACTGTAACGGAACTGATCGCTGCGTCTGTGGTCATACTCGTCAGAGTGATTGCCATCACGTTTCATGTTCATTTGCCGGTACTACGGTCTGTGGGCACTGATTCAGGTACGCAGGCTGACGAAACATAGCTACCACCACTACGCGGTTATATAGACAATGTAGATTGTATCATAGAAAATATCAATTTGATCTATTGGCTAAACGGAGGCAAATTTGCATAACTATACAGTGGTAGAACTCAAAACTGAATAACCTCATGACCCCAACTGAAACGACAAATAGCCATCAGGGCAATGGTGCCCCGAATGGGCACTCACACCATGATGCCCTGGATCTTAACGATCCCAATCTCGTCGGCATGTGTCCCTTTCTGAGTGGCAAAATGGACCACGTGGCCGGTGGGGGCACCCGCAACCGCGATTGGTGGCCCAATCAACTGAAGCTGAATATACTCCGGCAGCATTCCGACCTGTCGAACCCGATGGGTAAGTCGTTTAACTACGCCGAAGCGTTTAAAAGCCTCGACTACCAGGCGGTAAAGCAGGATCTCCATGCGCTCATGACCGATTCGCAGGAGTGGTGGCCCGCCGATTTTGGCCATTATGGTGGTTTGTTCATCCGCATGGCCTGGCACAGTGCCGGTACGTACCGGATTGGCGATGGTCGCGGAGGAGCCGGTGCCGGTATGCAACGCTTTGCGCCGCTCAATAGCTGGCCCGACAACGTTAACCTCGACAAAGCGCGTCTGTTGTTATGGCCCATCAAGCAGAAATACGGCCAGAAACTTTCGTGGGCCGACCTGATGATTCTGGCGGGCAACGTAGCGATGGAGTCGATGGGTTTCAACACGTTTGGGTTTGGCGGTGGTCGCGCCGACGTGTGGGAGCCGCAGGAAGATGTATACTGGGGTTCAGAAACCACCTGGCTGGGCAACGATCAGCGGTACGGCAAGGGCTCACCGGGTGTAGCGGCACATGGCGGCGTTGTGTCGTCGGACGAAGACCCCGGCCGCACTATTCATTCCCGCGACCTGGAAGCACCGCTTGGCGCGGCGCACATGGGTCTGATCTATGTAAACCCCGAAGGCCCCGACGGCAATCCTGACCCGCTGGCATCTGCCCGCGACATCCGCGAAACGTTTGGCCGGATGGCAATGAACGACGAAGAAACCGTGGCCCTCATTGCCGGTGGACACACCTTCGGCAAAACACATGGCGCTGCTTCGTCAGACCATGTAGGCAACGAGCCGGAAGCCGCTTCCATCGAAGAGCAGAGTTTTGGCTGGAGCAATAGCTATGGTACGGGCAAAGGTGCCGACACGATCACGAGCGGGCTGGAAGTAATCTGGACCACGACCCCAACTCAGTGGAGCAATAATTACTTCGAGAACCTCTTTGGTTTTGAGTGGGAACTGACCAAAAGCCCCGGCGGGGCGCATCAGTGGGTGGCTAAAGACGCCGATGACATTATCCCGGATGCCTTTGACCCCAACAAGCGCCACAAGCCAACGATGCTCACCACCGACATCGCCCTGCGGGTAGACCCAGCCTACGAGATTATCTCAAGAAACTTCCTGGAGAACCCGGATAAGTTTGCCGATGCCTTTGCCCGTGCGTGGTTCAAACTGACGCACCGGGATATGGGCCCCCGCGCCCGGTACCTCGGCCCTGAAGTACCCGCCGAAGTGCTCATCTGGCAGGACCCAATTCCAGAGTTACGTACAAAGTGATCGACGAGGCTGATGTGGCTGCCCTCAAAGGCAAGCTTCTGGAATCAGGCCTGACCACCGCCCAACTGGTGTCGACCGCCTGGGCGTCGGCGTCAACCTTCCGGGGTTCCGACAAGCGGGGTGGTGCCAATGGGGCCCGTGTTCGCCTGGCTCCGCAGAAATACTGGGCCGTGAACAACCCCACCCAACTGGCAACCGTGCTGGCGAAGCTGGAAGGCATTCAGGCCGACTTCAACAGCGCGCAGGCAGATGGCAAACAGGTATCGCTTGCCGACCTGATTGTACTGGGTGGCTGCGTGGGTGTTGAGCAGGCTGCCCAAAAAGCGGGTGTTGCCGTCACGGTTCCGTTTACGCCGGGCCGGGCCGATGCCTCTGCTGACGAAACCGATGTAGTGTCGTTTGAGGCCCTTGAGCCGGTTGCCGATGGCTTCCGTAACTACGCGAAGAACAGACACAACGTAACGGCCGAAGAACTGCTGATCGACAAAGCACAACTGCTGACGTTGACAGCGCCGGAACTGACCGTGCTGGTCGGTGGTATGCGGGTGCTGAACACCAACTACAACGGGTCGCAGCAGGGCGTGTTCACCCACCGCCCCGAAGTGCTGACCAACGATTTCTTCGTCAACCTGCTCGATATGAGCATTACCTGGAAATCGACCTCCGATGTGCAGGATCAGTTTGAGGGCCGCGACCGCAAGACGGGCGAAGTGAAGTGGACGGGTTCACGGGTAGACCTGATCTTCGGCTCGAACTCCGAGTTACGCGCCCTGGCCGAGGTCTACGCCTGCTCTGATTCGCAGCCCAAGTTTGTCAATGACTTTGTCGCCGCCTGGACCAAAGTAATGAACCTCGACCGCTTCGACCTTCAGTAGGTCAGATTCGTTGGGGAACAACATCCATAAGTCAAAAAGCGCAGCTACCGCATTGGTGGTTGCGCTTTTTTATTGTAGTATTGGTCACTATTTCAATTACTTATACTCTACTGACTCAATGCGGGGCCTCAACAAAGTAACCCTGTGCCACCGCTGTGCCAGATGGAAAATCTATTATTTCTGTAAAATTCATATGTAAACTTGAAATTGTCAAAATAAATACAAAAAGTACAACAAAACTTTCGTATATTTAAGAGTTAGCGGCAAATAAAAATTCCAAATGAAATATCACGCAAAACTATTCTATGGGTTTGACAGCATTTCCTATTGGACGAACTGGAAAAAAGAAACTATTATTGAAAAACTCATCATTCCCTATATAAACGGACAGGTAGTCCTTCATTCTATACCTGGGAAGAAAAAAGCCATTCTGAATTTGAAAAGTGTTTTTGAACTGAGAATTTATAAAACTGAAACAGAAGAGATTGAGGGAACAAAAATAGGTTCGAAATTAATGAAGGAGGCAGATTTTGAGCAATACGATTGTACCACAGAGATACTCAAAGAAATGAAGATTGACTTAGCTTCCCAAAACTCACTTTCATTGTTGCAACAGACTTTTCCGAACAAGAAGATCAAGTATTTGTTATAATGAAGTTTGGTGACAAAACATTAGACTCAGCATATGAGGGTGTCATAAAGCCGTTGTTTGAGAGTTTTGATCTTGCAGTGATTCGAGTGGATGAAATCCAAGATTCAGGAAAAATATCTGACCAAATATTAGCACAAATTGCAAAAAGTAAATTTGTTTACTCTGATCTTACTGGCGAAAGACCAAACTGCTATTATGAAACAGGTTTTGCTCATGCACTTGGAAAAGAAATTATTCTTTCAATCAATGTAAAGGATAGAGTACACTTTGACCTTTCGGGGCATAGATTCATACAATGGGAAACTGAGAATGAGCTAAGGGGGCTTCTAAAAAACGAATAGAGGCTATTGTAGAAAAAGCTTAAATGTCTCTAATGCCATGTTTGTGAAGTTGTGGCCTGACGTTAAGCATTCAGCTTTAATCACTATTATGCTTTTGTAGTTAATTGAAACTGACGTTTTTCAAATGCCACAACTTCATAAATACGTTAACGTTGGGCGCAATAAAATAGTATTATGATAGATTTAGATTTAATTATTAAGTTACTAAAGGAGAACCCCGAAAAAGGGGTTTCAGAACTCGAAAAAGAGGATTATGATTTAAAACAGCTATCTATTTCGAAAGACGAAGCGCTTGGGCTTTTGACAAGTGGTGAAAAAGGAATAAAGGAATGGAATAGCATCAGAGCTAAATTAGAATTTATTGAAGCAATTTTCTGCCATGAGAGAGCTAAAGAGCGAGTAACATTCAGTATTCCTGACTTAAAATATGTAAATTTTGAAAATCTTAATTTACCGAAACTTGACTTGAGGGATGTAGACTTAGATAGAGTCGATTTTGGAGGTGCAAATTTGAGAGATGCTAATTTCAGTTATCTAAGTTTACGGGATAGTCGATTTGAAAATGCAGATTTACAAAGAGCAAGGTTTTTTAATAGTAATTTAAGCAGTGCCTCTCTACAAGAAAGCAATCTTAGTGGTGCACATTTTAGTGGGACTGAATTATTTTGTACTGATTTTTGGAAGGCAATATGCTCTGATACCATATTTGCAAACGTGAACCTTGCTGAAAATACCGGGCCTCTCAGCCTTCATGACGTTGTACATTATGGTCCAAGTGAAATAAGCATAAGTACTTTTATCAAATCAAAAGGAAAAATCCCTGAAACTTTTCTTGAAGGTTGCGGAGTGTATTCTGAATTAATTTCTCAACTTAACGCATTTTCGGCCTCCACATCAAATGAATATTATTCCTGTTTTATAAGTTACAATCACAAAGACGAAGATTTTGCCTCTTCACTATATAAAAAATTGAAAGAAAAGAATGTTAGAGTTTGGTATGCACCAAAGGAAATTAAGGGAGGCGAAAAAATATATACGCAGATTGATAGTGCCATAAAGCAATTTGACAAACTTTTGATTCTACTTCAGAAAATAGTTTAGCAAGTGAATGGGTAATCACTGAAATTAGAAAAGCAAGGCAGTTAGAAAGAAAATATAATCGAAGAGTACTTTTTCCAATAAGTATTGTTGAATACTCAAAACTTCAAGAATGGGAGTGTTTTGATTCTGACGTCGGAAAAGATTTGGCTGTCGAAATTAGAGAATATTTTATTCCCAATTTCTCAAATTGGGAAAATACTAATGAGTTTGATTTTAAGATTGATAAACTTATAAGCGATTTGAGAAAAGGTCCCTAAAACTGCAGCCAACAAAAGGTTTTGTGCAATTGGGGCATGACGTTGAAGCAATCATCGGCAGTGCATATCCAAGCTTTAGTTTCGGCGGACGGAATTCTGCCGGGCAGTAGTTCTAAACTTCGGCTTTTAGTTATAAATTTAGCTTCAGTTCCGGGCGGACAGTTGGTCAATTCCCCAACTGCACAAAGCCTCAAACGTTGTATAAAATAAGATATAAAAAGGGCTACTACGAATTCGTAGCAGCCCTTTTTGATTGAAATAGTAGGGTTAGTTAAATCGCCAGCTTTTCGCGGATGATGCCTTCGAGGTACTCGCGGATGGGCTGGATTTTGATGTTGCTCACTACTTCTTCGGCGAAGGCGTAGAGCAGCAGCGTCCGGGCGGCATCTTTGGGAATACCGCGTGATTGCAGGTAGAACAGCGCCTCTTCGTTCATCTTGCCGGTGGTGGTGCCGTGCGAACACTTCACGTCGTCGGCGTAGATCTCCAGCTGGGGCTTGGTGTTCATGCTGGCATCGGGCGAGAGCACCACGTTCTTGCACGACTGGTAGGCGTTGGTCTTCTGGGCCTGGTGCGCGAAGCAATCCGTCAACGAGTTAGCCATAATTCATGGTATAGCTAGCTATAGGCCTTATAATGAACTGGTAACCTTTGGCTCAGAACCTCTTGACATTAGCGGGCGAAATGCATTGATTTAACGTGAGTTATGGCTAAGCCTGGTCGCATAGCGACCGAATGTTTGTAGCTAAACGGGTTGGGTCGTAGCAAAGCGTGCCGTAGGTACGCAATGACGGCTACTGTAGCTAACTGACCGCTCTAAACACGAATCCCATGCAACCAGCAACCCCTCCCCAGTTTGACCCTGTCCAGTACAAAAATACGACTCATAACCAATGGCAGGCCGCCGCAGAGGCCTGGTATGGGTGGAGCCCTACGCTGAATCAATGGCTTGGTAAAGCAACCGACACGATGCTGGAGATGGCGGGAATCAGCAACGGCCACCGTGTTCTTGATATCGCCGCCGGAGCGGGCGAACAGTCCATTATAACAGCCAGAAAAGTTGGCCCGTCTGGTTATGTTGTAGCCACCGACCTATCACCCACTATTCTGGATTACGCTAAGCAGATGGCGCAGCAGGCCGGTGTCTCTACCATTTATTTACGACAAAACCGCTCGACTCAAGTGAACAAGTAAACGTATAATCCATGACCGATCGACGCTTGTTTCTTCGCCTTTTCTTTATTCTTACTTTCTTTGGGGTCATGAGCCTTTTAGCCATGCTGAGTGGCCCCGCTCTGACGAACATTCGAGGGGTAGATATTGTGCGTCTGGTTGGCTTAGGGATGTGCTTTGGCGGGGCACTCGTTTCATTCGTGGCTTATTTTCGGAGCCGTCATTCATCCTGAACGCTGCATAAATAGTACAAAATGATGGACTTTATTTTCCGACACGCCTGGATACTTTTTGTCGTAGTTTTAGTTGCTAACTACTTCACTATAAAACCCCGGATACAACAACATATCGACAAAAATCCTGACTTAAAAATCGGATACGATAAATTAGTTAAAACCACCCTGATTTATGGTACTATCCCCTGGGTTATTATTGCTCTAGGTGATCTAACCGCACAGACAACTAGCATTTTTGATTACTTAAATCCAAGATCATTTAATCCGTTTGTGTTAACGTTACATTTGTATATAATTATTGGTTGGGTACTATCCTTTCGTTGGATTTACTTTAAAAATGGTGCAGATTTCCTTATAAGGCACCCTGGTTTTATTCATATACGAGGATTGGGTCATCCAGTCACACCAACTTCGATCAAACTATTTTTTGCTATCACTCTTTTAGGGGGTATAACTGGTATGACAATGATGTGGTTAATGGATTTGCCATCTTTCCCAGTTAAATAATAGCAGACACTTGAACGAGAATTAAACTAGGTACGCCGTACTGATTACAACATTGATTTGGCAATAGTGGGCCTGAATTGCTACATTTGACTATTGGAAACTCTGTTACTATTTTGTGGAGAAATCGATAATTTATGCTTCGATTTCTCCATCATCGCCAAACAGAAAACTGTCGTCACTAGCTGTTTCAATCAAAAAGGGCTGCTACGAATTTCTAGCAGCCCTTTTTGATGAGATATAGGGTTTGTCAAATCCCAGCTTTTCGTGGATGATGCCTTCGAGGTATTCGCGGATGGGCTGGATCTTGATGTTGCTCACGACTTCTTCGGCGAAGGCATAGAGCAGCAGCGTCCGGGCGGTGTCTTCGGGAATACCGCGTGATTGCAGGGATTGTACGTGATGTATTAATTAGTGCTTTGCCAATTTGATGAGTAGATAATGTTGCTGCTCAGGCGTGTTTTTGTCATCCCGACAACGGAGCGGTTCGCCGCCGCGAGATCGTGGCGCTCCCCTCGAAAAGGACAGATTCTTCCACGAGAACGCCACGATCTCGCGGCGGCGAACCGCTCCGTTGTCGGGATGACAAAAACACGGCCAGGTCATGGCAAAAAATTAAGTTGAAAAAGCACTAGTAGTTGGCCGGGCATTCAGGCAATGGCCCGTAAAATAGCTTGCTGTTTGTCTGGCGATACATTTAGCAACTTCAATTCATTTTTAGCGTTCAGATACGCTATGCCTCTGTTATAGTTGCGTTGCGCGTTGACCCAAAATTCAGCCTCTACGCCCAGAGCTGCCTCAAGCTTCAATGCAATGCGGAGCGACACACTTTTCTTGCCTCGAATCAACTCACTGACAAAGGTGGCACTCACCCCGATAACCCTGGCGAGTTCTTTCTGAGTTAAAGTACGAGCCTCAAGCTCGTCAGCCAACATCTCGCCTGGATGGGTTGGCTCTCCGGAAAAAATTTCATTGCCGTCTTTGTCCCGTAGCATCAGTGATAATCTGTTAGTTGTTCAATATGGAGAATCTCTGTCGCCCCCGTCTGTTTGTTAATCGAAAAAACCAATCGGTACTGCATGTTTACCCGAACGGCATACATACCCGACAATTCCCTTTTCAGGGGATGTAAAGCCAGCGACTTGTTTTCTCGTAAAGCATTTAAAGAAGAGGCTGCTTGCAATTTTGCGATTGTCTTCCGGTATGCTTTCAAGATTGGCTCGGCAAAAGGCTGGCGACCTTCATAGTCCAGTGTCACCCAATCCTGAAGTTGCTGATTGCCAAATGTAATTTCCACAATGCTCAAATGTACCGATAAACTACATAGGCTTATTGCAACTATAGAAAAATGCGCTGCTACTTCTCAGCAACAGCGCGTCTTTATAGGGTACCGGAAGGCAACTATATCGCCAGTTTTTCGCGGATGATGCCTTCGAGGTATTCGCGGATGGGCTGGATTTTGATGTTACTCACCACTTCTTCGGCGAAGGCGTAGAGCAACAGCGTACGGGCAGCATCTTTGGGAATACCGCGCGATTGCAAATAGAACAGCGCCTCTTCGTTCATCTTGCCGGTGGTAGTGCCGTGCGAACACTTCACGTCATCGGCGTAGATCTCCAGCTGGGGCTTGGTGTTCATGCTGGCATCGGGCGAGAGCACCACGTTCTTGCACGACTGGTAGGCGTTGGTCTTCTGGGCGTCGGGGCGAACGTAGATTTTCCCGTTGAACACCCCCGTGCCTTTGTCGTCCAGAATGCCTTTGTACAGCTCGTTGCTGTAGCAGTTGGGCATGGCGTGATCGACCAGCGTGTGGTTGTCGACATGCTGTTTGCCGTTGGGCATGTACAGGCCGTACATAAACGTTTCGCAATGCTGGCCGTTGAGCACGATGTTCAGGTCGTTGCGCACGAAACCGCCGTTGAGCGTGATGGTGGCGTTGTAATAATGGCTGTTGTCGGCCTGGCTCACCTGGGTACGGGCAATGTGGTAGGCCCGTTCCGAGTCGTTCTGAATCCGGTAATGCTCTACGCGGGCATCGGCGGCTACCACCACTTCCGTTACCACGTTGGTAAAGCCGGCTCCGTCGCCCAGGGTCCGGTACGATTCGGCCACTTTCACTTCGGCATTACGCCCTACCACAATCAGGTTGCGGGGCTGGGCGGCAATGTTCTGCTGCCGGGCATCGGTGATGAAGCGCAGAATGACCGGCTCGTCAACAACCTTGTTGTCAGGAATACGGATGAACACGCCATCCTGGGCAAAGGCCGTATTCAGGGCGGTAAACGCGTTGTCCTGAAAATCAGCGTAGCGGCTGAAATGCAGGCCGATGGTTTCGGCATCTGTTTGCTGGGCCTCGGCAAAGCTTCTGATCTGCAGATGAGTCGACGGGCTGATGATCTGCGACAGGTCGGCCCGGTAATGTCCATTGACGAAAAAGAGGATATTCCCCGCCAGATTCGGAATCTGTAGCGAAGCCAAATCCTCGACGGTAAGGCCGGTACCATCGTCGAACGCGTACTTTTCGCCGATCATGGCTTTCACGTTCGAGTACTTCCATTCTTCATGCCGGATGGTTGGGAAGCCCAGCGTCTCGAACGTCTGTAGGGCTGACCGACGTACCTGATGAAAGGTCGATTTACTCGCGCCGTTCATGCGTTCCTCACCCTCGCGGAAAGCCGCGACGAGCTGGTCTTTGAAAGACGTATATTCTTGATTTGGAGTCATCTCTTAAGAAAGTCTTGATAGTCAGTAGAACCTGGTAGTTCAAAGTCTGGAAAGTCATAAAGTGACTAAGAAGCGACTTCCCAGACTTAGGACTGGCGACTTTTGCTGACTTAACGTTTACACGGCTTCCACTTCGGCTTTGATCCAGTCGTAGCCTTTTTCTTCGAGTTCGTAGGCTAGTTCCTTCGTGCCTGATTTTACAATCCGGCCGTTGTAGAGCACGTGTACGTAGTCGGGTACAATGTAATCGAGCAGGCGCTGGTAGTGGGTCACCACAATGGCCGACCGCTCCGGTGAGCGTAATTTATTGACCCCTTCGGCCACGATGCGCAGGGCGTCGATGTCGAGGCCCGAATCAGTTTCGTCGAGAATGGCCAGTTTCGGTTCGAGCATGGCCATCTGGAAAATCTCATTCCGCTTTTTTTCACCTCCTGAGAACCCTTCGTTCAACGACCGGCTCAGCAGCGACTGATCAATGTTGACCAGCTTCATACGCTCTTTCATCAACTTCAGAAACTGTACGGCATCGAGCGGATCCTGACCGCGGTACTTACGGATTTCGTTGAGGGCTGTTTTCAGGAAGTTGGTCGTGCTCACCCCCGGAATTTCGATGGGGTACTGGAAGGCCAGAAAGATGCCTTCTGCCGCCCGTACTTCGGCCGACATATCCAACAAATCTTTGCCGTCGTACGTAACATGACCTTCGGTGATATCGTAATCTTCCCGCCCGGCCAGTACGGAGGCCAATGTACTTTTACCCGAACCGTTTGGTCCCATGATGGCGTGCACTTCACCCGGTTTAATTTCCAGGTTGATGCCTTTCAGGATCTGCTTAGCGCCGATGGAGGCCTGTAAGTTACTGATGGATAGCATATTATGGTATATGTGTCAGCTAAAATGAAGGGGCAAAGGTACGCTTTTAGCCCCAATGTGTCTGTACACCTAACAAACAATTCCGGGTAAAAGTTGACGGCTAGTGAGGGCGCATTAAACGCAAAAAGCCTCCTGCTCAGCAATAGAAGGCTTTTTGCGGTTTTATGGTTAATGCTCTGGATGGCTTCGCGCTGCAGGCCCTTCGACTAGGCGTCCCCGACAGGCTCAGGGTGACATCAATCATCACTATGTTCAGCCAAACATCTATGGTTTCCTGTCACCCTGAGCCTGTCGGGGACGCCTAGTCGAAGGGCCTACAGCGCGAAGCAACAACACGCTTAGCTGGTCGATCGGGTAGAGACCGGCATCGAGGCATGAACGCTGCCCTGTATGCGCAGAATGTAATCGTCGAGCAGGGTCCGTATCCGTTCGGGCGTGTCGGCCTGCACAATAAAGCCGATGTGGTGATCGCGGTTCATGCGCCACACAATTTCGGGATCGGCGAAGGCCTCGGTGTCGGGCTTCAGTTCATTGGCCAGGGAAGCGATCAGGCCGGCATGTCGGCCCAGATCGGCGGGGGGGCTGTAGGGTTCGTTCCAGGCGGCGGCACTTTCGAGTTTAGCCCACTCGGCCCAGAGGTTTATGCCCGATGCTGCTTCGACCATCTCGGCAATATGGGCACCACCTACCCGCGATGCCGTTTCCAGAAAATACAGCTGCCCGTCGTGATTGCCCCGAATATATTCGGAATGAGACGCACTGTTTCGCATACCGAAAGCGGCCATCACGGCGTTGTTAATCGTCAGCAGATCAGCGGTTAGCGGGCTGTCGATGGGCAGCGTCTGGGTCCGGAATACGCCCCCGCCATGCGCCACTTCCATGGGGGTGGCCAGGTACTCGCTGGCACGGGTGAACACCGCTTTTGTTTCGTAGGAGAGGGCATCGACGTGAAAAACCGTACCCGGCTTAAACTCTTCGAT
The DNA here is from genome assembly GCA_963750355.1 of uncultured Cytophagales bacterium. Lineage (GTDB taxonomy): Bacteria > Bacteroidota > Bacteroidia > Cytophagales > Spirosomataceae > Fibrella. Next base: position 108,603 of record CAVVQL010000025.1, on the reverse strand, counting down.
GAGAAACTGGTACCGGTTATCGCCCAGGCTATGCACCACCTCCCAGGCTTCGTCGAGCGAATGCACTTTCCGGATACCGGTGGTGGAGGCCTCCGAGCGGGGCTTGATGAGCCAGGGACCTTCGCTCTCCCGCAGGTACGTGGTTATGGCTTCGTCGTTGAAAAGTGCGCTGAATCGGGGTACCCTGATACCCTCGGCGCTGGCCCGCATGCGCATGGCCAGCTTATCGCGAAAAAAACGGGCGGTCGTCTGCCCCATGCCCGGCAGCCGGAAGGTTTCGCGCACCAGTGCGCCTTTTTCCACGTCGAAATCGTCGAGCGCAACTACCCGGTCGATCCGGCGCGACCGCATCGTGTGCGACAAGCCCAGCAGCAGCTGGTCGAGGTTCTGGCTGTCATTGCTTTCTGAGGGCAGGTAAAATACCTCGTCGATGGCGTCATACGGCCACGCTTTGTCGCGGTGGCGCTCTTCGGTGAGCAGGTAAACGGTGTGGCCAAGGGCCTTGCTGGCCCGCATAAACGCTTCACCTTTAAAAAATGTAGCGATGCACAAAAACGAAAGAGGGGGGTGAGCGGGCGTCATAACGTGTCGAAAAAAGACATACAGCAGGTTAGAGAATTGGAAATTACCTGAAACTGATACACAACGGTTAGTTTTTTCGCTCAAATTTGTCTGACGTTGCAAAAAAGCGGCGTATTCCTACCCTATGACAAATCGTACTGTACTTTACTGGTCCATCGTTGTGGCGCTGGGCGGCTTCCTGTTCGGCTTCGACACGGCGGTAATCTCTGGTGCCGAGAAGGCCATTCAGCAGGTGTGGCAACTCAATGCGTTCAGGCACGGACTGACGGTGTCTATTGCGCTGATCGGTACGGTTATCGGCTCGTTGCTGGGCGGTATTCCCGCCGACCGGCTGGGCCGACGCACCACGCTCTTTGGCATTGCCGCCCTGTATTTCATTTCGGCCCTGGGGTCGGCCCTGGCAACAGACTGGTATGTGTTTCTCCTGTTTCGGTTTCTGGGTGGGCTGGGGGTAGGGGCCTCGTCGGTGGCGGCTCCGCTCTACATCACCGAAGTGTCGCCGGCGGCATCGCGGGGGCGGATGGTCGCCATGTTTCAGATCAACGTGGTGGCGGGTATTCTGATCGCTTACCTGTCGAACTACCTGCTTCAGGGCATTGGCGACCAATCGTGGCGGTGGATGCTGGGCATTCAGGCCCTGCCGTCGGTACTGTTCTGGCTGGCCCTGCTGGGCGTACCTGAAAGCCCGCGCTGGCTGGTGCTAAAAAGAGGCGACCATGCTACTGCGCTGAAAACGCTGCAACTGATCGATCCGGAGACCGCCGATGAAACACTGGCGGCGATCTCAGAAAGTGCCCTGGCGAGCAATGCCAAATCAAGCGTGAAGGCCTCTCTGTTTGGGTCGGCGTATCGCTTCCCGGTCATGCTGGCGGTGTTGTTTGCCGTGTTTAACCAGGTGTCGGGTATCAACGCTATTATCTACTACGCCCCCCGGATTTTCGAGATGGCGGGGCTGGGTACATCGTCGGCGCTATTGTCGTCGGCGGGTATCGGGCTAATCAATTTTCTGTTTACCGTGCTGGCCCTGAACTTCATCGACCGGTTTGGGCGGCGGCTGCTGATGCGCGTTGGCTCGGTGGGGCTGGTCATTACGCTTGGGTTGGTGGCGCGCGCCTTTGCCGTGCAGGATTTTGGGGGCATCACCGTGCCGGTGCTGCTGTTTGTGTACATCGCTTTTTTTGCCTTTTCGCAGGGGGCCGTTATCTGGGTGTTTATCTCCGAGATTTTCCCCAACGAAGTGCGGGCAAGCGGTCAGGCGCTGGGCAGTTTCACCCACTGGATCATGGCAACCGTGGTGGCGTTCTCGTTTCCGATCCTCACCGAGCAATTCGGCCCCGCTACACTCTTCGGTTTTTTCTGTCTGATGATGGTGTTACAGGGCCTGTTCGCCTGGCGAATCATGCCCGAAACCAAAGGCACCTCGCTGGAAAAGGCTGTTATCCTGCATTAGGAATTGGGTAAATGGGTAATTGAGTGATTGGGTAGTTGGCGTAGCCCTGCCGCATCGGCGGGGGGCATACGCCGACTCATTAATAGTTTTGGCCACCCGGAACAGTCCCACAGGCTATTTTGTTAAATTTGTACGATAAGTTCTTAAAACAGTAGCGGACGGTTTTTGCGTTACGCTCGCTTTACCGGCTATTGCCAACCAATCATGAGCAAAGAAGTTGAACTCTTAGAGAGCATTACCAACGCCGAGTACAAGTACGGGTTTGAAACCCTGATTGAAGCGGACGAAGCTCCTAAAGGGCTGAACGAAGATATTATCCGCTTTATCTCCGCCAAGAAAAACGAGCCTGAATGGCTGTTAGACTGGCGGATGAAGGCGTTCCGGCTTTGGCAGACCATGGAAGAACCCCACTGGCCGAATGTGAAGTACCCCAAAATTGATTACCAGGACATCATCTATTACTCGGCTCCCAAGCAGCAGAAAACGGTTGGCTCACTCGATGAGATCGACCCCGAACTGCGGCGCACGTTTGAGCGGCTGGGTATCTCGTTGTCGGAACAGAAGCGTCTGTCGGGCGTAGTCGATGAACCCGTCGATGCCAATGGAAATCCCATCGAACGCCCCCGCGTGGCGGTCGATGCCGTCATGGATTCGGTGTCGGTAGCTACGACGTTTAAGAAAGAGCTGGCCGAAAAAGGCATCATATTCTCATCTATTTCGGAAGCCGTTCACGATCATCCTGAACTGATCAGGAAATACCTTGGATCGGTCATTCCGGCGAAAGACAACTATTTCGCCGCCCTGAACGCTGCCGTTTTCACCGACGGTTCCTTCTGCTACATTCCGAAAGGAGTGCGCTGCCCCATGGAGCTCTCGACCTACTTCCGCATCAATGCGGCGGGTACCGGGCAGTTCGAGCGGACGCTGATTGTGGCCGACGAAGGATCGTACGTGAGCTACCTGGAAGGCTGTACGGCCCCCATGCGCGATGAAAACCAGCTCCACGCGGCCTGCGTAGAGTTGATCGCCCACGATAATGCCGAAATCAAGTACTCGACCGTGCAGAACTGGTACCCCGGCGATAAAAACGGATTGGGGGGTGTTTATAACTTCGTGACCAAGCGCGGTATCTGCGAGGCGAACGCCAAGATTTCGTGGACGCAGGTTGAAACGGGTTCATCGATCACCTGGAAGTACCCATCGGTGATTCTGAAGGGCGACAATTCGATCGGTGAGTTCTACTCGGTGGCGGTTACCAACAACATGCAGCAGGCCGATACGGGGACCAAAATGATTCACATCGGTAAGAATACCAAGAGCCGGATTGTGTCGAAAGGTATCTCGGCGGGCAAGAGCCAAAACTCGTACCGGGGTCTGGTGGAGGTGATGAAGCGGGCCGACAATGCCCGAAACTTCTCGCAGTGCGACTCCCTGCTGCTGGGCGATAAGTGCGGTGCGCATACGTTCCCCTACATTGAAGTGAAAAACCAGTCGGCCACGGTTGAGCACGAAGCCACCACGTCGAAAATCGGTGAAGATCAGTTATTTTATTGCAATCAGCGTGGAATTCCCACCGAGCAGGCTGTAGCTCTGATCATCAACGGCTACGCCAAAGAAGTGCTGAACCAACTCCCAATGGAATTCGCCGTTGAGGCGCAGAAACTGCTGGAAATCAGCCTTGAAGGTTCAGTTGGGTAAGCGGTGTATCCAGCCATCTACCAGTTAGCCCCTATGGAAACATAGGGGTTATTTTTTTGCAACAGAATGGCTATCCCGGTTAAATTCAATCGGTACTCTGTAGGCCTGTTGAACGCACAAATGACGAAGGAACCGTCGTCCGTGTATCGGCGGCAAGCAGCCTTACCCGGCAATCGGCATCTTGTTCTGACGCTGAGGGCCAAGTTCGCCCAAATGCGTGAACTTGAAGCCTTTGTTGTATTTCAGACCGTAGCCCATCATCCGATCCATTGACGAGTGCCCGAACAGGATGATCCCCGTCAGCAGGAGGTCGTTATTTCCCAAAATCAGTCCAATTACCCCGATGAGGATGGCGGTTGCTTTATGATGGACGAGGTTGTAGGTGAAGGCACCAACCGTGTTGTTAACGGCGTAGCCGATCATGCCAACATCGGGAAGCAGGATCAACGCGGGGTAGAGCCACCAGACAAAAGGTAGCTTGGCGAACAACACAATCGATAAGGCAAACTGGGCCGCTTCTTCAAAGTTTATGAGCGTTTTCATGGGATTGATGACCTGGCCGGTCACATTTAGAATACGCTACAAAGGTGGGGTCCTGGGCAAGCTCAACTCGTTAACAAAAGCTAACAAATGGCGGAGCAGACCGGCGGTTGTAACAATTTCATAACGTGCCCTGGCAACAGGCTTCGGGTTCTAAGCGCGTACTTTGGCGGCATGGCCTGGATCGCTCTACTGCTCGCTGCTGCCTGCCAGACAGTCTGGACGTATTCGTTGAAATACGCCGATTTTAACGCGCTTCTCTCGGTGCGGTTGAGTGCGGTCGTACTCGTTCCGGTGGTAATCAATATCGTGTCGGGGCTGGCCAACGTGTTTTTCCTGAACATCGCCTTTAAACAGGTGCCACTCACTACGGCGTTTGGCCTCTGGACCGCAGCTACCCTGGTGCTCATCAAACTGGTTGACGTGATCTTTTTGAAAGCGCCCTGGTCAGTCACCGAGCTATTTTTTGTCGGTTTGCTGGCGGTGGCGATCATCGGGCTTAAATTGTCGGCACCGAACTAAACCAATGGACTGAATGCAACCTGATGAATCCCGCCAATTTCCGATTGGCCGCTGGCCGGGCCAAACCGACTTCACCGCCGATGAACTACATACCCGGATTGAGCAACTCCGCGAATTACCGGGGCAGTACCGTCAACTTACCGAATCGCTCTCCGACGAGGAACTGGCCAAGTGCTACCGTCCGGGCAGCTGGACGGTGCGTCAGTTGGTGCACCATGTAGCCGATACACACCAGTGGCATTACTTCCGGATTAAACACGCCCTGACGCTGCCCGATATAGCACCGGGGATGTTCAGCAACGTAAACAACTGGGCGCAGCAACCTGATGGGCATGCGTTGCCGGTAGCTTCCTCACTGGTCATTCTGGAAGGGCTGCATCAGCGATTGGCCTACTTCTACGAACACCTGCCCCCGTCAGACTGGCAGAGGGCCTATTACCATCCCTTCAGGCAGATCAACGTGTCGCTGATGCAGGCGATTGATATGGTGGTCTGGCATGCCCAGCATCACCTGGCACATATTCGGCTGGCGTTGAAATAAACCGAGTCCTCTGTCTTCCGTCGTCTGTCCTCTGTTGCGCTGCTAATGAGCCTTGTGGTTAACTAGCAGTGCAACAGAGGACAGACGACGGAAGAAAGAGGACTCGGTTTATTCTACCACCACACCCATTGCGCAGAATTTGTCGATGCGGCTGTCGATGCGTTGTACCGGCGTCATGGCGTTCAGCTCCGCCAGCGTGTCGAGTATGGTTTTTTTCAGAATGTCGGCCATGGCGGCGTGGTCGTTGTGCGCCCCACCAACCGGCTCATCGACGATCCCGTCGACGAGGTTAAACGACCTCATATCAGCGGCGGTCAGCTTCATGGCTTCGGCCGCCTGCTCTTTATAATCCCAGCTCCTCCAGAGTATAGTCGAGCAGTTTTCGGGCGAAATAACCGAGTACCAGGTGTTTTCGAGCATCAGCACCCGGTCACCAATGGCAATGCCCAGGGCCCCGCCCGATGCTCCCTCGCCAATAACGATGCAAATCACCGGCACCTTCAGCATGAACATTTCTTTCAGGTTGCGGGCAATGGCTTCACCCTGTCCGCGCTCTTCGGCTTCCAGACCGGGAAACGCACCCGGTGTATCGATCAATGTAACGATGGGCCGATTGAATTTCTCCGCCAGCTTCATCAGGCGCAGCGCCTTACGGTAGCCTTCTGGATTGGGCATACCGAAATTCCGTTGCTGCCGTTGCTTGGTGTTACGGCCTTTCTGCTGGCCGATAATCATGATCGTCTGCCCATCAATGTCGGCAAAACCACCCACCATCGCCGGGTCGTCGCGGACCGTACGGTCGCCATGCAACTCGATGAACTGGTCGCACATACGCTCGATGTAGTCCAGCGTATAGGGGCGGTCGGGGTGGCGCGAGAGCTGAACCCGCTGCCAGCGCGTCAGGTTCTTGAACAGGTCGTGCCGAAGCCGGTCTATGCTCTGCTCAAGGGTTGCTACCGCCTCCGAAACATCTATTTTGCTGGTCTCGGCCAGCCGTTTCATCTCGTCTAACCGGCCCTCCAGGTCGGCAATAGGCTTTTCAAAGTCAAGGTAGGTTTTCATAAAAAGTGAGGAAAAAAGCTATAACACAGAGTTGCACAAAGATCCACAGAGCTACACAGAGAATTTATTTTCTACAGCAAAAAGCCTCTGTGTAGCTCTGTGGATCTTTGTGCAACTCTGTGTTACAGCTTTTTTCTCTTAAAGTTCATACGTCTGGCCTTTGGCGGGAATCTGTACGTTCGGGTAACCGGCCTCGGCCAATGTTTCTTTAAATGCTTCCATACTGCTTGCCTCGCCGTGAACAAGGAAAATATTTTTCAACGTCTCGGGCGACTGCATCTGTACGAAGTTCAACAGGTCATTCCGGTCGCCGTGGCCGCTGAACACGTCGATTTTCTCGATGTTGGCCAGCACTTGTTTCTCTTCACCTTTAATGGTCAGGGTAGGCTGTCCGTTCAACAACCGCCAGCCCAATGTACCTTCGGCGCAATACCCGATGAGCAGAATAGTGCAATACGGATTACCGATGTTGGCCGCCACGTGGTACTCCACGCGACCGCCCTGCACCATGCCCGACGAGGAGATGATAATGCACGGCTCGTTATAATCCGATACCGCCTTACTGGCCTTGCTCGACTCCAGGAACTCGAAGTTCTCGAAGTCGAACAGCGTTTCGTTTTCGTCGTAGAAATCGCGGGCTTCTTTGCTCAGCTGACGTACATTCTTCAGGTACACCTTGGTGCTTTCAAAGCCCATCGGGCTATCCGAAAATACCTTGATGGGCTGGAATCCCCGTTGGGTATACAGCCGGTTCAGCGTATACAACAGTGACTGGGTACGCCCCACCGAGAAGGTCGGGATAATCAACCGACCCGGAATGTCGATGCAGGTACGTTTGATAATGTCGGCCAGGGCATCTTCGGGCTTTTCGGTGTCGTTGTGCAGGCGGTTGCCGTAGGTCGATTCGCAAACCAGGTAATCAACGGGCGGCACCGGGGCGGGGTCCACCAGCAGGGGGTAATTCTTGCGGCCAATGTCGCCCGAGAAGCAGATGCTTTTCTTCTTCCCATTCTCAAACACGTCAACCACGATATGGGCAGCACCCAGCAGGTGACCGGCGGGCAGAAACGTGACATTGCACGAATCGGTAAGGCGAAATTTGCGGCCAAACTGCAGCGCAACTACGCTCTCCATGCTCTCGCGGACCTGCTTTTCGAGGAATAGGTCCTTCTGCATTTTCACCTGCTTATCGAGCACTTTCTTTTTCCTGCTTCCGTTGAGCTCGTTGATTTTTCGCTGGTTCAGCGAGGCGGCGTCTTTCAGCAGAATATCCGTCAGCGCAAAGGTGGGTTCGGTGCAGAGAATCTGGCCTTCGTAGCCTTCGCGATACAGGTTGGGTAAGTTGCCCGAGTGGTCGATATGCGCGTGCGTGAGCAGCACGACATTGATACTGGAGGCTTCGAAGGGAAAGAAACCAGTAGTGGGTGGTTCTACGGGGGGAGTTTGTCCGTTCGAGCGTTCGAGATCAGAACCGCAATCGATCAGAATGCGGTAGTCGTCGTCTAATTCCAACAGGTACATACTGCCCGTTACCTGCTGGGCCGCTCCCCAAAATGTTAATTTCATGCGTGGTGTTTACCGTATTAGATAGGTCATCGCCGGCTCGTTCAGGCAATACGTTTCCTCAGTAGAGGCCGTGTGCCGGGCCGACTCGATTAGTCATGGGGCTGGTTAAAAAGGGCTTTTCTATAACGCAGATACGGTATGCTGAATTCCCTTAGCTTTGCAAAGCTACAAAAAAGGCCTGAACAGCCTAACCCCCGCATCGTGCTCATTTCTTCTGCTTCGGCCACAACAGGCCGGTCTGTTGTGCATATTATCATCGCCTGTGTTTTAGGGCTTAGTACTATTGCCGCAAGGGGGCAGAACCAGGCCGCTCCTGATTCCGTGGCCATAGAGCGGCTGCGTACCTGGGCCGTTTCGTTACAGACGGGGCCACTCGTCAGCAATGGCATTGTGGCGCTGTCGGTTCGGCGGGTTAGTGATGGGAAAGTCTATTCTTGGGCAAAACGAGTTGACCAGCTTGTCCACCGCGTCGACGCTTAAACTGGTTTCTACGGCCACAGCCCTGGCTACACTGGGTAGTACCTATTCCTACACGACCACGCTCGAACACGACGGGGTTATCAAAGACAGTACGTTACAGGGGAATTTATACCTGCGTGGTACCGGCGATCCGTCGCTGGGTAGTGGCCGGTTTACGGGGTACCCGGCCTGGGCTGCGTTGCTGAAAACTATATCCGGGCACGTACGTCAGGCGGGCATCCGGCGCATCGAAGGGGCGGTTATTGGCGACGGCAGCTTCTACAATGACCAGCCCATACCCGATACGTGGCCGTATAGCGATCTTGGAAATTATTACGGTGCGGGCCTGTTTGGCCTGAATTTTAATGAGAACTTGTACCGGATCTACTTCAAATCGGCCCCAACGGTAGGGGTTCATGCGCCTGTGCTCCGTACCGACCCGGCCATGCCCTATCTGGTATTTACCAACCGGGTAACGACCGGTCCGGCCAATTCAGGCGATGAGGTGAATATCTACGGCACACCGTTTCAAAACGCGGCTACCCTTCAGGGCACCATTCCGGCCAACAGCACTGAGTTTGCCGTGAAAGGGGCTATGCCCGACCCGGCCTATTTTACAGCCTATGCCATCACCGAGCAACTCCGCCGCGATAGTGTCCGTGTCTCTGACCCGCCAGTATCGTACCAAATAAGTGTTTCGACACCGGGCACCACCACACCGGGCACGGGCGACGGTGTCATGAGCAGCAAGCCAATGGCCCGAACAGAATTGGCCAGGTATATGTCACCGCCGCTGAGCGATCTGGTCCGGGAAACCAATTTTCAGAGCATAAACCTGTATGCCGAGGCTCTCTTGCGATCGGCGGCGCGGCAGATCAAACAGCGACCCACTACCTGGCCCGAATCCATTTCGGCCGTTACGGGATTCTGGCAAAGTAAAGGGGTGAACCTGTCGGGTTTCCGGCCCCGCGATGGGAGTGGTCTATCGACGGTTGGCGCGATGACCGCTGATAACATGACGACTATTCTGGCCGCCATGACGCGGGAGGCAGCCTATCCGGCCTTTTACGCCAGCATTCCGGTAGTGGGCCAGACGGGTACGGTCAGGAGTCTGGCGAGGGGTACTAAAGCGGCGGGTAATGTGCGGGCTAAAAGCGGCACCATCGAAGGGGTACGGGCTTACGCCGGGTACTTCACCGCCACCGATGGCTCGCTCATGTGCTTTTCGGTGATGATCAATAAATACGCTGAAGGGAAATACGCCGCCTTAACGCCCCAGTTAGAGCGCCTCTTCGTGCTGCTGGTTGGGTTGTAGGTAATTGGGGAAATGGGTTGGCACGGTAACCTGATTTTCGGGCAGGACGATCACGAAGGTGGTGCCAATGCCTATACGGCTGCGGGCCGTGATGTAGCCATTATGATAGGCGACTACCCGTTTGCAGATAGCCAGCCCAATGCCAGTGCCTTCATACTCCGCTTTGGCATGCAACCGTTGAAAAACATCAAAAATGCGGTCAACGTATTTCTCATCGAAGCCAATGCCACTGTCGGCAATTGAAAGTGCGTAGTACCACTGATTGGCAGAAAGGCCGGGATAGGCTGTTCCGGGCACGCGTTCCGCACTAATGCCAATCATGGGCGGAACGCCGGGTTTAGTGTATTTCAGCGCGTTGCTAATCAGGTTGACCAGCAGTTGCTCAAGTTGCGAAGGCACTGCATCGAGGGTGGGCATTGTACCCACTGTAATGGTCGCGTTGCTGGTTTTGATGGGTAGTTCGAGATCCACCAGTGCCCGGTCGAGAACCTCACCGAGTGAGATCCGCTCAAAGGCGTCGGGCTGGTTTTTTAGCCGGGAAAAGCTCAGCAGATCACGGATCAGCTTCGACATCCGATCGGCCGAGGTCAGCACTTTATTCAGATAAACCGGCCCGTCAGAGCCACCCTGAGGTGGATAATGCTGCACCAGCAGGTTGCCGAAGGCCTGTATCTTGCGCAGCGGCTCCTGCATATCATGGCTGGCTACAAACGCAAACCGTTCCAGTTCCTGATTGGATACTTCCAGTTGCTGAATCTTGTCATGCAGTTCAGCCTCATACTGGCGAAGTTGAATTTCGTTCTCCGCCCGGTGTTTGAGTTCGCGCTCCAGCAGGCTGTAGGCAATGATCAGCACCGCAAACGTCACCAGCGAAAGGGCGAGAATGAGTAGCAGCGTATTCCGAAACGACCGGATGGCATCGTCATCGCGCTGACGCATGTACTTCTGCTCGCGGGTAATCATTTTGGCAGCATATTCCCGGAGCTGATCCATCCGTACCTTTCCCACCTCTAGATACGCTCGTTGCGTCTGACTGGTCGATTGGGTATTCTGGTCAATTTGCCTATCCGAAATATCAATTTTGGCCTCTACCAGGCGCTTTAACGTATCCGTTGCGGCCAGTTGGAGGGGGCTGTCGGCTACCAGATGACGCAGTTTCTCCAGTTGGGAATAGATTTTGGGCCGGGCATTTTTGTACGGCTCAAGAAAGATTTCCTGTCGGGCAAGCATGTAGCCCCTGGTAGCGGTCTCAATATCTTTGGCCAGCGACAGAATATCCTCCAGCGCGTTTATCACCTGAATGGTATGCGAAAACCGCTGGCTGGCTTTCTGCGACTGACTGTAACTGTAGAGCGACAGGGCGAAGCCCAGACTAATCAGTACGATTGCCAGCACAAAGCTCATCGCAATTCTGCGGTTGACCTTCTCTGTCGATAAGTGGGGAAAGAGGCGCATACAACTGACGTATATAGGCGTTGGTATAACGCTCAACCGGCTTGTTTGTTGAATGCACCCTGATTAGGCCGGGTCGATGCGTTCAATCATCAGATTATGGTTGGTATAGATGCAGACATCGGCGGCAATATGCAGGCTATCGGCCACCATATCGGCGGCGGTGAGGTGGGGTGCGTGCTTCTTAAGTGCCAGTGCAGCCGACTGGGCGTATACACCGCCTGAGCCAATAGCGGCCACGTCCATATCGGGTTCAAGTACATCGCCCGTGCCCGAAATAATCAGCAGGTCGTCCTGCGAAGCCACAATCATCATGGCTTCCAGCTTACGCAAAAACCGATCGGTCCGCCAGTCTTTAGCCAACTCAATAGCGGCCCGCCGCAGGTTGTTGTTGTAGTTGCTCAGTTTTTCCTCGAAGCGTTCGATCAGGGTGAAGGCATCGGCCGTAGAGCCGGCAAAGCCTGCCAGTACCTTGCCGCCCGCTAACCGGCGTATCTTTTTGACGTTACTCTTGGCAACGGTATTGCCCATGGTGGCTTGTCCGTCGGCACCGAGGGCAACCTGTCCGTTATGGCGAATGCCCACAACGGTCGTAGCATGAATGGTCATTGTTATTGGTTTTACTGTTTGTTGGGTTACAGTTTTGTCGTACGCTTGGTTCATCAAACGCATTTCTGGTCAGCATCGCCAACGGACAGACCTGCCCTGAAGACCTGCCCGTCGAGGAATGCGGTAACAGGCTGATTCTGTCGGCAGCGTTGGCCCATGTAAACGGAAACGCCGGTTAAGATGCTGGCGCAATAGACTGCGCCACTGCCCGCATCACCAATTCAGTAGCACCAATATTTTTTATACATAAGTTCGACAAACGGCCCCGGCGCGCCCGCATTCCGGGGCGTTTTCGTAGAGACGGGTGAAAACAGCCGTTAGCCCGGCGGTAGAGCGTACCGTGAATGCGCCACCCTGCTGAACGAGATCGACGGCCTCCTGAAATTTTTGATGGTTTGGGCCAAACAGCAACGGCAAACCGAACGTAGCGGCTTCGAGGCAATTGTGCAACCCCTTGCCAAACGCCCCGCCGATGTAGGCCATGGTGCCGTATTGATACAGCGAGGTCAACATGCCGATGTTGTCGATGAACAGATATCGGGCGTCGGCGGTAGCAGGCCGTGTTGGCGCATCGGCGCTCCCCAGCGTGGAAAAGCGGATGGAGGGTTCTGTTAGCTCTGACCGCCAACGCTCGATCTCGGCATCGTGTATCTCGTGGGGGGCAATAATCACCCGCAGCGGTTTGGTAAACGAGTTCAGCATCGGAATCAGCACGGCCATGTCGGCATCCCAGGCACTGCCCACCACCAGCGTAGGCAGGTTCGTCGACTCTGTGTTCCTCACAAATGCGGCGGCTTCGGGAATAGCCCGTTTGGTGGCGGCAACCTGCGCTACCCGGTCGAAGCGCGTATCGCCAGCCAGCGTAACGCGGTTGATGCCAACCTGTTGCAGCAGCGTTACGGATGCCTGATTCTGCACCAGAATGTGGTCGAAGCAGGTCAGCAGGTTTCGGTAAAAGCCACCCCACGGTTTAAAAAACAGTTGATTGGGCCGGAAAATGGCAGAAAACGAAAGGGTTGGTACGTTGCCTGCCCGAAGGGCCCGGAGGTAGTGATACCAGAATTCGTACTTGATAAAGAACGCAATCTGCGGCCGCACGAACTGCATCCAGTCGCGGGCGTTGGTGGCGGTATCGGCGGGCAGGTAGGTGACCACATCGGCGCCGGCGTAGGTTTTCCGCACTTCGTACCCCGATGGTGAAAAAAACGAGAGCACGATCTGGTATGTCGGGTACGCTGCCCGGAAGGCTTCGATCACCGGACGGCCCTGCTCAAATTCTCCCAGCGAGGCGGCATGAAACCATGCTACCGGACGCCCTGCATCGAGCGGCTTGTCGACAAAGGGCTGTTTCCAGCGCTGGCGACCGGCTACCAGCAACCGTGCCTTTCGGTTAAACGGAGCCGCCAGCCTGATCAGCAGTGAATACAGGAAAATAGTGAGGTTGTAAAGAATGGTCATTGATTTAGTGCGTGGTTACCAGTTCCAGACTGCGCCAGACAATGTCGCCCATGGTGCGGCAACCGTCGAAATTACCGACGCCATAATGTTTGTTCAGGGCGTCGCTTAGTTCCGTTACGTTCTCTTCCGGGGCAATCAGGTCGAACCGCATAGCCGCCATCAGGTCGCCGATCCGGGCTTGTTCCACACGCAGTCGGCCGGCCATCAGCGAGCGCTCTTCAATCTGGTACTGGCGCACACTTTCGGGCGTTAAGACCGTTGTTCCCAGATCGATGATGGACTGGTTCTGCCGGTAATACTGGGGCATATACACCGATTTTCGCCCCTCGTACGACTGCTGATCGAAGTCGATGGCCCGGATGCGGTAATACACCTCGTCGAAATCGGGGGTTACGTCGATGACAAAATTGCTGGAATGCATATCGCCCAGCAGCCGCACAAAACAGCGTTCGTTGAATTTGACAAATTCTTTGCACAACCGCACGGGATTCAATCCCTCTTCAGTCATGCGCTGCTCGAAGAACATATCGCCCGGAATACCCGCAATGTGTTCTTCGATGAGGGTTTGCCCGCTGGTGAGGTAGCTAATGCGGTTGGGTGACAGAATGTGCTCTAGTTCAAGGCCATAGATTCGCGAGGCGTCCGCGTTTTTAATGTAGAAATAGTCGAAGTTATCGTTGACCAGGTTGCGCACCCGCACCCGAAACGGCGACGTATTGCCGTAGCAGCACAGGTCGACCCGGTCGATGGTGAGGTGCCCGGTCACCGACATATCGCCGTCTGCTTTCAGAATGGCGTAAATACGTTTCAGGGCCGCCAGCATCTCGTTGGCCTCAGAAGCGGGATAATACACCGTTTCCCAGAGCGTATCCCGATTGCGCTTGTCGAACAGCGCCGCCGAATTATCGTAACGCAGCAGATCGGTGTATTGAATGGGCAGGCTGTGTTCGCGGTTATACTGCGTCAGGTACGTCCGTAGGGTTGAGCGGATGGGGTACACCAGCTTTTTTCGGTTGATCGTGGGCATATTCGCTTTGCTGGGCGTATCGGTTTAGTAATGCAGCCCGTAAATTTACCTGCATGAGATCAATACTCGTCTTTCTACTGGCGACCGGGTTATATTCTTCCCTACAGGCGCAGGAGCAAAAACCCGAAACCATAGTGCAACGTCAGCTGGATGCCTACAACGCCCAAAAGCTGGCAGCGTTTGCCGCCACCTATTCCGACAGCATCGAGATTTTTAGATTTCCCGGTAAACCCACGCTGACCGGAAAGGCAGCCCTGGAGAAATCGTATGGGGCGCTGTTCGCCAAGTACCCCAACAACAGAGCCGCCGTGTTGAACCGCATCGTGCAGGGTAACCATGTCATCGATCAGGAGAAAGTGACCGGTCGTGGCGACAGGGAGACGCAGGCAACGGCGATTTATGAAGTAAAAGATGGTCTCATTCGCCGGGTCTGGTTCATCAATTAACCTCATGATTGCCCCCCGATTTACGCTCATTCTGCTGACGCTCGATCAGTTGATTTGAGCTTATCAGCAACCATGAGAGATGACAGAATTTGTATTTGATAATAACGGCTATTTGCTTCCCAATGATGAGCCCGTGCTTGCCGACAGTACGAGTGTCAACTACCATTTTGGCAACTCTTCCGTTTCGAGACGGCATCTGTGGGATTCTGTAGAGAAGTTACTGAGTTTGCTTTCTCTTTACTTATTGCCTGTCAACGAGGTTTGGCTTGATGGCAGCTTTATCAGCCAGAAAACTAACCCTAATGATGTCGATCTTGTGATCTTCGTTAATTATAGTTCGTTCAGAGCCACAAGAGACACTCTTAGCCTCCCCGCAAGCCCAGCAAGCCAGTTTAGCCCACCTCAAAGAGACCTTGCTGAATGCCTCCAATGACCATGCGGTGGTCATGTTTGATGAGTTCTCGGTTTGTGAGCGCCCCACCGGCTACTATGGGTGGGCCCGCAAGAATACCCGACCCGCGTATCGAACCGACGAAAAAAAAGAAAGCGGCTCAATGGCTTTTTAAGCGTGGATGTGTGGCGTGGGGCGTGGTACTTTACCAGCTTTGCCCAGGCAACGGCGGTGGTGGTGGCCCAGTACATGGTGGATCTGGCCGGGCAGTTACTGGCTCAGGGCTACAAGCGGGTGAGTGTCTATCTGGATGGGAATGCGACCCATCGTCAGGCGATGCGTAAGGCGTATACGGAGTTGAGCCACGGGTTGGGCATTGAGGTTGATTTTGTTCACTTTGCGCCTTATTCTCCGTGGATGAATGTGGTGGAGTACGGCATTCATTGGTTACGTCAGCGGTACTTACATCAGGCTGATAGTAGCCAAACGTTGGCTGATGTGGAGGCGCGTTTAACCACGGCCTTACAAATAACACGTTGAGCACTTCCTTCGCGGATCTGGATGTGAAATGGATTCCCGTTCTTGAAGCAACCGACGACCTGTCATCAGCTATTAATTCGCTTGAACGCATGAAGTGGTTTATCTTGTTTACAAGTGATAGGAATGGAGTGCCGAAAGGATTTGTTAGTCTGAAAATGGCTTGATTATGGAACACTTAGAGGGCCTTACCACTAATGAAGTAAAGTTGGTTGTGACG
Source organism: uncultured Cytophagales bacterium (assembly GCA_963750355.1). Taxonomy (GTDB): domain Bacteria; phylum Bacteroidota; class Bacteroidia; order Cytophagales; family Spirosomataceae; genus Fibrella. The sequence continues at coordinate 92,728 of CAVVQL010000025.1, read as the reverse complement.
GCACGGAAGATTAGGCAGTTCAAAGAAATTATTGCCCACCAGCGCGCACTGGGTGCTGCCGATGATTTGCTTGAACCGTCACTCGCTACGCAACGCAAATTGGAGGAAGAGTTTCAGCAGCTGAGCGATCAGGTACTGGAAGTGGCTCAATGAACTGTTAATCAGCGATTACACCCACATAAATGAAGAGTCGGTCGAGATACGAACGTAACACGCAGCACCGCCTTAGATTTGATTCATGATCGAAACGCCCCGACTTACGCTCATTCCGTTGACGCTCGATCAGGTACGGTTGCACATTGCGGGTGGTACGCTGCTGGAAGAAGCGCTGGGGGTGCGGCCTGGCCACCGCGAAGTGACCGAGCCACTGCTGAGTATCATCAAGGCGTTTACGATTCCGTTTTTGCAGAACCCCGCCCGCCAGCCGATCTACGATACCATCTGGGTGGCGCTCGACCGTGAACTGAACCAGTTTGTGGCGGATGTTAAATTTAAAGGTGCGCCCGACGAAGAGCAGACCGTTGAACTTGGATATGGGACCTACCCGGCTTTTCAGCGGCGTGGCTACATGGCCGAGATCGTTGCCGCAATAACAGCCTGGGCGCTTTCTCAGCCCGGCATTCATCGCGTAACCGCCGAAACAGCCCTGACCAATACGGCTTCGCAGCAGGTACTCCTCAAGAATGGGTTTACGATGTTCGAGCAGGACGAATACGTTTGCTGGTGGGAAAAAAACGACCTTAATTGATCAGGACTTTGCGGATAAGTCGAGCCGATCTGGTTTGAGCGGTTAGCAAATACAACCCCGGTTCCGGGCTGTTGACAACCATTACGGCTACATCGCCGTTGGCCTGGGCAACTGTTTTTGTTTCCACCAGCCGACCACTCAGCGACGTAAGCTGATACCTAGCGTCGGCTAAGTTCTGGGTCGACAAATAGATGGTTCCTGTCTGCACAGGATTGCCCAGAACCAGCAACCCAGGCCCAAATTCATCGACCCGAACCGCCACCGTTTTGCTGTACGTCGCGGTACCATCGAGATCGATTTGCCGGAGCCGGTAGTAATTAACGCCTGGCAGTGGTTGTTCGTCGATCAGCCCGTAATTCTGCCGGATACTGGTTGTTCCTTTGGCCGGGATGGTACCGATCGTCAGAAACTCATCCAGGTTATGGCTGCGCTCAACAACATACCGGCTGGCTCCCTGTTCGCTGGCAGTAGCCCATGCAATCGATACCCGTTTACCCTGAGGCACCGCGCTGAACGACAACAGGGTGACAGGGAGTTTCTGACCTGTGTTGGTTAGTACAGTTGGCCCGTTGATGGTGTTGCCATTGCCATTGCTCTTATACGTAGTAGAGGTAGGCGATGTGCCAATGATAACATCTGAGTTTCCGTTCTGGCCGGATATTGACGAGCCCGTGTTGAGGGTGATTGTCGATCCGTTGTTACTCAGTGTCAAGGCGGTAGTGTTTGCTATGGTCAGCACACTGTTGTTTCTTATGATAACACTAACCAGCCCGGAGATAGTGACGTCACTGGATACTGTCACATTATTCTGAATGATTACAGTACCGGAAAACGTACCTGATGGGGCTGTTCCGCAACTCCAGATAGCATTGCTGGTCCAGTTACCAGATGCAGTGGTTGAACACACTGATGTTTGTGCGCTGGCAAACAAAGAGGGCAGGCAGAGGAGACATAGATATAAGTAGTTCATGTTGATAGGCAAAAATTAATAAACGCACGTAATAAATCTGACGTTCTTTACTGGTAAAAAGACTCAGGGAACGTGTCTGTTTACCAGTAAAGAAATCAGAAATCAATGTTGCCTTTTTTAAGGAAAAGTAGATTTGAAAGGGGTTTGTTTCTTTAAAGACTGTAGTAACGGGCCGCGAATCAGGCTGTAAAAGGTACATGGAATAGGCCGTCTAGTTGAAGGATAGTATGTACGCTGTTGACGAAATTTTAGATTAGAAACTGGCCGTATTTGTGCCCTGTCAATCGGCCTACCGTCCGGTATAGTAACTTGCGCTTCATCTAAGCGCAATTATGCAGTACGTATTCCTTGTTCTGGCCTTCATGACAGGCGTTGCCATTGCTATTCAGGCTGGCATAAACTCTAACCTGCGTTTGTCGCTCAATAATCCGCTGCTGGCCTCGCTGATCTCATTCGGTACGGGCCTCATCACGCTGCTGGTAGTGCATCTGAGCACGGGTGGCGCGGTGCCGCCTATGGCAACACTGCGTTCTTTATCGTGGTGGAAATGGACCGGCGGCGTAATCGGGGCGGTCTACGTCACCACGGTTATTCTGTCTGTACCCCGAATCGGTACGGCCAACCTGGTTAGTCTGAGCGTGGCTGGGCAGTTACTGGCGGCCGTGGTGCTCGATCACTACGGCATGCTGGGGTTTGCCCAGCACCCGGCCAATGGCTGGCGCATACTGGGTATTGGCCTCATTCTGGCGGGCGTATGGCTGGTGGTTAAAAACTGAAAATGGCCATTTTACGTTTATATAGATACAGACTCACTAAACAGATACATGAAACTCATTATCAGTAGCCTAACGGTGATTGCCATAGTTATCTCGCTGGCCTGCCAGACCAATTCATCCGCTAAAGAAACCGGTGATCTTTACCAGCAGGGACAGACGCCACCGGGCGGCAAGCGGGTGGTTAAAACCAACGCTGAGTGGAAGAAGATCCTGACGGCCGATCAGTACGCCGTGCTGCGCGAACACGGAACAGAACGCGCCGGTACCAGCCCATTGCTGAATGTACACGATGAAGGTACGTTCTACTGTGCTGCCTGTAAGAACCCATTATTTGCCGAGAAGACCAAGTTTGAGTCGGGTACAGGCTGGCCAAGTTTCTACGAGCCTATTTCGAAAAACGCGGTTAAAGTGGCCAAAGACAACAGCTACGGCATGGAGCGCGACGAAGTGGTTTGTGCGGTCTGCGACGGGCACCTTGGCCACGTATTTAACGATGGCCCAAAACCAACCGGCCTCCGGTATTGCATGAATGGCGTAGCCATGACGTTTCAGAAGAAATAAGTTTCAAGTTTCAGGCGGTCCGCCGCTGCGGTGCTTCGCTTATCAACCAACTGGTGATTGAGCGAAGCACCGCAGCGGCGGACCGCCTGAAACTTAAAAAGCCTCCCACTTAACCCGCCTATGGGTTAAGTGGGAGGCTTTTTAACTAAAATAGGGCTTGTTTGCGTTATCTTTGTTCATTGTTGACCGTACGTTCAGTATATGGTCAGAAAGCCTTTTGGTACCAACCGTTGATGTATGAGTGAAGAGACAAACCGGCTTCGGTCGGTTCGGCACGCGTTTGGCGTATTTCGGCGACGGATTCAGAGTCGGAGGAAGCAGTTGGGAGGTCACGTTGTTCGCCTCGTTGGCGAAGAGCGCGTGGAGACCTGGCGAGATAAATTGTGGGGCTACCGCGAGCAACTTCGGGCCTTTGTTCATCAGTATATCGACCCTGATAGTTGGTATTATCCGTATCTGCGGGCAACGGCTAAGTATAGCCTCCTTCTGCTGTTTTTCCTGATCGGGTATGTATTCGTTCTGCAAACCAATTTTCTGTACCTCACTGGGGCAATGCCCAGCGTTGAAGAACTGCGGAATCCGAAGCTGAATCAGGCATCAGAGATTTACTCGCTCGATGGCCAGATGATTGCCAAGTTCTATGCCGAGAACCGCACGCCTATCGAGTATAAAAATATTCCGAAGCACCTAACCCAGGCCCTGATTGCTACGGAAGACGCCCGGTTTTACGATCATGGCGGTATTGATCCCCGCGCCATTGGCAGGGCTGCCTTCAGCTTCGGGCGCGACGGTGGCGGCTCAACCATCACCCAGCAGCTTGCCAAGAACCTGTTTAAAACCCGCCGCCGTACCAGAGATGGCCTGTTGAACCGGATTCCGTTTGTGCGAAAGATCGTCTACAAGTCGAAGGAATGGCTGATGGCGGTGACCCTCGAACGAAACTTCACGAAAGAGGAGATTCTGACCTATTACTTCAACACGGTTGATTTCGGTCAGAACTCGTTTGGCCTGAAAACCGCTGCCCGCACCTTTTTCAACAAAGCGCCGGATAGCCTGAGCATACAGGAGGGAGCCGTACTGGTGGGTCTGCAGAAAGCAACGACGTATTATAACCCACTTAAAAACCCAGACCACGCCCTGGCCCGGCGTAACATTGTACTGGGGCAGATGGCCAAATACAAGTATCTGGATAAAGCCCAGGCCGACTCGGTCAGTACGCTGCCGTTGAAAACCGATTACACCCCCGAAAATCCGTATGCTGGCCCAGCCAGTTATCTGAAAAACGCGGTGGTCGATTTCGTGACCGAATGGGGGGATCGTAACGGCTACAATCTCTATACCGACGGTCTGAAGATTTATACGACCATTGATTCGCGGATGCAGCAATACGCCGAGGAGGCCGTGAAGGAGCGGATGAAGAAGCTGCAGAAATCGTTTGCCAATCACTGGAGTGGCCGGAACCCATGGACCGATGAAAATGGGGACGAACTCCCCGGATTTATTGATTCAGTGGCCAGACGGACCGAACGGTACAAGACCCTGGTCAAGCGATTCCAGATCTATCCCGATTCTGTCGATTACTACATGAAGGTCAAAAAGCAGCGCATGAAGGTATTCGACTGGGACGCTAAAGACAACGCCCGCGAGGTGAACATGACGCCTTACGACTCGATTGCTTACTACAAAAAGATTCTACAGGCAGGCATGGTGGCCATGGACCCGCATTCTGGTCATATTCGGGCCTGGGTGGGTGGTCTCAACTACGACTACTTTAAGTACGATCACGTAAAGCAGGGCAAACGCCAGCCGGGATCTACCTTCAAGCCGTTTGTTTACGCTACGGCTATTGACGATACGGCTTTCAACATGACCCCCTGCGACCGTATCCGGGATAAGCCGTTCCGGAAACCGTATCGGGAAAACGGGGAAGAGAAGGTATGGGAGCCCAAAAACTCATCGGGTGGCTTCACCTACGCAAACCTGACGTTGCGCCGCGCCCTGGCCCGGTCTGTCAACTCCATCACGGCGCAACTCACGGATATGGTTGGCCCCGATCGGGTGGTTGAGTATGCCCACAAACTGGGAATTGTCAGTAAGCTCGATGCCGTACCGTCGATAGGGCTGGGCTCGTCGGATGTGTCGCTCTACGAACTGGTATCGTCCTACTGCACCTTTGTCAACGAAGGGCAATACACCAAACCGATGCTTGTTCAGCGGATTGAAGACCGGAACGGAACCCAGATAGAAGAGTTCAGGCAGGAGCGTCGCCCGGCGATTAGCCCGGAATCGGCCTACCTGATGCTGTATATGCTTCAGGGTGGTTTGCAGGAGCGGGGTGGCACATCGCAGAGCCTGTGGCAGTTCGACCTGTTTAAACATAACCATCAGATGGGTGGCAAAACGGGCACGACGTCGAATAACTCTGACGGCTGGTTCGTGGGAGTTTCCGATAAGCTGGTGGTGGGTGCCTGGGTGGGCGGCGATGACCGGAGCATTCACTTCCGGTCTACTGACCTTGGTGAGGGGGCCAGAACGGCCTTACCCCTGGTGGGTGGTTTCCTGGAAAAAGTGTATGCCGATCCAAGATTCCGAAACCTACAGGGGCCTTTCCCCAAAGCAACCGTCGACATTCAGAAGCAGTATGATGAATGTGCTTCTGAGTATGAGGGTGACGAAAGTGACAGTCAGGAATCTTCCGACTCCACCAGTCAGGAAGGCGGTGGTACTGACTCGCTTTTTGTTCCGCCTCCTATCATTGTGCCCGAACCCGCCGATTCAACCGCACGTCCGAGACCGTAAAATAGAGGTTTATCGTATTGGCTTGCTGGTTAGCGTTAAGTATTTCGAGTACTTAACGCCAACCAGCAAGCCAATTTTTTATGGAAAGCCAGCCAAACAAAGCTAAAGACCTTAGCGACGTACCCACAGGAATGGAAACTGATCCTCATGCCGACGAACTGGTCATTAACCAAACAGAGGAAAATACGAGCGAGAGACCTGACGATGTTAACCCATCCGGGCTTGAAAAGCCGCCAGCCGAAGAGGGAACAACGCCGCAAGACGATCTGGCCAATGCCTTAGCCTACGCCCTCGACGGAAGCGGCATCGGCCTGGCGGGTGCCCCACCAGCAGCTCCGCCCGTGGGTGATCCGCAGAAGATAACCACCGAAGGCACTACCGGGGCCGGGCCTGACGATGAAGAAGACGCGCTGGATGACGACCTGTAACAGGTCAGGCCAGTGAGGGCTGTAGATTCGTATGTCGCTCAAAAATCCGCCGCCGAAGCCGCTCTATTCGTTCGCCAACCAGGCGGTTGATGGTGTAGGCAAGCCCAAGCGACAGCACCAGTGTGTAGATACTGATATGGGGGCCGCCTATTTTTGAAGCGACCAGGATTTCCCAGACCAGGAAATGAACGATGTAAAGCGGGTAACACAGGTCCCCTATCTGCGCGTCGATCTTACTGCGTTTGCTGCCAAGAAAAAGAAACGGAAGGGTAGCTATGATCGTCAGGCGGTACAGGGTCGACAGTATCCCTCCGGATAGGCCCATCCTGGTTATTTCCTGATGAAGCGGGCCGAAGAAGAGGGTAAAGAGGAGTGTAAAACCGATAATGGCTGGGTTGAGCCAGACTGGTAAGGGTTTGCCTTTTAACCAGCGGTATGCTTTATAGGCCAGGGCTCCACCCAGAAAATACAGGAGTTCCGAGGGGAAGAACCGGTACCCCCAGGCCATACTGTCGTAGTGAGCAAATTGACGCAGACCAACCCGGATGGCTATGGAAGCAGCCATGCCGACCAGCAGCACCCAGGCCGACCGACGGACCAGAAACGGGGCGACCACGTAAAACGTCAGCTCAAGGCTTACGGTCCAGGCGGGCCGTACCAGTAATAAATAGGTCAGGTTTACCGGGGCCTGGTTGAAGTCGGAGGTAAAAACCAGCGCACCGGCCGGGTCAACGGTCAGAAAGCTCAGCCAATCCTGCCCAATCAGGGTCAGGTTAGCAAGGGCAACAAAGGCCAGCGTCGGTCCCGACAACCGGTCGTAGTTATTGCACAGGTTACGGAACGATTCGAGTTCGGGCTGACCAAGGGTGAGGGTCATGACAACGGCCGTAAGCAGGGTAAGGCCGACCACGACGTAGTAGATCGGCAGCAGCCGCAGCACGCGGTTGGTCAGGAACAGCCGGTAGGCATCGGGCTGGGTAACGTATTTCTCGTTCAGGATCAGGGCCATGTAAAACCCCGAGATACTATAAAATGCCTGAACAGCGACACTTCCCCCCATAGTAGGGAAGCCCGGCAATGGCCCGGCATGCACAAAGACGACCATCGCCGCCAGCAATAGTTTGAGCAACCCCATGCCGCAAAATTAGTCGTCAGTGCGATGCGCTGCTACTGAGCAGCGGTTAGTTTACGCTACTTCTTTATACTGCATCCGGTACAGGTTGGCGTAAAAACCCTCGATCTGAAGGAGTTGCTCGTGCGTACCCTGCTCTTTTATCTCGCCTTTGTCGACAACGATAATCTGGCTGGCTTTCTGAATAGTGCTCAGTCGGTGGGCAATGACAATAGCCGTACGGCCACGCATCAGCTTGCTGATGGCGTCCTGAATCAATTCTTCGGTTTCGGTATCGACCGATGAGGTGGCTTCGTCGAGCACAATAATCCGCGGATTTTGCACCATGGCCCGCACAAACGAAATGAGCTGCCGTTGCCCAACCGACAGGGTGGCGCCCCGTTCCTGGACGTTGTAGTCGTACCCACCGGGGAGCCGCATAATAAACTCGTGCACACCCACCAGGGTGGCGGCTTCTACGATCTGCTCGCGGCTGATGGTTGGGTCGCCCAGCGTAATGTTGTTTTCTATGGTATCTGAAAACAGGAAAACGTCCTGTAAAACCACGCCAATCTGCCGCCGCAGGGCCTTGAGTTCATAATCCTGAACGGTGTACCCATCAATAGAGATATGTCCCTGGTTAATGTCGTAGAATCGGCTCAGGAGGTTGATGATCGACGATTTGCCGGCCCCTGTGGCCCCAACAAACGCGACGGTCTCGCCGGCACGCACCTCGAACGACACATCTTTCAGTACATAATTGTCATCGTTATAGGCAAACCACACGTTTTTAAACGACACATCGCCACGGAGTTTGGTCGGGGCGTAGCTGCCATTGTTAACCGTATAGTCGTCGCTGTCGAGTAGGGTTAAAATGCGGTCGGCGCTGACAATCCCCATTTGCAGGGTATTGAACCGATCGGCCAGCATACGGATAGGGCGAAAGAACAGATTAATAAACATCACAAAGGCCGTGACCGTCCCAAACGTAACCTGCTCGTTCAGAATTTCGCGCGCGCCATACCAGACCACCAGCCCCGTACCGGCCGCCGCCAGAATATCGGCAACCGGGAAGTAAATGGAATAGTACCAGATAGACCGGATGTTGGCCTTTCGGTGCACATCGTTGATATCCCGGAACTTTTGCGCTTCGATGGGTTCGCTATTGAAAATCTGCACGATGTTCATGCCGGTGATGTGTTCCTGCACAAACGCATTCAGGTTGGCTACTGCCGTACGCACCTCGTTGAACGAGGCCTTGATCTTTTCCTTGAAGATATACGTACTCAGCAGCATCAGGGGCACCATCGACAGGCTGATACTCGCCAGCCGCCAGTCGGTATAGAACATGACGCCAATGATCAGAACCAGTTGCAGAATATCACCCGCAATAGCGGCCATGCCTTCGGTAAATACATCGGCCAGGGTTTCAATATCAGAAATGGTCCGGGTCACCAATCGACCGATGGGGGTATTATCGAAGAATTTCAGCCGAAGACCCAGGATCTTGGTGTATAACTGCACCCGGATGTCGCGGATAACGTGCTGACCCATCCAGCCCGAGAGGTAGGCACTGGCAAACTGAATGAATGCCTGAATCACCAGCACGCCCACCATCAGGCTGAGCATGGTGGTCAGCCCCCAATAGTCGGCACTGGCAATCTGCGTGTCGATGGTGCGCCGAATAAGCAGCGGCGTCAGGGGGGCCAGCAGGGCACCCAACAGAATAACGCCTACCAGCAGATAAAAACGGCCCTGATAAGGGCGCACAAAGGCATAGAGTCGCTGAAGAATCGCTATATCAAATAATCGGCCGGCGGCCGCCGTTGCGGCACTCTTTTTTTCGTCGCTCACTGGTAATAAATTTCGCCTAAATAGTTTATTCGTCTCACCACTAACAGCAATATCGAGTTATCAAGTTCAGGAAACTAACCCTGCTTTGCGATCATGATAGACTGGATTTTGAGTGCCTGCGTTGGCATTGGCCTGGCGGCCTGTTGCGGCTTCAGGATATTTGTTCCCTTACTGGTGGCGGCTCTGGGCACTAAACTGGGCCTGATTGGCCCCATGCCTGGCTACGAATTCATTGGTAGCTGGTCGGTTATCATCGGTTTGTCAATCGCTACCGCCTTCGAGTTGGGCGCTTATTACATCCCCTGGCTCGACAATATGCTCGATACGGTGGCTATGCCTATCGCTATTGTGGCGGGTACGTTGCTATCGACGTCATTTCTACAGGTTAACGATGAGATGGTTCGCTGGGCCATGAGCCTGATGCTGGGCGGTGGGGCCGCCGGTCTGGTGCAGGCCGGTACCAGTTTATTACGGCTGGGGTCGGTAACGACAACGGGTGGCTTGGCAAATCCGATCGTGGCAACCGGAGAAAACGCCGCCTCGCTGGTGCTGTCTATTCTGACGGTGTTGTTACCCCTGTTCGCTTTTGCGCTCATTGTCTGTCTGCTGATTTTCCTGGTGGTGCGGCTACTGGCCCGGCGTAAACTGCGGTTCACCAAAGCTAGCCCGAAACAGCCGGGTAATCCCCTCGATCAGTTTCCCAGAAGCAGCAACGGCAGGCATTAAGGGCTAGCGTAACTGTACGTTTCAATAACCTTTATACCTACGCACGGTTTTGAAGAGACTAAACGCGCAACAAGCATGGAAACTAACCCGAATGAGTACGAACCAGGTATCGACCAGAACCAGGGCGTAACTGGCACGATGGCCCGGAATCAACAGCATGGCAACACCGAAGAAGCAGGTACACAGCTGCCCGAACTAGACCCTAATCTGGTGACAAACGAAGGCGAAAATAACAACGCTGCCGAGGGCACAGATACCCTCGGTGAGCGGAAATTTGTGAATGACGAAGGAATAGACTGAGCCGTTGAATTGTACTTTTTTCGGTTGAATGACATTAAAATACTGTTACTACTCTATGAAAGTAATGGGGTGAAAATGCCCCAGAAAACCCTCTCAAGGCTAAGGAATAAGGTTTTTCTCCTATTTTTGGGTCTGCCATTGGATAATTCTTAGAGACATCGCTAGGAGCCTACATCAGAATTAAGTATTTTTGAAGACCATCGTTTTTGCACTATCACTTTTACGGGTAGTCTATCAATGAATTAGGTTGTCAACAAATACATACTATTTTGATAAAAACTGTAGGATTCTCTGCTCTGATGACATTGGCCAAACCGGCCGTTGTCCCCGTGTTAGCTGAAGCGGGCATACCCGCCGATACCAGCCGACAGTCTGATAAATCGGCGGCTATTTCTAGTAAATTAAACACGCCCCTGATGATGAATGCCGACACCACCCGTCGGTTTATTCCCATCTATTTCTGCGGCGAGGCGGTCCCAATCGATAACTCGCATGTGTCTCGCCAGTGGATGCGCACGTTGATGCAATGCCAGTCGCAGCGGGAAGAGTTGTATACCATCCGGAAGCGGGCCGCTGTATTCTTCCCCGTCATTGATCCTATTCTGCGTAAATTCAATATCCCATCCGATTTTCGGTACATTCCTCTTGCCGAGAGCGCACTGGTCAATGATTGTGTCTCCCCTAGAGGAGCATCAGGCTATTGGCAGATCATGCCCGGCACCGCCCGCGAGTTAGGCCTGATTGTGAACGACGACATCGACGAGCGCTATGATTTGTCGAAAGCAACCGTAGCCGTTTGCCGTTATCTGCGCGACCTGCACCGCGAACTTGGCTCATGGGCCCTGGTTGCCGCTGCCTATAATGGCGGGTTGGGCCATGTGCAAAGACGCATGATTCAGCAACGGGAGAACAACTACTTCAGCCTGAGTCTATATCGGGAAACCAGTCAGTACCTGTACCGGGTGCTGGCCTACAAAGAACTGCTGACCAATCCGCAACAGTACAAAATGTTGCTGTCAAACGATGTGATCGGTTACCTGACCCGTCCGTTACCAAAGCGGTTGAGTGCGTTGTCTGGTACCAAAAACTCCTCGGTGGTTGCCATTGGCGATGATACCGAATTAACGTCTATAGAAAATATCAGTCCTGCCTGGGGACCGCGTACCAGCGGTTTATTCCTGGAGGTGCCCTCGCTGGCCGACATTCTGCTGGCCGCCGCGAGCTACGCAACCGCCGACCCCATCAACGGAGCGACCGACCTGACCAATGAACAGAAAGGCCAGCCTGTTCCCAAATTGCTGGGATTAATGGTCCTCCGATTCCGTCGCCCCCGGTTCCTGCGTCAAACGCCGGGTACCGGCCGCCGACCACGCCATCGCTGGGAGTGGGTGTAGTAAAAAAAGGGTTAACGTTTCATGTTTAAGGTCTAAAGGGCTTCGCTAAATCACGTTTTGTGAAGATGCGAAGCCCTTTAGACCTTAAACATGAAACGTTAACCCTTTTTTCAGCTAATTTTGACGCTTAGTTGTTGATACGTTGAATCTCCCTGATTGTATATGGCAGAATTAATCCGAATGCCCAAAATGAGCGACACCATGACGGAAGGTGTAATCGCAGAATGGCATAAAAAAGTAGGCGATACCGTAAAGTCGGGTGATGTACTGGCCGAAGTAGAAACCGACAAGGCCACCATGGACCTGGAGGCCTATGACGAAGGTACGCTGCTCTTTATCGGCGTAGAAAAAGGTCAGGCTGTGCCTATCGACGGCATCATTGCCGTTATTGGGCAGCAGGGCGAAGACTTTCAGGCGCTGCTATCCGGTAACTCGGGCGGTAGTGTCGAGGCGGCCCCGGCCCCCAAGGCAGAGGAAACGATCAAACCGGCCGACAATCCTGCACCCAAAGAGGCCGATCCGGCTCAGGTAAATACCAATATGGCTGATCCTAAGGCTGTATCGGCCGCCCCCGCCGAAGCCGTGAACGCTACAGTAATCAGGATGCCCAAAATGAGCGACACCATGACGGAAGGCACCATTGTGGCGTGGCATAAAAAAGAAGGCGATACCGTAAAGTCAGGCGATGTACTGGCCGAAGTAGAAACCGACAAGGCCACCATGGACCTGGAGGCCTACGAAGAAGGTACGCTGCTTTATATTGGGGTTAAAGAGGGAGATTCTGTTGCCGTCGACGCCGTTATTGCCGTTGTCGGCGAGAAGGGAGCCAACTTCAAAGTGCTGGTCGATGGTAGTGGTGGTGGATCGGCCCCTGCCGAACAACCCCAGGCCAGCGCACCGGCGGCTGACGAAGCCCCGGCTCAGGCAGCAGCCTCGCCAGAAAACGGCCACGAGACCAACGGTCGGGTGAAAGCTTCGCCGCTGGCCAAAGCCATTGCTGAGCAAAAAGGAATCAACCTACAGCAGGTTCATGGTACCGGGCCTGAAGGGCGCATTGTTAAGGCGGATGTGGAGTCGTTCAATCCACAGGCTGCTGCACCCGCAAAAGCCGCCGCGCAACCGCAGGCCGCCCCAGCCGCGCAACCTGCTTCGGCACCTGCTCCCCAGCCAGCCGCTGCACCCGCTGGCGACTACGAGGATGTACCCGTCAGCCAGATGCGCAAAACGATTGCCCGTCGGTTGAGCGAAAGCCTGTTTACGGCGCCGCACTTCTTCCTGACCATGGAAATCAACATGGACAAGGCAATGGCCCTGCGCGGTCAGGTGAACGAAGTAGCACCCGCCAAAGTATCGTTCAACGACTTCGTGATCAAAGCGTGTGCGCTGGCTCTAAAACAGCATCCAAACGTAAATTCGTCCTGGTTGGGTGATAAAATCCGGAAGTATGGCTACGTTAACATTGGTGTAGCGGTAGCCGTCGACGAGGGCTTGCTTGTTCCGGTGGTACGCAATGCCGATCAGAAAACGCTGTCGACTATTGCCGGTGAGGTAAAAGTGCTGGCGGGCAAAGCCAAAGAGAAGAAGCTACAACCCAAAGACTGGGAGGGAAGCACCTTCTCGATCTCGAATCTGGGCATGTTTGGCATTGACGAGTTCACCGCCATCATTAACCCACCCGATTCCTGCATTCTTGCCGTGGGTGCCATTAAACAAACAGTTGCGTTCGACGGCGAAACGCCGAAGCCTGTCAACGTAATGAAGGTAACGCTCTCCTGCGACCACCGCGTTGTTGATGGTGCAACCGGTGCGGCATTCCTCCAAACGGTTAAGGGATTCCTGGAAGACCCGATGAAAATGCTTGTTTAAGTAAGGGTAATTAGGTAAATGGGGATTGGGTAATCAGGTGAATGGCTGCCGCGAACAGGTACCATTTACCCAATTACCCATTCCCTAGTGCCGCTACGGTTTCGTTCACGGCTATGGCGTTGGTGGTTGGCGTGTAGTTGAAGGCGGTGTTGAATTTGGCCGAATCGAAGAAGTAGTCGCGGTCGTATTGGTAGCGCATTTCGTACATCTCTTTCAGGATCGGTACGAACAGGCCCAGTGCCCGCATACCCCAACCCGGCAACACCTGAACACCCGCCGGTGCTTTCGATTGGGGCATCGCCTCGGCAAACAGGCTGGCCCACTCCCGACCGGTTGGGGCCTGAGGGTCGACGGGCAGATTCCAGATCTGGTTATAGGCTGAATTCGTGTTGCCGAGCAGGGCCGTGCCGATGCCCAGGTCGGGTGTATAGCCGGTCGAGTGAATCCGGTCGGCATCGCAGAACCACTGGGCTTTTTTGCCCTTCACCAGGTTATCATAGATCATGTTCATGGTGATGCTTTTATCCTTGATGGGGCCAAAGAAATCGGGGGCCCGCGCAATGATCGCGTCGAGTTTGCCTTTCTCTACAGCCTCCAGAATATGCCGGTCAACAGCGGCTCTGACTTCGCCCTTCATACTGCACGGACTCATGGGCGAGGTTTCGGTGATGTGCTTCACGTTATTCCCGCCAATGGCATAGATATTATCGAAGAACACCAGTTTGCACCGATGATGAACGCAGGCATCGACCACATTCTTAATCAGCACCGGCCACTTTTCCTGCCAGAGCCTGGTGTTGTAGTTATAGCCCACCGTTACATACGCGATCTGGCTGCCTTCAACGGCGTTCATCACCTGCGCCGGCTCGTCGAGGTTGGCCGTAAACAGCGTATCGGTCTCGTTTACTTTTGTTGGCGTACGGCCAACGAGCCGGATAGCATCGGTGTGTTTGGTCAGGGCCTTCGCCAGTTCAACGCCAATGGCACCGCCCGCGCCCAGAATAGTTTGCATCATCTTGAGAGTTGGTGGAATAGGTCCCTGACTACCAGGGACCTATTATAAGCCGCAAGCTATGAAAATACGCTGGCCTTGACGCGCTTACTGACCGGGTTTCTCTAATTCGGCCAGTGTCCAGGGTGCGGTCCGGCTGGCGGTCTCCTGCCGAAGTTTAGCCACCTCGTCTACTTTGATCATGGGCAGGTTACGTCTGAAGCCTCCGGCGGCTACTACCGGGCGCGCCGGTGCTGCTCCAGCCGCTCCAGTTGTTGATGCAGGGGCTTGGGCTGCCGGGGGTGGTATGCGAACCGGTCCCCCGAATTCAAAGCGGATGTAGTTGGCTACCGCCGCAATCCACTCGTCGTTGTTATCGGCCATCGAGGGCATGATCGTTGGGTAGGTTTTGCCATCGATCGGACCGGATAGCCCCTGCATCAAAATGCGGAGCAACATAGCGTTATCGGCCAGGTGTTTCGAGCCGGCAATGGGTGGTGCCACCAGACTGGCCAGGCCTTTCCCGTCGGTACCGTGGCAGGATGAACAAAGTGATTTAAAGATTTCGGCCCCCTTCAGCACCGAATTACGGTCAAGAACAGCCAGGCTACCCAGTTTGCTGCCGTAGGTTTTAAAATCGATGTTTTTCTGAATACTACCTTCTACGGCCATAAGCACCGGGTCAGCTGCGTTTTGGGCCAACAGGTCGGCAACCGCTTTTTTGGCCCTGGCGGCGGTGCTGTAGTGGAGTGATTCCAGCAACTGAATCCGCACGTCGGAGCTGGGGTCATTTTGTAAGGAGGCAACCAGACCAATCAGCGAGTCGTCGTTTTTCTTCAGAAAGGGTTCACTCAGCCAGATTCCCGTTCGCCGCACCTGCGCATCGGCATCGTTCAAGGCCTGGGCAATCGTCGGCTGATCGATGGCATCCAGCCCTTCCAGCGTCCAAAGGGCATGAATCTGGGCCAAGGCGCTGGGCTTTTGACCTGAACCTGCCGGTTTACCCGCCGCAATCTGCTTCAGCGCGGGTACTACTGATTTGTCGCCGAGTGCGATCAATTGCTTCTGCGCATTGTCGCGCCACCAGCCATTGGCGTGGTTCAGGTACGTCAGCAGTTGCGTAGGTGATTCGTCCAGCAGGCGTGGCTTCGGGGCTGGCTTTACGCCATCCTGCACCAGCCGCCAGATACGCCCGTGCTGGATATGCTTATCCAGGCCAAGCCGCTCAATCTGGGGACGAATCCAGCTGCCTTTGGGCGTCCACTGCGATTCCTGAATAATGCCCCGGTTCATATCGACAATGTACAGGTTGCCGTCGGGACCGGTGTAGGTATTGACGGGACGGAAGTTAAAGTCAGTCGAGGCAATAAATTCCTTTTCGTGATACACGTTTTCGAGCCGCGTTTTTCCCTGCTGGTTCACCACATGGGCGCGCCGAACAATGCGGGCTACGGGTTCGCAGATGAGGTAATCGCCCACCAGATCTGCCGGTAGTTTGTCGCCCCGGTAAATCGACTGGCCGCAACCGGCCGTAAAATGGTTCAGCGTGCTGTCGGGCCGTAATCGTTTGGCTCCGCCCTGCGCATCGGGGTTGGCAATGATCGACCAGACGGGGCTAAACGTCTGCTCATCGTAGGCATCGGCAAATTCAAGTGCGCCGTATTTCGGGTTGATCTGGAAGCCCGACCCGGCGTTTTCGCCACCGCCCCGGCTGAAAAACAAGCGCCCGTAGTTATCGTGCGTCAGGCCCCACTGCCCATTCGAGCCGCTGTAAAGCGAATCGACGGTGATGGCGCCGTTGGTATAGCGAAAACGGACGGGGTCGACCGTGACGTACATCCAGTTGTCGATGTTCCAGTCCAGCCCACTGCGCTGGTGTTCCAGGTTACCCGGTGCCTTGCGATCGACCTGGTAGATCCGCTTTTTGTCGTCGGCTACGCCATCCCCGTTGGTGTCTTTATAGCGCCACAGATCATAGGTATGGGTTTCATTGACAATCAGTTCGTGGTTGACGCACTGAAGCATACGGGGCAGCACCAGCTTGTCGATAAAGACAGAGCTTTTGTCCATTCGTCCATCGCCGTTGGTGTCTTCCAGCAGCATGACCCGGCTCAGGGGCTCGTGCTCATTGGTCGCGTCGGCATCCTGCATGTAGGTATCCATCTCCGCTACGTACATGCGGGCGTTTCCATCCCAGGCAATAGCCACGGGTTCGTGTATCATAGGTTCGCTGGCAACCAGTTCCATACGATACCCTTTGGGCACCCGAAACGCATTCAGACTCTGCTCCGGCGTCAGTTGCGCCGGGTTGGCAATCGGATTGATAACGGGCTTCTGACTAGAGTCATCGCCCGCTGAAGCCACCGTTTGCTGTTGGGGTGGCCGGGAAACGGTGCAGGTAACGACCAACGCCGCCATCGATAGCAGGCTTCCGATCCAGAGATTCTTTTTCATAGTACACGAACGGGTAAAACAGACGTAGTCGATAGCTTAGTAAAATCGTACTTTTTCGTTCCTTTAAGGAGAAGGAAGCAGGTAACTGACTCTACCGGTTGGGGATGTATTTTGGTCGGTTTTTGTTTGTTTTTTACCCGTCAATTTCGAGTTGACCCATTCTCTTTTTCGCTATGA
Organism: uncultured Cytophagales bacterium; assembly: GCA_963750355.1. GTDB lineage: Bacteria > Bacteroidota > Bacteroidia > Cytophagales > Spirosomataceae > Fibrella. The sequence continues at coordinate 75,573 of CAVVQL010000025.1, read as the reverse complement.
CCATCGATCAGTTTACCGCCTCATTGCAGGATAAAACGCCATCTACAGAGCTGAACCCCATTCTGAAAGCGCTTTGGCACGATGCCAGAGGCGAATGGGTAGCGGCTCACAACATCGCTCAGTTACAGGAAGGTACCGCCGCCTACGATCAGTTACACGCCTACCTGCATCGGAAAGAGGGCGACTCGTTCAACGCCGGTTACTGGTACCGCCGTGCCGGTCAGCCTGTTTTCAAGGGTACGCTGAAAGACGAATGGCAACAGCTGGTGAGTTTGTACCTGTAGACATAAAGAGTGGCCGTTGGCGTAGCCCCCCGCCGGAATGCCGGACCACCTAAAGGGAGCCCGGCATTCCGGCGGGGGGCTGCGCTTACAGCACAAAAAAAGGCCGCTCCCTTTCGGAAGCGGCCCGCGTTCGTCGATGAATTACTACTATCGTTAGTTCAGAACATCGTCTGTTAACAGGTCTTCTACATTAACCAGCGGCAGGCCCCACGCATCGGCCACGCCTTTGTACACCACTTTACCTTCAGCCACGTTGAGGCCTACTTTCAGTTCGGCGTTGTCGCGGCAGGCCTTTTGCCAGCCTTTGTTGGCCAGTTGCAGCGCGTAAGGAAGGGTGGCGTTGGTGAGTGCGACGGTGCTGGTATACGGTACCGCGCCGGGCATGTTGGCCACGCAATAATGCACTACGTCGTCGATGATATACGTCGGGTCTTCGTGCGTAGTGGGGCGGCAGGTCTCGATGCAGCCACCCTGATCAACGGCCACGTCGACCAGCACCGTACCGGGGCGCATTAGTTTCAGCATGTCGCGGGTGATGAGGTGCGGGGCTTTGGCGCCTGGAATCAGCACGGCACCGACAATAAGATCGGCAAATTTGATCTCTTCGCGAATGTTGTATTCGTTCGACATCATTGTGTCCACGTTGGCGGGCATTACGTCGGCGAGGTAACGCAGCCGGGGCAGGCTAACATCCATCAGCGTAACGTGGGCACCCAAACCGGCGGCCATCCGGGCGGCCTGCGTGCCAACAATGCCACCACCCAATACCAGTACTTTAGCGGGTTTCACGCCCGGCACGCCACCCAGCAGAATACCACGTCCCTGCTGTGGTTTCTCCAGGTATTTGGCACCTTCCTGAATCGCCATGCGGCCGGCCACTTCCGACATGGGTACCAGCAGCGGCAGGCTGCGGTCGGTTTTTTCAACGGTTTCGTAGGCCAGGCAAATAGCCCCCTTTTCAATCATCGCGTGGGTCAGTTCTTCCGACGAGGCGAAGTGGAAATAGGTGAACAGCAGTTGGTTTTCTTTGATAAGCGGGTACTCCTGAGCGATTGGTTCCTTCACCTTGATAATCATCTCGGCAATGCCATAGACAGCCTCAATGGTCGGTAACATAGCAGCACCGGCACCGATGTATTCTTCATCGCTGAAGCCGCTCCCTTCCCCCGCATTGACTTGCACGTAGACCGTATGACCGTGCTTGCGTAATTCAGCCACACCCGCAGGCGTCAGGGCCACGCGGTTCTCATTGTTCTTTATCTCTTTGGGGACGCCAATAACCATAGGTTTGGGGAGTTTGAAGTGCCTTATGCTCGTGTGTACAAAACTAGAGAATCAACTACTCTTTTCTAGTATTCGCGTTATATTTGGTACTTTATCCTGCTATACGGCGCTTAGTAGAATAATAGTCGTTTCATTGGTACTTTTCATCCTCCCACCAATTCATTTTTCCGCTAAGTATCTCCCTCATGGAACTTGACAAAATTGACCGGGCTATACTGGCCCTCCTACAGACCGATGCTCACCTGACCATTCAGGAAATCGGGACGCGGATCAGCCTGTCGAAAACACCGGTGCATGAGCGGATCAAGCGGCTGGAGCGGGAGGGGGTCATTGCCCGGTACGTGACCGTGCTCGACAAAAAAAAGATCGGCAATCCACTGGCTGTTTTTTGCCAGATCACCCTTGACAAGCAGACCGCCGATACGTTCGCCGGCTTCGACCGGGCCGTGCTCGACCTACCCGAAGTACTGAGCTGCCATCTGGTATCGGGTACATTCGATTACCTCATCCACGTGATCGTCTCGGATATGGATGCGTATAACCAGTTTTACCGTGAGCGGCTATCGGTCATTGCCGGGATTGTGCATATCAGCAGCTTTTTCGTCATGGCCGAAGTAAAAAGCACCACCGCCATACCCGTCTGATCCCCGCCTGAATGAGGGTGTGCTAAACCGGTATCACCTCGCCATGCGTCTGTTTCATTACCGTGCGCAAGGCAGGTTTTACGGTGCCGAAGGCAGCCACGGCCACTTCGCTCAGCCACGACTGACCGAAAAGCTTCTGCACGGTACGCCCCACCCACAGGCGTCGGCCAAACAGGGCCGACCAACCGGTTTGGTAGGTCTGTTCCAGCTCGGTTCGGGTCAGTTCATGGCGCAGAAAACGAATGGCCAACCCACTGGCAAGCTTGGCACCGTGAATGGCCATCGCCATGCCGTTGCCGCAGAGTGGCGTGATCAGGCCCGCTGCGTCGCCAGCCATCAACACGTGATGCTCAACAGCCTTTTTCGGGGCAAATGAGATTTCGTTAATCACTTCCGGGCGGTCGTATAGGAAGGTACTTTCTTCAAAAACGGCCCGTAGATGCGGATTCTGGTACAGAACGGCTCTCTCCATGGCCGGAATAGTGCCGTGCGTCCGCACATTGGCGCGGGTAGTCAGGTAACACAGGCAGTAGTTGTCATCTTCAATGGCCGACATGCCGCAGTAGCCATCGGGAAAGTTATGCAGGGCGATCACGTCTTTCGGAAAATCGATGCCGCTGATGTGGTATTTCACACCGACATACGGAGAAGGCTGCCGCATGAAGGCCCGATCCAATGTCTTGTCGAGCTTCGAGCGTTTGCCAAACGTACCCAGTACCAGCCGCGTCGTCAGCTCATCGCCGTTCGACAGGCCTACGTTGAATTGCTCATTAGTAAAATCGACGGTGTCGACACTTTGCCCCAGTCGAAAATCGACGCCCGCTGCCAGGCCAAGCTGATACAACTGCTCATCAAGGATATACCTGGAAATGCCGAATCCGCCCAGATCGAGCGGCGCTTTGAGGAGTTTGCCTGACGGCGACGATAGCCAGAAGTTTGTGATCCGGGCCGCATCGAGTGCATCCAGATCAACCCCGAGCGATTCGATATAGGGACGTACTTCGTTGGACACGTACTCGCCGCAGACTTTATGAAACGGGTATGTCTTTCGCTCCACCAGCGTAACACTGAGTCCGGCCTGTGCCAGCTCGATCGCGCTGACCAGGCCCGCCAATCCTCCGCCAATGATGAGTACATCCTGCATATAGTGTATAAACAGGTTTTTTGCCACAGAGTTACACCGGTACGCCGGGGCGGGAGAAAATATAGAGTTGTACAGCGTAATTTGTATTCTCCGCGTAACTCCCTTTTTTCCTCCCGCCCCGGCGTACCGGTGTAACTCTGTGGCAAAAACTTACATTTGCTTTATGCCGACCTCCATCCAGACTCTTACTGCCGACTGGCAGCGCCAGTACCCTGCGTACCTCAATGAGTACCAGTCGGGTAAAGCGAGTTACGTGCCCAACCTGCTGCCCCAGACCGCCATCCAGTTTTCGGTGTACCAAACGCTCGACATTCTGCAAAAACGGCTGGGGACAGATCTGATCCGCCAGGCGCTCGACCCCCAGCAACGGGTAGCCTCGCCAGTGGTAGGGCAGCCGAACGGGCAGTGGCTGCGGCAGAGCCGGATGGTGGGCATCAACGTACGCACCATCGGCTCGTTCTGGAACGTAATCAACTACATACTGACCTTGCCCGCCTGTTACGATAGCATCCACCTGCTGCCCATCTGGGAGCCCGGCGTGGTGGGCAGCCTCTACGGGATGGTGAGCTGGCAGATCAACCCCGAATTTTATAATGTCGATCTGGCCCGGTTTATCCCCACGCTCGATACGGTCGATAAACAGTTGAAGGTGGTGGTCAACCTGATTCACGCCATGGGGCGCACCGTGGGGATGGACGTGATTCCGCATACCGACCGGTTCTCAGAAATGGCGCTGGTGCATCCGTCGCTGTTCGAGTGGGTTCATCGGGAAGAACACCGGCTTATCGACCATTCAGAAAACGTGTACCGGCATGTCGAAGAGGTGATCTGGCAGTTTTTACACCAGCAGGGTACGGCCGATGGTAGCCCCATTACGTATTCAAAGAGCGTATTTTTCTCCACCCAGATTCCGCTGCTGACCGACGAACAACGGCACCTGATTTTGTTTGGCCTACCCGGTGACTATGGCGGGCGGCTACAACGTCGGCTCGATCTGATCCGGCACCTGACGGCCCAGGGGTTTGAAACCCTGCCCATGACCATGGCACCGCCCTACCGGGGGCTGCACATTGTGCCCGATGATTTTGTGACCGACGAATTTGGGCAGATCTGGTATCAGTACAGTTTCAACCAGCCGCAGCAGTTTTCGCGGGTGTTCGGTCCGCTGGCCCGGTACAAATTCTACCATAGCCTGAACGATAACCGCGACTGGCAACTCGATTTCAACAAGCCTAACCAGCCTGCCTGGGACTATATCTGCCAGCATGTTCATGCCTGTCAGCAACGCTTCGGCTTCGATTTTATGCGCGGCGACATGGCCCACGTTCAGTTGCGTCCCGAAGGCGTGCCGGCCGAACCCGATGCCTATTATGATCCCCTCCGAACCATTAAGCACTATGTACAGGCCAAGGGCACGCCCCATTTTGCCTTCTTTGCCGAGACCTTTCTGGCCCCGCCCGATACTATGGCCTACGGTAACGAACCCGATCATCTGGAAGCCATCGACGCCGACAGTACGCTGGGTGATCTTCAGTCGATGGTGGTCGGCTCGGCCACCTTCAACAAGCAACTGTGTACGTACCTGGAACTGGCCGAAAGCCGACGGTTTGCGCCCAATTTTACCGTTATCACCGCCGATAAGGACGATCCGCGTTTCGATGAATTTTACAGAACCGGCAACCTGTTTCGCTATTTCGTGAGTCTGTTCCTGCCCGAACTGCCCAGTTACATTGGCCTGGGTTTCGAGCTGCGCAATCAGCACGACGAGCGGGGGGCCAATGAAGAATACACCAAGCTCTACGTCTTTCGCATTGCCGACGAGGCCCAGCCCGATAAAGTGACCCACGGCCCGTTTGTCTGGGGCCAGAATGCAGAGCAGTTTGTGGCCATTGGCCGGATGCGGGCGTTTGCCGAACAGATCTGGCCCAGCCTTGCCGGTCAATCTGTCAGCTGGAAACAAAAGCCTGACCCTAGCGCTACCACCGGTACAGCACTAGCCTGGCAGGTGGGCGACACGTACCTGTTTACCGCCGCAGTGGGCGAAGCCGCCGCCCCGGCCGGGCAGGGGATGCTGGTCTTCGAAGAAAGTGGTTGCCGCGTATACAGGTTGTAAGACGGGGTATGCCCTGCGCCGATGCGGGGGGCTACGCCAACTACCCCAATCCCCCCTTACCCCAATTGCCTAATACCCATACCAGTCGCCCCACCACGATTTCAGGCTGCGGAGGATATCCTGCTCACGGGGGTTCTGGCCGGGCTCGTAGAGTTTGTGGCCTTCCAGCTCGTCGGGCAGGTAATTCTGCTGACTGAAATTGCCGTTGTAATCGTGCGAATACTGGTACGATTTGCCGTAGCCCAGTTGTTTCATCAGCTTCGTTGGGGCGTTGCGCAGGTGTAGCGGTACCGGCAGATGAGCCGTTTTTTCGGCCAGCTCCATCGCTTCGTTGATCGCCATGTAGCTGGCGTTGCTTTTGGGTGAAGTGGCCAGATACACCGCTACCTGCGACAGGATAATCCGGCTTTCGGGCATACCGATCACCCGAATGGCCTGCATGGCTTCGGTGGCCATAATGAGCGCCGTTGGGTTGGCATTACCGATGTCTTCCGAGGCCATAATCAGCATACGGCGGGCAATGAACACGGGGTCTTCACCGGCCACCAGCATACGGGCCATCCAGTACAGTGCCGCGTTTGGGTCGGAGCCCCGGAGCGATTTAATAAAGGCCGAAATGATGTCGTAATGCTGCTCACCCGATTTGTCGTAGCGGGCAATGTTTTGCTGGGCTACCGTTGTCACGTACTCGTCGGTGACCATCAGTTCATCAGTGGCTACGTGGTTGGTAACCACCAGTTCGAGCAGGTTCAGCAGTTTGCGGCCATCGCCACCCGACAGCCGCAGCAGGGCGTCGTATTCGGCAATGCGTACCTGGCGCTGCTTCAGTATTACGTCGTTGGTCAGGGCGCGGTCGATGAGCTGAATCAGGTCGTCGCGGTCGAGTGGTTCCAGGACATACACCTGACAGCGCGACAGTAACGCCCCGTTGACCTCGAAAGACGGGTTCTCGGTGGTGGCGCCAATCAGTGTAATCTGGCCTTTTTCAACAGCCCCCAGCAGCGCATCCTGCTGGCTTTTGTTGAAGCGGTGAATCTCATCGATGAAGACCACCGGTGGAAACATGCCCGCCGGCCGGGCCAGAATGTCACGTACTTCTTTCACCCCTGAATTGATGGCGCTTAGGGCCACAAACGGACGCTTCACCGCCTCGGCCAACAAGAGAGCAAGCGTGGTTTTGCCTACTCCCGGCGGCCCCCACAGAATCATAGACGGCAATCGGCCCGATTCCACCGCGCGGCGCAGGGAGCCAGTAGGGCCAATCAGCTTGCGTTGCCCAATGACCTCATCGAGGGTACGGGGGCGAATTCGTTCGGGGAGGGGCGTTGAGGAGGTATTCATTACACAAAGTTACAAAATCAGCGGAGGCCAATCCGGTTAAAGCAGGCTTTCGTGGCGTGAGGTACGCTGGCCTTTGGTGGAAGAGAAAAAAAGTGAGTCCTGCTGGATAACCTGGACGCGTTGACGGCGATACGTAAGGAAAGCAACCCTCAAATTCTATTCCCATGAAAACGTTCGTTACCGTCGCCATCTTTAGTATCCTCTTCACCCTGTCAGGCCTGAAGTCTCTTGCCCACCCGAATGGCCCACAGTGGGGGGGCGATTCGCTGCGCAAGGGCCAGCGATACAACGTGCAGGCATTCAAGTACATTCAGGCTGGCAACTACGTGAAGGCCATTGAAGCCTATGACCAGGTCCTTGCCCTGGCTCCCCACTTTGCTTCGGGCTACAACATGCGGGCAATAGCGAAGCTTCAATTAGGCAATTACCCTGGCGCCCTGGAAGACCTGGATCGAGCCATTCAGCTCGATTCCAGCGAAGCCTTACCCTACTCTAACCGGGGGATGCTATACCGTATCCTCGATAAAGCGCCTGAGGCGATGGCCGATTTTAACCGGGCTATTCGCGTGGATTCCACCTGCTGGAGGGCTTACTTTAACCGGGGTCTGGTTTTTATAAACCAGGAGGACTATGAGGCAGCACTCAGCGACTTTAACACGGGAATCAGATTCGCCCCTGACAATGCCGATTTATATAATGGTCGGGGCTTTGCCTGGTATCTGCTGGATGAAACTGCGGAGGCCTTACTGGATTTTGACCGGGCTATTAAATTAAACCCCACCCATGCAATGGCTTACAACAATCGGGGTAAGATGAAGGCTGAACAAGGAGACTACCGCGAAGCGATTCTCGATTTTGACCGGGCCATTCAACTGGATCCCGCCTATAAGATGGCTTATGACAACCGGGCCATGGCTAAGGAAAAATTAGGGCAGCAGCAGCAAACGACCCAGAATGTAGCCGTGGTGTCGCCAGCAGGCAAGTGAGTTGCCAGTGTCTACTGAGTAATTCCTGGTCCGGGGTTATCTTATAAGGAGCCCCGGACCAGGTTGTCAGCGAACTGGGTTCCCTTCGGTAGAGCTAAGGGTCATATCGTTAAGCCAACTGCTGCCGAATAAATCAGAAATTAGCCTTTTTAAAGAAAAGCAGGCGATTTTTCCCAGATTATTTTTACATTATACTGATGAATCACCTAAACACAGGCAGGCGATGAGAAGCCTACTGACAGTTGTACATCGTTTACGCATGTACGCTGTCTTATTGTTCTTCGGCTTACTGGTCGGTTGTCAAAGCTGGGATCTACCCTTGCTGAGCGATAGCCTGACTAAAGGGCTGGTTGCGTATTATTCATTCGATGGAACTACCGCTGATGCCAGCGGTAATAACCTGACCGGCCAACTGATTAACGGAGCAACGTATGGCCCAAACAGGGCGGGAACTGCTCAGTCGGCGCTGCAACTCGATGGCATCGATGATTATTTCGAGATTCCGGATAACGCTAAACTCCGGCCCGATTCAATCTCTATCAGCCTCTGGTTAAAGGCAAAGAAGGTGGTTGATGAGTCGCAGGGGGGAGGAGGCACCACGAGACATATTTACAATAAAAGCGACTTTTCTGAGAATATTAATCAGCAGTATAGTGCGTTTGTCAGCAAGCCGAAGCTGCCCAATTCAAGTACGATCTGCTGTGAATTTAGCGTCGACGTAAACAATGATGGGAGCTGTGCATTGGAGCAACCTGTAATTAACAGGCTAATTTATCATGCAACCACCTTTGCATTAAACCAGTGGTATCATTTTGTCAGCGTTTATGCTGGTCAGACACTCAAGCTCTATATCAATGGCGAGCTAATAGCGACACAAAGGGAATTGACAACAAATCCCATCGATCGGTGTGTAGGCGGTAATCTGCGATTTGGAGCGCAACAATCTGGTGATCCCAATAATTTCGATGGCATAATGGATGAAATCCGAATCTACAACCGGGGCCTCACGCAGGCGGAAATTACGGCCCTGTATACCCAATGAATCAGGCTGTTTATCATATACGAATTGTCACGTTTCTGGCCCTACTCTTCCACCTGAGTACGGCCATCGGCCAGTCCCTGGTGTCGATTACGAATATTCGCGTTGACCTGGACAACAACCGGGTGAAGGTTTTCTATGATATTACGGGCGTAACCAGCGCTGATTCGGTATACATCCAGGTCGAAAGCCGAAACCGGGGGCTATTGAACGCCGTAACAGTGACGGGTGATGTGGGGACTAGCGTGCTGCCCGGTAAAAACAAAATGATTTTTTGGGATTACCGGCTGGATGGAATAAAAATTGACGACGATGAGATTCAGGTAAACATACTCGTCAGGCAACCTATTCAGCCGGGCAGTGTTGGCGGTGGACCTATCTACGCGCTTCTATCGGCAGTGGCCCCTGGCGTAGGCAACATTTTCGTTCAGCCGAACAAAAAGGTAGGGTTACGACCCTTACTTACGGGGGCCTACGTGGGGCTGATCGTTTATGGCCTGGTTCGAAAAAACCAGGCTGATAAGCAGTACGATCTATATACCCGCCAACTCCATCCGGCGGATTATGCCGAAGCCAACCGCCTGCACCATCAGTATTTGGTGGCCTCCTGGACGGCAGCGGCTTTGCTGTTGACCGACGTGACCTACACGTTTCTAAGAGGCAGAAAAAACGAAAAGCAAAGGCAGCCTGTCAGGCCGAGTGTCGCTTTCAATTATGTCGGGACCACACCAACGGTTGGGGTTCAATTGCATTTTTAACCGCTATCGTCATGAAAAACAGTATACTACTTTGGGTACTGCTCCTGTCGGCAGCAGGCCCGCTGGCAGCCCAGCAGTGGGCAGTTTCGTCGTTTAAGAGCGGGTGGGTGTCCATGAAAAAAAATGGGCCTGCTACAGCTCCGGTTATCACGTGGAAAACGCCGCAGGAAAAACAGGTAACCGAGCCTAAATCTACCGCTACCGCAACGGTCAGAATTCGATCGGCCGATGCCCTGACCAGCGTGCAGTTTATGCGCAATGGCACCGTCGTAACTAAAGAAATGCGTGGCTTTAAACGCGATGGCGGCCTGGAATACACGCAAGTAATTCCGCTGGATGCTGGCGCAAATGAAATCTCTGTAAAAGCAACGAACGCCGTTGGCAGCACCACCTCCGAACCGCGAATCATCCTTTACAAGCCTGGAACGGCTCTGCCCAGCCCGGCTACGCTGGGCGTTCTCGGGCAAAGGCGGCTGGCGCTCGTTGTGGCCAATGGTAATTACAGTAAGTCTCCGCTCAAGAACCCAACAAACGATGGCCGGGCTATAACGCAGCAGTTGGAAGCGCTGGGCTTTGCCGTGACATATAAAGAGAATCTGTCGCTACGCGCCTTCAATGAAACTTTCGATTCGTTCATTACAGACCTCGGCTCTCACAACGTCGGTCTCTTTTACTATGCCGGGCATGGGCTTATGGTTAATGGAGAAACGTATCTACAGCCCATTGACGCTGAACCTAACACGGAGGCCAAAGTAGTGTACGAGTGTTTTAAATTACGCCAGATTTATGCCAGCATGGCTGAGGCTAACGCCAAAGGCGCTAATCTTATTTTTTGGGATGCATGCCGAAATAATCCCTATCGATCCTGGTACAGAGGAGCCGTTGGGCTAACCTATGCCCCTGTACAACCTGCATCAGGTAGCATAATCATTTATGCTACCGAGTCGGGTAAGCAGGCTTATGATGGTGATCAGGAAAACGGCCTTTTTACCAGCGAATTGGTAAAACACATAAACCAACCTAACATCGATGTTTTTGAACTGGTCCGGCGGGTTACCCGGGGCCTGAAAGAGCGTGGCTTTGATCAGCGCCCTTACCATGAAGGAAATCTCGAGGACGTGTTCATGTTTAAGGTCGACAACTGATGGCTATCTGCCTTAGATACCGACAGAAGGTTGCACTGCCGTTAATTCTGGTGTTGAGCTTACTGGCAACCCTAGCCGGTCAGGCCCAGACGGTGCACGCGATTGTGGTGGCTGATACAACAGATCCGATCCTGTCTACGGCCTGCAAACGGGATGTGGAAACCATGCACCGGCAGTTCGTTCAGCTGGCGTCGGCCATCAAGTACCAACTCAGTGAACAGGTCATAGCGGGCCAGGAATTTACCCACAAACGGCTGACCGACGTAATCCGTACCCTGTTGCCGGGGCCCGACGATATTCTGTTCCTGTATTATACCGGTCATGGCTACAATGCCAGTCAGCGTGCGGGTCGTTTTCCGGTGCTGTTGCTGGAAAAAAGCGAAAAGAATAGCCAGCAAAATCCTGGTTTACTGGCTGTTCATGAGGCGCTGAAGGCTAAAAAGGCCCGCTTGTGCATCACCATGGGCGATTGCTGCAATCAGTCTGATCCCCAACATGCGGGGTAGAACTAAAAAAGTAGTGAAACCAAAGCCGATGGTTCTGACCGATGACTCGCTGAATGCCGTTTACCAGACGCTTTTTCTGAATGTGAAGGGCGACGCGCTCATTGCCAGCAGCCGCCCCCCTGAGCAGGCTTTAGCCCATCCCGATTCGGGGAGTTTCTACACCCGCTCGTTCGACGAAGCCCTGGAAGGCGCCAGCCGTTCTACCAAAAACGTTAGCTGGGAAGCCCTGCTCCGGGACACGCAGGCCCGGCTGACCCAGCACAAGTCTACCCGCACGAAGCAATCTGTTTATGTGGTGAGCCTGGATAAAGCGCCGGTGTATACCCATAACGAACGGGTGCTGATTGCGAAAAAAGCCCTTCAGGTCGTGCAGGAGACGTACCTGAACAACCTGAAAATCCTGACGCATTATGAAGCCAGTCAGCCGTTCGAGGCCCTGCAACACCCTATCGGCGAATTGGTACGGGATGCCTTTCTCAGCCGGGACGTTCCGGTATTCAACGAGTTCGGTAAAGCGGCAGGTGGGTACACAACCGTTGAGGAGTATGTAAAAGACTGTCGCCTTTTTTCGGGGGGCAGGCCGGTCGTTCATTCGCTGGATACCAGTGCTGTTCAGTATGCGTTGCAGCAAACCGAAGCGGGCCAACCGTTTATTAATCTCTACCTTGGAAAGCAGGTACAGGGGTCGGATAAACAGGGCAAACCCTTCAGGTTTCGGTACCTGGCCGAGTTTCGGGTCATGTTCGTGGCAGACCGGGAGCCGACCTACTACCACAGTTTCCGCATCGCCGGCATCAATAAAGCCGCTACCTGGCCACCTACCGCTTTTACCCTGACAGAGGCAGACCGCCGGTATGTCGACGATGGTCGGACCGGCGCACGGCAAAAAGACCTGCCGACGGTACTACGTGCGCTGGCCGACCAACTCGAGCAGCATTTGCCCGTCGGCACGCAGCAACTCACCCTGGAGATGTTTACCTACAAAGGCTGCGGCGTCAATACCCCGCTGTCTGACCGGATTTTTGCCACCCTGGGTAGTTGCCTGCAAAAACGAACGGCGATCGAGGCGGTTTTCCGCCCGGTCAAAACAGGGAGAGCCCGCTGGCCATACGTGGCTCGTATCAGGAGAATCTCAATACGCTGCGGATTACGGCAGAACTGTATGACACCCGCACCAATCAGGTGTTGAAAGTACTCACCAACACCGACCTGCCCCTGGCCTGGATCAGCGAGCAACAGCTAACCCTTAAACCCGATCACTACCAACAGCTTGTCGCCATCCGCGACAGCCTTCAACAGAATGCTTCTGCTACCCGAACGGCCTTGACCGTAACGATTCGGACCGATAAGGGGCGGACGAATGTGGAATACTGGGAGGGTAGTCAGCTGGTTGTCGAAGCCAAAGCGAACCGGCCCTGCCATGTGCGGCTGGTGTATGTGTTGGCCGACGGGACGAAAACCCTGCTCGAAAACGATTACGAGATCAAACCGGGGCAGGAGAATCAGTATGTTCGCATCAGACCCGATCTGCCTTTCAATTGCGCCGCGCCATTTGGTATGGAGTACCTGCTGGTTTATGCTGCCGAAGAGGCTTTTTGCCCGGTGCCCCGAGTTCCAAATAAAACTGTGTACCTCAGAACGGAAGATGAGTATGATCTCTTCGTAGGTTCCATGGCTGAGGTGATCAAGGCGTCGACCTGTACCAAAGAGAAACCCCCGTGGCCGAAGACCGCATTCAGATTACGACTCGTGGTTTGAATTGAGGTATTGACATATAGAGTGTTGCTGACGCGCTGCCCTTCGACTCCGCTCAGGGTCACAATCCTACTACAGTTTGTCATTCACCTGCTTGAGTGTCGTGTCACCCTGAGCGGAGTCGAAGGGCAGCGCGTCAGCAACACACTAGAGAATTAGCTAAATCACCCCCCAACTAGAAACTGATTCTATAGCCGTAGCGGGTAAACCGGGCCATGTTCTGGTAGCTGATCCAGCAGTAGCCACCATCGGCCCAGCGAGGGCCAAAACTATTGATAACCCGGAAAGCGCCCCCATACCGGTTATCGTCATACCCAATGATGCACAGCGCGTGGCCCCGAAGCGCTTTATCCTGCGGGTCTTCGTCCGGTTTAGGCTCCCATAGTTTCCATACTTTATCGGAGTTAAAGAAGGATTTCGGCGTCACCATGCCCACCACCACAGGACTACCCCCAGACGAGCGCTTTTTTGACATTATAGATTTTTAGCTGGTCGCTATCCTGCACGTTAAACAGCCGTTCGTATTCTTTGATACGATACCGGCCGGCAATGGCGTCGGCGGCCTTGGTCTGCTGGCCACAGGCCGGGTAGGGGAAGCTCCTGAACGGCACCGCGCCAACGTCTTTCAGAATGGCAAAAACTTTCGTCAGATACGCGCCCTGCGTGCAGGCATAGTCACCATCCGACTTGGCTTTTTCGTACAGGTAGCTGGGCGAGAAAGCCAGCTTACTGATGTCGGCTTTGTTGGTAAGGTGCCTGGCGTTGGCCTCCATGATTGTGCGGAGGTAATAGCCGCAGGCAAAACCGACACAGGTGCCATACGAGCCCTGCGCCTGAACGGGTGGGCAAAACGCTTCAAAAGAAACCCGGCTCTTAAGCGGCTCTTTTGCCAGAACGGGCTCGTACGGCAGTTGGTCATAGGCCTCATCGTCCAGCAACAAACCGGGGTTACTAGCCGTCTGTGCCGAAGCCGACATGGTCAGCAACGTCAGGAGGGAAGCGATGAGCCAGCTGCGTTTCATGGCTATGGAGCGGATAGAGACGGTTGCAACTGAGCAAGCAACTGCTGGGCTTCCTGCTGGTACGGATGGCCCTTCAGCTGAGCAATTTCTTGTAGAAGCGGCTGAGCCTCGGCGCGTTGATGATGCTTCAGATACGCCAGCGCCAGATACCACCGGCGGTGGCGCGCCAATGCCCCCCCTCGCTGGTCGAAAGGACCCTAAGCTCGTCGATGACGGGCTGCCCATCCGTTCGCTGCAAACCGTCGATCGCCGCCCGCAAGCGAACCGAATCGGCCTCCGACTGACCAGTATCCGGCGAGGCCGCCAGTTGGTCGGGATCAGCCGGAAGGGTTGGTGTGGCCTTGGGGGTTGTTGAGAAGAAACGGGTAAAAACCCGCTCATTCTGGGCCAGTTCCTGCTGCTTCTCCTGCTGGTTGGCATAAATCAGCCACCCGATGCCCAACAAAACAGCCAGCGAAGCCGCCATAATCCAACTGGCCCGGCCAAAGCGAAGAGCCGGCCGAAGGGGTTGGCTCTCCCGAAATGGCACGACTTCAGGGCCCGTCGGGTGCGGTCTGGCTGGTTGCGGCTGGTCAGTCGGCTGGTCAATTTCCGTCAGTAGCCCCCGCTTGTCGAGGTCGGCGTGCATCTGTTTGAAACGGTCCTTCTGGGCCAGAAAAGACAAGCCCTGTTTCAGTTCACGCTGAATGGCTACTTCCTGCCGAAGTTCGGGGTCTTGCTGTAGTCGGGCGTCAAACTGATCTTTTTCTCCGGCAGGTAACTGTCCCGCCAGGTACATGCCAATCTGTTCCAGAAGCTCATCGGATAGGTCCATACCTAATCTGTTTTGTACTGCATGTATAACCCCTTCATTCGCTGGGCGCATCGAAAGCGCTTCACCTTAGCGGAGTTTTCCTGTAAACCGATTCGGGCGCCGCACTCGCCCAATGATTTTTCTTCCACATAGAAGCAGTGCAGCATCGTCCGGCAATCGTCACCCACCTCAGCAAACGCCCGACCAACCGCCTCCCAATCGACTTCACTGTCACCCCAGATGGAACCGCCATCCGATACACCGGCTTCGCTGTTCTCTTCCTGACCTACGTCGCCCGCTGGCTCTACGCTAAACGAGTGGCTTGCGCTCTCGTAATGGTCAGGCGAATCGGTTTCTTCAGCCATATCGTCCTGAATAGGATCCAGCTTCTGGATATGATTCTTCCGCAGATAACTGACCCACCGATTTCGACAAACCGTGAAGACGTAGGCGGCCACGGGCTTCTCCTGAAACACGTATTTCCCATTCTTCAGTTTAACCGCAAACTCAGCCAGTCCTTCCTGCAAAATGTCGAGGGCGTCGTCGGTAGAGATAGCGCTACGCTGACGGGCATAGGGAATGAAACTGCGGAATGCGTTGATATACAGGCATTCCCAGGCTTGTTTATAGTCGGCGAGCAGGGCCTGATAGAACTCCAGGTTTCCCTGCGCAACGTTCTGGCAAGGGTTATCGGCATCCATAGTCATACTGGCCGGTTTTACTGTAGCGGTATGGCATAGGTACTGATTTGATGGCCCAAAAACAATGATTTATTCTCTGATAGGTTGCCCTGTGTGTACCCGGCTTGTACCAGCTCTGGTTACCTATCGCAGTTTTCAGCTCAGGTTATCAATCCATTTTTAATTCCCGCTGATAACCTCCCTGATCCGAATGCGATACATGGGTGAGACAATCTCATAGCTAGTTCACCTTAAACCATGTGTCACTCATGAAAAAGCTCCTTTTATCGGCTTTGGCGGCCGCAACGTTCTGTACCGTCCAGGCCCAGTCGAACACTTTATCGCTCAGCCAGGCTGGCGACAGAAACAGCGCACCAGTTAGTCAAAAAGGAAGTGGCAATACGCTAACTATCGTAATGACCGGTAATGCAAACGGACCGACCTTCACTACTATTCCTCTTACGCAAAACGGAAGTGAGAATATGGGATCATTATCAATGACCGGTAACGATAATCAGGTTTTCTTTTATCAATATGGGCATGCTAACAAAGGAACCATCGCAACAGAAGGTAATAGCAACCATGCTTATTTGTCTCAGCAATTTAGTAGTGGGAATGACGCTCTTATTAGTCAAAAGGGTAACGGAAACTACGCTGGATCGCACACTGACTATAGTGCTAATAACCGATCTGCCATTGTTCAAAGTGGCGATAATAACTGGAGTGGGCTCTCTGGAGGTTACCAAAGCAGCAATGGCAAGCTTACAATAACGCAAACTGGTAACGATAACTCCGGCGGTATTTTCTTAGCCAATTATGGCGTAAACAACCAGGCTGAGCTGACTCAGGCAGGTAGTCATAATGAAGGGAGTGTTGGTTCCGATGAGGGTAATGGTAATCAAAGCACGGCAACACAGACTGGCGATGGAAACGTGCTTGAAACTTTTCAACGACGGGGTGATGGCAATCGGATTAGCGTTGCTCAGGCTGGTGAGGGCAATACATTACGAATGTGGCAGGAGGGTTCTTTCAATGAAGCAGCTGTCTCACAGTCAGGCAATGGCAATCGGTTAGTAGGGTTAGAGTCGGCCACGAGTCCGTATAGTTTTCCGGCCAGACAGCAGGGTGTAGGTAACTCGCTTACTCTGTCGCAGATGGGGGACAACAACACGTTGTTCTTTAATCAATCTGGGAATAGCAACACAGCCACCGTTACGCAGGGCCCTTCATTCTAAGACGAATTGTCCGTCTGGATGCTTTGCTTCCGGGCGGACAATTTCACCCAACTGCCATGAAACTGCTTATCGCTTTTCTCTTACTCAGCCTGCCGCTGGCTGCTTCGGCCCAGTCGGAGGTGTATTTCCGGCAACCGGTGGCCGACAGGAGTCTGGCCGGGTTGAACACCAGCGAAATCACGCTGGTGCAAACGGGGCAACTGAATCAGCTACGGATTCAGGAAACGGGACGGGCCAATACGGTTCGCCTCGCGCAGCAGGGCCTGAACAATGCGCTGGACCTGGAGCTGGGTGGTACCGGCAATCGGTTCGATTTTGCGCAATTGGGCGATAATAACGTGACGCTGTGGCGGGCCAGACAGCAGAATAACGGCCAGTTGGAGGTGCTGCAACGCGGCAATAACAACCAGCTCATTCAGGAAGGCAGCACCCCGGTAGCGGGCGTACCCATGCGCATCGAGCAAACGGGGGGTATGCAGTTGATCCTCAAAAACGGGTACTGACCATGAACTACGCCCGAGTGCTGCCGATCATTCTATTATTGGCCCTGCTGCCGTGCTGGGCTGTTGCCCAGAACCCCGACGTCGGCGATGAACTGGATCGCGAAGAACAACTGGTCGAATCGGCTTTCAACGAATACAGCGGCACCAGTCTGATTCTGGACAACACACGCACCAAGTTCGGCAAAGATTTTTATGACCTGTTCGTCAAGCACTGGACTGCCCTGCAAGCGCAGTCTGACACCAGTTTACACAGCGCCGTTGTGGCCCTGAACCTACCGGCTGGCGATATGGTCGTTGTTGTGGAAGAGATACCGCTGGCCGGCATGGCACCTAACCAGCTACTAATCAGGATTAGTATCGACGACAATCCGGTCTGGATGGAGCTGGTGCAGGGCCGGTATGAGTTGCTGGAAGAAAGCGCGCTGTATGCCCTGGAAACGGTGCGGGAAACCGTCCGGGGAACCGTGCGGCAGTACGTGATTATTCAGGAGGCCATGCGGCAACAGCAGGATAAAAAGAATTAGCAGCCAGAATTTACGCTGCGGCACGATCCCCCACTGTTAACCTTCAGCACTAGCCGCGATATACAGTCAGAACACCTTTACGACTGATTGTCTATGAAAACGCTGGTCATCCTTGCTTCGCTGCTTCTGCTCCCGGCAGGACTCAATCAACTCCGGGCCCAGGGCCTTGTGTACCGCCCCAACAACCCGGCTTTTGGCGGTAACACCTTCAATTATCAGTGGATGCTTAGCTCGGCCCAGGCCCAGGACACCCACAAAGACCCGACCGCTAAAAATGCCTCGTCGAGCGCATTCAGCGGGTTGGGGAGCAGTTCGGGCTCATCGCTCCAGAGTTTTTCCGACAACCTGCAACGGCAATTACTCAGCCGACTGTCGCAGAATATCCTCAACAAGCAGTTTGGCGATGCCGGTCTGAAAGAAGGCACCTTCTCGTATGGCGATATGCAGGTAGTGATTACGAACGCCGCCGAGGGGGTCATCATCCGCATTACCGACGGCAAAGGCGGAGAAAGCTCCATCACCGTTCCGTACCTCTGAGTCCAGTCGCCCCATCAATCCTTACCCATTTTCGCCATGAACTATTCAGTAAACTATTCAACAACAAAAATCGGCGGCACCCTGCTGGCTATCGGCAGCGTGTGGCTGCTCACTGGCTGCAGCGCCTACTTTCACCAGCCGACCCGTACCCAATCGGCTCGCCTGGGCGAAGAAACCGCCATCACGACCGAACTGCGCAGGCTACCGGCACCCCAGGAGAAAATAGTGGCTGCTGTATATAAGTTTCGCGACCAGACGGGCCAGTACAAACAGACCGAAACCGGATCGGGCTTCTCAACGGCCATCTCGCAGGGCACCACCAATATGCTGCTCAAGGCCCTGGAAGAAAGCGGCTGGTTTGTCCCCATCGAGCGGGAGAACTTCGCCAACCTACAGACCGAACGCCGCATTTTCGAGCAGAACAAGAATAAGGCCGATGCGCTGCCTGCCCTCCTGGTGGCGGGTGTCATTCTGGAAGGCGGCATTGTTTCCTACGACGCCAACATCATTACCGGTGGGGCAGGGCTTCGGTTTTTCGGCACTGGTGGCTCCAGCCAGTATCGTCAGGATCGGGTAACGGTTTATCTGCGGGCCGTGGCGACCAAATCGGGCAAGATCCTGAAAACGGTGTACACGTCCAAGACCATCCTGTCGCAGGCCATCGATGCCGGTACGTTCCGGTACGTGAGTTTCAAAAAGCTGCTCGAAGTAGAAACCGGCTACGCCACCAACGAGCCTGCCCAGATGGCCGTTACGGAAGCCATTGAAAAGGCGGTTAAGTCGCTGATTATCGAGGGTATTCAGGATAACCTGTGGGCGGTCGATGGTAAATCGGCTGAACAGGCCGGGCAGCTGCTGGCGGCTTATGAGCGGGAGAAAACGGAGATGAGCCAGACCGATAGCTACGGCGCCAGAAATACCGTGGAGCCGTCGCGCCTTACGATTCAACCCTATTCCTCGGTCTGGAAATACTACGGTGATTTTGCCGCTCGCGGTATGCGGACGGGCTACGGCATAGCCGCCGACGTGTATCTGTCCAACTCCTTCGGTATCCAGCTCAATGCGGGGGTTGGCACACTGGCCAGCGATCAGCGATTCAGCTGCCCGGTCAGTACGCTTCAGGGCAACCTCATCTACCGGTCGCTGCCTTTCCGCCGCATTACGCCCCTGATTTATGCCGGGGTCGGTGTGATCACCTGCCGCGCCGGGAGTTCGCCAATCGACGTACGCGGCAACCAATATGTCTTGCTAAACGGGGGCATCGGTGCCGAATACGCCATCAACCGGGTGGTGGGCCTACGCACCACCGTCGACTACCAGCAGCCGATGACCGATGCCCTGGACGGTGTGGTGTCGGGCAGCCATAACGACTACTACCTGCGCGGTTCGGTTGGCCTGTCTTTCTACCTCGGTCGCTCAACCCGGCCGACTCCCGCGCTTCATCACTAAAAATCAGTCTCTGAGCTTATCGCCTTAAAGCCATGAAAACGTTACGTACCCTCATCCTGCTCCTGCCCCTGCTGGCTAGTATCTGGGGCTGCACTGAAGAACTGGTGGTAGAACCACTCCAATATGGGTCTATCAGCGGTCAGGTGCTGAACAAAAAAGATGGCAGACCCATCAACAAAGCGGCCATTCGGCTAAACCCGTCGGGCAGAACCCTACAGACAGACACAACCGGCCGGTTTCGCTTCGACACCATTCTGGCGGGTAAATACACCCTGCAAGCCACGAAAGAAGCGTTTCGGGACGAACTGACGACGGCCGACGTGTCGGGAAGCTACGGAACGGCCACGGTGCTGTACATGGTAAATGAAAACCCGCCCCCAACGGCGCCCTTACTGGTGGCACCAACAACCAGCATTAGTGCAATAGCTACCGTATTGAAGTGGAAATCGACCGACCCAAACAAAGACCCGCTGACCTACGATGTGGTGATCACCCGCGAAGGGAGTACCGCCCCCACCCAACTGGTTACCGGTATCAGCGCCGATTCGCTGGTAGTGCAGGGCCTTGCCTACGGAACCACCTACTACTGGCAGGTGACCGTTTCAGACGGCGTAAACTTGGTGACGGGCAAAATGTGGAGCTTCCGAACCGGTGCGTTTCCTGACGTTTCTTACGTATTCGCCCGACGCGTAGAGGGCCGTTACCAGATTTTTGCGTCGGCTGATGGGGTCAATGCCATTCAACTTACCCAGCCCGGTAACAACTGGCGGCCTGTAGTAAGCCCAAACCGGAAGCAGATTGCGTTTATCTCCAACGCAGAAACCGACCTGCATCTCTTTGTGATGAACTACGATGGCAGCAACCTGCGCCGGGCAACCACTGTGCCCGTCGGGGGGCTACTGCCTTCGGACCTTTCCTTCTGCTGGTCGCCCGACGGTACGCAGCTACTCTACCCAGGCAACAACAAATTGTATGTGGTGCAGGCCGATGGGTCGGGCAATGGCTCGCGATCCATTGGCCAGGCTCCGGTTGGCCGTGCCTTTGCCGGTTGCGACTGGACACCACAGGGCGACCGCATTATTGCCCGCACAACCGGTTCGAGTCTCTACGACAATCGGTTTATGCTCATGACCGCTCAGGGAAAAGACACCGTTACGGTACTGAGCAAAACCAATTGCCGGATCGGTAACCCCGTTTTTTCGATAGCTGGCGACCGGGTAATCTTCTCGTATGACCAGGCCAACTTTCAGAACGAGCAGGGACGGCAACTCAACGCGGTCGTCGGTTATATACCAGTTGGGTCATCGGCTCCTAAGGGACTACGTGAGCCTCTGCCGGTGGTGGCTTCGGGAACCGGATCTGCAAAGCCAGCGGGCACGAATGATCTGGAACCCCGTTTTTCGCCGAACGGCTCGAAACTCATTTTCACCAATGTCAGCAACACCGGGACCGGTGAAGCCACGGTGATGGCTGTTGACTTCGGTAGCGGCCAAAACCGGACGGTGTTGATCAGGGGCGCCGAAATGCCTTACTGGCGTTAGGCCTTAACCAGTTATGTACAGAGTAAAGGCGAAAAGAGTAGTGCAGAAACGTGCGGCCGATCGGTTGCACGTTTTTTATGCGGTGACCGATTGGCACCATAGAGGAAGCGGGTCGATTTCCCACGCCGATCCAGATTACTGTATGAACATGAAAAAACGTAGTTTATTTGGCTTTCGACCCAGATTCCACTTATTTATTAAGAGCTGTGGCCAAAAAGGCGGTTGTTCTTTCGCTAGCGGAGCTATTTTTGAGGCTTAAACAAAATTGAACACTCATCTACATGCGTAAACATCTCCTGTTGCTCTTGTCGGCAGTCGGGTTGGTACAGTCGGGGCTTGCCCAAAGTATAATCCCTCAGAATGGTGTCCACGACGAACGGCCAAACCTCTACGCGTTTACCAACGCAACCATTGTGGTCGATCCACAAACCACCCTGCAAAATGCCACGCTCGTTGTTCGTCATGGACGCATCGAGGCTGTAGGTACTTCCGTACCAATACCGGCCGGCGCCGTTGTGGCCAATCTGGCGGGACGGCGGATCTATCCCGGCCTGATCGATCTTGATTCTGATTATGGCATGCCCGAAATCGTTCGGGCGGCCCCTGGCCAGGGCCGGGGGGCTGGTGGTGCGCCGCAACTGGAATCGAACAAAAAAGGGCCGTATTACTGGAACCAGGCGATTCAGCCCGAAAATGACGCGAGTCAACTCTTCAAAGCAACCACTGCCAAAGCCGACGAACTGCGCAAGCTGGGCTTCGGTGCCGTATTGACGCATAACCACGATGGCATTGCCCGTGGCAGTGGGGCCCTGGTCACGGTGGCCGATGACCGCGAAAATATGGTGCTGTTACGTAATGGCCTCAGTCAGCATTTTTCGTTCAGCAAAGGCACCTCAGGGCAGACCAACCCCAACTCGATTATGGGAACGGTGGCCCTGCTGCGTCAGGCAATGTACGATGCCGACTGGTTTAAACGCACCAACCAGAAGCCGCAAATGAACCTGTCGCTCGATGCGTTGAGCCGGATGGCGGGCATACCGGCCTTCTTTGAGGTAAGTGATAAACTGGGTGTACTTCGGGCAGATAACATTGGCGACGAGTTCAAAACGCAGTTCATCATTCGCAGTGGTGGAGACGAATACCAGCGAATCGACGAGATTAAGGCAACGGGAGCAACCCTGATTGTGCCCGTAACTTTCCCGCAGGCGTATGATGTAGAAGACGCCTGGGACGCCGATAATGTGTCGCTGGCCGAGATGAAGCACTGGGAAATGGCCCCCGCCAATGCCGCTATGCTGGCGGCCGCGAATATCCCCTTCGTTCTGACCAGCTCGGGGCTACGGAACCGTACTGAGTTTATGGCCAATGTGCGGAAAGCCATCGAACATGGCCTTACCGAACAGCAGGCACTGGAAGCCTTGACGATTCGGCCCGCCAAACTGATTAAAGCCGATGATCTGCTGGGTACGTTGGCGGTGGGGAAAGTAGCCAACTTCGTGATTACGTCGGGCAATCTGTTTGCCCCTAACAACGTCATCTACGAAAACTGGATTCAGGGGAAACAGTACGTGGTCACCAACCCAAACATCGCTGATCTGCGGGGTACGTATGACCTGAAAGTGGGCACTGCCGGGTTGCCAAACCTGAAACTGCTGGTAACGGGCGATAATCCAGAAAAGCCGACCTACCAGGTAACCGTCAACGATACGACCAAACTGACGCCGATCGTTACGGTCGATAATAACCTGATCTCGATGCGGGTGGCCCTGAACCGCCGTCAGCCCACGGCCATCACCCGCCTGACGGGGTACCGCGATGGCACCGCTTTCCGGGGGGATGGGGAGCAACCCAACGGCCAGAACGTAAGCTGGTCGGCCACGTTGAGTAAGCCATTCAGCGCGTCGATGGCCAAAGCAGATACCACCAGAAAACCACAGCTGGGTGGCCTGTTGTATCCGTTTGTGGGCATGGGTAACGCCAAAAAGCCGCAGCCGCAGACCATGCTGATTCGGAACGCTACGGTCTGGACCAACGAAGCCGCCGGGGTGCAAACGAATATGGACGTGCTGGTTGCTAACGGTAAAATTGCGCAGGTTGGTAAAAATCTGCCAGCCCCTACCAGCGGCACCGTAGTTGACGGAACGGGCAAACACCTCACCAACGGTATCTTCGACGAGCACTCGCACATCGCTTTGGTGTCGATCAACGAAGGGTCGCAGTCGAGCACGGCCGAAGTACGTATGGCCGATGCCATCAACCCCGACGACATCAATATTTACCGGCAACTGGCGGGCGGCGTTACGTCGTCGCAACTGCTGCACGGATCGGCCAACGCCATTGGCGGGCAGTCGGCCATTGTGAAGCTGAAATGGGGCGAGCCTGCGTCGAATATGCTCATTAAAGGGGCCGACGGATTCATCAAGTTCGCGCTGGGTGAGAACGTGAAGCAGTCGAGTGCCCCGGCTGCCAGCCAGGTACGTTTCCCCCAAACCCGGATGGGTGTCGAGCAGGTATACATGGACCACTTCATGCGGGCTAAAGAATACGCCAACGCCTGGGCCAACTACAACGCACAGGTGGCGGCTCCCGCAAAAGGCAGGAAAACGGCCACGAGCCCTACCCTAACGATGCCCCGTCGGGATATTGAACTCGATGCGCTGGCCGAAATTCTGGCTAAGAAGCGGTTCATTACCTGCCACTCCTACGTGCAGTCGGAGATCAACATGCTGCTGAAAGTAGCCGATTCGCTGGGCTTTAAAGTCAACACGTTTACTCACATTCTGGAAGGTTATAAGGTAGCCGATAAAATGGCTAAGCACGGTGCCGGCGGATCGTCGTTTGCCGACTGGTGGGCCTATAAAATGGAAGTGAAAGACGCGATCCCGTACAACGCGGCCCTGATGAGCCGCGAAGGCGTAACGGTGTCGATCAACTCGGATGACGCCGAGATGGCCCGCCGCCTGAACCAGGAAGCCGCCAAGACCGTGCTGTACGGTGGTATGTCGGAAGAAGATGCCTGGAAAATGGTGACGCTGAACCCCGCCAAACTGCTTCATCTCGACAACCGCCTGGGGAGCATCAAGGCTGGTAAAGACGCTGACCTGGTGCTCTGGAACAACAACCCGCTGTCGATCTACGCCCGTCCTGAATTCACGATGATCGACGGAGCGATCTACTACAGTCGGGAGAGCGACGATAAGAACCGCGAAACCATGGAGGCTGAACGCGCCCGCCTGATTCAGAAGATGCTACAGGCTAAAACCGGTGGCCAAACCACGCAGCGGCCTACGCTCCGTCGGCAGCGGATGTGGCATTGCGAAGACGTTGAAGGCGTGTTTGCCGAAGGGGAAGAGAAGAACTAGTCACTACGCTGTCATGAATGACCACAACATGAAACACATTTTAGCAACCATACTTACGTTGGCCTCGCTTACGAGCTTTGGTCAAAACCCCGCCCCAGGGCGGGCGCAGGAGCGGCCTATTGCCCTGCTCGGCGCAACCATCCACACGGGTACCGGGCAGGTCATCCAAAATGGCCTGATCACGTTCGATAAAGGGGTGATCACCAATGTGGCTGATGCCAGCACCGTGCGATTGAACACCAGCGAGGTGCAGGTCATCGACGTAACGGGGAAGCACATCTACCCTGGGCTCATCTCGCCCGCTTCGCTGGTGGGCATGCAGGAGATTGCCTCCGTTCGCTCGACGGTTGATTCGCGCGAAATAGGCATTTTGAACCCCAACGTGCGCTCGCTGATTGCCTACGATGCCGATTCGGAGATCATCCCTACGATTCGCAACAACGGCATATTGCTGACGCAGGCGATGCCCATGGGAGGAACCGTGTCGGGCTCTTCGTCGATCCTGTACGCCGATGGCTGGAACTGGGAAGATGCCGTGCTGCGGAAAGATGATGGCCTGTGGCTCAACTGGCCCGGCTATTACGCCCGTGAGTTCGATCTTGAAACATTCCAGGCCGCTATCAAGAAAAATGAACGTCGCGACGAGGCGATGCGCGCCTTGCAGGCCACGTTTGCCGAGGCCAAAGCCTATGCTGAGGCTGGCGCGAATGCGGCAAAACCGACGTCGGCTAACCTGCGTTTTGAGGCGATGAAAGGGCTATTCAAGGGTACGCAGAACCTGTATGTTCGAGCCGACTACGCCAAAGACATTATCGAAGCGGTTCGTTTCGCCAAAGCGGCGGGTGTGCCTAAGGTAGTGATCGTTGGGGCCGAGGATGCCGACAAAGTAGCTGGCTTCCTGAAGGAAAACAATGTACCCGTGATTCTGAGCGCCCTGCACCGGTTACCCAATCGGCAGGACGAACCGACTGATCTGCCGTACCGGCTACCGGGCATTCTGCAAAAAGCAGGGGTACTGGTCAGCCTGAGTTACGCCGAAGAATGGTGGCGGACCCGTAACCTGCCGTTCCTGGCGGGTACGGCGGTTGGGTTTGGCGTTACCGACCGCGAAGAAGCACTGAAAATGATCACGTCGAACACAGCCAAGATCCTGGGCATCGACAAGCAGGTGGGAACGCTGGAGGTGGGCAAACAGGCTACGCTGGTGGTGTCTAAAGGCGACCTGCTCGACATGCGCACCAACCTGGTTGAACACGCCTTCATCCAGGGCCGGAAAATCGACCTCGACGACAAGCACAAACGCCTGTACAACAAGTTTAAAACCAAGTACGGGCAGAAGTAGAGCCGTATATATACGATCCCTCCTGCGTCAGCAATCCGCCACAAAATTGCTGACGCAGGAGGGATCGTATATATACGGCTCTACACGGATGTGATCAACGCCACGCAGAAGCCAGCGATGCCTTCTTTACGGCCCACGAAACCCATATGCTCGGAGGTGGTGGCTTTGATGGCGATATCAGTCTCAGGTACGTTCATAACTTCGGCCAAACAGGCTGTCATAGTCGGAATGTGTGGGTTTAGCTTCGGCTCCTGTAACACCACGGTCACATCGACGTTACCCACTTCCCAGCCCGCTTCGCGAATCATCCGCATTACCTCGGCCAGCAGCACTTTGCTGTCGACGCCTTTCCAGCGCGGGTCTTTGTCCGAAAAATGGTAGCCGATATTGCGCATGTTGGCCGCCCCCAGCAGCGCGTCGCATATAACGTGGCAGATAATGTCGGCGTCAGAATGCCCGAAGGCACCGTGTGTGTGCGGAATCTGGATACCACCGAGCCAAAAGGGATGCCCTTCTACGAGTTTATGGACGTCGTAGCCCTGTCCAACGCGAATCTTCATTACTGAGAAAAGAGCTTGCTAAGCAGCCACTTCGGCGCGGCGGTAGTAGAGGGTCGAGCTGTTTTCGGGGCGCAGCACCTGGCGGGCGGCGGCCTGAATGGCTTCGGGTGTAACGGACTGAATCTTATCGGCTTCCTGATTGACCAGCTCAGGGTCACCGGCGTTGGCGGCGAAGGCGAGGTTCATGGCCCGGTTCAGCAGTTCCACTTCCGAGAAAGCCAGCGTCGATTCTGCCTGGTTTTTCACCTTCGTCAACTCCTCATCAGGAATGTACTGGTCAATAACTTCCTGCAACACATCCTGCACGGCGGCATCCGCTTCTTCGAGGGTTACGCCCTCATTCAGCGTGCCCTGCACCACCAACAGGCCGGGATCGATGGACGAGGTGATGTACGCGCCAATGTTACTGAACAGGGGCTGCTCTTTCAAGAGTTTGTGGTACAGACGCGACGATTTACTGCGGCCCAGCAGATCGCTTAGCAGATCGGATTCAGCAAAGCCAGCGTCGAACCGGCCGGGCATGTGGTAGGCTTTATACAGCGCATTCAGCGGAACATCGGCCGTGACTTCGGCAAAGCGGGCTTCGGCCTGTAGCGGCTCACCGGGCAGGCTGCGGATGTACTCTTTCCCCGCCGGAATGGGCTCGAACCATTTGCGGCATAACTGCTTTACCTGCTCGGTGGTTACGTTGCCCGCCACGACCAGAATCGCGTTGTTGGGCAGGTAATACTTGTAGAAAAAGGCCTTCACATCGTCCAGCACGGCATTTTCGATATGGCTGATGTCTTTGCCGATCGTAGCCCAGCGGTAGGGGTGCTGCTGGTAGGCCAGCGGGCGCAGTTTCAGCCAGACGTCGCCGTAGGGCTGGTTCAGGTAGCGCTGGTTGAATTCTTCGATCACCACTTTCTGCTGCACATCGAGCACCTGCTGGTCGAAGGAGAGGCTCAGCATCCGGTCCGATTCGAGCCAGAACGCGGTTTCGAGGTTGGCCGAGGGCAGGGTGATGTAATAGTTGGTGATGTCGGGGCTGGTGAAGGCGTTGTTTTCGCCCCCCACGCGCTGCAGCGGCTCGTCGTAGCTCGGAATGTGCTTCGAGCCCCCGAACATCAGGTGCTCGAACAGGTGGGCAAAGCCCGTCCGGTCGGGGTCTTCATCGCGTGAACCTACATTGTAGAGAATATTAACGGCGGCCATTGGTGTGCTGGCATCCTCATGGACAAATACCTTCAGGCCGTTGTCTAATACAAATTGAGTATATTGAATCATCGAAACCGGTTCGCAAAATGGGCCGTTTAGGGCTATAAACAAAAGTACACTGGCAATCGCAGATAGTCATCCGAGATGGTCATCGCAGATGAGCAATAAACCATTAACCGTCGAAAGCAGTCATAGAAAGGTCATCACTTACTTATGAAACGTATTCAACTCCTGCTTCTGTTCGTACTCACCCCTTTTCTTGCTCCTGCGCAAATTCTGACCGATCCGGCCGGGCAGCAAACCGTAGCAAAGGCACTCGATCATATCTACAACTACGAGTTTGCGGAAGCGGCTCCCTACATCCGTCAGATTCAGGCTAAGTATCCGCAGAGTCCGATTGTGCCAATACTGCGTTCGCTGACCATCCAGTGGCAGTACCTGCCCATCAGCGACAGCCGCGCCATTACCAACCAGTATGTGCAGCAGGTCGATCTGGCGATTCAGGGCGTGGAAAAGATGATCGACAAAAACAAGAACGACCCCGAGGCCATCTTTCTGGGGCTCACCGCCCACGGCTACATGGCGATGAAACATAATTTCGATAACGAGACCATGAAGGCCGTGAGCGAATCGCGAAAGGCGTATGTGTACATGAAAGAGGGGTTCGGCCTGATGGATAAAAACATGGAGTTTTACTTCTCAACGGGCCTCTACAACTACTATGTCGAACGCTACCCCATCGACCATCCGGTGGTGAAACCCTTCATGATTGTCTTCAAAGACGGCAATATGGCACTGGGGCTCAAGCAGATGGACGTGTCGGCCAGGCGGGCGTTGTTTACCCGGCCGGAAGCCAACTATTACCTCGCTCATATTTTTGTGAAGCACGAAACCAACTTTCCAAAGGCCGTTGAGCATCTGGACTTTCTGGTGGATCGCTATCCCAAGAATCCCTTTTTTCTGCTCCGGTACGTGGAGGCGCTGCTACTGGCCGGGCGGTATGAAGACGGGCAGGCGGCGCTTCAGAAACTCAAAAAGATGCAGCATAAGCTATTGCCCGCCGCTATTTACACCTTTGAGGGCATACTGGCCGAACGGATGGCCAAAAACGATTCTGCCGCGATGGCGGCGTACCAGGCGGCGTTGAAACAGCCCGTCAACATCGCCTATACGCAGGAAGAGCACGGACTGGCTTATGCCGGTCTGGCCCGCATTGCCGCCCGCGCCAACAACCGTAGCCAAGCAAAAGCCTACTACAAAAAGGCCCTTGAGGTAGCTGAATACAAGTTCGTTATCCGCGAGGCCAAAGCGTATAAGTAGGAAGTTCAGAACAATCCTCGACGCATACGGGGCATCATATCGATTTGGCCGCTGAATACGACTTCTCAGCGTGGGTCTGGCCAGATATGACAGTTGACGGCAGCGGCCCGTGCCGTACAATATTGCAAAGAGTCCCGACAGGAATTAACACCTATGTATACTCACGCTTCATCTGTCGGTAAGCTAAACAGACAAGAATCAAAACCGAAATGGATGCGTTCAGTAATAACGAGTCAACGGATTCACTGATGTTTACCCATGAGCTTACGTGTCGATTATTTACAGGAAAAATTGCAGGGGCGTTTTGAGTACCCTTTATTGGAGGAGCTAGCCAAGGTTGGTCAGGTAAAGACTGTACCCGCAGGCACGTACCTTATCCGGCCCGGCGAGTTTATTCGCTCCGTGCCCTTACTGATCAAAGGCTTCGTTAAGGTCATGCGGCCCGATCAGGAAGGACGGGAAGCGCTGCTTTATTATCTGGGTGGGCTGGATACCTGCGCCATGTCGCTGACCTGCTGCATGAGCGGCAAGCAGAGTGAAATTATAGCGGTAGCCGAGGAGGAAACCGAACTGATTGCGATTCCGGTCAGTAAAGTCGACGAGTGGATGTGCCGCTTTCCCAGCTGGAAACAGTTTGTTTTTCAAACCTACCAGAAACGCTTCGATAACCTGCTGGAAACCATTGATGAGGTCATTTTCCATAAGCTGGATGAGCGGCTGCTGGCCTACCTGCAAAAGAAAGCCGCCAATTGCCAGTGCCGGGAACTGGCCATTACGCATGAAGAAATTGCGCAGGAGCTGGTTACTTCCCGTGAGGTCATTTCCCGGCTGCTGAAGCAAATGGAACGCGGTGGCCAGATTAAATTGATGCGCAATAAAATAGCTATGTTATAACAGTTTCTGGCTTTTGTAACATTTGTCACGGAAGTGGGCCAGCCTGAAGTCGACCTTTGCTTAAAAGTAAGTGAGTATGACTTCATTACACCTGGCAGGCCTTGTGGCCTCTATTCTTATTGGCGTCAGTCTGGGGCTGATTGGCGGGGGTGGCAGTATGCTGACCCTGCCCGTGCTGGTTTATTTATGGGGCATCAACCCCATTGTATCAACCGCTTATTCGCTGTTTGTGGTGGGCACAACCTCGCTGGTTGGCTCAATCAACTACATGCGGCATCATCAGGTAAATTACAAAGCGGCTGTACTGTTTGCCCTCCCTTCCTTCCTGTCTGTTTTTCTGACCCGTACATACCTGGTTCCCTGGATTCCCGATCCGGTTTTCACAACCGATACGGTTGTGCTCAGTAAAAGCATGGCCGTCATGTTGTTCTTTGCCCTGATTATGCTGGTGGCCTCATACAGCATGATTCGCGACAGACAAAAAGCGGTAAGTCCTGCTCAGTCGCCCTTACAGTTCAACTACAGTAGCATTGCGGTAAATGGCCTGCTGGTTGGGCTGTTAACCGGTATTGTGGGCGCGGGGGGTGGTTTTCTGATTATACCGGCCATGGTACTGCTGATTCGCCTGCCCATGAAAACGGCGGTGGGCACCTCCCTGCTCATTATTGCCGCCAATACGCTCCTCGGCTTTTGGGGTGATGTAGCCAGCCTTTCGATTGACTGGCCTTTTCTGCTCAAGTTTACGGCCTTATCCGTACTGGGCATTTTCATTGGCACCTACCTGACCCGGTTCATTGCGGGCGAAAAGCTAAAAAAGGCCTTCGGCTGGTTTGTTCTGCTGATGGGTGTCTATATCATTAGCCACGAGCTGTTTTTTCAGTAGGCCGGCGCGGGTGACAAAAGTCACTGAATCCGTTATGGCCATCTCCTACTTTTGTTCTGTTACTCATTCACAAACTGACGTATCCCTATGTTTTTCCAACATATTTATGATAAAAGTCTGGCCCAGGCCAGTTACCTGATTGGCTGCCAGAAAACCGGCGAATCGATTGTTATTGATCCTAAACGGGACGTGGATACCTACATCGATATTGCCCGCCAAAACGGTTTACGCATTACTCATATTACCGAAACGCACATCCACGCCGATTTCCTCTCGGGGTCTCGCGAACTGGCCGCCCTCACGGGTGCCGCGCTCTACCTGTCGGACGAAGGTGGGGCAGACTGGCAATACGAATTTGCCCATAAAGGGCTGAAAAACGGGGATGTCATTCCTGTTGGCAACCTGACCCTGGAGGTGCTTCATACCCCCGGTCATACCCCGGAAAGCATCAGCTTTTTGTTAACCGACAAGCCGACTTCGGCAGAACCCGTGATGCTGTTTACGGGCGACTTTGTTTTTGTGGGTGACGTGGGCCGTCCTGACCTGCTCGAAAAAGCAGCGGGCCTGGTGGGTACGCAGGACGCGGGTGCCCGGCAGATGCACGAGTCCCTGAAAAAATTTAGCACCCTGCCCGATTTTCTACAGGTATGGCCGGGCCACGGAGCCGGATCAGCCTGCGGGAAAGCCCTCGGGGCGGTACCCAGCACGACGGTAGGTTACGAGAAGATCCGGAACTGGGCGTTGCAGTTCGAGGGTGATCAGGAAGGCTTTGTCAACTACCTGCTCGCCGACCAGCCCGAACCACCGAAGTACTTCGCCATGATGAAGCACCTCAACAAAGTAGACCGTCCGCTGCTCACCCAGGTACCTGCGCAGAAAAAACTAACGGCCAACGAAGTCAAGGAGGCCCTGGCGAAGGGTGTTAAGTTGATTGACACCCGCCCTAAAACGGCCTTTGCCGACGGGTTCGTGCCGGGTAGTATCAACATACAGGGCAACAACGCCTTTGCTACGTGGATGGGCTGGTTCGTCACGTATCAGGAGCCATTCATGCTGGTTGCAGACGATGCCCAGGTTGACGACCTTACCCGCAAACTCATGCGCATCGGTCTCGATAATGTGTATGGCTATATCGACGATGTAGGTACGCTGGGTATTGAGTTGCAACAAGCAGAGGTGATCGATCTTGATACCTTTAAAACGTATCTGAATCAGGACGACGTACAGGTAGTGGATTTGCGGGGAGCCTCGGAGTTTGCGAGTGGGCACGTGGAAGGGGCCGAAAACATATTTGTTGGCACTCTCCCCCAAAACCTCAGCAAAGTGAGCAACCACAAGCCGGTTGTTGTTTACTGCCAGGGCGGAGACCGGGCCACCATTGGTTACTCACTGCTGAAAGCGGCGGGTTTCGATAATGTGAAGAACTACTCGCCCAGCATGAACGAGTGGGTCGGCAAAGGCAATCCGGTGGTGACCGAAATGCTTGAAGAGTCCGCATAAGAAAATGGCCCATACTGCCAATTACAAAAAAATGACCCTCTGTACTCTACAGGGAGTCATTTTTTATGTGTAACAAATGTCACTGACCGGGCCGGTTGTTTTGGGCAACTTTGTAATAGTATTGATGCTCAACAAGTTGGTGCCAGCGGTCTCGGTAAATGAGCTACAGCAACTAGGGAAGAGGCTGGTGCTGGACGCCCGCGAACCGGCTGAATTTGCAGTGAGCCATCTGGCGGGAGCTGTTCCGGTGGGCTACATGCAACTCCTATAACTAATCGACTACCATGAACGAATACATGCAGACGTTTCTGAATGGGTACAGCGGTTACTGGAACTACCTCGTCGACGAGATTATCCACCCCGGCTGGCCCAACTATTTCTACACCCTGATTGGTATCTCATTACTGGTCTGGATGCTGGAGCTGTTGTTTCCGTGGCGCAAAGACCAGCCGATTTTCCGGGAGGATTTCTGGCTCGATAGCTTTTACCTGTTTTTCAATTATTTTCTGTTTTCGCTCATCGCCTACAACGCTGTTTCGCAGGTGGGGGTGAAAGCGTTCAATGACTTTCTGGGTATTTTCGGGGCCACCAACGTCGTAGCCCTGAATGTGGTTAACCTGCCCTCCTGGAGCCAGTTATTAATCCTATTCGTGGTGCGCGATTTTATCCAGTGGAATATTCACCGGTTGCTGCATCACTCGCCCCGGCTGTGGGAATTTCATAAGGTTCACCATTCGGTGGAGCAGATGGGGTTTGCCGCTCACCTGCGGTATCACTGGATGGAGACCGTCGTGTACCGGACGCTGGAGTACCTGCCGCTGGCCATGATTGGCTTCGGGCTGAAGGAGTTTTTTATCGTTCACCTGTTCACGCTGGCCGTGGGTCACCTCAACCACGCTAACCTGTACCTGCCCATCGGTCGGCTGCGGTACGTGTTCAACAGCCCCCAGATGCACCTCTGGCACCACGCCGAAAAACTGCCCACCCATAACCGGGAAGGAGTCAACTTTGGTCTGACCCTCAGCGTCTGGGACTACCTGTTCCGCACGGCCTACGTGCCCTACGAAGGAAGCCACATCAAATTGGGCTTTCGCGGGGTAAAGCAATTCCCCAAAACGTTTTTCGGCCAACTGATGCAACCCTTTCGCCACCCTGCCCCGGCTAAGTGGTCTAAACCCATAAACGAGTCCCGGCAACCCGTAGCTCACTAACCCCCATGACGTCTATTTTCAAAAATCCGGTTTTGTGGTTGTTCGTCAGTCTAACTCTGGGTCTGGCTCCCTTCACCCCCGAGCCCCACGTAGTGGGCAAACTCCGCTGGGTGCTGGGCGGGGCAGCGGGCATGTCGGTCGTAGACTGGTTGGATATGTTGCTGCACCTGACTCCCTGGCTGCTATTGCTATATGCAGTGCTGGCTCGTATTCGGCGAGGATCGGGTTTTGCCGGGCGCAAGTGAGCCTGTTACGGGGGAGGATAGCCCGGATACGGACGATTTTTTCGTTGATTAGTGATAAATGTCACTGAAATCTCCCCCACAATGCGTCATCTTTGCTGTATACTAATCCCCTAATGTACTGCCGATGAAACCGGCCGACGATCCCTTTATCCGCACCCTGACGCGTAGCTTTTGGGCGTTGGCTGGTCTGAGCCTTTGTGGGGAAAGCACAGCTACAACCAGGGCGCTGGCCTGTTCCGGCTGTCGAGTCTGGCCGGGTACGTACGGTTAAACATGCCCCTCGGCGTCACCTACGAGCGTCCGCAACTGACCGATGAAGAAGCCTGGGACGTAGCGGCTTACATCAACTCGCAGCCCCGTCCATCCATCCATCGACATCAGCCGCGACTGGCCCAACCTGGCGGGGAAACCATTTGATCATCCTTTCGGCCCCTACGCCGACCCGTTCAGCGAACAACAACACAAGTACGGCCCCTTCAAGCCGATCAAAGACTGGAAGGAAGCCCACAAAAAGAAATCTCCCGATAAACCGATTAAACGTCAACTCTCCCAACTATGAAAAAAAACCAATTATTTCTGTTTCTCGGCCTTTTGCTGCTGGGAACGCCTGTGCTGGCCCAATTGAAAACCAGGGCTAAACAGCACCGTATCGTGTTTCACTTAGCCACTGGGGATACGCTGGCTTATCGTGCCCTGACCAAGCAACTGAGTAATGTATTGGCTTACTGGCCTACGGCATTGCTTGAGGTCGTGGTCCATAACAAGGGAATCGGCTTCATGCGCCGGGACCAGTCGGTGTTCGAGCCGGAGATTCAGGCTCTCAAAAGCAAAGGGGTGGTGTTCGCCGTGTGTGAAAACACGATGAAACAGCAAAAGCTGACTAAAGGGCAGATACTGAGCCAGGCTGTCTTTGTGCCGGTCGGTTTAGCTGAACTGGTAATCCGGCAGGAAGAGGGCTGGTCCTACATCAAAGCCGGTTTCTGATCCCGTTCATCCGCATAAACTAACCGAACCATGACATCAAGACGTGATTTTTTACAGGCCAGCCTGCTGGCGGGCGTTTCTTCCGTTTCTGCCCCGGCTGCCCTGGCTGCTAACGGGCAGGACCCGGCAAACGAAAACAGCGACCGGGCGTCTGCTAAACCAGGCAGTGGTACCATTACGCTCCTGCAGACCACCGATGTCCATTGTCAACTGCACGCGCATGACGAGCTGTTCTGGGAGAACAACCAGCTCACCTTTCGCAAAGCGGGCGGCTACGCGCACATGGCTACGGCCATTGACAGCATCCGGCGAAAAAACCCGGACAACACGGTGGTGATCGATACGGGCGATATGTTTCAGGGCAGCATGCTGTCGGTCAAGACGGAAGGCAAAGCCTTTGTTCCCCTGCTCAATGCCCTGAACTATGATCTTTTCCTGCCGGGCAACTGGGAGGTGGTCTACTACAAAAAGGCCATGCAGCACCTGCTGGGCGGGCTACAGGCCCCCAAGGTATGCACCAACATGCACCACGACCGGGGGGAGGGCAAACCCGGCGAACTGATTTTTCAGCCTTACCAGACCATGCACCGGCTGGGGATAAAAATTGGCTTTCTGGGCTATACCGACCCGCTGGTGCCTATCCGGCAGTCGCCCCTGTACAGCAAAGGTATCGTGTACACCAAACCCGAAGAGAGCATTAAGTACTGGGTAGAGGTATTGCGAAAGCAGGAGCAGTGCGACGTCGTCATTGTGCTGGCGCACCTGGGCCTCTCGCAGCAAATTGCGCTGGCTAATCATCCCGACACGGAAGGGGTGGATTACATTTTTGGCGGGGACACCCACGAGCGGGTTCGTAAACCCATTCAGTGTAAATACGCCAATGTAGTGGAACCCGGTGCCTTTGGCTCCTTCATTGGCCGGCTGGACATCGATGTGAAAGACGGCAAGGTCACCGGCAAACGCTACGACCTGCTGGAAGTTGACCCGAAGAAGTACAAAGCAGATCGGGTCGTGCAGCGCCTGGTAGAGCAGATTGAAGCCCCTTATAAAACTGACATGGAGCGGGTACTGGGCTACAGCACCGAGCCGCTGTACCGCAACTTTGTGGTCGAAAATACGATTGACACCCTGGTTACCAACGCGCTGATGTGGAAAATAAAGCCTGACGTAGCCCTGTCGAACGGTTTCCGGTTCTGCCCCCCGCGCACCGCTGGCCCCGACGGAAAGGTTGCCATCACCGAAGCGTATTTGTTTGATATGCTGCCCGTAGATGCTACGGTGCGGGTAGGCAAGGCTACGGGAAAGCAGCTTGTTTCCTGGCTGGAGATTGAGCTTCAGAATGTTTTTGCGCAGGATGCCGGCAAGCGGTTTGGGGGCTGGGTGGTCCGTTTTAAAGGCATGGAAGTTGACTTCAACGCCTTTGCCCCGGTAAATCAGCGCGTGCAGGCGGTTCGGATCAATGGCCAGCCGCTCGATCTGGCCCGGCTGTACAGCATTTGTGCCTGTGAGCGCGAAGGCGACCCCGACGACATGCTTTGCCGCATGAAAGGGGTGCGGGAAACGAAAAATACCAGCACAACGCTGCACTCGGTCATGAAAGATTATTTAGCCGCATTCTCGCCGGTGAGCCCTAAACTGGTGCAGGCCGCCCGTATTCTGGATGGCCCGCAGACGTTACTGACCCAGGTTACGGGAGTCGATTATCAATTTTCCTGAGCAATAGCGTGGTCGTGTAACAATTATCACTGAATTGGGATAACAAGCCCGCTACGTTTGTTGCATAAATAGAGCGTTTACAAGGGGATCATTGGGGTCATGCTTTTCCATGAACTCTACAGTGGGCATCAACCAACTCAACCTTGTACCAACTCATCACTATTAATGAATGCTACCTATGAATTTTCTTGACATTATTCGTCAACCCTGGCCCTGGTATGTAGCTGGCCCCATCATTGGCCTGACGGTGCCAACCTTACTGCTGATCGGCAATAAATCGTTTGGTATCTCTTCGTCGCTCCGGCACATCTGCGCGGCTTGTGTACCCGCCAACATTTCATTCTTTAACTACGACTGGAAAAAGGAATCCTGGAACCTGTTTTTTGTAGTCGGTGTGGCGCTGGGAGGTTTTCTGGCTACCTATTTTCTGTCGAACCCAGATGCTTTTGTCATTGCTCCGGCTACCGAAGCGGCTTTGCGGGCTTACGGAATTCAGGACTTTACGGGGCTGATGCCCAGTGACCTGTTTGCCACGGCCAATTTATTTACCCTGAAAGGGCTGTTTTTCTTTGTCATCGGCGGCCTGTTAGTCGGCTTTGGCACGCGCTGGGCGGGGGGCTGTACATCGGGCCATGCCATTATGGGTTTATCGAATCTACAGCTGCCCTCCCTGATTGCGACCATTAGTTTTATGGTGGGTGGCTTTGCCATGACCCATCTGTTACTCCCCGTTATTTTCAACCTGATCAACTAAGTGCAATTCATGCAATCATTCCCATTAATCAAGCACAATACAATACAGAATCCGGCTACTACTACGGCTAGCGTAGCAGCTAAAAAAGAAACATCCGTAAGCGTATCCGGCAACCTGAAGTACCTGCTCGTGGGGCTGGCTTTTGGTGTTGTCTTTGTTAAAGCAGAGATCATCTCCTGGTTTCGGATTCAGGAAATGTTCCGGCTCGATTCGTTCCACATGTACGGTGTCATTGGCAGTGCCGTGCTGGTGGGCATGTTGTCGGTTTATCTGATTAAACGTTTTAACATCAAAACCCTTCAGGGCGAAACAGTAACCATTGCTCCCAAAACATTTAATAAAGGCCAGATCTACGGCGGAGTGGTTTTCGGGCTTGGCTGGGCCATTACCGGTGCGTGTCCGGGCCCCCTGTTCGCCCAGATTGGCAGTGGCTTTCTGGTGGTAGGGGTTACCCTGCTGAGTGCCATTGCGGGAACCTGGCTCTATGGCTACTTCCGCGAGCGGCTACCCCATTAATAGCACCTCTTCAGCCCACATCCGGCCAGCTTACTGCTTGTACAGGCAGTTGGTTGGCCGGCTGTATGGTTAATGGGCTTTTTCCAAAAATCAGTGCTCCTGCGTGACATTTATCACGGAATTCGGTGTCAGATCGCCGTAATTTTAGGGTATAAACCGACAAACAACAAACTCATGATGAATCTATTGAAAGCCGTTTTTGGTGGCACTGTAAACGCCGGTAACAGTCAGCTGGACGAGGTACGCGCTCAGGGTGCCGTCATTATCGATGTGCGCTCGCCGGGCGAATTTGCGGGTGGTCATGCAGCGGGGGCCGTAAACATTCCCCTCGATCAACTCGAACAAAAGCTAGGTGAGATTAAGGATTATAAAAAGCCCATTATCCTGTGCTGTGCTTCGGGTATGCGCAGCGGCCGGGCCACAGGGCTGCTGGCCAGTAAAGGCATTACCGACCTGCACGATGCGGGCAGCTGGCAGAACCTGAAGTAAGCCCGCCGGGTATTCTGCCTGGCAGAACACAACAGGCTGAAAACCGTCAGTGCCGTTGTCATTCCCGATAAACCATTCACGTGGACAACACGTTGAGCGTATCTGACACGTGTTCCAACGGCAACCCCTTTACTTGATCGGGTTCTCGTTACCAGCCTGATTTGCCAACTAGTCACAGTTTAACGACCAACGTCATGAACAATTTTTTTAGATTCATCGCCAGTCCAACCGGACGAGTAGTACGTATTGCCGCTGGGTTAACCTTAGCCGGTACGGGTTTACTAGGAGCCAAAAAGCCGAACATCCCCTTGTTGGGCATTAGTCTGGTGCCACTCGCGGCTGGTCTGTTCGATTGGTGCGTGCTGGGGCCGATAGCGGGTAAGCCGTTCAATGGCGAGCAACTTCGTCGGCAGTTAGGCGAGTAAGCGTTGGTGGTTTACGCCGGGCAAACAACCGGCTAATGCTACCAGCATCCAACGCCAAATGCCCGCTGCCAGCTCGATATGTCGGCCAATGCCCTCCGTTTCTGGGTCGGCCATACTGACCTGTGCGTCGGCCCGCCCTACGTCGGCCACCGGTACGAACGGGATGTGGGCTGGGCCTGGGTTGTTTCAGCGATGCTCATGGCGATCGGAAAAGAGAGGACCAGACGTTTCATAACGTCTGTAACGGTTAGGGATGGCTGATGGCCCAGCCTTCCTGCTGTCTGATAATCAACTCACCGTTGCCGCTGGGTACGTAGCTGATAAACGGAAACAGCACATCGCGGCTGATTTTCTGCTTCCGCATTGTGTTCTCGCACATAGCCAGGATAACCCCCCGCTTCCGGAAGGCCTACGTTAAGAAGCTGGCTTTTCAACGGGTAGTTTAGCGGCTTGCCAGGCTGTCCAGGAGCCAGGTACGTTGGTAACGTTGGTGAACCCATGCTGTTGCAGGATGCTGGCCGCAATGGAAGCCCGGTAGCCGGAACCGCAATACGTAACGATGGGCCGGTTGCGGTCTGCGTTGGGCAGGTTTTCCCGCAGGTGCGCCACGTACTGATGCTGCGAATGGGGCACATAGCCCTTGCTCCGCTCTTCATCACTCCGCACGTCCAGAATCGTCAGGTCGGCATCGCTCAGGTGCTCGTTCAGGGTTTGCACGGTCCACTCGCCGGTCGATTGCAGGGGCAGAGCCGCATTTTGCCAGCTCGTCATGCCCTGATGCAGGTAGCCAATTACGTTATCGCAGCCCACCCGGAACAGGTGCTCACCCGCCAGGGTAATGTCCCGATTGCTTTCCACGATAAGTAAAATCGGCGCTTCCCGGTCAATCATCCAGCCCACCCAGGTCGGAAACTCGGTCAGCAGCGCTATGTTAAGCGCATCGGGAATGTGGCCGCCCCCGAACGCCAGAATAGACCGTGTGTCCAGCACCACTACCCCGTCAACCTGCCGCATCTGTTCCCCAAAGGCTTTGGGCGACAGGGGCGGAATCACAGGCGGCTGACCTTTCAGGGGCGCACCCACGGCGTTCAGCTTTTTCAGCATGGCGTAGTGCCGGGGTGGTTCGGGTATCTCATTCAGCAGCCAGCCCACAAAATCGGCTTGGTTGGCATGCTGAAATACAGGGCTATGTAATCGCTCGTTGCCAATGGTGCTTTGCCGCCGGTCGCCAATGGACTTGCCACAGGCCGACCCTGCCCCATGACCCGGATACACCTCAACCTGATCGCCCAGCGGCAGCAGTTTGTCGTAGAGCGAGTGGTACAGCGCATCGGCCAGTTGTTGAGTTTCTGCCTCGTCCAGCAGGTCGGGCCGACCGGCATCCTGATTAAAGAGCGTGTCGCCCGTGAAAACGGCAATAGACTGATCGCCCTGTTTCTTGTCGAGTAGCAGTAGTGAGATGTGTTCGGGGGTGTGGCCGGGGGTGTGCAGGGCGCGTAGGGTCACGTTGCCAAGGGCAATTTCGTCCCCGTCGTTCATTGCGTTCAGGTCAAACTGATAGGCTTCACTGATGCCGCCGTAGATGGTTGCGCCGGTATGGGCCTTCAACTCATGTGCGCCCGATACAAAATCGGCGTGGATGTGAGTTTCGATGATTGCCGTAATGCGTACGCCCAGTTCCGAGGCTCTGGTCAGGTAATAAGCCACGTCCCGGCGCGGGTCGATGACCGCTGCCAAACCGGCTTTGTCGTCGCCGACGAGGTAACTCAGTTGCGCCAGCCCGTCGCTGACGATTTGTTCCAATACGAGTGCCATAACGTTGATTAGGGAGTAGTTAGTTGATTAAACCGGAACGAACGTGCCGGTCAGCGTGATCTCAATTGGCGAGTGCCGCTCCAGATAAGCCACCATTGCACCCACGGCATGGGTGTTAGTATCCTGCCGGTTGGTGCCCATCTTTTTGGGAACGCCCTGCACGGTAACGAAGGCCGCTTTGTAGCTGCGGGCTGGCTCCAGCCGTTGATTGCCCACAAAAATATCTTGAATACGCCCGCCCTTCGGGTTTTCCAGCTTAAAAAATACCCGTAGCCCAGCCACCCGCTTTACGTAGCCACCTGCCTGCTCGTAGGCATCGCCCGAAAAGGTCCGTTCCAGGTTATTTTCCAGCATTTCCCGGATTTCGTGGCCCGTCAGGTCGACGGTAGAAATGACCGGGTCCATCGGGATGATGTTGTAGAGTTGCGCCAGCGTAACCGGTCCGGCGGGGATGGGGGCACCGTACCGCCAGCCGTTGGAAAAGATGACCTCCGCTCCGGTTGCTTCCTGAATGGACGAGAGCAGCAGGTTGTCCATTGTCGATTCCAGGCAGGTACTCCGGTCTAAAGGCGTACTCGTTTCGCCCACCACCCGCGTCAGTTCATGGCGGTAGGGAGCCATCGCCCGGTCGATCAGCGACTGCATGGCCGGGTCAGGCACCACCGATTCCGATACCTCGGTTAGCTGGTGTTTGTGGTCCACGATGCGTCCGTCTTCGAGCGTCAGCAGCAGTTCGCCCGTGGCAGCCCGACTCAATCAGGATTGTGCCATTGGGGAGCAGGGGCTGGGTAAGGCGGTCGTGCGTATGGGCGCACAGGCAAACGTCTACCCCTGGCACTTCCGTCAGCAGTTTATGGGTCTGGGGCAAGCCAAGGTGCGACAGCAATACCACCAGATCGACCTGCTCATTGTGTCGGAGTGTATCAATGACGGGGGCTAATTCGTCGCGGCCCAGCGTGAAGTGAAGGCCCTCGCTGAAAGGGGGCGGCATCATTTTGTCGACGATGTTGCAGGCCACACCGATCACCCCGATTCTGACCCCGCTACGCTCCAGAATCCGATACCCCGGAAAAAACGGCTCGTTAGATCCCTCGTGGAATACGTTAATGCCCAGAATAGGAAAGGTCAGTTGGCTGGCCAGTTCGGTCAGCCGACGGGGTCCGTAGGCAAAATCCCAGTGGGCCGTCATCGCATCGAACCTCATTTGGTTGAGAATTGGCACCAGCAGCTCGCCCTTTGTCTGGAGCACGGGGTAGGTGCCGTGAAACGTATCGCCCCCGTCGAGCAGCACGGTGGCGTCGGGGTAATGCCGTCGACGAGCCTCGACCAGCGTAGCCAACCGGGCATACCCACCAGCTGGCCGATACACGGTTCGGCCCTGCTCCCAGAACCAGTCGGGGTGCAGGTCTACGTAGCCGTGAACATCGTTGAGTTGCAGTAACAGCAACTGAGTTCGTTTCTTTGGTGCATTGGGCATATTATTGTGCGTTACATGAGTTTGCTCATTTCGCCGGATACAGGGATGACAAATACGGCCTGAACTCGTCTGTGTCGTCATTGGCCATCCCCTCAATTCGCTGGGCAACCTGCCCGGCCGGGTCAAAAATCAGCGTCGTCGGAATGACCTATGCGGCAAACGCGCAAGGCTAACCACTCCCTGCCGTTTTTACCAGAAAGCCCTGTGCCCAACTAGTGCGCGAATTGGTATAAGCAATAAAAAACAGTCGTGTAGCTTAAAGGCCCAACTCTTTTCCGTTGAGGCCGTATTCTCTGGCCGAAAATTTCATGATCTCCAGCACTTCGCGGTAGCTGAACAGCCGACCGCTCAGGTAGTCCTGCTCGGTGGGGTCGGCGTATACCTTCTTGCCCTGCAAATCGCGGATGTTCTCGTGCAGGGAGATAACCACGTCATGAAAAAATTCGGTAAAGCGTTCAGGAGTCATAAGGTGCCCGGTTTGTCGTGAAAAGAGCGAAAGCCCCTGCGGCAGTACTCAACAGCAGGCTGTTAGTCTCGTCGCCCTGAAGCGGATAACTACCGCTTGGCCTCGTACTCGATCTCGTTGTAATAGAGACTGCAACTGTTAATTTCCCAACGTACTGCCAGACCATTAGGGAGGTAGCTGTAACGGATAACAGAAGGATTAGCACAAAGGTCGATGAGTCCCGAATAATCGCGTTCGAGACGAGTACTAACCTGATTATTATAGGTACGTGGCTGGTCGGGGTCGGGGTTTACTGGCAATAATGCCCGGTAATTGGGTTGCTGGTCGTAGGTATAGGACCATTCTGACCGTTTTTGGCCGTTGCCATCCAGTTCAATCATCGCTACCATGTTGCCGTTTTGCCAGGTGTAGCGGCTGATGCGGGCATTGTTGGTCAAAGACGGGTATAGGGTCGTCCGCTCAACTAATTGTCCGGATTCATCGAACTGGTAGGTAGTTTCTGTCGTAGACGCACCATTCTGTTCTACCGTCTTTTCCAATTGCCCCCTGTTGTTGTAGAAAAACTGGGTACGTCCATAAGGTGTCCCGCCCTGGTACGTTTGTCGCTCATTCAGGCGGTTGTTGGTATACTGATACGTGATGCTCTGTCCGTAGCCAGTTGAATCGATGCGGACAAGCCGGTTTTGCGCGTCGTACTGATAGTTGGCTGTAGCCTTGTATTGAACGCCCTTTCGGTAGGCCGGATAGCTGTGCGATCTGATCCGAAGGGGTAACTCACTCGCCGCTTGTCCGGTAAACTCGGGGAGTAGATTGTCCTGGAAGACAGAGCAAGCTGTCAGAACGCTCAAAAGAGATAACGTGAGCAGTTTGCCGCGCAAGGTCATAGTCCGGGTGTTTTGGATAAGACCCCTGTTGAGCGAAATGGGTTGTACTCAACAGAGCATACTATCGAAGCTCAGCCCGCCAGGTAATCAGGCATTATGCATTAATTCCGCTTGCTTATCTCGTCGCGGATTTTGGCGGCGCGCTCGTACTCTTCGTTGCCAAGCGCCTCGTCGAGCATTTTTTGCAGCTCATCCACGGTCATGTCTTTCAACTGCTCACCAAAGGCGCGGGGTGATCGGCTCGGCGTGCGAACCAGTTCTTCCTGCTCTTCCTCTTCGTCGTCGGCCGACGCGGTGATGCCGGCTTCTGAGAGAATCGTTTCGTAGGTGAAGATCGACACACCGAAACGGATGCCAATGGCAATGGCGTCGGACGGGCGGGCATCGACCACCGTTTCCTGCACCCCATCCGAGCAAACGATGCGGGCGAAGAAAA
The DNA here is from genome assembly GCA_963750355.1 of uncultured Cytophagales bacterium. Lineage (GTDB taxonomy): Bacteria > Bacteroidota > Bacteroidia > Cytophagales > Spirosomataceae > Fibrella. The sequence continues at coordinate 31,814 of CAVVQL010000025.1, read as the reverse complement.
TACCCTCGCGCAAATCAGAGATTACAATTTCACGCACCGTAAAGCCGAAGTTCTTGGCAAACTGCTTGAACAGGTCGTGCGTCATGGGCCGGTTGGGCACAATCTTCTCGATCTCGATGGCAATCGCCTGCGCTTCGAACATACCAATAATGATCGGTAAACGGCGATTACCGTATTCTTCACCTAATACCAGCGCAAACGAACCCGACTGCGACTGGCTCGGCGATAAGCCTAATATCTCTAACTTAATTTTTTCCACGACGCAAAATTAACTGATACGAGGCTTGTTTGTTCGGGTGTTTCCACGATTGTCGGACCGTTTGTTAGACAAATCAAAGACATAAAGCCAGATAATGCACCTGGTTCTGTAAAAAACGATCGAATAAACAGGTGAGCGAAACACGCTATTTCACCTTCACCAGCAGCGTAATGATGTTGGCCGTCATGCCGGTGCTGCGCAGATAATGACCGTAGCGAAGCTCAAGCGCATTCCAGCCGCGAACACCCATGACGCCGCCCGGTGGGGCCATGCCGAATGCCCGAACCAATAAACTGGGTGGTCATGTCGCCAATGTCGTAGTCGCTGGTGTAATACGTCTGACTCGGGGCATGCTGGCCATATGGGTCGGAAATAGCGAACGGCCGTTTGGGCGTGAAACCGGTAAAACGGGCTGACCGACAGGAAGGGCGTCAATTTCACCGGTACCTCGATACTGGCCGTGTGGGCTACCATGCCCCAGTCATCGACGTAGAACCGATAGAACGAGCGGATAATCGCCCGGTCGCCCTCGAAATAGTTGGCCCGCAGGCTGACCGGAAACTTCAGGCGGGTGCCGGGCAACCGTTCGGTCGTTTCCGAGCCGTTGGTAAAGTACACCCGGTGGAAGGGCGTACTCAGCAGGCCATCCTGAAAAGAAGGCTCAACGGTAGCCAGCATCTGTAACCGTTTGTTGATCACCTGCGAGACGGATAAGGCCAGGTTGAACGAATTACGGGGTTTTTGTCCACCTTCACCCGGTCGTTTTCGGCCCCCGAGCCATAGTAGGCCGGGCGGAGTTCGGAGGGGAGAATAGCGTCGTAGGTATCCAGAAAAGCACTGCCCCGCACGCTCACTTCCCGGTTTCGGTCGGCAGAGAGTTTGGCCCACTGCGCCGTAAAGCCATGCGACCGGTAATCGTATTCCGTCGAATACGAATAGCCGAACCCCTTGGTAATACGGGTTGTGGGATTAAACACCCGCCACGACACCGACGGGTAAATATGGGTATCGCTCCGGGAGGCCGACGAGATGGTTAACGGGTCAATGTTGTCGGATGACGCCGAAGTGTAGTAATCGATGTTAAAATCGAAGTTGAACGTGTGTTGCCGCCCGAGCCGATCCGTTTTCGACAGGGTCAGGTCGAAGGAGTTGGCAAAGTCGGTCAGTTTTTCGGTGCCGATTCCGCCCGTTATGGCCGATCTGTTGCCATCCTGCGTGTAATAGCTCGACACAAAATTAATTTCTTCGACCTTCAGCGGACGGGCCTCATACGACGACGTGGGTACGTCGGGCTTCGACTGGGCCCAGGCGGCTGAAAATGATAGCCAGGCGGCTACGGTGACTACGATCTTTTTCATAGTGGGATCGCTTAGTTACAGCCACAGCCACCGCTGCTTTTACCACCACTGGCCCCCGATGGCCCTTCGCGGTAGAGGTAGAAACTGCCTTCAAATTTTTCGGACTTGCGATTGGACAGCTCCATCTCGGAGTCGTTGATCCGGCTTTTCTGGTACTCTTTCACCGACACGCAACTGGTGAGTGAAAGCGCGAAAACCAGAAAGAGCGAAAGGGCAATGAGAAATCGCGCAGGGTGTTTCATGGATGTAAGCGAATATTTTTTGAGGTAAACAGGCGGTCATGGTCGTCGATGAGGATGCAGGCAACCTGCGGCATCTGGTCGATGAGGTGTTGCCCCACCGCCTGCCCCATCACCATAACCGGCGTGGCCAGGGCGTCGGCCAGTTCGGCGTTGGGGGCCAGGATCGTCACACTTTTCAGGCCCGTAACCGGATACCCCGTCCGGGGGTCGATGGTGTGGCTGTAGCGTTTTCCGCCGATGAGTACGTATTTCTCGTAATCACCCGAGGTGGCCACGGCAAAGCCACTGATCGACAGCGTTGAGAAAGCAGTCTGGCGGGTATTCGGGTCGGCAATGCCGATGGTCCACGGCTGCCCGTTGGGTTGCGTGCCCCAGGCGGTGAGGTCACCGGCTGCATTGACCACGCCGGACGGTACGCCCAACCGGGTCATGACAGACCTGGCCCGCTCGGCGGCGTAGCCCTTGCCAATGCCGCCGAATCCGATTCGCATGCCTTTCTCGCGCAGAAAAACGCTGCCATCGGCCTCGTTGAGTAGCACATTCCGGTAGTTGATGAGCCGTACCGACTGCCGGGCCGTTTCGCGGTCGGGGAGGGCCGTCATTGTCGTATCGAAGTTCCAGAGCCGTTTATCGATAGAGCCGTAGGTGAGGTCGAACGCCCCCTGCGTCAGGGCCGATAGTTTCAGTGACCGGCCAATCAGGGCAAAAACCTCCTGATCGACCACCACCGGCGCTACCCCCGCCTGGGCGTTAATCTGGTTGGTCTGGCTAGCGGGGCTAAACGTGGTCAGCAGCGCCTCGATCCGGCTCACTTCAGCAATGGCCGCGTCGATACAGGTTTCGGCAAAGGCCGCATCGCCGGAGACCACGCTGATCTCGAAGCGGTTGCCCATGAGCCGCAGCACTTTTTTGTGCAGCTGGCCAGCCGGGTCAGTGTGCAGCGGCGTGCCGGGCATCGATCTCATTGACAAGCGTTTGCACGTTCAGCGATGCCGGATAGCCAACCCAGTGATGAAGCTGTTTGCCACTGGCATCGAGCAGCACGGTCAGCGGAAACTGGCCTTCAGGGTTATAGCGTTCGGCCAGACTTTCGTTATGAGAAGTCTGCTGCGGGCTAAGCTGGTTCTTTTTCGAGCGCGGAAAATCGGCCCGAACCAATACCAGATGCTGATCGGCGTAGGTCAGAAAGGCCTCGGACTCAAAGACGTCTTTTTTGAGTTTGATGCAGGGGCCGCACCAGTCAGAGCCCGAAAAATTGAGCAGAATAAGCTTATGGTTGCCCTTGGCCTCCGTTTTGGCCTGGTCGAAGTTGGTTTGCCAGTTGGGCGCGTTGGTCAGCCCCAGCAGGAGGGAGAAAGCAAGTAACGTTTTCATGGATGAGGTAAGAAGATGATGTTTTGTAAGTAATGCTTTGGCTTGCTTCGCGCATCGTGCCCTTCGACTCCGCTCAGGGTGACAGGACACTAGGGGATGTTCATGACGAACTTGAGTGAGATTGTCACCCTGAGCGGAGTCGAAGGGCCTAGAGCAAAAAATAACCCACACCCCCACGTTAATCAACTGTAAACGATCAGTGTTTTGCCGTCGGTGATGACTTTGTAGGCGGCGATGCCCCGCCCGGCGAGGCTGTTTTTGGCCACTCCGTTCAGATCAAACCGGGCACCGTGGGCAGTGCAGTAGAACTCGGTCTTGTTAAAAATAACCTGCTTTTTAGGCTCGTGGCTGCACGTTTGCGTTACGGCGGCGTAGGTACCGGCACTAACCTGGGCAACCACGATACCGCTCTGTATAACATAGCCCCCCACGGTTTTCAGGGCCGTAGCGGTTGCCAGGTTAATGGTCAGCAGCGGATTTTTTATGCCCAGCAGATCAGCCGTGGCGGCCGTGCTGCTGGTTGGTGTGCTGGTGGTTGCGGTAGTTGGTGCGGTAAGGGTGGTGCCGCTGGGCCCGGAAATTGACTCGCCTTTGGCATTCAGCGTCAACGCAGGCACGTAGGTATCCTCTTCATGCACACAGGAGGTCAGCACGGCCATGAGTGCGGCACCCCGAAAGCCGAGATTCTTCAAAAACGTATAGCGATTCATGGTAGATAAAGTTACCGTTTGTAGCTGTAGTTACGCGGGATGCACCAGGTTCGTTGCCAGATTAACGGATTATTAATGCCATAAAAAAGCATCCTCACCACAAACAGGGCAAGGATGCTTCAAGGATGCGGATACCGGAAACGCAGGCTTAACTAACTGAATTACAGGGACTGAACCGCCTTCGTCAGTCGGGGCAGCACGTCGAACACATCACCCACAATGCCGTAGTCGGCCGACTTGAAGAACGGCGCTTCGGGGTCTTTGTTGATCACCACGATCACCTTCGACGAGTTGACACCCGCCAGGTGCTGAATGGCCCCCGAAATGCCCGCCGCGATGTACAGGTTCGGACTAACCTTGATGCCCGTCTGGCCGACGTGCTCGTGGTGGGGCCGCCAGTCAAGATCTGATACGGGCTTTGAGCAGGCCGTGGCCGCGTGCAATGCCCTGGCCAGATCTTCAACGATACCCCAGTTTTCGGGGCCTTTCAGACCGCGACCAGCCGACACAACCAGGTCTGCTTCGGGCAGGAGTATATCGCCGGTGGCTTTTTCGGTGTTGGTTACTTTCAGCACGAAATCGCTCTCAGCTACCGTTGGCGTGAACGCTTCTACGCTGGCAGTAGCCTCCGTTTCTTCGGGCGCGATCGTGTTTTTCTTGATGGCCAGAATCTTCACGTCGGCCTTCAACTCGTTGTAGGCGAACGCTTTGCCGGTGTAGATGCTGGTCTTCACGCGGAAGCCGTTGCTTAGATCGGGCAGATCGATGACGTTGGGAGCCAGACCCGCCTTCAGTTTACCCGCCAGTCGGGCCGCCATGGCGTCGCCCAACGACGACTTGGCCAGCACCACTACTTTTGCCGCTTCCTGCTGGGCGGCAGCGGCTACCACCGAGGCGTAGGCCATGCCGTTTGGCTCGTTTAATTTGCTGTCATTGGCGTGCAGTACTTTCGCGGCCCCAAAACGGCCCGCCGTAGCCAGTTCGGCCTGATCGGCAGCACCAACCACAATGGCCGTTGCCGACGTACCTAGCATATCGGCTACTTTCGAACCGTAAAAAATGGCCTCCTGCGAGGACTTTTTGAGCTTCCCTTCGTCGAGTTCAGCAAAGATTAGGACAGACATAACAAGTGGGGTTGAAAAGTCCTCTGTCTTATGTTGCGCTGTTGCTTCGCTAATCAACAGCGCAACATAAGACAGAGGACTAAGGACGGAAGACTTTTTTCAGATTACTTTCGCCTCGGTGCGCAGGAGCTTGATGAGCGTTTCGGCTTCGTCGGCGGGAATCATTTTTACGCTGCCACGGGGGGCGGGCATTTCGTAGCTGGCCACGGCCGTCAATGAGTCCTGACTGGCGGGCTGCACAATTTTCAGCGGCTTGGTCCGGGCCGTCATGATGCCGCGCATGTTCGGAATCTTCCACTCGGCAATGGGCTCCTGGCAACCCAGCACCAGCGGTAGCTGCGCTTCAATATCTTCTTTGCCCCCTTCGATTTCGCGGGTCATTCTGGCCGTAGTGCCGTCTACGTCGAGCTTCATCACGGGCGAGATAGACGGGATGCCCAGCATTTCGCCCACGATACCGTGTACCTGACCACCATTATAGTCGATCGACTCGCGGCCCATCAGAATCAGGTCATACTGGGTCTCTTTGGCTACCGCAGCAATTTGTTCGGCTACGAAATAAGCGTCGATCGGTTCGGCATCGACCCGAATGGCGTCGTCGGCACCGATAGCCAGACACTTGCGGATGACCGTCTCGGTGTCGGCCTCGCCCACGTTGAGTACCGTTACCGACGCCCCCAGCTTTTCTTTCAGCTCAACGGCCCGCGCCAGCGCGTAGTCGTCGTAGGGGCCGGTGATAAACTGCACCCCCGCTTTATTGAACCGGGTGTTGTTGTCGGTAAACGTAATTTTAGTCGTTGTGTCGGGCACGCTCGTGACGCACACTAAGATTTTCATAGACTGGCGTTTAGTTTTCTGTTTACCGTTTGCAGTGCTTCGGTGTAGCCCCCCGCCCTAAAGGGTGCCCGCTTGCGCATTCATACTGCTTCTGCGAAGATATTGATGCGCAGGCGGGCACCCTTTAGGGCGGGGGGCTACACCGAAGCACTGCAAACATTGGACTTTTCATTGCGAAATTACAAATGATCTTCTAAAATAGTATGCATGCATACTACTTTTCTCACGTACTTATGAATCAGGAACGCATCCTACAACTCCTTAAGTTTGTCCAGGAAGAACCCGGCGAACCCTTTAATGTTTATGCCCTCGGTATGGAGTACCTGGCAGAAAACCCCAGTCAGGCCCAGCATTACTTCGAGCGGCTGCTGACCGACCACCCGCAGTACCTGCCGACCTACTACCATGCCGCCCAGCTGTATACCGACTTGGGCAACCGCGCCAAAGCCGCCGAACTCTACGATTTTGGGTTGTTGCTGGCCAAGCAACAGGGTAACGAAAAGGCTTTCGAGGAGCTAAATCGGGCGTATCGGAGCTTTCGCGATGATGCAGACGAGTAGGAGCGTGGCTTGTGGCCAACGAGCCATATACGTCGGGGCTAGCCGTTTCAAATGGCTAGCCCTTTTTTGTTGCCATCGAGTCCGGGGCCGAAGCGACTTGCAGGTAGGGTTGGGGCAGTGCCGGGTAATTTTTCTGGACAAGCTGTTAACCTCAGCTACATGGTCGCGATATACAGGTAAGCCGGAGATTCTGCCCGGCAAAAACAACGCGTTCCCCTAAAAATTGTATCCATGAAAACTTCCTTACTCGTCACAGGCGCTCTATGGCTTATCAGCATAAGCGCTCTGGCCCAAAATACGCAGACCCTGATTCAGACGGGGGCTGGCTGGAAGTATCTGGTCACCTCAGCTAGCCCTGCTGCTGGCTGGAAGGGTGCCCCTGAGGCTGGCTTCAGTGAGGCTGGCTGGTCAATAGGGGCCTCGCCCCTGGGCTACGGCGGGGCCAGCGAAACAGGCAATGGTACGGGTACATGCGTCAACCAGTGTGTGTCTACTTCAGTGCCCACCTGCTATACCTGCACCACCCGCGAGATCACCACCTACTTCCGCAAGACCATCAATCTGACCAATGCTGCCGGGTCTTTCTGGCTGAAATACCAGCGCGACGATGGTATTGTTTTGTATGCCAATGGCACCGAAATAAAGCGGGAGAACCTGCCGTCGGGACCTATCATGCACTCAACACCAGCCTCAGCCGGGGCCTCTGACGAAGAACTCTGGACCCGCGTAGACCTGCCTGCCGGTTTGCTGCGGACAGGCGATAACGTGATTGCGGCTGAGATTCATCAGCTCAGTGCCACCAACTCCGATATCCGCTTTAATCTTGAACTGTATCAACTTACGGTCACCCAGCCGCCATCCGATACGGTGTTTACCTCCGGTGCAATCTGGAAGTATTTAGTCACGTCGGCCAATGCCGTTCCTGCTGCTGCCTGGAAAGGAGACCCAGGCGTTTCGCCTGCTTTTAGTGAGTCTGGCTGGTCAATAGGGGCCTCACCCCTGGGCTATGGGGGAGCCAGCGAAACGGGAAATGGTACGGGTACGTGTGTGAATCAGTGTGTGTCTACTTCAGTGCCCACTTGCTATACCTGCACCACCCGCGAGATTACTACCTACTTCCGTAAGACCATTAACCTCACCGATGTTTCCAGCTCTTTCTCGTTGAGCTACCAGCGCGATGACGCTATTGTGATTTACATTAACGGCACGGAGGTGAAGCGGGAAAATCTGCCTTCAGGCGCCATCACTCACTCGACCCCCGCCTCGGTCGGGGCCAGTGATGAAGAGTTGTGGACCCGCGTAGACGTACCTGCCGGGCTATTGCGGACTGGTAATAACGTGATTGCCGTTGAAATTCATCAGCTCAGTGCCACCAACTCTGATATCCGTTTCAACATGAAATTGTACCGGACGAGCAGTACCAATCGCATTGTACAACGATCTCCAGCCCCGCCCGATACGGTATTTACCTCCGGTGCCCCTTGGACGTACCTTGTCACGTCGGCTAGTGCGGTACCTGCCGCAGAGTGGAAGGCGGATCCTATGCTTGCGCCGGCCTATAACGATGCCAACTGGTCGGCGGGCCCCTCGCCCCTGGGCTACGGCGGAGCCAGCGAAACGGGAAATGGTACGGGTACGTGTGTGAATCAGTGTGTGTCTACTTCAGTGCCCACCTGCTATACCTGCACCACCCGCGAGATCACTACCTACTTCCGTAAGACCATTAACCTCACCGATGTTTCCCGCCCCTTTGCCTTGATATATCAGCGCGACGATGGCATTGTGATTTACATTAACGGCACGGAGGTAAAGCGGGAGAATATACAATCGGGCATTATCACTCACTCAACACCCGCCTCGGCTGTGGCCAGTGATGAAGAGTTGTGGACCCGCGTAGACGTACCTGCCGGGTTGTTGCGGACTGGCAATAACGTGATTGCCGTTGAAATTCATCAGCTTAGTGCCACCAACTCCGATATCCGTTTCAACATGAAATTGTGGCAGTACGATTACAATGTGCGTCTTGAGCGGGGCCCTTATTTACAGCGCTACTCCGATGACCCGAATCTGGCCATCGCTCCCGGCAAGCGGAGTATGACCATTCGGTGGAGTACCAATGTGGCCGCTGGCGGAGAAGTTATCTACCGGAAGAAAACACCCCAGGGTGCATCTCCTGGCAGCACCACAACGGTTGCTGCTCAGGCTCCCCCAAGGGCGTACAGCGTGGCTACTAGTGGAGCGGCTCAAACCCTCTATGACGTTAGTGTGACGCTGACTAATCTCGATGCCGACACGCCCTATTCATATACCATTCAAAGTGGAACTCCCTTGCAGGGCGATGCGATGAACTACTTCAGAACGGCACCACCCATTGGTAACGCGGGTGCGCTGAATAGCGTACATAAAAAAACACGAATGTGGGTACTGGGCGATTTTGGCAAACAGGTACTGCCTCTGGGTAGCGCCCCGGACGCTACTCAGCTCAAAGTCAGAGATGGCTTTAACAAGTACGTGCAGAACCAAGCGGCTAATGATGACGAAAAATACATTGATCTATGGCTGTGGCTAGGCGATAACGCGTATGGCTGGGGATTACCTGAGCAGTATCAGAATTATGTATTCGATGCGTATGATGGTCGTAAATACCCTAACCAACAGGTTATGAAGCAAACGCCCATTTTCGCTACACCTGGTAATCACGATTACCATAGTGGTGGCCCGAACCCTGGCGATGCTTTAGTCACCGAACGGCATCGGAAAGACCACAGTTTGAATCATTATTACGATGTGGTCAACAATATGACTGCGGGGGATTCAGTAGGGAGGCACTCCAGGCATGAAGAGTACTACTCCTTCGATCATGATAACATTCATTTCGTCAGCCTGGATACCTACGGCTATGAAAAGGATCAGACCACTGTTTTTCCTGACAATAGTGCGCAGATAACGTGGTTAAAGGAAGACCTCACCCGCGCACAGAATGATTCAAGGATTAAGTGGATTATTGTTTTTCTTCACCATCCGCCCTATTCGATGGGCTCTAAGAATTCCAACACGGATGCAGAGTCGATGAACGTTCGTGAAAAACTAGTGAAAGGTGTATTTGATAACTATAAAATAGACCTGGTTTTGTCGGGCCATAGTCATAACTACGAGCGCTCACGCCCAATGCGGGGTCACTACCTGGTAGATAGTACCTTCGATGCGGGTATGCATAACGCGCCAGCCGGAAACAACGGCCAATCCAGCGGTAGCTACAATGGTACCTCCGGTAACCCAAATGCAGGCTCCTGTTTTTATTATAAAAGTTCTACAGACCCTATCTCTAAGAACCACATCGTTTATGTAGTCAATGGATCAGGAGGGGGAACAGAAGCTGTACGGACTTTTGACCCCAGCAAACCTAAAGATGGCTTTTGGCCCCACAGGGCGATGAACACCTCACTCAATGAGAGCGGTTCTATGTACATCGAAGTGGATAAAGATCGGCTTGACGCTAAGTTCATTGATGAGAATGGCGACGTGAAAGATCGGTTTACGATCATCAAAGACACAAAATCGTTTGTGCTCCCGCCAACGGATGGTGCTACCCGCCGGGCTGTGTGCGAATGCACGGATACTGATGGTCTGACGCATTATACCGATCTAGAGGCTAACCTGCTGTTGTCTATCAACAAGAAGGGTAATGACATCGGCCGAGCCTGGAACGCTGACTTTGAGCTCAAGCTACAAGGCGCCCCGGGGGTCACATCTGTGCCCAGCCTATTTCCTGGCAACTACGTGAAGTCACCTATATCGGTAATGAACCGGCACTGGACACTGAAAACGCGTGGGCTGACCAACGCCTCAACGGTTACTGTTCGGCATTACTGGCCCAACGCTGACCAGGCGCAGCTCCGGTATACGAGTGGCGGCAATATCGGCCTCCTTGACATGGAAGTGATCACGGTCAACAATGTATCGGCCAACTACACCATCGATCCTGCAGCCAGCGCCCCAAATCATTCTTCTATTCCCAAAGCAAGCGCCTACAATTCAAACGGAGCCTGGATATACCGTTTCAATGCCGCCGCGACCACATCGACGTGGGATCATGGTAACCTGAAGAACAGATTTCCGCACTTTCCATACAGTGAGTTTACCGTTGGTTGGCTGACAAATACCGGTGGAACAGTGGGCGGCCGGGTAAACCAGGGCAGCGCGACCAATTCAGGTGGGCGCACCATGGCAGCCAGCGAGTACGAAAACGTAGGAGAGACTCTCGTGACGGCCTACCCCAATCCCACGCCAACTGGCAGGGTGTTTTTTCGTCCGGCGCTTCGATACTATTCATTCCAGCTGTCTGACATGCAGGGCCGGATATTGAAAGCCGAGAACCGGGAGGGTAGCTTAGCGGAGTTGGATCTGTCCGCTTATCCCCCCGGCGCGTATATTCTGGTGAGTGAAGGAGAGGATAAAATGCATCGAATCAAGCTGATTAAGAGCCAGTAGGCAAGTACCAGTCGCCGCTACCCAACAGGTAGCGGCGGCTTTTTTATTCCTGATTGATGTTGGCTACTTCTTCCGCACGATAGCTGATTTGCGGCCTTTGGGCGGTTTTGTGTAGATGGCTTCGTTCTTCAATTTGGCAAACAGCCGGTTTCGCTCGTCCTCGTTAAGAGAGTTATGGCCCAGGCTGAGATCTTGAAGATTCGTCAGCTTTACCAGCATAGATGTGTCACTGAGTTTGTTGTTAAAAACAGCTAAGTATCGGAGGCTAGTTAGGTGAGACAAAGGGGAAACATTACTGTGGGGATTGATAGAAAGGATTAGTTCTTGTAGCTTGGTTGGCTTAGCTAAAACGGAGATGTCACAGGGTGTAGCTTCTAACAATTGTAAATGCTATTCCCTTCCGGGTGAATAATTACTATCTTGAAGCATGGGAACGATTCGACAAGATTTCGATGCAAGAGGCTTCGATCAAGGCCAGTGGCAGAAAGCATACCGGGCTAACCAAATTGAATATGTCCGGCGTAAGTTACGCACCATTGAAGCCTTTGCCCAACATAAACCTATTGCTCAGCTAGCCACCCAAATTGGGGTGACCCACAAAACGGCACGGACCTACCTGCTGGCCTACATTCAGGGGGGGCTGCCAGCCCTGTGCCAGCCCCAAACCAGACCCCGCCCCAGCCAACTTACCCACCAGCAACAGGCCGACTTCACCCAAATCCTCTTGCAGAGCCGACCCACCGACCACGGCTTATCAGGCAACATCTGGACGGGTAAACTGATGTGTGCCTATCTCAAGCAGACCTATCAGGTAGCCTTTCACAGCGGCATCTACGACCTGCTGGAACGACTCGACTTATCCCACCAGCGGGCCCATGCTGACTACGGCAATGCCTCCCCGCAAGCCCAGCAAGCCAGTTTAGCCCACCTCAAAGAGACCTTGCTGAATGCCTCCAATGACCATGCGGTGGTCATGTTTGATGAGTTCTCGGTTTGTGAGCGCCCCACCGGCTACTATGGGTGGGCCCGCAAGAATACCCGACCCGCGTATCGAACCGACGAAAAAAAAGAAAGCGGCTCAATGGCTTTTTAAGCGTGGATGTGTGGCGTGGGGCGTGGTACTTTACCAGCTTTGCCCAGGCAACGGCGGTGGTGGTGGCCCAGTACATGGTGGATCTGGCCGGGCAGTTACTGGCTCAGGGCTACAAGCGGGTGAGTGTCTATCTGGATGGGAATGCGACCCATCGTCAGGCGATGCGTAAGGCGTATACGGAGTTGAGCCACGGGTTGGGCATTGAGGTTGATTTTGTTCACTTTGCGCCTTATTCTCCGTGGATGAATGTGGTGGAGTACGGCATTCATTGGTTACGTCAGCGGTACTTACATCAGGCTGATAGTAGCCAAACGTTGGCTGATGTGGAGGCGCGTTTAACCACGGCCTTAGCCACACACCAGCTGCTGACAGCCGATCAGGTCATTAATATATTGAGTCACATTGAGCAAGAAACAGTCAGAAGAACAACTCTTAATCATTCACCCTAAAGGGAATAAAGGCTGGTTAACTCGGCTAATGCAGAGATGTAATCTAGTTGATTCCCAGTTATATAAATATTTAAGATTGGTAAGTTGAGCTAGTGCAGAAATATGGCTGAATTGCTCAACAGTTAGTTGCAGTGATTGAAGCCATTTATGAGTTGATAAACGACTTAAAGCGGCTTCATCAAGTTCCAAAATATCTAAGTTCAGCGTTGGATTTTGCGTGCGTCGATTTTCATCAATAAGTATAAGGGCGTGGTGAGTCATTTAGTTATGGGGATAGTTGTACAATAGTAAGGATTGACGGTTAAAGGTGCCGTGCGTATTTTGCGCCAATGAAGATCACCGGCGTTACGCTCTACCAGTACAACATTCCGCTGAAGGCGCCCATCGCCATTTCGCTTGGCATTATCGACGCGGCCCGTAACCTGCTTGTCCGTATCGATACCGACGCGGGGCTGGCGGGCTGGGGCGAAGGGTCGCCGTTCTGGATGATCGTGGGCGAAACCCAGGCGTCGGGGATGGCGGCCGCGCAGGATATGGCCCGGCTGCTGATTGGCCGTGATCCGCTCGACATTGAAGGCTGTCTGCAAACGATTCTGCGCTACCTGCCCGGCCACCCCACCACGCGCTCGGCCTTCGACATGGCCCTGTATGACCTGGCTGCCAAAGCCGCCAACATGCCGCTGTACCAGTTTCTGGGTGGAGCCAACCGCCCGCTGGTTACCGACGAAACCATTTACCTGAACGAGCCGGAGCGCATGGCCGACGATGCCCGGCGCATTGAAGCCAATGGGGGAGAGGCCATCAAGATCAAAGTGGGCACCACCGCCCAGGCCGACCTCGACCGGCTGGCCATGATCCGGCAGGTGATCCGCTACGAAACGCCCATCCGCCTCGATGCCAATCAGGGCTGGGACGTACCCACGGCCCGCGCGGTGCTGAGCAGCATTGGCGACTGGAACGTGCAGTATTGCGAGCAGCCCATCACGAAAAGCAACATCGCTGGCCTGCGCCACCTGCGGCAACACACCAACGTACCCATCATGGCCGATGAATCGGTGTTCGACGCGGCCGATGCGCTCCGGCTGGTGCGCGAAGAGGCCGTCGATTACCTGAATATCAAGCTCTCGAAGAGCGGCGGTATCTACGAAGCACTCAAGATCAACGCCGTTGCCGAAGCGGCGGGTATGGCCTGTATGATCGGCTGTATGTCGGAGTCGCGGCTGGCCTTAACGGCCAATGCGCATTTCGCTTCCGCCCGCCAAAATATTCGTTTCTGCGACCTCGACGCCTGTTTCGAGCATGCCGAAGACCCCGTTTTAGGCGGCATCACGTACGACCGGCTACCAGATTTCCCTGCCCGGACGCGGGACCGCCTCCGTACCTGGTATCGGCGCAGCAGTTGACCCCGTATTTTTGGCAAATTGCGCCTCTGTTCGCGTTGAGTAATAGCTCACGCTGGCGTAGCCCCTAAATCCCCTAAAGGGGACTTGGCGCTGCTGATCAATAACACAGGTTATTAGCGAAGCCAAGTCCCCTTTAGGGGATTTAGGGGCTACGCCAGCGCCAGTTAATTCATTCGTTCACTCTTTAAAGTCATGCCTGTTTCCATTACCACCACCCAAACTGACGCGGACCTGCGCGGGCTACTGGCCCTGCAACAACGCAACCAGGTACGTAACCTCTCGCCCGACGAACAGCGGGAGCAGGGGTTTGTCACCCTCACCTATACGTTCGCGCAGATGAAACGGATGCACGACGCCGCGCCTTCTGTCATTGCCAAAGACGGTGATGAGGTGGTTGCCTACGCGATTACCACCGTACCCGAAGTCCGCGACGACGTACCCGAACTGGCGGCGCTCTTCGATCTGATCGACACACTGCCCTACGAAGGCAAACCGCTGGCCGAGTACCCGTATTACGTGGTGGGGCAGGTATGCGTGGATGCGCGCTACCGGGGGCAGGGCCTGTTCGATGGCCTGTATGCCCACCACAAAGCGTTGTATCAGGATCGGTACCGCCTGTTTATCACCGATATTGCGGCTCGGAATGCGCGTTCGTTGCGGGCCCACCAGCGGGTAGGGTTTCGGTCTGTTCACGCTTTCCATGAGCCCACCGCCAACGAAACCTGGGAGGTTGTTGTCTGGGACTTCAGCCAATGACCACCAGGCGCTCACATGTTCCTCACCCGAACGGCCTGAGAAATCAGGTGGCCGGGATTGCCGAAGAGGGTCACCCGCTTGCCAACGGGTGGGCTGGAGATATGGTATTTAGCAACCCAGATAACCCAGCAGGCCTCTTCTGAATTCAGATGGCCGATCCATTGACAGGCACGGGTAAGATTTGGGTACCGGGTCTGCATCTCGCAGATGGGGGTGGTTGAACGTTTCATGGCGATGAGCTTTTTGGCGTTATACAGGTCTTGCTCTACCTCTACTATCGCTTTTCTTTAGGGACGTTAACAGCCAAAGGGCAAAATCAGCCGTTATTTGGCGAATTGGTTAGCGCTACGTGGTTGTGCAACATTAAATCAACACAGAGGCGCAACGTGTAATCATAAGATCGAGTCAGCGCAGGGATCGCGCTTCCATATGGCCTTTTCCGGGTTGTAAATCAGCGTGGATTTTATGAAAAGACCTGGAATTACAACTGCTCGTTTTGTAATCTGGCCGGGAAGGCTCATTTTAGCAGTTAATTGCCTGGCATTTTTGTCATATTCCCCTTCATCAATTACCCACCACAACCCTCTGGTTTTGCCCACTTTATGAAACTAAACATCACTACTAAAATCGTCATTGGCTTTGTGCTGGGCGTTCTGATCGGTCAGATTTTACACAGTTATTACGATGTTGCCACCGCTGAGGCAGTTGGTCAGAAGTTTCAGGTGGTCAGCAAGGTGTTCCTCAAGCTGATTAAGATGATCATTGGCCCGCTGGTGTTCTCCACGCTGGTGGTCGGCATTGCCAAGCTGGGTGATTTTAAAGTGGTCGGGCGGATTGGCATCAAAACGCTGGGCTACTTTTATTTCGCCACCATTCTCTCGCTCATCATCGGTCTGCTGGTGGTCAACGTAACCCGGCCCGGCAGTATCCAAAGCTGGCCGCGTCCCGCTGCCGGAACCTCCATTGGCGTTGAGGGAAAGCGGCTGAATTCCATCGAAGAGTTCATTCTGCACATCTTCCCCGATTCGGCGTTCCGGGCCCTGGCCGAGAACGAAATCCTGCAAATCGTGGTGTTTTCGCTGTTCTTCGGCGTTGCGCTGGGGGCCATCGGCGACAAAGGCAAATCGATTACGAAGGCGCTGGAGGCCCTGAGCGAACTGGTTTTCAAGATGGTTGGCTACGTGATGCAACTGGCTCCATTTGCGGTACTGGGCGCGATGACGGCGGTGGTAGCCGCAAAAGGGCTGAGCATCCTGGCGTCGTATGCCTACCTGCTCATCTGCTTTTATGGGGGGCTGCTGT
This sequence comes from uncultured Cytophagales bacterium, assembly GCA_963750355.1. Taxonomy (GTDB): domain Bacteria; phylum Bacteroidota; class Bacteroidia; order Cytophagales; family Spirosomataceae; genus Fibrella. The sequence continues at coordinate 15,856 of CAVVQL010000025.1, read as the reverse complement.
TCTTCATCTTCGTGGTGCTGCTGGCTATCTGTACGGTCATGAAAGTGCCTTTCTTCCGACTACTGAAGGCCATGAAAGCACCGCTGCTGCTCTCGTTTAGTACGGCATCGTCAGAGGCCTCCCTGCCGCAGCAGATCAAGGTGCTGGAGAATTTCGGCATCTCTAACCGCATCATCGGGTTTGTGCTGCCGCTGGGGTACTCCTTCAACCTCGACGGCTCCATGATGTACATGACCTTCGCCACGGGCTTCATTGCCCAGGCTTACGGTATTCCGCTGACGCTGAATCAGCAGATTTTCATGCTCTTAACGCTGATGATCACCTCCAAGGGCATTGCCGGTGTGCCGCGGGCGTCGCTGGTGGTTATTGCCGGTACGCTGGCGCAGTTCAACCTGCCCGTCGAAGGGCTGGCCCTTATCCTGGGCGTCGACCCCTTCCTCGACATGGGTCGATCGGCCACTTCCGTCATGGGCAACGCCGTGGCTACCACCGTAGTGGCCAAGTGGGAAGGCGAACTGGATCTGAATCACGTACCCGTGCTCGAAACCGAGTAGACAGGCTGGTTGAACAGCCGCGAGGCTGAACTGCAAACAGCACCCGGTTACCTGCTAATCCGCTGAAATTTCGTACCTTTGCGGCCGAATTTCAGCCACAAGAACACGAATGATATCAGTATCGAACGTCTCGCTACGCTACGGCAAGCGGGTACTCTTTGACGACGTTAATATAAAATTTATCCCCGGCAACTGCTACGGCGTGATCGGGGCCAATGGGGCGGGTAAATCAACGTTTCTGAAAATCCTGTCGGGCGAAATTGAGGCGCAGACGGGACAGGTGAGCATGGGACCCGGCGAACGGATGTCGGTGCTCAACCAGAATCAGTTTGCCTACGACGAATACCCGGTGCTGCAAACGGTGATTATGGGCAACAAGCGCCTGTATGACATCATGCTGGAGAAAGACGAGCTGTACGCCAAAACCGATTTTACCGATGCCGATGGCGAACGCGCCGGGGTGCTCGAATCGGAGTTTGCCGAGATGAACGGCTGGGATGCGGAGTCTGATGCCGCCTCGCTGCTGTCGGGGTTGGGCATCAGCGAAGAGCTGCACCACACGCAGATGGCCGACCTCAACGCCTCGGAGAAAGTGCGTGTGCTGCTGGCTCAGGCTCTTTTCGGCGATCCGGATATTCTGCTGCTCGACGAACCAACCAACAACCTCGACGTTGAATCGGCCATCTGGCTGGAAGGGTTCCTGGCCAATTTCAAGAATACGGTGATCGTGGTGTCCCACGACCGGCACTTCCTCGATCAGGTCTGTACGCACATTGTCGACATCGACTTCTCGAAAGTGAAGCAGTATGCCGGTAACTACACCTTCTGGTACGAATCGAGTCAGTTGGCCCTGCGTCAGCGGCAGGATCAGAACAAGAAGACCGAGGACAAGCGAAAGGAATTGGAAGAGTTTATCCGTCGTTTCTCGGCCAACGCCTCCAAGTCGAAGCAGGCCACCAGCCGCCAGAAGCTGCTGGAAAAACTCACCATCGACGATATCGCCTATTCGTCGCGGAAGTACCCGTACATTCACTTCAAGCCCGAACGCGAACCCGGCGACCAGATTCTGACGGTCGAGAACCTGTCGTATACGGGTGAAGACGGACAGAAGCTGTTTAGCAACGTGTCGTTCTCGATGAATCGGAACGATAAGGTTTTCGTGTACAGCCGTGATAGTCTGGCGGTGACCGCCCTGTTCGACATTCTGGCGGGTGTAAAACAACCCGATACCGGTACGTTCAAATGGGGAGTGACCATCACCAACGCTTATTTCCCCAACGATACCGGCCGTGATGCGTATTTCCAGGAAAACGACGATCTGAACCTGGTCGACTGGCTTCGTCAGTATTCGGTGGAGAAAGACGAGTCGTTTATCCGGGGTTTCCTGGGCCGGATGCTCTTCTCGGGCGAGGAATCGCTGAAGAAAGCGTCGGTGCTGTCGGGGGGTGAGAAAGTACGCTGTATGCTCTCGCGGATGATGCTGTCGGGGGCCAATGCGCTGATCCTTGATGAGCCGACCAACCACCTCGACCTGGAGTCGATCGAAGCCGAAAACCGGGGACTCATCGAGTTCAAAGGCCCGGTGCTGTTCTCGTCGCATGACCATCAGTTCGTGCAGACGATCGCCAACCGCGTCATCGAACTGTCGCCAACCGGCATGCTCGACAAGCTGATGACCTACGACGAGTTCATTGCCGATGCCCGCGTGAAGCAGCAGCGGGAAGAATTTTATAAACAAATTGCATAAACTAAACAGTCTTCTGTCCTCTGTCTTCCGTCCTCTGTTGCGCTGCTATTCCAACCTAGTTGGCCCAGGCGAAGCGACAGAAGACTGAGGACAGAAGACTCTCTTCAAAATGAAAGCTCTAATGAATACCGATCGTGGTACGATGACGATCGAATTTTTCGAGAAAGATGCACCGGGTACGGTGGCCAACTTCGTAAAACTGGCTAAGTCCGGTTTTTATGATGGCGTCGTATTTCACCGCGTTATTCCAAACTTCATGATCCAGGGCGGCGACCCAACCGGCACCGGTTCGGGTGGCCCCGGCTACAGCATTCCCTGCGAGCTGAACGGCGACAACCAATACCACGACCGGGGTGTGCTGAGTATGGCGCATCGGGGCCGCAACACGGGTGGGTCGCAGTTCTTCATTTGCCACAACCGGCAGAATACCGCCCACCTCGACCGGAACCACACGGTATTCGGCAAGGTGACGGAAGGAATCGACCTGGTTGACCAGATCAAACAGGGCGACAAAATTCTGTCGATCGCCATCACTGAAGACGAAGCCGCTGTATAAGCTAACGGTCTTTTTAGAAGCCCAGCCTGCTAGCAGGCTGGGCTTCTCTGTTTTCTGGTATGTGGCTTCGCGCTGTATGTTGCTGACGCCTAGTTTGAAGGGCTTGCCTGGCGAAGCTACACACTAAACCTACCCCTGAACGCGGCGGAGATTATCCAGAATGACGGCCGTGGCAATGCCAACGTTCAGTGATTCGGCGTTGCCGTAGCGGGGAATGGTGATGCGGTGGGTAACAAACGGCGCAACAGCCGGGCCGATACCGTTGGCTTCGTTGCCCATGATAATGTACCCCCCCGCCGCGCTGAACTGACTTTGATGCACATCTTCACCCTCTAAAAAGGCACCGTAGATGGGTGCGTTGGCCTGTTGGAGCACGCTGACCAGATTGCCGTACCACCAGTTTACGCGGGTAAATGAGCCTTTGCTGGCCGAAATGACCTTGGGGTTGTAGACATCGGCGGTGGTGTCTGAGCATAAAATCGTGTCGATACCATACCAGTCGGCGATGCGCAGAATCGTGCCCAGATTGCCGGGGTCGCGAATATCATCGAGAACCAATGCCCAGGCACCCAATGCGCGCAGAAGCGGTACATTTGCACGCATACGCACAACGGCAAGGGCGGCGTTATTGCTTTCGAGTGTACCAAGGCGGGTCAGTTCGTCAGCCGTGGCGGTTTCTACCCGGCAACGCTGGCGGTCTGCCAGTGGGGCATTTTCTTTGTAGAAGGCCGCTGTTGTCACGAGTAAATCGACTTCGAATGTTGACGATAAGACTTCCTGCACGCTCTTCGCCCCTTCGACCAGAAAACAACGTTCCTGCTGACGGTATTTTTTCTGGTGCAAGGACCGAACAAACTGCGCGATGGATTTTGAGATCATACCGAATGAATACTGTACACTATGAACTGAATAAGGCTGAATGTATGCTGAGTTGGTTGCGGCGCAACGCCCATTATTCCCTGTTCATTATCCATTGTGCCTTTTTTTTCACGGCCTGTGCGCCGGCCAAACGGTCGGAGAACCAGTACCTGCTGTACGCGCAGTCGGTGAAAGGCAATCAGGCCATCGATGCCGGAGAACTGGAAGCCCTGATTCCCCAGCGACCCAATAAGCGACTACTGCAACTGCCGTTCACGCCCGGCCTCTGGATCTACCTCGGCACGTCGGGTAATTACAATCCCGACTCGGCCCGGCTGGTGCTGGAGGCACGTACGGCCCGGTTCGAGCAGGAAAGCCAGGTGGTTGCCAACGACCCTAAAGCGTTGAAAAAGCTGAACCGGCAGTTCAACAAAGACGCCCGCCGAACGCAGAAGTACATCGAAAAAGGCAACTGGATGATGCGTAACTTCGGTGAAGCGCCCGTTTACTTTGCTGAAGCAGATGCCAAGGCCAACGCCGCAAAAATGCAGCTTTTCCTGCAAAACAAAGGCTTTTTTAGTGCAAAAGCCCGCTATGCCGTCGATACGCTCACCGACAAGCGGGTGCGGGTTACCTATCAGGTGGCCGAAAGTATACCCTCCACCCTCCGGTCAGTTACCTACAATATTCCCGACAAGAAAATCGATTCGCTGGTGGGCTACTCGCTGGCTGCCAGCACCCTGAAAGCAGGCGACCGATTCGACGAGGGCGCTATCAGTGCCGAGCGGGTACGAATCGAAGAGCTTCTGCGCAACAATGGGTATTACGGATTTTCGCGCCAGTATGTTCGGTTTGATGTGAACGACCTCGTTACGCCCCGTGCGGGCGATACCCTGAGCAAACCCCTTGACCTAACGGTGCAGGTGCTGAATCCGCCGGGTAAAACAAGCCACCCGGTTTTTCATATAGGCGAGGTGCAGATGACCCTGACGAGAGACCCCCGCGCCCCGCTGGATACCGTGCAGCGAAACGGCATCCGGTACTTCCTGGAAGAGAAAATGTATTCCACGCGGCTGCTCGATACCAAGATCTCGTTGCGCCCCGGTGCCCTCTACCGTCAGCAGGACTATTCAGATACGCAACGTCAGCTGTTTCTGCTCAATCAGTTCCGGTTCGCCAATGTCAACTTTACCGACACCACCGGGGGCCGACTGAAAACGGTGATCACGGCCACGCCTTTAGATAAATACGACATCACGACCGAAATCGGCCTGACGGTGCTGTATCAGGGGCAGGGCTTTCCCGGCCCTTTCGCCAATGCGTCGTTTCGCGTGCGTAACCTGTTTGGTGGGCTGGAAACCTTCGAACTGGCCACTCGATTCGGGTTCGAGGCTCAACTTGGTTTTGCGGCCAATGCGGTCTTGTATTCGCAGGAGTTCGGCCTCACTACCTCGCTGTTGTTTCCGCAGATCCTGTTTCCGGGTAAACTGCGTTTTCGGTTCAATACATTCAATCCGCGTACGCAACTGTCGCTCGGCTATACCGCCGCGAGCCGCCCCGACTACACCCGAAAAACGCTGCGGGCGGCCATGACGTACCTCTGGCAGCGCAGCCAGGCGCAGCAGTTCAACGCCAGTATTGCCGATATCAACTTCCTGCAGGCGGGTTTCCGGCCCGGACCGGTAGGGGAGCTGTTCGAGCAGTCGCTGAGGGATTTGGAACGGCAGGGGAGTACCATCAGAAACAGCTTCCTGAACGCCTTTTACTCCAGTGTCAGCTTTGGCTACACCTACAACACCAACCTGCTGGGTCAGAACAAGCGGGCTAACTTTTTTCGCGCCACCGTCGAATCGGGCGGTACCACCTTGAACCTGCTGAAGCCATCGACTATTGATTCGCTGACGAGAAGCACAGGGCTGCAATTCTACAAGTACCTGCGTACCAACATCGATTACCGCCATTACCTGCCCATCGCGCCGCGCGCGCTACTCGCCTTCCGGGCCAATGCCGGTATTGTGTTCGGGTACGGGTCTAACCAGACCGCCCCCTACGAAAAACGCTTTTTCGCGGGTGGGTCCAACAGCGTGCGGGCGTGGCTACCGCGCCGTTTGGGTTTAGGCGCGTCGTATCCGAGCTCATCGACATTGACGAATGGAACATCGGTTCCCGTCTTTTCCCCCGACAAGAGCGGACAGTTCGACTATCGATTTGAGCAGCCGGGCGATCTATTGCTCGAAGGGTCGGCTGAACTCCGGGCGCGCCTTTTCCGATTCGTGGCCGATATAAATGGGGCCGTCTTTATCGACGCGGGTAACGTGTGGCTCCTGCGTGCGCCGACCAGTAACGCCAGTGCCGTGTTCCGCCCCGGTTCGTTCTACCAGCAGATTGCCGTGGGTACCGGCGTTGGCCTGCGCCTCGACTTCTCGTTCTTCGTGCTCCGCTTCGACTTTGCCGTGAAAGCCTACGACCCCTCGCGCAGGTACGTTGACCCGGAAACAAGGCAAGTCGTCGATGAGCGGTTTATCCTGAACAAGTTTTCGCTCAGAACCCCGTTTTCCGGCACCAATCCCGTCAACGTCGTCTTCGGCATCGGGTATCCATTTTAGAGGAATCGGCTTAGCCCCCCGCCCTAAAGGGAGCCCGCTGGCGCATCAATACCTTCGCGTAAGCAATGCCCATGCGCCAGCGGGCTCCCTTTAGGGCGGGGGGCTAAGCTGAACTCCCTTAAATCACATCCGCACCATCAGCCGCTGGACCATCTCGTTTTTCCACGATACGAAATCGCCTGCTTCGATATGGGCGCGGGCCTGCCGGACCAGCCAGAGGTAGAACGTCAGGTTTTGCAGCGAGCCAATCTGGCCGGCCAGCAGTTCATCGGCTTTATAAAGGTGACGCACGTAGGCTTTCGTGTAAAACGTGCTGACGTATCCACCCAGTCCGGCGTCGATGGGGCTGAAATCGCGGCTCCACTTCTCGTTTTTCATGTTCATGATGCCTTCCGTGGTAAACAGCAGCCCGTGGCGGCCATTGCGGGTGGGCATCACGCAGTCGAACATGTCGATGCCCAGCGCAATGGCTTCCAGTATGTTGGCGGGCGTACCCACGCCCATCAGGTAGCGCGGTTTATTGCGCGGTAAAATCCCGTTGACGAGGTCGATAGTCTTGTACATCTCCTCGGCTGGTTCGCCCACCGCCAGGCCACCAATGGCGTTGCCAGTGCGTTCCTTGCTGGCAATCACCTCCGCCGACTGCCGCCGCAGATCGGGGTAGGTGCTGCCCTGCACAATCGGGAACAGGTATTGCTGGTAGCCGTAATGAGGCTCTGTTTCGTCGAAGCGCGTGATGCACCGGTCGAGCCAGCGGTGGGTCATGTCCATCGACTGCTTCGCGTAGGCGTAATCGCAGGGGTAGGGGGTACACTCATCGAAGGCCATGATAATGTCGGCCCCAATGGTGCGCTGAATGTCCATCACGCCCTCCGGGGTAAACGTGTGTTTCGACCCGTCGATATGCGATTTAAACGTGACGCCTTCTTCCTTAATCTTCCGCGTGTTCGAGAGCGAATACACCTGGTAGCCACCCGAATCGGTCAGAATGGGCCGTTTCCAGCCGTTGAAGCCATGCAGTCCGCCCGCCTGCCGAAGCACGTCGAGGCCGGGGCGCAGGTAGAGGTGATAGGTATTGCCAAGAATAATGTGGGCATTGATATCGGTTTCCAGTTCGCGCTGATGCACCGCCTTTACCGTTCCCGCCGTGCCAACGGGCATGAAAATGGGCGTTTGAATTTCGCCATGATCGGTGGTTAAGGTGCCGGTACGGGCCTGCGAAGCCGGATCGTTGTGTTGAATCGTAAACGTCATTAGTTGGAGTCATCAGTCTTACTGTCCTCCGTCTCCGTCCTGTCTTCTGTTGCGCTGCTATTACCGCATGCGGTGATTAGCAGCACAGACAGACGACGGAGGACAGAAGACCGAGGACATAAACTAATGACTGATTGTGCTGAACGCACAAAGGTACGATGCCGCCGTTTGTCTCTATCTTTGCCTGTTAATTCGTCTGCTTTCTCATTTGATTAAACGGCTCCCCTTCCTGGTGATTACTGGTTTACTGGCTGTATGGATCGGCATGCTGGCTATGCAGGTGCTTGTCCTCCTTTTTTTCTTCGCCCGGACGGCCTTCCGGCCCGTGCTCGCCTATTGAAGAGGTGCAAGCTCCCATTCAGGGGGTAACCATCGTTGTCTGCGCCAATAACGAACACGATAACCTGCTCGAACTGCTGCCGCTGCTGACAGCGCAGGACTACCCGCTCTATGAAGTGCTGGTGATGGACGACCGCTCGACGGACCTGTCTGACGTACTGCTGGAAGAACTGGTGCTTTTGCTGCCTAATCTGCGCTATATCCGCATCGACGTGGAGGCGGCCCACGTGACGCCCAAAAAGTACGCCCTGACCATTGCCATGAAAAAAGCAACGTACCCAACCGTGTTGCTGACCGATGCCGACTGCCGACCCGCCTCCGATCAGTGGCTGGCTGGTATGGTGGCACCGCTGCAAAATGCGTCGACGGAGATTGTGCTGGGGGTATCGCCGTATACGCGTCAGGAAGGGCTTCTGAACTTCCTGATTCGTTCCGAAACCCTGTTCACCGCCGTTCAGTACGTATCGCTGGCGCTGGCCGGTCGGCCCTATATGGGGGTTGGGCGCAACCTGCTCTATCGGCGCGAGTTATTCTTCAAACACAAAGGCTTTTACAGCCACATGCGCGTGTGGGGCGGCGATGATGATCTGTTCGTGAACCAGGCCGCCACGTCCCGCAATGTAGCCGTCAGCCTGCACCCCGACACGTTTACGACCTCGGCCCCCAAAGAAACGTGGCAGGCCTGGCGGCGACAGAAACAGCGGCATCTGCACGTAGGTAAACTGTACAAAGCCGGTGATACATTTCTGCTGGGCCTCATTACCGGCACCCACGTGCTAAGCTGGTTACTGGCACTGGTGGTAGGCGTCTATGTGCTCTGGCTTCTCCTGACCGGGCAGACCAGCGCCTTACGGCAACCGTTGCTGCTGGCTGGAACCGGCCTGTTTTTGCTTCGGTTTGGCTTATTTTGGGCAATCGTTGGCCGGATCAGCCACCGGCTGGGCGAGATGGTCCACTGGTACGCCATTCCCGCCACCGACCTGATGCTGGCTATTTATTATTGCCTGTCTACCGCTCGTATGGCCCTAACCTGGCGACGGAAGCAAACAGGCTGGTGAAGGTGGATTCAATGCGGTCCGCTTAGCCATTAGACCTTGAACATTAAACGAGCAAGTGAACGACATACTCACCTATTTTCCTACCCTCACCGATCAGCAGCGGGCGCAGTTTGCGGCCCTCGACGGGCTGTACCGCGACTGGAACGCGAAAATCAACGTGATCTCGCGGCAGGACATCGACGCGCTGTACGAAAAGCACGTGCTGCACTCGCTGGGCATTGCCAAAGTGATCCAGTTCAAGCCCGGCACCGAAATCCTCGACGTGGGCACGGGTGGTGGCTTTCCCGGTATTCCGCTGGCTATCTTATTTCCCCTGGTTCAGTTCCACCTGGTTGATAGTATAGGCAAGAAGATCACCGTGGTGAAGGAAGTGGCTGCGGCCCTGGGGCTGACCAATGTGCGGGCCGAGCAGGTACGCGCCGAAGGCCTCACCGAAACCTACGACTTTGTGGTGAGCCGGGCTGTAACGCGCCTGAAGCCGTTTATGGGCTGGATGCGGTACAAAATAACCAAGCGGGGTAACAACGACCTGCCCAACGGGGTTTTGTACCTGAAAGGCGGCGATCTGACCGAAGAACTAGCCGAGATTCCCGATAAGTACCGGATATACAACCTCTCTGATTACTTTCAGGGCGAATTCTTTGAGACAAAAAAAGTGATACATATTAAAAAATAGACCAGGATTTAACTTCAACTGAAAGGATTTTCTGGAGCTTTCCGAGAAAAGGATTATTTGCATAAGTGATTAAGGGTTGAACTCTGAAAATCCTTTCAATCATGTCAATCCTGGTCCAGAAACCATGAACGAGCGATTTAGCAGCAGCAGTTTTAAAGACCCAATCCGGCAGGACGTGATCGAGTTTAACGACAAGGGCGTCACCTTCCGCGCGAAGAAGCTCTTTGGCGGCACCGACAACTTCATCTTCTACTCCGACATTTCGGGTGTGGAGATCGATAACAGCCTGTTCTTCTCAACGATCCGGATCATTCCCCGCGCCCGGCCCGAGATTGTGCTCAACAACTTCACCAAAGGCGACGCCCGGCGTGTAAAGGAACTGATCCTTGAGAACGTACCCGCCAACCGCCCGGATACTTTCGGCGGCCCAACGAGCTACCGGACAGCGTTAATTTTTTTAGCCACAGGCATGTAGGTAGCCGCTGATTGTCATTCAGTTGTAGCCACCAACGGCTTCAAGGAGGCACTTAAGGCCAACGAAAGACCATTTTTTTTGGTCAATTGCTTGCGCAGAACCCTTTAGCGGGCTACTTTTGCACCACGATTTCAGTAAAACGAAATCGGCCGGCACCTTCCTGAATAGCTCAGCCGGTTAGAGCATCTGACTGTTAATCAGAGGGTCGCTGGTTCGAGCCCAGCTTCGGGAGCAAAAAGTTGAGGAAGCCCTAAGTCATTGCGATTTGGGGCTTTTTTCGTTTCTTCACCGTAAAGAAATATCGCCATGGTTGCACTCGACAGTCCCCGTAAACCGACTCCCAGGCCCCGGCAGCGTGTTCCCGATGCCCTGATTTATGAAATCATGGATGGTACGCCTATCTACCGGAAAGGCTACCGCGACGTTTTGTCACGCAAAAAGACAATTGAAGAAATTATGGGGGCCAGCACCTTGCAGTCGGTTATTGTGGCCCACTTGGTCATATTGATCGGAAAATTCATTGATGAGGACAAGTACTTCGTGCTGACTGGTGAATCGGGTGTGCATATCGATCACCGGAATAACCTGGCTAACGACATCGCGATCTTTGACCAAGATGTACTGACACCTGAGAAAATCTCGAAGAAATACGCCGACGTACCGCCCCTGATTGCGATCGAAATTGATATTGAGGCGGATACTGCTGATATGACCGAATCGGGCTACATCTTCAACAAGACCCGCAAGCTGTTCAATTTCGGCGTTCAGAAACTCATCTGGGTCCTGACCGATGCCCAGGTTGTCATCATCGCCACCCCCGACCATATCGAAACCGTTGACTGGGGCAAAGACGTAGCTATCATGGACGGTCACTCCTTCAACATCGGCGCCTATCTGACCAAAAGAGGCATCAGCGTTTCTTAGGTGTAATCCACGCATAGTTCTCTACCGTATAAAATGCTCCACTATTGCTGAGAAGGCCGCTGAGTTTCTATGACGGATCGCATACATGAGTTAGCGGTAACGCTTTGGGAGTATCATCATGTTAATCACCAACTGGCAAAAGCAGACGCTATTCTGGTGCTCTGTAGCCATGATGTACGGGTTGCCGAACGAGGGGCGGAGTTATTTCTGGAAGGCTGGGCTCCCCTATTGATTTTCTCCGGTGGGTTGGGTATTATCACGAAGGCCCTGTGGTCGGAGCCGGAAGCCGACCTGTTTGCCCGCATCGCGCTGGACATGGGCGTTCCGGCAGAGCGGATGTTAATTGAGAACCGATCGACGAATACGGGCGAAAATGTGCTGTTTACTAAACAACTGCTTGCCGAGCGAGGCCTTGACCTGACGTCGTTTATTGTGGTGCAAAAACCCTACATGGAACGCCGGAGTTATGCCACGTTTAAAAAAGTATGGCCTGAAAAACACATCATCGTAACCTCCCCTCAGGATTCGTTCGATGCGTATCTGAGTACGTACTCCCATCCTGGTCTGACGCCCGATGATGTCATTAGTATCATGGTGGGTGACCTGCAACGAATAAAACACTATCCCGGTAAGGGCTTTCAAATCCCGCAGCCTATTCCTGATGATGTATGGGCGGCCTACGAAGCCCTGGTTGAAGCAGGGTATGACCGCCATTTAGCTACGGTGTAACGGCGCTATGGCTGTAAGCTCTGCTATACTTGCTGCCAGGCTGGCGGGAGGAAGAGAATTCGAAGGGCACGTAGCGCGGAGCCAGCCTGGCAGCAATATTTAGGTAAAACATATTTTTGAAAAAACCTGAACTGGTGTATTCAGACTGCTGGCGAAGGAGGAGCCGGTCGTCTGTAGTATTTTTCGAGGAAACGAAGCGCATTTTTTAGAAAGAACTTGTCCAGAACCCGTTCCAGAAACACATCAGGAGCGGTGCCATCAATAATGAGCGGCATCCCCATTTTCTGAGCTACGTTGGGCAGAGTCTCTTTCAGCTTAGCCCGCAGGTCTGGGATGTTGTTGGCCTTGACGCGCCGGTTAGGCTGGTATTCAATCGACACGATGAGTCCGTCGAAATCGGAGCCTACGCAGATATGATCCCACACCCGGTCGCCAATGCTTTTCCGGCCAACCCTGACAATGTGGAGCAGGTTGTTGCACAGGTACTCGACATGAGCCAGCGACGCCTGAATGCGGGTATCGGGCAGGTGATCGTCATCGTTCTGGCCGTGCGCAAGGTGCTCATGAACCGAGAAAAGCTGCTCGTTGAGGCTCAATCGTTCCGCTTCATGTTCGTGGGCTACCTGTCGGTCATTGCCCATACCCAGAATCCGAATGTCCAGCGAGACGCCAATCAGGCCGTCGGAGGCTAGAATTTCGGTGATGTCTTCGTCATACAGATTGATCGACCAGGGGTTGAAGGTGACCACACTGGTAGGGGCGGTCTGCGGATTGGTAGGCGAGGGTTGCGGAATGGTCCGGGGAAAGCTGATGAGGTTGTTGTACTTCACCTCGAAGTAATTGGCCTGCCGACGGACCGACCGGATAATGGGTTGCCCCTGCACATGCGTAGCGTGCCAGGAGAGACCCGTTACGCCCATGTGCGAGGCAATGATGGGGATATGGGGGTAGCGTTGTTTTCGCAGTTCGTAATACGCGATCCGGCTCCCCAGACTCATGTGTTTTACATCGATGTAGATAGGTGGGCCATTGCGGGTGGAGAGCGCTTCATCGATAAACGTCTGGCCCAGAGGTGTAATGGCCTCGCCTTCGGGGTTGAATCCGCCGACCAGTCCACTCACGATGTTGACCGTAGTGCCTGCCCCGGCCCACTGCGCCGGTACGGCGAAGGCGTGGTTGGCCAGCACATTCTGGGCGTGATGAACCAGCGTGATGTACAGGGGGCGAATCGGGCTCTTCTTTTGGCTGATCAGGTTATTAATAAGCGCAACTGCCATACCAGGCTCGTTATTAGCCTGTCCGGTGTAGAAGCAATGGCCGCCTTCAAAATTCAAAATGATGTGCAGCGTCCCTAAATCGCTTGGATTATACTGAGCGAAGTCGTTGATGATCTTTAATCTGCGACCTCCGGGTCCGACAGAGGTACGGTTCTGCGACAACTTAACGAGGGCCTCGATTTGCTCTCTGGTTAGGGCACTGTACCCGATTGTCCCGTTCCGGATGCCCTCTAGTTTACCCGCATCGAGTGTGTTGGAAATGCAGCCCAACTGACTAATGATGGCCGAGCGCGTATAGGCGTTCTCCAGGGCGTAGATCGTGAGCGAAATAAGGTTAGACCCGCCGCCAAATAGTTGAGAGATCGCACTCTGTGAGTCGAGGGGCTCGCCAAGTACCCACATGATCAGGCCCCGAAAGGAAGCGGCTAATCCGTTGAACCTGATCTGGACAAGCTCTTCAATAGGCGTAGCCTGCTGACTGGCCTTATTGATGAGTGAATATTTGAATGTGGGGTGGCAGTGGAGGTCGAAGTAGGGCATGGGACTGGTGGGTAATTTGGTGATTGGATAAGTGGTTTGGTAATTGCTGACGCTAGGCCCTTCGACAGGCTCAGGGTGACATCAATCTTAGGTACGTTAGCTACAATTCTTTAGTGTCCGGTCACCCTGAGCCTGTCGAAGGGCCTAGCGTCAGCAATTACCAATTAACCACTTACCCAATCACCAAATTACCAGAGAATTCTAACTAAAAAACGGCTGGCTATGCCCTTCGATATAATAAAGAAGGACATAGCCAGCCGTTTGTCGGCCAAGGGTTAAGAAGGACGCTTACGTGTTAGCGCTACAACCGCACCGTTTCTGGTAAATACTTGGCAATCAGATCTTCGTAGTAGGGGCGAAGCTCGCTGACAACGGGCGTTTTTGGGCTCTTTGAATACAGATCGTACGGGTTGAACTTGTCGACCCACTTGAACATGGCGCGGTCGTGGTCGTTGAGCAGGTGATCGTACGCCTTTTCGCGGTGCTGGCTGTAAAACGAGTGGTACCGGATCATGTACAGCGCTGGTTCGGGCAGGTAATCTTTGGTGATCTGGTAGAGGTATTCGTCATGCCCCCACGACATGGTCACGTTGTCCAGACCGCACTGATGGCTATAAACACCGTATTTCGTGTTAAACTGCTCGTTCTTGCTATCAGGGTTACGGCGAAGAATTCCGGATAGACGATCTTGTCCGAATGCTGGCAACCAACCGGGAAGGTATCACCCACAACGGCCCATTGCGGTTCGCCGAACAGGCAAAGCACCTTACCCATGTCGTGCAGGAAACCCGTCAGGACAAACCAGTCGGGGTGACCATCGGCGCGAATGGCCTCGGCGGTCTGAAGCAGGTGCTGAAGCTGATCCAGCTCAATATCGGGGTCCGAATCGTCGACCAGCGTGTTCAGGAACTCCATGGCTCCCCAGACCGACATTTCTTTCTTTTTGAACGCCAGGAACTCAGCCCGCTTCTGTTGTACGAAGTCGTAGGTCTGGTACTTTGGTTAAGGCGGTAAAACTCGCACGCTGTCGCGGGCTGGGGCTTCGTAATTCGGAAGTCCTCTTTAGCCTTATGTTCCGGTTCGGTGCCGGCCGGTTCAGGGTAGCGGGCCAACAGGTCATCCTCCCATTCTTCGAGCGAAGCTAAGGGGTTGATTTCCTGGGCGGTCAGTGTTGGTTGCTGGTTCATAGAAAGCGTTCAGCTATTGCTGAATCAAAGGTAGGCATTAATTGAAAAATTTCAACGGCTAACGTCCTGTCAACGAGCCAGTGGCAGTTGTTGTTCACCCGCTGATTTAGGCCAGTGTGCGCGTCGAATACCGCTCGTAGAGTCTAGCCCTTAATTGCATGATCGACTTTAACATCCTGACCCGACCAGATTCTTTTTGGCCGTCCAGTCTTCAGCAGGAGCCGTCCAGAACGGATCGTCGCCGCAAGGCCCAGCGGCAGAAACGCTTCCGAACACAGATACAAACTGCCCGTCGAGATATAGGTTTCACCAATGCCTGGTTGATGGCCGCACAGTCCGATTTGCAGCCACCCTTTGGCGTCGAATGTGCCGGGTGCTCCATTGTTCGGTGGAGAGGTGAGCGCATTCCGCACCTGACCGGCTGGTAGTTCGGCTGGTACCTGCTTTTGTAACGCCATCTGCGCCAGCAACTGAAACGCCCCGCAGCGATACGCCAGCGAGCGCCCGAGGCGGCGAATGACCCGTCGGGGCCTATCAACCGCTCCTGAATCTGGGCGTACCGCTGGGCACGGGTCTGAATCGTGTCGAGCAGGGCCTGATCTGCTTTTTTGGCCCTAACCAGCGTTTGCACCACATCCAGCAACATCGGCTGAATCACGTAGCTGTTGTAATAATCCCAGTGAAAATCGGGGCCATCGCCATACGCGCCGTCGCCCTTATACCAGGTTTCGTGCTGCTTAATAGCGTAATCCATCCGCAACTCGTCGCCTTCGCCCGTAAACGTTAGCAACGCCGCTTCGACCATGGCGCTGAACAGCAGCCAGTTGTTGTAACCCGGCTTAATGGCCCGGCTCGCTTTTAGGGCCGTAACCAGGCGTGCCTGCGTTTCTTTATCCAGTTGCTGCCAGAGCTGAGTGGGTGCCCGCAACAGACCATGCGCCAGAAAGGCGGCATCGACCAGTGGTTGTCCACCCCTGGTAAAGTTCATGAAATCGGGCGACTGTGGGTTGACCGCGTTGGCAATGCCCTGCCGTGCTAAGGCGGCGTATTTTTGCTGTTGTGCTTTTTCAGTCCCA
>CAVVQL010000024.1:0-82828 GCA_963750355.1 uncultured Cytophagales bacterium | reverse complement strand
ATGGCACTTTTTTCGTCGTCAGGATCCGGCGGACTATTCCTGCCAGTTCTTCAAAATTCTTCTGGCGGCCATGAAGTTTGTGGCAGATCGCCACCTGACGCCAAAGAAGCGGAAGCCAAACGACGAATTTCAGGGTGCTTGTGGGCTTCGGCAAAAAAGTACGGTGTCATTGGGTTGAAGCGTTTGTAACACCTCTACCCCCTTGGGAAGGGTTGAAGGCAGGTAGTGAACTTTGAGCAAGTCGAATGAAGGCGTACCATTCATTAACCGAAAATAACCATCCGGCCACTTTATACCGATCCCCGAGCAGGGCCTCGCCAATTTTAATTTGCCTGTCTACAGACTCTAATACCAGTAGATCACTGTCTTCTTGTTTGATTACGACGTTTTCCATTTTACGCTTCACCTTCAATGCCGGTCACGGCACATTGCTTTGTTTTGCCGCCTAACCCACTTCGCTGAAAGAGAAAAGCAAACTGTCAGGGTCAGCCAGCATAGCACTATTCTTACGCTGCTTTTTGGCCCGGTGGCTTTATCTTGGGCAACGGCCTTCCAGAGGTGGCCAAGTTCATGGGTTTCACCGTCTTTCTGTAGTAACTGGCTTTTCAGACTGACCTAGATTATACCGGAATGGAATACGGCCAAAACAAACATACAGACTGCCGTTAAACGCCTGCCAGACGGCTTTTTCAACAGCCTGTTTTACTTGCTCAACCGCTTTGTCGATTACTTCGTTATGGGCAACAACATAAAAAACTTACCGCCACTGCTATATACAACATGGCCCGGCGTTGTTTTGGTCGCGTCTATCAACTGGCGGGCTATACCATCCAGTAAAACCTGTAACGAAAACGAACGGCCCCGTAAGCTCTTGGCCGCATACTTAGAAGCTATGCTATATATGAACGTCTGAATACCCGATAAATCGACGCATAGCAGTTGCAACGGAAACCCATCTTGCAATGATGCTTCATCAAACGTATACGGTTTAGTAGGTTCCCCCTGATAAAGGCAATGAGCCAGGGCTGCCGTGGTTTTTAGGTGATGAAATAGACTGATTTCAGGGCGTTTGGCCGAAGTTGGCACACACCATGCATACTGGCGTAGCAACTGAAGCAGAGAGTCAGAGAACGCACGACTGAGCCAGTTGGTAAGCTATCTAACTCGTTACCAAACGTTTGCCATAAGGTGTCAAACTCATTATCAGGTTCTGAACCTATATCGTGCAAGGCTATAGATTGGCGATCCAGTGCCATTTTGCGCCCGGCAAATGCCTTTTTAGTTTCGGCTGATTTTCCTACTTCTTTTCCATCTTTAGCAGGTTGTGGTAGCAAAACGGTCGTCAGAATAGACGTAAGTCGTTGATTCGATACAACAGTCAGTGCATCGTCTGCTTTGTCAATATGGAGAGCCAGTCGTTTAGCGTAGTCAAGCAGGGTTGTCAATGTGACATGATTTGCTTCGTCAATCAGAATTCCGGCATTATTTGCCTGTATTATTAAACCAAGCCGACTAAGCAATGCTGGCCTTTTTGCCAACTGATTCAATACCCGCTCGTCATGCAGCAATCCCGCCAGGTAGACTAAATCGCGGGGTTCAGTATTCGTCATTTTGTGGGGGGGTGATTGCTGGTTGAGTGGTGGGCTGAATGGCAGTGGCTTGTTCTGCTCTCTTTTCGGGTCGCTCGCGGGTGACTACCCCGAAACCGATGCTGACCCCTTTGCCCAGGCCGATCCAGTCGGGGAGGAACACGTTAGTGGAAAAGTCGAGGTCGAAGCTGGCGAGGAGCTGCCCTTTGAAACGCAGCCACCGCAGGGGCGAGCAGTGGTGAATACGAACGCGTACCGGCCGGTCGATATGCCAGCCGAGGCCTTTGGCCATGCTCAGGATGTTGCCCGTCAGAATGCGTTCGAGCAGTTCGAGCCGGTCAACTTCATCGGGGGTATGCTGGTAACGGGCATAATTGGCATCGTTGAGGGCCAGCCAGTCGTGCAGTCGAAACTGAAAGGTATGTTCCCAGGCTTGCAGGGTGTACTGATGCAGCCGCAGGTCTTTAACGGTCAGCGTAATGGGGCGGTCGCCGAGGTGGATGTCCCAGGAACGTTGCTGAAAGAACTGCTGAATATCGTCGGTGCCTTCGTCGATGCAGATCAGGGCCGGGTTGCGGCCAATGCGTTTGTACTGGATAACGGGGTAGCGGTAGATGACCTGTCCGTCGGCTTCGTGGTTGTGAAACGTGGGGTAGTCGAAGCCCGTTTTATGAATTATTGCACCCCGAAAGGCGGGAATCTCAACGTGCTGAATGTCGGCGTCGAAGCGCACGGTTAGGTAACGAATACGTTTCATGAAAGGCGGATAGCAGATTTGGCGCAGCGATCTATGGCCCAAAGTACCGTATGTTCACTGCAAACGAATTGCAGCGAAACAACGGTTTCATGGCGTGACCCGAACACCTCCCAAATAAAGCAACAAATGGCGGTAACTACTTTTCGTAATTTGTCTTTCTAGAAGGTGCCGCAGGGAGTCGTCAGGCAAACTTAGTTAGCGTTGCCACCCTGCCCGTCAGGCTCAATCCTTGTTATTCTGGAAGTGCGACTCTGAGATGTATCTGGTGATGACGAAAAGACTGTTCAGGATGGTCTTAATCCTTGTTATTCTGGAAGTGCGACTCTGAGATAGGTGAGTTAGTTCGTTTGAATAACGGTTTGAAAGTCTTAATCCTTGTTATTCTGGAAGTGCGACTCTGAGAATACAGATGGTATCAAGTACCTCTGAACAGGAGTCTTAATCCTTGTTATTCTGGAAGTGCGACTCTGAGATGGCTAAAGACGACCATTGTCTTAATCCTTGTTATTCTGGAAGTGCGACTCTGAGGAACTACGTTAGAGTTGCCGTGATCCAGTACTAATGCAATCCACGAATCGTCTAGTGCTAGTTATTCTGGAAGTCTTAATCCTTGTTATTCTGGAAGTGCGACTCTGAGTACTTGGACCTAGATCAGACAAGTGCATCCAGCATGAATTCTAACCACTGTCTTAATCCTTGTTATTCTGGAAGTGCGACTCTGAGGAAAGTCTGATAGTGCGACTCTGAGCTGGAAATGTCTTAATCCTTGTTATTCTGGAAGTGCGACTCTGAGTGAATGCAAACACCCTCATATAGGGTCTTAATCCTTGTTATTCTGGAAGTGCGACTCTGAGTACTGTCAATGAAGTTGTTAAGTCTCAGTCCTTATTATCTTAATCCTTGTTATCTAGGAAGTGCGACTCTGAGGGATTGTCTTAATCCTTGTTATTCTGGAAGTGCGACTCTGAGAATGAATCAAGATAATGATGTATATAAGAACTCATAACAATATGTGTCTTAATCCTTGTTATTCTGGAAGTGCGACTCTGAGAAATAGATGAACTGGCGATTCTGAGTTAAGGTCTTAATCCTTGTTATTCTGGAAGTGCGACTCTGAGTAGAGAATGAATCTACACCAGACATGTTGGTCTTAATCCTTGTTATTCTGGAAGTGCGACTCTGAGTATGGTCTTACCTCGACGTGAAAGTCATTACCTTATTTAAGGACTCAAATGAGGTCTTAATCCTTGTTATTCTGGAAGTGCGACTCTGAGGGCGCAAGTGGTGACATACCTGATTGCCAATATGTTAAAGAGCGATTTCTGTGAAAAGTTATAGCCGTTCACGGATATTTTATAGCGAAAAAGGAACATTCCCCCAGCTGCTGTCGGCAAGATACAGAACAATGGCGTACCTGAAACCAGCTTACTCCTCGAATTCGCTTTTGTATCAGGTTGCCCAGTCCGGTCCGCTCAATACAGCACCCAGGTATCTTTACCGCCCCCGCCCTGCGACGAATTGACCACCAGCGACCCTTTGCGTAAGGCCACCCGGGTGAGGCCACCGGGAATAACGTTGATCTGATCGCCGTAGAGAATATACGGGCGCAGGTCAACGTGCCGCCCCTCAGCCTGCCCGTCGATCAGGCACGGTACCCGCGAGAGCGAGATGGTTGGCTGGGCGATGTAATTACGTGGGTTTTCCTGAATCTTTTTGCGGAACAGGTCGTGGTCTTTTTTGGTCGCCTTGGGGCCAATCAGCATCCCGTAGCCGCCCGCTTCGTTGGCTTCTTTCACTACCAGATCGGCAATGTTATCCAGCACATACTGCCGGTCGTCGTCTTCGCCGCAGATATACGTCCGCACGTTCTGGATCAGTGGTTTCTCGCCCAGGTAATACTCGATGAGGCGCGGTACATAGGCATACACTACCTTATCGTCGGCCACGCCGGTGCCGGGGGCATTGGCCAGCGCCACCCGCCCTTTTTTGAATACCTCGAAAATGCCCGGTACGCCAATCAGCGAGTCGGGGTTGAAGGTTTTCGGGTCGAGGAAGGTATCGTCGATGCGGCGGTAGATCACGTCGACAATCTGAAAGCCTTTGGTAGTGCGCATCTTCACATACCCCCCCGACACCACCAAATCCCGCGCATCGACCAGCTCAACGCCCATCTGCTGCGCCAGGTACGAATGCTCGAAATAGGCGGAGTTATACACGCCCGGCGTGAGCACCACCACCGTTGGGTTGGGACGGTCGGCAATGTGCTGAAGCATCTGCAACAGCCGCGTGGGGTAATCAGACACGGGCCGCACGCCGGTATTGGCCAGCACCTCAGGGAAGGTTTGCTTGGTTAGCTCCCGGTTTTCGAGCATGTACGACACCCCTGAGGGGCAACGCAGGTTATCTTCCAGCACCATAAACTCACCATCGTCGCCCCGGATCAGGTCGGTACCGGTAATGTGGCACCAGATGTCTTTGGGCGGACGTACCCCCAGGCAGGGTTCCAGAAAACACTTACTCGATTCGATCAACTCTCGGGGTATTACGCCGTCGTTCAGCACGCGCTGCTCGTTGTAGATGTCGTGGATAAACAGATTCAGGGCTTTAATGCGCTGAATGAGGCCTTTTTCCATCTGATCCCACTCGGCAGCTTCGATGATGCGCGGAATAATGTCGATGGGCATGATGCGTTCGGTGCCTTCGCCCTCCGAATACACGTTGAAGGTGATGCCCATACTCATCAGCGCCCGTTCGGCAGCCTGCTGTCGGCTCACCATGTCGCGGCTGGTCAGTTGCTCCACGCGCTTGCGAAAGGGAGCGTACCCATGACGGACCTTCCCATTGGCACCAAACATTTCGTCGAAGAAATTATCGGTCTGGTAGTCGGTAAAGGAGAAGTTGGCTGACGCTTTGCCTTGGCTTTGCTTCATGCCGTTGAGCGACTGACGCTGTTTCATAATAGTGGGGTCGATTCTGTTATCTGGCAAACAAGATACTACCCAATGGCATCAAATACAGAACACTGGCTACCTTTGGCCTGTAAAACGGTGCATTTATTCCGGTTGGGTAAGGCCGTTGCCAGGTTGTTGTTGCTGCCACCTGTTGGTTGTTTATCCGTCCGGCGGATAAGAAGTGTAGGGAAATACCGCGCAGGAGTGGGCCGACTGAGTGGTGTAATTAGTAGATGAGGGGGCTGCTACCCTTATGCTGTTACCCACTACATGACGCCCCTCTTAATCCGTGGAGCCAAACATGGCCCTGATACTGAGGGTCTTTGTGTAGTCTTAGCCATAGCCGACTCGCCAAAAGCTAGTACCTTACCAGCGTATATGCTTATACTATGAACGAATCGATTACACACCGTTATAACGTGACCACCACAGGGAAGGGCACACAGCCGATTGTGTTTGCCCACGGTTTTGGTTGCGACCAGACCATGTGGCGCTATATGGTCCCGGCTTTTGAGGCTGATTACCGGGTAATCCTGTTCGATTATATTGGTCATGGGCGGGCTTGCCTGGATGCGTATAACCAGGAGCGTTATGCCAGTTTGCACGGTTACGCCCAGGATATTCTGGACATCTGCCACGACCTGGATCTGCAACATGTTATTCTGGTGGGCCATTCGGTCAGCAGCATGATTGGTATGCTGGCCTGCATTCAGGAGCCCGACCGGTTTGAGCGGCTGGTAATGGTTGGGCCGTCGCCCCGCTACATCAACGATGAAGGGTATTACGGTGGTTTCGAGCGCGAAGACATCGAGGGGCTGCTCACGATGATGGACGGTAATTTCTCTGACTGGGCCACCTCATTCGGTCCGGTGATTATGGCCAACGCCGACCGGCCAGAACTGGGCGATGAGCTGACTACTAAATTCTGCTCAACCGATCTGGACGTAGCGATGCATTTTGCCAGGGTAACGTTTTACGGCGATAACCGCGCTGATCTGCCTAAAATGCCGGTTCCCTCGCTAATTATTCAGTCGCGCGAAGACATTATTGCCCCGGTTGAGGTGGGCGATTACGTGGCAAAGCATACCCCCAACAGTAGTCTGCACGTCATTCCGGCTACCGGCCACTGTCCGCACCTGAGCGCCCCCCGCGAGACCGTCGAGGCCATCAGGCAGTATCTGCTTAACGCAAACTAACTGGCCAGACTATCGCCACGATGCAGGCTACTACGGCTTTACTACCCTGTGGGGTCATGGTGTTGACTGCCGACAGCGCCATTGTGTCGATTAATCCGTATGCCTGTACGTTGCTGGGCTACGAAGCAGAGGAGCTGATCGGAAAACGTGTGGATACCTTGCTGACCATGGCCAGCCGGATCTATTTTCAGACCCACCTCTACCCGCTCATTGTACTCCGCAATGCCGCCAGCGAACTGTACCTGAATCTACAGTCCCGGCAACGGCTTCCCATTCCGATCCTGACCAACGCCGTTCGGCAGGAAGAAAACGGAGAGCAGTACACCTACTTTGCGTTTATCCCCGTCGATCAGCGTCGCCAATACGAACAGGACCTGCTGGCCGCTAAAAAGGCAGCCGAGCACGCACTTCTACGGAATGAGAAGCTGCTGGCGGTGCAGCGCGAGCTAGAGCAGCATCAGGTTGAGCTGGACCGGAAGGTTAATCAGCTACGACAGCGAAGTGAGGAACTGGAACAGTTTGGTAAAATCGTTAGCCACGACCTTCAGGAGCCCCTGCGTAAAATCATGGTTTTTGCCGATCTGCTTGAAAACGAGGAGCCAGGCAATCAGCCCGGCGTCAACAGAATGGCATTGGTTGGGATTAAGAAAGCCAGCGCCCGCCTCCGGTTAGTAATCAAGGATCTCCAGTTATATTTTAACCAGAACACCCAACTGGCCCAAACAGCCCCGGTTAATCTGGATGCCATTGTGGAAACCGTCAGCCGGGAGTATGAATCGCCGAACGTGTTGTTCGATCTGAAAACGCTGCCCACGGTAATGGGCAGTAAAACAGAACTGATGAGCCTGTTCAGGTTTCTGATCGATAACGCCGTAAAATTCCGGAAATCGGAGCAGCAGGCAGTTGTTCACATTAGCGGTTCGGTGGTGGGTCATAACAGTTTTCAGACCACACCCGACAAATACAACTATGTAGATTATGCCCGGATCATTATCACGGATAACGGAATCGGGTTCGACAACCGGCAGCGCGAGGACGTTTTCCGAATCCTGAAAAAGCTAAACCCCCGCACCCCCGGAATCGGGATGGGCCTGGCGATGGCGAAGAAGATTGTGGAACGCCATAACGGACAGATTTCGGCGGAATCGGTTGTGGGTACGGGCACAACCATCAGGTTGCTGCTCCCCGTGGGGTAAGGTATTGAAGTTCAAAGTCCAAGGTTCAAAGAGCTTCGCTTATCAGCTGTTTGCAATAAGCGAAGCTCTTTGAACCTTGGACTTTGAACTTCAATACCCTACCTCGGTCTGCGACCACCACCGCTTGCCGGCGCAGCCGGGGCCGGGGTAGCTGGTTGCTGCTGACCTCCGTTAGCGTTGTCGCCACCGCCACCTTCTTTTATGTCATCGTTATTGACCGATTTTTTACGTCTTCCTCCTTCATCGAAAGTCAGCTTACCAAAGCGATAGCTGAAGTTGACGCGAATACCAGCATTGAACAGGTTCTGAATGCTGGTCTGCGAGAAAACAGACGAATTCGATTCTGACCGCACCGTGAAGGGGTGATTGAATACGTTTTCGCCGGCCAGACCGAAACTGCCCCGCTTCTCGTTAAAGTCTTTCCTGACGCCGAAGCTGTAGAACATAAAACCACCCTGGTAGCCCTGAAGCTGAAGCTGCCGTCCACGGGCAAACAGGTTGGCCTGAACCCCCCAGTTATTTTTAAGCAGTAAACTGGCAAAAATTCGTCCCGACACCACAAATCCGGCATTGCGGGCCTGTAGTGCAGCGTTGTTGCTGTTGTTGGCCAGCGTAGCGTAGTAGACATCGCCACCCCCCCCAAGCTGTAGTTTCGAGAACAGGGTAGCATTACCAAACAGGTTGATGCCGTATGAATTTTGCTGGCCGATGTTCTGGTACGTCGTCTGCAATACGCGCTGTAGTACCGGGTTAGTGGGGTCGCCGAATGGCTGCAAAATCGTATCGCGTACACTCTCGATGGAGTTGTTGGTGAACCGGGCAAACAACGACGTATTGATGTACACTGACTTGATGGTGGTGCTGGTGCTGAACTCGAAATTGTCGGTCAGTTCGGGACTCAACAACGGGTTGCCTACCACAATATTCTGCGGGTTGGCCGCATTCACGTTCGGGTTCAAAAACTGAATGCCGGGCCGTTGTAGTCGACGATTATAGGCCAGTTTTATGGTCTTACCACTCTGGAGGCTCTTCGAAATATTAATGCTGGGCACCAGGTTGCCGTAGTTCGGGATGTTGGCGACCTGCGAGGTTAGGGCGTCGCCGGTAGCCGTTCTGAACCGGGCATTGATAAACGTATACTCGTAGCGTGCTCCGGCCTTTACGGTTACCTTGCTTTTGCTGCTATACGTGTACGAGAGGTAACCCGCCGTTACATTCTGGTCATAATCGAGGCCGTTGGGCTGGCGTTTCGGGTTGTTGCTGAAGCCACCGTTGTCACCCGACGCTATCAGGTAGGCATAGTCGCTGTTTACCTGCCGTATAATTCCCTTACCGCCCACTTCCAGGAGCTGGTTCTTTTGAATGGGCGTCTGGTAATCGACCTGAAACGTCGACTCCTGGTTACGGCTGGTGTTATCGTTGCGCTCCCGGCTGAGAATGCTCAGGGCCGAAGGGCTATCGAAAATGTTGGCCGTGAAGTTATTGGTCCGGTTGTTCCGGCTGAAGAGCGTCAGCACGCTCAGTTCCTGCTGGGGCTTGTATGTCTTGGTGAAATCGACGTTCACATCTACCGTACCCGACAGGTCTTTTACATCCACGTCACGCACACCCACCGTTGTGGTGGTTGGCAGGTACGTCGTCGTAGTCAGCTTGTCCTGCATGTTCAACTGGTTTCGGACGCCGTAACGAACACTGGCTGTGATGGCCGTTGTCTTGTTGATATCGTAATCCCAGCCTAATTGGTATTGACCAAATGCATTCTGGCTGTGTGTGTTGGCGGTTTGGGTGGTCAGGGTGGTGCCTGCTGTCTGTCGGTTTTCAAAGCTGCCTTTAATATTGTACATAGCCCGACCATAACCGCTAAGCGTAAAGCCCATTTTGCCGGTACGCAGGTTGCCCCGCAAGCCCAGGTTAGCCCCCCGGTTACCTACACCCGTATCCAGGTTCAGCGTGGCACCCCGCAGCGTATTCTTCTTGGTAATGATGTTGATGATACCCGCCGATCCTTCTGCGTCATACTTGGCCGAAGGGCTCGTAATCACTTCTACCGTTTGAATCTGATCGGCCGGAATCTGCTTCAGGGCGTCGGCTACGCTGCTGGCCACAATGGTACTGGGCTTGTTGTTGATCAGAACCCGCACGTTGCTGCTACCCCGCAGGCTCACGTTCCCGTCCAGATCGACGGAGAGCAACGGTACCTTCCGCATCACGTCGGTTGCGTCGCCGCCTTTCGAGGTCAGGTCTTTGTCGGCGTTGTACACCAGGCGGTCAACTTTCTCTTCAACCATCGCTGCCTGTCCCATAACCACAACTTCTTTCAGGTTGCGCACTTCGGGAGCCAGCAAAATAGACCCCAGATTCACGTCGGCCCCACGGCCGGCAATCGTTACGCGGGGCACCACCTGGTTGCGGTAGCCCACGAAGGAAACCAGCAGCCGGAACGTACCCGCCACAACCCGGTTCATGGTAAATCGCCCGTTGACGTCGCAAACCGCCCCGTCGACCGGTCTGTTTGTTTCTATGTTAATCAGCGCCACCGAAGCAAACTCGACGGGCTTGTTGGTCAGCGAGTCGATGATGATGCCCGTAACCTTACCATTTCCCCGTGGGGCATCTTCTGGACCCGCAGTAGGTTGGGCGGTGGTGGGCAGTGGTGACTGACCGTTGCCTACGCCCGCATTTCCGCGATCGGGCAACCCGGTTCTGGTTCCGTCAGCAGGACGCATGCCGCCCCTTGGGGCCGGGGTACCTGTCGCTGGCATGCCAACGGCGGGCGAACCTGTGCCACTAACCGGACTTGTTGGAGATGCCTGCGAGTTGCTGCTAGTGGGTGTCGACCTGACCGACCGTTGCCGCGTGCTGTCAACTATTGATGTGTCGGCCTTTGGTAGGCCGGATATGGGTGCTGCCGCCGCCGGAAGGCCAATCACGGCAGGGTCAGCTGCCACCGGTGCTGATGGAGCTACTGTGCCACTGGCGGGCGTTGTGGACGCGGGCTGCTGCTGACCAGCACCTGGTAAAGTGGTTGTCTGCGCGTGGGCATGTTGTAGGTGAAGTGTAATCAAACAAACGCCGAGCAGAGCAGGGAGTATTCTCTTTTTCATGAAAATTGGTTGTATTGTCGACAACAGACAATAGACGGTTAGTCACATAACCAGATAGATGTGAAAACGGCTCATGCGTTGCGCGATAAAGAAGTAAACTGCAAAGGTAAACCGGGTTTGTGCCGACAAACAGGTAAGTCGACACATGCTCTACCCTGCGCAAAATGGCGCTGGTGATGCAGAAACGGTCTGTTCAGGCGACTAAATCCATTTTTCCCGTTAATTCGGGGTAGGTAAACGGGGCCAGTACCTCCGGCACGTTAGACTCTTCGGTTCGGGACGTGATTCGTTTGCTGATCGGGTAACTGTGCATCTGATTGGCCGGGTACGCCGTTGTCAGCAGAGCCAGGGCGTCCCGCTCGGTCAGGTCGTCATGCAGCCAGGCCTGTTCTGCGTCGGGTGTAAGCACACAGGGCATGCGTTTTTTCTCATTATGAACTACGGCCAGCAGGGGATTGGCCTCGGTTGTTAGGAGCGAGAAGGTCGTTAGTACTTCGCCCGTTTCCGGGTCGGACCATTCGTCCCACAGGCCCGCTATGCTCGTGATGGCCTGATTGGTGGAGAGATAAAAGGGGTATTTCTGTTTGCGCTCGTCGGTATGCCACTCGAAAAAGCCAGTGACGGGAATAAGGCACCGTTGCGCCCGTTTGGCGGCCTGTCGGTAAGCCGGTTTGTCGTAAATCGTTTCCGACCGGGCGTTGATCGTCTGCGCCCGTAGTTTATCGGCGTCGGCTTTCGATTTAACCCAGTGGGGAATAAGGCCCCAGCGGATTGCTTTAAACTGCCCCGGCGCCTGATGGGTGAGCATCGGGTAGGGCGGAAAAGCATACGCGTTGATGTGGTAGGCGGGCGTGAAACCAACCGAAGCGGGCATAACGGCACCGAACCGTGCCTCAAGCGCCGGGGCGTCGGCTACTAAAGCGGTATGATAACACATAAGGTTATTAGTGGTTAAGTGATTGGGGGTCGGTTCTCCACTTTGCCGGTAGCAACGCTGGCAACCAATTACCCAGTACCTACTAACCAGCGCCCAATCAGTGAATGTTTTCGTTTAGTGCACCATTTGCCGGTTCCTGCGTTATTTTAATACGAACTATACATAAACCCGCATCCCCGCTCTTTACTTGCCGCCCTTTATTCCCCATGTCTGAACTCATTCGTGATCTAACACCCCGGCAAATCGTTGCCGAGTTGAATCAATATATTATCGGCCAGCATGAAGCCAAGCGCAACGTGGCCATTGCCCTGCGCAACCGCTGGAGACGCATGAATGCCCCGGCCGATATGCAAGGCGAGATTACCCCCAACAATATTCTGATGATTGGCGCCACGGGCGTGGGCAAAACCGAGATTGCCCGCCGCCTGGCTAAACTAGCCGACGCGCCTTTCGTGAAGGTCGAAGCCTCGAAGTTTACCGAGGTTGGGTACGTTGGCCGCGACGTTGAAAGCATGGTGCGCGACCTGGTGGAGCAGGCGGTGAACATGGTGCGGACCGCCAAAAAAGCAGCCGTACAGGTTCGTGCCCAGCAACTTGTCGAAGACCTGATTCTCGATATCCTGATTCCGCCCGTTAAAGGGGCGACCGGGGCGATTCATCTGGGCCTCAACAACGAAAAAACCGACCAGAACAGCGATGGTATGCCTGATACGGATGCCGAGCTAAACGAACGGACCCGGGAGCGTTTCCGCAAAAAAATACAGTTAGGCGAACTGGATGATCGCAAAATAGACATCGACGTGCAACAGCATTCAACGCCCAACATTGGGGTTATGGGTGGCTCTATCGATGAGTTGTCGATGATGAACATTCAGGAGATGATTGGCGGTATGATGCCCAAAAAGGGCAAAAAACGCAAAGTGACCATCGCCGAAGCCCGCAAGATCATGCTCGACGAAGAAGCCGCCAAGCTTATCGACATGGACGAGGTGAAGGAAGAGGCCATCCATAAGGCGCAGAACACGGGCATTATCTTCATCGACGAAATCGACAAGATCGCCGCCAGCCGGTCGGGTGGTTCGGGCGGGCCCG
The DNA here is from genome assembly GCA_963750355.1 of uncultured Cytophagales bacterium. GTDB lineage: Bacteria > Bacteroidota > Bacteroidia > Cytophagales > Spirosomataceae > Fibrella. The sequence goes on along the minus strand of CAVVQL010000024.1, from coordinate 70,006 downwards.
ATGTTAGCCGCGAAGGCGTACAGCGCGACCTGCTGCCCATTGTGGAGGGTTCGTCGGTAAACACCAAATATGGCGTTGTGCAAACCGACCATATCCTGTTTGTCGCGGCGGGGGCCTTTCACGTAGCCAAACCATCAGACCTGATTCCTGAATTGCAGGGCCGTTTTCCTATCCGGGTCGAGTTGCAGAGCCTGTCGGAAGACGACTTTTACCAGATCCTGCGTGAGCCGAAAAACGCGCTGACCAAGCAATACGAAGCCATGTTGGCGGCAGAGGGCGTCACCCTACGCTTCACCGACGAGTCGATGCGGGAGATGGCCCGGATTGCCTTCGAAGTCAATGCCGAAGTGGAAAACATTGGGGCGCGCCGCCTGCAAACGGTGCTGAGTCAGTTGCTCAACGAGTTTATGTTCGATATTCCTGACGACATACCGGCCGGGTCGACCGTGGAGGTGACCAGAGAACTGGTACAGGAGCGACTGGCCGGTTTGGTGAAAAACCGCGACCTGAGCCAGTATATTCTGTAGCGATGACAGAATTGGACTATACCGTTTAGCATGGTCAGTTACATACCGTTCGCTCATTTTAAGTAACTGATCGGGTATAACGGGTAATTTTGCCTGGGGCTTCCTACAGATGCATGAATACGATACCTATAAAAACCGCCGGCATTTCACCAAAAACAAGTCGCTTCAATACCTTCTGGTGGGCTGGTTATGAGTGTACCGACCAGCAAAATGCCTTCGGAAACCGCGTTGACTTTCTGACGCTGACGGGCCACCTCGATCACCTCGACGACGATTACCGCGACATTTCCCGGCTGAACATCCGTACCGTTCGCGAAGGAATTCGCTGGAGCTTTGTGGAAAAACGGGCCTATGTCTATGACTGGACGGTGGTGCGGCACATGTTGCAGCGCGGCAAGGCACTGGGCATTCAGCAGATCTGGGACATTTGCCATTTTGGCTACCCCGATGATCTGACGCCCCTGCACCCCATGTTTGCCCGCCGGTTTGCGGCCGTTTGTCGCGCCTTCGTACCCATCTACCGGGAGGTATTCCCCGACGGGCCGCTGATTGTAACGCCCATCAACGAAGTCAGTTTTATTTCGTGGCTGGGGGGCGATGTACGCGGCACCTCGCCTTATTGTACCAAACAGGGGTTCGAGGTCAAGATGGGGCTGATTCGCGCCTATCTGGAAGGGATCACGGCCATGCGGGAAGTAGACCCGACCATAGTGATCATGACTACCGAACCGCTGGTGAACATGGTGCCACCCTTCAACGCGAGCCGCAAAGAACTGACCGACGCCAGGAATGCCCATGATAATCAGTACCAGGCCGTTGATATGCTGCTTGGCCGCCTGCACCCCGAACTGGGTGGCCGACCCGACATGGTCGATATCGTGGGCGTGAATTTTTATTATAACAACCAGTGGGTGTATCCCACGTTCGAGTTTTTGCCCTGGGGGAATGAACGGCGTGATCCACGTTTCCGGCCGTTGCATCAGCTTTTTCTGGAGGTCTACCGGCGTTACCGGAAGCCTATTGTGCTCAGCGAAACCAGTCACCCCGGCATCGACCGGCCCGCATGGATTCAGATGGTTGCCCGCGAGTGCATAAAAGCCCGTCAGGCCGGGGTTCAGCTGGATGGTGTTTGCCTGTATCCGATCATCGACCGCCCCGACTGGGACCACCTCACTCCCTGGCACCGGGCTGGGTTATGGGATGCCGCTCCGCCTGGCGTTGACCTGCAACTGGGCCAAGCACCAGGCCGCCACTTGTACCAGCCCTATGCCGAGGCGCTCAGGCAAGCGCAGGCTATGGTGACCGAGGCAACAAAACAACCCGACGGGTTGGGCCGGGTTGTTGCCATGAATTAGCAAAAAACAGCGACATTTACCTGGATTCAAGCTGCCCAATGTAGGCCTGGGTCTGCTCAATTGTCAATTCCAGGGCTGTAGCAATAAGCTGAACATCCATGTTCAGCTTCAGCATGGCTTTGATGGCTTTCCGGTTTGCCTGATCGATGCCTTGCTCGATGCCTTGCTCAAGGCCTTGTTCAAGGCCTTGCTTAAGACCCTTCTCTACACCTTCCTGAATGAGTTGTTCGTATAGTGACATGTTGTAGTTCTCGGCTTGTTTGGAAACATCTCTAAAAATAGTCACGATTTCGAGCTTTGTCAAGGCTGTAACCCAGCTTAGATAAATGAGCGAGGTTCGGAAAAACTGTTCGCCCTGTTCAGTGCTCAATAGCCGGTTGATACTGTCGGCAAGGACGAGAAGCGACTTTTCCAGTTTTCGCCTTTCCCGACTGGTTTGCAACAGAACGGCGGTCAAGCGGGCGTAATCTGACTGGAAACCGGGCAGGCGATCAATCACAGTCGAAAGATCAATCAATACGTAATCAAAATTGGGCAGATAGGGCAATACTGTGTCGGAGAGCTGGCCAAAATAAGTAGCCACTTCGCGTTTCTTCCACTGTCGCCTGCCATGGTAAACAACGATCGGGATTATAGGCAACAAGGCTTTCTTCTGAGCAAGCCGATCGTCCCATGCATTGAGCATGTAGCGATTCAACTGGAAATGAATGTAAGGCTCCGTATAGCTTTTGTGCTCAAGTAAAATCGCGATCCGAACCTGAGTATTGCCCAGAGTAGCCGTGAAAACCAGGTCGGCGAAGTGCTCACTCAGGCCCTCGTCGGTGTAGGTGTCAAACTCGCGCACAAGCGACGAGGTATCGAGCTGGTCAAGGAGCGGTCTGGGAAGGTATACATTCAGGAAATCGGTCAGGATATCGAGCCGGGAGAACGTCTCCTTGAAATACCGGTCATGAGGATTGTCCGAAGCGGTGGTCATGGCTTTGGGGCGGTGAATAGCCGCTCGCCACCAATCCAGGTCTGACGGACTTTTACGCTCCGTAGCTTCTCATTGGGAGCGGTCATGATATCGTTGTCCAGAACAACGAAATCTGCCTGTTTGCCGGGAGCAATGCTGCCGCGTAGGCTGTCTTCAAAACAGGCATAAGCCGCCCAGCGGGTCATAGCCATCAGGGCGGCCTTACGCGATACGGCGTTTTCGGGCTGGTAGCCTCCCTTCGGAAAGTTGTTGGCATCCTGCCGGGCTACAGCGGCGTGAAAGCCAAACAGCGGGTTGACCATCTCGACGGGGAAGTCACTGCCAAAGGTGATGAGTCCCCCAGTGGATGCTGCCCCAGTGGATGCTGCCCCAGTGGATGCTGCATTCTGTTTCATTAAGTCATTGAACGCATAGGCCCCTTTCACCCGAATAGGCCCCAACCGGTCAGCTGCCCAGTACATGTCGGACGTGGCGTGGGTGGGCTGGACTGACGGAATAATGGAATATCGGCCGAATTTCCAGACATCTTCGGGCGAAACCACCTGCGCGTGTTCAATACGCCAGCGCCGGTTGTTCTTCGTTTTCAGGTACGTTCCATACAGGTCCAGCATCAGGTGGTTGGCCGAATCGCCAATGCAGTGCGTATTGGCCTGAAAACCGCTGTTGGCGATCAGTTTCGTGACCCGGTCCAGTTCGGCAGGGCTGAGCAGCAGGAAACCAATAGTCTCGGGCCGGTCGGCGTAGGGTTTGCGCAGGCAGGCACCGCGCGAACCCAACGCCCCGTCGGCATACAGTTTGAACGACTTCACCGTGAGGCGGTCGGTTTGGTAGGGACCGTGTTTGAGGTAGTACTCCAGGTTCGACTCGCCGAGGCTGATCATGGCGTAGTCGCGAATTTTGAGTTTTTTGGCCTGATGGAGCCGATCGACCAGCTCAATATCAGGGCGGTTCAGGCCGGCATCAGAAACGGTAGTGAGGCCCAGTTCGAGGCACACTTTCTCGGCGGCCTGCAACATAGCGGTTTTGGCGGCCTCGTCGGGTTGCGGAATAACCCGGCGAACTACCTGCATGGCATTGTCGACAAGCACGCCCGATGGTTGGGCACCGGCCAGCACCACTTCACCGCCGGGCATAGCGGTGGAGCCAGTGACCCGGGCTAGCTTCAGGGCCTTGTCATTAACCAGCAGCGCGTGCCCATCAATGCGGGTCAGGGCCACCGGTATGTTCGGAAAGGCCTCGTTGAGCAGCTTGTTGGTGGGGAAGCCCCGTACCGGTGAATCGCTTTTTGGCCAATCGTTCTGATCCCAGCCGCGCCCAATAAGCCAGAGTACTTCCGGGTGCTTGGCCTGATAAGCCTTCAGCCGGTCAATCACATCCTGGTACGACGTGGCCCCAACGAGGTCGGCCTGAGTCAGCATCTGGCCGAGGCCCAGAAAGTGGGCGTGCGGGTCGTAGAAACCCGGATAAACGGGTTGCCCCTTTAAATCGATAATGCTGTCGGAACGGTACTGATCGAGGAGGTCAGCGGTGGAGCCAGTGGCAACAAATTTACCTTTATCGACAACAAATGCCTGGGTGACGGTAAACGACGAATCGACGGTATAGACGGTCGCATTCGTGAAAATGAAGTCGACAGAGCGGCGGGTTGAACAGGCCGCCAGCAGGAGGGCAGCAACCAGGTAGAGGTAGTAAGGGGTTTTATGCATGGCAGGTTGACGAACAGACTGGACAAACTTACCAGTTTCAGGTATGTAAGCCAATGCCCGAAACAGGACCATACAATGCTTTTTGCTCTACTTTTACCTTTCTGTTTAGAAATTTGTCAGTAAGCCGCACGCCAATAAGGCTTCCCATCACTAAGGATCTTCTAGTACGTACAACGAATGACACGAACTGATGGGGTCGTTGGCACCCAATAAACGACTATTTACTGATAATGACCACGTCTCAATTTAACCAGTACCGCTCGATGCGCCTTTTACTTGCTCTCTTCTTTTCCTGTCTCATTACTGCGTCCATTGCTCAGAAGAAGCCGTTTCAAAATCCGGTTCAGCGGGCCATGCAAAATGCGTACATCCAGCAGCAGGGCGAGCAACTCATGTTGGCCGATGCTATTGCCACGGCATTGGCGCAGAACTACCAGATCAAAGGGCTGCAGACGCAGGAGCAGATTGCCCGCAACGAACGAATGCCAGCCAATGCCGGCTTCTACCCGCTCATTACGGGCAACGTGAATACCAACGGCAGCAACCAGACCATCAACCAGACCTTCGTCGACAACATTCGCCCTCCCCAGGTACTGAACGGAATCTTCAACCGAACCACGCAGGCGGGTGTAAATATGAACTGGACGATATTTAACGGCTTTGCCAATTTCGCTACCTACGAACGGTTCGGCGAGCTGGTCCGCATCAGCGAAGTGAATACCCGGGCCAGTGTAGAGCAGACCATCGCCAACGTAGCCACGGCCTATTATGACGTGGTTCGTCAGCTACAGCAACTCCTGTCTTTCCGGCAGGGGCTCGACATTTCCCGCGACCGCCGCGAACTGGCAAAAGTGAATTATGAAGTAGGAACCCGGTCGAAGGTGGACTACCTCACCGCTCAGGTCGATTACAACGCCGACAGCGTAACGCTGCTCACGCAGGAACAAAACTTACGGTCGGCCAAGGTGCTGCTCAATACCTTGCTGGTGCGTGATCCGCTCACTGATTTTGCCGTGCGTGACACGATCCTGGTCAATCCGACCCTGAACCTGGAGCAGATTCGCCAGCAGATGCTGAGCAACAATCCGCTGCTGGTGAGTGCGGCCCTAAACCGGCGGGTGGCCGATATTGGCATTCGCCTGGCCAGGGCACAGCGGCAGCCGACGATAAACTTACAAACGGGCTACAACTTCACGTTTATCAACAATGAGGGGGGCTTCGGTGTAGCGCAGGGCCGTAACCGGGGCCTGACGTACTCGGTACAGGCAGCCATTCCTATTTTCAATGGGGGCAACATCCGTCGGGTTGAATCGAATGCCAGGGCCAATGCGCTGGTTGCCGAATACCAGCAGGCCAATCAGAAAGTAGTGCTCGACCAGGCAGTGGCTCAGGCGTGGACGCAGTACCAGAACAGCATGGCGTTATTGAATGTTGAGGTGGAGAATTATAAAATCGCCCTCGAAAACATCGACATTGCCTATGATCGCTACCGGGTAGGTAACTCAACACCCGTGGAGTTTCGGGATGTACAGCGTAGCTCCGTAGCCGCCCAGGCCCGCCTCTTCGACGCCGAGTTCAACGCTAAAGCCGCCGAGATCGAACTCCTCCGACTGAGCAGCAGCATTAGTCAGGTATTCCTGGGCGCAAGGTAATAGTTTAGGTAATTGGTTGATTGGGTAATTGGTAGCGCTGCTTAGGTTCCCTACTTAAGCAGCGCTACCAATTACCCAATCAACCAATCAACCAATTACCTACTTCACCTGGTCGTGTAGAAAGGTCAGGAGTAGCTTTTCTACGCCGTCGAGGCCGTGGGGGTTGGTCTGGCGGAAACGGTTGCGCTTCTGAATGTACGGGTTAAGGTCCTGGCATTCGTAAGCTTCCAGAATCTGGGGGTGTACGTAGTGTTTCCGGCAGACTGTGCGGGTGTTTCCCAGCCGATGCGCCACTTCGTCGAGCACGGTATTGACATTCTTTTTGGCGTCTTTATCTGTTTTGCAGGGTTCCATCTCAACGAGTAGGCGCAGGGCGTTGGTGGTACCGGCCCAGGTGCGGAAATCTTTGGCCGAAAATTCGTCGCCCATAGTCTCCTGCAGGTACATATTCACCATGCCCGAGTCGATACTGTGGCGGTTGCCATCGTCGTCGAGGTACTGAAACAGCTCTTTACCGGGAATATCGCGGCAGGCTTTTACCAGTTTGGCCAGTCGCCTGTCACGCAGGGTGATGTCGTGGTAAATCCCTTTCTTGCCCTTGAAGCTGAAGCGTACCTCTTTGTCGCTGGCCTTTACGTGTTTGTCTTTCAGGGTGGTGAGGCCATACGAGCCGTACTCTTTCTCATACGCCGCGTTCCCCACCCGAATCAGCGTTTGCTCCATTACGCTTAGGGCAATGGCAATCACTTTGTCGTGATCCAGTTGGCGGCGTTCCAGGTCTTTATGAATGCGTTCGCGCAGCAGGGGCAGCTTTTCACCGAAAGCGATCATGCGGTAAAACTTGGTTTCGCTCCGAATGGCGTTCCAGTTGGCATGGTAGCGGTACTGCTTGCGTCCCTTTGCGTCGATGCCCGTGGCCTGTAAGTGTCCGTTTGGTTTAGGGCAGATCCAGACCTGCTGATAGGCGGGGGGGAGGGCCATCCGGCGAATCCGTTCCAGCGTCGCTTCGTCTTCGACAAGTGCCCCTTTGGGGTCGCTGTATTCGTAGTGGTCCCCTTTTGCCTGGCGCGTAATGCCGGGCATGATGTCGGTCACATAAACGAGTTTAGCGGCCTTTGCCACCTTAACCGGGTCCTGTGCTAATTCGAGAAGATTCATACCGTTGGATGACTAATTCACTGCGGTCGGCAAAAGGCCTTCCTGAAGGGTGGCCTCACAAAGCCGTTTGGCATTAACCTGCAAGTACATAGAGAGGTTTAGGAAATATGGCTAAACAGAGGTCTGACCAGCCAATCGACTGACAAATGGGGATAATCTGAGGTAGTTTTGACTTTAATTGGTAGAATAGTGCATAAAGGGGAACATAATAAACAGGGGTTATCTCACCTATTCGCTTATTTTTGACCCTGCTTATTCTACTTACTATACTATAAACGCCCGAATTTCCCGTTCCATGAATCAACTTGTAACAACTGATTACATTGTTTTCCTGCTCTATTTCATCGGTGTATCAGCCTATGGGTATTGGATTTACAACCAGAAGAAGACTGATAACCAAGATACTAAAAGCTTTTTTCTGGCCGAAGGATCGTTGACCTGGTGGGCAATCGGGGCCTCGTTGATTGCCTCGAACATTTCTGCTGAGCAGTTCATTGGCATGTCGGGAAGTGGGTTTACGCTGGGTGTCGCCATTGCGGCTTACGAATGGCTGGCGGCGATTGCCCTCATCATTGTGGCGGTGTGGTTCATCCCGATCTACCTGAAGAATCACATCTTCACCATGCCGCAGTTTCTCAGCACGCGCTACAACGACACGGTCAGCCTGATTATGGCTATTTTCTGGCTGTTTCTGTACGTGTTTGTCAACCTGACCTCCATTTTGTTTCTGGGTGCCCTGGCGTTATCCAACCTGGTTGGTGCCGACATGTTCCATACCATTATCATTTGCCTGAGTATTTTTTCCATCGTCATTACGCTGGGCGGTATGAAAGTAATTGGCTACACCGACGTAATTCAGGTGCTTGTGCTCATCATTGGGGGCTTGGTAACTACCTACCTGGCGCTGACTAAAGTGTCGGAGGTATTAGGCGTTGGCCAGGGGGCCATCGATGGGTTCGGTGCCATGATGGCTAATGCCGATGACCACTTTCACATGATTTTTGAGAAACCCGGTCCGAATACGTCGCAGATCGACGTGAACAAGTACCTCACCCTGCCGGGCATTTCCATGTATCTGGCTGGTCAGTGGATCGTGAACCTGAACTATTGGGGTTGTAACCAGTATATCACCCAGCGCGCACTGGGGGCCGATCTGAAAACAGCCCGTACGGGTATTCTGTTTGCCGCCCTCCTGAAGCTGTTCATGCCGCTGGTGGTGATGGTGCCCGGTATTGCCGCCTACGTGATTCACAAAAATGGTGGCTTGCAGACAGAGATGGTTACCAACGGTAAAGTGATGGCCGACAATGCCTACTCGGCCGTACTGACGTTCCTGCCCAATGGTCTGAAAGGATTATCGGTAGCCGCTCTGACGGCCGCTATCGTGGCCTCACTGGCGGGTAAAGCCAACTCCATTTCAACCATTTTTACCCTCGATATTTTCCACAAGTATGTTGATAAGCAGGCTAGTGAGAAAAAGCTTGTCTGGGTTGGCCGGATCACCATTGTTACGGCCATGATTATCTCCATCGCTTTCGCCTGGAGCGATGCGCTTGGTATTGGCGGCGAAGGTGGATTCACCTTTATCCAGAAATACACGGGGTACGTTAGCCCCGGTATTTTCGCGATCTTCATCCTGGGTTTCTTCTGGAAGCGTACCACCGGCCTGGCCGCTATCGTGGGCATACTGCTCGGCTTTGCCCTGGCCGTGCTCTTCAACAACTACGCGCCAAGCCTGTTTGGCAATGAAACAATTCTGTACACGGCCTTCTTGAACAGCGATTCAGGCAACATGGAAATTCCATTCCTGATCTGTATGGGTTGGTCGTTTGTATTTACGGTGCTGGCCATGGTACTGATCAGCCTGGCTGGACCGAAGATTAATCCTAAAGGACTGGAAATCGATTCGTCGATGTTCAAAGTGGCACCCGTTAACACCATGATGATCGTGATCATCCTGTTGATCATCTCCGCCTTGTACATTCGGTTCTGGTAAGAACTGATCAAGTCTGGAAAGTCATAGGCGTAGCCCCCCGCCCTAAAGGGAGCCCGCTGCTCGTGCGGGCTCCCTTTAGGGCGGGGGGCTACTCGTGCGTAAGACATTTTCGACTTTCCAGACTACAACACTTAACTTGCAGCCTCAAGTCTCTCTTTCCGTGAACGAAATACGCGTATTTGCCCCCGCTACGGTTGCCAACGTGGCCTGTGGTTTCGATATATTTGGCTTTGCCGTCGACCAGCCCGGCGATGAGGTGTGGCTTCGCTTCTCCGATCAGCCCGGCGTTCGTATCCTGGATATCATCGGCGATGAAGGTCGGTTGCCCCGCGAAGCAGCTCGCAACACGGCGGGTATTGCCATTCAGGTATTTCTTCAAAAAATTGGCCGCACCGACGTTGGTTTCGAGATGGTGCTGACCAAGCACATGCCCCTTGGCAGCGGCCTTGGCTCCAGCGCAGCCAGTGCGGTGGCCGGTGTGTTTGCCGCCAACGAGTTGCTTAATCGCCCGTTGACCACCATCGAACTCCTGCCGTTCGCTATGGAAGGTGAGCGCATTGCCTGTGGCTCGGCCCATGCCGACAATGTAGGGCCGTCGCTACTGGGCGGCTTTGTGGTCGTTCGCAGCTACTCGCCCCTCGACGTAATTCGGATCGACACGCCCGCCAGTTTATTTGCTACCATCGTTCACCCTGATGTGGAGGTAAACACTAAAGATGCGCGCTTTATCCTGAAAAATGAAGTGTCGCTGAAGAATGCGATCATCCAGATGGGTAACGTAGCGGGCCTGATCGCGGGCCTTACCAAACCCGATTATGACCTCATTGGCCGTTCGATGGTCGACGTGATCATCGAGCCGGTACGGTCTATCCTGATTCCTGAATTTAACGAGGTAAAGCAGGCGGCCCTCGACAATGGCGCACTGGGATGCAGCATTTCCGGCTCTGGTCCGTCGATGTTTGCCCTGAGCCGCGACGTTGAAACGGCCCAGCGCGTAGGGCAGGCGATGCAGCAGGCGTTCCTGTCGGTGGGCATCACCGGCGAGGTCTACGTATCGGGTATCAATACGGTGGGGCCAAGGGTGTTGGGCCAGAATGAGCAGGCCATGTAGCGAAACGAGGCGTCACTGCCGTTGAACAGGTATACTACATGTTTTCGCCCGCCCGGAAAATATCTTCCTGATCGGGAAGTGACGGGTTCAGGAATACGTCGGCTCCGTTGAGCGAGTAGCGTTGCGGTTCGTCGGTAGCGCTAAGCCGGTGATGCTTGTAGGCGCTGAACGAAGAATAATGGCAGACGTACGACTTGCGGGTCAGGTCGGCGTTGCGGATCGGGTCGCCGCCATGGGCCAGTGAGGCGTGCCAGATCAGCACGTCGCCCTTCTTAATCAGCAGCACTTTCCGCTCCATGCCTGCGTCCTGGCAGGTCTTGTCGAGGTAACGGGCAAAATCATCGGGGTTGTACGTCGACTCGCCATTGAAGAAGATGCCATTGCCGAAATCAAATTTTTTGATCTTGTGCGAACCGGGATAGTAGTACAGCGGGCCGGCATCGATGTGAACGTCTTCGAGCGCAATCCAGGCGGCGGCCAGGTGGCTGGGAATTTCGGAAACCACGTAGGCGAAATCCTGGTGGGTGGCCTGCTGACTCCCGAATTTGAACAGCAGGCTTTGCATAGCCACTACCCGTTCGCCAAACACAGCTTCAAGAAACGTGACAATGTTGCGGTGCAGCATGATCTTCTTGCCCATGATGGATGAGTTGTGGAAATCCATGAACTTGATGAATGTACCATTCAGCACCGATTTTGGCAGGGCGCGGGCTTCCTGGACCGGAGCCTGCTGATACTCGGGCAGGTCGACCCGGACGTTGAGCCTGTACTGCTCATTATCGGCAATAAGCTCTTCGGTTTCCCGCCAGAGTTGATCGGCCCATTCGGGCGCAATGGCTTTTTCAAGCACTACGTAGCCGTTTTTCTGCCAAAACCGCAGTTTTTCATCCATATCGTAGGATAGTCCTGTATGACTGCTGGCGAACTGTTTCACAAAACCATCGATGTCGGCACCAGGCCGGTCGATCCAGGGCAGCGTTTTTGGATCGAATTCGCGAACGATTTTAGGGGCAGGTTGAATTGCCTTTTTGATAATCGATTTCAGGCTGGATGTAAGGCTCATGATACTAAGTTGGGGTTGGCTATGAACACGTCAACTACAAACCCAGGTATATTGTCATAAACAATGACCAACGAACTGGTTAATATACTGAACGGATCTCTAAAGGTTGGCCAGCGCCCATCAGTTGATACCTGTCGTTGGCTATTCGTAGTAATCTGACCCGGTAGTTGCCCGGCAGCAGGCGACTGGAAAGGAACAGGGCCGAAAAGCCAGGTTTGAAGGGTCCCTTACCCATGATAAAATCCCGAAAGCTCCCTTTCGCTGGCGACCCCGGAAAGAGATACGAATGGTGGTCTTCAGACTCGGCCACCAGGAAATTCCCGTGATCGGTGCCATCAGCTAGGTGAAAGGTGATGTGTTCATTATCCGCTTTCATATAGCAGGGGTGCTCGCCCAGGGCGGAGTTGCGGACCAGGTCATCCTGAAAACTGCTTATTCTCAATGAATCAGTTGATGGCACGGCAACCCAGCTTGCGGGCGGTTCAAGCGTTTCGGGAAAGCGGTAAACGCCCTGCCGATGAACCCTGGCTAGTAAACTGTCGGTTGGCTGGCGGGTGTATGGAATAGAGAGCGTAGACTGGTTGGCCTGAAAATTGAACGCATCGGCCTGACGCTGTTGAAAACCTACTATAATCCGGGGTAAACAGGCGTGAAACGCGCTTACGTTCATGAGGATAGCCCCCAGCGTAACGCCCGCCGCCCACACTACCCGCAGGCGGCCGCTCACTGTGGCCAGCACCAGCAGATAAACCAGGCCCAACATCAGATGCGCATACACTTTGTAGCGCTCCCGAAGTAGTTCGTCGGGCAGGCGATGCATGGCCAGCAGCAGGGCCGTTGTTAGCGTAAACAGACCAAAGGCCAGCCACTCGGCCGACATAGGGAGCTGGCGCAGGCGTTGCCCAATGTTGCCGAATGTAAGCACCCAGCATCCGATGGCGATCAGCATAGCAGCGGCTAAAAGGGCACCACCCGCCAGTGGTAAGCCCGTATTGACCTCGTTGGTGAAGGCACCGCCCAGGGCCAGACAGGCGTTGGGCAGCCAGCCAAGAAACGGCGTACGATCGTGGTGTACTGACGATAGCCCTAACATCAACCCCAGGGCAAGTGCGGTGCTGATGCCCCAAACCAGCAGGCTCCTGTCGCGGCGTTGCTGGCTGACCAGCAGCAGGGTGCCCACCAGAAAAGCAAGGATGCCATTCCCGCTGGTTAACGTGGCCGCAACACTCAGCAGGAGTGGCCAGATGAGGGGCACCCGGCGGTGCAGCTGATGCAGGGCTTCCAGCACAAACCAGATCACCGTGAAGTTCTGGAGGGATGCCATAGCCCAGAACATGTTCTCGTGCGATTGCAGACTAAAAAGCCAGTAGGGAATGGGCAGAAAATACCAGATGGGCTGCCCCAACTGCCTGAAGCCGCGCCACAACTGCCAGCAAATGCCCCCCAGGGCCAGGTTGCCCAGCCAGATCAGGAGCAGGAAATTGAGTTGACCGGTCAGGTAATAACTCCCCAGGCTAATCAGCCGGTCGTAGATAATGCGGTGGGTATTGTGCAGGGCAATTAAATCGGCGAACCGCGCTGCCCACGACTGGGTCGGGTCGTGCCAGCGGTCAATAAACTCCAGCAGCGCGTAGTCGTCATTAGAGGGCACGTTAGCGGCATATCGAACCAGTACCCACAACCAGAGAGCGACTGGCACCGCGATAAGAAAACCAACTACAAATCGAACGCGCACGGGAATGAACTTAGAGACTGGGTGCAATAGACTACAGCGTTAGTGTGAGGCGGCAAAGATAAGCGTTTAGGCTGCTTGCCAGCGAAGGCAATCGGCTGTGCTTACATTCACTGTTCAGATACCATCCTTCCCGTTTAATCTGATTTTAAGCAGTTGGTTTTAACAGGGAGTTGCCTAGCCATACGAACACCACCGAGATGCTCACAGATCAATCCACTTTGTATACCCACTGGCAGGATCATCCCGATGCGCTTACGCAAGTGCTTCAACTCATTGCCAGGCTGGCACCGGAGACCGACGAAGAAGGCCAGTTTCCTGAACAGGCGTTTCTGGAATTGGGCAACATGGGTCTGCTGGCCGTTACGTTAACCGATCAACCGCTCGACGGGCGGGGAGCAAACACGCCCGAACTACTCACGTTATTAAAGCGGGTAGGGGCCGCTAACCTGGCCGTTGGGCGGGTGTACGAAGGGCATATCAACGCGCTGCTGCTGGCGCAGGTATATGGCACGGCGCAACAGCAGGAACGGTGGTTCACTGATGTACTGCGGCGGCACTCGTTGTTTAGCGTCTGGAATACGCAGGCGGGCGATGGGGTGCGTATTCATGCGCTGGGTAATGGTCGCTACAGACTCGAAGGCTGCAAAACCTTCTGCTCAGGCGCGGGCTGGATCGACCGGCCCCTGATTACCGGCGAGCTGATGGTCGACGGGCAGCCACGCGGCTGGCAGATGTGTATTTTGCCCAGTGCCGCCGTGGATGAAGTCACCATAGATGACCGGTTCTGGACGCCACTGGGAATGCGGGCGTCGGCCAGTTTCAAGATAGATTTTACGGGAATCATCCTGACCGACGATGACCTGTTGGGTAAGCCCGGCGATTATTTTCGCCAGCCGTACTTCAGCGGTGGGGCCATCCGGTTTGCCGCCGTTCAGCTGGGTGGGGCCGAAGCGCTGCTCGACGCCACGCGCGAACTGCTCCAGTCGATGGGGCGCACGGATGACCCCTTCCAGAAGATGCGGCTGGCCGAGATGGCCATTCGGGTCGAGTCGGGGAATTTATGGCTGGCGCAGGCCGGTACCTATAACGATACCTGGCTGGCCGCCGGAGTCGGCAAACCCGATGTGGCTGCCGGGCTGGCAACGAAACTAGTGGCGTATGCCAACATGACCCGCACGGCCATTGAAGCCATTTGCCTCGATATAATGCAACTGGCCGAACGGTCGGTGGGAGCGCGGGGTTTACTACGCCCACTGCCTTTTGAACGAATTCACCGCGACCTGACTATGTACCTCCGTCAACCCGCGCCCGATGCCACGCTGACCGATATCGGGCAGTACGTCAGCCAGCAACAAGCCATTACCCATGAACTCTGGATTTGATAGCCCGCCACAGCAGTATGGCATCTGTACCTTACCGCCAAGCCTGGCGAGTGTACTAGGCGAGGTGCCCGCGCCGATCGATGCGCGCTCGCTGGGTCGGACGCTGGTGCTGGCGCCGCATCCCGACGACGAATCGCTGGGTTGTGGCGGTACCCTGGCCCTGCTGCGCCGGGCGGGCTTTACCGTACACGTTGTGTTTATTACCGATGGCACCCAGTCGCACCCCCACTCGCCATCGTACCCCGCTGAGCGTCTGCGTGACCTGCGCGAAGCCGAAGCGCTGGAAGCCCTGCGTGAACTGGGTGTTTCTGCCACCGACACTACCTTCCTGCGCCTGCCCGACCGGCACATGCCAGACGGCTAATACCACCGGTTTTGCTGAGGCTGTCGACCGGTTGCTGGCTATAGTACAGGCCGTAGATCCCCGCACGGTGCTGGTGCCTTTCGAACGTGATCCGCACCCCGACCACCGGGCCACCTACCAGCTGTTGCAGGCCGTATTGAACCGGCTACCAGAGCCGCTCCATGTGTTGGAATACCTGATCTGGCTATGGGAGTTGGGGCGTCCGGAAGATTTGCCGCGCGCCAACGAACGGCTGGCGCTGAGCGTAGACATTAGCCCGGTGACAGAAAAGAAAAAACGGGCTATTGCGGCCCACCGGTCGCAGGTGACCCGGATGATCGACGATGACCCTACGGCGTTTTATCTGTCTCCTGAGCTGTTGCGCCATTTCAATGCCCCTTACGAACTCTTTCTTGAAAAGCCTCTATCGGCATGAACGACCCCAAAAATACCCTGCCCCCCCAGTATTTCGATGACGTATACGGGGCAAATCAAGACCCCTGGCAGTTTACGACCAGCCCCTATGAACATGATAAGTATGCGGCAACCATCGCGGCCCTGCCCCGGCAACTCTACGAGTCAGGCTTCGAGATTGGCTGCTCAATTGGCGTACTCACCCAGCAACTGGCCAGCCGTTGCCGACACTTACTGGCGGTCGACGTCAGTGAGGTAGCCCTGCGGCAGGCCCGGCAACGACTGGCGGGTTCGCCCCAGGTACGGATTGAGAACCGGGTCATTCCCGCCGATTTTCCGGATGAACAGTTCGACCTGATCCTCGTGTCGGAAGTGGGCTATTATTGGTCAATGAGCGATCTGGAGAAGGCTCAACAACTAATGATCGACCATCTGGAGACAGGTGGGCATCTGCTGCTGGTTCACTGGACGCCCCCCGTACCCGATTATCCGCTCACGGGTGATGAAGTGCACGACGCGTTTATGAAGCGAACGGGCGATGGTCAGCCACTTCGTCATCTGCACGGGAAGCGCGAAGAGAAATACCGCCTCGACCTGTTCGAGCGGGCATAACAACGGACGTTGGTTGCCCTACCCGGACCAGTGTTCGCTCACCTGGTCTACCCCCTGACTCACCAGCCAGGTGCGCAGCCAGGCCGTTGCTTCGGTAATAGCAATGCCAGCCGACTCCGTAGTCTGCAGCGTTGCCTGAAACTGCGCGTCAACCGCTTCCCAGCACTGCCCAAAATAGGCGCAAAGGGTCAACTGGCTCATTAGCCATCCGGTAGAGACAGCCAACTGCCGGGCCAGCGGCGCGAGCCGGGTCAAGTTACCGGGCATGTGCCGCTGTGCCCACGTTACCCGCAGATCGCGCCGAAGCCGAAATCGGGAAATTGATATCATCGGGTCTTCAACTTCCTGGAAAGAACCGGCCCGGCTTTGATTAGCCCACTGCTGTAGCTGCCACGACAGGCCCACTTCTACCCGCCCCTGCAGGCGCCCCGATGTATACACCCGCACGGCCGGGCTTTTACGCACCCGGGCGTCGATCCGTTCCAGAGCTCTGACAAACGCATCATCTTCCAGATAACGAACAACCGGCAACCTGCCTGCATCCAGATATGCCTGGCAGGTAACGGCTAAACTTGCCCCAAAATGCTGGTGATGGCGCGGCCAGGGATCGTGAGGGCATGGGTCAACGACCGATTCGGCCTGAGCCAGCAAATGGCGGTACAGGGCATCGCGGAGGTGGGGGAGACGGGCCGGGCCCGGATCGGGGGAAGTCAGGATTCGACCGCCGACAGCATCATTACCCGCATCTATTTCGCGCAGGATCTGGCTGATCCAGTAGGGGTCAACCAGCGTATCGCCGTCGGTCGACGCTATAATGCCCTGAGGGTGCCCCGATTCCTGTAATCGCCGACAGGCTTCGTCCATCAACAAACGGCGAACGGTGCCAATGTGCGCCTCGTCGGGGGGCAACGTAATGTCGGCAACGCATAAGGCAAAGGAGGGGTGCTGCCGCTTATACCAACGTACCTGTTCGTAGGAATTGTCGGTGCAGTTGTTCGTCAGCACCAGCACCTCGTACAAGGCCGGGTCGAGGCGCTTGCCGCTGAGGGTGAGCTGATAGCGCAACGCATGGAGGGTCTGTATAATCCCCTGTGCTTCATTGCGGACCGGAACTACTACCGACACCCGTCGGGAAGCGGTCGGTGGGCAACCGGTAAATAAACGCGTAGTTGCTGATAACTGGTCCGATAGAGTCGGAAGTGTAACAGACATAGTCGGAATAACGTCGGCTGGTTGAGTAGGCAGCCGGGCATCAGGAACCGAACAGGAAGAGCCGCCGATTGTTGCAAAACCTGAGGGTATGTTACGTAGCGTGGTCCATAAGCTAGGGCGTCGGGCGCATAGCCGCGAAGTAACGGATCGAGTAGCTAAAGGTGAGCATGAAGTACCGGCGCAGCACCAGGCTTTGCGTATCTTCAATGTAGGTCTCAGACGTGTTGCGGGTGATGCTTCGGTTCTGATTCAGCAGATCATAGCCCGATAGCCGCCACTCGCCCTGCTTCTGTTTGAAGAGGAACTGCCCCACGCTGGCGTTGAGCAGCGTAAACTGCTGGTTGTAGCCCGCCGCCCGGCCCGAGTTGGCATTGTAATACACATCGGTTTGCACGAAAAAGCGGTTGCCGAACCGGTGAAATGCCCGCAGGTTTGCCGTGTTGGTCAGGTAACGGGTGTTCTGCTGGGGCTGAATGGAATAGGTGGCAATGGAGTAGGTTACGTTGCCCGATAGGTTCAAATCGGTCTTTTCGTTCAGGTTCGTGTTCAGGCTCAGCCCCTGCCCGATGTTCAGGTTCACCGACTCGTTCTGCTGATCGTTGACGAAGCTGAGGCCCCGCGACCCGTTTACGTTACTGGTCCAGTTCAGATTCACCTTCTGTGCTCCCCAGGTCAGGGGTTTGCCAAAGCTGGTAAAGGCAAACAGCGAATAATAGCCATTAGCGTTGATGGGCTGGCTTGTCTGAGCACCTGCCGGGGTAATGGTTGTCGCGTTGACAATGCGGTTATAGCTGTTGGTGAGGCCCACCGACCGCGTTAAAGCTCTTGAACGTAGTGCGTCGAAGCTACGGTAGTTGAGGTTTAGCGAGTGCGTGTATTCAGGCCGCAGATTGGGGTTTCCAGACCGGATATACAACGGGTTGCTGTTGTCAATGACCGGCTGTAATTGCGTAACCGACGGGGCGTTAACCCGCGTCCGGTAGTCGGCGGTGAAGTTACGGTTACGACCCAGGGTGTACTGGAAACGGGCATTGGGCAAGATGTTCTGAAAGTTCTTGTCGATAGTTGTGCTGCGCGATAGGTTATCAGACTGTAGGCTGGCGTTCTGCATGTCGAAACCCAGCGTATACTGGTACTTCACCCGACGGTACTGATATGACGTACCCAGCCGGTTTGTTATGAATGTGTTGTTGAACTTGTTGCTTAACAACACGTTTACCCGGTCGTACTGGCCGGTTTCTACATTGAAATCGTTCGTGGCGCGGTCCGATTCGTTGTTCGACATGCTCAAATTATAGCGGAACTCCAGGGTTTTTGCCAGTGACAACGGTTCTGTATACGATAGCGTCAGGTTATTGGTCAGGGCGTTGGTCAACTGCCGGTTTAACTGATTTATGGTGGTGGCAAATACGCCTGTACCGCTGTCTCGTTCCCGTCACCGTGCCGCTGCCGGGGTCGGTGGATGTACTGCTTCCCGGTCTTGTGCTGACCGAGCGGAAAAACTGGTTCTGCGACTGGTTCAGGCTATTGGTCGTGTTATCGTTGACTGATGTAAGCAGATTGACCGAGAAGGTACGCCCCCGCCGCTTGAACTTGTGCATCCAGAGCAGGGTGTTGCTGCCCGACAACGATGTGCCGTCGCTGTTATAGAGGCTTGTGCTGCTATTCAGGGGTTGGTTCAGGCCGTCTACCGTGCGCGAGTTGCTGTTTGTGTTGCTCTGATTCAGTGAATAGGTAAAATTGGGGATTACCCGGATCGAGTTCATCGAGTCGAGGCGGTAGTTGAATTGCACATTGAACCGGTGCGAGTTATACAGCGACATACTGCCGTTGCTGCGATCTGTAAAGTTCTGAACACGCTCGGCTCCGGGTGTTGTGGCGGGTAATGAGGTTTCGCGGCGGCTGGTCTGCTGGTTCAGGGCATTGGTCTGATTGAAGAAGTAGCTGCTGCTCAGGTCGATTTTCGAGCCCAGCGCATCGGAGAAGTTCAGGCCCGCCGCCCCTGCCCGTGTAATGCCGGTTGGACCCGCCAGGCCACTCCCCTGGGTTTGCCCGGTAGGGGTACCGCCACCGCCTCTGTTTCCGCCGCCTCCCTGGCCTCCTCCGCCTCCTCCGCCGCCCAGGCCTTCGCCGGTGAAGCCCTGCTGGTTGATGTTGTTTAGCTGCCCGATGGCCGATAGCTGCTGCCCGTTGTTGAAGCGGTTTACGCTGATTCGCCCCTGGTAGCGGTCGTCGGTTCCGTAACCGAATGCTTCCTGACCAAACACGCCCCGTCGCCGGTCGCGCTTGGTGACCAGGTTGATGGTGCGGTCGCGTTCCCCATCATCGACCCCCGAAAACTGGGACTGGTCAGACTGGCGGTCGAAGACCTGCACCCGTTCAATCATATCGGCGGGCAGGTTGCGGGTGGCCATTTTGGGGTCATTCCCAAAAAATGGTTTACCGTCTACAAACACCCGCTTTACATCCTGCCCCTGCGCTTTCACGTTCCCGTCGCGGTCCACTTCCATGCCGGGTAGCTTTTTGATCAGGTCTTCAACCTGCGCGTTAGGCTGCGTCTTGAACGAACTGGCGTTGAACTCCACCGTGTCGCCTTTTACACTCACCGGTGGTCGTTCCTGAACGATGACAACTTCGCCCAGGTTCTGGGTTTTCGGCTGAATGAGTATCGTACCCAGCACCACCTCCGGCCGTTCGGGCGTGATGGTAACGCGAAGGTTTTTACTCTGATAGCCCACAAACGAAACCAGCACCTGGTACGTACCCGGCGCAATGCCTGTCAAGGTAAAGTCGCCTTCTCCCCCCGTCGACTGCACCTGGACGAACGACGAATCACGCCCGTTCAGCAACGATACGTTGGCTTCCAGCAGTGCCTTTTGGCTGGTCGAATCAATCACCAATCCTTTGATAACCCCAACTCGTGCGTTACTGCGCTGGGCGAACAGGCTTATTGGAATCAGGCAAAAAAGAAGCAGTAGAGAGCGTAGCATGGCGTACGGAGGGGAGGTGGCGGGGGAAATTTGGACTGAAATACAGTTGATTACTGTGCCGTATGCCGATGCCTGGCTGACGCGTGTCTCCGCTACGGAGTGCGGTGTCAGCCAGGTATCGACACAGGTCAGTGCTTAATTTCGTTGCTGGAATTGCATACCACTCTGTTGCCGGAAGGTAGCCATTGCTTTCCGGCGCACCTCGGCAAGCTCTTCTTTGGTAACGGCCTTTGCCGACGGATTGGGTTTCAAACTGGCTTCCTCAACCGAGCCCGCACTGATTTTGGTGGCCCGGTACAGCAGGTCGTCGCTTTCGATCAGCAAGACTACGCCTTTATCGGGTGTGAAATTGGGAGCGGGTGAGAAGGTAAACGGCAGATCGGTGGTAAACCATACGGTACACGGCTGGTCTTTTACCGTACAGGTAGCTTTCAGGCAGGTATAACCCAGAATCTTCTTTGTCTTACCGGTTACCTCCCAGTCGGCGGGTCGGGAAACGGGCTGTTCAGACTGGTAGTATTCTTTGCGGGTCGAGTCGACGCTGAGCGCAGTGATCGTGTAGGCCTTGCCCGTAGCCAGATTGGTGTGCATCGTTTCCTCGATCGGGAATCGCATGTTCCGCATCCGGTCCATATTGCGCCGCATCTGGTCGGACGAAGGGGCCTGCTGACCGCCGCCGCCAACGGTAACATCACCGCCACCTGGCCCTGCTCCGCCGCCTGCTCCCCGCTGCATGCGCATCTGCATCATATTCCGGCGATCCATTGGCTCACGCATGGCCCATTGACCCCCGAAACGAAAACTTTCAACGCCTTCCATGGTCTCCGGAACATTGAAGGTACGCCCATCGGGTAGGGTGCCACCCGGTCTGACTTCCTGCCCGTTGATGTTAACGCGCAAGTTCGACAGGTCGGTCCGGCGCATGGTTTCGTAGGCGATCGTACCCGACGATGGAGCCGTGGTTTGGGCCAACGTTGTCTCGGTCAGGAGCAACCCGGCGGCGAGTAAGGCGAAGTGATATAGTTTCATGGCGTAAAGAACTGATTTAGTAAGCACACGTTGCGTGGGGGTGAGTGAAAAACAATGATTCTGTCGACCATGACCCTGATTCTGTCGACCATGCACTGGCAAAAAGTATATGAAGCTACGTTAAATTCTGTCGAAAAAGAGGATCGCCTTTTCTGCCGGGCAGCCGCAAACGAAGCTGACCTTACCCTATACGTCAAACGGCTTATACTGACCTGATTTACTCAAATTCCTTAACTTGGCAACTGGTTTTCTGCACCACCTATCGCTGACATGTCAACTCACCGAATCGTCTCTTTAGTGCCTTCCCTGACCGAGCTGCTTTTTGATCTTGGCCTGGATGATGAAGTAGTGGGCCGGACCAAATTCTGCGTGCGTCCGGCCGATAAAGTGGCTGGTAAGCCAGTAATTGGTGGTACCAAGCAGGTGAAAATCAGCGCGGTTGCGGCGTTGCAGCCAACGCTGATTCTGGCCAATTATGAAGAGAATACCGAGGCAGACGTACAGGCGTTACAGCGTATTGCCCCTGTTCATATCACCAATGTAAAAACCCTGACCGATGCCCTCATGATGATTCGTGAGGTAGGGGGGCTGGTGCATCGGGAGGCCGAGGCCGAGGCACTGGCCCGGCAAATCGGGGCTTCGTTTGCGGCCCTGCGCCCGGTAATGGGTAACGAGTGCCCTTCGGTGGCCTACCTGATCTGGCGGAAACCCTGGATGGTGGCTGCCCGGGATACGTTTATCGATGCCATGCTGGCCGAAGCGGGGTTTCAAAACGCCTTTGCCAATCAGGCGCGCTACCCGGTCGTGACAGAAGCAGCGTTGAAACGGGCGGCCCCTGATCTGATTTTCCTCTCGTCGGAACCGTATCCGTTTGGTCCTAAGCATCAGGTTGAACTGGAATCCTGCTGCCCGGAAGCGCGGGTACTGCCTTGTCGATGGTGAACTGTTCAGCTGGTATGGCAGCCGGTTACTCTACTCGGCGGCTTATTTCGCCCAATTACGCAGTAACCTAAGTGCCTAATTCCGGGCAGTTCGAAAAAATAGTGAGCACTTTAACCCCTTGCTCTATAAGATTAATCGGTGGACGTTCGTAATTTTCGCCTTATGATAAAATTAGCATTACCCGTACTTGTGTTCTCGGCCTTGTGTCTGGGGCAGGGGTGCCAGTCGAAAGCCGGTAAAGACAACACCACTACCGCCACCGACAGTACCACCACTGCCGCCGTTGTTTCGGACTCGACCGATTCGGCCACCCCTACGTCTACTGCCGCTTCGGCCGGTACCGACACATCTTCCGCCGGTAAAGAATTGTCGCCGCTTGATTCGCTGGCCATGATTGGCCCTAAAATCACCGGCCCCATTCTGCCCGGAAAGCGCATTCTGGCGTTTTATGGCAACCCACACTCAAAAAAGATGGGTATCCTGGGCGAGTATCCCAAAGAGGAGATGCTCCGTAAACTGGATCAGCAGGCTATCCCCTGGATTGAACAGGATTCGGCCAAAACACCGATCCAGAAAGCGCTTCACCTCGTTGCCATTTCGGCGCAGGGCGCTCCGGGTAAGAATGGCCACTACAGCCTGCGGATGTCTGACAAGACCATCCGCAAGGTCATTGGCTGGGCGGCCGAGCATAAAGCCATTTGCTTCCTGGATATTCAGGTGGGCCTGGCTCCGCTGGGACCTGAAATGGAGTACCTGAAGAAGTATATCGAACTGCCCTACGTTCACCTGGGTATTGACCCCGAGTTTTCGATGAAGACCGGTGCTCGTCCCGGCACGAAAATCGGCACTTACGATGCCACCGATATAAACCAGGCGGTGCAATTCCTGAGTCGTATTGTTCGGGATAAGAAGGTGCCACCCAAAATTTTAGTCGTTCACCGGTTTACCCAACGCATGGTGACCAACTACAAAAATATCAAGCTCGACCCGAATGTACAGATTGTCATGCACATGGACGGCTGGGGCCCACCCTCCCTCAAACGCGATTCGTACCACGACTACATTCAGAAGGAGATGGTTCAGTATACCGGCTTTAAGCTGTTCTATAAGAACGACTTAAAGAAGGTAGATATGAACTCGAGCTACAAAGTGCCTCACCTGATGACGCCCAAAGAAGTGCTGTCGCAGACGCCGAAGCCCCTGTACATTCAGTATCAGTAAACACGCTAACCCCTAAAACGCGTATGGTCTGCCCGGATGACGATTAGCTGTCATCCGGGCAGACCATACGCGTTTTAGGGGTATCTACAAATTGTAGGCAAGGGCGGTGAAGCGATTTAAGAGATTTGGTTATATTTGGTAAAACTCATGTTGCGCTATGGAAACGCCCATTGTAGACCTAATCGAAGAGTTTAAGTCGGAAGATATAATGTCGTGTAAATCATTCCAAACTGATTGGTCGTGTCTGTGTTGAACTCGATCGCTACGACGCTGACTATGACGTATTACCTGAACTAGAATTAGAATTGCCAACGGGCAAATGCAAACCCGATGTGGCGATCTACACAAAGATTGGAAACGACTGGTTTAACGACATTATCTACTACACCCAACCACCCCTGATTGCCGTTGAGGTGCTTTCCCCGAAGCAAGGTTTGGCTGACCTGACCGATAAAGCGTTCAACGTCTATTTCCCGGCGGGTGTAAAAGCTGTATGGCTCATCGTGCCGATGCTTCACCTCGTCCAGATTCTCCTTCCTAACGGCACCCAGCTAACATACCCCAACGGCATGATGCAGGACCCGGTTTTAGGTTTAGAAATAGATGTGGATCGACTGATGCGGTGAAACGTTTTAGAGGTACGTTGTAGGCTGTTAACGCAAATCAATACTCGATCTCTTCCTCGTCCAGCAACTGCTTAATATTGAGTGAGCAGCCGTCTAACACAACAATTGGCTCCGACCAGTCGACGATGTACCAGGTGGGGTTGTTGCGGTCAATGACATACACCCGCTGTAAGCTAGTAACTATCCAGAGCACTTTTTCGACGCCAAAGCCGAGCATCTTGTTGGCTTTCTTCATCAGGTAAATATCATTGACGTTATCGAAGTCGGTCAGGTCAGCTTTGATGTCTACCTCGATGACTACTTTGGGCGCAACATCGAAAAACTTGCCGCGCAGCTTACCAACGGTTGCCTTCTCATAAATCGCCAGATCATTACCGAGGTTGTCATTGGTACCCAGATGGAGGCCAACCTCATTGGTTGCTAGCAGGTATTGTTTACGGTTGATTGATACCGTACAGATATCCGTTTAGGATCGAAACTAAAACACCTTGTAAATCGGAGCATGACTGGGCGGCACTCCGCATGACTTCTTCGATGGTTTTCTTTCCCGCCAGCACGTCGCGGTACCCTTTGTAGAAAACGGGCTTGCCATCCCATAGCTCATAGATCAGCGCGGCGGGTACGTCTTTGGGTACGTTCCTGGCTGATGAACGGCGGGTGGTTGAGCGCGTCTTTTTATCGGCAATCGCAGGCATACATTCCTCTTGTTGAATGAATAGACAAGGTAGGCAGAATAGCTGGTTCGGGCAAACGGGTAATTTCCTGTCTTGACAGCTGCCTGTTTCCTGAATCTGTGCGTGCGCCATTTATCACAAAAAGTTGTCTTTAGGGCCCGTAGGCCGTAGATTGTGCTGCTTTATGGGAAGTCTGCCCAATAAATCGATATATCGTACCTTTTATGAATAGAAGAAACTTCATCAATTTATCTGGACTGGGCGTTGGTGGCTTGCTGGTGGGTAGTGTGCCTGTGATGGGCCATGCCGTCTCACTCGACCGGCTGCTTGAACCGGGCGTCGATGTGGCTACCAAAAAACGGTTGGCCGACATTGCGCTCAACGCCGCCAGGAGCCGGGGGGCGTCGTATACCGACGTGCGCATTGGCCGGTATCTGCAACAGTATGTGTTTACCCGCGAAAAGCAGGTGCAGAATATCAGCAACGCCGAGTCGTTCGGGGTCGGTATTCGGGTTATTGCCAACGGTACCTGGGGCTTTTCGGCCACCAGCGATGTAACGCCCGAGGGGATTGCCAAATGTGCGGAAACGGCCGTAGCCATTGCCAAAGCGAACGCCAAAATCCAGACGGAGCCTGTTGTGCTGGCCCCGCAAAAAGGCGTTGGGGAGGTATCGTGGAAAACACCGCTGACCAAAAATGCTTTCCAGATCCCGGTCAAGGAAAAAATTGATCTGTTGCTGAAGACCAACAATGCCGCGCTGGAAAACGGGGCCGGCTTCGTGACATCGAACCTGTTCATGATCAATGAGCAGAAGTATTTCGCCTCCACCGACGGGTCGTATATCGATCAGGATATTCACCGCATCTGGCCGACGTTTACCGTAACGGCAGTCGACCGGGCCGCCGGGAAGTTTAAAACCCGCGACGCGTTCAGCTCACCCATGGGCATGGGCTACGAATACCTCGACGGGCTGGCCTCGGAGAAGATCGCTGCGCCGAACGGGTTGGTTGGTTATCGCAACTCCTACGACATGGTGGAAGACGCGACGCTGGCGGCTAAACAGGCCAAGCAGAAGATGACCGCCAAAACTGTTGCGGCTGGTAAGTACGACCTTGTGCTCGATCCCAACCACCTGGGCCTGACCATCCACGAATCGGTGGGGCACCCCACTGAACTGGACCGCGTATTGGGCTACGAAGCCAATTATGCCGGTACGTCCTTCGCGACACTCGACAAGTGGAAAACGAAGTCGTTCAAATACGGCAGTGACCTGGTCAATATCGTGGCCGACAAGACCCAGCCGCATACGCTTGGCACAGTTGGCTACGACGACGAAGGGGTACCGGCTAAAGAATGGGACCTGATTAAAAACGGGGTGCTGGTCAACTACCAGGCCATTCGCGATCAGGCTCACATCATTGGCGAAAAAGAATCGAACGGCTGCTGCTACGCCGACAACTGGGATTCGGTGCAGTTCCAGCGGATGCCCAACGTATCGCTGAAACCTGGTACGGAAAAACGCTCGGTGCAGGATATGGTCAAGGGTGTCGATAAAGGCATTTACATCATCGGCCGGGGTTCGTATTCCATCGATCAGCAGCGGTACAATTTCCAGTTTGGCGGTCAGTTGTTCTACGAGATCAAGAACGGGGAGATCGTGGGGATGCTCGACGATGTTGCCTACCAGGCCAACACGCAGGAATTCTGGAACTCGTGTGCCCAGCTGTGCGACAAAGACGATTACCGCACATTCGGTTCGTTTTTCGACGGCAAAGGGCAACCATCCCAAATCAGCGCCGTCTCGCACGGAAGCCCAACAACCCGGTTCAACGGCGTCAACGTCATCAATACCGGACGGAAAATTTAAAAAAATATGCCACAGAGTTTCACAGAGATAAATAGAGTTACACAGAGTTTTGTAATACAAAACTCTGTGTAACTCTATTTATCTCTGTGAAACTCTGTGGCCCAAACCAACTAAACATGGCCATTTTAAGTAAAGAAGAAGCAAAAAAGATCATCGACAAGGTGTTGAGTTACGCCAAGGCCGACGAAACGGCGGTTACCCTGTCGGGCGGGCGCACGGGCAACATTCGGTATGCCCGTAACTCGGTGTCTACCAGTGGCGAAAGCAATAACCTGTCATTGGCCGTAACGTCGGTATTTGGCAAGCGGTCGGGTACGGCAACCATCAATGAATTTGATGATGCCTCGCTGGAAAAAACAGTCCGGCGGGCCGAAGAAATTGCCCGGCTGGCTCCCGAAAACCCGGAATACATGCCGATGCTGGGCCCGCAGACGTACTTGACGACGAACCCCTACTCGGAGAATACCGCCAAAATAGACCCGGAATATCGGGCCAAAGCAGCCTTTGACAGCCTCGACCCCTGCCGGAAAAAGAACCTGACGGCGGCGGGCTATCTGGAAGATTCTACCGGATTTTCGGCCATTGGTAACAGCAAAGGGCTGACAGCCTATAACCGCGCTACGTCGGTCGATTTCACCATTACCGTTCGGACTGCCGACGGTCTGGGCTCTGGCTACGCGATCCGCGACGTGACCGATGTGTCGAAGCTGAGCACGAAAGAAGCCACCGAAATCGCCATGCAAAAAGCCCTGGCGTCGGTAAATGCGCGGGCGTTGGAGCCGGGTAAATACACGGTTATTCTGGAACCTGCCGCTTCGGTCGACTTGCTACAGAACATGATGGGCAGCATGGATGGCCGGAACGCCGATGAAGGCCGTAGTTTCCTGAGCAAAAAAGGGGGTGGTACCCGTCTGGGCGAGAAGCTGTTCGATGAGCGCGTCACCATTTACTCTGACCCCACAAACCCGGAGATTCCAACGTCGGCATTCGGCGGTGGGGGTGGTGGCCGTTTTGGTGGCGGTGCCGATGGTCGTCCGCAGGAGAAAGTGACCTGGGTTGATAAAGGCGTGGTGAAGAACATGTATTACTCGCGCTTCTGGGCTGACAAGAAAGGCGTGAAGGCAACGCCACCACCAGCTGCGGTGATCATGGCAGGTGGTACGCAGTCCCTGGCGGATTTGATCAGAGGAACTGAAAAAGGAATTCTGGTGACGCGCCTATGGTACATCCGCGCCGTTGACCCACAGACGTTGCTCTACACCGGCCTTACCCGCGACGGGACGTTTTACATTGAGAACGGTCAGATCAAGTTCCCGGTGAAGAACTTCCGGTTCAACGAAAGCCCGGTCATCATGCTGAACAACCTCGAAGCAATGGGTAAGCCCGTCCGCATTGGTGGTAACCTGATTCCGCCGCTGAAAATCCGGGACTTTACCTTCTCTAGTTTATCAGACGCGGTTTAATTAGTTGCCACAGAGTTACACGGAGATGCACAGAGGGCCACAGAGTTATTCTACAAATGAGTTAGCAACTATCGCTATTGGTAAATCCATTGATGTTCACAGGGCGTTAGGACCGGGGCTGCTTGAGTCTGCTTATCAAGAGTGTTTGCATTATGAACTTCAGGAAGCCGGGCTTTTTGTTGAGCGAGAGAAACCAATGCCTATCGTCTATAAAGACATAGTCTTGGAGCATGGATACCGCATGGACTTGCTCGTTGAAGACAAACTGGTCATTGAACTGAAAACAGTAGATGCTCTGAACGACTTGCATCTGGCTCAATTACTTACCTACCTGAAGTTCGGCCACTACCGGTTGGGCTTGCTAATTAATTTTAGGGTATCGGTTTTGCATGAAGGCGTAAAACGGGTCTCTAATTTCTCTCAAAAACTCTCTGTGTAACTCCGTGGTCCTCTGCGAACCTCTGTGTCCAAACCATCAAACAAATGAACCGCCGCGATTTCAACCAACTACTGGGCATGAGCGCCGCAGGCATACTGATGCCTACGCTGCCTGCTTTTTCTCACTCCGTTTCCCCGGAAGCACTGATCGATAACTACATCGACGTAAGCACCAAAAAACGCCTCGCCGATGCCGGCCTGAATGCCGCCAAATCGCTGGGTGCCACCTACTCTGATGTACGCATTGGCCGGTATCTGAATCAGTTTGTGCTCACCCGCGAAAACAAAGTGCAGGGCATCGTCAATACCGTATCCTACGGCGTTGGCATCCGGGTGATTGTCAACGGCTGCTGGGGCTTTGCGGCCGTGGCCGACCCCAAAGATGAAGAAACCGTTGCCAAATGCGCCGCAACGGCCGTGTCGATTGCCAAAGCCAACTCCCGGTTACTGACCGAACCTGTGCAGCTGGCCCCGCAGAAAGGCTATGGCGAGGTAAGCTGGAAAGCACCCATCAAGCAGAACGCCTTCGAGGTGCCCATTAAAGACAAAGTAGACCTGCTTTTGACGGCCAACGCTGCCGCTATGAAAAACGGGGCGAACTTCGTCAACTCAGTGCTCTTCATGGTCAATGAGCAGAAATATTTTGCTTCGACTGACGGTACCTACGCCGATCAGGACGTTCACCGGATCGGGCCGAGTTTTACCGTAACGGCGGTTGATGCCCAGAGCGGTAAGTTCTCAACCCGCAACTCGCTGAGTGCGCCCATGGGTATGGGCTACGATTACCTACAGTCGAACCCAAGTGATAAAGTAGGTGGCATTACCACCCGCTACAACAAGGGGTACGACATGCTGGAAGACATTACCGCCGCCGCTAAACAGGCCAAAGAGAAACTGACCGCCAAATCGGTAGAGGCCGGTAAGTACGACCTCGTCCTCGATCCGTCGCACCTGTGGCTGACCATCCACGAGTCGGTCGGTCACCCATTGGAGCTTGACCGGGTACTGGGCTACGAAGCCAACTACGCCGGTACGTCGTTTGCGACGCTCGAAAAGTTGCAGTCGAAGAATTTTGCGTACGGCAGTAAAGAAGTAAACCTGGTGGCCGATAAACTACAAGAAGGCTCGCTGGGTGCTGTTGGGTATGATGACGAAGGCGTAGGGACCAAAAAATGGGATCTGGTGCGCGACGGAATCCTGGTCAATTACCAGGCCATTCGCGATCAGGCACACATCATTGGCGAGAAAGAATCGCACGGCTGCTGCTACGCCGACAACTGGAGTTCGGTGCAGTTCCAGCGAATGCCCAACGTGTCGCTGGAGGCAGGCAAAAAGCCTCTCTCGGTACAGGACATGATCAAGGACGTGAAGAAAGGCGTTTACATCATTGGCGATGGTTCGTTCTCGATCGATCAGCAGCGGTACAACTTCCAGTTTGGTGGTCAGCTATTCTACGAAATAAAAGACGGGCAGATCGCGGGCATGTTGAAAGACGTCGCCTACCAGGCCAATACGCGTGAATTCTGGAATTCCTGCGCCGCCGTTTGTGATCAGAGCGATTACCGCCTGGGTGGTGCCTTCAACGACGGAAAGGGGCAACCGGCGCAGTCGAGCGCGGTATCGCATGGCAGCGCCACGGCCCGTTTCAACGGCGTGAACGTGATCAATACCGCCCGGAAAATTTAAGTACAAGTGGACTTTCAGGACCACTTTTATGGTTACTGAGGTATGGCTCTGCATCGGTCTGTGCCTCAGTAACTATCTTAATTTTGACAGCTTATGGAAGCGATTTTCAATACTCATTTATCTGACAATGCCCCGGAATCAACGATTCTCCCCCTTTTTGGCGGAGCCGTGAAACCAATTGAGGCTATGACTGTCGAGGAGTTCGACAGCGCTGCTAAGCGGGTGTATTTGACCGTTCGTGAGTCTGCTTTCAGTCGAGGGTTACCAGTTATTATAGAACGAAATGGCCGGGTAATCAAAGAATACGCGGATGGCCACGTTGAGCTGATTAATTAATGCTACCCTCTTTTTATATTGTCGCTGGGCCGAATGGTGTTGGGAAATCAACCGCCGCATTTCAATTTTTGCCGATTGGTGTGGAGTTGATCAACTCAGATGATATTGCCCGGCAACTTCGTTTGAGTCAACCACATCAGGAAGTCGTTCAGCGAATGGCAAACGAAGAGGCTCAACGACGCATACAACAGCATTTACACAACAGGGAGTCATTTGCTGTTGAAACGAACCTGCACGATATAGAAACGTGGAATTACTTTCTAGCCATCAAACAGGCTGGATACCTATGCAATCTTATCTTTTTTTGTACGTCTAGTCTGAGTATACTTACTAATCGGGTGCTCAATCGTCATCTGCTGGGTGAGCACTTTGTCAGAGAAGATATCATTCGTGGCCGATATGAGGCTGGACTTTCGTTACTCAATCACTTTTTTGACGAGCCTGATAATCTAACTCTAATTGATTCGTCTGACCAGTTATTGCTTATACATCAACGGGTTAATGGCCGTGTTCTGATTCAAAGCGACCCATTGCCTGCCTGGGTTACTACCCATTTATCGAGTCACTTTACCTGACGCTACGTGCAGCAATAGCCTTTCCATCAGCATCTTTTGGTAGGGGAATGCGCATTAGTGAACGGCTCTTTCCTTTTAGCTAAAACTTCAATGAACCGCCGAGACTTTAACCACCTTCTGGGCCTGTCAACCGCTGGGTTGCTGTTGCCCAACCTGTCTGCCCTGGGTCGCTCTGTCGATCCGGGCGTATTGCTCGAAAGCGGCCTCGATGTAGCCGTAAAAAAACGACTGGCCGATGCCGCTCTGAACGCGGCCAAAGCCAAAGGTGCTTCCTATACCGATGTTCGCATTGGCCGCTACTTACGGCAGTTCGTTATTACGCGTGAAGACAAGGTGCAGAACATTGTCAACACAGAGAGCTATGGCGTCGGTGTGCGCGTCATCGCCAACGGCTGCTGGGGTTTCTCGGCGCTGGTCGATGCCAAAAACGAAGCTGACGTGGCCCGCGCTGCTGAAGAGGCCGTGGCCATTGCCAAAGCGAACGCCCGCCTGATGAAAAAGCCGGTTGAACTGGCTCCGCAAAAAGGCTACGGTGACGTGGAATGGAAAGCCCCGATCAAGAAAAATGCGTTTGAAGTACCCATTCAGGAGAAAGTTGATTTGCTGCTGGGGGTGAACGCCGCCGCGCTGAGAAACGGGGCCAACTACGTAAACTCGGTGCTGTTCATGGTCAACGAGCAGAAGTATTTTGCCTCGACCGATGGTACCTACGCCGATCAGGATGTTCACCGGATATGGCCCATTTTCAACGTCACCTGCATCGACCCTAAATCAGGCAAATTCGAAACGCGCAATGCCCTGAGCTCGCCCATGGGCATGGGCTACGAATACCTGCAGGTGAACCCTTCGGACAAGATTACCGGGGTGACAACCCGCTACAACAAGGGCTACGATATGCTCGAAGATGTGACGGCCGCTGCTCAACAAGCCAAACAGAAGCTGTCCGCTAAATCGGTAGAGGCCGGTAAATATGATCTGGTGCTTGATCCAAGCCACCTCTGGCTGACGATTCACGAGTCGGTTGGACACCCGCTTGAGCTTGACCGGGTGCTGGGCTACGAAGCCAACTTCGCCGGCACCTCGTTTGCTACCCTGGATAAATGGCAGTCGAAAAACTTCCAGTATGGCAGCAAAATGGTCAACTTCATCGCTGATAAGCAGCAGCCTGGCTCGCTGGGAGCCGTTGGCTACGACGACGAAGGCGTGAAAACCAAACACTGGGATCTGGTGAAAGATGGCGTGCTGGTCAACTACCAGGCCATCCGCGATCAGGCGGCGATCATCGGTGAAAAAGAATCGCATGGCTGTTGCTACGCCGATTCCTGGGGTACGGTGCAGTTCCAGCGGATGCCTAACGTGTCGCTGGCGGCGGGCCAAACGCCCCTGTCGGTGCAGGACATGATCAAGGACGTGAAAAAAGGGATTTACATCGTTGGCGACGGCTCATTTAGCATTGATCAGCAGCGGTACAATTTCCAGTTCGGCGGTCAGCTATACTATGAGATCAAAGATGGTCAGATTGCCGGCATGCTGAAAGACGTGGCCTACCAGTCGAACACGCAGGAGTTCTGGAACTCGTGCGCTGCCATTTGCGATGACCGCGATTACCGACTTGGTGGCTCCTTCTTCGACGGAAAAGGGCAGCCGTCGCAGGTCAGTGCCGTGTCGCACGGGTCAAGCACCACGCGGTTCAACGGCGTCAACGTGATCAATACAGCACGGAAAATTTAAAAACTGTCCTCTGTCTTCTGTCCTCTGTCTTCTGTTGCTCTGCCATGGCACGATACGTACCTGAGCGGAGCAACAGAAGACAGAGGACAGAAGACAGAGGACTCCTCTCAAAGATGGCAACAATCTTATCTGAAGCGGAGGCTAGGGCCCTGCTCACCAAAGTGCTTAGTTACTCGAAAGCCGACGAGTGCGAAGTAAATCTGTCGGGCGAAAAACGGGGGAATATCCGCTATGCCCGCAATGAAGTCTCTACCAGTGGGGCCAAAGCCAACCAGAACCTGGTGGTGCAGTCGGCATTTGGCAAGAAAGTCGGCACGGCTACGGTCGATGAGTTCGATGATGCTTCCCTCGAAAAAGTAGTTCGTCGGGCTGAAGAGCTGGCTAAGCTGGCGCCCGAAAACCCCGAATATGTGGGTATTCTGGGCCCGCAGACCTACCTGAAAAGCAACGGCTATTTCGCCAGCACGGCCAACATCACGCCCGATGCCCGCGCCGAAGCCGTTGCCAAAAGCCTGGAACTCACCCGCGCCGCCAAACTAACTGCTGCCGGCTTCATGGAAGATTATCACGGGTATCAGGCCATGATGAACTCGAAAGGGCTGTTTGCCTACTACCCCGATACCAATGTCAACTTCTCGCTGACAGTACGGACGGAAGACGGCAAAGGGTCGGGGTACGTCATTAAAGGCTTCAGCGACGTGAAGCAGCTCGATACGGCCGCCGCCACGCGCATTGCTATGCAGAAAGCCTCTGCGTCTGCTTCCGCCAAAGCGCTCGAACCGGGCAAGTACACGGTTATACTGGAACCGACGGCGGCAACCGTGCTGCTCGAAAATCTGTTCTTCGCCATGGATGCCCGCTCGGCCGATGAAGGGCGAAGCTTTCTGAGCAAGCCCGGCGGTAAGACCAAGCTCGGTGAAAAAATAGTTGACCCCCGCGTTACTATTTATTCTGACCCGACCAACGCCGAACTGCCTGCTTCACCCTGGGCGGGCGATGGACAGGCGCAGCAAAAGCTGAACTGGATTGAAAAAGGCGTGGTGAAAAACATGGCCTACTCCCGTTTCTGGGCGCAGAAGCAAGGGAAAACGCCCGTTCCGTTCCCAAACAACGTGATTATGGCAGGTGGCACGGCCTCGCTCGAAGACATGATTAAGAGCACGCAACGGGGTATTCTGGTCACCAAGCTCTGGTATATCCGGCCGGTTGATCCGCAGACGTTGCTTCTGACCGGCCTCACCCGCGACGGGACGTTCTACATTGAAAACGGCAAAATTAAGCATGCCGTGAAGAACTTCCGCTTCAACGAAAGCCCGGTGATTATGCTCAACAACCTCGAAACGCTGGGTAAACCCGAGCGCGTGGTCAGCACCGAATCGGATACCAACTACCTGATTCCACCGATGAAAATCCGCGAGTTTACCTTCAGCAGCCTGTCCGACGCGGTATAATGAAATTAGGATTTACTGGGTGACTTTGCGGGCAGGGTCTACCACGCAAATCATCCCGTGAATCGGTATATTTGAGTACAGATTCCGATATAAAGCTA
This sequence comes from uncultured Cytophagales bacterium, assembly GCA_963750355.1. GTDB lineage: Bacteria > Bacteroidota > Bacteroidia > Cytophagales > Spirosomataceae > Fibrella. Next base: position 35,636 of record CAVVQL010000024.1, on the reverse strand, counting down.
TGGTGTCGCATTCATACAAAACGCATTTAGACAGCCCGTTACTGCACCTGACGAATGTAGATGATTTGCTTGGCAAAGACGTCGAAATAACGATTCGGGAACTGCTCCCTATTGAGATGGTTGGTAACGCTGATCAGATAGCCCGATTTTTAGCTGAGTCTGCGTCAACAACGTTTTTCAGCACTATAGAAGACCCAACAGACTGGCAAAAGCGTATTCGCGATGAGTGGGAGTAGGCTATTACTGGATAGTAATATCGCTATCTATTTGTCAAAAAAAGCGTTGTCAATACATTACATATGCTCGAAAACCGCGTACAAGATCTACTGGAAGCACCTGATGCTAGACTCGTTATTGAACGGGTGCAGGCAATTTTGGCCAACGAGGCCGAGCGTCGCCGGGCGTTTCGGGAGTGGTTGCGCGATGATGTAAAAGCGGAGTTTATCAATGGTGAAGTTGTTATGCACTCACCTGTTAAACGGCGTCATTTAGATGCGTCAAAGTATCTGGAAAATCTGCTTCAGAATTTTGTACTGCTGAATGAGTTAGGCGTTGTCGATTCGGAAAAAGCACTTGTTGGTTTAACCCGTAATGATTACGAGCCGGATATCTGCTTTTGGAACAAGGATATAGCTGCCACATTTACCGATGATACGATGGTGCATCCTGCTCCCGACCTGATCGTAGAGATTCTATCGCGAAGCACGACCAGCCGCGATAGGGGCGTGAAGTTCGAAGATTACGCGGCTCATGGTGTGCTGGAGTACTGGATTATCGACCCCGTTCGTCAATCGCTGGAGCAATATCAACTCGATGAAGCCACTATGGCGTTTGCTGTGGCTGCCACTTTATACCTAGGTGATACGCTCGCAGCCCTGACTGTGCCTGGTTTCCGCATTCCCATCAGGGCTATTTTTGACAGACAGACCAACCTCGATACGTTGCAAACCCTGATGTCGACATCAAATCGGTAAGTTCGCATACGTATCTACCGTCATGACACTGCGCAAGCCTGTCGTGGCTGGGTATCGTGGCGTTACTGGCCGATGCGATCGAAAATATAGCCCTGCTTACTCAACTTCCGCCGGGCAGCGCTACTGTGTTTACGGCCCAACTGGCCTGGGCAATGGCATCTCTGAAGTTTACCAGCATCAGTATAGTGTTCCTATTGACAATGATAGCCTTTGATTATTACGGCATAAAGCGCCTGTCTACATCGGCTGGGCGAAGCAGCAGTTAGCCCGCATGGCTCAATTTATAATCTGAGTCGTCTCAAGTTAATAGTGAGGCGATGCAGGAAGGGGTATCGGCCACCTTTGGTCCATCAGTCAGCGCACCGATTGTTCAACGTCGAACAGGCCGTAGCTGATAGCCAACCCCATGACCCAACGTCTTTATTGCACCCTGCTTACGTGGCTCCTTACCACAAGCCTGACTGGTGTTGCCAGCTACGCGCAAACTACCGAAAGGTGACCCTCAGGCTGAAAAACAACAGCCTGTTACCCCGCGAATTCAAGTTTCTGGAGCGGCATCCCGACACGAAAGAACCCAACGTCTTCACAACGTACCTACTGCCGGGTCAAACGAAAAGTAGGTACATCACTCCATAACCAGGCTCATTCCATGAAAACTGCCCTGATTTCGCTATTCCTAGTCCTGACTGTATTGACCAACGCCAGTGTCGCTCAACAGGCACCTGTCGAACGTGTATCGTTCACTCTGAAAAACACGCTGGGTTATCACCAGATGTTCCGGGCCGAGGGGCCTGGCATTGCCTACGGCTTCACAATGAACCGCAACGAATCGACACCCAAAAACTGGCCCATTGGCACGAGATTATACTTCAGCAAAGACGGCGAAACAAACGGCGGCTACATCCTGATGGTCACTGCCGATGATGCCGGAAAAACCCTAACGACCGAGAACGTACCTATAGTGGCCTCAGCGTCGAAGCCCAATGCGGTGACCTTTAAGTTGCACAATACCAATCTGCTACCCAAAAGAATTACCTTGATTAGCTATGAGCCTGGGCAGTCTGGTAATGGCACCAACGGCTTTATGATAGGGCCGAAAGGCAGTAAATCATTTACGTTTCCGGTTGGCACAAAGCTGTATCTGGCTGACAGTGAGCAAGTCGATGTAGTGATGAGCGGTAAACGGATCGACAGTGGAAAGCCTTTTCTTATTCTCAAAAAAGAAGATGCCGGGAAGGTATTCGACTGGCTACCGACTCGGCTAGAATGGGCGTTTACCTGCCAGACCTGCCCGAACGGCTCTCGACATTGTTGAGCTACATGGAGACCGAAAAGCCGTATCTGGAACCCAACCTGGCTCTGCCCGATCTGGCCCGGCGGTTGCATACCAACCCGGTATCGCTCTCGCAGGTGATCATTGCGGGGGCGGGTAAAAACTTCAATGATTTTGTCAATGAGTACCGTGTCGATGAGTTCAAGCGGCAGGTTCGCGCACCGGCCAACGCGCACCTTAGCTTTCTGGGTATTGCGCACGATTGCGGCTTTAATTCAAAAGCCACCTTCAACCGGGCATTTAAAAAGTTTACGGGCATCTCGCCAAAGGAATTTGCCGAGGGCTGACCTTTATCAGCAGTGAGAAGGATAAAGCAAAAAACCCCGTCGGCAGGTGCTGACGGGGTTTTCTGATAGTTATGGGTAAAACGACCAAACCGGGGCAAAAGTTGCGCTGTTTGAAAATAGTCCGATAATTTTTCGGAAAACTTTCGTCATCCTTCAGCCTTCACCCAGGTTTGCTTCTGGCAGGTGGGGCAGACAACGTCCTGGTCAGGTAGCATGTGTTGCGTGAAGCCGCAGTGAATGCAGGAATAGGTATCGGCCACTACAATATGTTTGGTTGCTTTAGCCAGCGATTTTGGCATGATGGGTAAGCCCGGCTTCACCTCATTGTCGAGGTGGCGGAACAAACTGACAAGGCCGTTGGGCTCCAGGATAGCCACCCGAACTTCACCCAACTGTTCAATACCAGCCTGGCGCAGATCAACGAACAGTTCATCTTTCCCCAGGTCCTCATCATCAAAATTCTGGATAAGAATACAGCCGTTTTCAATCACGTAGACCGGAATACCCTCCAGTTTCTCGCGGATAGTTCGGTTGCGGTCGCTGAGTCGGGTGATGAATTTATAGCACAACATGATCACGATAAAGACGACTATCGCTACGCCAATAGGTGTATCATGATAGAGCATCGGATCACCAGCGGCGGAGCCAAGGCCAATTAGCAGGACTAGCTCGTAGACGGAGAGTTGGCGTACCTCCCGTTTGCCCGAAACAGACAATGCGGAGAGGATAACTATAAACATGAAAGCGGTGCGAAGGGCTACCTCGCCTAAATAAGCCGGTGGGTACTCGCTCAGCCAGATGCGCTGCCAGTCGAATGGCGAGACAGGGTCGTTCATGCCCGAAAATAGACCAACTGCCCGCTGTTTCCTATGCGCAGGGAAAAGAAACCAAAAAGCCCGTCGGCATAGTGCTAACGGGCTTTCTCTGATAGTTATGGGTAAAACGACCAAACCGGGGCAAAAGTTGCACGGCTCAAAAATAGTCTGATAATTTTTCAGAAAAATGGGCAGGCTGGTCATGCCCGGTACCAGGTTACTGCTTCAACAGCGCTCTCAGTAGGTTGAACAGGCTGCATAGTGGTAATTTACCAGTCAATTTGCCCATTATGATTCATCAGCTATCTGTTCCTCGTGCCCGCCTGTCGTCGTCGAGTCTTGTTTTGTTAGCACTTTTTTTTCTGTCTGGTTTTGCAGCCCTGCTGTACCAGATCATCTGGCAGCGGCTGCTTGTGTTTTATACCGGCTCAGATACCGTTAGTGTTAGCCTGATCGTAACTGCATTTATGACGGGCCTGGGGGTCGGTTATCTGGTAGGTGGCCGCCTGGCCGACCGTTCTTCGCCAGGGGCAAACCTGCGGTATTTTGTTGGGGCAGAGTTTGGTATTATGGCGTTTGCCGCTTGTAGCAAATTTATTCTGTACGACCTGCTCTACGCATCTGCGCCCTCTTTTGGCGAAACGCCGATACTTCTCTACGGAGTTGTTTTTGCCCTACTCATCATACCAACGTTTCTGATGGGCGTTTCGCTGCCGGTGTTGTCGCGGGTGTTTAACTTCGGCGATATGGGCCAACAGGCCGGTTACATCAGCCTGCTCTATTTTGTCAATACACTCGGCGCAGCGTTCGGGGCCTTACTGACGGGCTTTTTTTTCGTGCGTCAGGTTGGTTACGAAAACACGATCTGGATTGGAGCCGCCTGTAACGGTCTGTGCGTTATCTCGGCGTTGGGTCTGGCGCGGTGGCGAATAAGTCGGGCTGCTGGCCTCAGCCAAACAGAAGACAGCACAACCGAACCCTTACGATTCACCCCTGCGCTAACTGGCTGGTCAGTTCAATATGCGCTGTCCGGATTTGCGGCGCTATCGCTTGAACTGATCTGGTTCCGCATTCTGGAAACACTGATCAAATCGGTTTCGCTAACGTTTGCCGTGCTCCTGGCGATCTATTTAGGGTCGATGGCGATCGGAACAGCGTTTGGAACGTACCTCTGCCGCGCCTCAGCCGGGCGGTCGAACCGCTGGCGGGAACGCGCTTTTTTGGTGGCCCAGGCTATTCTGTACGGCTACACGGCTGTATCAATGGCCGTTTTTATCAATGCCATTCACCGAGTGCCATCGTTGCGGTTCCTGTGGGACTATTTTGGCAGCTACGAACCCACCATCGGCCTGCGTTACAGCGTGTACATCTACGGCGTAGTCCCGTTATTTTTGCTGTTTGTTCCCACGTTTCTGATGGGCCTCAGCTTTTCGCTGTCGCAATCGCTCATTCAGACTGCCTACAGCGAAGTGGGGCGTAAGGTAGGCTGGTTGCAGTTTGTAAACATTGCCGGCTCGGCGCTGGGCGCATGGGTGGTTACCTGGATCGGGTTTCCGGTGTTCGGCACGGCTATGCTCCTCAAAAGTATTGCTGCACTCGGTCTCGTCTATCTTCTGTTGCTGTTCGTTCGGCGGTACTGGTCATTGCTTCCGACACTGCTGGGCGCTGGGGCGCTGGGGCTTGCCTTGCTGGCTATACCGGCTAATGCCCGTTTCTGGCAGTTGATTAACGGCGTACCTACAGCCGGTCAATTTCTTTTCCACGAAAATGAATCAGCCGTCTCGGTGATCAAGTTGAGTCCGGACCAGAAAAGTGGGCTTGTGTTCGTCAATGGGCTGGGGCAGAGCGGAATGCCCTACAGATATGACGAAGTACACACCTTGCTGGGTGCGCTGCCCGTGATGATGCACCCTAACCCTGAGCGGGTTGCGGTTATAGGCCTGGGCTCGGCCGGAACGGTCAATGGCATTGCCGGGAGGGCTGAAACGCGTCGGATAGACTGCTTCGAGATAGCCAATAACCAGGCGTTGGTCCTTGCTCAGTACGCTGCCGTAGCCGGTGATACGGCGGTTTCGGCGGTATTGACCGATCCGCGATTGCGCCTGATTTTCCGGGATGGCCGCTATGCGATCAGAAATCAGGCTGAGCGTTACGATGTGATCGAAGCCGACGCCCTGCGCCCGTCATCGGCTTACTCAGGGAATATCTATTCCAGGGAGTATTTCCAGCTCCTCCGGTCACGGCTAAAACCCAACGGTATAGCCGTAACCTGGTGCCCTACGGCTCGGGTGCTGAATACATTCCGAACGGTTTTCCCCTATGTAGCCTATTGCGATCAACTGATATTGATTGGTAGTAATCAGCCCATTCAGCTCAACTGGGCGAGCACCATGCGACGGGCGGCAAGTTCATTCAGTCAGCGTCACTACGGCCGGTCAGGCATCGACATTCAGGCGTTACTGGCTCAGTACCAATCGAAGCTGAGGCTATTGCCAGCCCTCACAACTACGCCGGCCGAAATAAATACAGACCTGTTTCCGAAAGATGAATACAGCATTCGGGGGAAGGATAAAATAGGATTTTAAGAACCTTGTTTAGTGATCTTTCAGCTGCCTGAGCGCTGAATCAGGCCTTTTTCCGTATATTGGTTCAGTGAAACCCTTCATCTTCACGCGCATCCAATATACCTCCGGCGACTGGGATACCGACCAGCGGATGCCCGCCAACATACTGCACTCGCTGATTGAGTACACGACCATCCCGGTTGAGGAAAAAGAGCGTGTGGTGCAACTCAACAGCAACGATCTGTTTCGGAGTCCCTTCTGCTACCTGAGTGGCCATAAACTCGTGGAGTTCTCGACCATTGAACGCGACCATTTTAAGCGGTATGTGCAGAACGGCGGCTTTGTCTTTGCCGACGATTGCAACCACGACATCGACGGGCTGTTTGCCAAGTCGTTCGAGCAGGAGATGGCCCGCACTTTTGGGCCGAAGGCGTTGCAGAAGATTCCGAACAGTCACCCCCTCTACAAAGCGTTTTTCCCGTTTCCCGATGGGCCACCCACCACGTCGTTCGAGTTGAACGGTTGGGGCGACGATCTGGTACACGACTACCTGAAAGCCATCATGGTCAACGGGCGGATTGGGGTGCTCTACAGTAATAAAGACTACGGTTGCGAGTGGGATTATGATTTTCGCAACAAGCGTTTTCTGGCCGAAGACAACACCAAGTTCGGAGTCAATATTGTGGTTCACGCGCTTACTTCTTAGCTTTTTGGCCACAGAGTTGCACGGAGGGGAACAGAGTTACACAGAGGTTTCTTCTCCATTCATGAAAACCTCTGTGTAACTCTGTTCCCCTCCGTGCAACTCTGTGGCCCCAAGTCCTATGAATACAGACCATTACAAATCCCTCGTTACCAAACTACCCCTGCTGAAAGCTGAGATTGGTAAAGTCATCATCGGTCAGCAGGAGGCCATCGATGAAGTGCTGATTACCCTGCTTGCCGGTGGGCACTGCCTGCTGGAAGGGGTGCCCGGCCTGGCCAAAACCCTGCTGGTCAGTACCCTGGCCCGAACGCTGAGCATGTCGTTCAAGCGGATCCAGTTTACGCCCGACCTCATGCCCGGCGACATTGTGGGCACGGAGGTGCTGGAAGAGGACCACAACACGGGTAAAAAATTCTTTCAGTTCAACAAAGGCCCCATCTTCGCCAATGTGGTGCTGGCCGATGAGATAAACCGGACGCCCCCCAAAACCCAGGCGGCCCTGCTGGAAGCCATGCAGGAATACAAGGTTACCTATGCCGGTACCGACTACCCGCTGCCCAGGCCGTTCATGATCATTGCCACGCAAAACCCGATTGAGCAGGCAGGTACCTACCCACTGCCCGAAGCCCAACTCGACCGGTTTTTGCTCTACATCCGCCTCGGCTACCCATCGGAGCAGGAAGAACTGGCCGTACTCCGCGCCACCACCGGCACCGACCGCCCCGTACTATCCACCATCCTGACCGACGCCGACGTATCGGACCTGCAAACGCTGACCCGGCAGGTGTTTATCTCCGACGAACTGCTGGGCTACGTGAACCGGCTGGTGCGGGCATCGCGCCCCGCCGACAGTGCTGGTGCCGTTCGTAAAACAGTGGTGCGACTGGGGGGCAGGCCCCCGCGCCGGGCAGGCCCTGATTCTCTGCTCGAAAGCCCGCGCCGTGCTGAACGGCCGTTTTTCGGTCATTCCCGAAGACATTCAAACCCTGGCCTATCCCGTACTCCGCCACCGTATCGCCCTGAATTTCCGCGCCGACTCAGAAGGCATTACAACCGATAAGGTGATCGAGGCAATCATCAAGGCCAGTGCCTAGCTACCTATCAACTTCGGCTTTGTGTAGGCGGCTTCCGCTTAATAATGTCGGCGTGTTTTCTGATGCCCTTTTGCGTATACTTGGCTCGGTTATCGGCTAGTTGATAACTGCATCTATATCCACGCCAATTGGCTGCCCAACAGAATTTACTCCGCGCCCTTAAACTCATTCGGCTGCTTAAACAACGGCCTGGCAAAACGCTCGATCAGCTCGCTCAAATTCTCGACTGTTCGCCCCGTCATGTCCGGCGTTTTTTGACGATGCTCGAAGAATCGGGCTTTCACATCGATAAGCAGGACAAGCATCCACCCCGTTTTTATCTGTTTGACGATGAGCGGCGGCAACAGGCTGAGTTTACCGAAGAGGAGGCACAGCTACTGCGCCAGACGTTGGCGGTTGTGCCAGAGTCGAACCCGCTGCTGGCGGCCCTGCGCCAGAAAATCTACCTGCACTCAACGCTGCTTCCCCTCGCCGACGGACTAATCGACCTGCATCAGGGGCGGATAGTTGGGCTATTGGCCGAGGCGATTCGTGACCGCCGACAGGTACGGTTATTACGCTACCACTCGGTGCATAGCCACACCATCAGCGACCGGATTGTGGAACCGCACAGTTTCAGCGACGACTTCGCCCAGCTAACCGTCTATGAGCCCGCTACGGCGGCGCACAAGACCTTCAAGACCCAGCGCATCGAAGACGTGGAGGTACTGGACGATACCGCAGACACAGCCACCGACCGAAATCCTGACGGACCCCTTTGGCTGGCCCGGCGACGAAAAAAAGGTCTCGCTGCGGCTTACCTATCAGGCCTATCGCCTATTAACGGAAGAATTCCCGACAACCCGCCCCGATACGATGCCTACCCCCGATGACCCTCTGTTCCCATATCAATATACCGGTCAGATACGTATACCGGCAGCAATTTCCACTTTGCCATTTCGTACTATTTTATCTTAAACTAATAATATGTAGAGTTGAGTAAAACTTGAGCATTAGTGATTAGCAGATAATCAATTGAGATGGAACCAGCTATACTCCTTCCAAAGCTAAAACTCCTGTACATTGATGCCATCAGGGGCATCGCCATTCTTGGCGTTATCATGGTTCATGTGGGCCAGCACGGCAATACGTTGTTCCCAAGGGCAGTAGATCTCATCATTAAGAATGGAGCGCGGGGCGTGCAGCTTTTTTTTCTGACCAGCGCCTTCACCCTGTTTCTTTCCTACCGTCAGAATCGGTGGGCCACTGACTTCAGCGACTTCTTTATACGTCGCATTTTCAGGATCGCTCCGGTGTACTACCTGGGGTTAGCCTACTACCTGCTGCAAAGTGTTGGCTTTGCTGACAAGCTAGCGGTATACACACCCGCTCAGGTTATTTCCAATGTGTTGTTTCTTCACGGTCTGTCCCCCTACTGGATCAAATCAATTGTGCCGGGTGGCTGGTCAATCGCCACGGAAATGATGTTCTATGCCTGTGTTCCGTTTCTTGTCACCCGGATCACCTCCCTTAATCGGGCCGCCTGGCTGTTTATCGGGGCGATTCTTTTCCGGTTTGGTTTGCAATACGTAATCAGTGTATCATTTCCGCTAGTCGACCCGTGGCTGATGAAGGATTTTCTGTTCATGTACCTTCCAGGGCAACTGCCTGTTTTTGCATTGGGTATCATGGGCTATTTCATCGTAATCGAACAGGAGCGCCACTTGCCTTTTGTTACCGGTGCCACCTTTTGTATGCTAGTGGCAGGTAAGTTGTTGGTCCGCAACCTGATGCCGGGGTTTGTGCTCATTAGTATGGTATTTATTGGCCTGCTGCTTGGCTTATCCAGGCTCAGAGAAACCGCCTTCAGCCCCGTACTGCTTTACATTGGCCGGATCAGCTACAGTCTGTACATTGTTCACTTTGCTATACTCTTTTGGTTAGACCAAGTGGACCTGGCCAACCCGTTACCCCATTCAGGGGCTTTGCTCAACTTCACGCTTCGCTTTGCCCTTGTGCTGAGTTTTTCTATATTGATTGCCACGGTACTGTACCGCACTGTAGAAGTACCTATGCAGCGCGTGGGTAAGTCGCTCGTCAAAGCTCGCCAAAAGGCATTGTACCTGAGCCAGTCGTTCAGACTGGCTCAGGTACAATGCCTGTCAGAAAAGCGACAGAACTAAATCGTTTGCGTTCACATCAAAAACCGTAACCCCTTCAAAGCGAAAATCGATGGTCTTCGTGTAGCTACCGGCGTCGCCCGGCATGAGCGGATGGGTGGTATTGCCTGTTCCGGGTGTTTCGGCATAACTCCCGGTGGGTAGCATTGCCGGATCGTCTTTCCCAAAACCTCACTTCGGCGAGCTACTCGTACTATGCCGAAAAATTATCTTTTCGTAGGCGGTATCCGACCAGCCGTTTGTGCGTAAACTGAGCAGTACCATCGTAATACATGAATCATTGCTGGGGTTGGGAAAATCGCTCACCGTTCCGGTCTTCATGTGGTCGGTTCCTTTTCTGAGCCGAATACAAGACCCACCACCCGGCCGGGCCGGTCAGGTATGATACTCGCTGGTTGGTGATAGCGGTCTGTGAAAATGGACGTGTACTTACCTGATCATAGATCGCATTCTCACAGAGGCTAATCCACGATAAGAAGGATTGAAACGTTCGTTGAAAGGAGCTTCTTCGCTATACAAAAGAGTAACGCAGAACCAATAAGCCGCCGAACCGAGGGTTTCTCCTGGTTTGTATGTAGCTAGTCAGCCAGGGGGATGTAATTTAGGAGCTTATGGCTTATTTGTATGATTTTTCCTGACTCCAAAGGCTCCTGTGCCACTCATCTGAGCCTGGTTTGTAGCTTTAACCATCTATGCTGATCTGTACGCTTTATTGACTGGAAATGACTGCTTTCGAACTCGTTAAACTCAACAATCTTCCGCTGGTGGGGAAACTGGTCAGCGATGAAATGACGCTGGGGCTGCACCGAAGCCGTCGGTCGGGGGTGGGGGTAGAATTTGCGCAGTACCGCGATTACCGACCCGGCGACGATCCAAAGCGCATTGACTGGAAACGATTTGCCCAGACGGATAAGCATCTGGTGCGTGAGTCAGAAACCGAGAGCAGCCATCAGGTACGGCTGCTGCTCGATCTGTCGGGTTCGATGAACTATGCCGAAGGGGGAGTAAGTCGGCTGGAGTATGCGAAGGTATTGCTGGCGTCGCTGGCCTACATCGCTAATCGGCAGAGCGACCAGCTAAGCCTGTATGGCCTGCGAAATGGCGCTATAGAGGCCCTGGTGCCGCCGGGTAAACAGGCGTTTCAAAAGGTGCTGGGCACGCTCACGAGTGTAAAAGCGGCCGGAGGCTGGGCCGATACGGTACCCGTACTGCCCGGCATGCGCCGAAACCAGACCGAACTGCTGGTGCTGGTATCGGACCTGCTTCAACTCAACGACGAATGGCTGACGTTACTCCGGGTTGCGGCTACGCCCAATCGCGAGGTGCTGTTGATTCAGGTGCTGGGGCAGCAGGAAATCGATTTCAAGCTGAGCGGCTTCTACCAGTTTCAGGATCTGGAAACGGGCCAGACCGTTGAAGCGCAGGCCGAAGCCGTTCAGGCGCGGGTACGGGCGGCGGCGGGTGCGTATTTCCAGACGCTGGATGACCAACTGCATTTGCCCTACCTCAGTCGGGTACGCGCGCTGCTGACCGACCCACCGGCCCTGGTATTGAGAGAGTTATTATTGATGGCGTAAGTACCTACCTTTACCGAATGCTTTTCCAACATCCATCGCTTCTCTGGGGTTTGCTGACCGTTGCCGTGCCCATTGCGCTGCATTTCTGGCATCGGCAGCAGGCTAAGCCTATGCCCTGGGCGATGATGCGCTGGCTCGAAACACCCAACCAACCGCCCCAACGCGGTTTTCGGTTCGACAACTGGTTGTTGCTCGTGTTGCGGTGTTTGCTTCTGATTGTCTTGACCCTGCTGCTGGCCCGGCCCTCGTTCAACGATGCCGATCCAGTCACCAGCCGGTCGCAATGTACATGTGGTCGAGCCTGCTTCGGCCGTGGTCGAGGCGTATCGGTTTGAACTGGAGCAGGCGCTGGCGAAGCAGGAACGGGTAGTTTGGGCTACCACACCGCTGACCCCTGTTACCGATCTGGCCGAGTTGCCAACGTCCCGGCAACCCAACCTGCTGCACTGGCAAATCGCGTTTAATAAGCTAACTGAACCCGCCGTTCACCTGCATGCTTACCTGGCTACTAGTTCAGACTGGACCGAGGCACCACGCCTGCACGTACCGGCTGGCTTTGTGCTGCACGCTACCGACATACCGGCCCGCAAGGCTCCGCTTCGCTCTGTGGCGCTGGCATCAGGTAAACAGCTAACCATTGGCGCCGACCATCGGCTCCGTGTTGTGGCGGCGGGAGCAGCACCCGATAGGGTAGTGGCTACCGCCCCGCTGCGGGTGTTGCTGCAGTTTCGGCAAGCCGAAGAGCGCAATACCGTTCGGGCCGCCCTGAATGCGCTAACCGCCGTGTATGGTCTCACCCTCAACATTGATGAACAGGTTGTTGCGGGGATAAACTATGCCTGGGTGCTAACCGATCGGGCGGTGGCTGACCCCGCGCCAACTACGTTATACACCCTAACGGGGCAGTCGGGCAACGATGAGATGCCAAACGTTGTCTATATACCTGAACCGCTGATGCCGCAAACAAGTGAACGGGTACTGGCCGGGCAACTGCCCGAATGGCTGGCCAATCAGCTGATTACGCACCTGGGGTTGTCGGCCGGACCGCCGCCGCTCAGTCAGGCACAAGTAGCCTCTTTGTTTGTGGCCGACCAGACCACCGGCAGTGGGCGTACAGTCGCCCGTCTTCACAACAGAATACAAACCGGGCTGCTGCTGTTGTTTTTAGGGTTGTTGCTGGTGGAGCGGTACCTCGCCAGTCAACGACAAGCGTAAGCTTACTACTCGTTTTTATGCAGTCACTTCATCAACTGATCCATTCTGTTACCACCCAGCTCTACACCAATAGCCTGCTGAAAAGCCTGTTGCTTGGCCTGTCTGTTGCGCTGGTAGCCGCCCTGTTTCCGCTGGGTCTGGGCGCTGTGCTAGGGGTGTGGGGGCTGTCGTCGGCTGGGGCTGCCTGGTGGCTGGGGGCTTTCGAGCCTAAGCGCGAGGCGGCTATTAGCTGGCTGCACAAAACGTTGGGCCAGACAGAATATAGCCTGCCCCTGCTGACCAAAGAACAGCCCAATGTGGCCGAGCAACTGCAACTTGAACGGCTGGCCGAACAGGCGGCCCAAACGCCCCGGCCGGTAGTGGCGTTTCAGAATTTGCGTCCCTACCTGCTGGCTCTGCTCGTGTCAACCGTCATTTTTGGGGTAATCCGTTTTTGGCCCACTGAGCCTCTTAAGCGGGCTGCTGCGGAAGAAACGGCAGACGTGAAGTCGCAGGCCCGAAAGGCTGCTTCGGTGCTGCCACCCACCTTTCAGTCGGCTCAACTCAGCATCAGGCCCCCGGCCTATACTGGTTTACCCACCCGAACCAGCTCAGATTTGAACGTAACGGCCTATGTTGGCTCCGGGTTGACCTGGCAGGTTAAATTGAGTGAGGCGAATCGGGTGGCGGTGAGGCTGGTCAATAGCCGGGGCGTGGAAGTGCCTTTTGCCCGTCAGCAAGAGCGTTTTCAGTATCAGGACCGGCTGGTGAACTCAGGGCTGTATGCGCTTCGGGCGTATTGGAAAACACCGACGAATCGGGACTCGCTGATCTACCAGTCTGATTTTTATCGCCTCGACGCCCGGCCCGACATTCCCCCCGTCATCAAACCCACCGCAAAGGAGTTGTACCGCTTTCATCGCCTGGGCGATCCAACGCAGGTTCGGGTAACGGCCCAGATCTCCGACGATTTTCGGGTGCAGCAGGCCTTCATTGTGGCTACTCTGGCGCGGGGCTCAGGAGAGAACGTGAAGTTTCGGGAAAGCCGTTTTCCCGTTGCCAGTAGTCCCTTCAAAACCGCGCAGGTTAGCCACACCCTCGATCTGGCTAAGCTCGGTTTTGCGCCCGGCGATGAGTTGTACTACTATTGGGCCGCCATCGACAACCGCATCGGAGCGGCGAACCGCCCCGACCCCCAACTGACCAAGTCAGACACCTATTTCGTGGTGTTTAAAGACACGGCCCGCAACGAAGAGGCCGAACTGGCCACGATGGCCGTCAACATCATGCCCGAGTATTTCCGGAGTCAGCGGCAGATTATCATCGACACGGATAAGTTGATTGCCAAACGGAAGAAAATGCCCGCTAAAGCGTTCAATGCCGAATCGAACGAGATTGGCTTCGATCAGAAAGTGCTTCGGCTCCGCTATGGGCAGTATATGGGCGAAGAGTTTGAAAATCAGATTGGTGGCCATGCACCGCTGGCCGATAACGATGCCAACCTGCTCGAAGGATACATGCATAAGCATGATACGGACCCCGAAAAAAGCGGCGAGGTTGGTCCTAAATCGGCTTCACATGCAGGAAAGGAGGAAACCCATGCCAAACCGGAAGCGGGCCATGACCATGACGATCACGGCCCTAAAACCGGCGATCAGCAAGACCCGCTGGCCGCGCTGATGGAGCAGTATGTGCATAACCACGACAACGGGGAAGTGAACACGTTTTACGAACAGTCGACGCGGAGTTTGTTGAAGATGGCGCTGGAACAGATGTGGCAGTCGGAGTTGCAGTTACGGCTGTATGAGCCCGAGAAGGCCCGTCCCTATGAGGTGAGGGCCCTTGAATACCTGAAAGTAGCCCAGCAGAAGGCCCGCGCCTACGCTAAAAAGAGTGGGTACGATCCGCCTCCGTTGAAAGAGAAAGAAACCCGCCTGACCGGTGAGCTTGACAAGGTTCCTCAACAGCATCGCACGGCCCGTCAGTATACCGATGTGCCCGTGCCAACGCTTGTTGCCGAGGTGCTGGGCCTGATTGAATTGCCGAAACTGACGCCTGCCCAACGCCAGATCATCAGCCAGTTGAGCGCGGCACTGAGCGGGCCATTACTGCAAAGTGGCCTGTCGAACTGGTCCGTATTGACCGACTTACAACGGCTAGCATCGGGGCAGCGTTTAGCTGCCTCGGCGGTTACCCGGTTGCAGACAAAATTAGCCTCGCTTGCGCCCGCTTCCACGGCTGGAACCCGACCGGCGCAGGTCGCCGAAAAGCGCCTCGAAGAGGCTTTCTGGCGCGGGTTGAGGTGATTCGCTATGAGTCACCGCTGTGCTTCGCTGGTTGAAGGGCACGTAGCGCGAAGCACCAGCAACCAGATAAAATAACCATTTTCACCCACCAATGACCATTCCCCCGCTCGACTGGAACATACCCGAAACCTGGTTACTCGCGGGCTTGCTGCTGGCGTTGCTGGTGGTGCCGATCTGGCTTACAGGTCGACAGCGGGGCATCAGTTCCCGACGAAGAGCGGTCCGGCTGCTGCTGCATGGGCTACTGTGGCTGGCGGTGCTGGGCCTCTGGCTACAACCGCGCTGGCAGCAAACCCTGCCATCGGGCAAGCTCATTCTGGCCGCTGATAACGTACCGGCTGACGTTGTCCGCGCAACCGCCACCCGCCTGGGTGTGCAAACTGTGCTGTCGGCCAGTGCGTTTCAGGCGCTAAAAACAACACTGCCTGTCGACACGGTATGGCTGTTGGGACAATCGTTTCCGGGTGATGAACTGGCCCGGTTAGCCCGACAGGTAGTACGGTGGTTGCCGTATAATGTGCCTGGGCAGCTTCAGCAACTGCGCTGGAAAGGCATCATTCTACAGGGTGAACGCCAAACCGTAACGGGGAAGATCAACACGCCGGAAGGAGGGGTACTCCGGTTGAAATTTGGCCAGAAAACGGTCGATAGTACCCGACTGTCAGCCGATGATCAATCGTTCCGGTTGTCATATATAGCCTTTTCGCAGGGCCGCACCCAGCTTACGCTCTGGCTCGATAAAACCGTACTCGACACCGTACGTTTCGTTGCCCGGCCGGCCGACAGGCTGCGCATTCGTTTTGTGCTCGACGCGCCCGACTTCGAGACCCGCACCCTGGCCGATTGGCTGGGTCAGCAGGGCAATGCCGTTGACCTGACCAACCGCCTGTCGAAAGGCATTGGCAGCGAACTGACCATCAATAAATCAACCGCCAGCGCGCTACCCGATCTGGTCATCACCGATCCCTCCAATGTAGGCAATCCACTCGTGAGCAAGGCCGTAACCGCCGGGAAAAGCGTGCTTGTCCTGAACCTGAGCCGACCCGACGTGGAACTGCCTGCCATCAACCGGGCCTTGCGAACAGGCTTGCAGGTACGTCGGATTCCCGGCAAAGACACCGTTCGCCTTGGTCCCGAACTGACGGCGCTGCCCTTTCGGTTTCAGCCCACGACCGGTACTTTACCCGTGGCCGGTTATCCGGTGACGGTGCAGCCCGCCAATGGCCGCGTAGCCGTGAGTCTGCTGGCCGAAACCTTTCCCCTTCGCTTAAGTGGTGATAGCGCCGCTTACGCTCGGTTGTGGCTGTCTGTGCTGGCCCCATTACGACCCCGTGGGCAGAACAACGTGCAGGTCGACGCGCCCGTACTTCTCCATCAGCCGGTGCGTTTTGCCGTAAACAATGCCGCCGGGTTGCCGACCCGGCTGCGGGTGGCTACCGATACGGTGACTCTGCAACCCGCGCCGGTAAACACGCGCTCTTACGAGGGCGTGGGTCGGTTTGCTAAGGCGGGCTGGTTACCCGTTCAGGATACGCTGGCTGTATACGCGTATGGCAACGTACCCGGTACCGGCGATGTACCCGACGAAAATGGTATCGCCGCCATAGCCCAGCGTGAACAGGTGGCCAGCTGGGTACGTGCTCACCGACGGTACGATTCAGCCCCTAATCAGCACGAATCGGCCACGGTAGCCCGTACCATTGAAAAAGCCATCCCTGACTGGGGATGGCTGCTCATTGTTGCCGTGCTTCTAAGCGCGTTATGGATTGAACCGAAGGTGGGGTGAGGTAAGTTTCAGGTTTCATGAGACCGTGGCGGCCGCATGAAACCTGAAACTTACTTAATATACCGGAAATCTTCGTCGCCTTTCAGGCTGAGTAAGACTTCGTACATGAGGCGGATAACCGCCTGAACGTCTTCCTGATGCACCGTTTCAACGGTGGTGTGCATATACTTTAGCGGAAGCGAAATCAGGGCTGAGGCTACCCCTTCGGCGGCGTAGGCAAAGGCGTCTGTATCCGTACCCGTCGACCGGCTGACGGCCTGGCGCTGGAACCCAATCTCGTTTTTATCCGCTACGTCGATCATGAAATCGAGCAGGTTGTTCTGCACCGCCGGGCCATAGCACAGCACCGGACCGCCGCCGCATTTCAGATCACCCTGTTCTTTCTTATCGTACTTCGGCGACTGCGTATCGTGCGTCACATCGGTACAGATGGCGAGGTCGGGCTTCAGGCGGCGGGCAATCATTTCGGCCCCGCGCAGGCCAATCTCCTCCTGTACGGCATTGACGATGTAGAGCGTAAACGGCAGGCGGACACCATCCTCTTTCAACTGACGGGCCACTTCGGCAATCATGAAGCCACCCATGCGGTTGTCGAGCGCACGGCCCACAAAGTAGCGGCCGTTCATCTCCGTCAGGCCATCGACAAACGTGCAGACGGTGCCCACATGGATGCCCATCGCCAGCACCTCGTCTTTGGTGGCCGCCCCTACGTCGATAAACAGGTCGGTCACTTTGGGGGCGGTATCTTTCGTCAGGTCGCGCACGTGAATGGCGGGCCAGCCAAAAACGCCCTGAACCACGCCCTGCTTCGTGTGCAGGTTCACCCGCATCGAGGGGGCAATCAGGGCATCGGAACCCCCATTGCGACGAACGTAGAGGTAGCCATCGTCAGAAATGTAATTCACAAACCACGAAATCTCGTCGGAATGGGCCTCGATCACCACTTTATAGTCCTTCGTCGGCGACTCATCAGCTCCGTGAATAATACCCACTGCCGACCCGTAGGTGTCTACGATGTATTCGTCGATGTATGGCTTCAGGTAGTCGAGCCAGAGTTGCTGCCCCGACGATTCAAAGCCGGTTGGCGACGCATTGTTAAGGTACTCGTACAGAAAGGCTTTGCTGTTCTCAGTCATAAGGTAGTTCAGTTCATTCAATCAGGCATTCTGGTAAGTCATACACCAGGCAGGCATGGGGGAAAAACGGTGTTCTGGTCAGTTTATTACCCGTTATGTCTCATTTTGATTCGTGCGCATGGTCACTGCGTTGACCTGACGGATAGGCATCGGGCGGTACCAGTACCCAACCTAAAGATTGAGCAATGTACATTTGCATCCTCAGTAAACAAGCCCGAAACCGGGTTCCGCCTTTGCAACAGGCCATAAAATTGCAGCCTTGCTACATGAAGAATATTTTATTTTTTACGCCGTATGGGGGCCGTACTGGCTCTGAAATGCAGTTGTGGAATATCATCCAGCACCTCGATACCACCCACTACAACGCAGCAATGTATGCCGAACGAAAGGGCGCGTTGCTCAATAACCTACCGGCAGGCGTTCCTTTTCACACGTCACCCTACAATGAAGGCTTTCTGCGCCGTAAGGTGAGTCAGCTACTAACCGCCGCCGGCCGCTCGGCCTATGAGCAGCGTATTCTGTCGTTGCACAAAAAGTACAAACCCGATTTCTGGTATATCAACACAACCGCCATGGCCCACATTGCCTCGCTGGCGCAACGAATCGGCGTACGCACCGTGGCGCATGTGTCTGAAATGCCCTACTTACTGTTTGAGACCGTCGACCGGGAAAGCCTGAAGGCCATGCTCCGTTCCGACCTCGTCATGGGCGTATCGAACGCCAGTTGTGATGCCCTGCGGGTCATGGGCGTCAACGACCCCAAACTATTACATCCTTCCATCGACCTGAGTACTATTAACGTTAACGCTGAGCGGGTGGCTGCCCTGCGAAACCAGTTGGGCATTCCGGCCAGCGCCTTTATATGGGGCTCATCGGGCAGTCTGATTTACCGGAAGGGGATTGATTACCTGCCGCAACTGGCTCGCCGCATGAAAGAAGAGGGGCGCGAGTGCTATTTCATCTGGATGGGAGGCGAAACGAAAAATGCGGCTGAATACTACCTGCGTTGCGAATTGGCCCAGGGTGGGCATACGAATGTGCTGCTTACCGGTGCTCTCGACAAAACCTACTATGAGCACATGGCCCTCATCGACGCGTTTCTGATGCTGTCGCATGAAGAGACCTTTGGCATGGTCAACATAGAGGCGGCCTATCTCGGTAAACCCATTCTGTCGTTCAACAGCGGGGGTATCAACGATATTCTACAGCCCGGCATGGGCCATATTGTCGACAGCTGGAATATTGACGACTACGTAAAGGCCATGATCGCGCTGATGGATGGCCAGATTCCCTTCGACGCTGCCGTTGCCCGTGGTCGGGCACTTCAATTTGCCCCTGACATACTATACAACCAGTGGAGCCAGTACATGAATGAGTTGTAACAGACTGAGCCCGCTTTGTCTACACCTTATACAGACCCGGTTTATCGAGTAAGGTCTGCCAGAAAAAACGCAGAAAAGTGCATACCTGTCTGGCAAAGGCCCGTTGATTATGTAGTTCGCTCAGCAGTGGTTTACCCTGCCGAAGATTCACGGTTATCTTCCACAGGTAGATGATGGGCACCAGCGTCAGGTAGTGAATGATCAACAGCAGGTAGGCCCCAACGCCGTATTGCTTACGAACCCAGAGTAGATTAGAGACCTGCATCTGGGTTTTAAACCGGTTGATATACGTCACTTCGCTGGCCTGGTGCGTAGGATCGCTGCCGTATTCGAGGTGAACAAAAAAACCGTCGCGCAAGACCAGCATGCGTCCCTGTTTTCCCAGCCGCCAGCTCCATTCTACATCTTCGGCGTACATAAAAAAGCGCTCGTCGAACATCCCCGCCTTGTCTACTGTCGACCGCCGGGTCATCAGAAACGCACCAATAATCCAGTCGACCTGATTGGGGTCCGCATACACGCTGTCGGGAATGCAGCGATACAGCCAGCGTTGTACGGTGGGGTGGATGGGCAGAATGTAAAAGGGGCGCCGGAGTTCGCCAAAGCGCGTGTACATCTGCGTGTGAACCTGCCCCGACCGGTTCAACTGCATAGCCCCTACCGCCGCCACATCGGGTTGCTTGTCGAGCAGGCGCGAACACCGGCCGATCAGGTTATCGAGCAGCAGCGTGTCGGGGTTGAGCAGCAGATAATGGCGGCCCCGCGCCTGCGTCATGGCGTAGTTATTGGCCCGCCCAAAACCGGCATTGTAGCCCATGTCGAACCAGCGTACCTGCGGATAAGCCGTAACCGGAAAAGCAGCCCGTACCTGCGCCTCACTGTCGTCGCCCGACTGATTATCGACAAGGACCACCTCGAATGTAACGCCCGACGTATGGGCAAAGACAGAGTGCAGGCAGTCGATAATCAATTGGGGGCTTTTGTAATTGATAATCAGAATTGACAGATCAGGGTGGCGGTCGGGCATCGATCAAGAAAGGAATGGACAAAAGTAGCCCCATCTGCCGGAAGCGTCAAGCAGGGTAACCGATCGCATAAAGAAGCCCCGATCAACGACGTTGATCGGGGCTTCTTTAAATCAGTGGCTAATTCATCTTCAACACCGCCATGAATGCTTCTTGCAGAACATTCACAGAAATAGGTTAGGCTGCCTGTAGGTGAATATCAGCTCGAATGTTTAATGAAGCCAGCAGTTCTTCCAATTGGCGAAAGTACTGCTCCCGTAAACGCTGATACCCTTCAATGGCCAACAAGTCAGCATTGGGTTGCTGCTCATGTAAGTCGACCAGATCTGTAAGTCGTTCAATTCGACTCAGGAGATCCACGATTTCACCATATAAGATCGAGTGGCTGTTCATTGGTCAACGTTATATCAAGAAAACCTTTAGGAGATTTACGCCCTGTGCTCTTATGAGGCCGGATTGTAGTAAACTGAAACAACCACTCCGTGTAGTCAGACACGTACAGAAAATGGGAAGGTGATCCTGCTTCGATCACCTTAACGAAATAGATGTCTAACCCAGCAAACTCATTACGTAACCTTCGTAGTTCCTGCTCAACCGACTCATACTCCCGCGCTGGCAGGAAGACAACCGCATCCAGATCGTTCGGGTGCTCTTTTCGCGTAACAAAACTGCCATCAATCCAAACGTTGAACAGACCGATTGGAAACTCACCCAACTCAAGCAGAAACGAGCGAAAGGAATCAATCAGCATCCGGCGATTCGTATTCCAGCCAAAGGTTTGGGTAAACAATTCCCAACTGGTTTCAATCAGATCATAGGGAATAAGGTTACCCTATTGGTCGAAACTGAGCGCATTCACAACCCTAGTTGATCTTCAGCACCGCCATGAACGCTTCCTGCGGAATTTCGACGTTGCCGACCTGGCGCATCCGCTTCTTGCCTTTCTTCTGCTTGTCGAGCAGTTTACGTTTACGCGAAATATCACCGCCATAACACTTGGCCAGTACGTCTTTGCGCAGGGCGCTCAGGGTTTCACGGGCAATGATCTTCTGCCCAATCGCGGCCTGAATGGCAATCTCGAACTGCTGACGGGGAATCAACTCGCGCAGTTTCTCGCACAGTTTCCGGCCCCAGTCATACGATTTGCTCCGGTGAACAATAGCCGATAAGGCATCTACTTTGTCGCCGTTGAGCATCACGTCCAGCTTCACCATGTCCGATTCCCGGTTGTCCATGAATTCATAGTCGAGGGAGGCGTAACCACGCGAAATGGTTTTGAGCTTGTCGAAGAAATCGAACACAACTTCGGCCAGCGGCATCTCGAACTGGAGTTCCACGCGGTCGGCGGTGAGGTAGACCTGGTTTTTCAGGACACTCCGCTTGTCCATACACAGGCCCATGATACCGCCAACGTACTCCGCTTTAGTGATGATCTGTGCCTTGATGAACGGCTCTTCGATGTATTTAATATGGTTGGGTTCCGGCATTTCGGCGGGGGCCGATACCTGAATCAAGTCGCCATTGGTGCCCATCACCTCAAACCGTACCGAAGGCACCGTCGTGATCACGGTCATGTCGAATTCGCGTTCCAGGCGTTCCTGCACTATTTCCATATGCAGCATACCCAGGAAGCCGCAGCGGAAACCAAAGCCAAGGGCGGCCGACGTTTCCGGCTCCCAAACCAGGGCCGCATCGTTGAGTTGCAGCTTTTCCATGGCCTCGCGCAGGTCTTCAAACTCCGTGGTCTCTACCGGATAAATACCGGCGAACACCATCGGTTTTACCTCCGAGAAACCCTGAATAGCCACTTCGGCCGGCCGGTCGAAAGAAGTGATGGTATCACCCACCTTTACTTCTTTGGCCACTTTAATCCCCGATATGAGGTAGCCTACGTCGCCGCACTCGATCACATCTTTCGGTTCCTGAGTCAGGCGCAGCGTGCCAATCTCATCGGCAAAGTATTCTTTACCGGTGTTCATGAACTTCACTTTCTGCCCTTTGCGAATGTTGCCGTCTTTCACCCGGAAAATTACTTCGATACCCCGGTATGAGTTGAAGTGCGAGTCGAAGATCAGGGCTTGCAGGGGTGCTTCCGGATTGCCTTTCGGGGGCGGAATACGCTCGACAATAGCCGCCAGGATTTCGGGTACGCCGATACCTTCCTTGCCAGAGGCAGGAATGATGTCGTCACGTTCACAGGCCAGCAGATCCACCATCTCGTCTTTGATCTCTTCGGGCCGGGCGCCGGGCAGGTCGATCTTGTTGAGCACCGGAATAATGACCAAGTCATTGTTCAGGGCCAGATACAGGTTCGAGATCGTCTGGGCTTCGGTACCCTGCGAGGCATCGACCAGCAACAGCGCGCCTTCGCAGGCCGCAATTGACCGGGACACTTCGTAGCTGAAATCGACGTGACCAGGGGTGTCAATTAAGTTCAGCGTGTACAGCTCACCTTTATACCGGTAATCCATCTGAATGGCGTGGCTCTTGATGGTGATGCCACGTTCACGCTCCAGGTCCATGTTGTCGAGCAATTGCGCCTGCATATCACGGGCACCGACAGTATTGGTAAACTCCAGCAGGCGGTCGGCAAGGGTACTTTTACCGTGGTCGATGTGGGCGATTATGCAGAAATTGCGAATATGTTTCACGTTGATGAAACGGGGGTTATATATACGAATGAAACCACAAAAGTACGCAAAAAACTCCGTAGGCGGGCTGTCGGAGGCCAGTCTGCGCTGGATCAGTACGGGCAGCCACGGCGCACCCATACCGGTAGCTGGAACGACAAAGACTTTTTTCTCAATAAATCTGTTATACCTCTGATCTGCGTAGGTATCGCAGACGAACCAACCAAAACAACATAACCGTCGATGGCAAAGCGTAGTCTGATTGCTCAGGTTCTTTCGTCTATCTTCTTTCGCCGCTCAACAGTTCGGGCGGGTAAATATGCTCGCAGTGGACTGGGCATGCTAACGCTTATCAAGGAAGCACTGGGCAAGAGTAGTTCGGTAAAAGGAGAAGAAGGCCTCGGTTTTCGCGAAAAGATTGGCCTGCTGAGTCGCCTGGTGAAAGCATACGTGGCTGGCGAATACCGTCAGGTACCCACCAAAACGTTGATTTCGGTCCTGGCTGGGCTGGTCTACTTTGTGTCGCCGATCGATTTTATTCCCGATGTGTTGCCTGTGCTGGGCTTCGCCGACGACATTGCGCTGATGGTTTGGCTGTTCAGTTCCCTGGACAGCGATCTGGAAAACTTTCGCGAGTGGGAGCGTCAGCAGCAGCGGGCTGGTGGTAAAGTTATTGACATTTCATGAGGGTATAACTTACCCCATCATTGCCTTTTTACTTTCAATTTAATGGCTTCTTGACGAGGTATTTCTTATTTTTGCATACGTTCTAAACACGATATATTATGATTACAGCATCCATTTTTGCAATTATGGGTCTGGGCGGTCAGGAGATGCTGCTCATTTTCTTAGCCCTGCTTCTGTTCTTTGGAGCCAAAAAACTGCCTGAACTGGCCCGTGGTCTTGGAAAAGGCATCCGCGAGTTTAAGGACGCCACCAAAGATGTTCGTGAGAACATCGAAGATGGCCTGAAAGACATTAAATAAGGAGTTCTTTCCTCTATACACAGACAACCCGATGCTCGTAAGGCGTGGGGTTGTCTGTTTTTTTGTTTAGTGCCGTACCTTCCTCCCGTGACTATATACCGTTCGTTTACCACCGTACAGACTGATCTCGCCAACGGCACCATTACCTGTCGACAACTGGTAGAGCAGTACCTAACCCGCATTGCCGAGCAGCAGCACCTCAACGTGTTTACCGAGGTGTATGCCGATGAGGCCCGCCGCCGGGCCGATGAACTGGATGCCCGCCGCACTGGTCAGTCTGCGCCGTTGGGGCGGTTGCATGGAATGGTCATTGGCATTAAAGATGTGCTCAGCTATGCCGGGCATGGCCTGCGGGCCGGCAGCCGTATACTGGACGGATTTGACGCGCAGTTTACGGCAACTGCGGTTGAACGACTCCTGGCCGAAGATGCCATTATTATCGGGCGGCAGAACTGCGACGAGTTTGCCATGGGCTCCTCGAACGAAAATTCGGCGTTTGGGCCGGTGCGCAACGCAACAGACCCTGCCCGTGTACCGGGGGGTAGTAGTGGCGGTTCGGCGGTGGCCGTGCAGGCGGGCTTATGTCTGGCCAGTATCGGCTCCGATACGGGTGGCTCGGTTCGGCAACCGGCGGCCTTTTGTGGTGTGGTTGGCCTGAAACCAACCTACGGCCGGGTGAGCCGCTGGGGGCTGGTAGCCTACGCCTCCTCGTTCGACTGCATTGGCCCCATTGCCAACACGCCCACCGACGCAGCGCTGCTCCTGGAAGTGATGGCTGGCCCTGATGACTTCGATAGCACCGTTTCCGCCCAACCTGTAGATAAGTATGCCTCTCCCCGGTTATATGCCGGGCCTGCCCGCATTGCCTATCTGCTAGACGGGGTTGAGAGTGAGGGTGTTGCGCCATCGATTCGGGAAGCTACCCAACGCGCCATCGACCGGTTGCGGGCGGCAGGCCATGTGGTTGAACCGGTAACGCTGTCGCTGCTTAAATACCTGTTACCCACGTACTACGTGCTGACCACCGCCGAGGCTTCGTCGAACCTGTCGCGGTTCGATGGGGTACGGTATGGGTACCGGGCAACCGAAGGGGTGACCGACCTGATGTCGATGTACAAAAAAAGCCGGACCGCAGGCTTTGGGCCAGAAGTCCGCAAGCGGATTCTGCTGGGTACATTCGCCCTGAGTGCCAGCTACTACGAGGCCTATTACACCAAAGCGCAGCAGGTACGTCGGCTGGTGCGTGACGAAACAGAGCGGGTTTTTTCTCAGTATGATTTCCTGATGATGCCAACGACGCCCACGCCGGCGTTTATGTTAGGGGAGAAAAGTGAGCCGAACCGCCCCGATTCGGCGAGCGACGGGCCAGCCGAGACTGACCCGCTTCAAATGTACTTAGCCGACATTTTTACCGTTCAGGCTAATGTAACGGGGTATCCAGCTATCTCTATTCCGAATGGTACGGCCCCCAATGGTGAGGGACCGGCCTTACCAATCGGGCTGCAACTTATGGCACCTCCCTTTCAGGAACGGGCGTTGGTTGCCATGGCGGAAGAATATCTGGCCCTGGTTTGAAAGGTGCCCGACGGGTCGGATTTAGGAGTAACAGTGAAGTATAAATAGTACTACCTTTTAATCGTGATTAGATGAACCTATTTAACCTTCTGATTTCCAGCGGTACGGTCTTGGTCTGGGCTATAGCGCTGCCAGCTGCCCAGGCACAGGTAGCAAAGCCTACCCCAACGGTAACCTATCCAGCCTCATCGGATCAGATGCTCGACCTGCCAGTTGCTGATACAATGGTTGTTGATACGTCCCTGCTGGTTGAGACAGTTTTGAATCTGCCGAGTGTGCCCGAAGCCGTCCTGCGCGAGCGACTGCCCCGGCTGCAACGCCAGATTCCACTGCCCTACAACAAGGTCGTTCACAACTTCGTCGATTACTTTGCTTACCGCAAGCCCAGCTATACGCGCATGGTGATGGAGCGTATGCCGTTCTACTTTCCGCTGTATGAGAAAACGCTGGCCAAGTACAACATGCCCGACGAGCTGAAATACCTCTCCATTGTGGAGTCGTCGCTGAATCCACGGGCGATATCGCGGGCCGGAGCCGGTGGACTGTGGCAGTTTATGCCCTACACTGGCAAGGATTTCAAGCTGAACATCGACGATTATGTGGATGACCGGATGGACCCCAACAAAGCCACCGAGGCGGCTTGCCGGTATCTGAAAGAACTCTACCAGAATTTTGGCGACTGGGAGCTTGCGTTGGCTGCCTATAACTGTGGGCCGGGGGCCGTTCGTCGGGCCATGCGGCGTACGGGTGGTACTACCTTCTGGACCTGCTATGACGGGCTGCCAAAAGAGACGCGTTCGTATGTGCCGCAGTTTATTGCCATCACGTACATGATGAACTACGGGAACGATCATGGTATTGTCGCCGAAACCCCCGACTACCCCATCGCTTTCGACACGATTCACATAAACACGTACCTGAATCTGAAAACGTTTGCCGACTTAAGCGGAGTGTCGTATGCTGATTTACAGAAGCTGAACCCGTCCATCACGGCCGACCAACTGCCCGACTACACCCGTAGTCATGCCCTACGCGTACCTAGTGAGCGGCATAGTTATATACAGACATACCGGGAGATTATCATGGACTCAGCCTCGAAAATGCCGGTCATGATGGAAAACGTCCTGCTGGCTCATAACGAGGACTTCCTTAATCAGTTGGATACCGCGTCGGACCCGGCTGATTGGCGCGTAGCCAGCCAACTGATTGATCGTTTACCTGCTCCGGTAGCCGTAGTGGCCGAAAATGACCGCCCTGCCCCCGATGATCTGGAGGATGTAGTGATGCGGAAACCCCGTAAGCTGACGCACACCGTTCGGCGGGGCGAAACCTTATTCAGCATTGCTGAACGCTACAAGGTAGACCCCTATGACGTGAAGCAGTGGAACAAGATGCGTTCCGGGGCGCTGCGGCCCGGTCAGGAACTAACGATCCTGCGCGAGGCGGGCGAGACCCATACGGAACGTATGGCGCAACAGGACAGGGGAAAAGAGAAGACCCGGCCAGAAGCCAACGTGCAGGTGCGCCACGAACGCGAGCGGCCCCGCTACCACCGGGTGCAGTCGGGCGATACGCTCTGGAACATCGCCCAGCGGTACGGCGGCATCTCCATCGACAAGCTAAAGAAAATGAACCGTATCAAAGGCAACAGCGTCCACCCCGGACAGAAGCTGATGGTAGGGTAAACTCAATAAACTACTATGATCGCCTACCTAGACGGCACATTAGCGTATAAAGAAGCCTCGTACGCCATTATTGATATTCAGGGGCTGGGCTACGAGGTATTCATCTCCTTACAAACCTATTCTACGCTACCCGGCGGTGGAGCACCGGTGAAGTTGTTTATTCATCACAACTTCCGCGAAGACAATCAGACGCTGTTTGGGTTTGCCTCTGCCGATGAGAAATCGTTGTTCCGCGAGTTGATTGCGGTGTCGGGAGTTGGGCCCAATACGGCGCTTGGTATGTTGTCGGCTATGTCGCCGCAGGATCTGCGGCTGGCGATCATGAGCGAGAACGTGCGGGCTGTGCAGGCGATTAAAGGGATTGGGGCAAAAACGGCTCAGCGGATCATTCTGGAGTTGAAAGACAAGATGAAGAAATCCGGTGTGCTGCCCGACACACCAACGTATCGACAGCAGGCAGGTAATCCCGTTCGCGAAGAGGCGCTGGCGGCGCTGGTTGCCCTGGGTTTCCCGCGTCCATCGGCCGAAAAAAGCGTCGACGATATTCTGAATGCCGACAGTAGTCTGTCGGTGGAAGATATTATCCGGAAGGCACTGAGGTAGTCAAGAATTAAGAGTTAAGAATGAGGAATTAAGAGTGGCTTCGCTTTGTCACGGATTCAGAGTCTAGCGAAGCCACTCTTAATTCTTCATTCTTAACTCTTAATTAAAATACGATTGGCGCGGTTTTCGCCGTTGTTCTAACGTCCCGAAATACCGGGATGTTTATTTCTCTGATTTTGCACCAGTATATGGTGAAGCGTTACACCTGTCGAACCCCCTTTTTCTGCTCACCGCCGCCTGTAAAGCCTCTTGTTAGGGCTGCTAAAGGTCTGGGCTGGCCGTTGGTGTTGAGCCTGTTACTGGTGTTGGGTGGAACGGGTAGTAAGGCGCAAACTCCTGCCCGCCGCGGCCGAATAACGCCGACGACACAACGTACACCCGAGCAGATCAAGGCCGCTGCCGAAGCAGCCAAAGCCCGTGCCGATTCAATCAATGCTGCCGCCCGCGAACGGCTGGACAGCCTCCGGGCTGTGAAAAATGCGGCTCGTCGTCCAACTATCCAGTGGTCAGACCGGTATGCTACCCGGTTTTCAGCTCGCAATCCGCGTTCTCCTTTTCTGCTGCGTGACCCCAGATCGCTGACTACTGATTTCAGGATGCTACCCGACCGGAGCATAACGATTACGGAGCGGCTGACGCCTCGCCCCGGTGTTACGGCTCCATTGGTGGTGAATCCTAACGTAATCACCACGCCGGGTGTGTCTGCCCCGGCCAGCCAGACAGTAACGCCTCGTACCAATGGGCTGCTGTATCGGCCTGGCGAAAACCTGCCCTTCTCCGACTATAACCGGCTACAAAACGAACGAATCGAAGATCGCCTGTTTCGCGAGAACGCCGCCCGTCGCGATGGGCAGAGTGCCGTTAGTGGGCGCGGGCTGATCCCGAAACTGGAGGTGCCCCCTGTTTTCGACCGGATTTTTGGCGGGAACAACATCGATTTCAAACCCAACGGCTTCGTTACGCTCGATCTGGGTTACCTGCATCAGTTTATCGATAACCCGGCGGTGCCCGTGCGGTTGCGGCGGCAGGGCAACCTGATCTTCAACGAGCAGATCAGCCTCAATTTCAACGGGCAGATTGGCGAGCGGCTGGGTGTGTTGGCTAATTTCGATACCAAAGCCAGTTTCAATTTCGAGAATGCCTTTAAGGTCAACTACCGGCCGCAGGGGCTGATTCCGGGGCTTGGTGCCAACGGCCTGCCGGGTTTGCCGCAGGCGCTGCAGGTGCCGGGTTTGCCCAACCTACCCGCCTTCGGTAGCCGCCTTAGCAACCCACAAGTGCCGTTTACACCCCAGAATGAGAGTATTCTGCAAAATATTGAGCTGGGTAACCTGACCTGGACGTTAAACAGCCAGCTAATACCTGGGGTGCAAAACCTGTTCGGTGTAAAGCTGCAAACCCGGTTTGGTAAACTGAACGCCACCACGGTACTGTCGCAGCAGCGGTCGCGCAAAGCAGAAATCGTTCTGCGCGGTGGTACGCTCAACCGGCCGTTCGAGATTCGGGCCGACCAGTACGACGAAAACCGCCATTTCTTCCTGTCGCAGTTCTTCCGCAGCAACTACGAACGGGCACTCAAGAGCCTGCCCGTTATTACGTCGGGCGTAACCATCACCCGCCTTGAGGTGTACGTGACCAACCGGACCAACACCACCGATCAACTCCGGAACGTAGTGGGCTTCGCCGATCTGGCCGAACCGGCCCCCTACAACCGGGCTAACCCGAATATCCAGACTACAGCCGCACCCGGCGACCCCGCCGACAACTCGGCGAATACACTGTTTGCCCGGCTCAAAGCGTCGGCTCCGCTCCGTAATGCCGACCAGACGGCCGATGTGCTGACGGGTACGTTAGGGTTGCAACGGGGTACCGACTATGATCTACTGCGCGGGGCCAAACGCCTCACCGAACGGGAGTACCGGTTTCAGCCGGAGCTTGGCTATATCTCGCTGCTGACGCCATTGCGCAACGATGAGGTGCTGGCGGTGTCGTACGAATACACCTACCGGGGGCGCCGCTACCAGGTGGGCGAGCTAACCGAAGATTACCAGAGCCAGACCGAAGACAAGGTGCTGTATCTGAAATTGCTGAAGTCGACCACGATCCGAAATAATCTTCAGAACCCCATGTGGAATCTGATGATGAAAAACGTGTATTCGCTCAATACGAATTCGCTGTCGCGGCAGGGTTTTCAGATGCGGATTGTGTATAAAGACGACGTGACGGGCATCGACAACCCCAATTTGCAGGATAGCCGACTGGCCAATATTCCACTGGTGCAGGTCTTCAACGTCGACCAGTTGAACGCCCAGCTTGATCCGCAGCCCGACGGTAATTTCGATTATATCGAGAGTGTCACGGTCGACAGCCGGAACGGGAAGATCATCTTTCCGGTGCTGGAGCCCTTCGGTTCGTTTCTCCGCAACAAACTCCAGGACCCCATCTACGAGTCGAAGTATGTGTTCCAGGAGCTGTACCGGACTACGCTGGCCGATGCACAGCAGGTGGCCGTCAAGAACAAGTTCTTTATGCGGGGGAGCTTTCAGTCGGGGCAGGGGCAGGGGGTTGATCTGCCCTATGGCGTGAAAGAGCAGTCGGTGACGGTGTCGGCGGGGGGCGTACCGCTGGTGCCGGGGCAGGATTATGCGGTGGAAGGGCAGCGGGTCCGTATTCTGAACGAAAGCGTGGCCAATTCGGGCCGCGAAATTCGCATTAGCTACGAAACGCCCGATCTGTTTCAGAACCAGATTCGTACGCTGATCGGGGCGCGGCTCGACTATCGGCTGACGCCCGATATTAATATTGGCATGACGGCCATGAACATGCGCGAGACGCCGTCGGGCTTCCTGACGCGGGTGGCCATCGGCAATGAGCCGGTCAACAACACCATGCTTGGGTTCGACATCAACCTGCGCAAAGACTCCCCCGGACTCACGCGCCTGCTCGACCGGTTACCGCTGATTCAGACCAAAGAACCCTCGGCGGTGCAGTTCACGGGCGAGGTGGCCGAGTTTATTCCGGGCGTATCGCCAAGGGCTAACAACAACGCGTTTATCGACGACTTTGAGGCCACCCGCACCATTTTCGACCTCACCCGTCAGCCAACCCGCTGGAAACTTGGCTCTACCCCGCAGGAGTTTCCGCAGGGAACCAGCGGCAACATACTGGAATACGGCTACCGCCGCGCCAGAACATCGGTCTACAGCGTCGACCAGACGCTGTACCTGCCCGATGCCACGGGGGGCGTAGGCAGTAATCTTTCCCAGGCCGACCTGTCGAACGTATATGAAAAGTATTTTCTGCCCAACGTGCTGTTTCCCGGTCGGTCGCCCCGGCAGATTCAGCAGCCGGAGAACATTCTCGACTTTGCGTATTTCCCTAGCGAACGGGGGATGTACAACTACAACCCGAACCTGAACAACGACGGAACGCTGCCCAATCCGCGCCAGAATTTTGGGGCCGTAACGCGGGCGATCACGTCGGATAATGATTTCGATAATGCCAATATCGAGAACATCACGTTCTGGATGATGGACCCTTTTGTGCAGGGCGAAAACGGGAAAGTGCGGGGTAACCCGGATAACTCGCAGAACTTCCCCAACTCAACGGGGGGTATCCTGCATTTTAACCTCGGCGACGTGTCGGAAGACGTGATTAAAGACGGGCGGTTCAACTTCGAGAACGGCATTCCTATCGATTCAACGAACGCCCGGCTGGGCGCACGGCTGGTGGATACACCCTGGGGTAAGGCCCCGACGCAGCAGTTCGTAACCAACGCCTTTACCAACCAGGCCGGCGCGCGGGAAAAGCAGGATATTGGGCTGGATGCACTGAACAATGCGGAAGAACGGGCCAAATTCAAGCCGTATCTCGACGCCGTTCGGGCCAGGGTAACCAATCAGGAGGCCCTGAGGCAGATTGAAAACGATCCATCGAACGATGACTTCCGCTATTATCTGGGCCCGCAGGCCGATTCGGCCCGCTATGTGGTGGCGCGTTACAAGGCGTTTATGGGCATGGAAGGCAACTCGCCCGAATCGGCGGCTGACCTGAACAATTACACTTCCCCCGCCTCATCGATCCTGCCCGATATTGAAGACCTGAACATCGACAACACCATCAATGAGCAGGAAGCCTATTACGACTATAGCGTAAATCTGCGCCCCGGTCAGCTGGCCGTTGGGCGGGGCTACATCATCGACAAGGTGAATGCCGAGGGTGTAGACTGGTACCTGTTCCGGATTCCGGTGCGAAATTTCACCGGTAAGGTGGGCAACATCACCGGCTTCAAATCGATCCGTTTCTTCCGGATGTACCTGACCGATTTCAGCCAGCCGGTGGTGCTTCGGTTTGCCCAGTTGCAGATGGAGGCGAACCAGTACCGTCGGTATGCGGGTGACCTCACGCAGCGGGGCTTGCAGGATGTCCCCGAACCCTACGACGCGCAGTTCAAGGTGTCGGCGGTGAACATTGAGGAGAACAGCCAGATTTCGGCTAATAAGTACGTGTACGATGTGCCGCCGGGGTTCATCCGCGATGTAGACTATACGCAGCCGAACAACAACGTACAGTTGAACGAGCAGTCGATGGCGCTGAGCGTGACCGGCCTGCGCGACGGTGATTCGCGGGGCGCATTCCGCAACACCAATTTCGACTTCGTGTACCGCGACCGGCTGAAAATGTTCGTCCACATGCACACCCCCTCACTTAACGAAGATGGGCAGGTGAGCGCGTTTCTCCGGATTGGAACGGATTATACCGAAAACTATTACGAAATCGAGATTCCGAACCTGAAGTCGACCCGGCTCGGACCCGTTACAACCGACGAGATCTGGCCCGCTCAGAATGAGCTGGATCTGGCTTTCAGCGAACTGATCGATCTGAAAGCCGCCCGCAATAAGCTACTGACCCGCCGCACCGGACTACCCTTTTCGCAGCCCTCGGCCAATCAGCGCTACACGCTCACGGTAGTGGGTAACCCCGATCTGAGCGCCGTGCAGAGCGTGATGATTGGCGTGCGTAACCCAAAATCGAGCGATGAGCAGCCCAGGACATTTACGATCTGGGTCGATGAGTTGCGGGCGGTGGGCATCAATCAGCAGGCCGGTACGGCCGCCATCGGGGCGTTGAACCTGCGTCTGGCCGATGTGGCGACCATCACGGCTTCGGGGCGCTATTCGAGTTTTGGGTTCGGCGGGGTGCAGACAAAACCGGGTGAACGGACCCGCGAAGAAGCCACCGAATTTGGCCTGACCGCCGCCCTGGCATTCGACAAGTTTTTGCCGGAGAAGTGGGGCCTGAAAATTCCCATGTATGTCAACTACGATTCCCGCCTGGTCACGCCGCAGTTTAACCCCCTCGACCCCGACACCCCGCTGGAGCAGTCGCTGGCCAGTTTGCCCGAAGGTAATATCCCCAGCCCGGCCGACTACCGCCGACTAGTGCAGGACAATACGACCCGCCGGGGGATCAACTTCTCGAACGTGCGCAAGGTTAGGGTCGACCCGAACGGGAAGGCGCATTTCTGGGATATTGAGAACTTCGGCTTCAATTATGCCTATAAC
Source organism: uncultured Cytophagales bacterium (assembly GCA_963750355.1). Lineage (GTDB taxonomy): Bacteria > Bacteroidota > Bacteroidia > Cytophagales > Spirosomataceae > Fibrella. The sequence continues at coordinate 2,255 of CAVVQL010000024.1, read as the reverse complement.
GACATTCGCCGCAGCAACATCCTGACCGGCGAGTACCTGCAGGAGCAGTATAAGGGCGGCATTACGTATAATTTCACCAGCCAGCCCAAGCCATTTGAGCCCTTCCGGAATGTACCCGCCCTGGAACGGAAATACCTCTACTGGCTGAAAGACTTTAACCTGACGCTGCTGCCAACGGTGGTGTCGATCCGGGCCGACATTGACCGCAGCTACATTAAAACGCAGCTGCGCAACGCCGATCTGAGTACCAGTGGTATTTCGCCGCAGTTCGAGAAGTACTTCTTTTTCAACCGCTATTACGACCTGCTCTGGAACCTGACCAAAAACGTGACGGTGTCGTACCGGGCGGCAGCCAATGCCATCATCGACGAGCCGTATGGCGAGATCAACACGATCTACAAACGCGACTCGATCTGGCGGAACCTACAGCACCTGGGGCGGATGAAAAATTATCAGCAGGAGATAAAAACAACCTATCGCGTACCGTTCGACAAGTTTCCGCTGGTGAACTGGCTACAGGCTGATCTGGCCTACAACATTGGCTATCAGTTTACGGCCAATTCGTTCGGTATCAAAGACTCGCTGCTGGTGCCGTTTGGCAATACCATTCGCAACAACCGCGAAATAGGCATTACGGGTAAGGTGGATCTGGTGCTGCTGTACAACAAAATTCGTACCCTGCGCTGGGCCAATACACCGTCGCCGCCCCGGCTGAATTTCGCCCGTAACCCCGGTAGTATCCAGGAGATCAACCCCGGTGGCAACCGGCTGGTGAAGAACTTCGTGCGCGCTTTACTGACGGTGCGGGGCATCAACGTGTCGTACAACGTGCAGCAAAACACCATTCTGCCGGGTTTTCTGCCCACGCCTACATTCTTTGGCCTGGCCGATTTTGGCGCACCGGGGCTGCCTTTTGTGCTGGGCAGCCAGGATGGCGACATTGCCCGACGGGCCGCACGCGGGGGCTGGCTGTCGCCGAGCACGGTGCAGAACGCGCCCTTCACGCAGGCCGTTACCAAGCGGTTCCTGGCCACCACGACGCTGGAACCGTTCCGCGATTTCCGGATCAATGTGACGGCAAACTATAACCGGTCGGATAATTACCAGGAGTTCTACCGGCCTGCCATACCCGGAGGAGGGTTCAGCAGTCAGGCACCCGTGCGGAATGGCAGCTACAGCATGTCATACTTCTCGTTTGGCACCACCTTTGAACGGCTGCGGGTCGATAACACCTCGCCGATCTTCGATAAGTTTGAAGCCTACCGCGATATTCTGCAACAACGCCTGAACGCCGATAACCCCATTGCCCGCGATAACCCGACGGGCTACAACAAGAACTCGCAGGACGTGCTGATACCGGCATTTTTCGCGGCCTACAGCGGCTCTAATCCGTGGTCGGTGAAGTACTCGCCGTTCTATAATCTGCCCTTCCCAAACTGGGATATAAACTACAGCGGTCTGAACAAAGTGAAGCCGTTCAGCAAGGTATTTACCTCGTTTAACCTCGTACACCGCTACACGTCTACCTACAGCGTGGGCAACTTTGTGTCGTCGCTGAGCTACGAGGCGCAGTATGTGAACCTCGCGGTGAACGATTACAACATTTCGCGGCAACTGAACGAGAATGGGCAGTTTATTCCGGTGTTTGTGATGAGCACCATGAGCATGAGCGAGCGATTCGGTCCGTTTGTGGGTATCCGGTTCCAGACGAGAAACCGGCTGAGTGGGTCGCTGGAATACAACCGCTCGCGCGATGCGGCCCTGAACCTGACCAATGCGCAGGTGGCCGAGGTGACTACGAAAGACGTGACAGCTTCCTTTGGCTTCACGAAGCAGAACGTGCGCCTACCCTTCCGCGTCAATGGAGCTATAAAACGCCTGAAAAACGACCTGACTTTCAACTGCGCCCTCACCCTGCGCGACACCCGCACGATTCAGCGCAAGCTGGAAGCCGAGCAGATTATCACGGCGGGTAACGTCAACTTCCAGGTCCGTCCCCAACTGAGCTACGTGGTCAACCGCCGCCTGAACGTGAACGTCTACTTCGACCGCACCTTCAACGACCCGCTGGTGAGCAACAGCTTCATTCGGGCCACCACCTCAGGCGGCGTGCAGGTACGGTTTAACCTGGCGGAGTAGGATGGGCTGGTTTAGTTACGCCGTATCTTGGAGATACGGCGTAACTGGCTGTATGAATAAATGCCTCATGTTCGCTGGGATGCCGTCAAGAAGTACCTATCAGGCAAATGAAAACT
>CAVVQL010000023.1:0-63823 GCA_963750355.1 uncultured Cytophagales bacterium | reverse complement strand
TGTATTGTCGGTATACCCGCCGATTTTGAGATTCACGGTTGGATACGCCTTGAGAATGGCGGCGATATTCTGCAACTGCTCCCGCGATTCGGGCCGAAGTGTCGCACTGCCCGTTTCGTACTGCAACCGGTCGAAGGTAAACCAGGTCGTTTTATCGACTACCTTCGACTGATCGGCAATGAAGTCGATCAATTTAGTCTCAAGTCCATTGGCCGGGATGTTCAATTCAATACCATCGGGCAATTTTCTGGGGCCAAACGCACCCAGCGTGGCAGCCGTACCCTCCAGCGCATCGCCCGCCCGATCGGCGGCAGTGGCCATCGAACTACTGGCCGAATCGACCACCGTTTCTACGCTGGCGACCACCGAATCAGCAGTGGCGGTAACGTCGGGCACCGACGCCGATGTGGTATCGTTTGCGGTTGTAGCGATGGTATCTGCTCCATCGCTACAACCGCGCAGGAGATACACCAGCAGACCAATAGCCAGCGCCCCCAGTAACCACGGCCAGAAATTGAACCCTTTGGACCGGTCGTGAATGGTATCGCTATAGGCGGGCGTACTGGGTACACGACTCCGCCCCGCACCTGATGCAACCGGACCACTCGCACCAGCAGACATGGCTGTGCCCATGGCAATGGCCGCACCAGTAACGGGCGAACTGGCCGCACCCGCCAGACCACCCACCATACCAGCCATTTCGCCCGAATCAGCGTTAGTACCCAGTAGTGACGAGAGACCGACCGGCATCGCCGCCGCAACGGCTTCGCGCTGGTCGCTCAATAAACGCTCCAGACTGCCCGCATTCACCTCTTCGCCCTGCGCCATCAGCTGACGGCCCACCAGGCCCGTAATAACCGAACCGGCCATGCTCAGTAAGCTTGACGCCGACGTGGGTTTCACGCCCGCAAACTGCGCCAGCGCACCGCTGATCTGGCCTGACGCTGAACCGAAAACAGCATCGGGCAGGTCGCTCCCCTGACTTATCAGCGTATCGGGCGTATCGTTGTCTGCCGTTTGGGCTAGCGTGTCTGCGCTGGCCATGTAGCGCTCGATCAGACCCGGTAGTAGGCCCGGTTCGTCGGAGCTAGTGCTGCGCGAAATCAGACCGCCCAGGAAAACGGGCAATGCGCCGGTCAGCGCTTTGTGTATGTTTTCGGGGTCTTCGCCCAACGAACCACTTACGCGGCTGACCACAGCATCGGTCAGATACCCTTTTGCCATATCGAGTAGGTTGACTGCCATCTGAGGGAGGGTTTATGTATGCTTACGTATCGTATACCGGGAAATTCTGCGTTCTACGGGCAACCTGTCATTTGTGAAAGCACCCGTGAATTGTAGCTGATAAAGCACTTCTGTCGGCTTATTGTTTACCTGATACAACCGGCCTCTACACCGGTGGCAGGTTATTCTTATTTTTTGCGGCACCGTTCCGGAAATCAATTTTCGAAAAACAGGTTATCGAGTCGCCTCCTGTTCCTTTGGGGTCGGCTATATTTAAGATCGCCAGACAATGAGATTAAGCGGGCCCGAACGTTTAAGGAGTATAGGGTTTAGTAAGCCCCGTCTTTCACTACGCTTGCGGAAGGGTCTAACATCCAGACTATGAAAAAAGAATTGCATAACCGGCGGGGATTTCTTCGTAAAAGTGCCCTTGCCACATTAACCACGCTGGTTGGCGCCGAGGTTGTTTTCGCCCGGAACATCCCCCGCCATTATCGGCCGCTGGCGTTCGATTATAACCCGCTGGAAGGAAAAAGCCCCGACATGAAGGTGCTGGGCGACAAACCCTGGAACGTGGAAACGCCCATTCATCTGCTGGATAATGCCGTAACGCCGACCAGCAACATGTTTATCCGCAATAATGGCCTGATTCCCACCGGGCCTATCGACGTGAACGCCTGGACGCTGACCATCAACGGTGAGTCGGTGAAGGCCCCCAAAACCTACACGCTGGCCGACCTGAAGAAGCGCTTTAAAACCTACACCTACCAACTGGTGCTGGAATGCGGTGGAAACGGCCGGTCGGGTTTCGAGCCGCAAACCACGGGCAATCCGTGGGATCAGGGCGCGGTGAGCTGCGCCGAATGGACGGGCGTTCGGCTGAAAGATGTGCTGGCCGACGTCGGCCTGAAGAACGACGCGGTTTACGTGGGCTACTACGGCAAAGATCCGCACCTGAGCCAGGACCCGACCAAAGTGGCTATCTCGCGGGGCGTACCCATCAAAAAAGCGCTGGAAGAGGAGACGCTGATTGCCTGGGCGGTAAACGGGCAGGACATTCCGCTGGTACACGGCCATCCGTTGCGGCTGGTCATTGGCGGCTGGCCCGCCTCGGTATCGGGCAAGTGGCTGCATACCCTGGCCGTGCGCAACAAAATTCATGACGGAGCCAAGATGGAAGGGCATAGCTACAAAGTGCCGATTCACCCGATACAGCCCGGTGAGAAGATCGCCGAGACGCCCGAAAACTTCCGCATCATTGAGTCGATGCCGGTAAAATCGCTGATTACGGCACCGGCCACAGGCGCTATTTTCGACGCAAAAAAACCGTTATCACTTCGGGGCCATGCCTGGGCGGGTGATCGGGCCGTTTCGAGCGTACAGACATCCATCGATTATGGGGTAAGCTGGCAGCCGGCCAACCTACAGGCCCCCAAAAACCGGCTCGCCTGGCAACAGTGGGCGGCTGACATTTCGTTTCCCAAAGCAGGTTATTACGAGGTCTGGGTACGGGCCACCGATAGCGCGGGCGTTACCCAGCCAATGGTAATTCCGCAGTGGAACCCCGGCGGCTACCTCAACAATGCCTGCCACCGCATTGCCGTTAAGGCCGTATAAGTAAGTAGTCATCAGGGGCCATTCAAGGGTTGAACGACCCCCTGATGACTGTAACCGACCGTTTTCTATGAACACCCGTTATCTTTTCGTGCTCGTTAGCCTGCTGATTACCGCTCTGGTCAGCTTTCGGAATAGACCTTTGGCTGAATACAATAAAGCGGTTACGCTCGCCGATACCGTAAAAATTGACCCCGAAAGCGGCCTGATCGACGACCCCAACCTGATGATGGTAAAAGCGCAGTGCACCTCCTGCCATTCAACTAAACTGATCATGCAGCATCGGTTCACCCGCGCCGGTTGGACCGAACGCATTCGCTGGATGCAGAAATACCATAAACTCTGGAACCTGGGCGAGGCGGAGAAACCAGTGCTCGATTACCTCTCGACGCATTATGGGCCCGCACCGGCCAAAGCACAGGGCCGCCGGGCACCGCTTCAGACCACAAGTGGTATTCGCTGGAGTAGGGCCTACTGTTGGGTATAATGAACAGGAATCCTGATCCGGATAATGGTTCCGGTACCAGCCCGCGTTTCTACGTCCAGACTGGCATTGAGCAGTTCGCACAGGCGTTTTACGATGTACAACCCAATGCCTTCTCCCTCTGCTGCCTGTAACGAAGCGGTTTCTACATCGGGAACCGGCTGATTCCCTGGCGATACATCCGGTGTATTTTCGTCGAATACCGCATTCGATTCAATGGGCGGGCGCAGGTGATCGGATAACCACAAGGCTGACCCCGCTGACAGGCCCGGCCCGGTATCCTGAACGCTTAGCATCCAGCGAAACTGATTCTCCCGCGACCACGACACCGACACCTGCCCTTCGGTCGTGTTTCTCAGCGCGTTGGTCAGCAGGTTCTGCACCAGTCGGTCAATTTTGGTTGGGTCACCCATCACGGGCAGTTCGTCGGGGCCATCGCCATGCAGAAACAAACCCCGCTCCTGAGCCAATGGCTGCGCTGCCTCAACCAGATTCCGCAGCAACGCCGCTGCGTCGAACGATTTCAGTTGTAACGCCTCACGCCCCGCTTCCAGACGGGCCAAATCCATCAGTTCGGTCAGCATAGCGGCTAAACGACGGAAATTGCGGTTCAGTATCTGCAACATCTCGGTTCGCTCCTGCTCGGTATTATCGGGCATATCGAGCAGCGAGGCTGCGCCCTGAATCACACTGAAACTACTGCGCAGATCGTGCGAGGCAACCCGAAGCATAGCGCCCCGCTGCCGCAGCAGTTCGTTTACGTTCTCCAGGGCGCGTTGCAGATTTACGGCTCGTTCAACCGCTTCGGCCTTCTGAAACTCATCGTATTGGGCAACACTGCCGCCAACGGCTTCATGCATCAGCGCACTTACCTGCTGATGCGCCCTAAGCAAAGCGCCCGCCTCGGTAGCGGGATACTGCTCCAGAAACAGGCTTAGCTCAGCCAGCACACTCTCGTGGAGGTGAGCGATTTCGCTAAGTAATTCATGCAGCGAATACCCCTTATGCCAGCGGTGCAGGCCGTGTTCGCGGGCAATCTGATAGGGCGATAACGGATTGACCTCCTCACGAATACGGCTCTCCAGCGCGTCTAGCATGATGGGTATCTGGTCCGTAAACTCTTCGCGGGTCAAACCATCAACAATGCTAAGACTGGGGTCAGCGCCGCACAGTGTTCGCCAGTTGGCTAAAATTGCTTCCCGTCGTCCGAATAAAAAGGCCGACAGTTGCGCCGAACTGCGTACCGGGCGTAGGTGCTTCCTGGAGCATTTGTGTTCGAATGAAGTGGTGGTGAATGATCGGGGTAAACGGGTACGACTAACGGTATGCCTTCGGCTATAAGTCAATAAGCGAAAGTACTTAACTATGTAGTGTATCAACTACGTAAAAAGATACCTGGCCCGTTCTGTCAACGATTCCTCTTCGTTAAACCTATCCGGTATATAGTGTTCAAAGCTATTAAACACCCCTTATATTTGCTAGAACACCGTACCCATCAATGGCTGCCAGTTACAAAAGCCAGCTCACTTCGTATAACAAGTCTCAACATCTGTGAATTCTTCTAATCGGAACCAAACACTACTAGTTATCGAGGACAACCCTGACCATCAGGTACTTCTGCGGTATGTCATTCAACGTAGCCTAGCTAACACGACTCCTGTTTTCACTAATTCAGCAGAACAGGCGCTGGCCTATCTGAATGACTGTTTGCTTAAAAAACTGTCGCCGCCCAAACTGATCCTGATGGATTTGTACCTGCCCAAAGCGGAGTTTGGCTGGCACTTTCTACGGCAGGTCAAGCTAATGCCCGATCAGCTGCGTCCACCGGTTGTGGTGTTAAGCGTCTCGCACGAAGAAGACGATATCGCGCAGGCGTATCAGCTGGGCGCAAGCTCGTTCATCTCCAAGCCCATCGGCGAAGCGCAGTGGCTTACCTATTTCGAAACCATCCGCCGCTACTGGTGGGAAACCGTCGTGCTACCGAATCAGTAAGATATAAGTGTCAGGTTTCAAGGGTCAAGTTTCAAGGGTCTGAGCAACTTACCATATGGTTGATTAGCGAAGCCCTTGAAACTTGACACTTAAAGTTCTATGAAAAAGCTCCTCCTTTTTACCCTTCTCCTGGCCGGTTGCCAAACGGGCTACCACCTGACGAAGCAGCAAAACAACCGGCTTTCGGTCGATAACACGGTTGCACCCGACAGCAGTACCGTTCGCTGGCTGACGCCCTACAAACAGGCGCTCGACAAAAGCATGAACGAAACGCTGGTTACGATCACCGAACGGCTGGATAAAAAGGCCCCCGAAAGCGCTCTGGACGATGTGCTGGCCGATGCCCTGCTGGTTCAGGCAACTAAGCGGTATGGCAAAGCCATCGATGTATCGCACCTCAATTATGGTGGAATCCGTAACGGCCTGCCTGCAGGGTCGGTTACAACAGGCAACATCTTTGAAGTGATGCCCTTCGACAATCAGTTGGTTGTGCTTACCCTCACCGGCACGCAATTGATGCAGTTTCTGAATCATTTTGCCGCCAATGACGAGGCGCTGGTCGTGGGTGGCGTTCGGGTGAAGCTGGCCAACAAAGCAATCAGCAGCGCCACACTCGTCAACGGTCGGGCTATTGCGCCCGGCGATATGTATACCGTGGCCATGAGTGATTACGTAGCCAACGGCGGCAGTGGGGCCGACTTCCTGAAAACCATTACGGCCCGTGATAATGTCAACTACCTCATCCGCGATGCCCTCATCGATTACTTCCGGGAGCAGGGCAAAGCCGGTCAACCACTAACCCCCAAAGCAGATGGACGCATTACGCTCGACTAGACGCCAGTTTCTGAAACATATCGGCGCTACGGCGGTGATTGGCGCCCTGCCCCTACCCGATCTGCTGGCCGGTACTGGGGCAAAAACCAGCGGGGTGCCGCCCACCACGCTGACCATTCTGCATACCAACGACGTACACAGCCGCCTCGACCCATTTCCGATGGATGGCAGCCGTAACGCGGGGCGCGGCGGCATTGCCCGCCGCATGACACTGATTCAACAGATACGCGGTCAGCAGCCGGATGGCCGTACCCCCAACGTGCTGCTGTTCGATGCAGGCGATATTTTTCAGGGAACGCCTTACTTCAACCTGTACAAAGGCGAACCGGAGATTTTGGCGATGAACCGGCTCGGCTACGATGCGGGCACCATCGGCAACCACGATTTCGACGGCGGCATCGACAACATGCGCGATCAGTTCGGCAAGGCGGGTTTCCCCTTCCTGATTGCCAACTATGATTTCAAAAATACGGTGATGGACGGGCGTACCCAGCCTTACCGCGTTTTCAAAAAAGACGGCGTCCGTATTGGCGTTTTCGGGCTGGGCATTCAGCCAAAGGGACTCATTCCCGATAATCTGTATAAGGAAATGCGCTACCTCGAACCCATCGAAACCAGCGCCGCCATTGCCCGTAAACTCCGCACCGACGAGCATTGTGACTACGTGATCTGCCTGTCGCACCTAGGCTATAAATACCAGGACGATACTGTATCAGACGTAGTACTGGCCGCTAAAAGCCAGGATATAGACCTCATTATCGGTGGCCACACCCACACGTTCCTCGACGCGCCGGTATCGCTCAACAATGCCGACGGCAAACCCATTTGGGTGAATCAGGTCGGCTTCGGGGGCATTAACCTCGGCCGCATTGATCTCACCTTCGAGAAAGGTAAAGCCACCGTGACAAACGGCCAGTCGGTATCGGTAGGGTAAAGAGGGTTTCAACCCAGAATAAGAGAGATACACAGCGGATCGATTTGAACACTGCGTATCTCTGTTACTCTGTGTTGAAACCCTTATCTTTGCACTATGAAATTTGGCGTTGTTGTATTCCCCGGTTCCAACTGCGATCAGGACGCAGTTGATGCAATTGAGCTGATGGGTCAGCCAGTGGTGAAGCTATGGCATAAAGACCATGACCTACAGGGCTGCGACCTGATTATTCTGCCCGGTGGCTTCTCGTACGGCGATTACCTGCGTACAGGGGCTGTAGCGCGGTTTTCGCCGATCATGAACTGAAGTGATTGCCCACGCCAACGCGGGCGGTTACCTGATGGGTATCTGCAACGGTTTCCAGATTCTGGCCGAAGCGCACCTGGTGCCCGGCGTGCTGCTGCAAAACAACAGTCAGCAATACGTGTGCAAGAATATCTTTCTGAAACCTGCAGTCGAAAGAGTCGCTGCTGACGGCCAACCTCGAAAACCGCGCTTACCGCATTCCAATTGCGCACGGTGATGGCCGCTATTTCGCCGATGCCGATACACTGGCCCGCCTCAACGATAACGGGCAGGTGCTGTTCCGGTACTGCGACGAGGCTGGCAACATCAGCGAAACGGCTAACCCCAATGGCAGTTTAGACAATATTGCGGGCGTCTGCAACGACCGCCGCAACGTATTCGGCCTGATGCCCCACCCCGAACGCGCCGCCGACCCGGCACTTGGCAACACCGACGGCCGCCTCATTCTGGAGCAGTTGCTCACGATGGTATTGGCGTGAGAAGTTATGTTCAAGGGCTAAGGTGCAAAGTCTAAAGTTGCTTCGCTATATCACCATAATTGTGTGTAGCGAAGCAACTTTAGGCCTTGATAGACCTTGAACTTTAGACCCTAACTTTCCCCCCAAACTTGTTCCGGCTGTCGTAGGCCAGGCCGAGGCCGACGCTGGATAGCTTGTTTTCGTCGGCAATGGCCGCGTTGGGAAACAGTCGTCTGAATTCGGCCTGGATGGATTGAACTTCGGTTGAGCCGCCCGTCAAAATGACCAGTTCAATGGCGTCTTTAGTCACGCCCGCCTCCTGAAGACACTGCCGGGCCGAAGCCGCTATTTTATCGACCTCTCCCTGAATCGCTTTTTCAAATTGCGTCCGGTTGATTGGGATGAAAAAGTCCTCCTCAATAAAATCAAACCGGGCGTTATGGCCTTCATGGTCCGTAAGGGCAATCTTCGTGCCTTCGGCAGTGGCCAGCAGTGTGTGTCCGGTTTCGTCTTCCAGCACTTGCACCAGCCGCCTGAACCGATTTTTATCGTGTGACTGATGGAGCAGTTGTTTCATCTGCATAATCAGTCTGGGTGTATACAGGAAGTTTACTTTACTCCATTCGGCCAGGTCATGGTACGGTTTCAACGGCACCTCCAGCCGCTTTTCGCCGTAGGTGCTCCGATAGCCAAGCTCCGGCATAATCGTCGCCAGACTAAGGTCTTTATCGAAATCATTACCACCCACCCGAACCCCGGTATTGGCCAGAATATCAGACGAGCGATCTGGTTTGTGAATGGATTTATTCGACAGCCTGATCACCGTAAAATCGGAGGTACCCCCGCCCAGATCAGCCACGATAGCCAGCTTTTCGCCGGTTAGTTGGGCTTCGTGCGCAAAGGCGGCCGCGATGGGTTCAAACTGAAACTCGATATGGGTAAAGCCAATCCGCTGCGCAATGGCTTTCAGTTCGGCCTGTGCCCGGGCGTCGGCCGCCGGATCATTATCGACAAAATGAACGGGACGCCCCATCACTACACAGTCGATTTCCTGACCCGCCACCAGATCGGCCTTGTCTTTCAACTGCTTTAGAAAGGAGGCGATGATGGTCGAAAAATTCATGGACGCGCCATTCACCACCGTTCCCTGGTTCATCAGCGACGTACCCAGCACCCGCTTCAGGCTCCGCATAAACCGACCGGGCTGCCGGTCGAAAAACAGGTTGATGGCCAGGCGTCCGTAAAAGGCGTGGTTGTCGTGCTGCCGGAAAAAGATAGCGCTGGGAATAGTGACCGAGGTATTTTCGACCGGTACCAGGCTTATCTCGCCCGCCTGATCGATGGCAATGCTTGAATTTGACGTACCAAAATCGATTCCGCAAGAAACTGTTGTCATCCCGGTTTGGCTCAGTTTTCATCCTGCCAGCGCCCGTTCGGACAAGGCACGATGTCAGTGAAAAAGGCCGCAAAGGTACGTCGAAAAATAGTGCGCCTACTGCCAATAGACGTTCGGAATCGGTTTCTCTGGTGAATCAGCCAAGCACCCGTGCTGCTTCCCAGCCCAGCATCGCCTGTTTTCGGCCGATTCCCCAACGGTAACCGCCAAAAAGCCCGGTCTTTCGAATAACCCGGTGGCAGGGAATCAGGTAGCCAATGGGATTGCTGCCAATGGCTGTGCCGACGGCTCGCGAGGCGGTGGGCTGGCCAATAGCCACAGCAATCTGGTCATAACTAACTAATCGCCCCTCCGGAATTTTGAGCAACGCCTCCCACACTTTCAACTGAAACGCCGACCCACGCATCATCACCCGCAAGGGTGAGCTTTGCGGCGGGCTGAAAGGCGCGTTGGTTAGGGGGAAGATCTGGTTGGCTATCGATCGGAGGGCCGATGGGTTATGATCCAAGGTGGCGTCGGGCCAGGCTGCGGCCGCGATCTGGTCTGGCGTCAGGTTTTGGTCGCTAGCCAGGAAATGCAGCAGAGCAATCTTCTCATTGATAGCACCCAGGACATAGGCACCAAACGGGCTATCGAAAACGCTGTACGTCAACGTAAGGCCAACGCCCGCCTGTTTGAATTGCCCCGGCGTAACTCCTTCGATCGTCACGAACAGGTCATGCAGACGCCCCGTGCCCGACAGGCCCACGTCCTGAGCCGCAACGGCGAGCGGAGCACCATTCAGAAGTTGCGCTTTGGCATGTTCGAGCGTCAGGTACTGGCCGAATTTCTTGGGACTTACCCCGGCCCATTCGGCGAAAAGCCGTTGAAAATGAAATTCGCTCAGGTTAGCCGTTTCAGCTAGTTGGTGCAAGGGCGGCTGTTCCCGAAAATTAGCCGTCAGGTAGTCAATTGCCTGGGCTATCTGTTCATAGGTGTACGCACTATTCGTGTTCATTATATCCGCCTCTGTTGTTTTTGCCTGCACAAAAATCACCAGAATACTCGCCGAAGCCAACCCGATTCTTGCGGAGTTTAGGTGGGTGGCGTTATCAGGTACGCCGCTATTTCCGCTGGCCGAAATCGATGCTGTAATAGCCAATGAGCTGGTCGGCGCGGGACGCGGGGGGGCGGTTATACACGAAGACTTCGTAGATGTTCTCGGTCTGTGAAAAATCACCTTCAATCAGTGTCTCGTTTCCGTCCAGCCCGATACCCGAGCGGGTGAGGGGCGGCGCAATGCCCGTTACGGCGTAGTTGTAATTGTACACGCCCTGCTTCAGCCAGATGCTCCCCCGATAGCCGCCTAGCACCGCGTCATAGGTAAGCCGGTTGCGATCATTGAGCGCCCAGAAGTTAAACGCGCCGTTGGCATACACGGCAGCATTGGGTAATTCCTCGACAAGCAGCGTAAACACCGTTTCAATGTAGTCGGCCCCGGTGGCGCCATCGCCCGTTTCACGATGATCGATCACGTACAACCCGTTGAAATCATCGAACTGGGTGTAGGCCTGTCCGCTGCGGGGCCGGTCGGTTTGCACGTAGGCGGTGGTGCGGTCAGCTTTTCGGTCTACGCGCTCGACGTAGTTACCCCGCGACAGCACGGTTCGGGTATCGAAATAGCGGTACTCATTACCACCGGGGAAGGTGTTGCGCAGGTCAATGGCGCGGTATTCCAGCACCTGATCGAACGAGCGCACGTTCGACGGGCGCAGATCGGTCACCGTCCGGTCGTCGCGGTAGTTTTGCCGGATCACCACCTTAAAATCATCCTGCGGCGAGGTTACCTGATTCTGATACGCCCGGTAGCCAATGGTCAGATCCACCTGCTGATCGTTGAACTGTCGGCTGACGTCGGTGGAGAAACGAACAGCGGCCGACACGCTGAGCAGGTTGGCGTAGACCCGAAAGCGCCGGGTAAACAAGACCTGATTCCGGTTCTGTTCGTTATACACGACCACCACATAGTTACCCGGCAGTTTCAGTCGGGGCAGGGCGTAACGGTAATGGTAATAGGGCACTTTGGTACCTACCGATACCTGATAGTCTGTAATGGGGATGTCGTTATACTCGTAGGTGTACTCGATATCGTTCAGCACCGAGCGGTCCCAGCTGGCGTTGCAGTGGATGATCTTAGCCCTGAAATTTCGATAGTTGGCCGTCAGGTCGTCGAACTCCAGTTGCAGCGGCGACTGCGCCTGATCGTCGAGTTTCACCAGGGGTATATTCAGCGTCTGCGCCGAGGTGCCGGTCCTATTTCCCACCTGCGGATACAACAGTACCGTCGCAATGTTGGGGTCGATGATGGTGTCTACCGTTGGCGGTAACTGTGCGTATAAACCGGTTATTGTACAGACATACAGCAACCCGCCCAGCAGCAAACGGAGACAGACAGACCAGTAGGCCAGGTACACGCTGATTATTTGCATTGGTAAAGCTTATTACTACCCAGACGTAAGTTGTGGCTGGAGAAAAGTGTATTTTGCACCTCTATCCCTTCCTCGACCGATGGACCTGACTACTACGACGAATTCTACATTAACTGCTCTGAGAGCTTGCCCCAACTGTTCGGCCGATGTAGAACACACCTACCATTTCTGCCCAAACTGTGGGCAGGAAGCGCACGTGCATCGATTCAACATGCCTCATTTCTTCCATGAAGTGTTTCATGCCTTCACCCATGCCGACAAAGGAGTTATTCACCTGATAAAAAACCTCGCTACCCGGCCAGGCGTGACAGCCCGTGAATACATTCTGGAAGGAAAACGTAAAAAGTACTTCAACCCGTTTACCTTTCTCATTTTAGTGCTGGGGTTTACCGTGTTTATCAATTCGTATTTCCAGCCCTATGGCAAAACCGGACCCGCCACAGCGCAGACAAGCAGTGCATCACCCAACAACGTAACGAACCCCGGCCGGGCGGCAGCTGGTCAACGAAGAGATGCTGTTATGTCGTTGCTTAACAAACGGGCGAACATAATCGCTTTTATTGCGATACCGATTTTCGCGCTGGTTTTCTGGCTGTTTTTCATCAAAACAGGCATCCGTTACGCCGAACACCTGGTGGCCCTTATTTTTTTCAGTGCGTTTTTTCAGCTTATCGCTACTTTACTAACCCTGGCAATCGTGCTGGCGGGCCGCTCAACGGCATTTATCAGCCAGCTGCAACTGGGTTTTCAATTGCTCTATTTGCCGATTGCCTACTATCAGTTCCTGAACTACAACAAGCGGGTACGATTCCTGCGAACGCTGTTGGCATCGGCACTGGCGCTGGGCCTCTGGATTTTGCTGTCGTCGCAGGCCATCCGGCTTTATATCGTGTACGGACTTTAGCAGGGCCTGTTGGCAGACTCTCTATCCTTTCAACTTCCCTTCCAGTTCCTCAGCGTCCATCATGGCGGTTTCCCACTGTTGCTGGAGCGCATTGAGGTCGCGGGTAAGGCGCTGATAATCCGTCTGCCGGGTTTGCAATGCCCCGTTGGTGCCGTACGTTGTTGGGTCGGCCAGTTCGGCTTCGATTTTCTTTTTCTGCGCTTCCAGCGCACCGATCTTGGCTTCCATTTCTTCAGCCTGCTGGTTCGCCTTTTTCAGCGCATTCTGCCACTCTTTACGTTGCAGATCAGACCCGTTGCGGGGTACGCTGTTAGCCGAAGGAGCCACCACTGCCGGTTGCACAGCCGGTTTTGCACTCGGAACGGGTTTGCTGTCTCCATTTGCCTGCCGCTCGCTCATCCACCATTCGTACTCATCATACGTACCCGGATATTCCTTGATCTGCTCGTCTTCGATGTACCAGATCTTGTTGGCAATCTGCGACACAAAGAACCGGTCGTGGGATACCACCACGTAGGTACCCTCGTACTGGTCGAGCGCCTGAATCAGGATATTCACCGACTGCATATCCAGGTGGTTGGTTGGTTCGTCGAGCAGCAGGAAGTTGGCCTGCGAGAGCAGCACCTTTGCCAGCGCCACCCGCGATTTTTCGCCACCCGACAGCACTTTGATCTTCTTGAACACCTCGTCGCCCGAGAACAGGAAGCAACCCAAAACGCCCCGAAGTTCGCCCTCGCTCTTGTAGGGATTGGCCGATTTCAGCTCTTCCAGCATATTGTCGTCCACATTCAGCGATTCCAGCTGGTGCTGGGCGTAAAAGCTGAACGACACGTTATGCCCCAGCTGCCGACGTCCTTCGTTGACGGGCTCCGAACCCGAAATAATACGCAGCAACGTTGATTTACCGCGTCCGTTAGCGCCGATCAGCGCCACCTTATCCCCCCGTTCCAGGCGAATATCAGCGCGGGTTAGAATCCGCTTGGCTCCGTACGCCTTGGTGATGTCGTCGAGGTGGAGGATATGCCGACCGGGCTGGGTGGTAAACTGGAACTTGAAGTTCACCCGCGCCGACTCGTCAATCACAGCATCGACCGTTTCCATCCGGGCCAGTTGCTTCACCCGGCTTTGAGCCTGCTTGGCTTTGGAAGCCGTGGCCTTGAAGCGCTCGATAAACCGCTCGGTCTGCCTGATCTTCGCCTGCTGGTTTTCGTAGGTACCCTTCTGAATCTCGTTGCGCATGGCTTTTTCTTCCAGGTAGAACGAGTAATTGCCGGGGTAATAATTCAGTTTGCTATTGGCCACTTCAACGGTCACCTCGATCACGTTATCCAGGAATTCGCGATCGTGCGAAACCACAATTACAGCGCCTTCATAGGTCTGAATATACTTTTCAACCCACTGAATCGACGGTAGGTCAAGGTGGTTGGTGGGTTCATCGAGCATCAGCAGCGACGGTTTCTGCAATAGCAGTTTAGCCAGCATCACGCGCATCCGCCAGCCACCCGAGAACGTACGGAGAGGCTTTTGCAAATCCTCGGTGCTAAATCCAAGGCCCTCCATGATCTCTTCGGCCCGCGACTGCACCGAGTAGCCATCCAGGGCTTCAAATTCTTCCTGCGCCTTACCGAGTTTATCCACCAGATCATCGGTATAGTTGGTCTCCATTTCATGGAGTAGCTCATCAATTGTTTTCTGGAGAGCGTTTTGCCGCTCGAAGGCCTGCATGGCCACGCTCAGAATCGAATCGTCGGTCTGGTAGCTGAGCAGATCCTGATTCAAAAAGCCAATGGTCACGTCGCCCGCCTTGGAGATCGTGCCGCCATCGGGTTGGTATTCACCGTCGATAATGCGCAGCAGCGTAGACTTACCCGTACCATTTAGCCCGATCAGGCCGATCTTCTGGTTCGGTTTTATGTGCAGCGACGCGTTGTCGTATAGGGCGCGGCTGCCGAGGTAATACGATAGGTTCGTAATGGAAATCATACCGCAAATTTACCGAATTCGGAGCAGGATGCTTGCGCATGATTTTACGAAAAAGCTATATTTGCACCGCAGAGCCTAGTGAGCGGCCTGCAAATTGCCTCCTTAGCTCAGTTGGTAGAGCAACGCATTCGTAATGCGTAGGTCGTAGGTTCGAGTCCCATAGGAGGCTCCAGAATAGTAGAAAGGCTAATCTGTTTCAGAGCGAAATCGCTCATCGTGAACGGATTAGCCTTTTTTGCTTTGTTGGGTCAAACCATATTTTATTCGAGAAAACAGGTCCGCCCCCTATTCCGACCTCCCCATTGATTCTTTAGGTAGCCTGGGCCACTGACCAAACCAATTGGTACCCCGACTGGTAAGACCAATGAAAACTCCATCAACGGGGGTAGCCTGCGCTGTTAGTAGCTGTGATAAGCGAAGAGTTTATATCTGTCAAAGTAGATCAGCACTACACGCATCGCTTCGTAAGCAGCTAGTCCGTGTAAACACTAAACTGAACGAGTTTATGAAAGGCTAAGAGAGCCGCCAGAAAACGTCGCTTTTAAATCCATGTTTACAAAAGTTTGTATTATTTATGGATTTAAAAGCGACGTTTTCTGGCGGCTCTTTTAGCCGCTTAATCAGCAAAATGTGCAGATCAATAACCCGGATTCTGTTTTAGCTGCGTAGAGACATTAAGTACGTTTTGACCGATGGGGAAGATAGCAGTGTGATTGTCTGCGTCTGGCTTTTTATCCCACCAGGTACCTGAATTGAACACGCCCCAGCGAATCAGGTCTGTGCGGCGGCGAGATTCTACCAGGAATTCCCGGCCCCATTCATCCAGCATTTCCTGGTCAGTTAGCTGGCTACCATCAACCTTGTACAGACTGGGCGAACCCACCGGGTAATTCCTGGCCCGAACTGCGTTCAATAACACGGCCGCACCGGCTTTATCACCCGCCCGGTACTTACACTCGGCTAGTGAATAATAGATTTCGGCCAACCGGATCTCGGCATAAGCAGATGAAATTTTATTGGGATCACTGCTAGGGTAATAAGGGTATTTTACCGGTGTAAGGCCTGAATTCTGGTCGGCATTGTTCATATTGGAGGTTTTATCAGCAATCTTGGTTCCGGGTTTGGCCGCCAGGAACATCCCTACCTGATCACGGAAAAACAATGGGTAAGGTCCCTTAGTTGAGCGAACCGTGTCGGTCTTGCCGCTTGAGTTGACGTAGGGCAGATACCCCTGTAAAAACATGCCCTCCCGTTTGCTATTACCTAAATTCCTGTACGTTTTCAATCGAACATCATCGGGGTATTTACGAAACTTCAGATAGGGTTTACCCAGGGCAAAGTTGTATTCCGTGCTATCGACATCGCGGCCGGGCTGAAGAGCATATTTCGGGTTGGCCGTACCAAAATCAGTAAATCCGAAGTAAAAGGTAGCATTATTCGGAAGCATCCAGAAGTACATGCCGCCATCGTATTGCCAGTGGGTCAGACCAAAGCTACCGGGAAAGCCAAAGACCGTCTCGGCTGACGTTGGATTGGTATAATCAAAGGGTGCATCCCAGCGGGTCTCCAGCGCATACTGTCCGTATTTACCAGCCAGTATATCGGTGCACACGGTAGCGCAATCGGTAAAGTGATCGGTACCGGTATACACCTTCGCGTTTAGGTATAGCCGTGCCAGTAACGAGGCAGCGCCACCCTGCGTCCAGCGCCCAACGGCGTTAGCTCCCAGGCTCTGCCGGGTAGGCAGTTGGGGCAGTGCTTCTTTTAGCTCCTGTTCAATGTAGCTAAACGTTTCCTGAGGCGAGGCCTGAAGGCCACCCTGACTTTCACCTTTTACTTTCTTTACTAGCACAATATTGCGGTAAAAATCCAGCAGTCGCAGGTTGAGCCAGGCACGCAGCGTCCGAGCCTCGGCGATCATCCCGTTCACTTCTGCCTGAGTCATATTGAACCTGGCCGGGTCGGAGATGGCCTGCAAATCTTCCAGCGTGTTGGTTGCCAGCGTAACACCGCCATACAGCGCATTCCAGGCATCACTGGTGTAGCCGTCGTTTGGCGTCCAGGTGTGGTTATGCACGCGCTGGAACTGCCCACCGTCAAACCAGTCACCCTGCCGGTTAGGCGTCATCAATTCATCTGAACTGTCTTCCTGAAGCATAAAAGTCGACCCGCCCTGAATAGTCCAGTAGCTGTGTTCGAAGGGCCGCAAAAAGTCACGAATGACATCTTCCTTGGTCTGAAGGAAATTGCTCGATACGATGCGGTCAGAAAGTACTTCATCTAAATTGGTACAGCCTTCAGCCGTGAGGACCAGTGAGGCGACCAACGCACCGCGTATGGCGTTGAAAAAAGGAGATCGTTTCATGAGTTAACTAAACGGATTAGAAGGTGACCTGAAGGCCCAGCAAAAGCTGAGTCGTTGACGGGAAGTAGTTCAATGAACTATTGATACCCGGATATAAGCCATTGACCTGCACTAAATCGGGATCACCTCCCGTGTACTTGGTAAAAGTTTTCAAATTTCGGGTTGTTGCATAAATCCGCGCTGAGCGAAGGAATTTACTGGTGATCGGCTGCGTATAGCTCAAGGTCACGTTATCTAGTTTAACGAAACTGCCTGGCTCCAGAAAGTAATCGGACAGGGACGAGTACGTGGCGGTATTGGTCAGTTTCGAGTATTTACCCCCGTCGTAGGCCGAGGCAAGCGTATTGATGTTCTGCTGAGTCGCCGGCGTTCCTAAATAGAAGGCGTAGGTGTTAAAAATCTGGTAGCCAAACGTTCCACGCAGAAAGATGGTTAAATCCCAATTCCTGTATTTCAGGTTATTGGTCAAACCGCCCGAGAACGTGGGCAAGCCATTGCCGACAAACTGCTTATCGTCGTTGGTAGCTTTGTTTGCCTGAATAACGTCTCCATTCTTGTTATAAACCAGTAAGGCACCACTCTCATTGACGCCGGCCGATTTAAGCATGTAGAAACTACCAATGCGCGTATCCTCCTGCAGCCGCTGGGCGTTACCAGGGCTACCAGGGGCGGGTAATCCCACCACATTGATAAAGGTCTGGCCTTTATAGGCATCACTGGAGAAGGAGACGAACTTGTTGCTGTTAGTTGCCCCGGCAAAGGTTACGTTGTAGCTGAAATCCTTTTTGGTAACCACATTGGCATTCAATTGAATTTCAAGGCCCGAGTTCTGCATCGTGCCTACATTGGCGAAGGTCGATCCCTGTACGTTTGGTGGGTTAGGCACAGCATAGGACCCCAGCAAATCTTTGTTGGTGCGAACGTAATAGTTTAAACTACCCGACAACCGGCCGTTTTTGAACAGGTCGAAGTCTACACCTACGTTAAAGTTGATGGCTTTCTCCCAGCGCAGATCGTAGTTGGTGTTCTGACTAGGCCCCCAAACCTGATACGACGTATTGTTGTAGAGATAATACCCATAGCCACCGTACGTATCCAGCGAGAGGTAATTGCCAAAATCCTGGTTACCCGTCACGCCATAGTCGGCCCGGAGTTTCAGTTCGTTCAACCAGGGAATGCCCTGCGCAAATGATTCCTGAGTGACGCGCCAGCCCACCGAGGCCGCCGGGAAATTGCCCCATTTGTTCTCGTAGCCAAACTTAGACGACCCTTCCCGGCGCAAACTGGCCGACAGATAGTATTTCTGGTCGTAATCGTAGTTGACACGCCCGAAGAAAGCCGCCAGCTTGGAGTTATTCCGGTACGAACCTACGTTATTGATACCCTGCTGTAGATTCCACAGGCCCGACCCCAGGTTATTGTAGGTCAGGACATCGGAGGGGAAATTCTCGTTGGAAGCGTTGAAACCCGACGAGGTAAAATACTGGTACGAATAACCGGCCAGTAACTTCACGCCATGTTTCTGAACATCCAGCGCATAGTTCCCCGTCCATTCGAAGCTTTTCTGATCGTTTTCGTCCAGTGACTGAGAGGCCGTGTTACGTTTTGAGCCGTTAACCACCGTTGTTAAGAGTGGAGGGCGTGAAGTTCTCGTTCCGGAAAGCTGAACTTACCTCACCCAGGGTAACCAGTGTCGACAGGTTGTCCAGTAAATTGAGTTTAAACGAACCATTGATATCCAGGTATTTAACTTCCTGCTGCGCCAACACACTTTTAGCCCGTTCTACCGGGTTATTGGCAAAAAAACCAGACGTTATGTACGCATACCGCCCTGCATTGTCAAAAACAGGCTGAGTTGGATTAAGCGTGAGCGCGTAATTGAACCCACTGTAATCGGCCAGGTTTGTTTTTGTGTATCGGGGGGCGGCCGTGAAGGTAATGGCGTAGAGGTTGTTGGCGGACGTGTGGTTTATGTTTACCCGGCCACCATATTCCTGCTTGCCAGACCGCAAATCGATCCCGGTGGCATTGCGATAGTCCAGCGAGGAGAAATAGTTCGTCTGCCCGTTGCCACCAGAGAACTGCAGGGTGTGTTTCTGCGAAAAAGCCGGGTCGCGGCTCACCACTTTGGCCCAATCCGTATTGCCGCCCAGATCAACGCCGCGCTTGTTGGCTAAAAATTCATCCTTTGATAGGAGCTTCAGTTTGTTGGCAACAAAGTCAAAAGAACTGTAGCCATCATAGAAAATCCGGGATTCCGATGATCCTTTTTTAGTGGTAATAACAATAACCCCATTACTACCCCGTGTGCCGTAGATAGCAGATGCGGCGCCACCCTTGAGCACATCAATCGACTCTATTTCATTCTGGTTGATGTTATCCAGGTTTCCTCCGGGTATGCCATTGATGACAAACAAGGGCCCCAGTCCAGCACTTCTCGAAGACACCCCACGGAGCTGAATGCTGGGCGTAGAGTTGGGGTCTCCAGCGGCCGTGTTAGTAACTGATAAGCCAGCTACTTTTCCCTGGATAGCCATTAAAGGGCTATTACTACCCACCCGAAGCAGATCTGAGGAGGATAAATGCGTCACTGCGCTGGTAACCTCTCTGCGGTTTAACGAACCATAGCCCACCACAACCACCTCATTGAGGGACTTTATATCGGACTTGAGCTGCACTGATAGGGTTGTTTGGTTGGTAACCGCCAGTTCCTGAGTTACGTACCCGATAAAACTAAAAACCAGCGTTTGCGCTCCGTCGGGAATAGTCAACCGGTAGGTTCCTGAGGCGTCGGTTACAGCGCCACGAGTTGTGCCTTTGACCACGACACTTACCCCTGGTAACCCTACTCCTTTTTCATCCGATACAATACCGGTTATTGCCCGTTCTGCCGGCGCTTCGAGGTTCTCGCCCAACTGGATATTAACGGCTGATTCAGGAGTACGGGCCAGGATAATTTGTTCGCCAGAAATAGTAAAAGTCACGTTTAGCGGGATAAGCAGTTTTTCCAGCACTTCTTTCAGGGAACTGTTCTGGATACGCATCGAGACCAGCTGCTTGGAGCGAACTATTTGCGGACTGTAGGAGAACTTGACATTGGCAGCGTTTTCGATACTGCGCAAGGCGTTCTTTATGGTCTGATCTTGAATGGTTAGGCTTAATCGCCGGTTGAGCAACTCCTGAGCTGAAACATCATCGGCCCAGGCGCTGCCCATGAAAAGCAGCGCCACCAGGAGTTGCAGACAAGTGAGTCTCATAAACTCTAGTAGGTAAAGATTTACTTTTTTCATCGTGTTAATTCGTTTAAGCGGGGAAGAAAATCAGTAAAGACGATCATCAGCCGCCTGGCAAGTGCGGTGGCGCCGAGAGGCAATTGACTATTTAAGGTAAACATCTATTAATGAGCAGTTTATGATTGATATTACGCACTGTTATCCATTGATACCACCAGGTTGAGGGATTGCTATGCTATTCGCCACCCACGGCGAACTAGGGCTGCTGACAACTGCCTCCCTTAATAATGACCTGTCCATCCACGATTTCATGGGTAGCCCCAATGGTCGCACAGACAACGGTTAGTTTCTGCTCAAATGATTCGTTGACCAGCGAGGAGTTCAACTGACAATTGGCCAGGGCCTCTCTGTCATACAGAATATCTATCCCGTAGGCTTCTTTCAAGTCCTGCAATACCTGAAGGATAGGGGTATCATTGTACACAAATGCAGGGGCCCTTCGCTGGCGGGTTGGGGAAGCAACGAGCCTGGGGACATCGACCAGCATTTTATTGAACTGAGCCGTTTCGCGGTTGAAGACAACTTGTTGATTGGGCAATAACATGACCTCCCCTGAACCCGTGGAGGAGATCGCTGACGCTTTGCGAGAGACGGATACCCGACCCGATTGGACCCAAATCCGAACCTTGTCTTCCTGCTCAAAGGCCCGCACGGTGAACCTGGTCCCTACCACTTTGGTAACTACTTCATTGGCATTTACCCAAAAGGGTTTGGCTTTATCGCTGGTTACGTCAAACGTCGCCTCACCTGATAGGTAAACGATTCGATTTTCCTGGCCAAAATCAGTTGGGTAACTCAACCGGCTCCTGGGCGCCAGGGAGACAATCGACTGATCGGGTAAGTGGATGAGCTGGATTTGCGAAGTAGTGTTTATTTTTTCAGAGAATGTGTTTTTCAGCGTTGCCAGCTGCTGCTTGTAGGGTGAGGGGACAGGAACGGCTTGCCGCCACCACTGGCTGACGCCGATGCCTACTGCCAACAATAGGGAAGCAGCAACAGCCCATTGCCTCCAGTGTAGCCGATGAACAGGACGCGCAGTTGTGGCTAGCTGAGCATTCGTTTGTTGAATTCGAATCAGGAGTTGCTGAACAGCTTCCTCAGAAAGACGGGTTTTTGCATACGAATCAAGGCCTAGTTGAATGGCCGCGACTAGGTCGATGGCCTGCTGATACTCGCTCAACCGGTGCGGGTGCTGGGTAATCCACTCAGCCCAAAAGCGAGATGACTGGCTCGTCGGCCTTAGTTGGTGACTGACAAAGGCGTTATCCGTTAGAAAGTCGGCGGTGGAAAAGTTCTCGTAAGCAGGCTGCACTAGCGATTGAATTTGTCAGTAGATGACAGAATTCAAAAAACGTACTCACCAAAATCTAAAAAAAAATGAAAAACGTTAAAAAAGGAAGGATAATCCAACCGCGAAGCTTCTCAACGGCTCGAAAAACCAGGTTTTTAGCCGATTGCTGATTAACAGCCAATACCTCACCAATCTGGTTATAATCCATGTTTTCAACGAAACGCAATTTCAGCGCTTCTTGCTGACGAGGAGGGAGCTGGGCAATGAGTTGTTGCAGTCGCTGTTGGCGAGTGCTCGCAGCTTCCAGTTCTTCCAATATTTCCAGATCGTTAGGTTCGGCCCAGAGCGTTTCATAGTCCGCCTCGTCCAGTGATTGCGTAGACCGCTCTTTACGTTCGAGCAGGTGCACGATCCGATTCTTGAGGGCTTTGAGCAAATAATGGCGAATATTATCGGGGATTATCAACCGGGCTCGCTTGGCCCATAACTCCGTGAAGACGTCGTGTACACAGTCCAGCACAAACGCTTCCGAAGCAGCTACCAGGCTCATACCGTAGCGATACATTGCCTGAATGTGTAACTGATAAAGCTGCGTATACGCCTTTTCGTCTCCCGACTGAAAGGCAGTCCAAAGTTGCTGCTGGTTCACCTTGTCGCTCTGTGCATTAAAAAAAACCTTTCACCAATCCGGTAATTAAGGCTGTTACTAACTGACCAAGTTATAACGATCAGATTAGTTTGACCATTGCTTCTGGAAAGCCTGGGAGTAAAGGCCTTATATAATTAAGGACAATAAAAATAATACATATCTAATATAATTAACTGATAAAGCGACCAATTAGCCGCAAAGACAACCTACGCGGTAACTAGTTAGTCTCCGGAGTAGACACCCCATCCGTCGGATCGACTCTGTAAAGCATAAGTTGTCGTTCATATCTACAACGGGGGCACCGCAACGGCAGACCGCCTCTACGAAGTGGAATTTACCAACCCGGCTAAAAGCGACACGGTAGCCATAGAGACACTAACAGCCGATAAGATCAGAGCCGTTGATCTAGGCCGCCTAATCTTACATTACAGCGATCTGGGAAACGCCGCCTAACCAGCGCAAAACCCTACACTTCCTTTGATTACTGGCCAAAACAAGAACACCTATCCTTTCTCCAACTGCCTCTGCTACGTCCATTCGCATTGCATCATCCTGTAGCCAGGCACTACGCCCAGAAGGTGTAGCATCAAGAGCGGTTAGTCATTAATTTAGCAGTACGTACACAGATGGAGCCCTTAACGCCATGGCAAACGAGACCATTTACTCACCCTCTGAGCCCACACGCGATCACCGGCTACGCAGGGTGAGTGTGAAAGCGCTGCACTGGTCCAGCGTGTTGCTGACTACCACCGTTTGGGTCAGTGCCGCCTTGTTCGGCCTGTACATCCTGGCCTTTTATGCCGCCGCGCTCTATGAAGGAAACCTGGAGCGGTGGAACAACATGCTGCCCCGTTTATACGAGCAGAGCACCACGGCCGCTACCACAGGCATTGGGCTGCATTTTGCCATGGGCGGCGTCATTCTTGTGCTGGGCAGTATCCAGTTGATGGAGGGAGTCAGAACCCGTTTCCCGGCCTGGCATCGCTGGATCGGCCGGGTGTACGTTACCGCCTGCCTGCTGGCCGCTGTGGGTGGGTTAGTGTTCATTGGCATGAAAGGAACCATTGGCGGCGCGGTCATGAATGTCGGTTTCGGCCTGTATGGGCTGCTTATGTTCGTTGCGGCCATAGCTACCTACCGCTACGCAGTGGCTGGTCAACTGGTTAAACATAGGGCGTGGGCCTTACGACTCTACGCGCTGGCTATCGGCTCGTGGCTCTACCGGATGGACTACGGTTTCTGGCTGCTTCTGGCCGACGGGCTTGGTCATACCAAGTCGTTCAGCGGCCCCTTCGACAAGGTGATGGCTTTCTTTTTTTACCTCCCTAACCTATTGGTGGTCGAGGCGTTCCTCCGGTCTCGACAGGCCAGCGTTTCGCCTGCGCTTAGGCTGTTGTCTTCGTTCGTGCTGCTCCTGGCCACGGGCTTTTTATTGGTGGGTACTTACTTCTTCACCTTGTATTATTGGGGACCGGCCATTGTCAGCTGGATTACGGGCAGTTAGTCTGATTAGGCAGTAAGAAGTTGCCTGACAACCGGGCCTTCCTGTTCCTGACGCGAAGGAGAGCTGCCTTTCACGTAAGGCCAACCAGCAGCCGTATAAAAAACCTGCTCCATACACATTTTCCTACGGAATCGGTCGGTGCCCGGAATGTACCGGTCGATCGTATCAACGGCATGATAATAAATCCATTCCTGCCCCAGGGCGTCTTGTATTATACAATTGTGGCCGGGTGAGTCCCAGGTTTCATTGGGTTGAATAAGGAGGTGATGATCTGGAATTTGCCTGAACACGGCCAGCGGGTCATCTGACCAGAATACACTGACGGCGTATGACTTTTCAGCCCACGTGTTGTCGCCCGACACCCAAAGAAAATAGCGTTTGAATTCGCGATTATACGTCACAAAAGCGCCTTCCCGTAACCGATTAAAGGTCGTATCGGCAGGATACAGCACATCTGTTGGCCCGGCGATGATGGTTAAGCCATCGGCAGCGAGTTCAACGACCCGGATGGGCTGGTGGGCCGATCCATAATACAGCAGGTGCTTCTGACTAATGGGATCAATAAACAGGCACGGGTCGATCATTTCGTAGCTTGATCCCGCTTTCTGAAGAATTGGCTGGCCGCAATCGATAAAATCGACCGGTCGATCTGAGGTGGCGAGGGCCAGACACATACCTGCATCATGGTCGGGCTGCGTGGCATAGTACAGCCGGAACTCACCATTTACCTCCACGACGTGCGGGCACCAGAAACGCCGTGATTCTTTTGCCCAGGCCGGCGGTGCTAGCAGCGCGCCCTGAGCCGGTGACCAATGCACTAAATCGGGTGATTGCCTGACCAGAATGTTGTTGATCGTAGGCGAGAACTCATCATGGGTGGCATAGGCGTAATACCCTTTCCCCTCCACGTAAATAATGACCGGATCGGGAAAATCATCGTCGACTATAGGATTCTGATAGCGGGTAGTAGTCAGGTCCTCCTTCATACGTGAGTCGTTCTATGGTAGTAGAGAGCGCATAATGGCTGTTTTTGTTTTCAGAATAGTATCGACACATAATCTGGCGGGCGCAGGGCAAGACAAAACTCGGCTGCGGAACCACCTAAATCGGCCGTATTGCCAGCCAAAAGGCAACTGGTTTAGTTACCAGATTGTCTTTAGTGTTTTGGTCTTACTCTCCGTTCAATGTCTTCTCCTGACTTACTTTTTGGCGATCTCTTTCGCGACGTCCAGCTAAGCGGCCTCTTTCCTGATTCGAAAACGTTTGTCGACTGCATACCCAGGCAGAAGCCTGAAGCTATTCTGGCCGCGTATTACGCTGAAGGGAACCAGCCTGATTTTGACCTGGCTACATTTGTCAATCGGTACTTCGACCGCCCATCGGCCGCGGCTTTCGCGTATGTCAGCGATACGTCGCTAACCACAGCTGCGCATATCGACAGGCTCTGGGATGTTCTGACCCGGACAGCCGACACCCCCGTCGAATACGATTCGCTGATCGCCTTGCCGCATCCGTACGTGGTGCCGGGCGGACGGTTTCGCGAAATCTTCTACTGGGATAGCTACTTCACCATGCTTGGCCTGCGCGAGTCGGGACGGACGGATCTGATTCGGGCTATGCTCGACAACTTTGCGTACCTGATCGACACAGTCGGGTTTATTCCCAATGGCAACCGAACGTATTTTCTGAGCCGGTCGCAACCGCCTTTTTTTGGTCTGATGGTCGAGTTGCTGGCGGAAATCGAAGGGCCAACTGTGCTGGCAACGTACTTACCCCAGTTGCAGAAAGAGTATACGTTCTGGATGGATGGAAGCGACGCCCTCACGGCCGAAAAACCAGCTTATAAACGGGTGGCCCTGGCGCCCGATGACCAGATCCTGAACCGGTACTGGGACAGTCTGGCAACGCCCCGCCCCGAAGCATACAAGTATGAGAGTAATCTGGTGACTGAGGCTGACCAACACGGTATCGAGCCCACTGCAATGCATCTGCACCTGCGGGCCGCCTGCGAATCGGGCTGGGATTTCAGCAGCCGGTGGCTGGCCGACGGAAAGACGCTGGTCAGTACAAATACCGCCGAGATTGTACCCGTCGATCTGAACTGTGTGCTGTATTCGCTCGAAAAGACGCTGGAGGCAGCTTACAGGCAAGCAGGAAACCAGGCAGAAGCGGCTACGTTCAGTCAACTGGCCGAACAGCGAAAAACAGCCCTGCTGGCTACCTGCTGGAACGACGAAACTGGTTTCTTTCACGACTACCATATCCCGTCAGCGAGCCAGACTACGGCCCTGACGCTGGCGGGCGTCTTTCCGCTGTTCATGAACCTGGCCACGCCCGAACAGGCGGCCCGCGTTCATGAGCTACTGACGAGCGATTTTCTGCAAGCGGGCGGCTGGGTAACAACCCTACGGCCAACAGGGCAGCAGTGGGATTGGCCCAACGGCTGGGCACCCTTGCAGTGGATCGTCTACCAGGGGCTGTCGAATTACGGGTACACACAAACAGCCCGTGAGGGTGGTGCTAAGTGGCTGGCTCATAACGATAAGGTGTTCAAGGCCACGGGCAAGATGATGGAGAAGTACAACGTAGTAGAGGCCGCGATAACCACAGGCGGCGGCAAATATCCCAATCAGGACGGCTTCGGGTGGACAAATGGGGTGTATTTAGCGTTACGGAAAGAGCACGGCTGATTGGCTCAACCGGCTCGACACTGCACGTACTCCTCTAAACCAGACCAATGCCCCACTGGCTGACAACCCGATTAACCGCCGACCTCGCTGACCGTCAGCAACGTGGCCTGTTCCGATCCCTGACCCTGACGGAATCGTCCGTTGATTTCACCTCCAACGATTACCTGGGCATCGGGCGTTCCGCTCCGTTACACGACCAACTGTCGCAGGCAACAACGACCCTGACGCGGAATGGTGCCAGTAGCTCGCGGCTTCTGGCGGGGCATACTCCCCTGGCCGACGAGGTAGAAGCAGAACTGGCCGAGTTTTACCGGGCCGAAACAGCCTTGCTCTTCAACGCGGGCTACATGGCCAATCTGGGGCTGCTGTCCTGCCTGCCCCAGATTGGCGATACGCTGCTGACGGATGAGCTGATTCACGCCAGCCTGATCGATGGGGCGCGGTTATCAAAAGCCAATCGGCTGCGTTTCGCTCATAATGACCTGACGGATCTGGAAACGAAGCTTCGGGCGGCTTTTCTTGAGGGTGGAAACGTGTTTGTGGTCGTTGAATCGCTGTACTCGATGGATGGCGACGAGGCGCCGCTCCGCGAAATTACCGCGCTTTGCACCGCCTTCAACGCCGCCCTGATTGTCGACGAGGCCCACGCGTCGGGGGTGTACGGACCGGGAGGCGCTGGTTTGGTTGTCGCCAACGGCTTGCAGAATCAGGTACTGGCCAGAATTCACACCTTTGGCAAGGCACTTGGTGTTCACGGAGCCGCCGTACTGGGGTCGGCGTTGCTGCGCACGTACCTGATCAACACGGCCCGGCCACTCATCTACGCCACCGCCCTGCCCCCCCACGATTTGCTGGCTATTCAACTCGCCCATAAACTGGTAGCGGCTGAACCTGAACGTGCCGTCCTGCTCCAGGAACGAGTGGCGTATTTCCGCGAAAAAAGCCGTCAACTGGCACCTGAGGCCACCTGGTTGCCCAGTACATCGGCCATTCAGGGGGTGCTGGTGCCTGGCAACCCGGCCGTACGGCAGGTGGCAGCAACGGTGCAGGCCGCTGGTTTCGACGTGCGCCCCATTGTCAGTCCCACGGTAGCCGCCGGACAGGAACGGATACGGATCTGTTTGCACACGTACAATACGGAAGCCGAAATAGATGGCCTGTTGCTGGCACTGGCCGGGGCTCTTCAGCCGGTAACGGCTACTTTTGCGGCATGAACACGAATCTGATCGTTGCTGGTGTTGGTACCGAAGTGGGCAAGACCGTGGCTTCGGCCGTACTGGTTGAAGCCCTGCAGGCCGATTACTGGAAACCTGTGCAGTCGGGCTACCCACCCGACTCGGATACGGACACCGTACGGGCTTTGGTCAGTAACTCACGGTCGCAGTTTCATCCTGAGACGTACCGATTACGCGAACCGCTTTCGCCACATGCCGCCGCTGCCATTGAAGGCATCACGATCGACCCGGCCCAACTGGTACCGCCAAAAACGGATGGTTCGCTGGTGGTTGAACTGGCGGGCGGGCTGATGGTGCCGTTGACGGATACCTACCTGAACATTGATTTCATCGCGCAACTCGGATGGCCGGTTGTGCTGGTGACGCGCAACTACCTCGGCAGTATCAACCACACGCTCCTCTCCGTAGAAGCGCTGCGCCGCCGGTCTATCCCGATTCTGGGCCTGATTATCAACGGCCCGGCTGTAGCCGCTACCGAATCGGTGCTACTTGGTTACACCGGCTTGCCCTGCCTGCTGCGGATTCACGACGAGCCTATCCTGACCGCCGGGGTGGTGAAACGCTATGCCAAACAGGTGAAGATGAGGTAAGAAATTCCGCCGGTGTTGGTCGTACGATAAAAAGGATATGTTACGCCAGTGTTAAATTTTACAAAAGAAGGTACTTTGTATTGCATAGTACAGTCTTAAACACTTATCTTTATGGTGTCGGGAGTGGTCTGTTCCGCTTTGGCCGACAATGACCATGAAAACGGGTATATCTCTTCTGGTTTTACTGGCTTTCTCGCAGGTGAGTTATGGCATTGGCCATCCGCACAATCTGTTCGCCACCCGCAAGGCAATGCTGGAACGGCAGGCTGAACACCAGCGGGCTAAATCAACGGCCACGCAGCGGGAATCACGGGTAGCCAGGCGCTACTCGTATACTTTTTCGCCCTGGTTCAGCCAAATGCCCCACGTGCGCGAATAAGCGTGTACGCGGCGGGTGGGCTTGCCCGTACTGTCTACCACCGGATTGCCCTGATTAACCCATTCGAACAGGCTTCCGTACAGGTTTCGTACGTTGGTGAACCCGGCAGCTTTTAGCTTCTCGCCCACCTTCTCACTCCGGTAACCCACTGAGCAATAGACAACGATTGGCGCAGTTTTGGGTATATTGGCCACGCGGCTCAGATCAAAATCGGTATGCCCGATCCAACGCGCTTTTGGCAAATGGCTAACGGCATACTCGCGCTTTTCACGGGCATCCAGCAGAACGGCATCGGGCATCTGCTTCAATTCAGTGCACGTCACCACCGGTACCGACTCCTTAATGAGCGCATCAACCATGATGCCAAAGGGCTTGCTGATGGTGCGCTGGGCTAGAGCCGGTAGCGTTGTCAGGAGCAATGCCGAGAGAATGGTATAGTTCATAAAGTTAGTCGCTGGGGTTCAGCTTCAGAGACAACGTGAGGGTCAGGGCATGCTCCGCGTCGAACTCAATCAGGCTGCGCCGTTGCCGATGGGTATACTGATAACCGATTTCCAGGGTCGAAGCGTTCGAGAGCGCATACCCAACAGCCAGATTTGTGCGGTTCGTATCGAAAAGATGGCCGCTGGCCGGTAGATTGGGTGGGGCCGAAAGCAACGTTTCATTCCAAAGCTGTGCGTAGGAATTAGGGCCGAGCCCCTGACGCCAGAGCGCACGGAACCGCATTCGGCCCAGATCTGTCAGGCCGGGTGCGGTAAAGATTCGGTACTCGTAGCCACCACGCAGCCGAAACGACCATTTATCGGGCCGTTCGAGTGTCCATTCGGCTAAGGCAGATGGCCGCCATTCCGGAACGGGGCCCCGCTTCAGATCGGAGGGCGTGCCCAGGGCCGGGTACGAGTAAAAAAACACGGCCGGAAACAGGCTGTACTGCCAGTGTTCGGTGCGGTAGGCCGCGCCAATGCGCCCGGCGTATAGTAGGGGCGAATCGAACGGATTGCTGAGAGTATGGTCGGGATGGCTCTGTCGCCGGTAATAGAGATCAGCCAGCAGACTCCATTTCTGGTTGAGCGTATAGCTGGGGGCCAGCCGAGTCCAGATGGTTGTATGCCGATACGTCTGTGCCTGAACTGGTAACGCAAGAAAAGCAGGCAAAAAGCAGGCTACAAACAGGGTAAAGCGGTGTCGCATGAAGGGGTTATCAGGAATTGAACGACACGTTCAACAGGCAATTTCATAGACGGTTGTAAGGTTGTTACTCACCCATGTCTACTATTAATTTGCGCTAAATTTTTACGAGAATTATGGTTTAAACGGCCCATTGGCTAATTTTAGGGTTCCGCCCTAACTATGAACCCATTACCACCGTTCACTTGTACGAAGTTCACTAACCTATGTTTGAGTTCATGCGCAAGCGTATAGTTCTGCTAGCAGTTGCTGTCGGATTACTGCTGGCTGCCTTTGTATCGGGTTCTGGACGACCCTGGCGTGGGTACCGGGCTCATACTGTGGCTAAGGCTAAAAAGCGCGCTAAACCAGTTGTCACACGTGCTGTGGTTCGTTCCGTCGATCGCCCTGTTACGGCCCGGCCAGAATCTGAACAGCTGGCCGGTTATCGGGGTGTGAACGTGCTTGACATGCCCGCCGCGGGCGAACAGTGGGTCGACAGCGTCTTTCAAACCATGACACCCGACCAAAAGATCGGGCAGTTTTTTATGGTGGCGGCCTTCTCCAATCATAGCGAGAACCATCGCGTTTACATTGAGCATCTGATTCAGTTATACCACATTGGTGGGGTCATTTTCTTTCAGGGCGGGCCACACCGGCAGGCTGTGCTGACGAACCGTTACCAGAGCCTTTCAAAAATTCCGCTGCTGGTCGGTATAGACGGCGAATGGGGCCTCGGTATGCGCCTCGACAGCACCATGGAGTTTCCCCGGCAAATGACGCTGGGTGCCATTCGCGACAATGATCTGATTTACCGGATGGGGGTTGAAATCGGTCGGCAATGCAGCCGCCTGGGCATCCACATCAATTTCGCGCCCGTTTCCGACATCAACAGTAATCCGCAGAACCCGGTCATCGGCATCCGGTCATTTGGCGAGGGAAAAGAAAACGTGGCCAGCAAAGCGTCGGCCTATATGCGGGGCCTGCAACTGCAGCACGTCATTGCCACGGCCAAGCATTTTCCGGGTCATGGTGATTCCAACGTCGATTCGCACCATGCGCTGCCCGTCATCAGCCGGTCGTCGGCGCAGCTGTACGACATTGATCTGTATCCCTTCCGCAAGCTCATCGCCGACAGCCTCATGGGTGTGGTGACGGGGCATCTGCACGTTCCGGTGATGGACAATCAGATGCCGGCCGTGGCAGCTACCCTGTCGGAGAAAATCGTTACCGACCTGCTGAAGAAGGAACTGGGCTTCCGCGGCCTGGTCTTTACCGACGCCCTGAACATGGGTGGCGTTAGCCGGTCGAACCGGGCAGAGATAGTTAATCTGAAAGCGCTCACCGCCGGTAACGACATTCTGCTGTACCCCGAAAACATCCGCGAAGCCACCCGCGTCATTCGCGAAGCAATCGTATCGGGTACGTTACCGCAGGCATTCATTGACGAAAAAGTAAAAAAGATTCTGCGCGCTAAATACTGGGCGGGTTTAAGCCAGTATAAGCCCATTTCGCTGCCAAACCTCATCAGCGACCTGAACTCAGAGGAGGCGAAGGGGCTGAAGCGTGAACTCTGCGAAAGTGCCATTACGGTTGTCAGTGATGACGCCAAACTGCTGCCACTAAGCCCGGTCGACACCAACAAAATTGCGTCGGTGGCCATTGGTGCCTCGGCCGGGAATGTATTTCAGAAATCACTGTCGGGTTTAGCCACCATCAAAAACATCGTCTCGCCCGACCGTCCACAAACCGAGCAGGATATCGACAACCTGATTGCCAGCATTGGTGACGCCAACCTGGTTGTGGTTAGTTTCCACCACATGAGCCCATCGGCTTTCCGGCGGTACAGCATCAACCTGCCCTCGGTAACGCTGTTGAAACGCCTGAAACAACAGGGCAAAAAAGTGGTGGCCGTGGCCTTTGGATCGGCCTACAGCCTGAATTTATTGACCGACGCCGATGCGCTGGTTTGTGGCTATCAGGAGTTCACCGAAACGCAGGAGTCAGCAGCCAGGGCTCTTTTTGGTCTGTCGTCGTCTAACGGCATGTTGCCTGTTTCGACCGGTGATTTCAAGGTTGGCCTGAGTGTCGACGTTGACCCGTCTGGGCGGCTGGTGCCGGCCCTGCCCGAAAGCGTGGGCATGAAGTCAGCTGAGCTTGCCAAAATTGACAAGATGGTCGACCTGGCGGTTCACGACCGCGTCATACCCGGCTGTCAGATCCTGGTAGCGCGAAAAGGCAAGGTCGTCTACGATAAAAATTTCGGTGGCCTGACCTACAGCAGCAACGGTGAAAAAGTAACCGAGAACACCCTGTACGACCTGGCTTCACTGACCAAGGTGCTGGGTACTTTACAGGCGGTGATGGTGCTCTATGACCGCAAAGAAATAGACCTGGCTCAGAAGGCGTCGTTCTACCTGCCTGAACTGAGAGGCACCAACAAACAGAACATGACGCTACAGGATCTGCTGTGGCATCAGGCCGGCCTGATCTCGTTTTACCCAACCCTCTGGGACCGCACCCGCCTGCCGGGGGGTAGCCTTAACCCGGCTTACTACAGCAACCAGAACGATGCCGAGCATACGTTACAGATTGCGCCAACCCTTTGGGCTAAGCCAGCCCTGAAAGATTCGGTCTGGAAGTGGGTGGTTCAGTCGCCGCTCTCACGCAAAGTTGATGCCGATGGTAAGCCGTCGTTTGTGTATAGCGATCTGAGTTTTCTGATGCTGCAAAAAGTAGTAGAACGCGTGAGCAAGCAGCCCCTCGACCGGTTTCTGGAGCGGGAAGTATACCAGCCCCTGGGCCTGAAGTCGCTGACGTTTACGCCCCTGCAAAAGTTAACCAACCCGCACTGTGCCCCAACCGAGCAGGATACCTACTACAGAAACCAGCTACTGGTGGGTACGGTACACGATCAGATGGCGGCGGTACAGGGTGGCGTTTCGGGCCATGCGGGCCTCTTCGGCAACGCCCACGATATTGCCAGGCTATTGCAAATGAACTTACAACGGGGCGTCTACGGCGGACAGCGTATTCTGCAACCCATGACCGTGCCCTTCTTCACGCAGACCATCAGCGTACGCAGCTCCCGGTCGTTGGGTTGGGACAAACCCAATCCCGAAAGCACCAGCAGCAGCTACCTGACTCCGCAGGCCCCACCCCGGTCGTTTGGCCACACGGGCTTTACGGGTAACATGGTTTGGGTAGACCCCGATCATGAACTGGTCTTCGTGTTCCTGTCTAATCGCCTTTTCCCCACGGGTGGCAACAACGCCATTAACACAACACGCCTCCGCCGCCGCATTCAGGATGTGGTCTATAATTCGCTGAATCCGTAAAGTCGTACTGTTGGGTATGCTGAAAAAAGAGCGTTTTCGCCGATTTATCGACTACTTCATCACCCATTTTCCCGATCCTAAAACAGAGCTTTACTTTCTCGAATCCCTACGAATTGCTCGTCGCGGTGATCCTGTCGGCCCAATGTACCGACAAGCGCATCAATCAGATTACGCCCGCGCTGTTTGCCCGTTTTCCGGAACCTGAATCACTGGCCGCTGCCTCGGTCGAGGAAGTCTTCAGCTACATCCGGTCGGTGTCGTACCCCAACAATAAGGCGAAGCACCTGGTGGGAATGGCGCGGCTGCTTGTGAGTGATTTTGGCGGTGACGTGCCCGGCACCGTCGAGGAGTTACAGCGATTACCGGGCGTAGGCCGCAAAACGGCCCATGTCATTCTCTCCCTTATTTTCAACCAACCCACCATGGCCGTCGACACGCACGTCTTTCGGGTGTCGCACCGGCTGGGCCTGGCTCCGTTAACGGCCACTACACCGCTTGCCGTTGAGAAGGCGCTGATGGCGCATATTCCCACGCAATACGTACCCAAAGGCCCACCACTGGCTGATTTTGCACGGTCGGTACATCTGCGTGGCCCGTTCACCCAAATGTGGCGAGTGCCCCCTTAGCGACGCCTGTAAGTACTACGAGAAGGTAGTAAGCCCGGCTACGCTCTGAGCCTGCGTAGCGTTGGTTAATTAGCGGCTGATTGCTGACGCATAGCCCTTCGACGCTCAGGTTGACATCATCTCAGGTATGTTAGCTATTATCTTTATGCTGTCACCCTAGCCTCGGCACGGTCAGCAACTGCTAGATTACCGTATCACGAGAGTATTCAGGTAACCAGTTGACGTCTGTTTTAAATATCTGTTTAAAACGTTTGTTTTATAAAATTCAACGATTACGTTTGTAGCGAGAATAGCATTATGGCCGAGGAGACAATCGATACCGAAACAAAAATTAAGGAGGCGGCCAAGAAAGTATTCGTTGAGTATGGCTACGAGGGAACGAAGGTTCGTCAGATTGCGGAAGAAGCGGGCGTTAATATTGCCCTGCTGAACTACTACTTTCGCAGTAAAGAGCAGTTGTTCAACAGCATTTATGCCGAAGCCTTCGGTTCCTTTTTTGGTACCCTGATGGGATTGATCAACGAAGAGACACCGCTGGAAGTAAAAATCTGGCGGATTGTTGATAAGTACATTGACTTTCTGCTAGATAACCCCCTGATGCCGACCTTTGTGCTGGCGCAGCAGGGTAAAAATGGAACGGAATTTTTTAAGAAACTAGGCGTAAGGGGGCGGCTTGATTCCTCACGACTGGCGCAGCAACTGGCCGAAGAGGCCGAGAAGGGAACCATCCGATCCATTAAGCCACTGCAGTTCATCATTATGATGATGGGTAATCTGGCCTTTCCGTTTGTGGCCCAGCCCATTATCTGCTACGTTGGTGATCTGGATGCGGCGGGCTTCCGTCAGTTCATGGACGAACGGAGAACGCTGGTACCCGAAATGCTGATGGCCTTTCTGAGGCAACGCTGATTTTTTTTGCTCATTTATTAAACGATTGTTTAAAACGATTTTTTCAATGCCATGCTGACTCTCCGACTTCTAACCCTGTTGCTGCTTTTCGCGCCATCGGTATGGGCGCAACAGGCACGTAACGCTGGCCGACTGTTATTCGGCGGCAATGGGTACGTATCCGCTGCAAAAACAGAAAGACATAGCCCGGCAAACGGGCGACCTGAATCTGGCTAACCTAAACCTGAACCGCCACCGGCCCCAGTTATCAGTCAACGGGCAGGCTACCTGGCAGTCGGAGGTGACACAGCTGCCGATCGAGTTGCCGAACCTATCGATTCCCGGCCTGAGCAAAGACCAGTATAAACTAACGCTCGACGCCGCCTATACACTTTTTGATGGCGGGCTACTGCCGCTTCAGCAGCAGACGCAGCGAGTCAGCACGGCGCTGGAACAGCAACGGGTAGACGTTGAATTGAACCGGCTGAAAGAGCAGGTGAACGCATACTACCTGAACGCACTGCTTACGGATGAAAACCTCCGCCTCACGCAGATCCTGCGCGACGATCTCGACAACCGCATTCAGAAGGTAAACGCCAACGTGAAGTTCGGTACCGCCGCGCCCATGACCCTCGACGCCCTGCGGGCCGAACGCCTGCGCGTCGATCAACGGCTGAACGAGCTAACCGTTAGCCGGAAGGGCCTGCGCGATGCGCTCTCGCTGCTCACGGGCCTGCCCATTACCGACGCCACGCGTGCTAACGGTACCTGCCGCCACAACCGATCAGGCCAGCGGCTCCTTGCCGATTCGCAGGCCCGAACTGGCGGTGTATGACTTGCAGCGTTCACTGGTAGAGAGCCAGTTGCGGCTGGCCGATAACCGTCGCCAGCCCCGGTTTAGTCTGTTTGCACAAACCGGTTTTGGCAGGCCCGCGCTAAACTTCCTGCGCAACGACTTTCGGGGCTTCTTTCTGGGTGGCCTGCGCATCAACTGGAACCTGAGCACCCTCTACACGCTTCGCACCGATAAGTCGATTATTGCGCTGGGACGCGAACAGGCCGATACCCAACAGGCCACATTTGAGCAGAATCTGCGCGTACAACTCCGGCAGCAACAGACGGAGATAGACCGCATTCAAGAGCCTGCTGGCCGACGATCAGCAACTGGTTGAGCTACGGACAAAGATTCGGAAAAGTACCGCCGCCCAGCTAGATAACGGCGTGATTGCCGCCCGCGACTACGTCAGCGAACTGAACGCCGAGAACCAGGCCATGCTGAACCTGAAACTCCACGAACTGCAGCTACTACAGGCCCAACTTCACTACCGAACCCTGACGGGAAATTAAGCATATACGCCAATGAATACCTTACAAAAATCGCTTTACTCACTTCTGTTGCTGACGGTGGTTGCCTGCGGGAAAGAAGAGGAAAAGTCGGATGCTTACGGCAATTTCGAAGCCGTTGAAACCATTGTGTCAGCCGAAGCAACGGGCGCATTGCAGCGCTTTTCGGTGGAAGAAGGCCAAACGTTGCAGGCAGGCCAATCCGTTGGTCAAATCGATACGGAGCAGCTTGCCCTTCGGAAAGCACAGGTACAGGCCAGTGAGCGGGCCGTGGCGCAGAAAGCGCCAAACGTGTCGGCGCAACTAACGGCATTTAGCGAGCAGGTAGCCGTGCAGGAGCAGCAACTGGCTACGCTGCGCCGCGAAAAGCAACGGACCCAGAACCTGATCGAAGCCGAAGCGGCCCCTACCAAACAACTGGACGACATCAACGCGCAGATTGCCCTGATCGAGCGGCAAATCGCGCTGATCCGGCAGCAGCGGGCAGCGCAGGCGTCGGCCCTCAGCACGCAGCGTGGTGGTATTGTGGCCGAAAAAGCGCCCCTTGCCGAGCAGGTAAAGCAGATCGACGACCAGATCAGAAAATCGTCGGTGATAAACCCGCTGACAGGCACCGTTACGGTGAAATTTGCCGAGCCGGGTGAAATAGTCAGCTACGGCAAGGCCCTTTACAAAATCGCCGACATGAACACCATCACGCTCCGTGCCTACGTGGCGGGGGATCAGTTGACCAGCGTGAAAGTAGGCCAGCGCGTGAAGGTGCTGGTCGATGCGCCTGATAACCAATTCAAGACCTACGAAGGCACGGTTAATTTTATTTCGGGCAAGGCTGAGTTTACGCCGAAGGTGATTCAGACCAAAGAGGAACGGGTCAACCTGGTGTATGCGATGAAAGTGACGGTAAAAAACGATGGTAGCCTGAAAATTGGCATGCCCGGCGAAGTACGGTTTTACTAAATCAGCCTTATGGATACCATCATCGTCGATTCCATTTCGCACAGCTACGGCACCACCAAAGCCCTCACCGATGTGTCGTTCTCGGTGCATCCGGGTGAACTGTTCGGGCTGATCGGACCTGACGGGGCAGGAAAAACCACGCTGTTCAAGATATTGGTAACGCTACTGCTGGCCAATGCGGGCCGGGCTACCGTGACCGGGCTCGACGTAGTGCGTGACTTTCGGGCGTTGCGCCAGCAGATTGGCTACATGCCGGGTCGGTTTTCGCTCTATCCCGATCTGACGGTGGAAGAGAATCTGACGTTCTTCGCTACGGTTTTTGGCACCGATGTGAAGACCAACTACGACCTGATCAAAGACATTTACGATCAGTTGGCCCCCTTTAAAGATCGGCGGGCCGGGAAGCTATCGGGGGGGATGAAGCAGAAGCTGGCCCTTTGCTGCGCGCTGATTCATAAGCCCGAGGTGCTGTTTCTGGATGAGCCCACAACGGGTGTCGATGCCGTATCGCGGCGGGAGTTCTGGGAGATGCTGCGTCAGCTTCGCAACCGGGGCCTGACGGTGCTGGTGTCTACGCCCTACATGGACGAAGCGGATTTGTGTGATCGGGTCGCCTTCATTCAGACCGGGCGAATTCTCGCCGTAGATACACCAGCGGCTATCACCGATCGGTTTCAAAAGCCGCTGTTCGCCGTGCGGGGACAAGCCACGTACCGGCTGATTCAGGACCTGCGAAGAGCCGATTTTACAGACGCCTGCTACGCCTTTGGCGATTCGCTTCACCTCACCGCCAGGCCGGGCACAATCCAACCACAATTGCCACGTACCTGCATGGGCAAGGCCATGAAGCCGTCACGATCCAGCCCATTAAAGCGGGTATAGAAGATACGTTTATGGAGCTGATGAAGCTGGGTAGTGTGTGTTGCGTAGCATTGCTTCGCGAGGTAGGCCCTGCGGCGGCGGACCGTTTCGACTCCGCTCAGGGTGACAATCTCAATCAAGGTCGTCATCAACTTTCTTAAGTGTTGCTGTCACCCTGAGCGGAGTCGAAACGGTCCGCCGCCGCGGGGCCTACCTCGCGAAGCAAGCGACACCTACATCAACTAATAATACTTGTTTACTGACAACTGACTATGAACGCTGTAGTTACGAAAAACCTGACCAAACGCTTCGGCGATTTTGTGGCCACGAACGCCATTACGTTCGACGTGGCGCAGGGGGAGATATTCGGGTTTCTGGGTGCCAACGGAGCGGGTAAAACCACCGCCATCCGAATGTTGTGCGGCCTGTTGAAACCCACCTCAGGCGAGGCCACCGTTGCCGGGTTCGATGTGTACCGCGAAACCGAGAAGATCAAGCAGCAGATTGGCTACATGAGTCAGCGGTTTTCGCTGTATGAAGACCTGACCGTGCGGGAAAACATCCGGCTGTTCGGGGGCATTTACGGCCTGAGCCTGGCCGCCATTCGGCAGAAAACGGCCCAGATTTTGCAAACCCTGGAGTTGACGAGCGTAGCCGATACGCTGGTGGTGTCGTTGCCGCTGGGCTGGAAACAGAAGCTGGCCTTTTCGGTAGCCCTTGTTCATGACCCTAAAATCGTCTTCCTCGACGAACCGACGGGCGGCGTAGACCCCATTACCAGGCGGCAGTTCTGGGATATGATCTACGAAGCCGCCGACCGGGGCACCACCATCTTCGTCACCACGCACTACATGGACGAGGCCGAGTACTGCAATCGC
This sequence comes from uncultured Cytophagales bacterium, assembly GCA_963750355.1. Lineage (GTDB taxonomy): Bacteria > Bacteroidota > Bacteroidia > Cytophagales > Spirosomataceae > Fibrella. Next base: position 25,171 of record CAVVQL010000023.1, on the reverse strand, counting down.
GTGTCGATCATGGTGGATGGGAAAATGGAAGCCCTCGATACGCCCGCCAACCTTAAGAAACAGTACGGCGTCGACTCGATGGATGGCGTTTTCCAGATTCTGGCCCGAGGAACATCAACGAAATAGTCTTCTGTCCTCTGTCTTCTGTCCTCTGTTGCGCTGCTAGGGGGCGTAATGCTGTATTAGCAGCGCAACAGAAGACAAGGACTGAAGACAGAGGACAGTAAACAGAGGACATTACACCAAGGACAGTAACCTTCCCTCCCATGAACCGCTTCTTCGCTTTCGTGAAAAAAGAATTCCTGCACATCCTGCGCGATCAGCGGACGTTGCTGATTCTGTTTGGGTTGCCGTTTGTGCAGGTGTTGCTGTTCGGTTTTGCGCTGACCAACGAGATTAAAAACGCGACCATCGCCGTGCTGGACAATGATCACGGCTCTCATTCACAGCAAATCACAAACCGGCTGTTATCGTCGGGCTATTTTCAACTGCGGCAAAATCTGCGGTCGTACCGCGACATTGAACGGGCTTTCCGGACGGGCAAGATTAAGATGGTTGTGGTGTTTCCGGCCCAATTCACCGACAATTACGCGCACGGACGGCAGGCTCAGGTGCAACTTCTGGCCGATGCCTCGGAACAGAATACGGCCATAAGTCTGACCAACTACGCCACAGCCATTATTCAGGCGTATGCAGGCGAGCAGCTGGGTCAATCGGCAACGCTGCCCATGACGGTTCAGGTCGAGTCACGCATGGTGTTCAACCCAGAGTTGAAAGGGGCATTTGTGTTTGTGCCGGGCGTTATGGCGATGGTGCTGCTGCTGGTATCGGCCATGATGACGTCGGTCACCATTGCGCGCGAAAAAGAGACCGGCACGATGGACGTCTTGCTGGTATCGCCGCTCAATCAGGGGCAGATTCTATTCGGTAAAGTGCTGCCCTACCTGCTGCTGTCGTTCCTGAACGGCTGCCTGATTATTGCCCTGGGCGTGTGGCTGCTGGGTATTCCGCTCAACGGAAGCCTACCCCTGTTACTGGCCGAAACGCTGCTGTTTATTCTGCTGTCGCTCTCGCTTGGCCTGCTGATTTCCTCGCTGACCGATTCGCAGCTGGTCGCCATGTTTGCCTCGCTGGTCGTTCTGCTGATGCCCACCATTTTTCTGTCGGGCTTTATCTTTCCCATCGAAAGTATGCCGCGCCCGCTGCAACTCATCTCGAACATCATTCCGGCCAACTACTTCATTCAGATCGTTAAAGGCGTGATGATCAAAGGCATTGGCCTGCGCTACCTCTGGAAAGAAACCGCCATACTGGCCCTGATGGCTACGGTGCTGCTGGGATTTACCCTACGCAATTTGAAACCTAGACTAGGCTAACCCGATGAGACGTGTCCGTTTTTTAATTGAGAAGGAAGTCAAGCAGATCTTGCGGAATAAGGTGCTGCTGCGCATGATGATTGCCGCTCCGGTGATGCAGCTGATCCTGCTCTCGTATGCGGCTAATTTTGAGGTTAAAAACCTGAATATCGCCGTGGTCGATCAGGATCACAGCACGTTTGCCCAGCGGCTGGTTGGTAAGTTCAGGTATGTGCCGAACTTCCATTTTCTGGGCTACCTGCCCGCCTACAACCTGGCCCGGCAGCAACTTCTGAACGGCACGGCTGATCTGGTACTGGTGATTCCGCCCCATTTCGAGCGCGATCTGTACCGCGAGAATCAGGCCCCGGTGCAGTTGCTTATCAACGCCATCGACGGGTCGAAAGCAGGCATTGCGGGGGGCTACGCCACGGCCATTCTGCGCGATTTCAACGCCGATATCCGCGTCGAGAACTTCCCGATTGCACCGGGCACAGGGCAGCAGTTAACCGTCGAAAATCAGTATTGGTATAACCCCCGCCTCGAATACCGGACGTTTATGGTGCCGGGCATTCTGTTCGAACTCCTGATTCTGGTGGGCGGACTAATTGCGGCCCTGAATATTGTGCGGGAGAAGGAGATCGGGACCATGGAACAGCTCAACGTAACGCCGCTCAGAAAACACGAGTTTATCCTCGGCAAACTGATCCCTTTCGTCGTTATTGGCCTGATTCAATTTTCAATGGGATTGCTGGTGGGCGTGTTGCTGTTTAAAATTCCCATCGTGGGCAGCATTCCGCTCATGTATGCCTTTGCCCTGCTGTTTCTTATTCTCTGCGTTGGGCTGGGGCTGCTCATTTCGAGCTTATCAGAAACCCAGCAACAGGCCATGTTTGCGGCATTTTTCTGCCTGGTCTTCTTTATCCTGCTGAGCGGGCTATTCTCGTCGACCGAAAACATGCCCCGCTGGGCGCAGTTGGTCGATTACATCAACCCGTTAAAATACATCATCGAGGTGGGGCGCAACGTAATGCTGAAGGGCAGCACCTTCCAGGATATGCAGACCCAGTTTTTCGCCCTGCTCGGTCTGGCCATCGCCTTCAACCTGCTCGCCTCATGGCGGTACATGGGCCAATCGGCTACGCTGCCCATGACCGTTCAGGTCGAGTCACGGATGGTGTTCAATCCTGAGTTGAAAGGGGCATTTGTGTTTGTGCCGGGCGTTATGGCCATGGTGTTGCTCCTGGTGTCGGCCATGATGACGTCGGTCACCATCGCCCGCGAAAAAGAAACCGGCACGATGGACGTCCTGCTGGTATCGCCTCTCAATCAGGGGCAGATTCTGTTCGGCAAAGTGCTTACCCTACCTGCTGCTGTCGTTCCTGAACGGCTGCCTGATCATTGCCCTGGGCGTGTGGTTGCTGGGTATTCCGCTAAACGGGAGCTTGCCCCTGTTGCTGGCCGAAACGCTGCTCTTTATTCTGCTGTCGCTTTCGCTGGGCCTGCTGATCTCCTCGCTAACCGATTCGCAGCTGGTCGCCATGTTCGCCTCGCTGGTCGTTCTGCTGATGCCTACCATTTTTCTGTCGGGCTTCATCTTCCCCATCGAAAGTATGCCACGACCTCTACAGATCATCTCGAACATCATTCCGGCCAAATACTTCATTCAGATCGTTAAAGGCGTGATGATCAAAGGCATTGGCCTGCGCTACCTCTGGAAAGAAACCGCCGTACTAGCCCTGATGGCTACCCTTCTGCTGGGCTTCACCTTACGTAATCTGAAACCGAGACTAGGCTAACTGATGGATAATTTCTTAGATATTGCTTCGCGCTCTAGGCCCGCGGCGCGACCGCTTCGACTCCGCTCAGGGTGACAATCTCACCCAAGGTATGTCATGAACAATCTTTAGCTATCCTGTCACCCTGAGCGGAGTCGAAGCGGTCCGCCGCCGGCCTACAGCGCGAAGCAATCATCTATATACCAATTATTTTCGGTGAGTCTACCCCATTATTCACATTAGATTAGGCTAACAATGAGACGTGTCCGTTTTTTAATCGAGAAGGAATTCAAGCAGATTTTCCGCAATAAGGTGCTGCTGCGGATGATGATTGCCGCCCCGGTGATGCAGCTGATTCTGCTTTCGTATGCGGCTAATTTCGAGGTTAAAAACCTGAATATCGCCGTAGTCGATCAGGATCACAGCACGTTTGCCCAACGGCTGGTTGGTAAGTTCAGGTACGTACCGAACTTCCATTTTCTGGGCTATCTGCCCGCCTACAAGCTGGCCCGGCAACAACTTCTGAATGGCACGGCGGATCTGGTGCTGGTGATTCCGCCCCATTTCGAGCGCGACCTGTACCGCGAGAATCAGGCTCCGATGCAGTTGCTCATCAACGCCATCGACGGGTCGAAAGCAGGTATTGCCGGGGGCTACGCCAATGCCATTCTTCGCGATTTCAACGCCGATATCCGCATCGAGAATTTCCCGATTGCACCGGGCACAGGGCAGCAGCTAACCGTCGAAAATCAGTATTGGTATAACCCCCGCCTCGAATACCGGACGTTTATGGTGCCGGGTATTCTGTTCGAACTCCTGATTCTGGTAGGTGGACTAATTGCGGCCCTGAATATTGTGCGGGAGAAAGAGATCGGAACCATGGAGCAGCTCAACGTAACGCCGCTCAGGAAACACGAATTTATTCTTGGCAAACTGATCCCCTTCGTCGTTATTGGCCTGCTTCAGTTTTCAATGGGATTGCTGGTCGGCGTGTTGCTGTTTAAAATCCCTATCGTGGGCAGCATTCCGCTCATGTATGCCTTTGCCCTGCTGTTTCTTATTCTCTGCGTTGGGCTGGGGCTGCTCATTTCGAGCTTGTCAGAAACCCAGCAACAGGCCATGTTTGCGGCCTTTTTCTGCCTGGTCTTCTTTATTCTGCTGAGCGGTCTGTTCTCGTCGACCGAAAACATGCCCCGCTGGGCGCAGCTGGTCGATTACATCAACCCGTTGAAATACATCATCGAAGTGGGCCGCAACGTGATGCTGAAGGGCAGCACCTTCCGGGATATGCAGACCCAGTTTTTCGCCCTGCTCGGTCTGGCTATTGCCTTCAACCTGCTCGCCTCATGGCGGTACAGGAAAACTGTCTGAACCAGGATTTACCTGATTAAAAGATTTTCAGGAGCCTCTACCATAATCTGAACCAGGATTTACTTGAGAAATTCAGGAGTCTTCTGAAAAAAAGATTGATTGCATAAGCGATCAAGGGTAAAGACTCCTGAAAATCTTTTAATCAAGTAAATCCTGGTTAATACTGCTCTGTGCCGGCGAAGAAGAAGGAGCCTTCGATCTGGGCGTTTTCGTCTGAATCGGAACCGTGGATGGCGTTGGCTTCGATCGACTTGGCAAATAGCTTACGGATCGTACCGTCGGCGGCATGAGCCGGGTTGGTAGCTCCGATCAGCGTGCGGAAGTCGGCTACGGCGTTGTCTTTTTCCAGGATCATCGGCACAATAGCACCCGACGACATATAGCTTTTCAGATCGTTGTAGAAGGGGCGCTCGCTGTGAACGGCGTAGAATTCACCGGCGCGCTCGGGGGTCAGTAAGGTCTTCTTGATGGCCACGATGCGGAAACCCGCTTCTTCGATCATCTTCGTAATAGCTCCGGTATGTCCCTCTGCTACGGCATCGGGCTTAATCATGGTGAACGTACGGTTCGTCGTCATTGCTGAATTGGCAAAATTTTATTTGGCCACAAAAGTAGGGGGATTCAATGTTTCAAAGTTTCAGGTTTAAAGTTGCTCTGCTAATTGAGCGAACAACATGATACATTAGACTTTGAACATTGAAACCTGAAATTCAAAATCCCATCGCCGTATTGTCGGCCCGGGGGTCAGAGGCCCCTTCATAGCTACCGTCGGGCCGAATCAGCACGCAATCCATGCGGCCGATGGTGTTGGTCAGCTGTTCCAGCACGTACCCACGGCTGATGAGGGCCTGTATGGTGGCTTCGGTGAAAGCACCGTTCTCAAAAATGGTTTTGTCGGGTAGCCACTGATGGTGAAATTTCAGCGCGTTGACCGATTGCTGCATGGTCATGCCGTGCTCAATCACGTTGAGTACGGTCTGGAAAACAGACGTCATGATGGTCGAACCGCCGGGCGTACCCACCACCATAAACAGCTTACCGTCGTTTTCCAGAATAGTGGGCGTCATGCTCGACAGCATTCGTTTGTTGGGCGCAATGGCATTGGCCTGATTGCCAATCAACCCATACATATTGGGTGTGCCGGGCTTCACGCTGAAATCGTCCATTTCGTTGTTCATAAAGAAGCCCGCCCCGCCAACAACCACCCGGCTGCCGTAGCCGCCATTGAGCGTGGTGGTGATGCTAACGGCATTTCCGTCGCGGTCGACCACCGAAAAATGGGTTGTTTCCAGGCTTTCGTAACCGGGCAACGAGCCCCCGTGGATGTCTTTGCTGTCGGTAGCCTTGCTGAAATTGAAATCTGGCCCATTGCTTTTTCAGGTAGCTGCGGTCCATCAATTGGGCGATAGGCACCTTCACAAAATCGGGGTCGCCCAGAAATTTGGCCCGGTCGGCATAGACGCGGCGTTCGGCTTCGATCATCACCTGCACGGTGCTGTCGCGGTTCCAGCCCCACCGACGGATCGGGTACGGCTCGACGTACCGCAGCAGCTGCACCAGCGCCACCCCCCCGCTTGAGGTTGGCGGCATGGTGATCACATTGTAATTTTTGTAGTCGCCGACGAATCGGCTCGCGCCAGATAGCCTGGTAATTTGCCAGATCGGCCTCGGTGATGATCCGCCGCCCCGCTGCATTTCGGCGGCCACCAGCCGGGCCGTTTCGCCACCGTAAAAACCAGCTCGCCCCTGCGTCTGAATCCGGCGCAGGGTGTTGCCCAGATCGGCCTGCATGAATTGATCGCCTTTTTGCCAGGCGTCGGCCCTCGGGGCGCATGAAAGTACGTTTTGCCGGGATTGTATTTGAGCAGATCGTCTTTGATGCGGTTCAGGCCGGTGGCATCACGTTCGGTAAGCGGGAATCCCTTTTCGGCCAGGTCAATAGCGGGTTGCAGCACCTGCGCCCAGAGTAGTTTGCCAAATTTTTGATGGGCCTGCACCATACCGGCCACCGAGCCCGGCACGCCGCTGGCCAGATGGCCACCCAGGCTCAGGCCACCCGCCCGCACATTACCCGCCGAGTCGAGGTACATCTTTTCGGTAGCTTTACCCGGCGCTTTTTCGCGGTAATCGAGCGTACTGGCTTGCCCGCTTTTATCCCGATACACCATGAACCCTCCCCCACCGATGTTACCGGCCCGGGATACACCACCGCCAGCGCAAACTGCACCGCCACGGCCGCATCGACCGCATTGCCACCTGCTTTCAGGATGTTCAAGCCCACCTGCGAGGCTTCGGGATGCGCCGAAGCCACCATCCCGTTGCGGCCAATTACCCCCTGCCGATCCGAAAAGAAGGGCTTCAGCGTTGGGTCCTCTTCCTTGTACTGGTATACCCCCTGCCCGGTTTGCACCTTCGTTTGTGAAGCAGCAGGCTGGCCTGACTTGCACCCGACAAGGAGTAAATGAACGACTGAGTACAGGACTAAATAAGCAGGGCGCAAGGCTGAACGGTTGTGCATCGATGTTTAAAACAGGTTAGTACTGCTAAACTACGCATTCGACCGCAACCGGGAATACTGTGTCGGCATTAAAAGCAAGTCAGGGTTGCAAATCCCGGCGGTTGCCACTGAACCCCGAAATCGGCCAGATACCTGGCCCGAACGGTATTCTGTCCGAAAGAGGTTGAGGTAAAGCAAGGCGGACTGTACTTTTAACGGTGGTTCCATCCTGTTGCTTAGCTCCTGCTCTCCGGTGAAAGTTGTTCGTCAAATCATTGAAAGCCTGCGTTTCGCCTGGCAATCGCTTCGGTCTAATCTGCTTCGCACCACACTGTCGCTGCTGGGGGTAACAATCGGTATTTTTGCCATCATCGCCGTTTTCACCATCGTCGACTCCTTGCAGCGGAACATCAAAGACACCCTGGGTGGGTTGGGGAGCAACGTAGTGTACGTACAGAAATGGCCGTTTGAGTTTGGCAGCGAATACCGCTGGTGGAAGTATTTTCAGCGGCCCGAACCATCGTACAACGAATACCGCCTGCTTAGCGAACGACTCGAAAATGCACAGGCCGTCGTAGCCATGGGTGGACGGGGCGGGGTTACCGTCAAAAATGGCAGCAACAGCCTCAAATCCCGCATTTCGGGGGTTACCTACGACTACAATAAAATTTCTGACGTACCCATTGCCCTGGGCCGCTACTTTGCGCCGCAGGAAATGAGTTCGTCGCGAAACGTGACAATTATTGGCTCTGAAATAGCTGAAACGCTGTTTCCGAACCAAAGCCCCATTGGGGAGTCGGTGCAGATTGCGGGCTTGCGGTTTATGGTCATTGGCGTTGGCGAAAAGAAAGGAGCCAGCATTCTGGAGATTGGCGGTAACCCCGACCTGCGCTGCATTATCCCGTACGGTACATTCGCCAAGCTGTTCGCCTCGAAGAACCCCAACCTGACCATTGCCGTAAAAGGGTACGATACAGACGAGGGACTGGAAAATCTGGAAGGCGAAATTACAGGCGTACTGCGTGCCCGCCGGAGTATCCGTCCCGCTCAGGAAAACAGTTTCGCCATCAATCGCCCCGAAGCGCTGGCCAAGTTTATCAGCGGTATCTTCGCCGTGCTCACCGTAGCGGGCTGGTTCATCGGTGGCTTTTCCATGCTCGTTGGTGGCTTCGGCATTGCCAATATCATGTTCGTTTCGGTGAAAGAACGAACCAACATCATTGGCATTCAGAAATCGCTGGGGGCTAAAAATTACGTTATCCTGCTCCAGTTCCTCTTTGAAGCGGTACTACTGGCCGTTGTTGGCGGGCTGGTTGGTATCGGGCTGGTTTACCTGATGTCGTTCATGAATCTGGGCACCCTCGATATTCAACTGTCGACCGGCAACATCATGCTGGGCATCGGTGTATCGGGCACCATCGGTATGCTGTTCGGCATTTTGCCCGCCGCCCTCGCCGCCCGCATGAACCCCGTCGACGCTATTCGCTCGAAATAGGGGATTGGGATGGATTAGGAGTAATTGCCTGACGCGAGTGACCACCAATTACCCAATCCCTTAATTACCCATTTACCCAATCCCCATTATGCATTCACCACAATGGTGTGCGTCAGCGTATACCCCGCCGAAGGACTGCCTGAAACGGTAGCCAGTTCGGTGGTGACGCCATCTGAGAACACGTTGTCGCGCTCATTTCTGGTATCCTGCGCCCCCTTAGTGTAGCCATACGCCTGCCCTGTTGTGTAGAGAGTATTGGCAATATCGTACGGAAAAGCGATCTGGGTGACCAGCAACGATTTGCCCGTTGCGCTGTAAATATGGACGTGAACGTGTGGGGCACGCCCCGAGTACCAACCAGGGAAGATAGTCGTATAAGCCGCCAGGCCACTAACATCGGTTGTCTGACGACCACGCAGAAAATGAACATTCGTCAGGTTAACGCTCTGCATACCAGACCCACCGTATTCTGAATAGTACCCGTCTTTGTCGCAGTGCCAGACATCAACGATGGCACCCGTCAGGGCGGCACAACTGTTGTTGGCGTTCTTGATGGTGATATTCATGGTCATCATCACGCCGGTCCGGTCATCACGGATATCCTTACGCAGGAAATTGGCAGGCACTTTGGTCGGAAAAGGCCCTTCCGTTTCAGACGGCGTGACCGTGCAGTCGCTGGCCGAACTTCCATTTGTCGAGCCAGTTGATGTGCTGCCACCAATCGTGGTGGTTGGGTCAACGCCCGACGTGTTTTTGCAGGCCGATACAAGTGGATTGATGACCGTTATACCCAACAGGCTGGTGAAGCCACGCTTCAAAAAATCCTTACGTTCCATGGCAATAGACTTACGGTTATATAGACTCTTAGCTGGCTATAAATGCCCTTCTCCTGGCAGCCGACCAGCCTCCTCCGACATTGACAGGGTGCGTAAACGGTGCTCCTATACATGACGCAGACAACAGGGGGTGTCGTTGCAGCTGGCTACACTATTTGAGCAAAAAGAACAGGGGCGGCCTGAAAAAATGGCAGTATTAGGGCAAACGCATGAATGATAAAAGTGCCGCCGCGGGGCCTACAGCGCGAAGCCTGGTGCCAGCAACCAGCCCGGTTAACCAACAACACCTTACTCCGTTGCCGGGCTGTTGATATACTCCAATTTGTTGTTCCAGACCAGGGCAATCTGTGTGGCCCGCTGCCGTACCTGTTCGGCCGTTTCGCCGGTAAAATGCTCGGTCAGCGTGGCGGAGAATAAGGTTAGCCAGCGTTCAAAGTGATCGATACGCAACGGCTGCTTCTGGTTGACCAGCAGATGGGGACGGAACGGATGCCCATCATACGCGCCATTGCCCAGGATGATTGACTCCCAGAAGGCGTACATTTTTGGCAGGTGAGTCGACCAGTCGACATCGGCTATGTCCGTGAAAACGGGGCCAAGCAAAGGGTCAGCCTGCACTTTCTCATAAAACGAATTTACCAATAGCCGGACAGCCTCCGGCGAGTCGAGCGTTTGTTTCGGCATGATCTGTATCAGGTAATAATCGGCTACCGACCAAAGGTTTTGGCGTAGTCGTCGGTTTTAAATCCTAACAAAACGATCTGCCCGTTTGATTCAATCAACGGTCGGCGGATAACTGACGGTTTTTCCAGCATGAGCGCAATCGCGCCTTCAGCGTCGGTCGGCTTTTCTGAATCGGGCAATTTTTTCCAGGTCGTCCCCGCCCGATTGACCAACTCTTCCCAGCTTTTCTGCGTCAGCCAATGGTCGATCGTCGGGCGGTCGATGCCCTGCTTTTTGTAATCGTGAAACTGGTAGGTGATGCCATGGTCGGCCAGCCAGGTGCGGGCTTTCTTCACGGTGTCGCAATTCGGAATGGCGTATAGGGTATACATACGATGAGGTTACAACCGGCAAAAATACGGGTTTACCGGCGTCGCTCCCTCTGACCAACGCTTTGTTTAAAACGATCGTCTTCCTCCCCTCCTTCATTGCTCTTTTTTGCCCACTTAGCTGGCAAATCCAGCGCTATTACGCCACCCGGAAAGACGGCACTCCACCGCTATGAAACTCTGTTTCCTTTCTGAATGACCTCTATAACCTTAGTATAATTTATATAATAACCTACTCATCTATAGATATTTACTATTTATACATACGTATACTATACCCGTAAAGTGTAATTAAAAATAAAAATATTGCCGAATGCTTGACTTCGTAAAAAGAGCGTTTACCTTTGCATTCAACCTTGTTGAATTAAAAGAAACATGGTTATGAAAAACGCTACCGTGTTTCATAACCCGTTGCCTAAACCCTTAACTCTTACTTTTTCATGATGGTAACTATCCGAAACTCCCGCAGGCATCTTACCCGATTCCTGCGCGCTGTACAGCCTGTCGCGTTGCTGCTTCTGGTCGTTGGGAAAGCCGCCTCAGCACACCCAACTGAGCAGCCAACCCTAACCGCCGTTAAGCAGCAGTCAGCAAAAGCAACCGGCTTATTCTCCCGCAAAGCAGACCGGACTATAACGGGCAAAATCACCGACGAGAACGACCAGGCCTTACCCGGTGTCAGCATTGTCATCAAGAACACCACAACCGGCACGGCCAGTAAAGCAGACGGTTCGTATGAGTTGACCGTTAAAGACGGATCGGTGACGCTCGTTTATTCCTTCCTGGGTTACGTATCTCAGGAAGTCACGGTTGGCAACAAGGCGGTGATCGATGTAAAACTGCTGCCCAACGCCGAGCAGTTGAAAGAGGTAGTGGTCGTTGGCTATGGTACCCAGCAGAAGAAAGATCTGACCGGGGCTGTTGGCTCGATCTCATCCAAGGATATTGAAACATCAAGTATTAACACGCCGGACAAGGCCTTGCAGGGTAAAATTGCCGGGGTGCAGGTGCATACCAACTCACACGCACCCGGCGGTGGCATGCCGTTCAGGTACGGGGTACTGCCTCGCTGTCGGCCGGAGGTTCACCCCTCTACGTGATCGACGGAATGCCCATCAGCAGCGGGTCGCAGACCAGCGCCAGCAGCGATGCCGGGTCATTCGGCGGCGCTCCCAACCCGCTGAACTCGATCGACCCCTCTGATATTGAGTCGGTTCAGGTGTTGAAAGACGCATCGGCAACGGCTATCTATGGCTCACGGGCGGCGAATGGCGTGGTGCTCATCAGTACCAAGCGCGGCAAGGCGAATCAGCATTCGGTTGACCTCGACGTAACTACGGGTGTGCAGGAAGCCCGGCGCAAGCTGCCTTTCCTGAACGCGCAGCAGTGGGCCCAACAGGCCAATGAACGGGCAACCCTACTGGGCCGCACCCCCACGTATACCGCCGCACAGGTGGCGGCCTTCGGGCAGGGTACCGACTGGCAGAACGAGGTGTTCCAGGCGGCTCCCCGTCAGGCCTATAAACTGGCTTTTTCGGGTGGTAGCCAGAGTCTACGCTACCTGATTGGCGGCAACTACACCAACCAGAACGGCATTTTGCCCGGATCAAGTTTCAAGCGGTACGGCACCACGATCAACCTCGATGCGGACGTTAGCAAGCGGCTGCGGGTCGGCGAAAGTCTGCTCTTCAGCGTCACCGACCAGTACACCGTGCCGACCGATACGAAAGGCTACGAAGGCATTTCCAACGTGATCAACGCGATTTACCAGGCCCCGCCCACCATTCCGGCCCGCGACAGCCTTGGCACACCCGTCAACCTGCGCAACTTTCCGCTGGGCAGCGGCCTGGAAAACCCGTTGACCATGACCGAGCAGTATAAGCAACTGAGCAACACCCTGCGGCTGATCGGGACGGCCTACGCCAATTACAACATCATGGAAGGGCTGGACCTGGACGTTCGGGTTGGGGCCGACATTCGCGACTGGCGCTACCATGAATACTACCCGATTGGGTCAGAAGCGGCCGCCGGAGCCAGTGGCAAAGCCCGCGAGATCGCCGTTCGGAACCTGAACGTCAGCAACTCCAACACGCTGACCTACGCCAAAACGATCAACAGCCTGCACAAGCTGAAGATACTGGCCGGGTACACCTATCAGCGCGAGATAAACGAATCGATGGATGCGTCGTCGTTCGGTTTTCCCAGCGATGTGTTCCAGTATTATAACCTCGGTCTGGGCAGCAGCCCCCAAACGCCCAACAGCAATCAGAACGAATGGACGCTGATTTCGTACCTGGGCCGGGTCAACTACACGTTCAACGACAAGTACCTGTTTACCGCCTCGGTGCGGGCCGATGGCGACTCAAAATTTGGGGTAAACAACAAATACGGCATTTTCCCCTCGGTCGCCTTTGCCTGGCAGTTGGGCGACGAGCCGTTCATTCGGAACCTGAACCTGTTCGATCAGCTAAAACTGCGGACCAGCTTCGGCCGCACGGGCAACGAATCCATTGGGGTATACCGGTCGTTATCGTTGCTCGGAACGGCTTTCGGCACGCGGAGTTCGTACATTTTCAACGGATCGAAGGTGCCCATCGCCTACCCGAACAACATTCCCAACCCCGATCTGAGCTGGGAGAAAACGCAGGAAATCAACGTAGGGATCGACTTTGCCGTGCTGAAAAACCGGCTGAGCGTCTCGGTCGATGCGTATTACAAGAAGACGACCGACCTGCTGCTCGACGTACCTATCCCCTCACAGACTGGCTTTGGTAGTGTCTTGAAAAATACCGGGGCCATGCTCAATAAAGGCATTGAGATTGGGGTAAACAGCACGAATCTGGCGGGAAAAATGGGCTGGACAACCAATTTCAACATTGCGTTCAACCGCAACGAGATCCTGTCGCTGGGTGGCGCACCCTACCAATACACCGGCTGGGTGGGCGGCGGAAACGTAACGCCCCACGACAAGAACACGGCCCGCCTGGAGCCCGGCCATTCGGTAGGTGAGTTCTACGGCTCTATCTACGAAGGCGTCTGGAAATCGGCCGACGAGATCAAACAGGTGGGCACCATGCCTTCGGCCAAACCCGGCGACATTCGCTACAAAGACGTGAACGGCGACGGCACCTACAACACCGAAAGCGACGACGTGTTTCTGGGCAATCCAAACCCGAAATTCAACTTCGGCCTGACCAACGACTTCACCTACGGCCCCCTCAGTCTGCATGTGTTCATGTACGGCGAATACGGCAATTCGGTACTCAACCTGGCCAAGCAGCAGTGGCTGTTAGACGGACTGGGCATTTCAGCCATGCGGCTCGATCGCTGGTCGCCCACCAACCCGAACGGCATCTATCCGGGGGCGGGGGCCTCGAATCCCCAGCGGGTAAGTTCGATCATGGTGGAAGACGGCTCGTTTCTGCGCATTCAGACCATCGCGCTCACGTACAAAATTCCCTCGTTCACCCGGCTGATCAAAACGGCCCGCATTGGTGTCGGCGTCGATAACCTGGCCGTGCTGACCAAGTACACCGGCTATGACCCTGAGCTGAACTCGTACGGCACCAGCAACACCACCAAAGGCATGGACCGGTATGGCTACCCCTCGGCCCGTACGTTCCGCCTCGATCTCAAGCTAGGTTTTTAATCCCTAAACCCGACATTTTCATGAGTACGATTCCTAAAATCAATAAAGTCGCCACCGTTTGTGTGGCCCTTCTCCTGGTCGGCAGCATCGGCTGCAAGAATGTTCTGGACGAAAAAGTGTTCAGTCAGGTGGCGGTCGATGCCTTCTACAAAACCAGCGATCAGGCGCAGCTTGCCCTCAACGGCGTGTACACCCGCCTCTGGGACGATACCTACCGCGATGGGCAGTGGGTGACGCTGGGCGACGTGACGGCCGGTACGCTGATCGGGGGTGGCTCGGCCAACGGCTCCGGCGACCGCTCGGGCGTGACCAACGATTTCAACACCTTTTCGTGGAACTCCGACGCGCTCGAACTGTCGACGGCCTGGGATTTTTTCTACGCCGCCATCAACCGCGTCTAATGTACTGATCGACAAGCTGGCGGCCTCATCGATCCCCAACAAAGCCAAACTGGATGGCGAAGCCCGGTTTCTGCGGGCGCTGTTTTATTTCAACCTCGTTCGTCTGTTCGGTGGGGTTCCGCTGCAAACCCAGGGCACTACGGATCTGAGCGAAGTGACCAAGCCACGCAGCAGCGCCGACGAAGTGTACGCGCTGATTGTCAAAGACCTGGAGACGTCCGCCAGCGAACTGAGCCCCTACAGCGAAGCCGATCATACGGCGGGTAAAGCCACCTCACTAGCGGCAACGGCCCTGTTGGCGAAGGTCTATCTACAACAACGCCAATGGGCCAAAGCCGCCACCGAAGCCAAAAAAGTGATCGACTCCAAAGCGTTCGACCTGATGGCTGACTATGAGAATATCGTGAACCCTGACTTTCGGAATGGGAAGGAGATGATCTTCTCGATTCAGCATGGCGGCAATGCCAACAGCACCTCGCAATTGTATCAGACACGGATGATCTATCTTTTCGGGCCTCCGGCCATGTCGCTGCCCAATGGCACCAGCATTCAGTTTCACCTGCTGAAAGATCTGGTCATTTTCCAGGTACGTAAAGACGTGTTTGCCAATACCCCCAATACCTACCGGAAGTGGTGGTCGATTCGCGATAAGATGCCCTACTATTACAAGAACGGCATTAAAGAACTGGTGCGCGATACGGTGAAAATGTACGCTCCGTTTCTGACCAAGTTTAACCGGGTCGACTTCTCTACCGGTATTCTGCGCGAAGGCGTCGACTATCCGCTGATTCGCTACTCGGATATGCTGCTTACCTACGCCGAAGCGACCAACGAAGTGGGCGGACCAACCGCCGATGCCTACGAAGCCATCAACAAAGTGCGTCGCCGTGCGCGGGCAGTGGGCACCGCCAATGCACAGCCAGCCTCCGTGTATCCTGATCTGAGCGGCCTCACGAAGGAGCAGTTCCGCGATGCGGTGCTGGCCGAGGAAGCGCAGGAATTTATCGGCGAGGGACACTACCGCTGGGATCTGCTGCGTCACGACCGGCTGATTACCAACGCCAAGCAACTGGGCATTACCGCCGCAACGGATAAACACGTGCTGTTCCCGGTGCCAGCCCTTCAACTGAGCCGGAACACTGCTCTGAAGCAGAACACGGGGTATAATTGATTTGATGTATGTTACTTACGCGCTCTGTTGCTGACGCATGGCCCTTCGACTAGGCGTCAGCAACAGAGCGCAAAGCAATTTACCAACCCACCACATACCAACAACTTTCCCTTTACTCCATTTCTTATTCCCTTAACCGTTTATGAATCAACGTAAAAACAGTTTCTGGTCAACACTTACAGCACTCAGCGTCTGTGTGCTCAGCTCATTGTCCAATATCAACAGCCTGGCCCAGGAAACTTCCGAAAAGCCGGTAAACATTGAGGTAGATCTGGCAAAGAGTAAAGGTCCCCTGAAACCGATCTGGGCGTGGTTTGGCTATGATGAGCCGAACTACACCTACATGAAGGATGGCAAAAAATTGCTGACGGAGATTTCCAAACTGAGCAACGTACCGGTCAACGTGCGGGTGCATAGCCTGCTGGTAACCGGCGACGGCGAAGCGGGCCTAAAATGGGGATCGACCAACGCCTATACCGAAGACGCGAAGGGCAACCCGATCTACGACTGGACCATCGTCGACAAGATTTTCGATACGTTTATCGAGCGCGGCATGAAGCCCATTGCCCAGATCGGCTTTATGCCCGAAGCCCTCTCGACGAACCCACAGCCCTACCGCCACCACTGGAAACCCGGCGACAACTACAACGACATTTATCTAGGCTGGGCGTATCCGCCGAAAGACTATAACAAATGGAGTGAGCTGGTGTATCAGTGGGTGAAGCACTCGGTGCAGAAATACGGCAAAAAGAAGTGGAAAGCTGGTACTGGGAACTCTGGAACGAACCGAACATCAGCTACTGGAAAGGCACCACCGAGGAATACATTAAGCTCTATGACTACACGGCCGACGCCGTAAAACGGGCCTTACCAACGGCCAAAATTGGTGGCCCCGAAGTGACTGGCCCCGGCAACAAAGGCGCGTTTACCTTCTTCAAAGCCTTTATGGAGCATATTGTGAACGGGAAGAATGCGGTGACGGGCAAAATCGGTGCGCCCATCGATTTTATCACCTTCCACGCCAAAGGTGCCCCGAAACTCGTAGACGGCCATGTGCAGATGAACATGGGTACGCAACTGCGCGACATCGATAAAGGGTTTGAAGTGGTGGCGTCGTACCCTACGCTGAAAAACCTGCCGATCATCATTGGCGAGTCGGACCCGGAAGGCTGCGCAGCCTGTTCGGAAGATTTCAGTCCGCAGAATGCCTACCGCAACGGCACCATGTATTCGAGCTACACGGCCGCTTCGTTTGCCCGGAAATATGACCTGGCGCAGTCGCGGGGGGTGAACCTGGCGGGTGCTGTTACCTGGGCCTTTGAGTTTGAAAATCAGCCCTGGTTCCGTGGTTTCCGCGACCTGGCTACCAACGGCGTGGATAAACCGGTGCTCAATGTGTTCCGCATGTTTGGCATGATGCCCGGCGAGCGGGTCGAGGTGAAGAATGGGCTGGCCTACGATTACGCCCGGGTGCGGGATGAAAGCGTACGGGCCGAAGCCGACATCAACGCGCTGGCGGCTAAAGGGGCTAAATCGGCGGCGGTAATGGTCTGGAATTACCATGACGACAACGTACCTGCCCCCGATGCACCCGTTTCGGTGCAGTTGAAGGGCCTTCCCGGCAAGACCATCACGGTGCAGCATTACCGCATCGACCAGACCCACAGCAACTCGTATGAAGCCTGGAAAAAGATGGGCTCACCCAAAGCCCCAACGGCCAGCCAGATTGCTGAACTGGAAAAGGCCGGGCAGCTACAGATGATGGGGTCGCCCGAGCAAAAGAGCGTCGCCAATGGGGTGGCCACGCTCAGCTTTGCTTTACCTCGTCAGGGTGTATCACTATTGAAAGTAAGCTGGAAATAACCCGCTCGTTATGAACAAGCTGTCGGGCGGTGTTGCCAAAACCCGTCTCTCAAAATTTGTTTACTTTCGTTCAACCATATTGAACACACGTAAACAGGAAGCATGATTACAGTTGACACAGCCACCAGCAAACTGAATCTCGGCGATCGGATCAAAATTCTTCGCATCAACCAGAATCGGACCCTTCAGGAAATCGCCGATGCGAGTGAATTGTCGAAGAGCATGATCTCGAAAATCGAGAACAATAAAACGGTTCCTTCCGTAGCGGCGCTGGTGAAAATTGCCAATACCCTGGGCACCACCATTTCCAATTTGCTCGAGCATGACGGCTGGCTGAACGCCATTGTTACCTCCCGCCAAAAGGCCGAAGAAAGCCTGACGCAGACGGATAAGGGCTATTCCATTTACCCCTACGCGTCGGAGTACCACGAGAAAAAAATGCAGCCCTTCCTGTTTATGGGCAAAAAAGGCGAAGTCAAACCGCACGAGCTGTCGCACGAAGGCGAAGAGTTTATCTACGTCATTCGGGGACAGATGAAAATGCAGGTTGGCGAAGTCGAATACCAACTGAAAGAAGGCGACAGCCTTTACTTTAACTCCTCGCTGAAACACGGCATTCTGCCCACGTCCGACGAGGTAGCCTACCTGGACATCTTTGTTTAATTTCACCCAGTATCTATGAAAATTGTTGCCGTCAGGACCAAACTGTACCAATGGCAGGGGCCGGTAAAAACCAGCGATACCATCTTCGCCACGCCCCTCAGCCCGCTCCACTTCCAGAACGATTCGCAGGCCGCCTTCCGCTTCTTTAGCTGGCTGGTGGTCGAAATCGAAACCGATGAGGGGCATATCGGACTGGGTAATGCGGGCTTGTGTCCCGACGTGACCAAGAAAATAATCGACAGCAAACTGGCGTCGCTCCTGATCGGCGAGAATCCGTTGAATACCGAATATCTCTTCGAGAAAATGTACCGGTCCACCGTAGCCTACGGTCGAAAAGGGGCCGTCATTGCCGCTATCAGTGCGCTCGATATTGCCCTCTGGGACATTAAGGGCCTGGCCTTTGGGCAACCGGTTTTCATGCTGCTGGGCGGCCGCACCAAGCCGGTCATCGAAACGTACTACAGCCGGTTATACACCCGCAACCTGGATGATCTGCAAGCTGAAGCGGCGCACTACAAAGCGGAAGGCTTTACGGGCATGAAGCTGCGCTGCGGCTACCCGCTCACCGAGGGACTGGCGGGACTGAAAAAAAACGTGGAGATGGTGCGCGTAGTCCGGGAAACCGTTGGCGACGACGTGAATATCATGCTCGAAGCGTACATGGGCTTCAACCTGTCGTATGCCAAACAACTCCTGAAAGCGCTGGCTCCCTATAATCTCCGGTGGGCCGAAGAACTGCTGCTGCCCGACGAAATTCACAACTTCGCCAAGCTCCGGCAGTACACCGACATTCCGCTATCGGGCGGGGAACATGAATACACCCGCTACGGTTTTCACGATCTGCTGCAAACCGGCGCGCTCGATATTTTCCAGTTCGATGTCAACCGGGTGGGCGGGTTTACCGAGGCGCAGAAGATCTGCAACATGGCGCTGGCGCACGGTATCGAAGTAATTCCGCACGGCGGTCAGATGCACAACCTGCACGTGGTGATGAGTTCGTTTGCCTGCCCCATGGCCGAGTATTTCCCCCAAACGGAGATTGAAGTCGGCAACGAAATGTTCTGGTACATCTTCGACGGGGAAGCCATTGCCGAGAACGGTACCCTCCAGCTCGATGATCACAAGCCGGGCATGGGACTGACGCTGAAAACCGAAGGGCTCGAACATTTTGCCATCATCGACTAATTAACCTGAACGCGACTCATTTATATGGAACAGACTTCGGTAGAACACAGCATTTTAGACCTGTTTAAACTGCACGGCCAAACCGCGCTGGTGATGGGCGGAAACAGAGGACTTGGCCTGGCTATGGCGCAGGGCCTGGCCGAGGCGGGAGCCAACATCATTATTGCCGCCCGCGACGAAGCCACCAACCGCCAGTCGGAGGAGATGCTCAAGTCGCTGTACGGCATCGACTGCATCAGCCTGGCCTGCGATGTAACGGCGGAGAAAAGCGTTAAAGCCACTGTTGAGCAGGCCGTTGACCAGTTCGGCAAGGTCGATATCCTGATCAATTCGGCGGGTATCAACATCCGGGGGGCCATCGAAGATCTATCGCTCGACGACTTCACCAAGGTACAGCAGGTGAACGTGACCGGTACCTGGCTGGCCTGCCGCGAAGTGATTCCGGTGATGAAACAGAATGGCTACGGCCGCATTATCAACATCGGCTCCATGCTGGCCCTAACGGCTATTCCCGACCGCACCCCCTACGCCACCAGCAAAGGGGCCATTCTGCAACTGACCCGCGCACTGGCCATGGAAGTCGCCAAAGAAGGCATTACGGTCAATGCCATTCTGCCCGGTCCGTTCGCTACCGATCTGAACCTGCCGCTGCTGAACGACCCTGAAAAGTACCAGGCGTTCATTGCCAAAATCCCGATGGGTCGCTGGGGCGAACTGCACGAAATTGGCGGTATTGCCCTGTATCTGGCCAGTCGGGCGTCCAGCTACGTCACTGGCTCCTGCTTCTCTGTCGACGGCGGCTGGGTGACTCAATAGCAGATTGGTTAATGGTTAATTGGTTGATTGGGTAATTGGTTGACTGGGTAATTAGTTGTTGGGCGAGCCTCGGCACTACAGGGCTATGCCGACGACCAATCCACCAGCTATCCAGCCAACCAATTAACCAGCCAACCAATTAACCAGTCAACCCCTCCTAAACCTACCATTTTCGTGGAATCCATCCGATTAGTGCACTGTCGTCGGCTACTCAGCCACGCCGCGTCGCACTGGTTCAGGAGCCCTCTTTGCGGTTTCTAAGCCATACGACCTCTATTTACGACCTGGCGCTCGACGCCATTCGGGCCAGCCAATCGCTACCGAGCTCATTCAGAGCCGGTTGTCCGACGAGACAATCGACTATCAATCGGTGTATGACGGGCATGACACCTGGCAATTGCTGCCGGCCTTCGACCATCCCGGCGGGCCCTTCGGCTGCATGGTTTCGGGCACCGGCCTAACCCATAAAAACAGCGCCCTGAACCGGCAGATGATGCACCAGTCGGCGACAGAAAAACCAACCGACAGCATGCAGATGTACCAGTGGGGCGTTGAAGGCGGCTCGCCAGAAGCCGGCCAGCATCGGTGTTCAACCCATTTTTACAGCAACTTCAACCCTCCCACACACACCTTGCCACCTTTCATACACCAAATACTCAACTCATCATCCCCAATCATCCCCACACATCAATAAAACCCTCTATTTTTCCCCGATTAGTCGCTGTCGTCGGCTACTCAGCCACGGCGCGTCGCACTGGTGCAGGAGCCCTCTTTGCGGTTTCTAAACCATACGACCTCCATTTACGAGCTGGCGCTCGACGCCATCCGGGCTGGCCAGCCGCTGACCGAGCTTATTCAGAGCCGGTTGTCCGACGAGACAATCGACTATCAATCGGTGTATGACGGGCAGGCTGCCTGGCAATTACTACCGGCCTTCGATCATCCCGGCGGGCCCTTCGGCTGCATGGTTTCGGGCACGGGGCTGACGCATAAAAACAGCGCCCTGAACCGGCAGATGATGCACCAGTCGGCGACAGAAAAACCAACCGACAGCATGCAGATGTACCAGTGGGGCGTTGAAGGCGGCTCGCCGCAAGCGGGTACCATCGGCGTTCAGCCCGAATGGTTTTACAAGGGCAACGGCTCAGTGCTGCGGGCGCATGGCCAATCGCTGACCGTGCCCGAATACGGTAATGACGGGGGCGAAGAACCGGAAGTGGCGGCGGCCTATGTCGTCGATGAAGCCGGAACGCCCCGCCGTATTGGTTTCTGCACGGGCAATGAATTTTCCGATCATGTCATGGAGAAGAAGAACTACCTCTACCTGGCCCCCTCCAAACTACGGCAATGCGCCATCGGGCCCGAATTGGTCATTACCGACCAATTCAGCGAATGGACGGGTACGGTAGGCGTTGAGCGGGACGGTCAGGAACTCTGGTCGTCCCCCATCCGGACGGGTGAAAACAACATGGCGCACAGCCTTCAGAACCTGGAATACCACCATTTTAAGTACGAGTCTCACCGGCTTCCCCTTCAGGCTCATGTGCATTTCTTCGGGGCCGATGCCTTCAGTTTCGGTCAGCAGATCAGCTTGCAGGATGGCGATCTGATGCGGGTTCAGTGGGATGGTCTGGGTCGTGCCCTGCAAAACCCGCTGAAGGTTGCCACCGCCGCCGAGCAACTCATTCCAGTGCAGGCCCTCTGACCAGTTTGTAACAAACGCAACGCGTTAAGCGCCTTCACCGGCCTCTCCTTATGAACAATCAGATTGGTTTGTTAACTGGCCCTACGCCGCTAAAAATGCGCTGGGTCATGGTGGGCCTGGCGTTTCTGGCAACCGTACTGAATTACGTGCATCGGCTGTCGTTCAATTACCTGAGTGCCGACGGCGACCTGCGAAAGCTCATTCCCGACGATGCCTTCGGCTACATTGGCACGGCCTTTTTTGTGGCCTACATGATCTCCAATGCCTTTTCGGGCTTTGTGATCGACCGGCTCGGCACACGCATCGGCTACGCCCTGTGCATGGCCTTCTGGACAAGCGCCGGGCTGATTCACGCCTTCGCCGTTACCCCCCTGCAATTCGGCATCTGTCGGTTTCTGCTGGGTATTGGCGAAGCGGGCAACTGGCCCGCCGCCATTAAACTGACCAGCGAATGGTTTCCACCCAACGAGCGGTCGACGGCTTCGGGCATTTTCAACAGTGGTTCGGCGCTGGGGGCCGTGATTGTGCCGCCCATGGTGGCCTACCTGGGCATTCAATACGGCTGGCAGGCCACGTTCATTATTCTGGCGGTTTTCGGCTATCTGTGGCTGGCCATTTTCTGGTTCACCTACTACACGCCCGAACAGTCGGCGAAGGAAGCCAAAGCCCGGATTATTCCGCCGATGAAACTGCTGAAAACACGGTTCGTGCTCATGTTCACGCTGTCCAAAACGTTCATGGACCCGGTCTGGTACTTCGTCACTTTCTGGATTGGCCGCTACCTGGTCGACGTGCACCATTGGGATCTGAAACAGATTGGCTGGTATGCCACCATTCCGTTCATCATTGCCGATGTGGGTAATCTGGTTGGGGGGTATTTCACCCAGTTCATCATTAAGCAGGGCGTTCCCATTCCCAAAGCGCGCAAAATAGCCGTGGCCATCGCCGGGCTGATCATGGGCTCCTCCCTGCTGCTGGGGCCCTTCCTCATCACCACGCCCCTATCGGCCATGCTGATTTTCGGAATGGCGGGCTTTGGCTACACAGCTTACACCGCCAATTCGCTGGCGTTCCCCGCCGATGTGGTGCCCAAAAGTGCGGCGGCCTCCGTGTGGGGACTGGCCTGCGTGGGCACCGGTTTGGGCGGAGCCCTGTTCCAGGCACTTTCCGGTATCGTGCTGAAAACGTACTCCACAACCTTAGGCTACGTGGCCGCTTACAACATCCTGTTTATCGGTTTCGGGGCCGTGGCCCTGATCGGCTTGCTGATCATGCTGCTTTTCATGGGGCCGCTGGTCAAAAACAAAGAACTTCACCAGTATGTCGAAGGCGATGTTGAAGCTGTTTTAACCTAAGTACGGATGGTGATACGATGTGTTGCTTCGCGCTACGTGCCCGGACGCGGGACTGCCTTCGACTCCGCTCAGGGTGACAATCCCACTCAAGTTCATCATTAACGTACCTGAGTGTCCTGTCACCCTGAGCGGAGTCGAAGGGCCTAGCGCGAAGCAACAAGCGCAAACCACCACACTCACTATAAACTAATTAGCTCCTAAATCCCTATCACCCTACACCCCAACTATGCATTCATTCACTGGCCAGAATTTTATCGGCTCCACTACCAGCTCGCTAGGCGACCATTCATTTCAGGCGTTCAGCACGTCGGCGAATGACTTTCTACCCGGCTCTTTTCACACCGCCACGGAAGCCGAACTGGAACAGGCGCTGGCGCTAGCCCAAGCTGCTTTTCCACTGTACAGCGAACTTCCTTACGCTCGCCGGGCCGATTTCCTAGACGCTATCGCCGACGAGATCATGGAACTCGGTCCGGCGCTTCTGGACCGTTGCTCGGCTGAATCGGGCTTACCATTGGCCCGCCTCACCGGCGAACGCGGACGTACCTGCGGCCAGTTGCGCCTCTTCGCCCAGCTTCTTCGCGATGGCTGGTGGGCCGATGCCCGAATCGACACGGCGCAGCCTGACCGCACCCCACTCCCAAAGCCTGACATTCGGCGGATGCTCGTTCCGATTGGTCCGGTAGCGGTGTTTGGAGCCAGTAATTTTCCGCTCGCTTTCTCAACCGCCGGGGGCGACACAGCCTCGGCGCTGGCAGCGGGTTGTCCGGTGGTGGTGAAAGCCCATTCCTCGCATCCGGGTACGAATGAGCTGGTCTCATCGGCCATCAGTAAGGCCGCGCAGCGAACCGGTATGCCGGAGGGCGTCTTTTCGTCGGTTTATCTCTCGCACGCCGATGTCATCCGGTTTGTGCAGCATCCGGCCATTAAAGCGGTTGGGTTCACCGGTTCCCGGCAGGTAGGCATGCAGTTGTTCAACGCCGCCGTTTCCCGGCCTGACCCGATCCCGGTTTACGCCGAAATGAGTGCGGTTAATCCGGTGGTGCTGCTGGAAAACGCGTTGCAGGCCGACGGCGAAAAAATTGCCGCGCAACTGGCGGCTTCGGTGGTGCTGGGGGCGGGTCAATTTTGTACCAATCCGGGTTTGGTCATGCTGGTCGATAGCGAAGCGGCGCAGCAATTTCTGACCAACTTCGCCCGGCAGATGGGCGCAACCGTACCCGCGACGATGCTCAACCGAAATATCCATAAAGCGTATACCAGCGGCATTTCGGCGTTGCAAGGCATCCCCAGCGTAAGCCTGCTGGCCGTCTCAGCGCAGGAAGCCGAGGCCGACCGCTATGAAGCCCAGCCGACAGCCCACCTTGTCAGGGCCGTCGATTTTTTGGCTGACAAAAACCTGGCTGAAGAAGTGTTCGGCCCGGCAACGCTGGTGATCCTTTGCACTGATGAAGCCGAACTGCTACAGGTTTTAACGTCCCTCGACGGGCAGCTGACCGCCACTGTTCACGCCAGTCCGGCCGACGAAGCAGCGGTGCGCCCTATCATGCAGATCATGGCCCAAAAAGCCGGGCGGGTCATTTACGGCGGCTATCCAACCGGCGTGGAAGTATGCCACGCCATGCAGCACGGTGGTCCTTTTCCGGCCACGACCGATGGCCGGTCAACCTCCGTCGGTACGGCGGCGATTTACCGTTTCGTCCGGCCAGTCGCCTATCAGGATTTCCCCGACCATCTGCTGCCTCTGATCCTGCAAAACAGCAACCCATTGAACAGCCTGCGGCTAGTGAACGGGGCCTGGACGCAAGCGGTGCTATAGCTAGTTTCTTCAAGGTACGTTCACGGTACCAAAAGTTGCTCAGTAGCAATAGTTGTGTCGCATTCTAATGTCGAATAGTGAGCCATTGTTCGACATTAAAGGGAGTATAGGTCGAACAGGTCAACATGAATCCTCGCCAATGGTGAATAAAACCCAATTA
>CAVVQL010000022.1:0-46245 GCA_963750355.1 uncultured Cytophagales bacterium | reverse complement strand
ACACGCTGGTGATCACGTAGGTACGTTCCCTGGCTCTGGTCACGGCAACATTCAACCGGTTCTCGCCGCCCGTCCTATTCAGGCTACCAAACTGCGCCGATAGTCGGCCCCGTTCATCGGGGGCGTAGCCTACCGAGAAGATAATCACGTCGCACTCATCGCCCTGAACGTTCTCGATATTTTTGACAAAACGAACGCCGGTTCGCGGTGAGGTCGACGACGCTTCCAACAGTTCCTGAATGAGTTGTTGTTGCTGGAAATTGAAGGTAACCACGCCACTGGAACGGCCGGGGAGTTCCGTTTGTAACTGGTCGATTAGCGAGAGCACGGCGGCGGCTTCAACGGGATTGGTATTGTTGGTCCACTGCCCTTTCACGTTCATGTAGCGGATGCCCGGCTCGTGGTTGTTCACCTCCGCAAAGTCGGGCAGCAGCGTGAGCGTATTGTTGTAAAAGTGCTGGTTCGAGAAGGCGATCAGGTCCAGGCTGCGGCTCGGTAATGGCCCGTCAGCGACGACTGAGGCAGGTATTCGCCGCCAGGTCAAGCAGCGACTCGACTTCCAGCATCACCGCTGCTCCAGGGACTGCCCCAGGAACTGCGCCAGACTCTTCATCGTTGGAATCCGGTTCATCGGTATCGAAACGGGCGCGGTAGAGGTCGCTGGGGCGGAGTTGTTTGCTGTCGCCGGTTACCACAACCTGTTGGCCGCGAAGCGTGGCGGGCAGCCCGTTTTCCGCAAAACACTGCGAGGCCTCGTCGAAAATAACCAGGTCGAAAAGGCCTTCGCGCATGGGAAACAGCGTGGATACCGATTCGGGGGAGGCCATCCAGCAGGGTACGAGCCGAAACACCTGGTCGGCATGATGTGCCATCAGCTTACGGATGGGCCAGATGCTTCGTTTTTTGGTGACCTGATGCCGTAACTCGCGATAGCTGACCAGGTTGTTCAACCGGTTGACCACCAGCGCCTGATACGTTTGCTCGCGCAGTTTCAGCCCAAGAATGGCCTGCGTAAGCGACTGCTTCTGCCGGATACTCTGTTGCAGGGCGGCCTCAGTCTGCCCCATCTTCAACGACGACACACTGCGCAACTCAGGATATTGCCGCTCAATAGCATCGATCCAGGCGAGCCGGAGCGCATTGTCGAACGCGGATACGCTCTGTACCCGGTTGGCGGCAGTCTGCTGGGTCGCCGTAAATGAGGCCCAAACCCGGTCCATCTCGATCAGGTTATCGGCGTCGAGGTGCAGGGCCTGGAGAAGTGCCTCCGACTGGGCCGAGGGGTGTATCGACAGGGCGGTTAACTGGCTGGGCGTCAGGTAGAGTTGCCAGCGGGTTTGTCGGGCTGTTACATCGGCCAGCAGAAACCGGACGTCCATGAGCCGTTGCGCAAACGCAGGGCCCGATGGTTCGGCAGCGATAAAGCGAAACAAGCCCGTAAATTGGTTGCGCAGGGCCAGCCACACCGTTTCTGCCTGCGCAATGGCCGTTTCCAGCAATGCCAGCGCCTGTTTGGTCTGGTTGGGTGTGGCCCCCACTACGGATACACCGGCAAACTGCTGTCCGGTTTCCTCGGCCCGCGCTTCCCACAACTGCCGGTTCACCCAGCGCGTGTCGAGCTGTTGCAGGTCGGTCAGCGACATGCCCAGGCTGTGTTGCTGGGTCAAGGCGGTCAGGTAGGGCTTGTCTTTGTAAAAGAACCAGTTAAAGACAGACTGCCGCGCCGTAAGGCCCTGCCTGAGCCGTTCGGTCAGCCCGTTGGTATCGGCTGTTTGCAGCAGGCCCCGGACGTCGATCTGGTGTAGGGCTTCGTTGGCTTTGGCAAACGTGGCCACGACGTTTTCGGGCAACGAACCCGCCGCCATCCGGGTCAGCACGGCCCATACGGTCGGGTCGGCTACCGTCTGCGCCAGCGCATCCAGTTCCGTTCGCTTCGGCGCATACTCGTCCGTCAAGTCCTTCCACGACAGGGGCTGACCAATCAACGTGCCCGCCCGGTCGATCAGCATGGGTAGCTCCTGCGCGGCCTCGCCGATGGTCTGGTGAAGGCTGGCGAGGTGCTGCCCCGTGAAGTGGGCGAAGCTAACCCGGTCGGCGAAGGCATGGTCGGGGCCAATGCGGTCACGGTAAGCGAGGTAGTTGCCCAACGGCTCGTGGAATTGGTCGATGGAGTCGAGCCGGAAGTCGCGGTACAGGTCGGTGAGGTTCGGGCCGGGCGCGTTCGGGTTACTGTTGAGGTACAGTTCCTTCACCGATACGCCGCAGATGGATGCATCGAAGAGCGCATTTTTGAAGGCCTGAAGCTCACCAACCAGCGCGTCGATCCGGCGACTTTCCACATCGAACTCACGCTCGAGCAGAACGGCATCGAGGCCGTTATTCTGCAGTCGGTAGCTTTCTACGGCGTCGATCTGCGCGGCTAGCTGGGTATACAGCGGTTTTCTGTCGTCCTGAAAATCATGCACTAACGCCGCAAAGGGCTCCATACCCACCTGCTTCAGCCGCTGGTGTACCACATCGAGGGCGGCGCGTTTCTGACAGACCAGCAAGACCCGTTTTCCCCGTGCGGCGGCATCGGCCATCAGATTAGCGATCAACTGCGACTTGCCCGTTCCGGGAGGGCCCTGCACCACTACCGATTGCCCGGCTTTTACGGCCCGAACGGCTGCTTCCTGCGAGGCATCGACCGGTAAAGGCAACAGCAGCGACCCTTCTTTCAGCGCCGGGCTTCCAGTCAGCGGGGGTAGGAGAGGAGCGATCGTTTCCAACTCCTGTTCCTCGTTTCCAACCGGAATCAGTCGCTCTTTTTCGGCCAGTAGCTGGTCGTAATCGGGCACCAGAAACGAGCCAGCCTGCGGAAATATGCCCAGTACCGCTTCGGGCATCAGGGTTAGCTCGCCCACTTTCTCCAACTGCGTCAGTGACTTGGCCGACTGCCTGTCGAACGGCTGGAGCAGGTTTGTGAAATTTTTGGTGTTGAAATTCAACTCCAGCGGGCTGCTCTTCAGCCAGTCGTAGAGCTGCATCCGGAAGGTCAGCGGGTCTTTATCGAAGCCGTCGAAATCGGGGTCGAGCCATTCATCGGGGAGTTTAATGCCGTTGAAATGGCTGTAGGCCAGAGCCATCGACTGATTGAGCTGGACCGGCATGTCGCCCCGGCGTTCCATCCGCCACTCGTTGCCTTCGGTGGCCAGGTGAACGGGGAAAAACAGCAGCGGCCCATGAACGGGGGTACCGTCGTTGAACCGCCCCCGCACAAACGGCCAGCCGACGTACAGATCTTCGGTGCCCCGTTCCTCTTCAATGAACCGTTCGGTGCGGGCGATCCGGCGAAGGCGTTTGCTGAGTGTATTGGTTCGCTCGTCGCGTGGGTCGGTAACGGCGCAGAGCGGAATATGATTTTTGCGGGCCATGAGGCCTACCACCAGGTCGAAGGAGGGTTTATTGAGCCGGAAATCAGCCTCATGCAGGTCCACAAACTGATCGACGGGGAGGCTGCTCAACAAAAGCGACCGGTTGCGGCTGCTGAGGTTGGTTAGTCGGCGGCGGTACGTTTTGAGAACGGTAGCAGAGAATTGCATTTGACCGTACGATTTACAATGGACGATTGACGATGTAGCGCTGCTGAGTTATGGCTGCTTATAGGACAGCGCCACGTCGTAAATTGTCCATCGTCCATCGTAAATTATAAGGCTTCCTTTTTTTCGGGAATCAGGTACGACGCCAGAATGCTGGCGGCCAGGATGCCGATGATGACGTAGAGTGAGTAAGCGGGTTTGAAGCCCAGGTGCTCCAGTTGCGGTTCAAACAGCATTTTCAGGCCAATGAACGTGAGCAGTACGGCCAGCCCTGTTTTCAGAAAGCGGAACTGACTCATGATGCTCGACAGGAAGAAGAACATGGACCGAAGGCCCATAATGGCGAACACGTTCGAGAAAAAGACAATGTACGGGTCTTTGGTGATCGAGAAAATGGCCGGGATGGAATCGACGGCGAAAACCAGATCGGTGAAGGCCACCACCACGACCACGATAAACAGAGGCGTGACAAACAGTTTTTTGTCACTCTTACGCCGGATAAAGAAATTATCGGTCACATTCCGCTTATACACGTTGGTGTACTTCGACACGAACCTCACGACCGGGTGATTCTTGGTGTCGATCTTCTCCTCTTCATCGCCCTGGAAAAACAGGCTTGCCCCCGTATAGACCAGAAAGGCACCGAATACATACATGATCCAGTCGAAGCGTTCGAGCAGCGCCGCACCGAGGAAAATAAAGATAAACCGCAGGACGATAGCGCCCAGGATTCCCCACACCAGAATTTTCTTGAAGTACCGTTCGCGAACATTGAACGAGTTGAAAATCAGGATGAACACAAAAATATTATCGGCCGAAAGCGAGTACTCCACCAGATAACCGGTGATGTATTCGAGTCCCATATTTTTCTGGAAGATGGTCAGGTTCTCAGCGAATGTACCGGCGGTCAGCTCCACATGATCGGCGTATCGATCGCGCACTTCCTGAAGCTGGGCCATATCGGTGATGCCGTGGACGAGGTAACCGAACTGCCGCAGAAACAGGTAAAAAGCCAGAGACAGCGCTACCCAGATAGCACTCCACATCGCTGCCTCTTTAAAGCCGATTACGTGGCTCTGACGGGCTTTTTTTGAGGAAAAGACGCCCAGATCGAGCGACATGACAAAGAGAACAAAGACGGCAAAGCCGAGAAAAAACAACGTTTCGCTGGAGAACATAGACAATAGATAACTGCTGGAATAACGCACCCCTGTGAGAAAAGTTGACGTCTACTCCACAATCAGGGCGCAATATCGGGCCTGTAGCCGTAACCAATGGCACGAAATTCGCAGTTGCCAGTTGGCTTATGTAAGTTTGTGCTCATGTATAATGGTAAAAAAGTAGTGGTGGTGATGCCTGCTTATCGCGCTGCCCTAACCCTTGAACGTACCTACCGCGAGATTCCCTTCGATCTGGTCGATGATGTGATCCTGGTTGATGATCATAGCCCCGACAACACGGTTGAGGTGGCCCGAAACCTGGGTATTCAGCACGTAATCCGGCATGATGTCAACAAAGGGTACGGGGGAAATCAGAAGACCTGCTACGGTAAGGCCCTCGAAATCGGTGGCGACATTGTCATTATGCTGCACCCCGATTACCAGTACACGCCGCTGCTGCTGACGGCCATGATCTCGATCATCGGCAACGGGCTGTACCCGGTTGTATTTGCCTCGCGTATTCTGGGAAAAGGGGCGTTGAAAGGCGGTATGCCCATGTATAAGTACGTAGCCAACCGCTTTCTGACCCTGACGCAGAACATCCTGATGAACCAGAAACTATCGGAGTACCATACGGGCTACCGGGCGTTTTCGGGCGAGGTGCTGCGGGCGCTCGACTTCACCCATAACGACGACGATTTCATCTTTGATAACGAGATGATCGCGCAGATTTTCTACAAAGGCTTCGAGATTGCCGAAGTCACCTGCCCCACCAAGTATTTCGAAGAAGCCTCATCCATCAATTTCAAACGCAGCTCCATCTACGGGCTGGGCGTGTTGAAAGTGTCGCTCCTCTACCGCCTCACCCGCTGGGGCCTGATCGACTGGAAAGTGCTGAAGTAAGGGCATGACTTGTTCAGGAATTGCCCTGACACTGTAAAAGGCGTTGCCGCCGGGGCCGGTTACGTTTTCCGGCGTAGTCCAGTCTGTTTCAAGTATTTTTTCAGAAGGTTGGAAAGAGCTTCCTGAGTTCTTCCGGGGTGGGCTGACTTCCATATTGGCATAACTCAAAGGCTTCGGCGTATTTAATGCTGCGGCCTTTTTCGGGGCCATATAGCTCGATGAGCCGGTTGCGGTACTTGTCGGCCACGGCGGTGTTGCGGCTTTGCAAGACCGACAGGATATAGTCCTGCCGTTGTTTGTCTCCCTGCGGTACATTGGGCAATGTGCGGGCCTGCCACGAATCTTTGTCGGCAAATTGCGACGGAATGGCCCGCAGGCACTCCCATTTTTTCTCGGCGGCGGCATCGATGCCCACCACAATCGAGGGCTCGAAGGGGTAGGGCCGCTGAAAGTTGTCGGAGTAATACAGGAACACCGGATTTTTCTTGGTTGGGGGCGTGTCGGGCGTGAAAAAGGTGGCGGCAACTACCACAGAAGCATCCTGTACCAGCTCGCCGGTGTAGCGATGGTCGGGGTGGTAATCGTAGGGGCGGTGACAAAGCACAA
Organism: uncultured Cytophagales bacterium; assembly: GCA_963750355.1. Taxonomy (GTDB): domain Bacteria; phylum Bacteroidota; class Bacteroidia; order Cytophagales; family Spirosomataceae; genus Fibrella. Next base: position 39,998 of record CAVVQL010000022.1, on the reverse strand, counting down.
TGTCGGCCTGCCACTCGCGAATGAGGCGGGCTACGATTTTGCGGTTTTCAAGCGTCGGCATCAGCTCGCCATCGTGAATATCGAGCACCTGGGTTTCAATGCCCAGTCCGCGGGCACAGGCCTGCACCTCGGCGGTGCGCCGCCTGGCCAATGGGCCGCCTGCTTCGCCGAAGTGCCCAATATCGCCATTGGTCATGGAAACGAACTTTACTTTATGCCCCTGGGCGGCCCATAAAGCAGCCACGCCACTGGCTTTCAGTTCGCAGTCGTCGGGATGAGCCCCGAAAGCAATGATTCTCAGTTTTCCATCGCTGGCCGTCTGGGCAAGGCCGACCACGCAGCTACTGACAAGGAGTAAGAGGGTAAACAGGCTACTACGGCGCATAAAGAAACGAGTTGAAGGTGCTGGCTGATTCCTGCTCCTGAAACTACTTCGGATGCCTGTTTTACTGATGAATCGGGGCATTCGCTTGATAGCCTGTTCGGCGGGCTACGTGAACTAGTTTTCGCTCATCCGGTTCAAGCCCAGTTCCTCGATCAGCGAGTTGCCGACCTTCTCGGCCTTTACCAGTTCCATGCCGTTTTTAACCAGCACATTGGCGACCGATGACCGGTCGATGTAATTATGGAAGATGCTGGTCGTTTTCCGACTATTGCGTGAGTGGGCCGGTAAGATCAGGATATAGTCATCTGCCCGGATGATGTGTTTGATGCTGTTCCAACGGTGGTAAACTTTGTAGAGGAGCTTCATAAAAAGCGGGGTTGTTACGGTTGGTTACCACCGGGTTAGGTGGCAATACGCCTACCAATATACTAAGCTATGGCTGAATGTGCGCTCACGAACACACACAAAATTTATGAAGGCGTTTCGGGTGAGTTGGCGGACTTTTACGACGTATAATCAACTTTTACACCTAGCCTCCAATTCGGAGTTTACCTTGCTGCTGTTACTGAGGGTTTGTCAGCATTAACTGGGTAAACTATGGCCAACTTTACAACCGCATACGCACTAACCGCCCGGAATGAAGGGGGCTATGCCAATAACCCGGCCGACCTGGGCGGGGAGACATACGCCGGTATTTCCCGAAAGTTTAATCCGCAATGGCGTGGTTGGGCCGCTGTAGAGCAGGCGAAGAAGCAAACTACAGTGGCCGCAAAAATCGATAAGATGCTGGCCGCTGACCCGGCTTTGCAATCCGAGGTTCATGCCTTTTATGAGGCGAAGTACTGGCAGGCAAACCGGCTGGGTGAGTTGTGCCAGCAGGCCATTGCCGACAAACTCTACGACATTGGTGTAAACATGGGTGTCGAACGGGCGTCGAGAATGTTGCAGGAGGCCCTTAACCTGACGAACCAGAACGGGCGGGCCTACGCTGATATTGACGTTGATGGCTGTATAGGCACCGTAACGATCGAGACGGCGAATCGACACCCGAACCCGAAATTGCTGTTGCTGGTACTCGATGCCCTGCAAGGCGAGCGATACCTGGACAATATGCGCAATAACCCCAGCGCAGGAAGTGTTTGCCAACGCCTGGTTCAATCGGATTTAAGCAATGGGTCAGCGCACGGTAAACTTGTACATCGTCGTGCTCCGATACGCCGTGCCGGGTCGAACTGTGGTGGTCGGAAAGTTGGCGTGGTTCGGCGAATCGGGGAAGTGCTGGGTTTCGAGGCAGAGGGCAAACCGGCGGGTGTAGGCCACCCCGTCCGGGCTCCGGAACGTGCCATTCAGGTGATTGGCGGTGTATAACTGCACGCCGGGCTCGGTGGTGTACACCTCCATCAGCCGCCCGCTGCCGGGGTCATACACCGTGGCCCCCAGTTTAAGCCTGGCCGACTGGTCGGTGAACACCCAGCAGTGATCGTAGCCCCTGCCGTAGCGGATCTGGGTATCGGTGGTGTCGTTGATGCGCGCGCCGATGGGGGTTGGTTTTCGGAAGTCGAACGGTGTGCCGGCCACTGGTTTTATCTCGCCCGTTGGCACCTGCGTTTTGTCGGTCGGCAGGTAGCTGTCGGCGTTGATCATCACCTCGTTGTTCAGCACGTCGTTCTTCAGGCCGCTCAGGTTGAAGTAAGCGTGATTGGTCAGGTTGACCACCGTTGGTTTGTCGGTCGTGGCCGTGTAGTCGATGCGCAGGGCATTGTCTTTTTGCAGCGTGTAGGTCACGGTCACGTCGAGAGTGCCAGGGTAACTTTCTTCGCCGTCTGGTGAAGTGTAGTGCAGTTTCAGCGCGGGTTCGGCCCCATCGACGGGGGTAGCGGCCCACAGTTTTTTGTCGAAACCAACCCGGCCGCCGTGTATGTGAATGCCCGACGGATTGGTGAACAGGGTGTATTCGTTGCCGTCGAGCGTGAATTTGCCGTTGGCAATGCGGTTACCGTAGCGACCAATGATTGGGCCTAAACTGGGCGTTCCTTTCAGGTACTCGGCGAAACTGGACAGGCCCAGGACCACGTTCGCCCCCTTCCCCTGCTTATCGGGTGTGGTACACGAAACAAGGTAGCCGCCATAATTGGTGATCTTCACTTCCATTCCTTTAGCGTTGCGCAGCGTAAAGAGGTTGACCTCCCGTCCGTCCGGCATCTGCCCGAACACTGATTTTTCGATACCTACTTTGGGTGCCATAAATGAGTAGAGCAGCAGGCTGCTGACAAAAAAGAGTAGCGTGACGAGGTTTTTCATGGTCATAAACAGACTGATGGGCGGGCAATTTACAGGCAGGTGCTGATCCCGTACGGGTGAAAGGCAGCGCACAACATTTATTAACTATACTAGGGTAAGTGCAAAACCACATCGCCTTTTCCGACTGAGCGTCAACAAGACACTACCTAGACCCGGCGTCGGCCGCTAAAACTCTTTAGCATCAATGCAACCGTTCAACATCAACCGTCGCCACTTCATACAGGGCGCCACGGCATCACTCGCGCTGACGGCCCTGGGGGCCAACGCAATGGATATTATCTACCGTGCGAACCCCTACCGGGTGGCGTTGATCGGCACGGGCTGGTACGGTAAAAGCGATCTGTTCCGCCTCATTCAGGTGGCCCCCGTAGAGGTGGTTGCTCTCTGCGATGTGGACAAGAACCTGATGGCCGACGCGGCCAAGCTGGTCAGTCAGCGTCAGAAGTCGGGCAAGACACCGAAGCAGTACGGCGATTACCGTAAACTGCTGGCCGAAAACCAGCTCGATATCGTACTCATTGGTACCCCCGACCACTGGCACGCGCTCCAAACGATCGACGCGCTAAAGGCCGGAGCCCATGTGTACGTGCAAAAGCCGATCAGTGTCGACGTCATGGAAGGCGAAGCGATGGTGGCGGCGGCCCGGAAATACAACAAGGTGGTGCAGGTGGGTACCCAGCGTAAAAGCACGCCCCACCTGATCGATGCCAAGAAAACCATTGTCGACGCTGGCTTACTGGGTAAGGTATCCCACGTAGAGATGTGCTGCTACTTTGCCATGCGCGCCAACGGGAATCCGCCGGTACAGGCTGTTCCCGACTTCCTGGATTACAACATGTGGACTGGCCCGGCTCCGCTGCGCCCCTACGATGGCCTGCCGCACGTGCGCTGGTGGCGGACGTTTATGGAGTACGGCAACGGCATTACGGGCGATATGTGCGTTCACATGCTGGACACCGTTCGCTGGATGCTGCAATTGGGCTGGCCCAAACGGATCAGCTCTACCGGTGGTATTTACGTGCAGAAAGAAGGTAAATCCAACATCTCCGATACCCAGTCGGCTCTTTTCGAGTACGACGATCTGAACTGCGTCTGGCAGCACCACACCTGGGGTGGACCGGCCAACCCGGAGTATCCGTGGTCGTTTACCCTCTACGGCGAAAAAGGTACGCTATGGGGCAGTACCATGCAGTGCGATTTCATTCCGAAAGACCCTAAAGAGAAAAAGATTCACTTTGATGTCGTCTATGAAAAGGAGAAGTACCCCGAAGACGTTACCGAGCCAACCAACCCAAAAATCGAACTTAACGCCGCCCCGGCCACCCGGCTACACATGCTCAATTTCCTGAATGCGATCGAGCACGGTGGCAGGCCGGTAGCCGATATCGAAGAGGGGCATATCTCCACAGCCAGTTGCATACTGGCCAATATGGCTATGAAAACGGGCCGACCCATTGTCTATGATCCGAAGAAACGGGAGATCATCGGCGACCGTGAGGCCAACGCCATGCTGTCGCGGCCTTACCGCCAGCCTTATGTACACCCTGATCCCAAGCGGGTTTAAACGCAGCCATTGATGAACTCCAGCTATAAAATTCCCGGCCTGATAGCGGCTCTGCTGACGATCGGTACCACGGCCTTTGGCTTCCAGTCGGGCGGCAACCCCATACCCGATTCGTTGAAGGTGGTTATGTCGGGTGCGGCGCTTCAACAGGTTTCCAGCCAGTTTGCGTTTACCGAAGGCCCGACTGTCGATAAGAAAGGAACGATCTATTTTACCGATCAACCCAACGACAAGATCTGGTCGTACGATACCGACGGGAAGCTGGCCGTTTTTATGGACAAAACCGGCCGCTCCAATGGGCTGTACATTGACAGGAAAGGGAATTTGTTCGCCTGCGCTGATCTGAAGAATGAATTGTGGTCGATCAGTCCGGATAAGAAGGTGACGGTACTGCCGATCAACTACCAGGGCAAGCGGCTCAATGGGCCAAACGACTTGTGGGTCGACCCTAAAGGGGGCATTTACTTCACCGATCCATTTTACCCGCGCCCGTACTGGGAGCATAAAGAGCCGAATATTGCCACGCAGAACGTGTACTACCTGCCCAAAGGCAAAACAGAGGCCGTACTGGCCGATGGCGACCTGAAGCAGCCCAACGGCATTGTGGGTACGCCCGACGGAAAGTACCTGTATGTGGCCGACATCCGGGATAACAAAACGTATAAATACCAGATTGCCGCCGATGGTAAATTGACCGACCGCCAGCTGTTCGTTCCGCAGGGTTCGGATGGCATGACGCTCGACAGCCAGGGCAATCTGTACCTGACGGGCCGTGGCGTGACGGTCTACGCCCCAACGGGGAAAAAGCTGGGCAACATTCCCGTACCGTCAAAATGGACGGCAAACGTCTGTTTTGGTGGTAAAGACCGCAAGACCCTGTTCATCACCGCCTCCGAGTCGATCTACACGCTGCCTATGGCGGTGAAGGGGGTGGAATAGGCGAGGAGTTGGTGTTTTTTGTTGTCAATTCGTTTTTTGTCATGCCGTGCTTTTGTCATCCCGACGGCAGGAGGGATCGTGGCGTTCCCGGTCAAGAAGACAGACTCTTCCATGAGAACGCCACGATCCCTCCTGCCGTCGGGATGACAAAAAGCGGGGGACAAATAGACAATACACACGTAAATCGCATAGCAGAATCAGTACGTGGCTCGCCCGCCGGATAAATCAAAAATGAAGCCGGTGGTGAAGCTGGCTTCGTCCGATACGATCCAGGCGGCCAGCGCGGCTACTTCATCGACGGTGCCTAACCGCTTCATGGGTATTTTGGCCGTCATGTAGGCCAGTTGCTCCGGGGCAGTGTTTTCATTCATGGCCGTTCTGATTACCGCCGGGGCAATGCCATTGACGGTAATGCCCGTTTCGGCGTATTCCTTGCCAATACCCTTTACCAGGCCAATAACGCCTGCTTTCGTAGACGAATAGCCCGTCATAAAAGGGTTTCCTTCTTTGCCGGCAATGGAAGCCAGGTGCAGAATACGGCCGTAGTTCGCCGGTTCCATTGCCTTAATGGCTGCTTTCGTCATCAGGAAAGCGCCGCGCAGGTTAACCCTGTACACCCGGTCGTAGTCGTCTACGGAATAGTCGGTGATCCTGGTGCTGCTTGGCCCGACAATCCCCGCCGAGTTGACCATAATATCCAGGCGACCGGTGACCCCGACTACGGCCTGCACCGCTTTTTCTACGGAGCCTTCCTCCGAGATATCGACAGTGTGGCCCGTTACGGCCAGGCCTTGTCCGGTCATTTCAGCGCAGGTACGGTGCAGCTTGGCGGCATCAATGTCGAATAAAGCGACGGTAGCGCCTTCCGAAGCGAGTCGGTGGGCAATGGCTTTCCCAATGCTATCGGCTCCGCCGGTGACGATGGCTACCCGGTTTGTAAATCGATTTGACATGCAGTGAGCGTGTTGATCCGGTTCTTTTGTGAAATAGAATGGAATCAATAGCATTAGTTACTGATACCGTCTTACTTTTCCTTGAAATAATGTAGCGTTCCCGGCCTGCCAGTCGCCATGCCGGTACTGCTATGTCATCAATCATGATCAAGCCTGCTTACACGATCTGCCTGCTGAGCGCTGGCCTGCTGGGCCTGTTGGGGTTTACGGCCCGGTTTGGTAGCCTATTGGATAACGGCCCCACACCGGTGCATACGCCCGCCGAAGAACTGGCCACGTTCCGGCTTGAGCCTGGCCTGACGATGCAACTGGTGGCGGCTGAGCCGATGGTGCAGGATCCGGTTGTGTTCTCCTTCGACGCTGACGGGCGGCTGTGGGTGGTGGAGATGCGGGGCTACATGCGCACGATCGATGGCGACGGCGAAAAAGAACCGATTGGGCGCGTGTCGGTGCTGGAAGACAGGAATAACGACGGGGTGATGGACAGGAGTACCGTTTACCTCGACAGCCTGATCATGCCACGCGCCCTTGCATTGGTGCCGGGGGGCGCACTGGTTGCCGAAAACGAAGCCCTTTGGCTCACCCAGGATACCAACGGCGATCTGAAGGCGGATACCAAAACGCTGGTCGACCCCGCCTATGCCGGGAGCGCCCTGCCCGAACACGCGGGTAACGGACTCTGGCGCGGCATGGACAACTGGTATTACAACGCCAAGTCGCGCTTTCGGTACCGGCTGGTCGGCAACACGTGGCAGCGTGACTCGACCGAGTTTCGGGGGCAGTGGGGCATCAGCCACGATGACCAGGGCCGACTGTACTATAATTACAACTGGTCGCAGCTACATGCCGATCTGGTACCGCCCAATTATTTGTCTCGGAACAAAAACCACATCGCCCACCACGGGCATCGACCACGGCCTGACGGTAGACCGGCGCGTGTACCCAATTCGGTCTACCCCGGCCGTGAATCGCGGCTACATTCCGGGCACACTGGATAAAGAAGCGCGCCTGCTCGAATTTACCGCTGCCTGTTCGCCGCTGGTTTATCGGGGAAAAGCCCTGCCCAAAACCTATGAGGGGAATGTGTTCGTGTGTGAGCCGTCGGGTAACCTGATCAAACGGAATGTCGTTGATGCGCAGGGGGTAATCCTGAAGGCGCACGACCCGCATCCCGGTACGGAATTCCTGGCCTCGACCGACGAACGCTTCCGGCCCGTACACATGGCTACCGGCCCGGATGGTGCGCTCTACGTAGCCGATATGTATAAGGGCATTATGCAGCACAAGGCGTATATGACGCCCTACCTGCGCGAGCAAACCCTCAACCGTAAGCTGGATGCACCCGTGCATAAGGGCCGAATCTGGCGAATTGTGCCCGCAACCTGGAAACCAGCCAAACCGGTAACGCTTTCCACGGCGTCAGCTAGTGAACTGGTTGGGTACCTATCCAGTGCCGACGGCTGGTACCGCGATATGGCCCAGCGACTGCTCGTGGAGCGGAATGATAAACGCATCAGCCCGGCCTTGATCAATCTGGCGCTCAAAGGTCCTAATCAACTGGGTCGGTTTCAGGCCCTCTGGACCCTGGAGGGCCTGAATTCGCTTCGACCAGACATGCTGCTGCCACTGGTGTCGGACCCCAATTCCCTGATCAGCAGCACCGCGATCCGCCTGCTTGAGCCGTTTGCCAAAGCGAATACACAGGTACGTTCAACGCTGGAGAAACAACTGCTGACCAATTGGGCGAAGGCCTCCGACAGGCAGGTTCTTCAAATGGCGCTGTCGGCCCGGTCGCTCGATCAGCCCGCAGTTCATCAGCTATTGGCCGGTATTGCCGAGCGTCATGGGGCAATGCCGTTGATGCGCGATGCCGTACTGAGCAGCGTATATAATCGGGAGTTTGCCTTTTTACAGCGGCTGTGGCAATCACCGGCCTGGAAAACGCAGGAGCCAGCCAAAGAAATTTTTCTGGAGATGTTGACCACGGCCATCATTCACAAGCGCGACGCCACCGAACTGACGGGGCTGTTGGCACTCCTCGACGTGGATAAACAAGCCGTTGGTTGGCAGCATAAGGCGGTACTCACGGCCATGTCGATCCAGGGAAAAAACAGCAAGCTGAAGCCCATCCGGCTGGCCGCAGCCCCGGCTCTGCTGGCCCGGTCTGATGCGTATGGCGTGGCGGCGGTATCGGCGCTGTTCGACTGGCCGGGACATACTGTGCAGGCAAACAGCGTGCAACAGAAGAATCTGCTGAACGACGACGAACAGAAGCTGTTTGCCCTGGGCCGTCAGTATTACCTGACCACCTGCGCCGGTTGCCACGGTTCAGATGGCGGCGGACTGAACCGGTTTGCGCCCCCCTTAGCGGGCTCAGACTGGGTAACGGGCGACGAAAAACGATTGGCACTGATCGTGTTACACGGCATGGAAGGTCCCGTCGAGGTAGCGGGAAAGGTGTATGACGCCCCGAACATTCTGCCGGTCATGCCCGCTCATTCGACCATGGACGATGCCACCATCACCGCTATTCTGATGTATATCCGCAACGAATGGGGTAACGACGCCGGGCCGATCAATAGACGGACGGTGGGCACAACCCGAGTTACCTCGCAGGGGAGGGTAATGCCCTGGAAAGCGTCAGAATTAACCAAATATGTGCTGGAGGCCAACGCCAGCAGTGTAAAATAAGCGAATCACCTTCCTGAACGCATGAACGATCAACTACAGCAACCGCCAACAGCGCCGACCGGGTTACGACTGGACCGACGCGATTTCCTCCACCGGGCCGCCCTCGGCGCTCTGGTACTGTCGGTGCCGAAACTGCCCAAACTGGCCAACTCAATGCCGATGGGTGTGGTGGTTCACTCCTACGGCAACCGGTGGAATTCGAAGGCGGGCAGCCAGAAATACCCTGGCTTTACCAACGCCATCGACCTGCTCGACCATTGCCAGCAGATTGGGGCGGGTGGCGTGCAGGTGGTCATGAGTAACTGGACCCCCGACTTTACCAAAAAGGTCCGCGACCGACGCGAGAAACTGGGGCTGTATCTGGAAGGCTCCGTTAGCGCGCCCAAAACGGCCGACGACGTACCCCGCTTCGAGCAGGACGTTATTAACGCCAAAGAAGCGGGGGCCACCGTGTTGCGAACGGTCTGTTCGGGTGGTCGGCGCTACGAAACTTACCACTCGGCCGAGGCTTTTCAGACGCTGAAGAAAAATGCGCTGGCCTCGCTTCAGTTGGCCGAGCCGGTTCTGCGGAAACACAAGGTGAAGCTGGGCATGGAGAATCATAAAGACTGGCGGGCCAATGAGCTGGCGGCCATGCTGAAACAGATCAACAGCGATTGGATCGGCGTTACGCTTGATTTTGGAAACAGCATTTCCCTGCTCGAAGACCCGATGGCTGTGGTGCAGACGCTGGCCCCATTTGCGGTCAGCACCCATGTGAAAGACATGGCCGTTGAGGAGTACCCGGATGGCTTTCTGCTGTCGGAAGTGCCGTTGGGCAAGGGAATACTGGACCTGCCAACGATGATTTCGCTCTGTAAGCAGCATAACCCCAACGTCACGTTCAGCCTCGAAATGATTACCCGCGACCCGCTTGAAATTCCGTGTTTAAAACCCGACTACTGGCCAACGTTTGGTGAACTACCCGGTAGCGAACTGGCCCGAACGCTCCAGATGGTCAGGCAGCATAAACCGCCAACGCCCCTGCCCAGGGTAGCGAAACTCTCTGATGAAGAGCGATTAGCCGCCGAAGAGAAGAACATCCTCGACTGCCTGGCCTACAGTAAAACCCAGCTAGCCATTCGGTAATAGTGTAGATTGCTCCGCGCTGTAGGCTCTGCTAGGTAGGCTCCGCTAGTCGTGCCCTTCGACAGGCTCAGGGTGACATCAATCACCACTATGTTCAGGCTGACAACCTTTAGGTTCCTGTCACCCTGAGCCTGTCGAAGGGCACGACTAGCGAAGCCTACAGCGCGAAGCCACATCGGGCGTCTCCCACAACTTATTATCCTAACCAAGCGCCCCATTCAATTATGCCTATAACACCTTTACCGGGAATTAAACTATTCGATTTAAGCGGCAAAGCCGCCATCATCACGGGCGGGTCGAAAGGGCTTGGCCTGGCCATGGCCGCCGGCTTAGCGTCGGCGGGTGCCGATGTGATGCTGGTAAACCGCAACGCCGCCGAAGGCGCACAGGCCGCCGGGGAACTAAGCCAGCAGTATGGCACCAAAGTCCTGTCGTTTCCGGCCGATATCACCGATCAACAGCAAACAGAAGCGATGGCGCAGGCCGCAATGGATGCCTTCGGGAAGATCGATATTCTGATCAATAGTGCCGGCATCAACATTCGGGGGGCCATCGACGAGCTATCGCCAGCCGATTTCAGCAAGGTGATGGAGGTGAACGTCAACGGCACCTGGCTATGCTGCCGGGCCGTGACGCCCTTCATGAAAAAAAACAGCAGCGGTAAAATTATCAATCTGGCCAGCACCCTGGGGTTGGTCGGGCTGGCCAACCGAACGCCCTATACCGCCAGCAAAGGGGCCGTGGTGCAGATGACCCGCGCCCTGGCGCTCGAACTGGCTCCGTATACGATCAACGTGAATGCCATCTGCCCCGGCCCTTTTCTGACCGAAATGAACATATCGATTGCGGATACTGAAGAGGCCAAAAAGTTTGTGGTAGGCGCAACTGCCCTGGGTCGCTGGGCCTTGTTACCCGAAATTCAGGGTGCCGCCATTTTCCTGGCCAGCGAGGCGGCCAGCTACATGGTCGGTTCCATACTCACCGTCGATGGGGGCTGGACGGCCCGATAGCCTTTCTCCGCACCTGATTACGCAGCCAGTCTGCTCTATTCCTGACCCAGTCAATAACCTACCCTCCCTCAACAAGCATGGAACAAGCCGTTGGTAGTGCCAAGCGAACCGGAATGCGATACGGGATGCTTTTTCTCGTATTTATGAACGTGGTCATCAATTACCTGGATCGCAGTAATCTATCGGTAGCCGCCGATTCGCTTAGTAAAGAGTTAAATCTGTCGTCTGTTGAACTGGGATTTATCTTCTCCGCCTTCGGCTGGACGTATGCTTTCCTGCAAATTCCCGGTGGCCTGGTGGCCGACCGGTATGCCCCCCGGATTCTCTACACGGTTTGTCTGGTTACCTGGTCATTGTCGACGGTATTTCAGGGCTTTGCCAGAGGGTTCACGTCGCTGTTTGCCCTGCGGCTGGCCACCGGCGCGTTCGAGGCCCCGTCTTATCCCATCAATAACCGGATTGTCACCAGCTGGTTTCCCGACCACGAGCGGGCCTCGGCTATTGCCCTATACGTGTCGGGCCAGTTTATCGGCCTTGCCGTGCTGACGCCCCTGCTGGTGACGCTTCAGGTCTACGTTGGCTGGAAAGGGTTGTTTATCACGACCGGCGTGATCGGCATCGTGTGGGGCGTAATCTGGTACCTGCTTTACCGCGACCCGCTCGACCATGCCCGTGTGAATGAGGCCGAACTGGCTTACATTGAGGCGGGTGGCGGCATCCTGCGCCGGGGTGAGCCGGACGCGTCCCGGCCAGAGACAGGTAAAGCGGCAATTTGGCGATGGGTTAACCTCGCGCAGGTGATGTCGAGCCGAACGTTATGGGGGGTTTATATCGGTCAGTTCGCGGTCAATTCCATGCTTTGGTTCTTCCTGACCTGGTTTCCGACGTACCTGGTAAAATACCGGGGGCTCGATTTCATCAAGACGGGCTATCTGGCGCCGGTTCCCTTCTTTGCCGCCTGTGCCGGGCTGCTGCTCTCCGGCTTTGTTTCCGACCGGCTGGTGCAGAACGGAACCTCGGTCAGTGTGGCGCGTAAGGCACCCATTATCATCGGCTTGCTGCTGTCGGTCAGTATCGTGGGGGCCAACTATACGAATGATACGGCTCTGATCATCTTTTTCATGTCGCTGGCTTTCTTCGGCTCCGGCATGGCGCTGATTTCCTGGGTGTTCGTTTCTGTTTTGTCACCCAAACACCTGATTGGCCTTACCGGTGGCGTGTTCAATTTTATGGGCAATCTGGCATCCATCGTCGTACCGATCGTGATTGGTTATCTGGCCCGTGACGGCGATTTTAAGCCCGCCCTGATCTTCATTGGCGCACTGGGTATAGTGGGGGCCTGCTCGTACATCTTCCTGGTGGGGAAAATCGAACGGGTTGTCGTCAAAACGCCAACAGAGGTGGTGCCATGAAAATGGTCAGGTGGAGCTTTGTTCGCTAAAGACCCGAATAGCGTGGATGCTAGACGCCAGTAGGGTACATGTCGCCTAAGTATCGCTCAAGCACAGCAGCCACTACCCGCATCACATGGCTTTGTTTTAACCGGTAACTTCTGGTCAGGCCTTTTACTAATGACCCGTGTAGGATGGAAATCGCGTACATATACTTACTCGGTTCGCCAATCAGGACAGCGGATTCCAGAATTATTTCGTCATAGGTAACGAACCGATGCTTGTTCGCCATCCTGAAACCGTCTTTCGGTTGGCTGGTCTGCATCGAACGTTCCTGTCTATGCTCGTGCTGTAGTCTGGCCAAAGCCCGGAACTCGCTTCGGTAGCCAGGGCTGTTGTATAACTCCTCTACCAATGCCTCATGCCTCGCCAGTATCCCCTGCACTACGTCTTGATCCGATAAGTCCTGATACCACCACGTAGTGATGTCATCCTTATCCAGGTCAAAGCGACGCTGATAAATTGCTTTAATTACATAGAGCAGAAATTTATAGTCCTGGGTCATGTCGCCTTCTGGAGCCATAAATGACGATGCTCCGTTGGGTTTAATGCATGGTGTATAGCTGGGGTCAAAGGAGCCATCAGCTGTTGCCTGCTCAATGTCAGGGGGAGTGGCCTTTGGTCTACCTAGTACGTGATACAGGTTGAAAATCCGGCTAAACTGCTCCTCCTTATCCAACTCCCTGAACGAGTCAAGCAGTAGGCTATCCGAATGAACTCCCTGCGCGAATTGGTAGATCGCAATTTCCTCTTCCAGGCTCATATACTGTTGATCAACTAGCTTTTCGTTATCCTAACAGGATAAATATACGCTTTCTGGCGCTGTTAATCTACAGCTTACATTTGTCAGTCCCCTTCCGTACCTTAAACCACAGCCATCGGGCTCACTATCGTTTTCTTACAGGTTATGGCTGGTACTATTTTACTGATTGATGATGAACCCAGGTTACGCCAGTTGATGGCCCGCCTCTTGAGTTTAGAAGAGTATAAAGTGCTGGAAGCCCCCGATGCCCGTACTGGCCTGCGCCTGCTGGAGCGCACGGAAGTGCATCTGGTAATCAGCGATGTGAAACTGCCGGATGCCAACGGCATCGACCTGACCGCCCAGATTAAACAGGCGTACCCCGCCACCGAAATCATCGTGCTCACCGCCTACGGCACCATTGCCGATGGGGTGACGGCCATAAAAAACGGGGCCTTCGATTACATCACGAAGGGTGATGATAATGACAAGCTTATCCCCCTGGTTAGCCGGGCTGTTGAGAAAGCAAGGTTGCAACTGCGGATTAGTCAGCTGGAAAAACAGGTACAGGAGCGGCATGGCTTTGAAAAAATACTCGGTCATTCGCGGGCCATTCAGCAGGCGATTGAGCTGGCCCGTAAGGTTGCCCCCACGGATACGACCGTGCTGTTGACGGGGGAAACCGGTACCGGCAAAGAAGTTTTTGCGCAGGCTATTCATCAGGGAAGCCTCCGCCGGTCGGGGCCGTTTGTGGCCATCAATTGCGGTGCATTGAGCAAGGATATCCTGGAAAGTGAACTGTTTGGGCACCGGGCCGGGGCTTTTACGGGCGCAACCCGCGATCAGAAAGGCTTGTTTGCCGAAGCCAGTAAAGGCACGCTCTTTCTGGATGAGATCGGTGAAATGCCGCCCGACCTACAGGCCAAGCTCCTGCGGGTGCTGGAAACCCACGAGATTTTGCGCGTGGGCGATACGAAACCAATAAAAGTGGATGTGCGCGTGATTGCGGCCACCAACCGCCGCCTTGAAGAGGATGCCAGCAGCGGTCAGTTCCGGCTCGACCTGTTCTACCGGCTTTCGGTGTTTTCCATTGAGTTACCGTCGCTGCGTAACCGGCGCGAAGACATTCCGCTGCTGGCTGAACAGTTTGCCCGGCAGGAGACGGCGAAAATTGGGAAGAAACCCGTTACGCTGAGCCCCGCCTTTTTGGACATACTCAGCCGATACGCCTGGAAGGGCAATATCCGCGAGCTAAAAAACGTCATCGAACGGGCCTTGATCCTCAACGACGGGTCAATGCTGCTGCCCGAACACCTGCCGCAGGATGTGCAGGCAATGGCCAACGCAGCAGCCAGTACAGCCAGTAGGTCGGCGCTGGATCTGGCCACCGTTGAAAAAAACCATATCGCCTGCATGCTTCAGCACACCAATGGCAACAAAGCCGAAACGGCGCGTTTGCTGGGCATTGGCCTAAGTACGCTCTACCGCAAAATGGAGCAGTACCAGCTGTAGGCTCCCAAAATGAGAATTAACCTTGTCAAAATGGTAAGGTTGTCGCCAGCCGCTTGCCCCTGCTATTTTTCTTTCTCTTCGGTAATTTATTGGCGTAAAGGTAGTTAAGAGTCAGTTTTGCGGCCCGCATCAGGAATGGAGTGTTTTTTGTTAAGGCCAGATTAACCCGAAGGAAGGGTTGCCGGTAACCAGCCGCTGACCCCTTCCGGGTTTAAAGGCTGAACGGATGTTCGCTGAACCATGACGCTTAAAACGAAAATAGCGCTCTCGCTGAGCTTTCTCTTTTGCATCATCCTGCTGCTGGGCGGGTTAGGGGCCTTTTACCTAAACCGCCTGGCGAAGGACTCGAAGGCAATTCTGAAAGACAATTATATTTCGCTGGAATTGGTCAGTAACATGCAGAAGGCGTTGACCACGCTGGATAATCCGGATGCGTCAACCGACTTCGATGCCAATCTCAAGCAGCAGGAGGCCAACGTTACCGAGGTAAACGAACAGCAGGCCACCCGGGTGCTGCGTCGGGAATTTACCCGCCTTCGGGCCAACCCCACCGATCAGGTGCTGATCAACCGGATTCGTCAGCACCTGTTTGTCATTGATGATCTGAACCGGCAGGCCATTGTGCGGAGAAATAAAACCGCTGAGCAAACGGCCAGAGATGCGCTGGTCTGGCTGGGGTTTGTGGGCACGCTCTGCTTCCTGGTTGTTTTGTCTTTTGTCATCAGCATACCCAGCTACATTGCCAATCCGCTGCGCGAACTAACCCAGGGCATCAAACAGATTGCCAGCCACAATTTTGAAGAGCGGCTGCACGTACGGTCAAGCGACGAATTCGGCGAACTGGCCCAGGCGTTCAACTCCATGGCCCAGAAGCTGGATGAGTACGAACACTCGAATCTGGCCAGGGTACTGTATGAAAAAAAGCGCGTTGAGACCCTGGTTGAGATCATGAATGACGGCATCATCGGCCTCGACGAAAAACGCCGGATTCTCTTTATCAATCCCGTAGCCGAGCGATTGCTGGGCGTTGACCGGCAGGAACTGGTAGGCAAATACGCCCCCGACGTAGCCACGACCAATGATCTGTTGCGGATTCTGATTCACGATATCATGACTGAGCAGGCTGCCAACCGGCCTGCAACCGGGCTGCCCGGTTCAGACAAGGGGGGCAACCTGCTGAAAGTGCATGATCCCGCCTCGGCCGATAAAAGCAAGGAGAGCTACTTTGTCAAACAGATTCATTCGGTAGAGGTAGCGTCGACGGGGGAGGCCCGGCCCGTTCACGCCGGGTACGTGATTGTGCTCCAGAATATTACCTCGTATAAAGAGCTTGACCTGGCCAAAACAAACTTCATCGCTACGGTTTCGCATGAGTTGAAAACACCTTTATCGAGTATTAAGCTCAGTTTACAGTTACTGGACGACAGCCGGGTAGGCGCACTCAATGACGAACAGAGACAACTGGTCGGCAACGTTCGTGCCGACGCCGACCGGTTGCTGACCCTGACGGGTGAGCTGCTGAATATGGCGCAGGTTGAATCGGGGCAGATTCAGCTAAAGCTAGAGGCCGTTGCCCCGGTCGACATTATTACCTACGCGACCAACGTCTTGCAGGTACAGGCCACTCAGAAACATGTTCGCTTTGAGCTGGATATCCCCGGCAATCTGCCCACCGTACGGGCTGATACCGATAAGGCCTCGTGGGTGCTGATCAACTTCCTGTCGAATGCCGTGCGCCACAGCCCGCCCGACCAGCTGGTGGATATTTCGGCCCGGCTGGTCGACCACCAGATCGACTTTACCGTGCGCGACTATGGAGCAGGGTTGCGGCCCGAGCATTATGACCGGGTATTCGACCGCTACTTCCGGGTAGGTAGCCCAAATGACCAGGTAAGTGGCACCGGCCTGGGGTTAGCCATCGCCAAGGAATTTATTGAATCGATGGGGGGCAGCATTGGCATTCGCCAGGAAGTGGCTCCGGGTGCCGCCTTCTGGTTCCGACTCCCCGTCAACTGAGCTTTTTTTCTTTCTTTTTATCGTCTATAAGCCATCGTTATTCAGCACGGTACGCGTCTTTATTGCCTTATTTTTTATGAGTGATCACAAACGAACAATCGATACCGTATCGGCCGCCGGCCTGCTGGTTGCTATGGGCATCATTTACGGAGACATTGGCACCTCGCCCCTGTACACCCTGCGGGCCATTATCGGACCAGACAATCCGGTTAAGGGGGATGTAGTCCGGGGGGCGCTTTCCTGC
Source organism: uncultured Cytophagales bacterium (assembly GCA_963750355.1). Lineage (GTDB taxonomy): Bacteria > Bacteroidota > Bacteroidia > Cytophagales > Spirosomataceae > Fibrella. The sequence goes on along the minus strand of CAVVQL010000022.1, from coordinate 23,062 downwards.
GTTTTCTGGACGCTGACCCTGCAAACGACCGTCAAATATGTCATCCTGATTCTGCGGGCCGACAACCGGGGCGAGGGGGGCATTTTTGCGCTGTACGCCCTGATTCGTCGGCATGCCCGCTGGCTTACCCTGCCCGCCATTATTGGGGGTGCGGCCCTGCTGGCCGATGGCGTTATTACCCCACCCATCTCGGTGTCGTCGGCGGTGGAAGGGTTACGGTTGCTGTACCCGTCGATCACTGACCTGCTGATTATCGAGATTGTGCTGGTGATCTTAACGCTCCTCTTTCTCATTCAGGCCTTTGGCACCAGCGTAGTCGGTATCGCGTTTGGCCCCATCATGCTGGTGTGGTTCGTGATGCTGGGCATTCTAGGCAGCATTCAGATTGCTCAGGCACCGGCCATTTTAGCCGCCTTGAATCCGTATTACGCCTGGTGGCTGATATCGGAGTATCCGGGTGGCTTCTGGCTGCTGGGGTCCGTGTTTCTGTGTACAACCGGGGCCGAAGCGCTGTATTCAGACATGGGCCACTGCGGGCGGGGCAACATCCGCCTGAGCTGGATGTTCGTAAAGACGTGTCTGCTGCTGAATTATTTTGGTCAGGGCGCCTGGTTGTTAGGGATTCAGGGGCAGACGCTGGGTGCCCGGATTCCATTTTACCAACTCATGCCCCCCTGGTTTCTGACCATCGGTATCATCATTGCCACCGCCGCCACCGTGATTGCCAGCCAGGCGTTGATCAGCGGTTCGTTTACGCTCATCAGCGAGGCCATTCGGCTTAATTTCTGGCCCAAGGTGCAGCTGCGCTACCCCAGTGCCCAGAAAGGGCAGCTGTACGTGCCCAGTATCAACATGCTGCTCTGGGCCGGTTGCGTGGGGGTGGTACTGTACTTCCGCGAATCGGCTAAAATGGAAGCGGCTTACGGGCTGGCCATCACGCTGACGATGTTGATGACCACCCTGCTGATGTCGTACTATCTCTATAGCCATAGGTATCAGGCCTGGTGGATCGTTCTGTTTCTGACGGTTTACCTGGGTCTGGAAGGCAGCTTTCTGGTGGCCAACCTCATCAAGTTTCCGCATGGGGGCTGGGTCTCGGTGTTGATCGGCTCCAGCATTGCCGGGGTGATGTACATCTGGCTTCAGGCCTTCCGAATCAAGCTGCGGCTGACCGAATATGTCCGCATAGATCGGTATATGGATGCCCTTAAAGAGCTTAGCCGCGACATCAGTATTCCCAAGTATGCCACTCACCTGGTGTTCATGAGTAATGCAGCCCGGCAGACCGAGATCGAATCGAAGATCATCTACTCCATTTTTCAAAAGCGACCCAAACGGGCCGATATCTACTGGTTCATTCATGTCGATACCACGGATGATCCCTACACGATGGAGTACAAAGTGAATACCATTGCCCCCGATGATGCCTATAAAGTGACGTTTAAGCTGGGTTTCCGGGTCGAGCAGCGCATCAATCTGTTCCTGCGCAAGGTGATCGAAGACATGGTGCGGCACAAAGAGGTAGACGTTACCAGTCGGTACGAATCGCTGAACCGGCAGAATGTCATCGGTGACTTCCGGTTCGTGGTGCTGGAAAAGTTTCTGTCTTATGAGAATGAACTGCCTCTGGTCGAGCGCTTTATCATGAATGTCTATTTCACCGTTAAAGGCTTTACTACCTCCGAGGACCGCTGGTTTGGCTTAGATACCAGCTCCGTCAAAGTGGAGAAAGTACCGCTGGTCATCCGTCCGCTAGAGAATATTCAGTTGAAACGAATTCCGGCCTAACCGGGGCGGGGCCCTTCCCTGAGCCTGTCGGGGACGCCTAGTCGAAGGGCCTACCTAGCAAAGCAATCAGCAAAAAGCTTATGGAGAAAGTAATGCACCAGCGAATCATCCATCAGTCACGTTAAAGTTCCACCGCCAGATAACTCCGGTTTTAGGGTTAATTTTGGTAGCACGTCCGTGCATTTGTGAACCAGTGGCTTTCATGATTATTCCGTTTTTGTCGGCAGATTGGATGGCGCGGTACCGGCGGGCCGGGTGCCTGGCTGCGCTCCTGGCCGGGCTCAGCGTGGTGTTGTTCAGCGTATCCCGCCCGGCTGCAACGCCACCAGCCCACAAGCGGGTTGGTGCCCTGTATCAGGCCAACCTGACCCGCTTCGATTCAGCCCTGACCGATCTCACGCGCCAGGTCGATCACCGTCGGAATGCCGCTGCCGTACAGGCATCGTTTCGGCGGGCGCGGCTGGCCTACAAGCAGATTGAACCGCTCACCGAATACTACTTTCTACAGTCGGCCAGAAACCTCAACGGGCCTAACGTACCCGAAGGCGAAATTGACGACGGGGTGGCTATTATTCTCAAACCCGAAGGGTTTCAGGTGATCGAACCATTGCTGTTCCCGTTCGATACCAGCCGCCGGGCCGAGATGCAACAACAGCTAATGGCCATGCGCCGCACGCTGGGCCAGCTTAACCAGCTGGCGGCCCGTAACCCGCTGAACGATGCCTTTATCCTGGACGCGCTGCGGCAGGAGGTGTTCCGTATTGAAACGCTGGGCATTACGGGGTTCGACTCACCGGTGGCTCTTCAGTCGCTGCCTGAGTCGGTCGCCGCCCTGGAAGGGATCCGCCAAACGCTGGCCTGCTACCCACTGGCCTCAAAAAAAACCGCCCTGGCCACCCGCATCGATAACACCATCAGCCAGGCGCAGAACGCGTTACGGTCGGCCCGAACCTTCAATAGCTTCGACCGCCTGCATTTTATTCGCCACTGCGCTCATCCGCTCACCGGCCTGCTGCTCGACGCTCAGCATGCCCTGGGCCTGCCACCTATCGACGTAAAGCGGCTGCTGCGCCCCTCGGCCCGAACACTTTCCGACCCGGCGGCGTTCGACCCGGCCTTTTTTGCCACTCATAGCGACCCGGCCATTACCCCGGCCCGAATTGCCCTGGGTAAACAGCTATTCAGTGATCCGGTGCTGGGGGCCAGCGGCAGCGGACGCAGTTGTGCCAGTTGCCATCGGCCCGACCGGGCGTTTCAGGACGGTCGGGTCACGGCTCAACTGATGGGCACCAGGGCCAGCCACACCGCTGGCCGACCAGTGCGTAACACGCCGAGCCTTTGGAACGCGGGCCTGCAATCCGTTCAGTTTATGGACATGCGGGTGTTCACCATTGAGCAGCAATTGCATGACGTGATTCATAACTCCCGCGAGATGGGTGGTTCGCTGGCCGAGGCCGTCACCCGGCTTACCCGGCAGCCTGCCTACCACGCTCAGTTCAAGGCCCAGTACACCGCCGGCCTCACCGCTTACACCGTTCGGCACGCGCTGGCTACCTACGTTCGTTCACTCATCAGCGTAACCAGCCGCAGCGACCGGTACCTGCGGGGACAGCGAGTGGCCCTATCGACCGACGAACGGTTGGGTTTCAACGTATTTATGGGTAAAGGCAAATGTGCCACCTGCCATTATTTCCCCATCTACAACGGTACGCTGCCACCCGCCTATCGGCGCACAGAAGGCGAGGTAATTGGTACGCCGACCACCCGCGAAAGCACCCGTATAAGCCCCGATTCGGGCCGGGCTGGCTTTACCGGAATCGATTTTCACCGGGGGGCTTTCAAAGTGCCCACGCTGCGCCGCATTGGCCAGACTGCGCCCTACATGCACAATGGCGTATTCAAAACCTTGGAGCAGGTGGTGGATTTCTACAACAAGGGTGGGGGTGTTGGCCTGGGCTTCCCGCTGCCAAATCAGACCTTGCCGCCTGAGAAGCTTCACCTGACGGCGACCGAAAAACGAGCGCTGGTTGCTTTCATGAAATCGCTCTGATTTCGTGTGCGTTACGCCATACCTCGAAGATGTGGCGTAATGCACACGAAATCAGAGCGATTTCTTTCGTTGATCCGCGATGGAAACTGCCCGTTATTGCTTGGTCAGGACAACCGTGTAGGTATAGGGCGTAGCCACTGGATTGCCCAGTGGGTCAAGCGGGAGTTTGGTGGTTAAGGTCGCCGTAGTGGTGGTAAATACGGTCGTGCCTACCAGGGCCTGGGGGCCCGTTGTCAGGGTTGTCTGGCCGCCCGATTCAGCGTAGGTGGTGGTAGGGCCAAAGAAATTGTTAATAAGTCCCTTGGTAGTCGTTGCGTTGGTGCAGCTTGACTGGGTCGACAGGTTATTCGAGATTGATTTGTTGCTGTTGAAAGTTACTACCGCATCGGCGAGGCAGTTTTCGCCCAGCAACTGCAGCGCAGAGCCCAGGTTGGTGAGGGCTACGCCATTGTAGGTAAAGGCCGGGCTGATGGTTAAGCTGGTGATTTTCCAGCTGCCCTGCAACGTGGTCAGGTTGGTGGGGCCGGGATCAGGATTGCTGCTTTTGCAGCCGAATACTGTAATCAGACTAGCCAGCAGAAGTGTTGCTGCGGCAGGGAGGCGGAACGTGCGTTTCATGATGTTAGATTGCATTGAGTGATTATCAGGCAAAAAACGCCCTAAAGGCCATATCATGCATGGTTTTGCACTTTTTTTAATGCAATATGTATTGAATGGTTAGTTCCGATAAGGAAACGTACCCCTATCCGGGCGTCAGATATACCCGGCCATGGCGTAGGTCAGGTACCCAAACAGCTCTTTAATCAGGTGCGCAGCGTGGGTAAAGGCCTGTTCGTGGGGCACCAGTAAATCGGCGGGCGCAAAGCTGCGGGGTTGATGGATGTAGGCCGCCCCAAAAGGCGTGGTCTGAATGCCGGCTTTAGCGAAGCAGGCTGTTGCCCGGCGCAGGTGATAGGCCGACGTGACCAGCACGCAGCGATTGGTGTGGAACGTAGTGTGGAGCACCTTCGCCGAAAACTGCGCATTCTCGTAGGTATTGCGCGAACGGGTTTCCCACAGCAGGTCACGGGTGGGTATGCCCGCCAGGTGCAGAAACTTCATGCCTTCCTGCCCTTCCTGCCGGGTTTCCGGGTTCATGAAAAAAAGCGGCGCGCTGCCCCCGCTGATCAAAATTTTCTGCACGCGGCCCGTTTTGTACAGAAACAGGGCCTGGGCCAGCCGGTCACCCTCCAGCGCGAGCATGGGCCGGGGGGGCATCATGCGCAACTGGTTGTTGGTGAGCCCACCCGTCAGCACCACGGCCACCGTCTGGGTTGGGTTGGTGGGTATTGGCCGGGTGGGTGTCGATTGGGTGTTGATTTCCCACAGACCCGCCAGTTCGTTGACCAGAAAACTGTTGCCGAGGAGCCAGAATAACCCCAACGAAACCAGGAGTAGCCGTCGCCGGCATCGGGGGAAAAGGAGGGCCCCCGCCAGGCAGGCTAGCAGCCAACCCGCCGGGGTGAGGAAATACCCCGCTGTTTTCGACAGAAAGTAGAACATGTATTCGTTACTGATTCGTTAATAGAACGTTCGGCTTTACTCCGGTAGACGTTGAACGCTTATTTTTGTGCTATGAAACGTCGTAACTTTTTTGTGTTGGTGCTGGGCTTGCTGCCGTTGCTGACCCTGGCTCAGCCAACGTCTGAGGGGCACCGTATTGCGGGGCGAATTCGGGGAATAAAAGACACCACTGTCGTGCTGGCCCATTACCAGTACGACCCCACCCATTACGTGCCGAAAGATACGGCTAGGGTCGATGCCAGCGGGAATTTTGTCTTTCAGGGAAAGAAATCACTGCCCGGCGGGCTCTATCTGGTGGTGATACCCAAGGGGCGCTACTTCGATATAATGCTGACCGAGCAACAGTTTTCGTTTGAGACCGACACCGCCGATTTTATTGGCAGCATGAAGGTAACCGGCTCGGTCGAAAATGCTGCTTTCTACGGCTATCAACAAAAGCTGAAAGCGATCTTTGAGGAGATGCGGCAGGCCGACAAGCAACCCAAAACCGCCGCTTCGGCGCAGCGTGTGAAGGAGCTTCAGACCCAGGCCCGTACTTACCGAACCAATTTTCTGGCCCAGAACCCGACCCTGCTCACCACCAAAGTGCTGCTCGCGTCAGCCGAACCCGACGTACCGGAGGCACCCAAAGCCGCCAATGGCCGCCCCGATTCGCTCTGGCAGTTTAGCTACTACAAAAATCACTTCTGGGACAACTTCGACCTCAGCGACGAACGGATGATTCGGACGCCGCTGCTACAGCCCAAAATAGACCGGTACATCAAAGAACTAACCGTTCAGCAGGTGGATTCGCTGACTAAAGAGGCTGATTACCTGGTGACTAGGGCGAGCGGGAGTAAGGAGATGAAAACCTACATGATCTGGTACCTGACCAGTCAGTATGAGCGCCCCAAAGTGCTGGGAACCGATGGGGTGTTTATTCACATGATCGAGAAATACTGGCTCACCCGGCAGATGCCCAACATCGACTCGGCCACCATGAAAACGGTTACCGAGCGGGTGGCGGTGCTTAAGCCATTGCAAGTGGGCCGAACCTTCGTTATGCCCGCCGTGAGTGATACCCTGTCGCGTCCGCTGAGTTTCAACAACCTTACGGCCGCCGACTATACCATCCTGTTCTTCTACGCACCCCACTGCGGACATTGCCGCGAAGCCGCGCCGAAGGTGAAAAAATTCACGGATTCACCCGCCGGGAAAGGCGTTAAGGTGGTGGCTATCGCCATTGAAGATTCACGCGAAGACTGGAAGAAATTCATCCGTGAATTCAAGCTCAACGACTGGATGCACGGCTACGATACCAAACAGCAGATCGACTTCCGGCGGCAATATGACGTAGCCACCACCCCAACCCTGTATGTGCTCGACCGCAACAAGAAAATCATTGCCCGTGGGCTACCCGCCGAGCAGGTCGAGGATTTTCTGAACTTCACCCGCAAACAGGCAACGGCGGCCACTCCCGCCAAAACGAGTGCCCCCAAGCCAGGAACAGTAAAGGCTGCGGCACCAAAAGCAAAATCAGCCAGCCGGTAGGTTACTGCTGAAAATACATATGTCTTGCCCGGTTCTATCGCATGATGGGGCCGGGCATTGTATTTTGCGTGACAAAAGAATTTTTGCCATCACTTATGAATCCAACTTTGAATATTTCTACCAACTTCGCACGGACTCCACCTAGAGCATCGAACCGGCCTACCTTACCTGGATCGTGCGTGATCTGGGCATTGCGGCCCGGTGGCTGGTGACCGGGGAGGGGGAGATGTTTGCGGCCGGCCGATCGCTACCCGAACCTCGACAAGTCAGGCCCATCAAAAAGACTACCCCACCGACGGCGCAGGGAGTCCTGAGTATGGCATATCCAAACCACTACTAATTAAATCCACTTATTCACTTTCCACACTTCCAGTTAAAAAACTATGGGCTTATTCGATTTCTTCAAAAAGAAAGAACCGTGACTGCCTATTCAATGCCTGGCCTAGGCAGCAACGAAGTGCGCGCTATTTACCCACAGGTCCAATATTTATCTAGTGTCTTACCATCTAAAGTAAGCCATTTCTTACAGGAAGCGATAGACAGTACATTTACTCCATCTGCCTGCATTATGGTATGTGCCAGCGCCGTTGATGCTATGCTGAAGGAAAAGGGCTTTAAAAACGGTAAACTGTATGCCCGGATAAATAAAGCAGCAGCCGAGCGGATATTAACTGAAGACATGGAGAAATGGGCTCACCAGATCAGACTGGATGCAAACGACGAAAGGCATGCCGATGAGGATGCTGGAATGCCCACTATCGATGATGCTAAACAATGTGTAGAATTCGCCAAAACACTTGCTGAATTTTTATTCGTACTGCCCGATAAAGTTACCAGAGGTATAGCCTTAACAACTCCATCCCAATAGCAGCCTTAACTCGCTACACATGGTACATGTAGTTCTGGAGTTTTATAAAGAAGTTATCCCATCTTATACGGATTACGCCTCTAAACGGCTCTTAAACATATCGGGGGATGACCTGCGGCTAGCGATGGCTGCAACAAGTCAGGTGGCACACTTCAGAGAGAGTTTACCTCAACCGTATTCTGATAAAGACCGGATAAAGACATTATGCCCGGACTGGTATATACTCAGTGAAACGAATGACGCGTATAAGCACAAAGTCAGGAATAAAAACAGGAATAAAATCCTGGTAGCATCAATACATGATATCAAGGCCGTCGAGGTCGTAACGGATTACGTTGACGATAAAGGCACCTACACACACCATGAAATCGAAGTCGATGTTTTCCTGATTGATGGGAAACACCGGGATGTATTTGAGCTACTGACAAACGTGGTTAACTTCTATTTCCAAACGCTTTTCGAGTTAGGACTGGTTGATGAACCTCTACGTTTTCATCCGAAAAAAACAAGCTATGTAAGCCGGGCCGAGGCCAAACCCAGCCCGCCCGCTCAACTGGCTGTAACGCCGCGAACACCCATGTTTATCGAGTATCGCCATCAGCGATTCAATTACACTACAGGGCAAATTGACCTCTATGATCCGAATGAGTTTCAAATCACAAGGACACTATTTGAGATTGATAAACAGCGCAATTTTAGAACGTATGCTTGGACGCCAGAGGGTAGTGATTCACCACCCCAGATCTACGTAAGGCTCACTCCTGAGGCGTAGTCGACTGGCTCACATCCTTCTTCTTCCAATTAAACACCGCCTGCATCGGCGCGGCGACATTCTGATTGGCTATTTCTTCGATATATACTATCATCAGTTGCGGATTGACCTGTTCCAGCATGTCTTGATGTCAAGCAGAGTACTGGACTTATCCTCTTTTTATATATCGCCGTCTAGTTAAGGGGATATCTTCCATAGAGCCCAATTTCAGCCCAAATTTACGACTTACTGCAAGAGCAATGGGCGTCAATCTGTTACTTGCAACATGAAACACATCGTTGCTAGCCTGCTTCTACTGGTTATTGCCCTGCCTGCGCTTGCCCAATCTACTCCGTCCAAACCAACGCTCACCGTCGAGACCATCATGCAGGACCCCCGGTACTGGGTGGGTACGTCGCCGTCGGGTGTGTTCTGGAGCGACGATTCCCGCACGATTTATTTCAATTGGCATCGGCCCGAAACGGCCGACAAGGCCCTGGGCGATTCGCTCTACAAAATCGTGCTGCCCGGCGGCAGGTACAACCCGGCCACCAGGCCTGTAAAAGTGTCGATCGCCGAACGTCGGCTGCTGACCCCGGCCGATGCGGTTTACAACCGGGCCAGAACGCTCCGCGTGTACGACAAATACGGGGATATTTTTCTGCTCGATCGCCAGGCAGGCGCATCGGGCGCAAGAGTGCGTACCCTAACCAGCACCGTTGAGCGCGAGAGTAACCCCGTTTTTTCGGGCGATGAGAAAGCCGTGCTGTTTACCCGTGCCAGCAATCTCTACCGCCTTGAACTGGCTACCGGCCTGACCGAGCAGCTAACCAACTTCGACCCCGGCACCAAAAAGCCAACGCCCGGCAGCAGCAGTCAGGAATCATGGCTGAAACGCGACCAACTGGCCCTGTTCGACGTACTCAGGCAGCGAAAAGCCAAACGCGACGAAGCCGAACGGGACACCAAAGCCGAGCAGCCCCGGCGACCGAAAACGATCTACACCGAAGGGAAAACGGTGATGAACGCCAGCCTCAGCCCCGACGGCCGGGTGGTTACCTTCGCCCTGATGAAACCCGCTACCGGCGCTAAATCGACGATAGTGCCCAGCTTCGTGACCGAATCGGGCTTTACCGAAGACCTGCCCGCCCGCACCAAGGTAGGTGCCCCACTGGCCGCGGTCGAGTTTATGGTGTATGATATGGTCCGCGACACCGCCCTGGCCGTAAGCCTGGCCAACCTGCCCGGCATTACCGATAAGCCCGATTACCTGATGCCTACTGCCGTTACCAGCGGCTCGGCTACGGTGGCGGGCCGAACAACCATTGCCGCCGCCGAGAAGACCCCCACCGATACCACCCGTAAGCTGGCGGCTGATCTGAAAAAGTTGGCTAACCGCCCTGTTTACGTCAGCGCACCGGTCTGGGCTGAGGGCGCAACGGCACGGTACGCGGTGGTAGTCGTTCGTGCCGTCGACAACAAAGATCGCTGGCTGATGCTGCTCGATACGTCAACCCCCACCAGTCTGAAGCTACTGGACCGGCAGCGCGATGAAGCCTGGGTGGGCGGGCCCGGCATTGGCGGCGGGTTTTCGGCAGGTACCTTGGGCTGGCTCGACGATCAGACGATTTATTACCAGTCGGAAGCGGATGGGTACTCGCATTTGTACTCGATGAACGTGCTGACGGGCAACCGCACTCAGCTCACGAAGGGCCGTTTCGAGGTGCAGCAGGTCGTACTGTCGGCCGACAAAAAGACGTTCTACCTGACTACCAACGAACGGCACCCCGGCGAGCAGCAGTTGTACCGAATGGCCGTGACCGGCGGCCGCGACGGCGGACCGGAACGTACCCAGCTCACGACCATAACCGGTGCCAGCGACGCCACCCTCTCGCCCGATGAGTCGCAGCTTGTGGTTCGGCATTCGAGCAGCAACAAGCCCTGGGAGCTGTTCCTGCTGGCTAACCCACTGGCAACAACCACTGCCAGTCGGGGCAAGGTAGCTAAGCAGCCGAAAGTCACCAACGGACCCCCCACAGCCCTACAACTGACTACGAGCACCACTGAGGAGTTTCGGGCATATCCCTGGCGCGATGCAGAGGTCTTGACGATTCCGGCCCGCGACGGACAGCTCATCTACGCCCGGCTTTACAAACCCGCACCAGACGCCGCTGTTCGAGCCAATGGAAAGGCGGTTGTATTTGTGCATGGGGCTGGCTATCTGCAAAATGCCCATAAATGGTGGAGCCAGTATTTCCGCGAATACATGTTTCATAACCTGCTGGTCGACAGTGGCTACACCGTACTCGATATTGATTACCGGGGTTCGGCGGGCTACGGTCGCGACTGGCGAACGGGCATTTACCGGTTCATGGGTGGCAAAGACCTCACCGACCATGTCGATGCCGCTGAGTGGCTGGCGAAAAACCACGGCGTCGACGCAAAGCGGATCGGCATTTACGGGGGTTCGTATGGGGGCTTTATCACCCTCATGGGTATGTTCACCACCCCCGATGTGTTCAAAGCCGGTGCCGCCCTGCGCCCCGTTACCGATTGGGCCGCTTATAACCACGGCTACACCAGCAACATCCTGAACGAACCGTATTCCGATACGCTGGCCTACCGTCGTTCATCGCCCATTTATCATGCCGCCGGACTGAAAGGTCACCTGCTTATCTGCCACGGCATGGTTGATGTAAACGTGCATTTTCAGGATGCCGTGCGCCTGACCCAGCGGCTGATCGAGTTGAAGAAGGAAAACTGGGAACTAGCCCCGTACCCCGTCGAAGACCACGGTTTCGTAGAGCCTACCAGCTGGATGGATGAGTACAAACGCATCCTGAAGCTCTTCGAAGAGCGGTTGTAAATCAGTATTACTTTTATGGACCATGCCTACGGTACTACTGATTGATGGATATAGGTTTTTCTTCTACATGAATGATCACGAACCCATTCATGTTCACGTGAGTAAAGCCGGTAAGGAGGCTCGGTTTGACCTTGTACCGGAAATAGATCTGACTTATTGCCGTGGATTCAAGAAGAATGAATTACGGGATATTTTAAGCCTACTTACTGATCATTATGACACCTTCATCAATGCCTGGCAACAAACCTTTGGTGAGTAGCCGCCTTCAGAATTTCCTGAAACAAACCGACAATCAGCCGAACGATGACCTGCCTGTATACCGGGCAGAAGACGAGTTTGATCGGTTAATCCAGCGCGAAAATCTGCTGGTTGTCCGATTTGTATGGATTCGTGAACTTGATCTAGCCTTATTCGTGCTTAATAACCGTCGTATAATAAGTCAAGCGCTATCAGCTTATGACGCATTGTCTTCAGCATCTGACGCGGATTTGGGTGCATACACCGTTTCCCTATCCGGTATCCATTGGCCCATACTGGATACTGATTTGAGTCTGCGCGGTCTATTAATGAACGAAGTAGTCAGAGCTGTAACCATAGTTTAGAGAGTATGCAACCTCACGCTTTATTATCGGGCAGTAGCATTATGATTATGAAAAAGATATTTATGTTGGTAGCCCTGCTGGTCACAACGCTATCTTTCGCTCAGGCGCAGGATGTGAAAGAAAACGCTAAAGCGACGGGCCGTCAGGCCAGGCGCACGATAAACGCGGCTGGCGATAAAATCAACCGGGAAACGCGTGAAGCCAGGCAGGATATAAAAGAAAACGCGCAGGATGCTAAGGTGAAAACCAAACGGGCTACCAACAAAGCACTGAACAAAACAGAACGCGGCCTGAAAAAAACGAAGCGAAAACTGGACAACAACCGCTAGACAGGCTTCATCGCGGCCCAAAAAAAGCCATCACTACCCAAGTGTTGGCCTTTTTTTGAGCCATGCGTGCATTTGGGCACTCATTGGGTTGCCGCTAACGTTGACAAACAGGAAACCCCTGCTTACTTTACCGGTATGACTCAACCCCTCACTGTTTTACTCTTCGGGATTACCCGCGATCTGGTCGGGCAAAACCGCCTCTCGGTGCCTCTATCCGAAGGTGGTCGGGTAGCTGACTTACTTGATCTTCTTTATGCTCAGTACCCTGCGTTGTCGGGCGTGAAATCGGTATTGGTGGCCGTCAACAGCGAATATGCTGACCCCGATACGCTCCTGAATCCCTCAGACGAAATTGCGCTGATTCCACCCGTAAGCGGAGGCTAGCCCACTCATCGATGGTTGGGCCTTACCTGGGTACGTTGCCCGGCATGGCTACCGAAAACGATCATTGAGACCTGTTACCTGAACCCTACTCACTGCAATGATTGCCCTCACCGCAGACCCGATCGATTTTAGCTCAGCGTATCACTACCTGCAAACCAACGAAGCCGGCGCCATCGACTTTTTCTTCGGCGTTGTTCGTAACAACACGCAGCAACGCACGGTGAATCAGCTTGATTACGAGGCGTATGGCCCAATGGCTATTCGCGAAATGCAAAAGATTGCCGATCAGGCGTCTGAACGCTGGCCCGTGCTGAAATACGTGATCATTCACCGTACCGGCGTCTTGCGTATCGGCGAGATGGCCGTACTGATTGGCGTGGCAACCCCCCACCGCGATGCCGCCTTTGAGGCTACCCGCTACATTATCGACACGATTAAACAGACCGTACCCATCTGGAAAAAAGAGCTGTTTGCCGACGGCGAAGTATGGGTCAACGCCACTCCTTAGGGGTAGATGGTTGATTGGGTAATTGGTTGATTGGTTAAATGGGTAAGGTACTATCCAACGGTGGCTTACTCATTTACCCCAATTAACCAATCAACCACTTACCTCCCCACAACATACTTCCCTTCCACCGGGTAATGATCCGAGTAGGGGATATCGTGGTGGGTTTCGAAGTCGAGGACCTGTAGGCGCGGGTCGTAGAACTGGTTATCAATCCGAATGGTCTTTGGGGCCCGATTCAGCGTGAATCCGAATCCATGGCCTGCATTTTCAAAGGCATTGGGCAACTGCCGACGAAGGCGTTCGTAAACAACGCTGTAGGGCGTATCGTTGAAATCGCCCGTGACAATGACGGGGTAGGGGCTTTGGGCGATCTGTTCCTCAACCAGACGCACCTCGTGCTGCCTGGCCGTGAAGCCAACCTTCAGGGCACCCAGCACGGTTCGGGTCTCGGCTTTTACATCCGCCATCTCCTTCTTCGTTAAGACGCGGCGTACGCGAATCCCCATCGATTGCAGGTGTACGTTGATGACACGAATGGTGTCGTTATTCACCTTGATGTCGGTCCACAGCATACCGTTGAACGAGCTGAACGCATATTTCCCCTCATTGAGAATGGGATAGCGCGAAAAGGTAGCAACGCCAATGGAGCCTGATTGTCTTGGGTTCAGAAAAGCGTAATAGGGATACCCCGCTTGCGCCAGCCGGTCTACCATACGATAGGTAGAGTCCTGATCGCCGGCATAAAATTCCTGAAAGCATTTGATGCCCGCTGGGTGCTTTAGTACCCATTCAGTAAAGAGTTTTACTCTACCAGACACCCGCCCCTGACGATCCTGAGGGTACGCCTCCAGCCCAAACCCGGAGACATTGTAACTCAGCACCGAAAAGGCCTTTACCCCTTCGGGCGGGGCATCGGCAGTATGCACTGAAAAGGTTCTTGGGTAAAGCCAGTAACCAAGTAGCAGGCCAATAACCGATAACAGGCTACGCCAGGGCCGGGTGAATGCCCAGAAAACGCCCAGCAACAAAAGTAGCAGCCAGGCGATTGGCAGCGTGATCATGATCATGCTCGCCAGCCAGTGTTCGAGCGGAAGCCGGGCCAGCAGGTAATAGATCAGCAGCGTGTAAAAGAAGACCCCGATATGGAACGACCAGGTCAGCGACCGGCCTATGAAGGCTAAAAACTGGCCGAAACCTGTTCGTAATGACATACAGCGATACGTAATGACCCGGCGAAAGTACAACATCCACGCCGCCCTGCTAGCCGCGCCGGGTTGCTTTTCGCTGAATAAGACCTTATCTTTGCGCCACTTAGCGACATCATACAGGATCAGCAAAGGGAGTTCGACTCCCTTTTTTCTTTGGAAAACCCCGTGAACGACACCGCACGCATTGAGGCCCTCTTGCAGCCGTATCTGAACGATGGCGAGTACTATATCGTTGATATACAGATAGCTGGACGACCAGGGGGGATACTTAAAGTAACCGTCCTGATTGATTCCGACGAAGGAATGACCATTGAGGCCTGCGCACGAATCAGCCGGGCATTGGGTAACCAGATGGACGAAACCGACTTTTTTGGCGATTCACCCTTCAATCTGGAAGTTTCGTCGCCGGGAGTCGACTTTCCCCTCACCCAGCGTCGGCAGTTTGTCAGGAATGTGGGCCGGTCGCTGAAAGTACAGTTAACCAATGGCCCTGTCCTGATTGGTAAGCTTGAGTCGGTTGATGAACAGGGTATTGTTCTGGATGTGCCGCCCGCGAAGATCAGTAAAACGAAGCGCAAAACGTTGACTGAATTGCCGCCGGAAGGAATACAGACAATTCCTTACGAATCAATTCAGAAAGCAACTGTTGAGGTTCAATTTTAAGAAATGACTACTATGAGAGGTGGATTCTGCCGCGCATGATCGCCCCTCAGCCAACCCGATACACCAAATGAATAGCGGACAGTTAATCGAATCTTTTGCTGATTTTGCCCGGTCAAAAAATATCGACCGACCCACTATGATCACCATTCTGGAAGAAGTCTTCCGGACAATGATTCGTAAAAAGTACGAGACCGATGCCAACTTCGATGTGATCATCAACGCCGAAAGCGGGGATCTGGAAATGTGGCGAACCCGCGAAATCGTCGACGATAACTCAGAAGATATTTGGGATTATGATAAAATACCCCTGGCTGAAGCCCGCGCTATTCAGAGCGACTTTGAAGTGGGGGAGCAAGTGGCCGAAGAGGTGAAGTTAGAAGACTTTGGGCGTCGGGTAGTACAAACGGCCCGCCAGACGCTCATTCAGCGTGTTAAAGATTTAGAAAAAGAACTGCTGTATCAGAAATACAAAGACCAGGTTGGCGACCTGATTTCGGCTGAAGTTTACCAACTTCTTAAAGGCGAGATTATTCTGGTAGATGGAGAAAACAACGAGTTGAGTTTGCCCCGTGCGGAGCAGATTCCAAGAGATCGCTACCGAAAAGGCGATGCCGTAAAGGCCGTTATTCACCGGGTGGATATGAATAATGGAACCCCGAAAATTATTCTGTCACGCACCTCGCCGGTCTTCCTCGAGCGGCTGTTTGAAACCGAGATTCCGGAAATATATGATGGCGTCATTTCAATTCGCCGGATTGTACGCGAACCGGGCGAACGGGCAAAAGTGGCCGTTGAATCGTACGACGATCGCATTGACCCCGTGGGGGCGTGCGTGGGCATGAAAGGGGTACGTATCCACAGCATTGTGCGCGAACTGGGCAACGAGAATATCGACGTAATTAACTACACCGAAAATCTTGAACTGCTCATTAGTCGTGCGCTTAGTCCGGCTAAAGTTAGCTCGATGACCATCGACAAAGAAACTGGCCGGGTGGCTGTATACCTGAAACCCGATCAGGTCTCGCTGGCTATTGGTAAAGGCGGTCAGAACATTAAGCTAGCCGGCCGGTTAGTGAATCTGGAGCTGGACGTGTACCGCGAAACCGACGGACAGGAAGACGACGAAGACGTTGACCTGATGGAATTTAAGGACGAAATCGACGAGTGGATAGTTGAAGAGTTCCGCCGGGTTGGCCTCGATACCGCCAAGAGTGTGCTGGCCCTGAGTCGTGAAGAGCTGGTTCGCCGCACTGATCTGGAAGAAGATACCGTTGAGGACATCCTGAATATCCTGCGGCAGGAATTTGAATAAAAGAAGTTTCAAGTCTTAAGTTTCAGGTTTCAAGTGCGTTGCTAATTTACCCAGATGATGAGTTGGCAACGCACTTGAAACCTGAAACTTGAAACTTGAACCCCCCTTTTGGGGATTATAATCCGTTAACCGTTGTTATCACTGTATAAACAACCATTAATTTTGTCGGGTCTAAACCGAACGTATGGCAGAAGATAAATCAATGCGCCTGAGCCAAGTGGCAAAAATTCTCAACAAAGGGTTATCCTCTGTTGCGAGCACGCTATCTGCCAAGGGGTTCAAGGTGGAAATAAACCCTAATACCAAAATCAACACTGAACAGCTGGAGGTATTAGCGAAGGAATTTAAAGCAAGCGATCTCTTGACAGGGGCCCGCAAATCGGCCGACGCACCTGCTCCGGCGGAGGCGCACCGTGAGGCACCGGCCCGTCGGGATGATGACTACCTGCCGCGCTATTCGCGTGATGAGCAGGGGCGCCCCAATACGGTCGAGGGCGGAAAAACGGCACCCACTGGGGCACCTGCTGGTCGCACACCCGAGCCTGCCAAACCTACTCCACAACCGGCCCAGCGCGAGGCTGCCCCGGCGTCTGGCCTGCCAGGTCTGACGGTTGTAGGAAAAATCGATCTTAATCCGCCGAAGCCCGCGCCGCCTGTTCAGGCTGTGCGCACGCCGGCCCCAGCCCCAGTTCCTGCCAAAGCGCCCGAAGCACCAAAACCCCCAGTGGTTGCTGCTCCGGAAGCAAAAGCACCCGCGCCGGTTAGCGTACCGGTTCAGGCTGCGGCACCTGTACCTGTGGCTCCCCCACAACCGGCACCGGCAGCCCCGGCACCAAAGCCTGCTGAAGCACCTGCGCCAGTGGTCGACGTGAAGCCCGTGCCGACACCCGTTGCCGCCGCTCCGGCTCCCAAGCCCTCTCCGGTAGCTGTGTCAGCCCCTAAGCCGGTCGAGAACCGGCAGCCCGAACAGCCAGCAGCCAAGCCTGCAACTGAAGCGCCCAAAGCGGTTGAGGCACCAAGTCCGACTCCCGCTCCTGTTGTAGCGGCAACTCCCGCTCCGGCCGTTTCCGCACCAAAGGCCACTGAAGCCCCGGCACCCAAAGCAGAAGAACCCGCCGGCGAGCCTGCTCGTCCGGTTGAAACGATTCGTGCCGAGGGAAGCGTGCAGTTGAAAGGACTGACGGTAAAAGGAACAATTGACCTTACCCAGTTTAATCGCCCGCAGGGTGGTGGAGCAGCCAGTCGTGATAAGAAGGGGAAACGGAAACGGATTCCTAACGCCAATGACCGTCGGCCCGGCCAGCCTAATCCGGGTCAGGGCGGTGGACAACCACAAGCTGGTGGTCAGGCGCAGGCCAATGCCCCCCGCAATGACCGCGACGGACAGCCACGTGGCGACCGTCCGGGTTATCAGGGTGGTGACCGCAACCAGAACCAGGGCGATCGCGCCACCCAGAACCGGCCCGCACAAGGCCAGGGTCAGGGCGCTGGCAACAATGCCAATACCAACACGAATCGCCCCGCTACGGGTGCTCCGGCTGGTAATAACCAGAACCGCCCCGCACAAGGAGCAGGACAGGGTGGCGGCAACAACCAGGGCCGCAACAGCAACGGTCCACGGCCAGGCAGCAGCAATGACAAAAAGCGGGGAGGTGATCGCCGCGATGTACCGAGCAAGCAGGAAGTATCGGCAAACATCCGCGCAACAAATGCCCGGATGACCGGCGGTAACACCCGGACCAACCGGGGCGCCGATCGTCGTCGTGACCGTCGTAGTCAGCGGGAAGAAGATCGCCGCCTGTTGACCGAACAGGAAGAACTGGAGGCAAAAACGCTGAAAGTAACCGAGTTCGTTTCGGCCAATGATCTGTCGTCTATGATGGATGTATCGATCAACGAGGTTATTTCGGTCTGTTTAAGTGCCGGCATGTTCGTTTCGATCAACCAGCGCCTCGATGCAGAAGCCATCACGTTTATCGCCGATGAGTTTGGCTTCGACGTTCAGTTTGTTTCGGCTGAAGAAGAAACGGAGGCTAGCCTGGACGAAACGCCGGATGCCGACGAAGATCTGCAACTGCGTGCTCCGATTGTAACAATCATGGGTCACGTTGACCACGGTAAAACCTCGCTACTTGACTACATCCGTCGCGCCAAAGTGGCGGCTGGTGAAGCAGGTGGTATTACCCAGCACATCGGTGCCTACAGTGTGAAAACGGCTGATGGTCGGATGGTAACGTTCCTGGATACACCGGGTCACGAAGCCTTTACGGCCATGCGGGCACGGGGTGCCAAAGTCACCGACGTTGTTATTATTGTTATTGCCGCCGACGACAGCATCATGCCTCAGACGCGGGAAGCGATTAACCACGCACAGGTGGCTGGTGTACCGATTGTCTTTGCGTTCTCGAAAGTGGATAAAGCAGGTTCCGATGCCGAGAAAATCCGGAACGAACTGGCTCAGATGAACCTGCTCGTTGAAGATTGGGGTGGTAAATACCAGTCGCAGGAGATTTCGTCGAAATCAGGTCTTGGTATCGATGAACTGCTGGAGAAAGTACTGCTCGAAGCCGAAGTTCTTGAGCTAAAAGCGAACCCAAGTCGCCGTGCTACCGGCACGGTAGTAGAAGCCACCCTCGATAAGGGCCGTGGCTACGTGACAACGGTACTGGTGCAGAACGGTACGCTCCGTCAGGGTGATATCATGCTGGTGGGTGCCCACTATGGCCGCATCCGGGCAATGACCAACGACCGGGGTGAGCGTATCAAAGAAGCAGGCCCATCACAGCCCGTACAGATCCTGGGTCTGCCCGGTGCCCCTCAGGCTGGCGACAAGTTCAACGTGATGGAAACGGACCGCGAGGCCCGCGAAATTGCGAACAAGCGCGAACAATTGCTGCGTGAACAGACACTGCGTACCCGCAAACACATTACGCTTGAAGAGATCGGCCGCCGGAAAGCGATTGGCTCATTCAAAGAATTGAACGTGATTGTGAAAGGTGACGTAGACGGTTCGGTAGAAGCCTTGTCCGATTCGTTGCTGCAACTGTCTACGGGCGAAGTGCAGGTGAACATCATTCACAAGGCAGTCGGTCAGATTTCTGAATCAGATGTACTGCTGGCCTCAACCGCCGACGCGATCATCATTGGTTTCCAGGTACGTCCTTCCTCGAACGCCCGTAAGCTCGCCGAGCAGGAGCAGATCGAAATTCGGATGTACTCGATCATCTACGATGCCATCAATGAAATCAAAGACGCGATGGAAGGTCTGCTGGCCCCAACGCAGGAAGAGGTCATTACGGGCAACATCGAGGTGCGCGAGGTGTTCAAGATCAGCAAGATTGGTACGGTAGCTGGCTGCTATGTGACCGATGGCGTGGTGAAACGGAACCACAAAATCCGGATTATCCGCGACTTCATCGTGATTCATACGGGTGAGATCAGCGCGTTGAAACGGTATAAAGACGATGTCAACGAAGTGCGCACCGGTTACGAATGTGGTCTGAGTATCAAAGGATTTAACGATATCGAAGTGGGCGACGTGATCGAAGGCTTCGAGATGAAAGAGGTAAAACGGACACTGGCCTAGTCGGTTTCGGTTGAACCAATACAACATAAGAAATGCCCAGCTTTGTGAAAGGCTGGGCATTTTTATATTCGTAGTAGATGACTTGTGAACTGTGAGCAGGTTTGTAGCGGGTTGTTCGACGTTATTCAGCCAGATAATTACCGATCCCCACGATTACGGTTGACAAAATGACCGTGGCGATACCCAGTGAAATAGTACGCAGGGTAGCACGGTTGGCGCCTCGCCATTCGTGCAGGTATAGGCCCCAGAAGCTACTGAAGGCAATGATAAACGCCATGTGCAGTGTCCAGCCCGAAAAGCGGTAAGCCCCCATTTTGCTGTCGCCCATACCGTAGAAGAAGAACTGGAAATACCAGGTAAAGCCAGCCAACGCGCAGAACAGCACATTGGTCCAGATTGGGGTGGAGTGGTTGGTATAGTCGGTATAGGTGCGGTTCCGAATATTCAGGTAGATCGTCCAGATGGCGTTAGTGGTAAGGCCACCCAGCAAAATGATCACCAGTGTAGCATTATTCATAAACAGCGGATCGGTGCCGTGCTTGACCGCCAGCTCAGCGATTGGCAGGCCTGCGGTCTGACCAAAGGCAAAGCAGGCACTCAGAATGCCTGAAAACACAGCAACAAGCAATCCCTTTCGAATGTCGAACTCGGTGATTACGGCTCTTTTCTGTTCTTCGGTCAGGTCGCGTTCTTTCATCATGCCTGCCAGGCCGCAAATGCCGATGCCTAACACACAGACGCCGACCCCTATCAGAACGAACAGACCCGATGTAGTGCCGGCCAATTCGCCGAGCTTACCCATGTAGATGGGGGGCACCAGCGTACCAAATACAGCGCAGAGGCCCAGCGTAACGGCCATACCCAACGAGAGGCCCAGATAGCGCATGGCCAGCCCGAACGTCAGGCCACCAAAGCCCCACAACACGCCCCATCCGTAAGTCCAGAGCACTGTGTCAATAGGTGCCTCTCTGAGTACAGTGGTTAGATCGGGTACCGTCAGCGAACCCAGCAGAAACGGAGCCACCAGCCATGAGAATAGCCCACCAACGAGCCAGTAGCTTTCCCAGGCCCAGCCTTTCACGTTCTTATATGGTAAATAAAAACTGCCCGACGCAAACCCGCCGACAGCATGCAGAAAAACACCCCAGAATACAGCCATTTTATCTATTTTATGTACCAAAGCTAACAGATACCGTTTCTACCGCTTTCCTGCTCCTACCTGTTCGCCCAAAAAAAGGTGGTCTTGGGCAGACCACAACTACAGAGGCTGGGCCTGGGTAGTTAACTTGAATTAACAAAAGGTAGCGAGTTCTTTCGTAAGTTTGCTTCCTATTTGCAAGCACACAATCATGCCCCAACCGGTCCGGATTTTGCTGGTAGAAGATGACGAGGATGATATCACGTTTTTCGAACTGGCGCTAAAGAAACAATCGATTGCTACCCAACTGACTACGCTGACAGATGGTGACCAGGTGATGCCTTACCTCAATGATACAGAGGATCACCCGGACCTGCTGGTGCTGGATCTGAACCTGCCTAAACTGCCAGGCCGTGAAGTGCTTACCCAGCTCAAACGATCTTCGGTTAGTCAGGATATTCCGGTTGTGATCTTATCGACGTCGTCGGCCCAGGAAGACAGTGCTTTCTGCATTGCCAATGGTGCCGAGCGATTTTTGACCAAACCAACCTCACTGACCTCGTTGAGTACCATGCTCGCCGAAGTGCTCGATGTAACGGTTAAGTAAATTGGTTGGCTGGTTAATTGGTTACTGGTTAACTGGGCCATTGGCTAGTCATGCGAAGCATGAGCGCGTCAGCAATTACCCAGTTACCAATTCCTGCACGGCCAGCCAGGCCATCAGGCCGGGGCCAATAGCCAGGGCTTTTTCGTCAATGTCGAACGTAGGGGTATGCACACCGCTGACAATGCCACGGGCTTCATTGCGGGTGCCAAGGCGGTAAAAGCACGAATCGACTACCTGCGAATAAAAGGCGAAATCTTCGCCCGCCATCCATAAATCGAGGTCTACCACGTTTTCGCGGCCCATGTAGGCCTCGGTTTGGGCACGTAGCCGCCGCGTTAGTTCGGGCTGGTTTTTCAGATAGGGGTAGCCTTTCACGCGGGTGAATTCGCAGACGCCGCCCATTGCCTCGGCCATTGTTTCGGCCATCTTCTGGATCTGAGCTATCCCTTTTTCGCGCCACTCTTCGTTCATGCAACGGAACGTGCCTTCAATCTCCACAAAGTTGGGAATCACGTTGGTAACGCCGTCGGCAATGAACCGCCCAAATGACAGCACCGACGGACTGGCAGGCGGACGGTTACGGCTGATGATCTGCTGCAACGCCACAATAAGGTGCGAAGCAATCAGTACAGGGTCAATGAGGTTATCGGGCATAGCGGCGTGGCCTCCTTTACCCCGAACGGTCATGTAAATTTCGTCGGTGCTGGCCATATACATACCTTCGCGAAACCCGATTTTGCCAACGGGCACGTTTGGAGCCACGTGCTGACCAATCATTCCGTTGGGGCGGGGGTTATCCAGCACCCCTTCGCGGATCATGAGCGAAGCGCCACCGGGTGCTTTTTCTTCAGCGGGCTGGAAAACGAGTTTTACCGTACCCGAAAACTGATCGCGTAACTCAGTCAGAATACGGGCCGTGCCCAGGAGGCTGGCCGTATGCACATCATGCCCGCAGGCGTGCATCACTCCATCGACTGTCGATTTATACGGTACGTTGTTGGCCTCGCGGATGGGCAGCGCATCCATATCGGCCCGGAGGCCCACTACGCGCTTGTCGGTAGCTGACTGCCCGGTGTTCTGTTTGGTACCTTCAATCAATACCACCACACCCGTACCGGCCACACCTTCCTGCGGGTGCAACCCCATTGCCGTCAGTTCGCTGGCTACAAAGCGGGCCGTTTCCTGTTCGTGAAATGATAATTCCGGATGCGCATGCAGGTGCCGCCGGATAGCAACGACATCAGGAGCATACTGTTCAGACAGCAATTTTATGGAAGAGAGCATAATATGAGGTACGATGTAAGAGGTG
>CAVVQL010000021.1:0-33338 GCA_963750355.1 uncultured Cytophagales bacterium | reverse complement strand
GGTGCGTTTTGCCGCTGGCAGTGGGTCCAAGGATAACGAGCATAAGGGGATGGCTTCTTGCTGCTACGTACTGTATTTGGCTACGTTGTTTACTGGTTGTTTGTGTTGAGGTAGTCGTAGAGTTCGGCCAGTTTCTGTTCGAGCAGGCGTTTATCGAGCAGCTGCTGCGTGTAGTCGGCTACGAGTGTGGGCGACAGGCTACGACTCAGGGCGTACTCCACCACCTGACTATCTTTGCTGGCGCATAACAATAGGCCAATGCTGGGGTTTTCGTGGGGCAGGCGGTGATCGCGGTCGAGGGCTTCCAGATAGAAATTAAGCTGCCCGATATGTTCAGGCTTGAACTTTGTCACCTTCAGCTCAACCGCTACCAGACACTGCAACGCCCGGTGATACAGCAGCAGGTCGATGTAGAAATCCTGATTACCCACCTGCACCCGCACGTTTTCACCGGCCACGGTAAATTGCCGCCCGGCTTTGAGCAGGAACTTACTGAGGTTGCGGATCAGTGCCCGCTGTAGGTCGGCTTCGTCATGCCGCTCGGGCAAATCGAGAAACTCGAACACGTAACTATCTCGAAATATGTCAGCGACTTGCTGCGGTAGTTGCCGCACGGGTTCGGGTAACTGAGCGTTGGCCAGCATTGTGCGCTGAAACAGGCCGCTATCGATCTGTCGCTCCAACTCGCGTGAGCTGTATTGCTCCTTTACGCACCAGAGCAGGTAAAACTGCCGTTCCTCTTCTGTTTTGCATTGCGACAAAATAGTCAGGTGGTTGGTCCAACTAATTTGTGTCAGCACTGCTGACACTTTTTCGTCGAGGGGCTGATATGTTTCGTAGAACTGCTTCATTCGATACAGCCCCCGGCGCGTAAAACCTTTCAGGTCAGGATGTTGGCCCACGATATGTTCGGCCAGTTGATTCACAGTCTGGCTGCCCCACTCGCTGGCGGCTACTTTATGGCTGATGTATTGACCCACTTGCCAGTAAAGTGTAATCAATGCCTGATTCACCTGCCGAAAAGCGTGTCCCTGTGCCTGACGAATCAGGCCGACGACTTCGTTGAATTGGTCTGTGGGGTTCATTAACTACGCTCTCACAAATGATATCGTAATTTTCAAATGTATCGACATAGTGGGTCTGTTCAGGGAAATAATTGACCATTCGTATCAAAAACGGGTTTATTTGTTCTATGAAGTCATCGACCCCCGTAAAAATAGCTATGATTGGCGGCGGCAGCTGGGCCACTGCCCTGATTAAAATTCTGTCGGAAGGTAACAATTCCATCCGCTGGTGGCTACGCAGCAAAGCTGACGCTGAGCATATTCAGAAGTTCCATCATAACCGAAGCTACCTCAGCGATGTGCAGATTAACCCTCGAAAGGTAAAAGTCTGCACGAAAATCCGCGAAGCCATTCGGGATGCCGATTTCGTTATTCTGGCCGTGCCGGCCGCCTTTGTTTCGGAAGCACTTACCGGCCTTATACCCGCTCATTTTACTGGCAAACACGTTGTTTCGGCCATAAAAGGTATGATCCCTGCGTCCAATCAGCTGGTTACCGATTGGGTGGAGGCTACTTATAACGTACCTAAAGAGCACATCAGCTGCATTGCTGGGCCCTGCCATGCCGAAGAGGTCGCCCTGGAAAAGCAATCGTACCTGACCATTGCGTCGACCGGTAACAACTGTGCCCAGATGGTAGCCGATCTGCTGACGTGCCGGTTTGTGCAGGCCTCGCCCCTCAACGATCTGTACGGTGTAGAGTACAGCGCCGTGATGAAGAAT
The DNA here is from genome assembly GCA_963750355.1 of uncultured Cytophagales bacterium. Classification (GTDB taxonomy): domain Bacteria; phylum Bacteroidota; class Bacteroidia; order Cytophagales; family Spirosomataceae; genus Fibrella. The sequence goes on along the minus strand of CAVVQL010000021.1, from coordinate 31,552 downwards.
ATCATTGCCCTGGCCTGCGGGATCACCCACGGACTGGGCTATGGCGATAATTTTCAGGCGGTTCTGGTCTCCAATGCCATGCAGGAGATTCGCCGCTTTGTGGATGCCGTTTACCCGATGGAACGCGACCTGAGCCGGTCGGCCTACCTCGGTGATCTGCTGGTAACGGCCTATTCGCCTTTCAGCCGAAACCGGACGTTTGGTACGTTGATTGGGCGGGGATACACCATTCAGTCGGCGCAAACCGAAATGAATATGATTGCCGAGGGCTACTACGCCGTGCGGAGTATCCACGCCATCAATGAAACGCATGGCGTATCGATGCCGATCGTCGATTCTGTATATCGCATTCTGTACGAAGGAGCTACGCCCCAAACCGAAATGGCCTTATTGAAGGGAAAATTACAGTAGCCGGTAGCAGAACACCCCGCTCACTCAGCCTGAAGATCACCCCCCGCCACCAGCACCGACTCGCCCGGTGTGAGATGGCGTACCTGTCGGTGGCCAACCAGTAAATCCAGCTTGCCATCGTGCAACAGCACACGGGTTTCGCCCTGTTCGTGGCTAACCCAAAACCGGGTGCCGGTGGCTTCGGCCGTGAGGTTTTCGGTATGTACCCGAAAGGCGTTGGACACACCCGTGCCAGTTGGCGGAGCTACCTCAAAATCGGCAGACCCCTCCAGCCAGACCGCACGGGTCAATTCGGCGGTGGTTGCGCCTTCGGAAGCACTCTCGCGGGCAAAACCACGGGGCGTGTAGCGCAGGCGGCTATGGGGCAGCAGTATAACCACCGATCCGTCGGGAAGTGCAATGCGTCGCGACTGGGTCGTGGTCGTTATCAGCCGGGAAGACTCCTGACTGTATTGTTTATAGACGGTCCACCCAACCAGGAACACAATGACGATGGTAGCGGCAATTGACCGGGCAAAATACCACCAGCCAATAAACGAACGGACTTCGGGCCGAAGCGGGCGCACGTCTTCCAGGTCCTGCAGCGACCCCCGGATTCGGCCCCAGACTGTCGCCATGTCGTCGGGCGGAATGGTATTGAGCGTAAGTGAACGGCCAATGTCCTGCACCAATTCGCGGGCATCTCTGAACCGCTTTCGTAAATGAGGCTGCTGTATCTCGAGCCCCTCCCAAAACGCCATTACCTCGTCATCCTCCGGGTGTTGCACCCAGCGGATAAAAAGGTCGTCTGCTGCCAGCTCGTTGACGGTATACTGGGCGTATGGCTTCATTTATTTACGTGTCGCGAAAGGCGATATACTGTGCCAAAGAAGGTGAAAATCCCTTTCTACTGAGTAAAACAGACCGCTTAGTAAAGGGCCTTCCTTTTGGGTATAAATAACCAAACAAGCGCTTTTAGACCGAAAATCAAGCACATGATTCCACGCCGTACCTGGCTTAAATCGGCCCTGTTGGCGCCATTGGTAACCCGTTTTCCTGCTCCCGACCCGCCCCTTCTTTCGCCACTCAAACCACCTCGCCTAAAACCAGGTGATACAATTGGCCTGTTTTGCCCGGCGGCTCCGGCCTACAGTCGGGAAACGGTACAGGTCACTATCGAATCATTACAGGCACTGGGTTTCAAAACCAAACTATCCACTCATTTTTATGATCGCTACGGCTATCTGGCGGGTCACGACGCCGACCGGGCTGCCGACCTCAACGCGCTCTTCGCCGACCCGTCGGTCAACGCGGTTATGGCCATGCACGGCGGCTGGGGCTGCGCCCGCATTCTGCCCCTGCTCAATTACGAGCAGATGCGCCGAACCCCCAAAATCCTGATCGGCTACAGCGACATAACGGCCCTGTTACTGGGTATTAACGCCAAAACGGGGCTAATCACTATGCACGGCCCGGAAGGTGCCGCCACCTGGAACGCCTTTACGGCCGACTGGTTTCGCCGGGTACTGATGAACGGCGAGACAACCCTCTTCCGCAACCCAACCACGACGGGCGATAACCTCGTGCAAAAAGCGGACCGAATAACTACGCTCCGGCCCGGAACGGCCCGTGGCCGACTCATCGGCGGCAACCTGACGGTATTGAGCCACCTGGTGGGTACGCCCTATCTGCCCGACTGGAACGGCGCGATTCTTTTTCTGGAGGACGTTCACGAAGATATCTACCGCATGGACCGGATGTTTAGTCAGCTAAAGCTGGCAGGCATTTTAGGCCAGGTATCGGGCGTTGTATTCGGGAAATGCACCAAGTGTGAGCCAGACAGCGGCGGTGGCTACGGTTCGCTGACCCTCGAAGAAGTGCTGGATGAATACATCAAACCGCTGAAAGTACCGGCTTATTCAGGTGCCATGATCGGCCACATCGCCGACAAGTTCACCATTCCCGTTGGCCTCAACGCCGAAATCGACGCCACCAAAGGCACCATCCAACTACTGGAATCAGCTGTGAGTTGATCAGGGCTATTAACCTTAAAGCTGGTAATCAATCTCTAGAAAGTCGTCTACGTCTGGCAACCAGCGCTGCTCAATAAATTTAACGTGGTCTGGATGGCGGTTGTACTCGTCATACAATTCCCGATTAGCAAACTCCATTGATATGCCCCAATCAAACGCATTTTTCTGGCTGATTTGTTTTAGTATTTCAAACTTTTCTACGCCAGGAATAAAAGCAAGTTGTTGAGCGGCAATCAAGAACTCCTGCTCTTTTAAATGATCCTCCGGACGGTCAAGCCTGAATACAACCGTATGGCGAATTCGACTGGTATTTGATTGGGGCTTCATAGCAGGACGTAGTCAGTGTGTGCAATTTATACACTCCTACAATACGTAAAGACTAACAATTACTCATCTAATTACACATCTAAAAAGCCTCACCCTACTTCACAACCCGCAAGGTGCCCTGCATAAGGGAGGAATGGCCGGGGAAGGTGCAGACAAACTGGTAATCGCCGGGTTCGGTGGGGGCGGTGAAGTAGATGCTCTCGGCTGATTCGGGTTGCAAGATGTTGGTGTGGAATAACACGTCGGCAGAGGCAGGTACGTAATTCATCCTAGCACCGTTCAGGTTCAGGCGAAGGGCCTGATTGCCCACGGCATTGGCGGTGCCGGGCTTCACGATCACGCAGTTGTGTAGCATATCGTCGTTGTTATTGAAGACGAATTTGATGCGGCTGCCTGCCTTGACGTCTACTCTCTCGGTATCGAATTTCAGGCCCGGTTTTGTGCCAATGCTGATCGTCTGGTCGGGGCCATTGGTCCAGCTGGCGGGCATATCTACCGTCCGTTTTGCACTGGCATTTGCTTTGGCAGGCATTGCCTTACTGCCTTTACCAGTTGATTTTGCCCCCCTGCCGGCCTTCTCCGACGTACTGGCCATCATGGCGCTGTGATCGTGCATGGCCCCAGTCTGGCCAGTGCTGGCCGAAGCCATAAGGCGGGCCGGTACGTTGGCGCGTTCGCCGGTCGCAATGGCGTTGAGCGTGTAATAACCGGTATTATGCAGCAGCGCTAACCCACCCGAAGCCGATTTGACGCCCTCCGCTTTCACTTCGTGGATGTACCCTTCGCGTAGGGCCGTGTCGGCCACAATGCGGGCCGTGCGGCCATCCGGGCTCAGCATAACGCCCCGGATTGGCACCGGCCGGGCGTCTTCGATGGGGCTTCCGTAGGTGCTGTGGTATTTATAGGTGAAGCTGTTGAGGCTGTAGCTGTTGGGGTCTTCACCGGTTTTCCGGTCGACAGGCATGGTAAATTCAATGTCGAAGCCATCCGGTTTCGAACGGATGGTTTTCATCTCGAACGGCATCTTGCCCGTCCAGACCAGGCGCTGCACCCCAAACGGCGATCTACCGGTTGCGGCCCAGCCTCGGCTGGTCATGCCCACAAACATGGAGCCGTCCTGCCCCCAAAGCAGGCGTATGATTCCTGACTGAAGCCCTTCGCGGAAGGGGAAACAGGCTCCCTGCCATTCACCAGCTACCTTTTCAAGGCTCATTCGCATGACTTTGCTGTGGCCCTGGTCGCCCACGAAGAGCTGACCCGAAAAGGGACCGAAGGCCCCGCCTGTGGTGTCTTCTTTGATGTCGGAGGTGGAAATGCCCATGAGCGTGTGCGGAAACCAGACGGCGGGAACCTTCAGGTTTTTCACCGTTTTGGCTACCTCATACATCGGCTTACCGGTACTGGGTACGTCCTCCGGTTTCAGGCTCAGAGGTGAACCCGCTTCGCCCGACCAGCGTAGGCCAGCCGGGTTACCCGCAAAATCACCTTTCTCCAGATGCGTTACGCGGCCCGAGCCAACCCAGTCGCCCTGATTTTCGGCGTAGAAAATGCTGCCATCGCGCAGGGCGGTAAAACCCGCCGGTGACCGCAGACCCGTAGCCCAGGGCGTCATTTCGCCTTTATCATTCAGCTTAAGCATCCACCCGCGCCATTTGGACTGACTGGCCCCCTTCCCGATCCAGTCGAGGTTGAGGGTGATGACCATATCGCCGTCGGGCAGGGTAACCGGGCCGTAGCTGTACTGGTGGTAATTGCCCGACAGGGGCCATTTGTAAAACGAGCGGTATTCGTCGGCAATCTCGTCGCCGTCTGTATCGATGAGGCGCGTAACCTCGCCCCGCTGGGTAGCAAACAGCTCACCTTTAAACGGCCCTGAGGTGCGGTACAGTAGGCCGAGCGGCTCGTGGAGGCCCGTAGCAAACCGCTTGAACGTCGGCTGCCGACTGCCCTGCATGTACGGGTTACCGATGAACCAGACATCGCCGCGCCGGGTACTGACGGCCAGCCGTCCGTCGGGTAGCGAGGTCATGCCGCCTACTTCGAGCTGAAGCCCATCGGGAATTGGCAGGGTAACAATGCGGTAGTAATCTTCTTCGCCGGGCGGTTTACCCTGCGCCAAAGCGAGCGAGTGAAGGAGTGCAAGCGCACATAGCGCGGTTAAACGTAGTATGCCTTTTTTCATGAGCTTTATAGTATTCTCAAACCTATAAGGTTTTTGGAAACCTTATAGGTTTAGGTTGTTATCCGATGCGCAGCCCATTTTCGGCGGGGCGTTCAGGCGTTAAAAGGGTTATGGTTCCGTCGGGGGCAACACTGCCCAAGACCAGGCATTCGCTCATAAACGGGCCAATTTGTTTGGGCGGAAAATTAACCACCGCCACTACCTGCCTGCCAATAAGGGCGTCGGGTTGGTAGAGCGTGGTGATCTGGGCTGATGTACGTTTAACACCCACCTCAGTCCCAAAGTCGATGGTCAGTTTGTAGGCCGGTTTGCGGGCCTGCGGAAACGGCTCAGCGACAGTGATCGTCCCCAGTCGCATGTCGACCTTAGCGAAATCAGTCCAGGAGAGTGGTGCCATACCTAAAATTCGAGCGTGTACTGCACCGTGCCAGCGCCGTTTGGCACTGAAACCGGCATTATCAGCTCCTGCTGATTGCCCGTTTGCCGTACCGTCACCTTCGCTTTAGGATCGACCCGAACGTAGTAGCTCCGGTCGTCTATGGCGTAGAGGCCTTTGGCTACTTCGTCAATGGTCTTTCCGGCGGCCAGACGGCAGTACAGCGGCTGGGCAGGCGATTCCTTTCCCGTTAGGGAAAACGTATGCTCAAGCCCGTTTCCGGTGGGCTGAATGCGTTCACGAATGGTCATTCCGGCCAGTTTATACTCCATAGTCGGCGACCCGTCTTTGCCCAGAATCAAGCCACTGTACGTCAGCACATCCTCGGTCAGGCTGTCGGGCCAGGGGGCTTTATCAGTAGCCAGCAGGGCAAAAGCCGGGCGGGGCGAGGGCATGATTACCGTACCCATTGGCTTTAGCAATTGCGGTTCGCCGCGCTCATACCACATTTCTGTGACATTGGCAAAATCCCCTTTCCAGGCCATTAGCAGGGCCATCTGATCCAGATCGACCGTATAGTGCATGCCCGAACTGCTGCCTACCGACAGGGCTTTGGTCCGTTTGGTCGACTCGCCGGGGAGCTGAACAAACGACCGGATCATGGTGGGGCGCGCTTCGGGCTGAACGGTCACCTGGCCCGGCGGCGAAAACTCTGGCACCGATCCGTCGGCATGCAGGGCCTGTGGCCGCGTGCCCGCCTGACTAATGAATAGCCCCAGGCCCGGCCGTGGCCACGAGCGCGAATACATTACTTCTACAGTATGGGTACCGGCAGTCAACGGCATGGTGTGGGTCCTCGCCCCACCTAGTTCACTATATCCCATCGGGATGACTGATTTGCCATCGACCCAAAGGCCAGCCACGCCGCCCGTCACAAGGTCGAGTTGGTAGTCGCCTGCTGTAGGTACGTTGAGCCTGCCATCGAACAGTATGGCAAACCGGCCCGACCGGCCATACCCTACGCTGTAGCTGATCCGGCTGGCTGTATCTGATTTGACGGGTGTCTTTCCGGCTAGTGCGTCGCGGGTTTCGATGCTTTCTCCATAGAGCTTATAATTCAGCGGTCCGGCCCAGTTGGCTACTCGGCGGTTCTCCAGCGACCGGTACGCTACATTCCGAACGGCCAGTGAACCATTTTGTGCCAATAACTGAACGGGCTTTGCTGCGGCCGCTTTACGCGCCAGTCTGTACCCTTCACGCACGCTGACGCCGTTCACGATCAGGCGTTCGAGTGTCGGCCCCATCAGGCTATTATCGGCGCGGTAGTCCAATCGGATCGTTTGCCAGAGGCCGGGTGCTTTCAGCAGGGGGATTATATCCCGCGAACGATCGAGGCTAAGCAGTTCGCCATTCGGCAACTGGAGCGACGCGTCGGCACCGACCGTTAACAGGGCATCGAACTGAAGCGAGAAATCGCTCGCCGGGGTGGCCAATGTCAGGGGCTCTTTTCCCGAACTAACCAGGATCGCCTCACTGCCTTGCTTCACTTTAAGCGCGGGGCCATCGGGCGTTGCGGTGATACCACCAGCCCGTTGCCAGTTGGCAGGCGTGGTCAGGGTTGCCAGGTCAAGGCGGGGCAGGTCGGTCTGGGCATACGTCGGCCGGTCAAATCCAGACAGGCCAACGCACAAACTAACCAGCAGTAGGGTCTGTTTACGCATAATTGTCAACCAGGGCGGGCTTAGGACCATACCGGAGCTTATTCCGTTGGCCGCCTGCCGGTTGCTCTAGCTAAAGCAAAAGTGACGACTGATTTCCTGTATTCTCCACCCAGATAGTTTACCCGGCTCTTTTTCCAGATTTCGCTCTGCCACCCGCTGTGCTACGCCGTCGGCCTTGTCCAGCTCGTCATGACCAAGGCCAATGGTTTCGGGCGGTGGAACGGCCCCCTCGTCACCGTCGGGGCCAGCGCCGGTACTGGTGGTGCCGCCCAGTGTATTGCTGTCGGGCAGATCCTGTTCGGTTTCGTCGGGCCTGGGTTTCGTATTCATACGCTTGCCTGGATTAGGGTGTTACGGCCAACGGGAAAACGAATTAGCCGTAGCTGCTTAACTTCGCCGTTCTGTAAATGGTTATTACCCTGTTCATAAGATAATCTCCTTTCGATGAAAACTGCGCTATTACTTCTCCCAGTAGCCCTGCTGAGTTTGCAAACCAGCGCTACGCCCAAACCTGGGAAGCCAGGCAAAAAAACGGTCACGACACAGGTTATACGTGCCGATGAAGATAACGGGGGGCTGAAACTGGCCCCCGGTTTCAGTGCCCTGGTATTTGCCGACAACATTGGCAAGGCCCGCCACGTGGCCGTTGACCCAACCACGGGTACGGTATTTGTTAAGCTTGAGCGCCTGAAAGATGGCAAAGGCATTGTGCAACTGCGCGATACCAACGGCGATGGCCGGGCCGAAGAAACCGTCATGTTTGGTACCAATACCGGCACAGGAGCCGCCATCGCCAACGGCTACCTCTACGCCTCGTCTGATACGTCGGTGTACCGCTACAAGCTCACTAACGGCAAAGTAATGGCCGATGCCGTGGCCGAACCGATCGTGGTTGGCCTGACCCTGCAACGCCAGCACGCCAGTAAGTCACTGGCGGTCTCGCCCGATGGACGGCTGTTTGTCAATTTCGGGGCTCCCTCAAATGCCTGTCAGGAAAAAGACCGGCAGCCCGGCTCGAAAGGACAAATGCCCTGCCCGCTGCTCGAAAATTACGCCGGTATCTGGCAGTTCGACGCCAACAAAACCAACCAGCGGCAGGCAGACGGAAAGCGGTACGCCACGGGTATCCGCAATGCGGTAGCCCTGGACTGGAACACGGCTACGAATACGCTCTACGCCCTGCAACATGGCCGCGATAACCTGAACAACTGGGGTGGTATGTTTACCGACTCGGTCAGTGCCGAGCTGCCCTCTGAAGAGTTTTTGATGGTGAAGGAAGGGGCCGATTTTGGCTGGCCTTATTGCTTCAATAACCACTACGCCGGTAAAAAACTGCTGGCTCCTGAATACGGCGGCGATGGCACTAAACAGGATCAGTGCGCAGGCAAAGAGAAACCAATTATGGCTTTCCCGGCTCACTGGGCCCCCAACGATTTGCTCTTTTACACAGGAAACCAGTTCCCGGCCCGGTACAAAAACGGGGCCTTTGTCTGCTTCCATGGCTCGTGGAACCGCGCCCCACTGATGCAGGGCGGCTATTTCGTGGCCTTCATTCCATTTGGCAAAGACGGTCGCCCTTCCGGTAATTACGAAGTGTTTGCCGAAAACTTTGCGGGCGTACCCGAGCAGGGCATACCCGGCAAAACGGCCAATGCCGGTAAGCTGGAGCTGGCCAGTCCCGGCTCGGCCAAGCACCGCCCCATGGGCCTCGCGCAAGGCCCCGATGGCTCGCTCTACATCACTGATTCCGTGAAAGGCACCGTTTGGCGGGTGATGGCGAAGAAGTAAGAATTTAACTCTAAGTTTCAAGTCTCAGGTTTCAAGTTTCAAGTACTTCGCTCAATTACCAGCCAGCCGGTTGTAAAGCGAAGCACTTGAAACTTGAAACCTGAGACTTGAAACTTAAATCCTCTCCCCTATGACACCCACCGAACCAACCCCTCCTCCTCAGGAATCGCCTTCAGCTTACCATCCCGGTAGTTTGCGCGATGTCTTTACGCCCCGCACCGGGTACCGGATCACCCCCATTCTGATGCTGCTGAACATGGCGGTTTATGCCGCGATGGTTGTCTCGGGCGTCAGCTTTATACAACCGACCGGCGACGATCTGGTACGCTGGGGTGCCAATTATACCGTGCTGACCAGGGCTGGTGAGGTGTGGCGATTACTGACAGCCTGCTTTCTGCATTTTGGCATCATTCACCTGGCCGTCAATATGATGTCGCTGCGGTACCTGGGTATGCTGATCGAGCCGCTGCTGGGTAGCTGGCGTTTCCTGGTCGCTTACATCGCTACGGGTCTCACGGGTAGCCTTGGGAGTCTATGGTGGCATACTCTTGCGGTCAGTGCCGGAGCATCAGGCGCTATTTTTGGTATCGAAGGCGTGCTGCTTGGGCTGCTGCTGACCAATCTCTTTACCAATCAGGTGCGCACCGTTTTGTTGAAGAGTACCCTGTCTGTAGTAGGCGTGAATCTGCTGATCGGCTTTGGTATCGGGGCCGACAATGCCGCGCATATTGGTGGGCTGCTCGGTGGCCTGGTTGTGGGCATGGGCTTCTACGCCGGCCTCCGCTCAGAATTAGGCTGGACAGTACCCCAATGGATGACCTCGAAGTGGTTTGCGATCGGCTTACCCGTTGGTATGGTGCTTGTGGCGGCAGCCCTGATCTTCTAGCGCAGGCCCAGCGTCAGCGTACCGATGGCAATTGCCTATACGCAAAAAGCCCCGGCCTGTTTTCCAGTGCCGGGGCTTTTTTTGCGATTGATATAAGGTAAACGCCCTGAGCTGCCTTTTAGTTTTCGTTTTGAAAAATAGCACGATTATTTTCCAACATATTAACACAATCAAGCCGAAACTGACTGCTACCGGGGGCCTGGCCAAAAAGAAGGCCACGTCAATTCGATTGACGTGGCCTTCCTGAGAGGTGATCAACAGGCAATAGCAGCTTGAGCTACCCCTATCCGTTTTTAATATTCGTCTTCGTTGAAGAAGAAATCATCTTTGGTAGGGTAATCCGGCCAGATTTCCTCAATGCTTTCGTAAGGTTGACCGTCGTCTTCCAGTTCCTGAAGGTTTTCGACCACTTCCAGCGGGGCACCCGACCGGATCGAGAAGTCAATCAGTTCATCTTTAGTGGCAGGCCATGGGGCATCTTCAAGGTAGGATGCTAATTCGAGAGTCCAGTACATAGTAGAAATCTAGCTGATTTGATGTCAATATTTTTGAGGGTGCAAAAGTAAAAAAAATCACTAATGCAACACGGTCGCCCTGCTTTTTTTCAAACGCTGTTTTTGAGCGGGTTAAGCCTTAAACGGGTTCACAGGGGCAATGTTATAAAAACCAACCAATTTTTACACAGTTAACTTACCAATTGCATATTCTTCCGGCAGTAGTAACCATGACTCATACCCTCCAGAATCAATATCTCCGCGTCAGTATCCGTGATCAGGGCGCTGAACTTATATCCATTTTTAACCAGCAAACGGATACTGAACACCTCTGGCAGGCCGACCCAACGGTATGGCCCTGGCACGCACCCAACCTGTTTCCGGTCGTGGGCGGACAGGCAAATGATCAGATTCTGGTCGACGGCCAGGTCTACCCTATGAAGCGGCATGGCTTTGCCCGGACGTCGGAATTTACCTGTACCGAAGCCAAACCGGAGTCAGCCTCGTTTGAGCTGCGTTCGTCTGAAGCCACCAAAGCCGTTTACCCGTACGACTTCCTATTCACCATTGCCTACCAACTCAACGGACCGGAATTGACCTGTAGCTACACGGTAGCCAATACAGGCACCGATCCCCTGTTTATGTCGGTCGGAGCGCACCCGGCGTTCAACGTGCCGTTTCAACCCGGCGAAGCCTATACCGACTACTACCTGGAATTTGAGCAGGACGACTTCCTGGAGACCAGTCTGCTCGGCCCGGATGGCCTGTTGACCGGTGAGATGCAGCGGATTGATCTCGACAATCGCCAACTGACCCTGACGCCCCATTTGTTCGATAATGACGCGCTGGTGCTGCTGGACCTCAACTCGCGTCGGGTAACCCTCAGAAGTCGCAAAAACAGCCAATCCATTCGCGTCGACTTTGCTGATTTCTTATATCTCGGGCTGTGGGCAAAACCGGGAGCGCCGTTCGTCTGCATTGAGCCGTGGCTGGGCGTAGCGGATACCTCATCGGCACCGCGCCCGTTCGACAATAAGCAGGGCATTCAACGTGTTCCAGCCAACGAAACGTTTACTGCGCAGTATTCCATTACAGTTGAGTGAGAGGAATTTATAATCTACAATGAATAATGGGCTTCGCTAATCACCCAAACGTGCAGTAGCGAAGCCATTATTCATTGTAGATTATAAATTATTCATTATTAACTCTCCCTAACTCACTTCGTCAATTCCTTAAACACGCCTTCCAGCGAGGTTTCCTGCTGGCGAAGGCCCACCAGGGTTAGTCCTTTATCGGCCGCCAGGCGGAAGATAGCGGCTCGCAGGTCGGTGCCGGGGGTAGCAGTGAGGCGGTATTGCCCGGTGCTCATGTGGTCGACAGATAGCACACCGGGCAACGTACCCAGCGTGCTGGCATCTGGCAGATCCTGCTCAAATTCGGCGATGAGGGTTAGCTGCTGGGCAATCTGGCCACGGAGCTGTGCCAATGGGCTATCCGCCACGATCTTGCCTTTGTTGATAATGATGACCCGGTCGCAGAGGGCTTCTACCTCCTGCATGATGTGGGTGGAGAACAGCACCGTTTTATCACGCCCAACGGTTTTGATTACCTCCCGAATGTCGGCAAGCTGATTGGGATCGAGCCCGGTGGTTGGTTCGTCGAGAATCAGTACGGGCGGGTTGTGCAGAAAGGCCTGCGCCAGGCCCACGCGTTGCCGGTAGCCTTTCGACAGCTGACCAATGCGTTTTCCCTGCTCGTTGCCCAACCCTACCTGCTCAATCACGTCGGCAATTCGGCTTTTTAGCGAAGTGCCACCCATACCGTGTAATTCGCCCGCAAAACGCAGGTATTCCTTCACATACAGGTCTGGGTAGAGAGGGTTATGTTCGGGCAGGTAGCCAACGCTGCGCCGCACGGCCATTGGGTCTGTCTGCACATCGTGGCCGTTGACCAGCACGGTCCCTCCACCGGGCGAGAGGTAGCCGGTCGCGATTTTCATGGTCGTGGATTTACCCGCGCCATTCGGCCCCAGAAAGCCAACGATCTCGCCCGGCGAGACCTGAAACGTGATGGCATCCACGGCCCGCTGTTGACCGTACTGCTTGGAAAGATTGGTAATCTGGATAGACATTTGGCAAAAAAGGGCAAACTCTGCCTATTTTTAACGAATCATCAAGGTAAAGTTGTAAAAGAGTCTGAAGAAGTTGAAAGAAGTGCTATGTCTGGAAAGGTGCTTTCAGTATGGCTGCCACGACTTTCCAGACATAGCACTACAGACGCCCCACTCAAGACTTTCCAGACTTAGGACTTCTTTCAACTGCTTCAGACTACCTCACTACCTCCCCCATGAGCGATTCTATTTTCCGTAAAAAGACCGTAACGCAAATTTTAAGTGATGCCGCAGCGGGCGAGTCCAGCAAAATGGTGAAGACGCTGGGCGTTCGTGACCTGACCTCCTTCGGCATTGCGGCCATTATTGGGGCCGGTATTTTCAGCACCATTGGTCTGGCCAGCTACAACGGCGGGCCAGCGGTGTCGCTGCTGTTTGTGTTTACCGCCATTGCCTGTGTATTCACCGCCCTGAGTTACGCCCAGTTTGCCAGTACGGTGCCCGTCAGCGGCAGCGCCTATACCTACGCGTATGTAGCCTTCGGCGAAATTTTTGCCTGGGTCATTGGCTGGGCGCTCATCCTGGAATATGCCGTCAGTAACATGGTAGTGGCCATTTCGTGGTCAGAATATTTCACCTCCATGCTGAGCGGATTCGGCATCACTTTCCCCAAATATTTCGCTACCGACTACGGCTCAGCCCACCGGGCGTTCGATCTGGTCGAGCAGACCCGGCAGGCCGGTACGTCGCTGGACACACTGCCCGAAAATACGCGCATACTGGCGCAGGCCTGGACCGACGCCCCCCTGCTTGGCAATTTCCACCTGATTGCCAACCTGCCCGCCGGGGCCATCACGGTACTGATTACGGCCCTGGTGTATATCGGTATCAAGGAGTCGCGCACGGCCAGTAATATCCTGGTGGTGCTAAAACTGGCCGTGATCGCGCTGGTTATCGGCGTGGGGGCTTTCTACGTAAAACCGGCCAACTGGTCGCCTTTTGCCCCAAACGGCGTGGCGGGGGTGCTCAGTGGGGTGGCGTCTGTCTTCTTTGCCTTCATCGGGTTCGATTCCATTTCAACCACCGCCGAGGAATGCAAAAATCCGCAACGCGACCTGCCCCGCGCCATGCTCTACTGTCTGGCCATCTGCACGGTGCTGTATGTGCTGATCACCCTAGTGCTGACAGGCATGGTGAATTACAAAGAATTGGGCGTGAGCGACCCGCTGGCCTACGTGTTCCAGAAAGTGAACCTCGACTTTGTAGCGGGCGTCATCTCGGTCAGTGCGGTGGTGGCCATTACCAGTGCGCTACTGGTGTATCAGTTGGGCCAGCCCCGCATCTGGATGACGATGAGCCGCGACGGACTACTCTGGAAACGCTTCGCCACGATTCACCCCAAATACAAAACCCCCTCGTTCGCCACCATCGTGACGGGCTTTCTGGTGGCGGTTCCATCGCTATTTATGGACCTCAAATTCTTCGTTGACCTGACCAGCGTAGGTACTTTCTTCGCGTTTATTATGGTCTGCGGGGGTATTCTCTTCCTTGATGCTAAGGGCCTTACGGCCCAGTCGAAATTTAAGGTGCCCTACATCAATGGCAAGTACATTATCGGGGCGGTGCTATTGCTGGTGATGGGCTACGCCCTAACAACCGGCAACCTGATTCAGACGCTGGAAAGTAAACCGTTGCTGATCGTTTTCTGGGGCGTTTGGGCTGTTCTGGCCGTTCAGGGGTTCCGGTACAATTTCTCGCTGCTACCCGTCATTGGCGTACTGACAAACCTGTACCTGATGACCGAACTGGGAGCCAGTAACTGGCAGATTTTCGGCATCTGGTTAGTAATCGGCCTGGCGATCTACTTCACCTACGGCTTCCGGAAGAGCAAACTGGCGTAGGTACATTACACCATTTACGTGTAAATTTGGTTAGTACCAAAACTGGATTCCTATGGAAAACACCATAACGAATACCGCCCGATCGCTCTGGGTTATTTACCAGCAAATGCCCGACGCTGTTCAGCATGAGTTTAAGCGAATGCTTAATGAAGAAGCCGATGATGAAGGTTGGATGAAACTGACTGAAGAGGCGCTTCGGGAAGACTGGGAAGCCCCCGAGAACGACGTTTGGGACGAGTTTTATGCCAAACGAAATGCTTGATTACGAGCAGGGAGACATTGTGTGGGCAGACTACCCCCTATCTGATAAACCAGCCAAATCGAAGGTAAGGCCCGTTTTAATTGTCAGCAACGCTGATTCAAACAAGCTGGATAATGACCTATTGATTGTGCCGATCACCTCCCGAATTAGAGAAGAAGCCTTCGAGATTGTCCTTTCTAACGAAAGACTAACAAATTCTCTGCCTGCCGTGAGTGCCGTTCGGTGCAATAAATTACATACCATCAGACGGACAAGGATAGCAGGTAAAATCGCCAGCGTGACGCCAACTGCGTTGAAAGAGATTGTGGAAACTGTCTATACGGCCATTCGTCTTCCTCCTGCTCATGAGCTTGCTGTATAGTCCTCCCAATCTCAACCAGTTCACACACTCAACGAATGACCCAGTTTACACCTAGCTGGTAACTGTGATAGCTGTTGTTATAGGGGGTTGTTGAAATCTGCAGTAGATCGCGTTGATAGCGAAAATCGAGCGACAGAGTTTTACTGAGTTGATAATCAGCGCCCAGCATCAGGCCGCTATTTATATGCGGGGAGATTACTACGCTGGGCTGACCCTCCGGTTGGGATGTGCCATTTAACAGGAACGCCAGATAGGGACCAGCGTACAGATGCCAGCGTTCAGCGGCTTCGTGCCTGAACAGCAGTGGCACTTCCAGGTACGTGGCGTTGACCTTACTTGTCCGTAAACCACGACTACTGGTTTGGTACCCATCAGTCCGGTAACCGCGCTGTGCATAGTTGACCTCGCCCCGCATGGCCCAGGTCAGCGATAGCGGGTATTCGGC
Organism: uncultured Cytophagales bacterium; assembly: GCA_963750355.1. Classification (GTDB taxonomy): domain Bacteria; phylum Bacteroidota; class Bacteroidia; order Cytophagales; family Spirosomataceae; genus Fibrella. The sequence goes on along the minus strand of CAVVQL010000021.1, from coordinate 16,276 downwards.
CCAAAGTCCAGCGGCAAATTTGGTAACATTGCGCACCGCCGCGTTTGAACTGCCAGTCTCTCCTACCCGGCTGGCGGCCACCCTTAGGCCCCATCTCAGCGGTTCGGCCGATCCGTCGCTGATGCCCAGCGAATCGCGGGATATGTTGAACCGATACGAAGTTCGCAGACCAAATGTACTGATCGTTTTTTCGTTGGCGGGCAGGTAAGCTACTGCATTGATACCCACGGCCCAGCGCGGCGACAGTCGGTAATCATACCCCAACGCCACCATCGGCATCACCCGGCTTTGGTCGGTGTAGGTCGGCAAGACGTCGTAGTAATCGGCAGGTGATGAACTATCCCGAAAGATACTATCGACATTCACTTCCCGACGCCGTTGCAGAGAAATCCCGGCTTGCAGTTTAAGCTGGTGCCGACGCGTATGTAGGGGCAACCAAACGGCCGACAGATCGGTCATGCGCTCCTGCCGGTTGTAGTAATCCAGAATAGCGCGGGAATCAGGGCGTCCGAAGGGGCTTGAGTTCGTGCTCAATGGGTCATTATTGGCCGAGCCACCCCAGCCCATGCCAAGCGCCACGCCCAATCTGGGCCGGACATAAGCCGTCAGCTGCTGCCGAACGTGCCAGCCCGCCCGGTAAGGTTGAGGCAAACGAAAGCTAGAAACGCCCGTTTCAGCTTCAAAGCGAAAGGGAGACTGGGCATGGGTGGGATACGTTAACAGGCAGATAATGAACAATATGATCGGTTTCATGGTGTTGCTATGTTTTGTGTTTCGTATGGCTGACGCACGGGGTTTGCGGTCGCTACGGTCTCCAGATGGTGCGTTGCTTTCTTAAAACCGATACCCCGCCTGCACGCCGAACGTACCAAAATCGGTAGCACGAATCCAGAGACCAACAGCCAGGCGGTCGGTGAGTAGGAATTGATAATCAAGATTAATCAGTTGGGTGACCTGAAAGCGATTTTGGCGGGAAGGAGCGGTCAGATTCAGTATCGGGATCTGTACATTCTGCCCGTTCACGGTCGCCATTCGGGAGCCGTTGCCAGCAGTAGTACCGTCTGTATAGCTCAGCTGCGCGCCAAAGCCAAGCCCAATCCGATGCTGGCGGCTATAAAGCAGCAACACTTTGGCTCCCAGCAACAGCGAAACTTTATTTCTCGCCGAAAATCCACCATTACGGTAGGTGTATGTAGTTGGGTCATATGCTTTGTATCCCGACAAGCCGCGTTGAAAAGCCAACCCTGCTGTCCAGCCAAACCGGGGAACTACGTAATGCGTATACCGATTTTCGTAAATAAATTCGCTGTTCAGGTCTTCGGCCAGCAACCCCAGGCCCACGCTGAACTCGTTGCGAATGAATGGAATATCGCGCTGGATACGGGCGTAGGCTTTGTTTTTGCGCGGTGCCAGCAAGTGCTTTTTCAGGGGAAACAATTTATAGCCGACTCCCAGCGTCCAGAAGGCGTATCGCTGCTGAATGGCGTAGGTACGTCCCAGGTACGTTGCGCCGTCTACTACCGGCGACAGGCCGGGGTTATAGGTCAGGTCGAGCGTCAGGCCGCCGATATCAGCACCGATTCCCGCCTGCGCTTCGAGTACGTTTGGCTTCAATGCCTTGCCTGCCACGTCGGACAAGCGATAATAGTTGGCCTCGTCCTGATACCGCTCCCGAAACGACTGGTTTTGTTCGGCCTGGGCCCGCGCTTCCAGCTGGGCGATGTCGGCCGTGTAGTCGCGATGCTTCCAGTTGTTGGCTACACCCACCAGGCCCGCGCTGAGCCGCAGCCAGGGGAGTGGCTTATAACCCACGATCAGCCGGGCATCATAGCGGCGGGCGCTGGGGTACAGGGGAGCCGAACCCACGCTGGACTGGACCTGTAGGTTGGCCGCATAACTCTTTCCCTGTATACCATCCAGTTCGGCATACCAGCGTGGGCGGTCATAGCGGGCGAAAACACCCAGCCCACTTATCGTGGCATCGCCATCCGCCACTGTGCTGACAGAGCCGATGGGCAGTACCGCCTCATCGCCGACGGTCAGCACCCGGCTCAGGCCGAGGTACGCTTTGGGGCCGAATGACCATTCCTGAGCCATCGTTGGGGTGGTTAGGAGCAGACACAGTAGTCCACTCAATAGGTAGTTTAAGCGTGAATACATGATTGTGGCGGTTAACGGTTAACAAACGATTTATCACTCTGAATGAGCACATTAGCGTAGCTGTTACGGATAACCAGCGCTACTTTTCGGCCGGGGGACTCATACGTAAACGTCTGCTTGCTGCCGAATTTGCCCAGGTCATCGGTTACGCCGTCGGGCACGCGGATGTCGGCGTAGGTGGTGATGACATCGTAGCGAAAATCGGTGATGCTTCGGGTCTGAATCGTGGTTTCGGCCCGTGCCGCATCGACCGAAAATACCCTCAGCGTTTGTGGATTAGGCTGTAGTGTCAGTTTGCCATAATGGCTCGATAATCGGCACGCTCCGCCGAGGTCACGCAGGGATACGTCGGCTTTTTCGGCTTTCAGCGTCAGCGCCGCGTCGATAGTACGGCCCTCAATATCGCCGTAGCTCGAGGTGATCGTAAGCTTACCAGCCATATCATCGAGTGTTAACTTACCAAACTCGAACTTAACCGTCACCTCGCCTGCTAATCCGCGAAGGCCAATATCGCCAAATGAATTGCCAATGGTCAGTACCGCTTTTTCAGGCACATTCACCTCATACATGGCTTTCAACTGGCTCTGCGCCTTACCGCTCCCCGACGGAATTGCGAAGCGATTCGACAGGTCGAGGGCGTTTCCATTGGCCTGAAGTGTGTAGTCATGATACGCCACTTCGCGCTCGGCCACCGACCTGTCGGGGTGTTTAGCCACCAGTCGAAGCCGGATTGAAACAGTTGGGCGGTTCCAGCCCCGGACGGTCACGTCTGCTTTCTGGGCGTTGATTCGGATTTGTTGCCCCGCCGTGTAAGGCAGGTCTTTTTCCACCACCTTCGTCACCACCTGAACCGGCGTTTGCGCCCGGCTTGGCAGCGGAAGCCACAGCAGAAAAAAGAGAAAGAGTCGGTTCATGATCGCAGGAGCGTTATGAGTTCTTTAGTTACGTCGGCCCGTTGATTATCAATTTTTACCTGCGCCCGCACCAGGGCGGGATCATCACCAAACCGTTGACGTTCAGCAGCCAGGCGGTTCTGTTCAACAGAGAGTTCGCCCAGTTGCGCCCGGAGTTCGCGCACTTCTGGCCGCTGACATGCCAGAGCCGCTTCTTCACACTGACGGTTGATGAACTCCTCAGCGCGTTGGTCAGCAGGGCTATCAGTGGCCAGTTCTGGTTCAGCAGCGGCCCAATCTGCCTGTTGCTCCACGGCATATTCGATGCGTTCGGCTGGCTGGCTGGGTGAAGTAATTAGCCATGTACCCAGCACAAGCAGACAGGCAGCGGCTATGCCAACGCTAATTTGCCAAGTCGGCCAATGTGCCTGACCCAACCGCTGACCCAGGCGGCGAGTATGCACAGATTCAGAAGTGGGGTGGGCTACAACAGGCGATTCGTCTGGACCTTGTTCAGCCCCAGACAGCGCCTCGTCGATTCGTGCCCACAAGTCAATGTCAGGCTCAAAAGCAGGGAGATCGAAAAGGGCCTTTGCCAATCGCTCATCGGTGTCAAGATCAGCGTCAATCCGGTTCCAGAGGTCGGGGCGAGGCTCATATTCGGGCAGTCTTGCTAAGAGATCGTTCATGATAGCCGCTGTCTAAGTAATTTTTTGGCGTAGCTAACCTGCGATTTCGACGTGCCTTCGGCAATGCCCAGCATGGTGGCAACTTCGTGGTGCGTGTATCCTTCCACTTCAACCAGCAAAAAAATCGTCCGGGCTCCGTCGGGCAGTGATCGGATAGCCGTGTCCAGTTCTGCCCCGGTCAATGTATCTGATAAAGCGGTGGGCTGATCGTGTCGGGTGCCGTCGAGTGTTTCAAAACGACCCTCGAGTTGTTGCTTCCGAATGGCCTGCCGCACCACGATGGTTTTTATCCAGGCACCCAGCGTAGATCGAAAGCTGAACTGGTTAAGGTGTCTGAATACTTCGACAAAGGCATCCTGCAATGCGTCGTGGGCATGATCCTGATCATTGGTGATTCGGTAGGCGGTTGAATACATTGCCCGTTTATACCGCTCGTACAATGTTCGCTGTGCCGCCCGACGCTCGGCCGTCACTTCGCCAAGGCATCGCTCGACTAACTCGCGTTCAGATATATCAGGTAAAGTGGCCAGGCGAAACATGCTTTTCAATGGTCCGGCACCCCGGAGCTACACGACAAAGTGCAGCCTAACCATCGATTGGTTGGAAAGGGGAGAAAAAAAAGTTTCAAGTGCGCTGCTACACCAGCAATTAAGGTGATAAGCGAAGCACTTGAAACCTGAAACTTTCCTCCTACTTCTTTCCGAAAATCAGCACGTGCTGCTGGGGGAGGCGGCTGTCGTTTTTGATGAGTTTGAGGCCGAGGGCCGTCATTTCGCGGCTGGCCTGCAGCACACTCATCTTATGATGTTCCTTGATGGGTACGTTCGGATCTTCGGCGCGGTACTCAACCAGCACGATGCGTCCGTCCGGTTTCAGCGACTGCACCAGGGCTACGCCCATTTCGCGGGGATTCGAGAACTCATGGTACGCATCGACCATCAGGGCCAGGTCGACGCTGTTGGCGGGGAGCTTTGGGTCGGTGATCGTGCCCAGGACCGGCTCTACATTGGTTACATTCTGCTTCTTCTTGCCTTCGTTGAGGTAGTCGATCATCTCAGGCTGAATATCGACCGCCAGCACTTTACCCTGCGGAACAGCGCGAGCCAGCCGGAAACTGAAATAACCGGTTCCGGCCCCAATATCAGCCACTACGTCAGTTGGTTTCAGGTCCAGAATGGTAAGCAGCAGGTCGGTTCGTTCTTCCTGCTCGCGCTCGGGCCGTTCGAGCCATTCGGCTCCCAAATGGCCCATCACCTGCGCAATTTCCCGGCCCATGTATACCTGGCCGATGCCGTCGTAAGCCGGTGTTTTGGTCGCGTAAAAACTGGTTTTGGCGGCCGATGACTTCATTGTATCCGCCTGCGAATCGGTCTTCGCTGTTGTCTGCCCCGAAGACTGAGGGCGATTGCAGGCGGCCAGACCGATCAGCAGGACCAAAAAGGAATACGTTCTCATAGGTAAAGACTCTGGACTTAGAACAGCAGATGTACCCAAGTAACCCGTTGCGCCGATGCTTGTTTTATCTCTTGACTCAGGTCGAACAGATTACCCTCGAATGGCTGTTACTTTTGTGCAGCCATGACAACAGAACAGCCAACCATCTCCCGTATTCAGTACGAATATAGCCCCGGCCACTTCCGGGCCTCGGAGCCGAACGTCTATGCGCCGGAACAACTCGGCGAAGGGGAGCTAATTCTGAACATGGGCCCGCAGCACCCCAGTACCCACGGCGTGCTGCGGCTGGAAATAGTAACCAGTGGCGAAATTGTCATGGACGTGGTTCCCCACCTCGGTTATCTGCATCGCTGTTTCGAAGCGCACACGCAAAACCTGCCCTTCAACCAGAGCATCCCATTCGTCGACCGGCTCGATTACCTGGCGGCCATGAACGGCGAACATGTCTGGGCAATGGCCGTTGAGCGGATGCTGGGCATTGAAAATGACATTCCGAAACGGACCGAATACATCCGTGTGCTGGTGGCCGAACTCAACCGGATCGCCTCGCACTTTGTGGCCATCGGTACGTATGGGCTGGACATTGGAGCGTTTACCCCCTTTTTGTGGCTCATGCGCGACCGCGAACACATTCAGCGGATGCTGGAATGGGTAAGCGGAGCCCGGATGCTTTATAACTACATCTGGATTGGCGGCTTGTTCTACGACCTGCCCGTTGGCTTTGAAGCACGCTGCCGCGAGTTTGTTCAGTACCTTAAGCCCAAGCTGGTAGAATTGCAGGAGGTACTGATCGACAACGAAATTTTCATTAAACGCACGGCCAATGTGGGGGTGTTGCCTCTGGCGGTGGCTATTGACTATGGCTGCACCGGCCCCGTGTTGCGCGGTTCGGGACTTCGATATGACCTCCGCCGGGTCGATGCCTATTCAGTATACCCTGAGCTGGATTTTGATATCCCCATCGGCACCGGGCAGGTTGGTACGGTAGGCGATTGCTGGGACCGAAACTATGTGCGCGTACGGGAATGCCGGGAATCACTGCGCATCATTGAGCAATGCCTCGACCGGCTCACCACGGACTATAAACGGACGCCCGATTACAACCCGCAGGCGATGGTTCCCAAAAAGATTCGGCCAAAAGCAGGCGATTACTACTTCCGGGGTGAAAGCGCGAAGGGCGAACTAGGGTTTTTCTTCCGCACCGATGGACGCTCCGATGTTCCGGTTCGCGTTCACTGCCGATCCTGCTCATTTCATAACCTATCCGTCATTGCCGACATCAGCCGGGGCGGGATGCTGGCCGACCTGGTGGCCGTCATTGGCTCGCTCGACCTGGTGATGGGCGAAGTAGACCGGTAGGGCTATACGGTCACTTTTTTGGCAACAACCGGCAATTGTACTTCGGTTATCGTGGCATTCAGCGGGATGGTTATGACAATGCGGGCACCCTGGCCAGGTTGGGAGATTAGCCGGAATACGCCATTCATCAACCGGGCCCGCTGGCGCATGTTATGCAGCCCCTGCCCGTTAACAACGGCGTCTCCCTGGGCTGGGCCAACCCCTCGTCCGTTGTCGGTAACGGCCAGCAGTAGTCGATTTTCGCGGATGCGCAATTCAATGTCAATCTCTGAAGCGTCGGCATGCCTGATCGCGTTGGTCAGGGCCTCCTGGGCAATCCGATACAGGCCTATTTCGACACTCTGCTCCAGGCGGGTGTCGGCCCCTGTTGACAGCACCCGGATGGTCAGTCCTGTTTGTTGAACCAACTGTTCGGCAGCGTGGCGAAGGGCTGGTTCTAACCCAAAATCGCTGAGTACGGGGGGCATCAGCTTGTTTGACACCTGCCGCGTCTCCTGAATAACCTTGACCACCAGCCCTTTTAACGTGGTGTAGATATGCTGTTCATTGGCTGGCAGTAAATGCACTGAGCGTATATTTTCCACCAGCAATTTCAGGCCGGTCAGCATTTGTCCGATGCCATCGTGCAAATCGCGGGAGAGGCGACGGCGCTCGTCTTCCTGCCCTTCCACCAGCGACGTCATCCGAATTCGCTGCTCAGTTAGTTGCTGCTGGTGGCGCAACCCCAATTCGCGTAGTAGCTGCTGCTGAATCTTTTTAAGCGTTTCATTCGAGGCCAGCAACGCCACGTTTGCCTGCTCGGTTTGTTGACGGGTAGCTACCAACTGAGCGAACGTAGCACGCAGGGTCCGCACCACCGGATTGAACAGCAACAGCGCTTCGAGTACCAGCACCAGCAGGGTAATCAGCATCAGCGCCCGTTCAATGCTGCGCAGCGACTCTATTTTCTGCTGGGCCTCGTGCTGATACTGCCGTGTAATCCGGTCTATCTGACTTAGAAACTGACGTTCATGGGCCAATATGGCATCAACGGCTTGCTCTTTCTCTTTGGGCGTCAGCCCCTGTTGGTCGAGTAGGTAGTGGGTTTCGAGCCGAATGGCTTCAAAGTGCGGTTCAATAGCTCGGAACATAGTCTGAACGGTGTCGCTGTTGACATGCAACGAAGCTGGTTCAGTTAGTTGGCCCGTGCTGAGCTCGTTGTGGTACCGTTCCCAGTTGGTCAGCACCTGCGTCAGATCGGCCCTCACCTGCCGGGAATCAATCATAGACGGGGCCGTCGTCAACAGCAGCACATCCTTGACAATAGTCTGACCATGAGCCTGTTGCCTGCCCGCGCTATTTACCAGCCGCGAGTCGTTTTCCTGTCTGCTTAACTGCCTTTGTACCAGCACCTGCCCCCCAATAGTTAGCCCGGCTAGGAGTGACAGAGCTAATAAATACCGGTACGTGAGTAAACGAGTAGGCATAGGCAACGGCGTCAATGGCAAGCCAATATACGCAAACTCGGTATTTCTCAGCGCAGCGTGATGTCGTTTTCGCTCCGAAAAGCAGGGCTACGCATAGATCAGAGCCCGTAGCCATGCCTCATGAGTATAGGCATGGCGAGTTGCTGAGCCAGCACCTGCACCCAGCTGAACAGCAGCCCAGACAGTCAAAGCGATTGCTTCGTTGTTACCTCAGGGCACCAATTCGTAGGCTGGGTTAGCCCATGATCCAGCGGAAGAGCATAAAGAGCGTGGCCGACAACAAAACCGCAACGGGCAGTGTCAACACCCAGGCCAGGGCTATACTTTGCACAGTTTTAGCCTGTAGGTTCTTAATTCCTTTGCTGGCAACCATCGAGCCGGCAATGCCCGATGAAAGGGCGTGGGTGGTACTGACTGGTGCCTTGAACCCCGGAATCAGCCCCGAGGCCAGACCAATGGTGGCAGCCGCTACCAGCTCGGCGGAGGCGCCCTGGGCGTAGGTCAGGTGCGACTTACCGATTTTCTCACCCACGGTGACCACGATGCGTTTCCAGCCAATCATGGTGCCGAAGCCCAGCGAAAGGGAGATCATCAGAATCACCCAGAAGGGGGCATGGTCGGTGAACCTCCGGAGACCCTCCTCTTCGATAGTGGCCGACTTGGAGAGTACTGACCTGTCTTCGGCGCTGAGCTTCACGGCGTCGCTATCCATGAGCTTACGGGTATTGCTGCTGATGGTCAGCAACGCTTTGCGAATCTGAATGGCGTCTTTCTGGTCATAAGCACCGGTTGTAATGGCCGGTTGCAAACTGGCCAGACTGGCATCGATCGCTTGAATTCGGTCGAGATCCACCTTCGACAGCTGGCGTTTGTCGATCATCCCTACCTTTTGCTGAACAACCGCCAGATCGGGTTGCAACTCGTTGATGTTAAGCCGGGTGTCGATGGCGAAGTACGTGGGTAAAATTCCAATCAGAATGAGCATCACCAGGCCAATGCCTTTCTGCCCGTCGTTGCGGCCGTGGAAGAAGCTCACCAGCGTACAGGTGATGATCAGCAGAATCCGCACCCAACCCGGTGGGGTTTGTCCTGGCGTTGGCTCATCGAAAATTTGCTTGCGCAGCGATTTGCTTAGTACCCGGCGTAAGGTAAACATGAGAATGATGGCCAGGCTGAAGCCAATCAGCGGCGAGAGCAGCAGGGCGGCAAACACCTCTTTGGCTTTATCCCAGTTCACGGCGGCCACGCCCAGGGTGTTTTCGGGCAGCAGGGCATAGCCCAACCCTACCCCAATAATGGCGCCAATCAAGGTGTGGGAGCTGGAAGCAGGCAGGCCAAAATACCAGGTACCGAAGTTCCAGATGATGGCCGAGAACAGCAGCGCCAGCACCATGGCGATGCTGTGGTAAACGTTCTGGTCGATGAGCAGTTCGACCGGCAAGAGGTTGACAATACTCATGCCCACGCCCACCCCCCCGGTGATAACCCCGATGAAGTTGACGATGCCCGACCAGACCACGGCCTGGGTGGGCTGAAGCGAATTGGTGTAGATCACCGTGGCCACGGCATTAGCCGTATCGTGGAAACCGTTGATGAATTCAAAGGCACAAGCCGCCAACAGGCACAGGGCCAGAAGAACGAAAATTCCGGTCTCTAAGCCGAACATACAGATAGTGAGTTAGTTGCGCCATCTCCCAGTAGAGTAAGCCGATACAAAATTGCCTATAGTTTGGAGGAGTTCACCGGCCCGAATGTTAAGAAATTATTAACCGCACTTCCCGTCGGCTTAGGCTACCGCTTTTTCTGGCCCTAAAAAAGGTCGCTTCTGCAACAGAGTGACACTTTTTAGGACCGGATTGGCTCACTTTCTGATGCGCTGTTATACCTCATTGCCTTCTTCATCGGCCAGTTGATCCACATCAGCCTGCATCGTTGCCTCATCTACAGTATCGAGGTCATCGTACAGGTCGGCCGGCAGATCGCTGTCATAACTGGCCCTTTCTGAGACCATTTCGGTCATATCGGTTGCCACGGCATTATCGGTGTACAGAATCGTGTCAGACGCTTCTTCGGTACCTGGGTTCATGTTGTCGGGATGGCCATCAAAGCCAAATTCGGCGTATATAGCCGATTCGCCGTTAACATCATTGCCCGGCATATCGCCGCTTTGCTGTTCCGGAATAGGCAAATCCAGATCGTCATCATCGTTTTTCATAGTCGTTGCGTGTTTAGCGAATTAACACCACCCGACTACCTTTTGTTGGCTTATCCTCGGCAGTGAGCCGAAGCAGATAAACGCCGCCCGGCAACGTACCCAGATCGAGTTGGGCGTCGGTTTGCCCGGTTACCAACTGCGAGGCCATCACCCGACGCCCGTCCAGACTCACTACCTCGACCCGCCCCGCGTGCGGCGGCCGAATGGTCACGAACCGGTCTGTGGGGTTTGGAAACACCCAGGTAACCTCCGGGTTTTCAACGGCCAGCACGGTGGTTTTCTCCGACGTATTCCGGATATACCGCAGCCCACCCGATGCCGTACCGACAATCAGATCGGGCAGACCATCGGCAGTAAGGTCGCCTGCGGCTACGGCCAGACCAATACCGGGGTAACCCAGCGTACCCAGCGTATCGAGCAATGTACCCGGCTGCGTGGGTTGTGCCGCCGGGCGATACAGCTTGAACCGACCGGCCCGCGTGGCAACCAATAACTCCGCCCGGCCATCGGCATTAACATCCAGCATTGCCAGTGACGGGTTCCGCTCCAGGAGGTTGATGCCGAAGCCCGCGTATGCATCGGTCTGGAGCTGGAAAGCAGGGGCGGGCAGTGTACCGGCATTGCGCAGGTAGCTGATGTTGCCGGCCGAACCCCCAATGAGCAGATCTGGCTTTCCGTCGCCATCAACGTCGGTAAAAGTGATCGCATCGGTGCTGGAATAGCCCACTGAATTGGGGACGGTCAGTGGTTTCATGGCCGATCGGCTGTACTGCACGGGGGCGTTTTTATCCGCTCCGTTGGGCCACCACTGAATGACCGGCCCACCCGCCCCACTACCCGTGAGTACCAGATCGGTCGAGCCGTTTCCGTCGAGGTCGGCGAAGACAGGACGCAGATTGGTCAGCGAATCGCTTTGGGTCAACCCCAGATAATCGGTGGTAATCAGCGTAAAAGCCGGGCTTGTCGGCGTACCGCGATTCTCGAACTGCCACAACCCGGCCCGGAAGCCCTTTGCCCCTAACGTTCCGCTATGGCCCACCAGCAAATCCAGGTCACCGTCGCCGTCGAGGTCAGCTAAAGCCGGGACCGCATTTTCGCCGAGATCGATCATGTCGGCCTGCAGAAAATCGGACCTAAGGTACTGAAAATCGGGCCGGGCGTTCGTGCCTGCGTTGCGGTAGAGCAGGTTAGACGCCCGAAAATCAAACGCGTTGCCGTCGTTGCTATACACACTCGGCGAGGCCAGCAGATCGGTTCGTCCGTCACCATCCACGTCTTCAAAAAACGTTGCCGCAAAGGCAGGTAGCCGAACGGGGTTCTTTGCGGGAAAATCAACGTCGAACTTATAAAAATCGGCTTTGGCCGAATTTGCAGTCCGGTTATACAACACCGCCACATTGGGGCAGGTAACGTACCCAAAGAGCAGTTCTTTCAGCCCGTCGCCATCGATATCGAAAAGCGAGATGGAGTTACCCGAATGCAGCGGCCGGGCGTTGGGTACCCCTATTCGCCCCCCATCGGCGTTGCAATTGGTACCAAACTGAAAATCATTGCAGAACGACTTCTGGAAATTGCCCCAGCAGAACCCGGTTCGCTTGAAATCAAGACCGACGGGCGCAACCGTGCTGGTTCGCTCCCTGCTCATGTTCTGGTAATACACAGCGATATCGCCGCCCACATCAAAGGCAACAATGTCTACATCCCCGTCGCCATCATAGTCCTGAATAACCGGGGTATCCAGTCCGGCTATGTATAAGTTTGTGCGGCCCGACAGCCCTTCCTGATAAATGGGCGAGGCGATCAATTGCCAGCGTAACGCACCGGAAGCCGACACATTACGCCACACCTGCACGCCCGACGGAGCCGACGCAAACAGGTCTTTACGGCCATCACCGTCATAATCGACCAGTACCAGCCAGTTGATCAGCGTTGGAAATTGCTGCTCGTACTGCGGGGCATATTGCCAGACAAACGCGCCACTGGCATCGGTAGCCGCCAGAAACGTACTGATCTTATCCGTTGTCCGGTCGAACACCACCAGATCGGGGCGGGCGTCGTCATTGAGCAGCAGCGTGTTGAACTGGCAACTGTTGAGCCCCCCGGCCCAGGCGTTGGGTAAGGTCCGTGCGGCTACAGTTACCAGGGCCCGCTGATCGTATTCGAACGAGATACGCTGGGCCATGCCACGAACGGCAATACCCCAGGTAACCAACAGACACAGAACGACCGTAAACCAGTTTTTCATCATTACTTTTGAACGAAATAAGGGGCCACTTATGACATCAATAACCCTCCTCTACAATAAGTTTCTGACTTGCAGCGGTGTATCCACCGATACGCGGCAAATTACCCCCAATTGCCTGTTCATCGCCCTGCGCGGCGACCATTTCAACGCCAACGAATTTGCCTTGCAGGCCCTGGCTACCGGTGCCAGTTTCGCCGTTGTCGACGACCCGGCTGTTGCTGCTGCCGACCCACGTTGCCTGCTGGTGCCGGATACCCTGACCGCCCTTCAGGAGCTGGCCCGTCACCACCGCCACCTGTTCACCTGCCCGGTCATTGGCCTTACAGGCAGCAACGGCAAAACCACCACGAAAGAACTGATTGCGGCCGTGTTGAGTCGTAAATACGCCACCGAAGCAACGAATGGCAACCTCAATAACCACATTGGCGTACCGCTGACGCTGCTCCGCATGAACGCGGCCACCTGCCAGATGGCTATCGTGGAAATGGGCGCTAATCACCAGCAGGAGATCGCGATGCTGAGCCGAATCTGCGAACCAACCCACGGCCTGATTACCAACGTTGGCAAGGCGCATCTGGAAGGGTTTGGCGGCCTGGCGGGGGTACGGAAAGGCAAAGGCGAGCTGTTTGATTACCTGGCCGAAACGGGCGGAACCGTTTTCGTCAATGCGCAGGATGAGACCCTGATGGCCATGCATGCCGAACGGTCGTTTGCCGAAACCGTTTTTTATCTGGCCGATCATCAGCCTGAACTACTCCTTGAAGCGCCCGTCGCGGTTTATCGAACAGCCGGTGGTGCCACCGTACAAACGCACCTGCCCGGCCGCTACAACTTTGAAAACGTGGCCGCCGCCCTGGCCATCGGCGCCTATTTCGGAGTACCAGAAGCCGACGCCAATGAAGCCGTAGCCGCGTATAACCCAACCAACAACCGATCACAGGTAGTGGTGAAAGGGACCAATACCATCCTGCTCGACGCATATAATGCCAACCCCAGTTCAATGGCGGCGGCTATCCGGCAGTTTGGCCAGAGTCACCCCGGCAATGGGCCCGCTCCGCGCAAAGCCGTGTTGCTGGGCGATATGTACGAACTCGGCGAGGAAAGCCCCGCCGAACATGCCGCGCTGGGCAGGTTGGTCGCCGAACAGGGGTTCGACCTGGTTATTCTGGCCGGGAAAGACATGAAATACGCCCTGCCCGCCCTACCCAAAGCCTATTACTTTCCCGACAAGTTTTCACTCCATAACTGGATTGCCGACAACCCCATGATCAATACGTACCTGCTGATCAAAGGGTCGCGTGGTATGAAGCTGGAAACTGTAGTGCCCTTTGTTTAAACGTTTAGAGTTGTACCGTGTCTTAGAAGTGTGTTCACATTGGCGTAGCCCCTAAATCCCCTTGAGGGGATTTAGGGGCTACGCCGAGACAACCGAACCTACAAATCAAATTTACTAACTGATGAAAAATACGCTCTTTTCGCTGGCATTTATGCTGACGACGCTGACCCTGCCAACGCTGGCTCAGCAAACCCAAACCAACTATGAGGCCGACATTGCGGCATTTGAAGCCCAGGATAAAATCACGCCCCCACCCGCCGATGGCATCCTGTTTGTAGGCAGTTCATCGATCCGGCTGTGGCCTGGGCTAACGGAAGCGTTTCCGGGTAAGCCCATTATCCAGCGTGGGTTCGGCGGCTCGACGCTGGGCGATGTGATCCGGTATATGCCCCGCGTTATTCTGCCTTACAGACCCAAACAAGTTGTACTCTACGCGGGCGACAACGACATTGGGCAGTCTAAAATGACCGCCAGAGACCTGTACAATCAGTTTATGACGTTTTTTACGCTGGTCCGCAAGCAACTTCCCAACACAACTATTACCTACATTGCGGTGAAGCCCAGCCCAGCCCGGCGGGCAACAATGCCCGTAGCCGCCGAGGCCAACCGGATGATTAAGCAATTTCTGAGTGGGCAACGAAACACGTCATATGCCGATGTGTATACGCCCATGCTAAGCCCCAATGGGCAGCCCCGCCCCGAACTGTTTGTGGCCGACAGCCTGCACATGACCCCAGAGGGCTATGAGGTTTGGAAAAACGTAATTGGGCCAATTCTGAAATAAACAATGTGTACTCCAGCCTGCCTACTGGCCCTCTGAAAGCCTGTTACACTGATTCGCAGAGCTAGTAGTCAGGCTGGAGTATAGGCTGAAAGTGGGGTTGTTGTGGGCATAGTGAAGCATAGGGCAAAGCTGGCTCGCGCACACGAGAAAGTAACAAAACTTAATTATTCAGGACACATCGTTCAGCCTTACCGGTGCCACTCCGTTGGCGTATCCAGCTGCCGGGCGTAGTGGGCGGGGGCGGTCTGATGAACGTACCTGAGCAGTTTGTTCATGGCTTCTTCAAACTCCAGGTAATAGTCCGGGTCCAGTTTGTTCAGCTTTTTCAGGATGGCGTCGGTGCGTTTGGCCACGTAGAGGGCACATTTTTCAGTCCGGCTACCGAGTCGTTGCAGCAGATCAGCGTGATGGTCGAAGAAGCTGCTGAGCATATAGATGGTCAGGTCCACTTCGCCGTATGTGTCCTTGGTTACTTTCACATGCCGGGTAATATAACCACTGATGGTCCGCATGTCCATCATCATCCAGCCGACCGAATCCTGGCTGAGCCGCGCTGTCCGGTCGGTTAAGTCGCGGATCAGCTGCCGCCGGTGATCGAGCGTACTTTTATTTTCAACCAGTTCATACTCCAGTTTTTCGGTCAGAATAGGGTCTTTGCCAATCAGCCGGAGCAGGAGTTTATCTTTCTCCTTATCGGGTAGGTAGGTGATCGCTCGTTTCAGGTCGGGGCTCAGGGCAGCAGGCATAGGTATCTCTTTTAGGCAGGCGACAACCAGCCTGCAACTAGCGTTTAATCAGCCTTGTAAAGGTTAAAGACAGATCGAGCAGGATCATTTTGGCGCGGGCGTTCCGTTCAAGGTGATAAGCAGCTTCGTTGAGGTCGCCCACCATCCGTTCAATCAGGTCGGGTTTCAGCACTTTCCCAAAATTACGGACAAAACTCAACTCATCGTCGGGCAGCCGCAGGAGTTGCTCGGCGCCCTGCTGCCACAGGAACAGATCGCGGCAAAGGCGCAGGCTGTAGTCGAAAAGGTTCTTCTGGCGTTCTTTGGGGAGTTTATCGAAGTCGTCGGCCTGCTTTACCAGCGCGGTCAGATCCTGCCGGTAGCAGGCCCGCATCCAGTCGGCAAACCAGGTATGCTGCCCGCTACTTGCCAGCTCATCGCCTTTCGACTGGCCCAGTTGCAGGGCCTGCGCCATGTTGCCGTCACTCAGGTACGCAATACGCCGGGCGCGTGTTTCGTCGAAATTGAGCGTTTGCCGCAGGTAAGTGGCTACTTCCGTGTCGGTAAAGTTACGCACCGGCACCCGCTGGGTACGCGACAGAATGGTGATCAGTAGTTTGTCGGGCTGGTCGGTTACCAGAAGAAAGAGCGTATGTTCGGGAGATTCCTCCAGCACCTTTAGCAGGCGTTGGCGGCGGTGGCGTTCATCTGCTCTGGTAGCCAGATCAGCATCAGTTTATAAGCCCCTTCGTAAGCTTTCAATGACAGTCGTTGCAGGATATTCCTGGCTTCTTCTGCCGATATGTTTGCCTGCTTATTATCGCCGCTGGTGGTGTCGAGCCATTCGGTTAAGGTTCGGTACGGATTGTTGACCAGAAACTTACGCCATTCGGGAAGCAGCGATTCACTGCTGTTTTTGCCTTTGATATTCACCACCGGGTACACCATG
>CAVVQL010000020.1:0-86809 GCA_963750355.1 uncultured Cytophagales bacterium | reverse complement strand
AGTGGCAGGCCGACATTGTGCTTTGTCACCGCCCCTACGATTACCACCCCGACCATCGCTACACCGGCGAACTGGTACAGGACGCTTCGGTGGTGGTTGCCGCCGCCTTTTTCACGCCCGACACGCCCCCAACCAAGAAAAATCCGGTGTTCCTGTATTACTCCGACAACTTTCAGCGGCCCTACCCCTTCGAGCCCTCGATTGTGGTGGGCATCGATGCCGCCGCCGAGAAAAAATGGGAGTGCCTGCGGGCCATTCCGTCGCAATTTGCCGACAAAGATTCGTGGCAGGCCCGTACGCTGCCCAATGTACCGCAGGGAGACAAACAACGGCAGGACTATATCCTGTCGTTCTTGCAAAGCCGCAACACCGCCGTGGCCGACAAGTACCGCAACCGGCTCATCGAGCTATATGGCCCCGAAAAAGGCCGCAGCATTAAATACGCCGAAGCCTTTGAGTTATGCCAATATGGAAGTCAGCCCACCCCGGAAGAACTCAGGAAGCTCTTTCCAACCTTCTGAAAAAATACTTGAAACAGACTGGACTACGCCGGAAAACGTAACCGGCCCCGGCGGCAACGCCTTTTACAGTGTCAGGGCAATTCCTGAACAAGTCATGCCCTTACTTCAGCACTTTCCAGTCGATCAGGCCCCAGCGGGTGAGGCGGTAGAGGAGCGACACTTTCAACACGCCCAGCCCGTAGATGGAGCTGCGTTTGAAATTGATGGATGAGGCTTCTTCGAAATACTTGGTGGGGCAGGTGACTTCGGCAATCTCGAAGCCTTTGTAGAAAATCTGCGCGATCATCTCGTTATCAAAGATGAAATCGTCGTCGTTATGGGTGAAGTCGAGCGCCGCAGCACCTCGCCGAAAACGCCCGGTAGCCCGTATGGTACTCCGATAGTTTCTGGTTCATCAGGATGTTCTGCGTCAGGGTCAGAAAGCGGTTGGCTACGTACTTATACATGGGCATACCGCCTTTCAACGCCCCTTTTCCCAGAATACGCGAGGCAAATACAACCGGGTACAGCCCGTTGCCGATGATCGAGATCATGGCCGTCAGCAGCAGCGGCGTGTACTGGTAATCGGGGTGCAGCATAATGACAATGTCGCCACCGATTTCGAGGGCCTTACCGTAGCAGGTCTTCTGATTTCCCCCGTACCCTTTGTTGACATCATGCCGGATTACGTGCTGAATACCCAGGTTTCGGGCCACCTCAACCGTGTTGTCGGGGCTATGACATCAACCAGGATCACATCATCGACCAGATCGAAGGGAATCTCGCGGTAGGTACGTTCAAGGGTTAGGGCAGCGCGATAAGCAGGCATCACCACCACTACTTTTTTACCATTATACATGAGCACAAACTTACATAAGCCAACTGGCAACTGCGAATTTCGTGCCATTGGTTACGGCTACAGGCCCGATATTGCGCCCTGATTGTGGAGTAGACGTCAACTTTTCTCACAGGGGTGCGTTATTCCAGCAGTTATCTATTGTCTATGTTCTCCAGCGAAACGTTGTTTTTTCTCGGCTTTGCCGTCTTTGTTCTCTTTGTCATGTCGCTCGATCTGGGCGTCTTTTCCTCAAAAAAAGCCCGTCAGAGCCACGTAATCGGCTTTAAAGAGGCAGCGATGTGGAGTGCTATCTGGGTAGCGCTGTCTCTGGCTTTTTACCTGTTTCTGCGGCAGTTCGGTTACCTCGTCCACGGCATCACCGATATGGCCCAGCTTCAGGAAGTGCGCGATCGATACGCCGATCATGTGGAGCTGACCGCCGGTACATTCGCTGAGAACCTGACCATCTTCCAGAAAATATGGGACTCGAATACATCACCGGTTATCTGGTGGAGTACTCGCTTTCGGCCGATAATATTTTTGTGTTCATCCTGATTTTCAACTCGTTCAATGTTCGCGAACGGTACTTCAAGAAAATTCTGGTGTGGGGAATCCTGGGCGCTATCGTCCTGCGGTTTATCTTTATTTTCCTCGGTGCGGCGCTGCTCGAACGCTTCGACTGGATCATGTATGTATTCGGTGCCTTTCTGGTCTATACGGGGGCAAGCCTGTTTTTCCAGGGCGATGAAGAGGAGAAGATCGACACCAAGAATCACCCGGTCGTGAGGTTCGTGTCGAAGTACACCAACGTGTATAAGCGGAATGTGACCGATAATTTCTTTATCCGGCGTAAGAGTGACAAAAAACTGTTTGTCACGCCTCTGTTTATTGTGGTCGTGGTGGTGGCCTTCACCGATCTGGTTTTCGCCGTCGATTCCATCCCGGCCATTTTCTCGATCACCAAAGACCCGTACATTGTCTTTTTCTCGAACGTGTTCGCCATTATGGGCCTTCGGTCCATGTTCTTCTTCCTGTCGAGCATCATGAGTCAGTTCCGCTTTCTGAAAACAGGTCTGGCCGTACTGCTCACGTTCATTGGCCTGAAAATGCTGTTTGAACCGCAACTGGAGCACTTGGGCTTCAAACCCGCTTACTCACTCTACGTCATCATCGGCATCCTGGCCGCCAGCATTCTGGCGTCGTACCTGATTCCCGAAAAAAAGGAAGCCTTATAATTTACGATGGACGATGGACAATTTACGACGTGGCGCTGTCCTATAAGCAGCCATAACTCAGCAGCGCTACATCGTCAATCGTCCATTGTAAATCGTACGGTCAAATGCAATTCTCTGCTACCGTTCTCAAAACGTACCGCCGCCGACTAACCAACCTCAGCAGCCGCAACCGGTCGCTTTTGTTGAGCAGCCTCCCCGTCGATCAGTTTGTGGACCTGCATGAGGCTGATTTCCGGCTCAATAAACCCTCCTTCGACCTGGTGGTAGGCCTCATGGCCCGCAAAAATCATATTCCGCTCTGCGCCGTTACCGACCCACGCGACGAGCGAACCAATACACTCAGCAAACGCCTTCGCCGGATCGCCCGCACCGAACGGTTCATTGAAGAGGAACGGGGCACCGAAGATCTGTACGTCGGCTGGCCGTTTGTGCGGGGGCGGTTCAACGACGGTACCCCCGTTCATGGGCCGCTGCTGTTTTTCCCCGTTCACCTGGCCACCGAAGGCAACGAGTGGCGGATGGAACGCCGGGGCGACATGCCGGTCCAGCTCAATCAGTCGATGGCTCTGGCCTACAGCCATTTCAACGGCATTAAACTCCCCGATGAATGGCTCGACCCCGATTTCGACGGCTTCGATAAAGACCCGCTGACCTTCCGGATGCAGCTCTACGACTGGCTGAAGAGCAGCCCGCTGGAGTTGAATTTCAACACCAAAAATTTCACAAACCTGCTCCAGCCGTTCGACAGGCAGTCGGCCAAGTCACTGACGCAGTTGGAGAAAGTGGGCGAGCTAACCCTGATGCCCGAAGCGGTACTGGGCATATTTCCGCAGGCTGGCTCGTTTCTGGTGCCCGATTACGACCAGCTACTGGCCGAAAAAGAGCGACTGATTCCGGTTGGAAACGAGGAACAGGAGTTGGAAACGATCGCTCCTCTCCTACCCCCGCTGACTGGAAGCCCGGCGCTGAAAGAAGGGTCGCTGCTGTTGCCTTTACCGGTCGATGCCTCGCAGGAAGCAGCCGTTCGGGCCGTAAAAGCCGGGCAATCGGTAGTGGTGCAGGGCCCTCCCGGAACGGGCAAGTCGCAGTTGATCGCTAATCTGATGGCCGATGCCGCCGCACGGGGAAAACGGGTCTTGCTGGTCTGTCAGAAACGCGCCGCCCTCGATGTGGTACACCAGCGGCTGAAGCAGGTGGGTATGGAGCCCTTTGCGGCGTTAGTGCATGATTTTCAGGACGACAGAAAACCGCTGTATACCCAGCTAGCCGCGCAGATCGACGCCGTAGAAAGCTACCGACTGCAGAATAACGGCCTCGATGCCGTTCTGCTCGAGCGTGAGTTCGATGTGGAAAGTCGCCGGATCGACGCGCTGGTTGGTGAGCTTCAGGCCTTCAAAAATGCGCTCTTCGATGCATCCATCTGCGGCGTATCGGTGAAGGAACTGTACCTCACCAGTAACCCGAACGCGCCCGGCCCGAACCTCACCGACCTGTACCGCGACTTCCGGCTCGACTCCATCGACCAATTCCACGAGCCGTTGGGCAACTACCTCGCCTACCGTGACCGCATTGGCTCCGACCATGCCTTCGCCGACCGGGTTAGCTTCGCCCACTTCACGGGGCAGCACCTCGCCAGCCTTCACCAGACCATCGGCGAGGCCGCGCAGGAGCTACCCATGCTGATCGACCGGGCGGGCACGTTGATTGGTCAGCCCCTGTCGTGGAAGGACTTGACGGACGAGTATGCGCCGAAGCGAACGGAACTGGATGCGCTGGCGCAGACGGTAGCCGACCCGACCGTATGGGCCGTGCTGACCCGGATGGCGGCGGGTTCGTTGCCCGAAAACGTCGTGGCCACGTTTGCCAAAGCCAACGAAGCCCTACACCAGATCGACGTCCGGGGCCTGCTGCAAACAGCCGATACCAACGGGCTGACCGAACGGCTCAGGCAGGGCCTTACGGCGCGGCAGTCTGTCTTTAACTGGTTCTTTTACAAAGACAAGCCCTACCTGACCGCCTTGACCCAGCAACACAGCCTGGGCATGTCGCTGACCGACCTGCAACAGCTCGACACGCGCTGGGTGAACCGGCAGTTGTGGGAAGCGCGGGCCGAGGAAACCGGACAGCAGTTTGCCGGTGTATCCGTAGTGGGGGCCACACCCAACCAGACCAAACAGGCGCTGGCATTGCTGGAAACGGCCATTGCGCAGGCAGAAACGGTGTGGCTGGCCCTGCGCAACCAGTTTACGGGCTTGTTTCGCTTTATCGCTGCCGAACCATCGGGCCCTGCGTTTGCGCAACGGCTCATGGACGTCCGGTTTCTGCTGGCCGATGTAACAGCCCGACAAACCCGCTGGCAACTCTACCTGACGCCCAGCCAGTTAACCGCCCTGTCGATACACCCCTCGGCCCAGTCGGAGGCACTTCTCCAGGCCCTGCACCTCGACGCCGATAACCTGATCGAGATGGACCGGGTTTGGGCCTCATTTACGGCGACCCAGCAGACTGCCGCCAACCGGGTACAGAGCGTATCCGCGTTCGACAATGCGCTCCGGCTCGCCTGGATCGATGCTATTGAGCGGCAATATCCTGAGTTGCGCAGTGTGTCGTCGTTGAAGATGGGGCAGACTGAGGCCGCCCTGCAACAGAGTATCCGGCAGAAGCAGTCGCTTACGCAGGCCATTCTTGGGCTGAAACTGCGCGAGCAAACGTATCAGGCGCTGGTGGTCAACCGGTTGAACAACCTGGTCAGCTATCGCGAGTTACGGCATCAGGTCACCAAAAAACGAAGCATCTGGCCCATCCGTAAGCTGATGGAACACCATGCCGACGAGGTGTTTCGGCTCGTGCCCTGCTGGATGGCCTCCCCCGAATCGGTATCCACGCTGTTTCCCATGCGCGAAGGCCTTTTCGACCTGGTTATTTTCGACGAGGCCTCGCAGTGTTTTGCGGAAAACGGACTGCCCGCCATGCTTCGCGGCCAACAGGTTGTGGTAACCGGCGACAGCAAACAACTCCGCCCCAGCGACCTCTACCGCGCCCGTTTCGATACCGATGAACCGGATTCCAACGATGAAGAGTCTGGCGCAGTTCCTGGGGCAGTCCCTGGAGCAGCCTGGGGAAGCGGTGATGCTGGAAGTCGAGTCGCTGCTTGACCTGGC
This sequence comes from uncultured Cytophagales bacterium, assembly GCA_963750355.1. GTDB lineage: Bacteria > Bacteroidota > Bacteroidia > Cytophagales > Spirosomataceae > Fibrella. The sequence continues at coordinate 81,075 of CAVVQL010000020.1, read as the reverse complement.
GGCGCAATACCTGCCCCAGTTGTCGCTGACGGGCCATTACCGCAGCCGCAGCCTGGACCTGATCGCCTTCTCGAACCAGCACTTTTACAACAATACGCTCACGCTGCTGCCCGACTTTGCGGAGGTGAACAACCACGAGCCGGGCATCCGCTACATGAACGTGAAAGGGCAGTGGACCAACAATACCAATCCCGTTGAAGCCGCCGCCGTGCTCTCGCTAATCGACCAGTTACAAACGGAACTCCCCGGCCGTTCCAGTGGCGTGGTTACCTTCAATTTCCAGCAACAACAACTCATTCAGGAACTGTTGGAAGCGTCGTCGACCTCACCGCGAACCGGCGTTCGTTTTGTCAAAAATATCGAGAACGTTCAGGGCGATGAGTGCGACGTGATTATCTTCTCGGTAGGCTACGCCCCCGATGAACGGGGCCGACTATCGGCGCAGTTTGGTAGCCTGAATAGGACGGGCGGCGAGAACCGGTTGAATGTTGCCGTGACCAGAGCCAGGGAACGTACCTACGTGATCACCAGCGTGTATCCCGATCAATTGTCGGTTGAGCATACCGCCAACGAAGGGCCAAAGATGCTGAAAGCGTATTTGCAGTATGCCCTTGACGTAGCCCAGGGTCGGTTTACGCCGCAACCCCGGCCCGTTGTGGGCCTACAGGCGGGAGGCCTGCTCAAGAATGCGCTGGCAAAAACCCATGCCAACTGGCGGCCCGAACTCCCCTTTGCCGACCTCACCATCCGCGATGGAAACCTGTACCGTGGCCTCGTCCTGACCGACGATGATCAGTACTTTCAGCAAACCCCCAAAGAAGCCCACGCTTACCGCCCCTTCGCCCTGGCGGCCCGTAACTGGCCCTTCCAGCGCAAATGGAGCCGGGAAATCTGGAAAGGCGCGTGATTGAACTTGATTGGGTTCTTTTAATCGATTTGTAGGGAGTTGGTTGCTTCGCGCTCTAGGCCCTTCGCCTAGAGCGCGAAGCAACCAACTCCCTACAAACCGCGAATGAAGGCCTCCAGCGCGTTCAGGTGTTCGGTGAATGACTGCTTGCCCAAATCGGTGGCCAGGTAGGTGGTGTTGGGTTTTCGGCCCACAAACTGCTTCTGAACCAACACGTACCCCTGCTCTTCCAGCGCCCGGAGGTGCGTTGAGAGGTTACCGTCGGTGAGCGCCAGCAGTTCTTTCAGTTCGTTGAAGCTGACCGCGTCGTTCACCATCAGCACAGACATGATGCTCAGGCGGGCCTTGCTTTCAAAGGCTTTGTTGAACCGGGACAGTACATCATTCGTCATGCGGCAGGTCGCCCATTCGTGGGCCGGTTACTCGTGCCCCGGTCATCGTGACCCGATCATGCGTGACCCGATCATATTTAAGCCACATTACCGTACCATACACAATGTGCAGCACCCCAAACCCGATAGCCCAGGCCAGCAAACTATACCCCGTGAGGAAAAGCGACAGCAGCCCCAGGGTGATCTCGCAAAGGCCCAGGTATTCAAGATCCCGGTACGTATGGCGGCTGGCGTTCAGGAGCGTCAGGCCATAGAAGGTGAGCATGGTGGGGCAAACAAGCCAGAGTAGCTTATGATAGATCAGGCCCAGGCAGAAAATACCCGCAGCCAGCAAAGGAATAGCCAGCGCCCAGATCATCCGCCGGGAGGCACCCGTCCAGACACTCAGCCCCTGTCGGCGGGCCTTTCGCGAGGTGAAATACCAGACGGCAATCAGGGCCAGTATCAAGACGATCACGGCGTCGACAATCAGGAATTCGATCAGCTGCCGCTGCGTAATTGGGGTCAGCGTCTGGTAGTGCCCCGAATCGAAGAAGGTAAACCAGCCTTTACGGAGCCGTAGGTAAGCCGCCAGTGCGCCGCCCAGCGCAATAACGCCGGCCGATACGCCCGACAGGCCACTCAATGACAAAAACTTGGTCGACCGCTCCATCAGGCCACGGATCTCGGTCAGAGTTTGCAGATGTTCGCGTGACTCGGTCATGGGTTTATGAGGGTATGAGGCCGCCGAGTTTAGGCTACGCTGTAGCCCAGTTCAAGGCAATTAGTTTAGGTACGAAGATAAGCAGGCCAACAACCAGGGCCATAACGGCCACCAGCAGCACGGCCCCCGACGACAGGTCTTTGGCAGCCCGAATCAGGGGATCACGCGCTGTAGTGACCCGATCAGCCAGCTTTTCGAGAGCGGTATTGAAGCTTTCCGCCGCCATCACCAGGCCGATCTGCGTAATCACCACCGCCCATTCCATCACCGACAGGCCCAGCCAAAACCCCGCCGCCACCACCAGTAGTGCCGCCAGCAGGTGGATTTTGGCGTTGTTCTCAAACCGAAACAGATCGACAATTCCCTGGGCGGCAAACCTGATACTCCGGAAGAACTTAACGATGTCGATCATGTAAAAGAGAGTCACAACCTGCCTACTGACTGCTCCACGACAGTTCTTTTTCCACGTAGATATGGAACGCAACATACAACGTAGCCAGGCCAAAGCCGTAGGTCAGCGCCACTTTTTGAGCCAGTGGATCGTGCAGCGACGTCCATAAGCTGCGGGTGAGCACCATTGGCTCGGTCAGTATGCTCCAGCTATTCCAGCGAATGTAACGGCCCAGGTAAATGCCGAAACCAGCCAACCCCTGGCAGGCCATAATCAATACCCAGGCCGGGAAAGGCCCCGCAAGGGTGTGTAGGGTACGGTGGGCGAGCAAGGTACTGTATAAACCCGCCAACAGGCCGGTCAGGGCCCCCACAAAGATCGTTAGCGTATCGAACCAGACCAGTGTGCCGTCGGTGATGCGCAGGTGAAACAGATCGGTAATGATGTAGGGCGCATTGGGCATGAACAGCAACCAAAGGCCAATCAGCAACCAGGACACAACGCGGCTGCCTTGCCCCCGACCCAGCACACCCGATGCCTGAAGATCGCGCAGCACCAGCATGATGCCCAGCGGAAACCAGGCCAGAAACAGGTTCCACATCAGAAACATGAAGAACCACCAGTTGCCAGTGAGCACCCCACGGGTGGTGACAAGAACAAAACATGCCCCCGTCAATAGGGTCAGGGCAGTTAGCCCCTTCCCGTTCGACGGTGTTACGGTGGATAGAGGACGCTCTACCAGGAACTTAGTCGGATAAAGCATTGTGCTGAAAGTACTTTGTTTTACAAAGTAAGTTTAACACAGCCTGATAATCCAAGTGGTTGGCGAAATAAATTTCTTTATTTTCCGATTTTCACCCGGAAGATCTCATACGGGCGTTTGCGGGTGTCTTTACCGCCATTGTGTTTGGCCATGTGGTCGATCTGCGAGGTGGTCACGTACAGGTAGCCATCGTAAATGGCGTAACTGTCGGGCCATTGCAGCAGCTGCGTATCCTTAACCAGGTTCGTGCGGGCAAGGGGTGGCCTGGGGTTGCCGATGGTTTTAAGACTATACAGTTCATACCCCTGAATATCGCCCAGATACAGATTGCCCGCCCCGTCGATGATCATGCCGTCGGTGGTGGTGTAGGTACCCATGTCCTCAACCTGCGCCTTGAGGTCGGGATCGCTCAGGCCCGCATTGCGCAGCGCCGCCGTCGGAATCCGGTAGAGGCGGTTATCGGTCAGGGACTTGTAGTACAGCATATCACCGCCTGGCGTGAGGGCCAGCCCATCTGAGTTGAATTTCACCGGCCCTTTATCATCCCGCAGTTCACGACCATCGATGATAAACTTGAACGTCGGGTCTGATTTGACCGACTTGTGCCCCTGGAGCTTCATGGTGATCTTACCACTATTGATGTCGATCACGGCAATGCCGCCATTTTTCGATTCGGTCACGTACACAACTTCGCGCTGGGTATCCACCCGGATATCGTTGAGGTAGCTGTCGGGCCCTACAATATTTTTGAACGAGTACTGCCGGATCACCTTGTTTGTTGCCAGATCGAAGCAAACGAGTTTATGGGCATCGCGGTAAACGCCCTGCTGTTTAGGGCTGGCCGGGTCAATCACCCACAGGCGGTCTTTGGCATCCACGAATTCCGACTGCACGCACACCCATTTATTGGTCGGGTCCTGGCCCGGTTTCCAGCTATTCCAGGCTGCATCTGGGTAGGGTTTTTTAGACCCGTCTTTCAGCACTTCGACCAGGGCATATTTGTACGTATCCGACCAGTAGGGATAGTTGACGAACATCCGCCCGCTTTTCGAAACAGCCACCCCGGTTAACTGATAGGTATTGTCTTTGAAGACAGGCTCTAGCTTTGCCTGTGCTGTTACCCAGTGGGCCGTACCCAGAAACGCTACGGATAGCCCCAGTTTAATTAACCACTTATTCATAGTCCGTTGATTTGTTTGAGGCAAAACGGCTTGTGGGTAGCGAAAGTTTGGGAAGCTTATTGTAGGTAAATGGGTAATTGGCTGGCGGTTGTGTTTATGTTTGCCAATCGCCGCCCACTTACCCAATCACCATTTACGCGGCCAAATTCCTATATTTCCCCCATGCAATCAACGATACCTTCCACGTCCGCCTCTACCCTGCGCGCGGTGCTTACCCTGCCCGTGCTGGTTGCTGCACTCGGCTACTTTGTCGACGTGTATGACCTGCTACTGTTCAACATTGTCCGCGTACCGAGCCTGACCGAGCTGGGTTTGTCGGAGAAAGACATTTCGCTGGTGGGCGGGCGCATCTACAACTTCCAGCAGGCGGGCTTGCTGCTGGGCGGCATACTGTGGGGGATTCTGGGCGATAAACGCGGGCGGCTGTCGGTGCTGTTTGGCAGCATCATCACCTATTCGCTGGCCAACCTGGCCTGTGGCATGGTTCAATCCGCCGATGCCTACGCCTGGCTCCGGTTTATGGCGGGGCTGGGGCTGGCGGGTGAGTTGGGCGCGGGCATCACGCTGGTGAGCGAAGTACTGCCCCGGCACCTGCGCGGCTACGGCTCGTCGGTGGTAGCGAGCGTGGGGCTGCTGGGGGCAGTAGCCGCTTTTCTGACGGTGCAGGTAACGGGCAACTGGCGACTCACCTACTTCATCGGGGGTGGCCTGGGGTTGGCCCTGCTCCTGCTCCGCATCGGGGTGCTCGAATCAGGCATGTATAAAGACATTACCCGGTCGGCGGTGAGTCGGGGCAATTTCAGCGTCTTCTTCACCAACCGCGACCGGTTTCTGCGGTACCTGCGCTGTATGGGCATTTCCGTACCAACCTACTTTGTCATTGGCCTGCTGGCCACATTCGGCAATGAATTCGGCAGGGCGCTGGGCATCGAAACACCCATTATACCCGGCAAATGCGTGATGTACACCTACATTGGTATGGCGGCGGGCGATCTGTTCAGCGGGTTCTTCAGCCAATGGTTGCGGTCGAGGCGGGGCGCTATTGGCTGGATGATGGCCTTCACGGCGGCCCTGGTGGTGCTGTACCTGTCGGGTGCCATTAAGTCGGCCACGGCGTTTTACCTGCTATGCGGTGGCATGGGCTTCGGCATTGGCTACATTGCCATGTTCCTGACGGTAGCGGCCGAGAGTTTCGGCACGAACCTCCGCGCCACGGCAACCACTTCAATTGCCAACAATGTACGGGCCACTACCCTGCTCACCATTCCGGCCTATCAATACCTGAAAACCATTCCCGCCCTGGGCACTATTGGGGCTGGCGCTACAGTCGGGCTGGTTTGTTTTGCGCTGGGTGCCTGGTCACTCCGGGCCCTCGGCGAAACCTACGGTAAGGAACTGGATTATGTTGAATAGCCTTTACTTAACGTATCCCTAACGACCAATGGCTATCAAACGATTGACCTACAGCCTCTTTCTGACGCTACTTACCGTATTGACCACAGTTGGGCAAACTCCGGTTGCTCAGGCACTCAACGTGGCTCAGTTTAACGAGAAGATGCAGCAAACAGCGGCCAAAACGGTGCTCGATGTACGTACCGATCAGGAAACGGCCGCCGGGGTGTTGCCTGGGGCCATAACGCTCGATTTTTTCAGACCTGATTTTAAACAGCAGCTTGCCCAGCTTGATAAAGCTAAACCGGTTTTTGTGTACTGCGCCATAGGTGGCCGGAGTGGCAAAGCCATGCAGCAATTGCAGGAAGCCGGGTTCAAAACGGTGTATAATCTGGCGGGCGGCATGCAGGCCTGGCAAAAAGCTGGTCTACCTATCGCTAAAAAAGCACCGTAAACGACCTACAATGGTCGCCAAAAATGGACGTATTCACCCTCATTACCCTGCTCATTGTTGTATCCGCTTTATTCGCTTACATCAACACCAGATACCTTAAGTTACCCGATGCCATTGGCGTTATGGTGCTGTCGCTGCTGTTTTCTGTCCTGCTGATCGGGCTAAACGTGCTGGAGCCAAGCTGGCTACAACTGGTTCGGCAAACGGTGGGTCAGATTGATTTTGGCCGGATATTATTCGATGTAATGCTCAGCTTCCTGCTGTTTGCCGGGGCGCTTCATACCGATGCCGACCAACTGAAGGCCGAGCGCCGATCGGTCATGCTGTTTGCGTTTGTGGGCATACTACTCAGTACGTTTCTGGTTGGCACCGGTCTGTATTACCTGTCGGGCTGGCTCGGGTTCGAGCTGTCTTATCCACTCTGCCTGCTGTTCGGCTCGCTGATCTCCCCCACCGATCCCATTGCCGTATTGGGTATCCTGGCCAAGTTTAAACTACCCGACAGTGTGAAGCTGAATATCGTGGGCGAGTCGCTCTTCAATGATGGTGTGGGGGTGGTTATCTTTGCGTCGATCTTCCGCATCGTGGTCAACGGTACCGACAACGTCAGCGCCGGCAGTATCGGTTTATTGTTCCTGGAAGAAGCCGGTGGCGGTATCCTGTTCGGTCTTGCCCTCGGCTACCTGATGTTCTGGCTGCTCCGGTCCATCGACCACTACCAGACCGAGGTGATCATTACCGTAGCCGGCGTGATGGGGGGGTACCTGCTGGCGCAAAAGCTGCACATTTCCGGACCGCTGGCCATGGTGGTGGCGGGGTTGTATGTGGGGGCCCATGCCCGGCAAAGCGCCATGAGCCACACCACTGAAGAGTACGTTGATAAATTCTGGGAAATCATCGATAGCATTCTGAACGCCGTACTGTTTGTACTGATCGGGCTGGAACTGCTGATCATCGATTTTCGACCAAGTTACCTGCTCATCTGCCTGGCGGTTATTGCGCTGGTTTTGCTGGCGCGTTATGTCTCGATCTGGTTGCCATTCCGGGCCGCCCGGCGCTGGCTCGACCTCGACAATAATGCGCCAGTGATGCTCACCTGGGGGGGGCTACGGGGGGGCTATCCATTGCCATGGCCCTGTCTATTCCGAACGATCTGCCCCACAAAGACCTGATTGTTTCGCTTACCTACGCGGTTGTGCTGTTCTCCGTCATTGGGCAGGGCCTAACCCTCGAACGGCTGATCAGACGATTGTATCCGGATGGGTAACAGGCTAGCGTAACTAGTTGACATAGGAGCAGTTTGGTAAATAGACGATCTGCCCTGTACTTATGAATACTCATGAATACTCACTTCGGCCAGTATTGGCAGCAACTCAGAGAGTCGTTATGGTTCGTGCCGGGCCTGCTCGTTCTGGGCTCGTTCGGGCTGGCCTATGGCCTGGTCGAATTCGATGCGAACACGTCCTGGAACGGGCAAAAGCAGTTTCCGCTGCTATTTGGCAGTGGGGCCGAGGGCTCGCGGGGTATGCTGACGGCCATTGCCGGTTCTATGCTGACGGTAGCGGCACTGACGTTTTCCCTGACCCTGTCTACGATCAGTCAGGTAAGCAGCCAGTACTCACCCCGTGTCTTGCGCAACTTCATGGGCGACCGTCTGAACCAGGTGGTGATGGGGTATTTTATTGCGGTTTTTGCCTACTGCCTGCTCGTACTGGGAACGATCAGAGGTACCGACGAGCGGAAATTCGTTCCCGCAACCGCCATTCTGGTTGGTCTGGTACTGGCGCTGGGGGGCGTAGCGGCGCTTATCCTGTTCATCCATCACATTGCCGAATCGCTTCAGACGGGCACTATTGTCCGGCACATTTTCCGTGAAACAAGTGCGGCCATCGACAAGCTCTTTCCCCATCGGTTCGGCGAGCCCATCGACGACCCCACTGCCGCCGCCGCCGCCCTGAAATACACGGACGACGAGTCGGGTTGGCGGCCAGTCGCCACCGGGCAGACGGGCTACTTACAGCGGATCAACACCAATGGGCTCTTGACCTGGGCGACCCGCCATAAGGTGGTCTTGCGCATCGAACAGCCAATGGGCGCTTTTATAGGAGTTGGTGCCGTGGTTTTCAGCGTCCGGAGCGATATGGAGCGACCCGACCCGGAACAGGCCGACTGGCCCGACAATCTGAGCAGCTTTGTCAGTATCGGACGGCACCGCAATGTTGAGCAGGATGTAGCCTTTGGTATTCAGCAATTGGTGGATATCGTGCTGAAAGCCCTCTCGCCCGGTATCAACGATACCACCACGGCCATCATGGCCATCGACTACCTCGGCGCGGTGGGCGAAGAACTGGCCCGCCGCGACTTTCCTTCGCGGTTACGGTCGGATGGTAAGCAGTTCCGAATCCTGGTTCGGACCACTGGTTTTGACGATTATGTGCGGTTGGCGTTCGATTTGCCCCGTATCAATGCGAAAGGAAACCACGCCATTTGCCGGCGCCTGCTCCGCTCCCTCGCGCTCATGGCGCAGGCCATACGCTCAGCCGACCGGTTGCCCATTCTGCACGAGCAAGCTAACCTGCTGCTTGAGCAGGCCGCCGAAACACTCGCATCCGACTACGAAAAAAAAGACGTGCTGGCCCTGTACAACGCCTTACCAGTGCTGCATGGCGAAATCAGCAGCAACCCGGCTTAGGTAAATGGGGGATTAGGGTAAATGCTGACGCGCTCATGCTGCGCATGAAAGAACCAGTTACCCAATCACCTGATCCCCACTTACCACCCTACCTAGTTGTTCAGGATCTGGTCGCGGCGTATGTTCTCTGCGGGGGCGCTGTTGAGGCCCTGCCGGTATTCTTTGGTCTGGAAATCGCCCCGTTTTACCGACTTGATAAAGTTGGCCCAGGCAAAGGGGTTCAGGAAGGGAAACGTTGTGACAGCTCCCCGGTTGGCGAATGATTCGCGCCCCAGAAACTGCTGATTCATGAAATACTGGTGGTTCGACAACGCGCCCATTGGCGTGGCAGCCATTGCCCGCAACAGGGCCTGCGGGTCGGTATTTCTGGCCAGTGCATCACGTTCCCGCTGATCGGGCAGTTTCATGTTGACCAGTGCCTGCTTGAACAACTCTTCGGTGGGGTATGGATATACCTTTACCTCCGACAGCAGCTTCACGTCTTCCTGCAAGGCCACGACCGCCGAATACGTCTGCTCGGTCAGTCGGCGGGGAATGATATGGTACTGGGTTTTATAGCCCACATAGCTAAAAATCACGCTATCGCCGGGAAAAACGGGCAGGGCAAAATAGCCATTGGGTGCCGACAGAACACCCTTACCGGCGCGGGGAATAAAGATGCGGGCCAACGGGAGCGGCTCGTTGCTTTTCCCGCCGGTAATAATGCCCGTGAACGTAATTTGGGAGGCCTGTCCCTGTGCCCGCCCGTCGGTAGTGAGGCAGATCAGCATTGCCAGCAGGCCAACCCAGGCACTATATCGTTTGATCAATCGAGTCATATCGGAAGAAAAAAGGCAACCGGCCCACAAACTAATCAGTTTGCCAGCAGGCGGTTGATGAATAGACCCCACTTCAAACCGAGGGGTTGTTGCACTTACTAACAAAGTAATAACGCCTGCGGTTGCAACGGGTTAGTTACTGCCTGATTTTAACGAATATTAATACCCCACCCGGACGCGGGACCGCCCCGGCCCCTCCCCTCAACTAAGGGGAGCAAAGCGCTGCGAATCGAATATTTCTACTCAGATTAGATACCGAGTTCCCCCCTCCCCTTGTTTAGGGGGCTAGGGCGGTCCCGCGTCGGGGTAAACTCACGCAAATAATTTCAGGAATGTCAGAATGAAAGGGGCGGCCAGCAGAAGCCCATCGAAGCGATCGAGGAAGCCGCCATGACCGGGGATGCTGGTACCCGAGTCTTTAATGGCGATACTCCGCTTGAAGAGCGATTCTACCAGGTCGCCGTAGGTACCCGTCACCACAATGATGCCCCCAATGCAGTACCACTGCCAGGCAGGCAGTTCGGGCGCGTACCAGGTGAGGCCCAGCGCCACCAGGCCCGACGCCACAGCGCCGCCAATGCTGCCTTCCCACGATTTTTTGGGCGACACCCGCTCGAACAGCTTCCTGCCGGCCAAACTTAGTACCGGCAAAATACGCGCCGATGTCTGACGCCCATAGCAGCAGCAGACAGCCCAGCACCACATTGGGTTGGTATTCACCCGTCCGCAGGGCCAGCACGTTGAGCAGGGCAAACGGCACGGCTACGTAGATGATTCCCAGGAAGGTAAAGCCGATGTTGGTGAAGGGCTTCATGTCCCGCTTCTTGTAGAGCTTGATCAGGAAGATCATCGACGAGGCGGGGCTGATCAGGTAATAGGCCGACTCGGCCACGTACCCCATCTCGACCAGGAACGTCAGGATGCAGATAATACAGCCCACCACCGTGCCGTAGTAGGTCAGCGGTTGATTACCGTCGAGGCCAAGCAGTCGGTAAAACTCGATCTGCGCCAGCGCACTGACCACCAGAAACAACAGAGCAAACGTGTAAACGCTGTAGTGAATGCAAAATAGAATGACGGCTACACCGAAAATGGCCGCAATAACGCGCTGTTGCAGGTTCGACAGGCTAGCTAATCGTTGTTTCATTATCCAGAATTATACGGGCAATAATAGCATCTTTCGTCGGGACGAACACCTCATAGTTACCAAACAATTCGGGATACGAACTACTCTGCTTGTTAATTATCACGGCGTCGATGTCATTTTCGACGAGCTGCGCCTTCGCCAGTTCGGCCTTATATGGCTGCTTTGTGGTCAGCACTTTTTCCCAATCCGTTGTCATAGGTCAATGGTCAGTTAACAATGATCAATGAGCAGCTTTGCCACAGGTACGTTACCAGGCATCGTTGCTCATTGGTAGTTGATTATTGATACTTGTTAACTGGTTTGTTCATTCGTTTAAAAAATAACAGGGCACCAACGGTTACCACTGTGCCCAGCATGGCGGCGGAAAGCGGCACCGATTCGGTGCTGTCTACGTCGATGCTGGTTAGCTTGTGCTGGTGAAGGAAGATCATCAGTACAGTAAACCCATTATTGACGAAATGGGCCAGAATAGGTACCCATAAATTACCCGACCAGACGTAGAGATACCCAAATAACGCCCCCAGCAGCATACGGGGCACAAAACCGTAGAATTGCAGGTGGATGGCACTGAACAAGGCCGCCGCCAGCCAGATGCCCAGGTGTACGCTGCCCGTCCAGACAATGAATTTCCGTTGCAGTACGCCCCTGAACAGGACTTCTTCGCCCAGCGCCGGGAGTACGCCAATGGTAAGCACGGCCATGAGCAGTTGCGGCACCGTGCGGAACGTGGTCAGAAACTTGGTCAGTTCAGCCATCTGGTCTTCCTTAGCCCGCATCCAGCGTTCGAGGGGTGCCAGCGCGTCGGGCAGTTTTAGTCCCTGATTGACGTCAATAATTTGCCCATTGACGGGCATGAAAGCAATGGTAAGTACCACCACCAGCAGCCAGCCCGCCACCCGGTAGGCAGGCTGACCGTTGAAATCGGCCAACCGGCGTTTATCGATCAAAAACCAGTAAAGCAGCGAAGGAAACAGAAAGGTACTGACGTGGCTCAGGGCCTGCACAATCATCAGCCACCACCAGCCGTTGGGCGTTGCCGCCGGATTTTGCAGCAGCTCGGTCACGCTGTTGATTGTGCCGCCAGCTGCCATTGCCCCGGCACCAACCACCAGCGCGGCAGCAGCAGCGCCCAGCGTCATGCCCAACATAATGAACCCAAACAGCAGCAACATCGAGCGTAACGGCTGTGGTTCAGGGGTCAACGGGTAAAACGTTCTTAGTTCCATCATAGGTTTTACAAAAATAGGATAGCTTTTTGAGACATTGGCCCTAATTTGCTACACCAACGATACAACAGTTACACCATTGACCTCTTTCTGGCAACGACTAACCAACCGGCTCAGGCAGCCCTCCACTTCTTCAGAACCCGTTAAAGCCGGGTACGTGGTCGATATGCACAGCCACCTCCTCCCGAATGTCGACGACGGCATCCAGTCAACGGAGAATGCGCTGGTCTGCCTGCGCCAGTTCGCCGACTGGGGTATCCGGCATGTGGTAACAACGCCGCACATCAGTCAGGATATATTCCCCAATACCTCGGCCGGGCTGCGTACCCTGGCCGACGAGCTACGCGCTCATATCCAGGCCGAACAGTTGCCTATCACTTTCGACGTGGCTGCTGAGTACATGCTCGATGAATTATTTGTGGAACGGCTCCAGCAGCAGGACCTGCTCTCGTTTGGTACTGAACGGTACGTATTGATCGAAACGGGCTGGATCAGCCTGCCCCTGCAGATACATACCAGGCTCTTTGAGATGCAGGTGAAAAATTACCGGCCCATTCTGGCTCATCCGGAGCGGTACACTTATTTCCGGGGGAAACTGGATACCCTGGTGCATCTCCGCGAGCAGGGCTGCCTGTTGCAGCTTAACCTGATGTCACTGGCTGGGCGGTACGGGCCAGAAGCCCGGCGAATGGCGCAGGCGATGATTCAAAACGGGCTTGTCGATTTCGTTTCGTCTGACCTTCATCAGCCCCGCGATTTACCGCTCCTTGAAAAAGCTATGCAGACCACCGATTACCAGGCCCTTTGCGAGTTACCTCTGTGTGTTCCCACCTTTGAGTAGTGAGGGGGCCCCTTGTCGTGAGCAGGCGAAGCATCGTACCCATGCGCCTTTGTCCGTTCGTTACTCAATCTCACCCCTATGCCCGTTACGAGACTAGCCGCGTTCTGGCTACTGAGCACCCTGCTGCAACTGACCCTGATCGACCTGGCCCCGGCGCAGTCGAAAAAACGGCGCGACGATATTACCTATTTTCAGAACCTTACCGCAGCTGACTCTGCCCGCCGAATCAGCAATGGCGCGGCAGGCCCGGCGGCTATAGCCCCTTATGTATATCGGCTACAACCCGGCGACGTTCTGGGCATTGCCATATCCAGCCTGAACGCCGAAGCCGATCAGGCCTTCAACCCGTTTGCCCGTTCGGGTAGTATGCTCACTTCGGGGCCATCCAGCAATCAGGAAAACAATAGCCTGCCCATTGGCTACCGGGTCGATGAACTGGGCCGGATCAACTTTCCAAGATTGGGCCTGATACCCGTTGCCAACCGAACCCTCTCCGAGTTGGAAACTATGCTCCGCGATACCGTGCGCCCGTATCTGCGCGAACCCTTCGTGTCGGCCCGGCTGCTGAACTTCAAACTATCGGTACTGGGTGAGGTAAACCGACCATCGGTTTATACGGTGCAAAACGAACGGATCACCCTCACCGAAGCCCTGAGTATGGCGGGTGACCTGACCGTTTTCGGCAAGCGGGACAACGTGCTGGTCATTCGCGAAATCGCCGGCGAGCGCACGTTCATTCGGGTCGATCTCAGGCAGCGCAATACGTTTACCTCAGCGGCCTATTACCTGAAACCCAATGATGTTATTTACGTGGAGCCTAAAAAGAGCAAAAAACTACAGGCAAGCACTACCCTCCCCTATGTGTCGGTGGGGGTGGGCGTTTTAACCCTGCTGACTACCATCGTCCTGAATCTCATTCGATGATTGGTTAATTGGGGTAACTGCTTCTCTTACCCAATTAACCAATCAACCAATCCCCAAAGACTGGGGCTTGTCGGAAGACGTCAAGTATTTATACGTCAGTTTATCTTAACTTTAGATCGTAGCTATTAAACCCGGCTGGCAGGATGGCCACCGGTTGACAGACGGGCAGTACCCGCCTGCAGACGACCGGTTTTTTTAGCCTACCTTGATTATTTATACGCTACGCACCTGGCTAGAGCCTAAACAGGACCAGTACAGCCCGTAACAAGAGCGCATGGCAGCGATTGGACAAGCAGAAAATCAGTTCGGGCAGGAATACGTCAAATTTCTGCTGGTCAAATACATACGGAGCTGGCGCTGGTTTTTGCTCTCGCTGCTGGTCTGCCTGGGCACCATGTTTGCTTACCTGACCACCCTCAAGTATTCGTATAATAGCCGGGCCAGTATCCTCATTCGGGACGAAGAAGGCACATCGCCCGAAAAACAGGACCTGATGGAAGAACTGAACATCTTCGGGGCGCACAAACGGGTCGACAATGAAATAGAGATTATCAAATCGTATAAACTGGCCGAACGGGTAGTCGATGACCTGAACCTGACGGTTCGGTTCTCGGCCCGCGATCAATTCCGGCTGAAAGACCTGTATAAAGAAGTACCCATCTCGGTGCGCGTTATTCAGCCCCTGGAAGCCGCCTATAATAAAGGCTTCGACGTGAAGGTGATGGCCGGGCAGGCCGTGATCGGCGGCGTAGCCTGTCCGTTTGGGCAGGCGGTTCAGTCACCCCTGGGCCTGGTGCTGGTGCAAAAACGCGACAGCGTTCAGAAGGCCTACAAAGCGTTTACGGTATCGCTGGCCCGCCGGGAAGAGATGATCAAAGGGTTTATCCTAAGCCTCCAGATCAGTCAGCCCAACAAAAACGCCTCGGTGCTCTACCTGACCCTCGAAGATACCGCCCCCGACCGGGGTGTGGCTTACCTCAACCGGCTCATCTACTTCTATGAGCTGTCATCTTTACAGGATAAAAACCGCGCGGCGGCCAATACCCTCCGGTTTGTGGAAGAGCGGCTTGTGCTGATTGCCAAAGACCTCACCAGCGTTGAAACAGCTATTGAGCGGTTCAAGACCACTTCGGGTATCGTTGACCTTACGGCCGAGTCGGCGGTGTTTCTCGACAAGGTAAAAGAGAACGACAGCCAGCTTGGCCAGGTGGCTATTCAGTTGGGTACCCTGGCCGAGATCGAATCGTACCTGACGAGCCGAACCGGCACCAAAACCGTTACCCCCTCAACCCTGGGTCTGGAAAGCCCCACGCTCACCACCCTCATCAACGGCCTGCTGGAACTGGAAGCCCAGCGGGGAAAACTGATTCGGACGGTTCCGGAAAATTCTGTCCCGATCGAAACCCTCGACGACCAGATTCGGGCCACCAAGCGAAATATCCTCGACAATGTGATGACGCTGCGGAAGATATTGCAGGCCACCCAGCAGAGCCTGCAAACCACCAACCGCCGGATCGAGTCGACCATCCGCACCATTCCGGGTAAAGAACGGGCGCTGCTCGATATTTCGCGGCAGGCCAGCATTAAGGGCAACCTGTATAATTACCTGCTCCAGAAACGCGAAGAAGCCGCCCTGTCATTTGCCTCAACGGTGTCGGACATGCGGGTGATCGACGACGCCCTCTCGGAGCCAAACCCCGTGCGGCCCATTCGCCGTAACTTCCTGCTGTTTGCCCTGGTGCTGGGCCTTGTGCTGCCGATTGTGGCGCTGTGGCTGGTCGATTTTTTCAATTCGCGCATCAGCCGTAAGTCACAGATCGAAGAAGCAACCCGAACCCCGATCATCGGGGAGGTGATTCTGGCCACTGATATAGCCTCGCCGCTGGCAGTAACACCCAGCAGCCGCTCGCTCCTGTCGGAACAGATACGGGCCCTGCGCACCAACATCCAGTTTCTCAGCCACGAGGGCGACGGCAAGCAAATCATCCTGATTACGTCGAGCATCAGTGGCGAAGGCAAATCGTTTGTCTCGCTCAATCTGGGGGCCAGCCTGGCCCTTACCGACAAGCGGGTGGTGCTGCTGGAGCTGGATATGCGCAAGCCGAAGATGCACCGGTACCTGAAAGATACCAGCAAGATAGGGGTCTCCAGTTATTTGGCCGGGCAGGCTACCCTCGATGAGATTATCAAGCCCGTAGCCGATTACCCTACTCTGTTTTTCATTCCCTGTGGCATCGTGCCCCCCAACCCCTCGGAGTTGCTCAGTGGCGAAAAAATGCGGTACCTGTTCGAAAACCTGCGCGAGCATTTCGACACCATCATCGTGGATACGCCACCCGTTGGTATGGTGACCGATGCCAACATTCTGGCTAAATACGGCACCATGACCCTCTACATTGTGCGGCATCTGTACACCGGGAAAGGGTTTCTGAAAAACATCGACACGCTGTATCAGGAAAAGCGCTTCCCCAACATGTGCCTGCTGATCAACGGCATCGACGTTACCAAAGACTTCGATTACAATTATGGCTACGGGTACGACGCAGGCTACGGCTACACCTACCGGTCGGGTTACCACAGCGATGGCGAGTCCCCGGCGAAAAAGGTGGCAAAACGGGGGTTTTCGTGGCCCTGGTCTACTAAAGAGTAGCCGGTCATGATGCCCATGCCCGCCATCATGCGTCAGCAGCTGACCCGACATCAGGGCCGGATTGAGCTTGTTGTGCGCTACCTGGTGGGTCAGGGGTTAGTTCAGCTGTTTAATGTGCTGACGGGGTTCATGCTGTTGCGCTGGCTACCTATCGACGATCAGGCGAAATATACGTTCGCCTTCAGTTTACAGGCGGGTATGTCGATCCTGGCCGACCTGGGGTTCAGCGGTTGCATTGTCGCGCTTGTTGGGGAACAGATAACCAACAGGGAGCGCATAGGCATGTACATCGCCACGGCGAACCATTACAGGCGGCGATTCCTGCTTATCTCCTTTCTGGTTGGCGGCGTTGCCCTGCCATTCATCACCGAAAAGCAGGCCTGGGACTGGCACACACAGCTGGCGTTACTGGTACCCATCGTTACCACTATTTACCTGCAGGGGTCGGTGAGCCTGTACACGGCACCGTTGCAGATGCACCGTCAGTTAACGGTTCTTTACGGCACGCAACTAAGACAAGCCGCCCTGCGACTGGCTTGCTGTAGCCTGCTGTATAGCCTGGGCGTGCTGGATGTGTACGGTGTGCTCTGGATATACAACCTGGTGCTTTTGTACACCGGCATAACCTATCGACGCCAGGCCGCCCCTTTCCTGGTCAGCTCATCAGGAATCGATTACAAGGCCCGAAAGGTCATGCTGGATTATCTGAGGCCGCTGATTCCGTCGCTTATTTTCAATGCCTTTTACGGACAGATCAGCATTTTCATTATTACCTATTACGGCAAGCAAAGCGACATTGCCGGCTTAGGTGCCCTGTCGCGCCTGAATCAGCTGTTCCTGTTGCTCAACACCTTCAACGGGGTTGTTCTGGCCCCCTACATGGCCCGTCAGCCGGTTGAACGTCTGCCTAAAGCCTACGGCATGGCCCTGCTGGGTAGCGTTATGGCCGCTGGCCTGATGAACCTGCTGGTATGGAGCTACCCAGCCGGTTTTATCTGGCTGCTGGGCGATCGCTACGCCAACCTGGGCGGTGAATTAAAACTATACATGGTCAACCAAAGCCTGCTCTATATTGGCGCTGTGCTTTGGAGCATACACGCGGCCCGCCGGTGGATATTCGGCGTTTTCGCCTGGATGTATATCGTGGGTCTCCTCGCCATTCAGGTGTACGTAGTTAAGACGTATGACCTGACAACGATGTACGCTGTCATCCGTACGTCACTTATTTCAACGGGTTTCATTTTGCTGCTGCACCTGGCTACGGGGCTGGCGGGCTGGCAGAAAGAAAACAAACGGTAACCTTTCGCTATGACTCCTGACTACTACCATGAATCTGACAATATCGATGTTCATGTCTGGGACATTACTCAGCTGGACACGATTGACAGCAAAGCCATTTATAAAAACTATCGCTTACGCCAGTACATTACCGAAAAAGACGCCATTCTTGACCTAGGATCAGGACCGGGCGTAATGGTGAAAGTATTTCGCGACAATGGCTTTAAAGTGCTGGGCGTCGATCTGAACCGTCAGGCAATAGACAGAACGTTAAAGGCAGGCTTACCCGTTGAACTGATCGATGCGGTAGAGGCCATCAGGAAATACAAAAAAGAGTATACGGTGTTCCACATGGCCGATTTTGTAGAACATATTCCGTTGCCCGTATTCATCCATATTTTAACCGAAATTGGCGCTATAGACAATGCCCTGATCTACATAGCCACGCCGAACCTCGATTCATTGATGGGATTCAAGTTCTGGTTTCACATGCCCTCTCACATCACACCGCTACATCCTTTCGTGCTTTATAAGTTATTGAATCAACATGGTTTTGACGTGATCGACAGCTGGACAGAATATGGGGCCTTACCCGGCAAAGGCTGGAAGCTTAAAGTCCGCAAATTTATTCTGCGCAAATTATTTGGCACGCAGGCCGACCTTTTTTTTGGCGGTGCCAATATTTGTATTGTAGCGCGGGCAGGCAGCGCCGTTAAAGATGGCCAGTAGCGCATTGAAAATAAATTTCCTGGTCGAATTCATTCACGAACAGGGCACCTACTTCCGTTGGCATAACCTGGCCATTGGGCTACAGGCACTCGGTCATCAGGTGACTGTGTTTGCCGTTGACTGGGATCGGCATTCACGGGATCGTGTTGAGCATCGCGACGGGGTAGAATATCGGATACTTAGCACGTTTCGGGGTTTTGGCTTATTCACACCGTCTACGAATCCGCTAAATTTTATTCGTCGCCTTGCGGTCAATTACCCGGCCTGCGATATTGTTCACACCTTTCAGCCGTTTCCTTTCTCGGCCTATCTGGGTTGGTACCTCAAAAGCACAGGTAAGGCAACCAATTTCTTTTATGATTGGGATGACCTGTGGACGAATGGTCTTTACAAAAAGCCACTAAAAGGGATAGCCAATAAACTTTCATGTCTGCTGGTCCGGCATACCGAAAGCCGATTTCCAGCGCGGGCCGGTGGCGTAACCGTATGCTCCAATTACCTGCGGAAGTTGGCAGTAACGGCCGGTTCCAGCTTTGTAACCGTACTACACAATGGGTTCTGGCCTTTCGCGCCAATCGATCAACAGCAGGCCAGACGGCAGCTAGGGCTACAGCCAGGCGCTGTTTACGCTGGTTTTATGGGCCGCACCGACGATGAATTGTCCTGGTGCGTAGCTGCTCTTCAGGCACTTCAGCAGCAAGTGCCCGGCCATAACTACAGGCTGGCCCTGTGCGGTATGCCGCCCGATTTTCTGGATTCCCTGCCGGATGATACCAGGGCCCGGATCGATTACCTGGGCCATCTATCCCCGCTTGATTGCCGGCTATTTGCGGCCGCTCTCGACTATGGCCTGTTGCCGCTTGCCGATACGGCGTTTAATCAGAGTCGTTTCCCGATTAAGTTTGCCGACTACCAGGCCTCAGGTACCCCCGTCATAGTCTCGGAGGTTGGCGAATGCAGCCACCTAAAAAAACAGCTCGATTGGAATAGCCCGGCGGGAACTACTAAAGAGCAGTTTATCGCGTGCTGCCTGCGTACTTTATCCAGCGTAGCAGTTACCCAAAGCCGCTCCCTTGTAAACCGCGATCAATTAGCTGCGCAGCTAAGCTGGACTGTGTTGGCTCAACGTTTGGCATCCGCTTATGCACAGGCAGAGCAACATAATACCCTGTAAGTCATGCCTATTCACGATGAACACTACAAAGAAGTTGTATATTATTTGTACAGGATTAGGGCGCATACATCGTGGTTTTGAGTCATTTGCCCGTGAATGCTTCGATACACTTTCGGGTGCTGACCCTGAATTGGACGTTCATCTGTTCAAAGGGGGTGGCTCAACCGAGCGCACTGGCAATGTGCATATCGGCTGGAATATTCCCAGGGGAGCGACAACAAAACTGGTGGGCCCTTCGAGGGCGTACCAGATCGAGAATGTTACGTTTGTGTTCTGCTTATTACCACGACTCCTCATCGAACGCCCGGCGGTAGTATTTGTGAGTGATTTCTTTGCGGCCTGTTACCTTATCCATGTCAAAAAACTATTCAGACTCTCGTACAACGTAGTATTCTCGAATGGGGGACCAAGTGGACCGCCCTATATATTCGATCACGTACACCAGCTTACTAATTTTCATTTTAACGAAGCCATCAGGTATGGTGAATCCCCGGACAGGCATACCATTATTCCGTACGGCTTTACCATCGAGCAGTTCGTTGAAAACGCTAACCGCTGATGAGCGCAATGCCCTCAAAGTGCGTTACACTATTCCGCTTACCAAAAAGATAGTTCTTTCGGTTGGGGCACTCAACACAACCCACAAACGGATGGACTACGTAATTGAGGAAGTTTCCAGGCTGGACAATGTCCATCTGATTATGCTGGGGCAACCTGATGAGCAGGAAACAGCCTTTATTACAGCGCTTGCCGAAAGAAAGTTGAACGGTAATGTCACCATCAGAACCGTTGATAAACCAGCCGTAGCCGCTTACTATGCCTGTGCAGATGTATTTGTGCTGGGTTCGCTGAACGAGGGGTTTGGCCGGGTGTATATTGAAGCCCTGAGTGCCGGTTTACCCGTTTGCGCCCATGACTGCGCATTAACCCGCGAATTGTTGGGTAACTATGGCCATTTTGCTGATTTTACAAAGGGCGGCGCTCTCTTCGAGTTGCTCCAGCCTATTCTTCAGGTCCAAACTCCTGAGGCTATTCGTCAGGAACGGCACCGGTTCGCCTACGCTGCATACTCATGGTCAGTGCTGAAAAAGCGGTACCTAAGCATGTTCCGTACAGTGTGCCAGTTACCATTTAAGTAGCATGAAACCAACGCTCTCAGTCGTGATTCCTACCTATCACCGCAACGAGTTGCTGGCCGCCTGTTTGGCGTGCCTGCACCCAGACGTGCAAACACTCGACCGGGCGCTCTACGAAGTGATTGTTTCGGATGATGGTCGGGAATCTACCGCTCAACAGCTGATTGCGAAGCAGTACCCCTGGGTACGCTGGATAAAGGGTCCCCGGAAAGGACCGGCTGCCAATCGCAACAAGGGGGCCTCCGGAGCATTGGGCGAGTGGCTGGTTTTTACAGACGATGATTGCCTGCCTCAACCCAACTGGTTGCACGCGTATGCGCAGGCCATCGCATCAACAGGCGCAATCAATTTATTCGAGGGTAAAACAAGTGCCGACAGACCGTTTCGGCGCTACGATGAAGAAGCACCACTCAACGAAACAGGCGGCAATCTATGGTCATGTAATTTTTGCATCAAGCAGCAGGTATTCAACGACGTAGATGGGTTTGATGAGCGGTTTCCATTCGCGACTATGGAAGATATAGACCTGGTCACTCGCCTTCAGAATCGTCAGGTCGCCCGGTTATTTGTGCCCGACGCCTTAATTATACACCCAATTCGGTCGGTAGCCCCGGCTAAGTACGCGCAGGCTCTCGCGAGCTACACGTATTTTGCCAGTAAGCACGAACACATAAATTTTCAGTTTCGGGTCGGTCGATGTACGCTGTTACTGGATTCATTACTGAAACGAAGCAAGCGCCTTATACGGTTTAACTTTCGCGGCTGGCGCTCTTTTGTGGATGAACATCTTTTTATTGCCAGAACGATCTTTATCCCATCAAATGACAACCTCCTCTTCAGCCAGTCAATCCGTGAAAGAAGCCGGTGCCTGAACCTCCATCACACTGGGTTTTCCCTAAAGTGCTGAACTCAGTTGGTTGCCGAATTCTACCGTTTGCTCCATAAGCCACGTATGCGAATTGCGCTGCTCACCAATTACTTCCCTCCCCTTCTCGACGGGGTTGGTGACTATTCGTTTCAGTTGGCGAAGGAACTACAGCGTGTCGGGCATACCGTATCCGTCCTTTGCCGACAGCACACAGCTATCGAGCAGGCTATAGTCGATGGGCAGTTCAGTATGCCCGTCTCGGCAACCATACCGGCCTGGAATTGGCAGGCGCTTACGCCACTACGGCAGTTTATTAGCGGGGCAACAACCCGACTGGCTGCTGCTACACTATGTACCGAATGGGTTTCAGCGCTGGGCCATGCCAATCTGGTTACCCGTTCTGGTGGGGCTGCTCAGGCTTCGGGGTGTTCGCGTGGGCGTCACGTTTCATGAGGTGAGCATCAGACCACAAACTCTGGCCGCTCAAATATGGTTGGTCAGCCTGACGCAACGGTTCATTGCCTGGCTGTTAGTGCAGCTTTCAGATCGGGTGATAACCAGCATCGATAAGTACGTCGGGCAGTTGCAGGGTTACAGCAGCAGGCCTGTTCACCTGATTCCGATTGGTAGTAACATCGTTCCATTGCCAGTAACCACCCATGAGGTAGCCCTGATTCGCCAGCGCATAGCGCCAAACGAGGGGCCTGTTATCTGTACGTTTGGTCTCCGAAATCAGGACCTGGTGCTACAGGTTACCGACCGGTTGACGCAACAGCTACCAACCCTCAACCTGCTAATTATTGGCGAGCTACGGCTATCTCAATCCGGCCAGAGACTCTACCACACGCGACAGAGCCAGATACACGTAACGGGCTATTTACCGGAGGCCGACGTGTACCGCTACCTGTCGGCCAGCGACGTTTTTTTTATTCCCGACCCCGTCACCCTCACTGGCGAAGGCGGGAGCAGTAATAAAAGCACATCGCTGGCGGCAGGTTTAGCCGCCGGTTTGCCGGTTGTGGGTATCCTGGGCGACATGAATAATACGCTCCTTCAACAAACACCGGGTGTGTTTCTGGAGAATGGCCATGACCCGCACCAGATAGCCCAGCGGTTACTACGCCTGTTAACCGATGGCAACACAACGAGTAAGCGAGAGGCTATCCGTCGTTTTTTCGATCAAACACTTAGCTGGAAAGCCATAGCCCGCCAATACACGAAAGCGTTTGGCTGGCCTCAGCCCCTACAGAATGACTACACAGGTACTCGGTAAACAAACCTTCGGGCAGTCGTCGGATGGCGTCTATGGGTTGGCCCTCCAGGCCTTTGCTGCTGCAGGCAGACCACCCGGCCCCGTAGCCGATATTGGCGCCGGGCAGGGCAATATGGCGCGGTTGATAGCCAGTGTGACGAACCCGCTGCTTATGGTCGATGATTTTGAGCCAGTTGAGTTACCTGCTCATTGTCGGTGGGTAAGGGCCGACCTGAATCATAACTGGTCGCTGGGCGAGGATCAATTTGATTTTGTGTTCGCCCTTGAAGTGATTGAACATATTGAAAATCCGCGTCATTTTTTCCGTGAGCTGGTCAAAATCATTAAACCCGGCGGCTACGGATTTGTAAGTACGCCCAACAATGAAGGATTTTTCAGTAAGCTTAACTTTCTGCTCCACGGACAACACCGCTGGTTTCAGGATAGCGGGTATCCGGCCCATATTTCACCCCTGTTGAAGATCGACTTCACGCGTATACTAGCCGAAAACGAGCTGAACCTGTGCCGATTTTACTACGGTACAGATGATTACATTCCAAAACTGGGCTTGCGAATGAAGGCAAGAGGACCACTTTTTTCGCAAACTATCGGGGTTCTCTTTCGTAAACCTTAAGTGTTTCCCAGTCTCTACCGGCCGTGGCCCTGCCTGGTAGCGAGGACATATTGTTCACTACATTGTACCACCGTCGATTTATTCCTATACCCTTTACATGCATTATTTTCAGAAGTACCTCGACTTGCAGTGCCAAACCCTGGCGTCGATCCCGACCGAGCAGGTGAACCAGGTATTCGAGCAGTTGCAACAGCTCTGGCGGGAAGATCGTCAGCTGTTCGTCTTCGGAAACGGGGGCAGTGCCGCCAATGCCTCTCATTTTATCACCGATCTGGGCAAGGGGGCCTCGGATAACCTCAGTAAACGGTTCCGGTGCCTGTCTTTAAACGACAACACAGCCTGGCTGACGGCCCTGGGCAATGACTATGCCTATGAAGATGTTTTTGTCGGACAGCTTCAGAACTATGCCTGTCCCGGCGATATGGTCATCACCATGAGTGTCAGCGGCAATTCCCCCAATCTGGTCAAGGCGGTGCAGTGGGCCAACGACCATCAGCTGGCAACGGTAGCCCTGGTAGGGGCCAAACGGGGCAAACTGGCCGAGATCGCCAATCAGGTGCTGGTTATCGATTCAGACCACTATGGCCGGGTCGAAGACGCGCACATGACCATCTGCCACATGCTTTGCTACGGGTTTATGGAAACGATGGTGTAACCCGCTTTCCTTCACCAACATGACTAAAGTAGGCATTGAAATAGGCGGCTCCAAGCTCCAGGTCTACAGCGACACCCACGACCGGCCCCTGCGTTTTCCCATTCACGCCCGTCTGGGTGCGTCTGCTATTCTCGCCCAGATCGAGCAGGCGCTGCAAGCGCTGCCAGACCGGCCCACCGCCATTGGCGTTGGCTTCGGCGGTCCCGTCGACCGGGTGCGGGGCACCATCACCACCTCGCATCAGGTGGCAGGCTGGTCTGGTTTTCCGCTGGCCGACTGGCTGCGCGAACGGACTGGTGCCCTTGTCAAACTGGAGAACGACGCCAACGTAGCGGCCCTGGCCGAAGCCCGCCGTGGGGCCGGGCAGGGGTTCAGGCACGTGTTTTACGTAACCCTGGGCAGTGGCGTGGGCGGCGGCCTGGTCATCGACGGGCAGCTGTATCACGGGGCCGCGCCGGGGGAAGCCGAGGTTGGGCTGGTTCAACTCGACCGGACGGGCAACACCCTCGAATCTGCCTGCTCGGGCTGGGCGATGGATGGCCGAATCCGGCAGTTGCTGGCAGCTTCAGACGAGGCTACCCCCCTGCGGCGACTGGCAGGCTCGGTTACCAGCGGCGAAACGCGGTTTCTGGCCCAGGCCCTACAGGAGGGCGACCAGGCGGCCGCCTCGCTCCTTCAGCACTACGCGCAGGATCTCGCCTTTGGGTTATCGCACGTCGTTCATCTGTTCAATCCCGATGTGCTTATTCTGGGCGGTGGGGTTTCGCTGGTCGGGCAGCCGCTGTTAACCGCCGTTCAGCAGGCGTTACCCAGCTATATTGTGCCCACATTTCGGCCCGGTCCGGTACTGCGTCTGGCTGCCCTGCACGAAGATGTGGTGCCTATTGGTGCCCTCGAATTGGTGAATGACGAAAAGCAGAACTAACGAAAAAGCGTAAATGAAGCAAGTTATGGAATCGCTGGTGTGTGATGCCCCCGGACAGTTTACCTACCGACAACTCGAAAAACCGGTGCTGACGCCCGGCAATGCCATTCTTAAAATCAGACGGATTGGCATCTGCGGTACGGATTTACACGCCTTTGAAGGCACGCAACCCTTTTTTAACTATCCCCGTATTCTGGGCCATGAGCTGGCCGCCGACCTGGTCGAGGCCGATGGGGCCGACGACTTCACGCCGGGCGAAGCGGTTACGTTTATCCCCTATTTCAATTGCGGGGTTTGCATAGCCTGCCGGTCGGGTAAACCCAATTGCTGCGTTCGCCTGCAGGTGGCGGGCGTTCATATCGACGGGGGCATGGTCGATTACCTCTCCGTACCGGCGTATTCGCTGGTTCACGGCAACGGGCTTTCGTATGACGAGCTAGCCCTGGTTGAGCCGCTGGCCATCGGGGCGCATGGCGTCTGGCGGGCCGGTGTGCAGCCGGGCGAGGTGGTGCTGGTGGTAGGGGCTGGCCCCATTGGGCTGGGCACGATGGAGTTTGCCCGTATTGCCGGCGCCACCGTCATTGCGCTCGATATCAATGAAGCCCGCCTTGCCTTTTGCCGAAACCGGTTGGGCGTGAGTCATACCGTAAACGCCCATCGCCCGACGTGGCCCAGCAGCTGGCCGCCCTGACCAACGGCGATATGCCAACCGTGGTGATTGACGCAACGGGTAGTTTGCGGGCCATCAACACGGCATTTGCCTACCTGGCGCACGGTGGCCGCTACGTACTGGTGGGGTTGCAGAAGGGCGACATCAGTTTTTCGCATCCTGACTTTCATAAACGGGAAGCCACCCTGATGAGCAGCCGAAACGCCACGCGGGCCGATTTCGAGCATGTCATTGCCAGCATGAAACAGGGCCTCGTCGACCCAACGACCTACATCACGCATCGCGTTGGCTTCGACCAGATCAAGACCGAGTTCAGTAACTGGCTCGATCCCGCTCATGGGGTCATTAAAGCAATGGTAGACGGCATCTAGCTCAGGGCAACACCCTATTTATTCATCTCCGTAGAAAGCTGCCGGGGTCATTCCGTAGAACTTTTTGAAAAGCCGGTCAGGTGGCTACTGTCAGTAAAGCCGAATTCGCGGATGAGTTTGCTGATGCTTAGCCAACGGGCGTTCTGGTCTTCAGTAAGCCGGTTATGCCCCATAAACCTCACTTGCCGGACGTAACCAACTTTCCGTATATTGCCACAAAACGCAGCAGATAGTGGATCAATTAACCAGTCGTAAACAGGAGCATACATGACTAAAAAGCGCATATTTTTTACAGGCGGATCGGGAAAAGCGGGCAGGCACGTGATTCCTTACCTGCTCGACCAGGGCCATCAAGTGCTGAATGTAGACCTGACGCCGTTGGACCATCCAGGGGTGGATAATCTGCTGGCTGACATTACGGATTCCGGACAAATGTTCAATGCCCTGAGTTCGTATGCCAGCTTAGAGGAACTGGAGCCCGGTCGGGGCGTACCCAAATTTGATGCGGTTGTCCATTTTGCGGCCGTGCCCAGGATCTTACTCAAACCCGATAATGAAACGTTTCGGGTCAACACCATAGGCACCTACAATGTGATTGAAGCGGCGGTTAAGCTGGGCATTCGAAAGATTATTATTGCCTCTTCAGAAACCACCTACGGTATTTGTTTTTCGGATGGCCAAACCAACCCGCACACCCTGCCCCTGGAAGAGGAGTATGACGTTGACCCGATGGATAGCTACGGCTTATCGAAGGTGGTGAATGAACAAACGGCCCGCAGCTTTCAACGCCGGTCGGGCGTTGATATATATGCGCTGCGCATCGGCAATGTGATTGAACCGCACGAATACGCGGAGCTGTTTCCCTCATTATTTTACTCATCCGGAAGTGCGACGCCGGAATGCCTTCTGCTACATCGATGCGCGTGACCTGGGCCAGATTGTGGATTTGTGCCTTAAAAAGGACGGCCTCGGTTATCAGATTTTCAATGCGGGCAACGATGACAACGGGGCCGTTATGCCCAGCCGGGAA
This sequence comes from uncultured Cytophagales bacterium, assembly GCA_963750355.1. Taxonomy (GTDB): domain Bacteria; phylum Bacteroidota; class Bacteroidia; order Cytophagales; family Spirosomataceae; genus Fibrella. Next base: position 53,872 of record CAVVQL010000020.1, on the reverse strand, counting down.
CTGGCCCAAACGTTTTTTCCTGGTGTGCCCATTACGCGCGAATTAGGGGAGTACGAGGCCTTGTTTTCCAATCGTAAAATCCGCGACGTGCTGGGATTCAACGAACAGCATAACTGGCAGAAATACGTCAAATGGGATTCATAAGGTAAGCGTGAACGTAGTGTCCAGGGATTTTACTTTCGCCGGTCACGAACAAGTCTGGTGGAGTGACTCTGCTTTCCAGTATATTTTGGCTCAACTGCATCAACTATGGGCAAGAAAATAATTGTCTGCTCGGACGGTACCTGGAATGATCCGGAACAACTCGACAGAGGGAGCCTGGTACCCACCAACGTTGTCAAACTAGCCAGGGCTCTGGCCCTGGCCGAGCAACCGGATCAGAAAATCTTCTACGACCCAGGCATTGGCACGGGCAATCTCCTTGACCGACTAACGGGAGGGCTGACGGGGAAAGGGCTCATCAAAAACCTCTTCGACTGTTACGGATTCATTGCCCAGCACTACCAGCCCGGCGATAAAATCTACTTGTTTGGTTTTAGCCGGGGGGCCTATACGGTCCGTAGCCTGTCGGGGCTCATCGGCCAATTTGGTATCGATAAATCGCTCAGTCAGCAACAGCTGTCCAGGGTAACGACATCCGCAGCAACAGGCCAGGTGGCCGAAACCAAAACCGACGCAGTTCCTGAAGTACTCCAGTCCATTCAGCATCAGTATGAGCAGTATAAGCAGGAGAATACGGCCGAAAAAAAGGAGGAGATACTTAATGCATTTAAAGATAAAACCGATTGTTACGAGCCTACAATTGAGATGATTGGCGTATGGGATACCGTTGGCAGCCTGGGTATTCCCTTGCCCTTGCCCCGGTTTCGCTACTTAACCCAGTTCAACACCTGGCTGGAAGGCCTGATACTGGGCAAATACCGATTTCTAAACGTTCAGCTCAACACCCGGGTGAAGGCAGCCTATCACGCCCTGGCTATAGACGAAAATAGAAAGGCATTTTTGCCCACCTTGTGGAAGCAGGACCCGGCCGCTCCACCCAGGCAGATTCTGGAACAGGTCTGGTTTGCCGGTATCCACAGTAATGTGGGCGGCGGGTATGCCGATGCAGGTTTATCCGACAATGCCCTGCTGTGGATGATCAAAAGGGCAAAACGACATGGCCTGGTTTTCAGCGATGCCTACCTAAACCGTCGGGTAAACCCGGATTCGTTTTACGGAGAGCTGCGCGATGAGCGTAAAAAATGGACCAAGAAACTCTTGTTTACCCCCTGTCGCCGCCCCATTAGCCAGCTTTGCGCAGAAGCGGGCATCCCGGTCGTTATTGCCCAAAGTGCCCGTAAACGGGTAGAATCAGCCATCTGCAAAACCGTGTATCGGCTTCCCGAAGACCTTGAATCGGCAGGATGGGAGCCTGACTTTTGAGCGTAGTAACACAGCGCACAGCAAATCCGGTGGAACTAAAGGAAGGCGAAACAGGGTAGACACCTCATAAACGCAATCCTGTATGCAACTTGGGGTCGATAGTTTCGCCGCCGCCCTTCCGGGTAGTACCACCAGCCAGCAAGCCGAGGCCCTGAGCCAGCTGCTCAACCGAATTGAGCACGCCGATAACGTAGGGCTCGACGTATTCGGGGTTGGTGAGCACCATCGCGGGGAATTTCTCGACTCGGCACCGTCCGTTATTCTGGCGGCGGCCGCCGCCCGTACCAGCCGCATTCGGCTAACCAGCGCGGTTACGGTACTGAGCGCCGCCGACCCGGTACGGGTATTTCAAAACTTTGCCACCCTCGATCTTATTTCTGGTGGCCGGGCCGAAATGGTCGTTGGCCGTGGCTCGTTTACCGAAGCGTTCCCGCTGTTTGGCTTGGATCTGGCCGACTACGATGCGCTTTTTACCGAGAAGCTCGACCTGTTACTCACCATTCGGGCCAATGAGCATGTCCATTGGTCGGGCAACTACCGGCCCGCCCTGACGGGGCAGGGCATTTACCCCAGGCCGCTGCAAAATCCCCTACCGGTCTGGTTGGGGGTTGGCGGCACCCCGGCTTCCTTCGTTCGGGCCGGCACCATGGGCCTGCCACTCATGGTCGCCATCATTGGGGGTGAAACACACCGCTTTCGCCCACTGATCGATCTGTATCGCGAAGCAGGCAGACGAGCGGGCCACCCAGCCGACCGGCTGACGGTGGGCCTGCACTCGCTGGGCTACGTGGCCAACACCACCGACGAGGCCATCGCTGATTTTTACCCCGGCTATGCGCAGACCTTCACCCGGATCGGGAAAGAACGCGGCTGGCCACCCGTAACGCGGCCGCATTTCGATGCGCAGGCCGGCCTGCGCGGTGCCTTACTGGTTGGCAACCCGGAGGAAGTGGCCGAGAAGATTCTGCGGCATAGTGAGGCGCTGGGCGGCATCTCCAGAGTTACCTTTCAGATGGACAACGCCGCCCTGTCGCACGAGAAACTCCTGCATTCGATTGGGTTGCTGGGTACGCGCGTAGCCCCGTTGCTTCGCCAAAAGCCGGTTTATGAAACGGGCACAGGGGCCTGAAAGCGCGTAAACCGGCTTGCCTAGTCAACCTGTATCAGGTCGATCTTGAAGACGAGGATGGAATTGGCCGGAATGCCTGCCTGTTCCTGCGAGCCGTAGGCCAGGCTGGGCGGCAGATACAGCGTAACACTGCCACCGGGAGCGATCAGCGGAATGCCTTCCTGCCAACCCAGGATGAGCTGACTTAACCCGAAGCGTACCCCAGTACCACTATCGAAGGCCGTGCCGTTGGTGAGGGTGCCCTTGTAGTTGACGGTCACCGTTGAACAAACCGTTGGTTTAGCGCCCGAACCGGCGGTTTGAATGGTGTAATAAAACCCCCGCGCATCAGCAGTAGCCTGAATACGGTTTGATTCGATATACTGCCGGAGGCTGGTTATCTCGGCCTCCGGCGCTTTTATGGTAACGGGTGTTGCATTGCAGGGGCCCTGATCGGCTGACTGACAGTTCACCAGCAAGCCAGTGACAAGCAGCCCAACCAGCCCATACGTTTTCATTCGTTGTCTCATGGGGGCAAGTTAGCCCTTTTGGGTCAATGTTCCCGGAACTCGCCCTAGGGCTATACCAGACAGACCCTCAGCTTACCGTAGAGTCATAGCTTTGGTGCGGGGGTGAGGGATTGGTATTCGTATTATCAAAAAAGATAAACATATCTCTTGTTCCTTCTTCAATGAAGCCAATCCTATACCTTACACTCTGCCCACCTGATTGGCTAACCGGGTCAAAAATCAAAACACCTTGCTTATTTTTAATTTCACGCATAATTTTTACCACATCACTTTTCAACAGGACCTGATTAGCCAGATACATACCAGGGCCAATTTTAATAGTCGACCGATCCTTGAGTTCTAATTTTATATCGGGCAAAGAATCAAAGAGATCCCGATTCCTTTTTCAAGAACCAGCCGTGTAAGGTTACGGTACCATTTCCCAGAAAATAGTTAAAAACTAAATTTTCTTTCTTACCGGCTTTAAACGCCTCAGCAGGTAATGTCAATGAATAAAAGTAGAAAGGGGCATCGTCATTGATTCCTCTGGCGGTAAGTGAATCAGCGGACGTATCGGGATTTGTCATTACTTTGGAGTGGTTAGACTGATGAGATTGACGGTTGAACGTACTTACTACCCGGAGACGGTGTATTCCTACTGTCGGGATTCTCACGCTGACTCGTATACCCTGGCAAACATAACACATGCGGCATGAATAACTAACTTTCTCTCAGCTGCTTATTCAGCGTTACCTTTGTTGGGGGTTCCGCGGCCTATCGGTCAGGCTTCGCTGCTGCTGTTTGGCTACCTGACACGCCCTGTCACCCACCTTCTCTCCCGCTGCCCCAAAAAAACAGGCTTTACATGTTCCAGGCTATCCTTGATTGGTCAGAAGTATGGGCATTGCTCTTTCCACTGGTAGCCTACCACTTCGTCAGGCATCAGCCCGGCTCGTTGAGGCCGGTGCTTGTTTATGTGTGGGGGGCCTTGTTCCTCAATCTGCTGGGCGATATAATCGGCGATTTTAAACGCTACCTGCCGGATTGGCTACAGACGAACCTGCTTCTGTATAATCTCCACTCCCTGTTTCGCTTTGTGTGTTACGTGTATTTTTTTAGTCTGGTAAAACAAACATATTTCACCAGATTGAGAAAAATGCTGCCCCTCTTTTACTTGCTGTTGGCGGCAGTAAACTATATTGTCCTGGAAGATTATCTGGACCAAAACCATATTAGTGGCAACCTATTTACCATTGAAGCTTATTTTCTCCTTATTTATTGCATGCTGTATTATCTATCTCAGCTTCGCGATGAAGTGGAACGGATGCAAAGTGATAAAGAATTTTGGGTAGTTACAGGATTGAGTATTTACGTAGTCATCAATTTTTTCATCTTCCTGTTTTATGTACCCATGATTCAGGAAAATCCCAGGCTTGCCGATCGCATGTGGAGCGTCCACAATCTGGCCTATATTAGTCTCTGCCTCTTCATAACCAAAGCCATCTATGTACCTTTTCGACCTAACCATTGAAAACAGGGTGATCATCGGTATCTCAGGCATGGTACTGTTGTTCAGCGTTTTTCTGATCTCGTTTGTCACTTCGCAACGGAAAAAGCTACAACATCACAAGGAGTTGCAGTTGCTTCACGAAGAGCAGCAAAGGTCGCTGCAGGAACAGAACAACCTGCTTGAGCAACGGGTGAAGGAACGCACTGTTGAACTAAACCAGCAGAAAGAAGCCTTGCAGACCTCGCTCACCGAGCTGAAAGCCACGCAACTGCATCTGATTCAGAAAGAGAAAATGGCGTCGTTAGGGGAGCTGATCGCCGGTATCGCCCACGAGATTCAAAATCCGCTGAATTTCGTCACCAATTTTTCAGAACTCTCGGCTGAACTACTCGACGAACTAAAAGACGAACTAGCCGCCAACACCCAGGCCAATTTGCTGGTGATGACCGAAGAGATCAGCCAAGATTCTGAAAAAGGTAACCCACCACGGCCAACGGGCCAGCAGCATTGTAAAGGGCATGCTCGAACACAGCCGCGCCAGTACCGGCGAACGTCAGCTTACCAACCTCAATGCGCTGGCTGACGAATACCTGCGGCTGGCCTACCAGGGCTACCGGGCCAAAGAAAAGGCCTTTACCTGTAAGTTGGCCACTGAGTTCGACCCGTCTCTCCGTGAGGTGTCGGTGGTTTCTCAGAATGTGGGCCGGGTGCTTTTGAATCTGTACAACAATGCTTTTTACACGGTCTATGAAAAGCAGAAGACCGCCCCCGCCGATTACCAGCCCACCGTTACTGTAAGCACCAGCCAGGTCAATGGCAGGGTGACGATTCGGGTACGCGACAACGGGATGGGGATGCCCGACAGTGTTAAAGAAAAGGTATTTCAGCCCTTCTTTACCACCAAACCCACCGGGCAGGGTACCGGCCTGGGGCTATCGTTGAGCTACGACATTGTGGCCAAAGAACACGCCGGTGAGTTGGCCGTAAAAACGCAGCCAGGCGAAGGCACCGAGCTTAGTATAACTCTCTCCTAAGTCGATCATTCGCAGCTTTACAATCAGACCGTTTTCCAGATGACCGCCCGCCTGACTCTACTATTCATACTGCTAACCAGCACGTGCTCGCTCAGGCTACCGAACGCCCCATCGGCCGTTATTCGCATCAACCTGCTCGGCTATCGGCCCAACAGCCCAAAGGTCGCCGTTTGGGGTAGCCTGACCGACAAGCCCATCACCCGGTTTGATCTGGTAGATGAACAGACGAATCAGGCCGTTCAGCAATTGCCAGCGGGACGGGCTTTTGGTGTGTATGGTCCATTTCAACAAACCTATCGACTCGACTTCTCCGGGTTTCGCAAGCCGGGGCGGTATTACCTGCGCACGGCCGATGGGGCCCGGTCGCCTGGTTTCCGGATCGACGAGGCTGTATATAAGGGGGCGGCCGACTTTTGTTTACGTTACATGCGTCAGCAGCGCAGCGGGTACAATCCGTTTCTGAAAGATTCCTGCCACACCCACGACGGCTACACCATGTATGGCCCCATGCCCGACAGTACGCATATCGACGCCGCGGGCGGCTGGCACGATGCGTCTGATTACCTACAGTATGTGACCACCTCGGCCAATGCCACCTATCACCTACTGGCTGCCCTGCGCGACTTTCCCAACGCCTTTACCGACACCCATCAGGCCAACGGACTGACTGGTGCGAATGGCCAGCCCGATGTACTGGATGAAGCCCGCTGGGGCCTCGACTGGCTCCTGAAAATGCACCCGACCGACAGGTGGCTCTTTAACCAGTTGGGCGATGACCGCGATCATGCATCCATGCGGATTCCGAACCGGGACAGCCTGTATGGCAAAGGCTACGAACGGCCGGTTTATTTCGCTACCGGCCAGCCGCAGGGCCTGTTTAAACACAAAAACCGCGCGACGGGGGTGGCCTCCACCGCCGGGAAAGTCAGCAGTGCGCTGGCGCTGGGCTACCAGCTAACCCGTAAACGCGATCCCGCCTATGCCGCTAAACTCTGGCAACGAGCCCGGTCGGCCTATCAGCTGGGCCTCGACAAACCGGGCAATTGCCAGACAGCCCCCGGCCGGGCACCCTATTTCTACGAAGAAGACAACTACGCCGATGATATGGAGCTGGCTGCCGTTGAGCAGTTGAACGGGTCGGCCGTTACTGGGAAGCAGGCCAGTAACTGGCAGGAAACAGCGCTGGCGTTTGCCCGTCAGGAACCGGTGACACCCTGGATGCTCAACGACACGGCGCGCCACTATCAGTGGTATCCGTTTGTGAACATTGGCCATGCAGAACTGGCCAAACGCCTGCCCATCGCCAGCCGGAAAACCGTTACCGACTACTATAAACGGGGGATCGAAACCGTTTGGCAACGGGCGAACCGGAATGCGTTTTACCGGGGCGTACCGTTCATCTGGTGCAGCAACAACCTGACTACGTCCTTCGCTACGCAGTGTTTCTGGTACCGCCAACTCACGGGCGACGAGCAGTTTGCGGCCCTTGAACAGGCCAATGTCGACTGGCTGTTTGGCTGTAATCCGTGGGGCACCAGCTTTGTGTATGGCTTACCCGCCAACGCCGACACGCCCACCGATCCGCACTCGGCCTTTACGCATCTGAAAAACTACCCCATCGACGGCGGATTAGTGGACGGTCCGGTACGGGGCAGTATCTACGGCAACCTGATTGGCATTACCCTGCATGAACCCGATGAGTATGCCCCCTTCCAGAGTAAACTCGCCGTGTATCATGACGACTATGGCGATTACAGCACCAACGAGCCAACCATGGACGGTACAGCCTCGCTCATTTACCTGCTGGCCGCCAAAGACGCCGAAAAACAGAAGCCAGTCCGCCAGCCGATCCGTAGCAACACGGGTATTGACCGGGCCGGTAAACCTACTCTGAAAGCAGGCACCAGGGCTGGATTAACGTATGTCAGAGAAGCCTGTGTCAGGGGCGACACCACCGCCCGCCGACTCGCGCTGGTCTTTACCGGTGATGAGTTTGCCGACGGTGGCCTCCCCATTGTTCGGACCTTGCAGAAGCACCAGGTCCGGGCTGCTTTTTTCCTGACGGGTCGTTTCCTGAGAAACCCGTCCTTTACGCCAGTCCTGAACGAATTAAAGCGCCGGGGGCATTACCTCGGCCCCCACTCTGACCAGCACCTGCTGTATTGCGACTGGATAAAGCGCGATAGTCTGCTGTTGACAAAGCAGCAGTTTGTGGCTGACTTACGGGCAAACTACGCCGCTTTAGCCTCTGTTGGTGGCACACGGCAACCCGTCCGTTTGTTTCTTCCGCCCTACGAATGGTATAACGATAGCATTGCCCGCTGGGCTACAAGTGAAGGTACGCAGTTGATAAACTACACACCCGGCACGTTGAGCCATGCCGATTATACCACGCCACAAGACCGGAATTACCGAAACAGTGCCACCATTCTCCGGTCCATTTACACCTATGAGGCCCAAAAACAGACTGGGCTAAATGGCTTCATCCTGCTGATGCACATCGGCACCGACCCGAGGCGGACCGACAAACTCTATGACCATCTGGATGAGCTACTGACCAGAATGAAGCAAAAAAACTACCAGTTCGTGCGCATTGACGAGCTACTATAGGGTGTCTACCGGACGAGTCACTATGAACCGCTTTTTTTGTCATCCGGCCCATTCTGTCATCCCGACGACAAAAAACAACGTTGTTAGCTGCCAGCTGTTTACGGGCAAATTCAGCCTTCTCTTTCGTTATTGTGAGTAGTTGAATTTGCTCAGTCAGTCTTCACATCGAGTTGTTACTGTGTCGCGCTGCCCATCTGCGGGGCTAAGCCCGGCGGACGGGTTTAGCCTATGGCGGCGGTATTTCTAACAAAAGCCACCCCCTCGCGTTCAACCTGCACACAGGATTGAAACCGACATACTATGCTACCAGAATGGGTACAAGCCGGACTTTGGGGATTACTGGCAGGCGGGGCCCTGCTAATTGGCGCGGCCATTGGCTATTTCGTCAAGGTTCCCCAGCGGCTCATTGCCAGCATTATGGCGTTTGGGAGCGGTGTTCTGTTTTCGGCCCTCTCCTTCGAGCTCATGGACGAGGCCTACAAAACCGGCGGATTTGTGGCCACAGCTGGCGGGTTTCTTGGTGGCGCATTAGTGTACTCGGCGGCAAACTATTATTTATCGCATCAGGGTGCCAAACACCGCAAACGATCGGGTGAACATCAGCAATCGGAAGCCGATAAACCCGGCAGCGGGATGGCCATTGCCGTTGGCGCGTTGTTAGACGGCATTCCAGAGTCCATCGTGATCGGGTTAAGCCTGCTCAGCGGCAAGGGGGCCAGTCTGGTAGCCGTGATCGCGGTCTTTCTGTCTAATATTCCGGAGGGCCTATCCAGTGCGGCCGGCATGAAAAAGGCCGGGCGTTCGGTGGGGTACATCATGGGCATCTGGGGCGGCATTGCCTTGATCTCCGGTATAGCAGCGCTGATAGGCTACAGTGTGTTCCAGGACTATTCAAACACGGTCATTGCCGCCACGACAGCGGTGGCTGCCGGGGCAATTCTGGCCATGCTGGTCGACACGATGGTGCCCGAAGCCTTCAACGAGACCCACGAATTTGCCGGGTTGCTCACCGTCATCGGGTTTATGGTATCGTTCATTCTGTCGAAGCTGGCAGAATAACGCGCCGCCGATTCAGGATTACTGCGCGCTCTGTTCCAGCAGTTTGAGCGCCTCCTCATCCTTGTACCTCACGATCTGCTCTTTCAGGTACTTTTTCAGCGAAGCCGTCACCTTCTCATACCCTTTCTGGCCGTATACATTCTTGAGATTGTGGGGGTCTTTCTGAATATCATATAGCTCCCAGAAAGTCTCAGGCCCGTAAAAATGCGCCAGGGTGTACTGATCCGTTCGTAAGCCAAAATGGGGCGATACATGGTGCGGCTGCGGGTATTCGTAGTAGTGGTAGTAAGACCCTTGCCGCCACGGCGTTTTCTTACCGGTCAGTAACGGCATGAACGATTCACCCTGGATCTCCTTCGGAATAGCCGTACCGGTCATGTTCAGGATGGTGGGCGCCCAGTCGACGTTTGACACCACTCGCTTCACCTGCGTGCCGGGTTTGATAACGCCCGGATAGCGAATCACGAACGGCGTTTTCAGCGACTCTTCGTAGATGAACCGCTTGTCGAACCAACCGTGTTCACCCAAATAAAAACCCTGGTCTGAGGTATAAATAACGACCGTGTTGTCGGCCAGTCCGTTCTTGTCCAGATAAGCGAGCAACGTTCCGATGTTACGATCGAGCGAATTGGCCGTGGCCAGGTAATCTTTCATGTACCGCTGGTATTTCCATTCCGTCAACGCCTTGCCGCTCAGGTTCTTATCATCGAACTCCTTGCTGATCTTCTTTTCGTAATAGTCGTAAAAGGGGGCTTTCTGCTCGGGGGTAAACCGATTGTAGGACGAGTTAGGCCCCTTTGCGTCATAGTCGGCATGAACCTTCAAATCCGTTTTCAGAATCATCGTTTTGTCGATGCTCATGTCCTGCTTCTGGGCCGCAAGCCGACCTTCGTAGTTGTCGTAAAACGTGGGGGGCAACGGAAAGGTCACGTTATCATAGGCGCCCAGATCCTCGGTGGCGGGCAACCACTCCCGATGGGTGGCTTTGTGCCCCACGACCAGAAAGAACGGTTTCGAGGCATCGCGCTGCGCCAGCCAGTCGGTCGACAGTTTTGTTACCACGTCTGTAACATAGCCCTGATGGCGGGTTGTCTTATTGTTTGAATCGATAAAATCCGAGTTGTAGTAACTGCCATGCCCTGGTAATACGTTCAGGTAATCGAAGCCATGCGGGAGGCTACCCAGGTGCATCTTTCCGATCCAGGCCGTCTGGTAGCCGTTTTTTTGCAACTCTTCAGGAAAGACCGGCTGCTCGATGTCAAACTTCCGCTCATTGAGTTTATAGCCATTCATGTGGCTGAACTTACCCGTCAGCAGGCAGGCCCGGCTCGGTCCACAAATGGAGTTCGCCACCACATTGTTGTAGAGAATGGCCCCTTCCCTGGCAATTCGGTCGATGTTGGGCGTTTTGGCCAGCTTGCTTCCGTAGGCACTAATGGCCTGGGACGTATGATCGTCTGAGATAATAAAAATAATATTTGGCCGCTGTTGCTGCGCAGGGCCATTCGGCGGGGCGTCACCGAGCCGTAGAAACGTATAGCTGGGTATGGCCAGTATGATAGCCACTGCAGTTGCCCCGATCAGCAACCTAAAAACGATCTGTTTTTTCATATCAACTACTTCTGCTTTGCTTTTACACAGCGAAAACCCAGGTTATTACTGCCACTCGTTACTTCGCCTTTTCCCCGGCTGCCTGATTTGTAGCGGGCACAGTACTGATCGCTGCACAGAAAGGAACCACCCCGCTGCACCCGCTTTGTGGCGTTCGGCTCATCGGGGTCATAGCTATCCGGGGGGCCAACCGGGTTCGACGAAGGGGATTTGGTGTAATAATCGGGGCGGTAAAAATCCTGGCACCATTCCCACACATTCCCGTCCATATCGTACAGCCCGTAGGCATTGGCTGGAAACGTTTTGACGGGAGCAGCTTCGGCAAAACCGTCTTCCACCGCATTTTTTCGGGGAAAATCGCCCTGATAAATATTGGCCACCCATTTGCCTCCCGGTTTCAGCTCATTGCCCCAATAATAGGTCTGTTCCCCCTGGCCACCCTGTGCGGCAAACTCCCACTCGGCTTCGGTCGGTAACCGTTTACCGGCCCAGTTGGCGTAGGCGGCGGCATCGTCGTAACTGATATGCACAACAGGTTCGTTCTCGTGGCCTTTAATCGTGCTTTTCGGCCCTTTCGGATGCTGCCAGCTGGCCCCATTCACGTAGGCCCACCACTGAAGCGGGTTTTGCAGCGACACGTCCTGGGCAGGCGGGGTAAACACTGCCGACCCGGGCACCAGCTGGCTCTGGGGCACATCGGGATAATCCTGCGGGTTTAGCGGGCGCTCGGCCACGGTAACGTAGCCCGTTTGCCTGACAAATTCGGCAAACTGTGCGTTGGTCACTTCGTGCTCATCCATCCAGAAACCGGTCACCGTTACCCGGTGCACCGGCCGGGAATCAGGAAACTCGTCGTTGCCCATCAGGAACGCACCACCGGCAACCCAGACCATCCCTTCCGTACTGCTTTTTCCGGCATTGGTGCCCGAAGCTGCCTCACCATTCGCCGTCGGGCTGAGCGGCATTCCGTTGATGACGCGTTGGGCATTACTATTAGCAGCGGTTGTCAGTGCCTGATCTGACGTTGTGGTTGACCGGCATTCCCAAAGCCCGACACTGAGCATGAAACCAATCAACCCGGAAAGCGTAGCCCTATAGGCTATTGGTTTGACGAAATGTAACACCGAACAGAGCAGTTGGTTGATGGCGGTTGAGTTCGGCTTTTGGCAGGCCGTCCGGCAATACAAAGTCTGGTCTCCGTCTGTCTTACCTGCTCTTCCCCGCCGACCGGGCAAAAAGCCTTCGGTTGGCTTGAACGGCGTACTGGTGATTTCTGACGCAACACCAACAAAAACGCCCGCTGGCAACCGTATCTACAGTTACCAGCGGGCGCACATTATAAACCTGTATTCGTTAGCGGGCCGTTTGCTGGGCCGTAACGGGTTCTTTCACCGGAATTTTCTGATCGCGCATGGCGGCATTGTACACGAAACCGGCCACAACGGTAGCGGCCTGTTTCAGATCATCAGCTTGCAGGTGATCGTAGGTATCCATGTTGGTATGGTGGGTCCGGGTGCTGTACTCGATCCGGTCCTGAATGAACTGGAAACCCGGTATGCCCACCCGGTCGAACGACTGGTGATCCGTTCCACCCGTGTTTTGGGCTGTCACGGTTGTGGCACCCAGATCATTGAACGGCTTCAGCCATTGCGCAAAAATTGGACCGGCGGCCACGTTGCCCTGCAAATAGATGCCCCGAATCTTACCCGTTCCGTTATCGACGTTGAAATAAGCCGCGATGTTTTCGCCTTCTTTGGTCAGTTTATTGGTCTTGGCGTCGGCCAGGTGATTGGCCACGTAGTTTCTTGACCCGAACAGTCCCTGCTCTTCACCGCTCCATAGGGCAATGCGGATGGTACGGCGGGGTTTGGCACCAATCGTCTTCAGAATCCGAACGGCTTCCATCATTACGGCGCTGCCAGCCGCGTTATCAGTAGCCCCGGTGGCGGCATGCCACGAATCGAGGTGAGCCCCCAGCATAATCACTTCATCTTTCAGCTTAGGGTCGGTACCCGGAATTTCGGCCAGCACGTTATAGCCTTTGATGTCATCGGCGAAGAACTTCGTCTTCACGTCTACCTCCAGTTTCACGGGTACCTTGGCTTTCATCAACCGGCACAGCATCATGTAATCTTCGGCGGCTATCGACAGGTCGGCCAGATCATCGGGGGTGGCCCCCAGGGCGGCGTTGGCGTAATCACCGCTGACGAAGAGCGTGCCGTCTTTACTGGTCTGGGTGCTGTTCAGAATACCAACGGCACCTTCCTGCTTGGCCATTTTGCGCATCTTCTGGTTAAAGACGTTCCGCGTACGCATGGTCTGCATCAGCCGACGCATGGTCGAGTCGCCCCCTGCGCCGCGTTGCCCGCCGCCCCGTGGGGCTTCGGTGCTCGCCATTTTCTGCAAATCTTCGTCGGTGAACCGGTCGGCATCCGCTTTAAATGACGGCGTCACTTTATACGACTGATCGATCAGAATGACTTTGTTCTTCAGTTTACCCCGGTAGCTTTCCAGCGCCATTGTATCGGCGTCGGTAATAAACAGAATATCAGCCGCCTGAAGCTTATTGGTGCTCCCACTCCAGGCGCGGGGCACGGCCACCATCGATTTGTAGTAGGGGGCGGTCATGGCAAAATAGCAACGCTCTACGGCCCATCCTTTTCCCCAGTCGCCCCATGATTCCAGGCGGGCGTTTTGGAGTCCATAACCCGCCAGTTTGCCTTTGGCGTAGTTGGCCGCATTCATAAAGCCCGGCCCCTGAATGCGCGGCCCGTTCACGTCGGTCAGCTGAAAGGCCGTTTCCATCACCTGCGAACGCTGTAACCCTTCCTGGCGAATTTTGTCGATCGTCGCCATGTCGAGTTTCTCGTCCTGCCCATAGGACAGGATCGAACTACCGAGGAGCAGCCCGGTAAGTAGTACTTTGTGTGTCATGCGATTTGGTAAGTTGGGAAGTAGATTAGGCCGAAGATACCAATTTAGTGGTACGTGCAAACCAACGGCCCTACCATTGCCAATTATCGACTATCAATTCCTGCCAAACTACAACGATAGCGTGTTCCTCTCACTACTCCCCACCTGGGATTTCACTCTACAGCCATGAACAAACTCGTTACCCTTAGTCTGGTTGGCCTCTCCGTGTTCGCCGGATGCCGTACAAACCGCCCCGAAGCGGCGCAACAGCCCCTTACCACCATTGCTTTTGGCTCGTGCAGCGATCAGAAACGCCCCCAGCCGCTTTGGGATGATATTGTGACCCAGAAGCCGAACCTTTGGATCTGGCTGGGCGATAACATTTACGGCGATTCAGAAAATATGGATACCCTGCGCGCTAAATACGACCGGCAAAAATCGAATCCGGTGTATCAGCAGTTGCGGCAGTCGACCCCCATTATTGGCGTATGGGATGACCATGATTATGGCGTAAACGATGGGGGTAAGGAGTATCCTAAGCGGAAGGAGAGCCAGCAGGTGATGCTGGATTTTCTGGACGTACCCGGCAACAGTCCATTGCGGAAACAGGAGGGCGCTTACTCAGTGCATACCTACGGGCCAAAGGGGCAGCGGGTGAAGGTGATTCTGCTGGATGCCCGTTATTTCCGCGACCCGCTGAAGAAGAACGGGAAAGACAACGTACCTGATCCGTTGGGCGATATGCTGGGTGAAGCCCAGTGGAGTTGGCTGGAAAAGCAACTGACAAACTCCGATGCCGATGTACACGTCATTGGCTCCGGCGTTCAGGTGCTGCCCGAAGAGCATGTCTACGAGAAATGGGGAAACTTCCCCACCGCCCGGCAGCGCCTGCTGGACTTGCTGGGAAAAACGAAACCGAAAGGAGCCCTCCTGCTCAGTGGCGACCGGCACATGGCCGAAGTGTCTAAAGTGCGCGTACCGGGCCTGGGCTACGACCTCTTCGACATTACCAGCAGCGGCCTGACGCACGTATCGCAGCCGCATACCGAGCCCAACAAACACCGGGTCGGCGAGATGGTGACCAAGTTAAATTACGGCCTAATCAGCATCAACTGGGCTAAGAAACCCTTGACAGCCACCGTCAGAATCAACGGCGATAACCAGGCAACGTACCTCACGCAGGAGATTACGTTTTAAGGGATTGGGGATTGGCTAATTGGTGGATTAGTTAATCGGGGATTAGGGTAGTTGAGTAAGAGAAGCAATTAACCAATCCCCCAATCTACGCCTGTTCCAGTGCGGCAATGTCGATTTTGGTCATTTTCATCATCGCCGCCATCGCCCGCTTCGCTTTGGCTGGGTCTTTATCGCCCAGGAGACGACCCAACGCGGACGGAACAATTTGCCACGACACGCCGAATTTATCTTTCAGCCAGCCGCATTGGCCCTTCTCGCCGCCTTCGGATAGCTTCTCCCAATACTTATCTACCTCCTCCTGCGCTTCGCAATGCACGAAGAGCGATATGCCCGTGGAGAAACTAAACGAAGGGCCGCCATTCAGCGCGAAAAACGGCTGGCTATCCAACTGGAAGCTAACCGACATGACCCTCTCCCCCTGCCGGGTGATCCGGTCGATGGCTGAGTTCCTGAAAATGGACGTGTACAGATTGGCCGCCTCTTCGGCCTGGTCGTTGAATGTCAGGAATGTGGTGATCGTTTGCATGTGGTTGTTTACCGTCTGGTTGATACTGTGTCAAAAGTAGCCTGACTACCCTTAACAAAGGGAGGGTGAACAGGACAACAAAGGGGGGTATAAACGACAATATCGTTGCTGTTAAGGCACGATTTTTTGTTATCCCGACCAGTCCGCCGGTGCGGGATGACAAAAAATCTTAGTTGCGCCTACTTTCCACTCGTCACTTTACTGGGCTTTGCCTCGTCCAGCTGCTTGATGAGCTCTTTCACCGCAGTGCTCAATTGCAGATTCTGATCCGTATAACTCTCGCCAATGGGTCGCGATACGGCAACGTCGACCGGGCGCGGGGCCAGTTCCATATCCTTGCCGGTGTTATCCGTGATCTTAGACGATGGCAGTCGGATCGATGAACCGTCGATGAGTTGGGCCGCTCCCGTAAAGATGATCCAGCCCGCCGTTGGCTCACCCACCACTTTGCCCAGCTTTAGGCTCCGGTAGCCTTCCGTGAAATCTTCGGCATCGGAGAGTGAGTGTTGATTTGTGACCAGAATCGTTGGGGTTTCAAGGGAACGCTGCCCCAGTTGCGACCGGGCGGGCGACGAAGGTAGCCCCCGCGTGGTCATGGTCAGATAGCCTTTTCGGGCAAACACATCGATCGCGTACGGGTTCACGAAACCACCGTTGTTGTTCCGCACATCCACCACCACGCCTTCACGGGCATGGTTATCCGCGTCGAGATCGATATACAACTGATTCAGCGATTCGGCCGACATGTCGAACATATGCACGTAGCCAAGCCGACCGCCGCTGGCTTTATCGACAAAATCACGCTGCTGTTGCACCCATTGCTTGTAGAGCAACCCTTTCTCTGTAGCCAGACTGACCGGCAACACGCTCACCTGTTTTGGGGTAGCCGTCGGTGCCGATGCCACCGCCAGCGTAATGCGCCGGTTGATTTTGTTATTCAGCAACTGGTCCAGATTCGTGCTGGCGTCGATCGGTGTTCCATCGACGGCCAGCAGGTAATCACCCGGTTTTATCGTTCCAGGCAGGAAGGCAGGCCCCAGGTTAACGACTTCGGTAATCAGCAATTTTCCCGTATTTTCGTAGGTAATGCGGTCAAAGCGGAGGCCCAGCCGACCGGTCGTGATATCAGTAGCCCCCTGCGGGCCCGATACGCCTGAATGGGAGGCATTCAGTTCGCCCACCATCAGGTTCAGCAACCGGCGCAGCTCGTCGGGCGAACGCGCCCCAGCGGCGTAGGGTTCGTAACTGGCCTTCACCGCATTCCAGTTGGCCCCGTGAAACTCAGGATCATAAAACCCTTTGTTCTGCACATCCCACGCCTGCTGAAACACCTGTAGTTTTTCAGTCGAAAAATCAATGTCCAGCTCTGCCGTGACAGCCAGCGGTTTGGGTTCGCGCTTTTCCAGCGAAACAGACTGAATACGGCCCTGTTCCAGGTAAAATACCTCTTTCCCATCGGCCGTAAACTGGGCGTTACTTTTTTGACCGGCCGTGGTTGTCAACTGACGGGCAACCGGCCGTTCGCTGCTGGTTTCGTCCAGCGAGTAGGTGTACAGATTCTGCCGACCGGCCACGCTGGCCACCAGCAGCAGGGTCTTGCCATCTTTACTGACCGACTGCTGATCGACCTCAATACCCACCGGCAACAGGCTCAGGCGCTGGCGGATTCCGTCGAACACCACACGTGGTTGCTTCTTTGGGCTTCCCCGGTACCGCAGCACTGTCGGGCGTAGTTCGCGCCGGTGTTGGTGCGGGTGCTGTTGGGTTGGTAGGCCGTATTGTCTTGGGCACCTCTTCGTTGAACAAATCGCGGAATTGATCTTCCCGGAATTTGGGCAATTTAGGTACCAGATCAACCCGGGCAATCTGCGCCGTTTCGGTCCGCTGGTTCGTGCTAAACAGAATGTAGGTACCATCCGGGCTCCAGATAACGTTTGCACCGGAGGCATTCGCCAGAAAGCTCACCGGCCGGGCCTCGCCGCCCGCCGTAGGCACAACCAGCACATTGCGGAATGTCTTGGTACCATAAGCAAAAAACGCCAGCCATTTGCCATCGGGCGACCAGGTTACCGTACCCAGACCCGCAAACGGTGGCCGCCCCAGATAGCCTTTGTAGAGTACCCGGTCTTTCCTGGTGCCCAGGTCCAGCACGCGCAGCTCCTGCCCATTCCGAACGAACGCCAT
The DNA here is from genome assembly GCA_963750355.1 of uncultured Cytophagales bacterium. GTDB lineage: Bacteria > Bacteroidota > Bacteroidia > Cytophagales > Spirosomataceae > Fibrella. The sequence goes on along the minus strand of CAVVQL010000020.1, from coordinate 36,186 downwards.
TGACTGCCCATCCGGCGAAAGCACCGGCGAGCTATCATCGAGGGGTGAATCGGTCAGGCGGGTTTCGGCGCGGGTCGAAAAATCGTACTGAAACAAATTGGCCATCCCGTGCCGGGTGCTGGCGTAAATCAGGCTGCGGCTGTTGGGCGTCCACGCTATCTGCGATTCCACCGCCGGGCTCATACTCACCCGAATGGCATCGCCGCCCTCCTTGGCCGAGGCGGCAAACACTTCGCCATGCGCCGTAAACGCCACTTTCTTCCCATCGGGCGAAACGGCCAGATCGCGAAACTGACTGGTCAGCTTCTGATGGTCGACTGCCGCACCCGCCGCCGCGCCCCGCAACCGAATGGCAACCGGACCCAGCTTTTTTCGACGCGATGTCGTACGACCAGATCTGAAAATCCCGCTCAAAAACGATCGCTTTGCCGTTGTTGCTGATCGATGGCCACAGCACCCGTCCGTCTTTGAAGGTAGTCAGCATGGTGGCCTGCCCCTTCAGGGGCTTCGACCAGAGGTTCTGGCTACCAGTCCGGTCCGACATGTAGTAGAGCGTCTGCCCGTCAGCGCTCCAGAGCGGCCAGAGTTCTTTAGCGCCGCCTTCGGTCAGGCGTTCATAGGTGGGTTTGTCGCCTTTTTTCGTACCGATTTTACAGGTCCAGATTTCGGTCTGGTCGAGGTGGCTGCTGCCCTTACGCCACCACTGAGCGGCTGAAATGCCTCGTGCCGAAAAAGCCAGCGTGGTGCCGTCTGGCGATGGCGTGCCAAAAAATTCACTGGCGTAGCGGTCGGCCGTGACGGGCATGGGGGTTCCGCCGGTGATGGCTACCCGGTACATGTCGTTCATGCCGGCAATGTCGCGGCTGGTCGATTGGAAATAGACCATTTTACCATCTTTCGACCAGGCCGTTACGCTCTCGGCCCCATCGTCATACGTTAGCCGACGAAGGTCGCCGGTTTCCAGGGTCAGCAGGTAGACATCACCGTTGCCGGAGCGGGTCGACCCGAAGGCCAGGTATTTACCATCGGGCGAATAGAGCGGTCGGGTCTCGTTATCGGCATGGGCTACCAGCAACCGGGCCTCACCACCCGCCGACAGGCACGGTCCAGATGTCGCCGCCTGATACAAAGGCAATTTCGCCGCCATCTGGCGAGAGCGTGGGTTCGGCAAACGCATATTTGGGCGTCGGGCTGGTGGATTGGGCCACTACCACGGGGCCGCAGCCAACCCAGATGGCGAGCAGTGGAGCTAAAAAACGTACGTGTTTACACATATGTGGGGGTATGATGAAGGGGTTGTTATCGCTATAGTGTAAGTGGTATCCTAAATATAGAAGCCAGATCGACACCATTTATAACCAGACTCGAAGACCCAAGCCGTACGCTTTGAATAGTCTACTACGTCCTTTATATAATAATACATCTATACAGAATAAGGGTAGTGTCTCAATTTGAATTTTAATGCTTGACCGGATAAGCAACGGTTTTGTATATTTGGTGTATGGCAAAGACAGACAGACCCAAAGACGCTAACCAGCTTGCAAAGCTGGTCGTTAACATTGCTACGGGTGAGGAAACGAACGATCAACCCGAAAGCACCAAGAACCCAGCCGCTGTTGCCCTGGGGCGGTTAGGTGGCCTTAAAGGTGGCAAGGCAAGGGCAAACAGCCTTACGCCTGAACAACGAAAGGAAATCGCACAAAAAGCGGCGGCGAAACGATGGAAGAAGGAGGACTAATTATTATCCTCAAATAAAGACAATTGCCACGACTTGCCTAGTTTTTTACGTAAACGTTGATAAAATTGAGGGTAGTTGTCACATTTTTTTATTACGTCAAGCACGTCTTCGATAAATTGCTTTAAGTGCGCTTTGCCGAGATCAGTTAAGAGTTGGTGATGTTTTATTAAACGATTGCCATCTGATACAAATGGATTCCTCTTTTGAATTTCTTTTAATGTACCACAGGGAAATCGCAGATATGTAAGATCATTCGTTTTTCTTGCAAAAATACGAGGCCTAATGTGAGGTTTACCGTTTGTAACAGGCATTTGTAAAACCCTACGAAGTTCATTATAATAGTCCTCCGTAAACATAATCCTCCACTCTTTAGCAATTCCAATTATAGGGTTAGCCTTTTCGTTATAGCGCCTATATTCAAGAATATTAAACTTCTCGTATTGCTTTTCGAGAGTTTCGTCAGTACCCTGTACATTGACAAAATTTTGAATACTAGAATAAAGTTTACGCTTTTCTTCCTCAGGAGTCAACTTTACCTGTGGCTTCTTTACCTCATTGAGGTTAGTTGTATTGAATTTTTTTGACATATTACAAACCGTTAAACACTTCGTCTTGACGTTGTTGGGTAATTTCTCTAATAGACTTTCTGTTTTGCCAAGGATTGCCATTTAAGGCTCCGATAGCTTCGTTCAGGTTAGGGATTAATTCATTAAAACGCCCCCAGACCTTTTTGTCATTATCCTGATTGTCCCAGCAGTAAAAAACATATATTATACTGGGGTGGATATAGTTTGCCTTTGCATACTCTTTCACAAAGGTCTCATTGCCGATGTACGGCTTGACATAATCCATCATTGTGCTGGTAACCAAGCACTCACGCGCAAACGCATCAGCATCAACTTCCTCTTTCGTAAATAAGTCAAGTTCGCCTGATACGTGATAAGATTCAGTGTGAATTGCTTCCCAATCGTATAAGACGTGATGAATTTCGTGCAGTAGTGCAAACCATAATGTAGGATAATGCTTTGTGTAATTGGTAAGAACAATTGCTGGCTTATCGTTAACCGAAAAAGTTGCCCCACGCACGTAAATATTGTCAATATAGGGTTCAAAAATTACGGTAATACCCAGCTTGAATAAGTCTCTAATAGCTTGGTAAAGGCCCTTTTTGGCATTCATAGAGTGCCATCTTATAGTAGGTATATAATCTATTAGTTTAGCTCTGTCATATTCAAAGTAATTATTGATTTTTAGTAAATTTTTCCGAGCCCATTTTAACCAAAAATTTTTCGTTAACTTATCTTTTGGTTTACGTTTTGTACTACTACTAAGTGCAAAGCCAAATTTTTCACTATCGTATTCAAAAATTGAATCATATCCAAAGTATGTTGTCAATCTTTCGTTGATATATTTGAAGTCTGTCGTACTGGTAAGAAATCCAATTTTTTGTAAAGTATTTAGATCAAAATTATTAATAATAAATTCCCTGATTCGGTACAGTTCTATCTCATCTTTGTAGCTTATTTCGAGCCTTTTAAATAGCGAACTGACTGCTTTTTCAAATGGAATTTGCAGAAAATTGGCTAACCGGGACAGAGCTAACAAATCAACGTTTTTTACCGTACCGTTTAATATGCCCCTTAACGTCCGTAGCTCCATATCTAACTCTGTCAAAGCACTACGCTGGGATAATTTTAAATCAATTATCCGTTGCTCGAAAAGCTCATCCAAATCTGTTTCAGGCCGAAAAAGTCCAGCTAACAGGTGGTCTATATCGTTGTATTGATTATTATCAGTCATAGTTTCGAGACGGTGTATTATTACACCACTAAAGTATAGCGTTTAAACGAAACAAGCAATACTTTTGAAAAAATGATGTAATAAAACATCACAAAATGAATTAATGCTTGACTGATAAAGCATTATCTTTAACCTATGAACAAGCTACCAATTGCCAAACGGACACAGATCATTCAGCTCTTAGTTGAGGGCATGAGCTTACGGGCTACATCACGCATAGCTGATGTGTCGATTAATACCGTTACAAAGCTGTTGGTAGACGTTGGAACGGCTTGTCAGGAGTTTCACAACGATACGGTTATCAACGTGAAAATCCAGCGCGTTCAGTGCAATGAGATTTGGAGCTTCATTTATGCGAAGGATAAGAACGCAGAAGGTGCTGTAACGGCACCAGACAGGGCGGGGGATGCTTGGACGTGGACTGCCATAGATGCCGACACTAAACTGATCGTAAGCTGGTTTGTGGGTAACCGTGATGCTGAATCAGCCTATGAGTTTATGCAGGACGTAAAGAGCCGGATAAGCACTCGCATTCAGCTAACCACAGACGGATATAAGCCCTATTTAAAGGCTGTAGATGCCACGTTTGACGGTGCTATAGACTTTGCTCAACTGGTGAAGGTTTACGGCGCATCAACAGGCGAGGGTAACGATAAGCGGTATAGTTCGGCTGAGTTCACAGGGACCATTAAGAAGGTCATAGAAGGTCGTCCCGATGAAAGCCATATGTCGACTTCGTATGTTGAACGGCAAAACCTGACCATGCGAATGCATATGCGCCGGTTTACCCGCCTGACTAATGGTTTCTCTAAGAAGATTGAAAACCACTGCCATGCAATAGCATTGCACTTTGTATATTACAACTTCTGCAAAGTGCATAAGACGTTGCGCGTAACACCTGCTATGGAAGCTAAATTAGCTGATCGGCCAATGGATATTCAGCAACTTGTCGAACTGACAGATTAAGTCTAAATTTCAGGAAACAAACCTTACATACACATGAAAACGCTCGATACCTTTTCTAAACGCATTCTCATTGTCGCTGCTTCTATTTCAATGGTCTTACTAAGTCTGAGTGCTTTCCTACTGTCTGTCCAGCGTGTGACGGCTGGACCTAAGCAACCCGGCCCTACTATGGTAACGCCGACCCGTATAGGATTAGGCATAGATGCACAACAACACATTGGATATTATGGGTGGGTATACCCAGATGGGACCGTTACAGCTGTTAAGATTTTTTTGCCCTACTGAAAAGTAAGAGTAAATTCAAACTGAGACACAACCAGAATAAGTAGTTTATCCGGGACAAAACAAAGAGTATTCGTAGTGGTTTATCGGCCAGTTAAGTCTTCACTAAACCATATACAGCTATGCCACGAGGCGATAAATCAGCTTACACCGATAAGCAAAAACGACAGGCCGAACATATCGAGGAGAGCTACGAAAAACGGGGCGTACCTGAGGAGGAAGCGGAAAGCCGGGCCTGGGCGACGGTTAATAAAACGTCGGAAGGCGGCAAAAAAAGCGGATCAGGACGCGGCAAGGCCGAGAATAAAGAACCGGCAAAGACAGGCGGCCAGAGAGGGGGCGCAGCGTCGGCCTCACGTACGGCCGAACAGCGCTCCGCCTCCGCTAAAAAAGCGGCGGAAACCCGAAAGCGAAACGCCAGCCAGAAGCAAGCGTGAACGATTTAGTTTCCTGCTGGCTGCTTCGCGAGCTAGGCCCAGCTCGCGAAGCCTGGCGTAAGCAATCCACCAAAGACCACCCATTAGTTCAAAAGCAATCAGTTGATCACCCGCCCTGCTTCACGCACATGGGCACCCGTCCGTTTCTGTAAGTCATCGCCCAGATCGAGCGCGGGCTTCTTCGGCAATCTTTTCCAGTCTCGCCACCACCTCGGGGTGTTGCTCCCGAACATCGTAGCGCTCGCCGGGGTCGCGGCGCAGGTCATATAATGCGCCAGCAAATTCGTGACTTTCCGTACTGGGGCCCGGTTTGCCATTCTCCCCCGGCAGGAACCCTTCATACGTTCGGCCAGGATGGGCAAACACCAGTTTCCAATCGGCCTGCCGTACGGCTTCCAGGCTATTTTTTCGGTAGTAATAGTAAAATTTATCGCGGGGCGTCACGGTATCGTCCCCTTTCAGCAACGCGGTCCAATCGACCCCATCGATCCGCCGTTTAGGCAACCGGGCCCCGCAGAGTTTGGCCACCGTGGGCAGAATATCCATGGCGGCCAGTAGCTTATTGCTAACCCGACCTGCCGGTACAACGCCCGGCCAGCGAACCAGACACGGCACCCGGTGCCCCCCTTCAAAGGAGGTCCCTTTGCCCTCCCGGAACCCACCCGACGAGCCCGCATGATCGCCATAGTTGAGCCAGGGACCATTGTCGCTGATGAAGATAACCAGCGTGTTTTTATCCAGACCCTGCTGTTTCAACTCCGCTAAAATCTGCCCAACAGACCAGTCCAGTTCCGTCAGCACATCGCCGAAAATACCCCGTGCGCTTTTGCCCTTGAATCGGCCCGAAGCGGCCAGGGGTACGTGCGGTAATGGATGCGGTACGTACAGAAAGAATGGCTTTTTCTTGTGGTTCCGAATGAACGAAACGGCCCGCTCGGTAATGGTACCGGTGATCTGGCTGGCATCGTTTAAATCCTTGATTTCCTGCCTGGGCTCATTGCCCTCGATCCAGCGCAGCGGTGGGTAATGCGCCTTGTCCTGATTGGGGTGCAGGGGCCACATATCGTGCGAATAAGGCACGCCGTAGTATTCATCGAAACCCTGTTGCAGGGGCAAAAACTGCTTGTTATCGCCCAAATGCCATTTGCCGAACAGGCCCGTGGCGTAGCCGCGCTCTTTGAGCAACTCGGCCAGGGTTTCCTCATCCGGATGCAAGCCAACGGGTGAGTTAGGCCCTAAAGCACCTGAAATACCCAACCTGTTGGGGTAACAGCCCGTGAGCAGCGCTGCCCGCGAGGCACTGCAAACCGCCTGCGCCGCCAGAAAGTTGGTGAACCGGGTTCCTTCGGCAGCCATCCGGTCCAGATTAGGGGTGGTATAATCCAAAGCGCCCGTGCAGGACAAGTCGCCGTAGCCCAGATCATCCATAAAAAACAGGACGACGTTTGGCGATGAGGCAGGAGCCGGTTTCTTCACCCACGCACTGACCAGCAGGCCAGCGCCAACCAGGGCGAAGACAGGCAATACCAGGCTGGCTAACCGGTTGGGTACACGTATCATAAAAGCAGTTGTTATAGAGAGGGTTTAATTGCCTATGAACCCGTTTTAATCACCCGCTGATTACGGGGGTACCGCAATCAATGGGGGCCGGTCAATTGGTGGCCTTAACCGTAAGTTTGGGCGTAACAATTTCCCACTCGTTGATATGCGTGGGCCGATGCTCACGGGCAACAAGCAGATCAACCTGCCGGATCAATTCAGGATGCTGAGCCGATATATCGGTCCGTTCGCCGACGTCTTTACTGAGGTCGTACAACTCCCACGGCCCCAACCGGTTTTTACGCACGTTGGTTTTTACGGCCTTCCAGTTGCCCATGCGAACGGCTAGCTGCCCCCCGTTTTCCGGGTACTCCCAGTAGAGAAAAGGGTGCTGTTTCTGGGCTGCCGACCGCCCCAGCAATGTGGACAGAAAGGAAATGCCATCCGTTTCAATGGGCTGTTTATAGCCGATCAGCTCTGCCACTGTAGCCAGCAGATCGTACTGCACAGATACATGGTCGGTCACCTGCCCGGCCTTTATCTTACCCGGCCAACGCGCCAGCATCGGCTCTCTGATGCCCCCTTCATACAGTTCCATTTTGAGTCCCCGTAAACCGGCCGAACTGTTGAAATAAGCGACATCTACCGCCTTGCTGAACGTGGCCCCGTTGTCACTTGAAAACATGACGATCGTGCTTTCGTCGATTTTCAACGCCTTCAACAGCTGCATCAACTGCCCGATCTGCTTGTCCAGATGCGTGATCATGGCCGCATAGGTAGCGCGTGGGTAAGGGGTCGATGCATAGCCATGCTGGCCTAAATACGGCTTATCGTCAAATTGGTCGGCGTACTCCTTAACGGCCGATTCGGGGGCCTGCAACGAAAGGTGAGGAGCGGTGAAGGGCAGGTATAGAAAAAAAGGTCCATTTTTATGCTGCCGCACGAAGGCCAGGGCTTTTTGGGCCAGTTTATCCCCCGCGTAGTCTTTCCCCTGATAATAGGCAAATCCGTCCGGGGTGGGCGCCGTCAGTTTCCGGTGCACCTCGATGACCGGATTATTCAGTCGATCCGGCTTGCCGTTTTCCCAGAGGTGCGTTGGGTAGTGATTATGCGCCTGCTTCTGGTCGAGGTAGCCGTAAAAATAATCGAAGCCCTGCTCATTCGGATTCCCCGTTGTATTGGCCATGCCCATCCCCCACTTGCCAATGCAGGCCGTTTTATAGCCCTGTTGCTGCAACATTCGCCCAATTGTGAACGCATGGGGATAGAGCGGCATCTGCCCACCTTCCAGCGAATCAGCGAAGCCACCCAGTTCGTAATTGCCGCGAATGTAGGAATGGCCGGCATGCTTGCCGGTCAACAGCATACAGCGGGCAGGCGCACAAACGGGCATACTGGTGTAATGCTGGGTAAACCGGATGCCTTCCCTGGCGATCTGGTCCAGATTCGGCGTCCGGATTTTCTGCTGCCCATAACAACCCAGTTCGCCGTAGCCCAGATCATCGGCGTAGATGTAAATGATGTTGGGCCGCGAGGGGGCAGCCTGAAACGGCTTAAACGCCCCCAGAAGGCCACCGGCCAATACCAGCATGGCGGCGCTGGCCCATATCAATCGTTGTCTGCTCATGAAAAATAGCGGTATAAGCGTTTAAGCGGCTTATCGACCCTTTTTACCAGCCTGAGTTTTGTGTAAATGCCGGAGGTGAGGTTCCGTTCCTTTTGGGAATGGACCAGAAATCAGATTAACAGGGAGCCTTTCAGGCTAATCTGAGGCAAAATACACCGCTTAATTACTGGGAGCCTACTTTAAATAAGCAGCTTTCATAGATGCGTCCAGGAGGTGCTAGGTTTGACTCAACAATCAGACACACAGTCAAACACAAAAACTCTTTTTAATCATGGAAGCTTCATTTTGGTTCAAGTCCTGGGAATTAGGCGGATTCCACACCTCGTTCCACCGCAAGGATATCCACCCGTTCGTGTTAAAGCACATGCCGCCCGAAGCAATAGAGGGAACATCTATTCTGGTACCACTCTGTGGCAAGACCGTAGACATGATGTACCTGGCCCAGTATGCCAATAAAGTTATCGGGGTTGAACTAGTCGAGGAAGCCATCCTGCAGTTTTTCCAGGAGAATAACCTGAACTACCAACAAGTCGACGACGAGACCTACGTGTCGGGTAATATCACGCTGCTTCGTAAAGATTTCATGGCACTAACGCCACAGGAAGTTGGCCCGATTGAGTGGGTGCTGGACAGAGCGTCGCTGGTAGCCCTGCCTTCCGACATGCGGAAAGACTATATCCGGGCAATCGACAGGCTCTCCAATGTGGGTACCAGGCAGCTGGTGATCACCCTCGAATACTTTCCGCTGATCAACTCCGCCCCGTTCTCTATTGCACCAGACGAAGTAGAGCACTACTACGGCCGGGGACACCTGATCCAGCATGTAGAAAGCCCCCGTCAGCCCAATCACGGTATGGTGCGCAAGTGGAACCTGGAGTACATGATCGAGCATGGGTTTGTACTCGACAAATACGCCCATGGCCTTGTCCTGCACACATGCTGAACGGATGGCCGCTTAAGCAACTGCGTATACCGACAGTGCCGTTTGTTCGAGTCTGGTTGACACCGGATAAGAACGGATAACCATAAGCCATACAGGCTTATGTACCAAACACCGAATGAGATCCATAAAAGCGGGGAGGCTTCTCCATACGTAGAGCCGGTCAACAATGATCGGCTCGTTCAGTTTCTGGCCTGCCAACCCCCAATGATAGAACAGTTTTATGCGCCTGAATCGGCCTACGCGTTAGTTGTCTTTATTACTGATAGTCAGGCATTACGGGGATTTTTGTAATTTTAGGTGTTAAAATTGGCTATTACTTCCCTTTCGTACTTTATACACTGTCTTTCTCAGCGATGACTCGACTACAGACAACCCGAAGGCTCCGGCTGGCGGGTGCCGCTACCCTCCTTACTGGTGCCCTTTTTGTGGGGGCCTACTCCACCACCGACATCAGCCGGGCGTCAACTCCCTTCCTGAATCGCTTCTTTGCGACGCTTTCTGACGACGATAAGCACGACCCAAAAAACGCGGTGGCCAGCCTCAACGTCACGCCCGGTTTGCAGGCGTCGCTGTTTGCGGCGGAGCCCATGCTGAAAAACCCGACCAACATCGACGTCGATGCGCAGTGGTCGGGTCTGGGTTTGCGAAGCCTACAACTACCGCCCGGCCGTCAACGGTAACCCGACCGATGCCGCAGGCGACCGCATCGTGATTCTGGAAGATCAGAACGGCGATGGCGTGGCCGATGTGAGCAAAGTCTTTTATCAGGGGCCCGAACTGCAGTCGCCGCTGGGTATCTGGGTGCAGGGCAACAAGGTCATCGTTTCCGATAGCCCCAATGTCTGGGTGTTCACCGACGAAAACGGCGACGACAAAGCCGACAAAAAAGAAATTCTGTTCACGGGCCTCAGCGGCGATCAGCACGACCACGGCATGCACGCCTTTGTGTTCGGCCCCGACGGCAAGTGGTACTTCAACTTCGGCAATGAAGGCCAGCAAATAAAAGACAAAGACGGCAAAGCCATTTTCGACCGCAACACCGGCAAGGCGATCGACAAACAGAGCTACCGGCAGGGCATGGTTTTCCGCTGCAACCCCGACGGGTCAGACATGGAAGTGCTCGGCCAGAATTTCCGCAACAACTTTGAAGTGGCCGTCGACTCGTACGGAACGCTCTGGCAGTCAGACAATGACGACGATGGCAACAAGAGCGTACGCATCAACTATGTGATGGAATACGGCAACTACGGCTATACCGACGAGCTGACGGGCGCGGGCTGGAGTGCCAACCGCACCAACATCGAAAAGGAAATTCCGTTCCGTCACTGGCACCTGAACGACCCCGGTGTGGTGCCTAACCTGCTGCAAACCGGAGCCGGTTCGCCCACGGGCATCATCGTGTACGAGGGATCATTGCTGCCCGCTACCTACCAGAACCAGGTTATTCACTGCGACGCCGGCCCGAACGTGGTACGCGCTTATCCCGTTGAAAAAGACGGCGCGGGCTACAAAGCCACCATCGCCAACCTGGTCGAAGGCGTGCGCGATCAGTGGTTCCGCCCCTCCGACGTGTGCGTAGCCCCCGACGGATCGTTGATGATCGCCGACTGGTATGATCCGGGTGTGGGTGGCCATCAGGCGGGTGATCAGAACCGGGGCCGTATTTTCCGGCTGGCCCCGCCCAACTCGGCCTGGTCAGTACCCAAAACCGACGTATCAACGACCGACGGAGCCATTGCTGCCCTGCAAAGCCCCAACATGTCGATCCGGTACATGGGATGGCAGGCGTTGCATAATCTTGGTACCAAAGCCGAAAAGCCACTGGCCAATCTGTACAAATCGGCTACGAATCCGCGCATGAAGGCGCGGGCGTTGTGGCTGCTGAGTCAACTGCCGAAAGGCAAAACGTATGTGGAAACGGCGTTGAAAGACCAAAATCCTGACCTGCGCATTACGGCGCTCAGAACCGCCCGCGAGCAGAAAATGGATGTGGTTGGGTACGTGAAGCAGTTGGTCAACGACCCAAGCGCACAGGTCCGTCGCGAATGCGCCATTGCCCTGCGCCGCAACCCATCGCCCGAAGCGCCAGCCCTATGGGCGCAACTGGCCGCCCAGCACGACGGTAAAGACCGCTGGTATCTGGAAGCCCTCGGTATTGGGGCCGACAATCAGTGGGATGCCTACTACGCCGCTTATCTGAAGCAACTTAACAACGACCCATTGGCTAATGTCGGCGGTAGTGATGTTGTTTGGCGGGCCCGCACGGCCGCGTCGGTACCGATGCTGGCCCGGTTGGCGGGCGACAAAGAGGTACCGCTGGAAAACCGGCTGCGCTATTTCCGGGCGTTTGATTTTATCCCCGGTGCCACCGAAAAATCGAACGCGCTGCTTCAGCTCCTCCAGACTCAGAACAACCCCGACGTAACCAAACTGGCCCTGCGTCACCTCGATCCAGCGTTTGTAACGGGTAGCCCGGCGGCCTCGAAAGCGCTGCAAAACCTGCTCGATCAGACCTACGGCACCACCGAATACATGGAGCTAGTGCAGCGGTACCGGCCAGCCACCGAAAACGCCCGGCTGCGTCAGCTAGCGGTTCAGAAACCAGCCGACAACATTGGGCGCGACGCGGCCAGGCTACTGCTGGCGCAGAACGGATCGGCCCTGGTTTGGGAAACCCTGAACGGATCGAACGCCGATGACGCTGCCAATATGGTGGTCTCCCTGCGCCGGGTAGGTAGCAAAGAATCACTCGACATGCTGAAAAGCATTGCGTTGGATAGCAAGCGCGCTATGCCCTTGCGCCGGGAGGCAACCCGGGCGTTGGGCGGCAGTCAGGCGGGCGAAGATCTGGTGATCGAGCTGCTGAAATCAGGTCAGTTGCCGAGCGAATTGAAGCCGGTTGCCTATCAGGGTGTATCCACTGCCTGGCGCAAAGCCATTCGCACGGAAGCCGCCAAATACCTCGATCGTCCGCAGGATGGCACTCAGACCGCATCGGCCAAAAAGCTGCCCGGTGTCAACGAGTTGCTCGCCATGAACGGCGACGCCAGCCGTGGCCTGACGGTTTACAAGAACAACTGCTCGGTCTGCCATCAGGTGAACGGTGAAGGCCAGGACTTTGGGCCGAAGCTCTCGGAAATAGGCTCTAAACTGGGTAAAGACGGGCAATACCTTGCCATTATTTACCCCGACGCGGGTATAAGCTTCGGGTATGAAGGCTACGAAGTGACGTTTAAAGATGGGAGCACAATGACCGGCATTGTATCGAGCAAAACGGAAACCGACTTACAGATGAAGTTCCCCGGCGGCCTGGTGCAAAATTACAAGACGGCCGACGTGAAGTCGATTAAGAAACTGGACTCGTCGATGATGCCGGCTGGCCTACAGGAAGCCATGAGCACACCCGAACTGGTTGATCTGGTTGAATATTTGAGTACACTGAAAAAGAAGTAGTGACTGGCAGAGTTCATCAGCCAGATCGGCTGATGAATTCTTCTGACAACCATAAATGGCGAAAACTAAGTCCTACGACCGGATAATTCGGGAAAATATTGAGCCACTAGTCATCCCCTTAGCTACCCGACTGCTGCACCTGAGCATCCCGGCCGTTGAGGAGATTCCTGATGACCTGCACCAAACGATTGAGCGTAAGCCTGATTTTCTGAAGAAGGTAGTGCATCCTAAAGCAGTTGATGACTACATTCTTCACTTTGAATTTCAGACAGCCGATGATAGTGAGATGGCGGAGCGAATGCTGGAGTATTATGCCTTGTTGTACCGAAAGTATCGGTTATCCGTTAAGCAATACGTTTTCTATATCGGTGCGGGTACATCGCAGATGCAGTCACATATTCTTCACGATGCCCTTTCATTCCGGTATGATTTAATCAACACATCTGAGGTCAATCACCGTTTATTTCTCAATTCATCAGTACCGGAGGAGGTGTTGCTAACCATTCTTGGCAACTATGGCGAGGACAATGCGGGTACTGTCATCCAGGAAATTATCGTCAAACTTGGCCAGTTGGTGCCCCGCTCATTACGTCTGAAACGATATGTCAAACAACTCGAAGTGCTTTCCAAACTGCGTAACTTGCAGGAACTCACAATTAAAATCTCGGAAAAAATGGCGCTGGTATATGACTTAGAAACCGATGTCCGCTTCAAGCAAGGTGTTGAACAGGGAATTGAACGAGGTTTGGAACGAGGTTTGGAACAGGGCATCGAAAAAGGCGTTGAACAGGGCATAAATCAGGGAGTTGACCTGACCATAGAACGAATGATTCGAAGAGGAAAACTTAGCCATGCAGACATCGCCGAGAATGCCGGTGTATCAATCGATCATGTAGAAGCTATCGCTCAACGGATTGCTACCTTGTAATGCGTTACGTTTATTACCATAAACCCTATTAACCAGTTATGACCCAACGTCGGGATTTTTTGAAAACAGCTCTGGGAGCAACGGGCGTCGCCCTGACAGGCACTGTCGCCAAAGCTGCCGGATCAGCAGTAGCCAATCCAGCCTCAGCTGGGAAGAACAAGTTTAAGCTCGACTACGCGCCACATTTCGGCATGTTCCAGAACAGCGCGGGGAAAGACCCCATCGACCAGCTAAAGTTCATGGCCGATCAGGGCTTTACGGCCATTGAAGACAATGGTATGATGGGCCGCGAGCCCGCGTTGCAGGAGAAAATAGGTGCTGAAATGGCCCGTTTGGGCATGAAAATGGGCGTTTTCGTCGTCGATAAAGGGGGTAACGGGCAGAATTCGCTAGCGGCGGGCAAAAAGGAATACATTGATATTTTCCTGAATGGCTGCAAACGGGCGGTCGAGACAGCCAAACGGTGCAACGCCACCTACATGACCGTTGTGCCGGGCGATTTTGAGCGAAACCTGCCGATCGGTATTCAAACCGGGCACGTGATCGACGCCTTGAGACGGGGAGCCGACATTCTGGCTCCGGCAAATTTGGTGATGGTGCTGGAACCCCTCAGCGACAACCCCAATCTATTCCTGCGCACCTCAGACCAGACCTACGAGATCTGCCGGGCGGTAAACAGTCCGGCCTGCAAAATTCTGTTCGATGTGTATCACATGCAGAAAAACGAGGGCCACGTTATCCCGCATATCGACTGGGCGTGGAACGAGATCGGGTATTTCCAGATTGGCGATAACCCTGGTCGTAAGGAGCCAACCACGGGTGAGATCAACTACAAAAATATCTTTAAACACGTATACCAGAAGGCCAAAGCCGACAACAGGTCGTTTATCTGGGGCATGGAACATGGCAACTCGCTGCCTGGTAAAGAAGGCGAAGAGGCCCTGATCCGCGCCTACGTCGAGTCGGATAGCTTCGCGGTGTAAAAGCTGGAAAGCTGAGCCACAGAGCCACCCAGAGAAAAAGGGAGTTACACAGAGATAGCATTAATTTGCTCTGTGTAACTCCCTTTTCTCTGTGTAACTCTGTGGCTCAGCTTTTTACAATACGACAACCGAGTTTTCTTCGGTCGATACCGGGCTGGCAACGTATTTGTCGGCCGCCCAATCGTTTGCCCACGTCTGGCCGTCGATGATAAAGCGGTATTGGTATTCCGTACCAATTGGCAGTTCAACCGTGGCTTTGAATGAACCATCTTTCTGCTTCTTCAGGGGCTGAGCATTCACATCCCAATCGTTGAAATCGCCGACAAGCGATACCACCCTGGCACCGCTGGCCGCCTCGGCTGGAAGTTCAAACGTTACTTTAGCAACCGGCTTACTTTTCAGGAACTGCTTGGCAATAGGCATATGATCTTTCGTGTTGGTTATAGTGCAAAATTATATTTCATAAAGTTTAAAATGCTAATTTATAGGTAGTTACTTATGTATATTCTTCTTTTAGTTCAATATTTTGTATATTATCTACTAATCTTATTCTAGTTGTAGAAGGAAGAGGCTACTCTTACCTGAGGAGGTAAAACATAACGCTGCTTGGCAGTGACCCAACGCCGTTCAGATCGCCCAATCAGGCTTGTTTGCTGAATCGACTGACTGCCAGCGCCTAAGAAAATACGTATTTTTTTTCTCCTGAGTCTTTCTCATCTTCACTTACTAAATCCATTGATTACCCAAATCCATAGTTTATGAAAAAACATATCCTCCTTATCCTTTCTGGCTTACTCTGTTGCTGGTCGACCGTCTGGGCGCAACAGCGCCCCATAACCGGAAAAGTAACCGATCAGAGCAGCGGGCAAGGCCTGCCCGGCGTGTCGGTCACGGTCAAAGGCACCGGTTCAACGCCCCGGCAGCGGGGAACGGTCACCTCGGCCGAAGGCACCTACACCCTAAATGTCGACAATACGGATGTACTGGTGTTTAGTTTTATTGGCTACACACCCACCGAAATTCCCGTTGGCACGCGCGAAACGGTCAGCCTCGCCCTGGAGCCGTCGAGCCGTAACCTCGACGAGGTGGTGGTGGTGGGTTACGGTACGCAGAAACGCGCTACGCTCACCGCCGCCGTAACACAGCTCCGCCGCGAAGACCTCGTGGTTCGTCAGGTGGCTACCGCCTCGAACCTGTTACAGGGTTTGGCACCGGGCGTCACCGTAACGCAGCAATCAGGCCGGCCGGGCAATGACGGGGCCAACGTGACGATTCGCGGCGTGGGTTCGCTGTATTCGGGCACTACCCCCCTGCTGGTGATCGATGGCGTACAGCAGCCACCCAACACCCTGGAGACGCTCAACAACATGGACCCCAACAACATCGAAAGCATCACGCTGCTGAAAGATGCCGCCTCAACGGCCATCTACGGCGCACGAGCCGCCAACGGGGTCATTGTGGTTCGTACGCGTCGCGGCACCGCCGAAGGAATTCAGATCGACTACAACGGGTTTATGTCGACGCAGCGGGCCACCCGCCTGCCCGAACGACTCTCGGGTCTGGAACACATGCTGCTGAACAATCAGGCAGCGACCAACTCATCGGCAACAGCCACCGTTCAGCACCAGCCTGATCGACGCCTACCGGAACGCCACGGCCGACAATTTCCGGTACATCGATACCGACTGGCTGGGCGGCGTGCTGAGCAACAACGGCCTGATGCAGAACCATAACCTGAACATCAGCGGTGGGTCTGACCGGGTTCGCTTCTTCATGGCGGGAACGTACCTGAACCAGCAGGGACTTACCCAGAACACGAGTTTCAAACGGTACGACCTGCGGTTCAACACCGACGTAAAGCTGACCAAAAACCTGTCCTTCCAGGGCGACCTGATCTACACCAACAGTACCGAAACGCAACCGGGCGGCAGCACGGCCGAGTTCATTATCCGGCAGGCGATTGGCAGCCCGGCAACGGGGGCGGGCAAATTTGGGGAGGGTCAATACGGCGACGCGGCGCAGAGTAATTTCCGCAATCCGATTGGGCAGGCCGAAGCCAGCGGTTTCAACCGGATTCAGCGGCCCAACACCATTCTGCGGGCCAATTTCACCTACCGGCCGTTCTCGTTCATGGACGTTGAGGCGCAGTTCTCGAACAACAGCCGCGAGTCGATTCAGAAGCGCTACATCAAAAATTACGGCGTTTACCGGCCCAACCTGACCACCAATGCGCTGGATTTTGTGAGCAACTACCCCGGTCAGAATTCCATTGCCGATGCCATTGGCCGGTCGCGGCTGAACAACTACCTGATTCAGACCAACCTGTACAAGACCATTGGCCGCAACGAGGTGAAACTGCTGCTGGGTTTCCAGGCCGAAGACTTCATCACCGAATCGCTGGGGGCTTCGCGCACGGATCTACCGTCTGATCAACCTTACCAGACGGTGGGAACGGCCAACCAGAGCAACAGCAGCAGCACGGCTGAATATGCCCTGGCGGCTGGTTTTGGGCGGTTCAACTACACCTTCGACGATAAATACCTGCTGGAAGTGAACGGCCGCTACGACGGCTCATCGCGGTTTTCGCAGGCGCAGAATCGGCAGTGGGGCTTCTTCCCCTCGGTGTCGGCGGGCTGGGTAATTACCAAAGAGTCGTTCATGAGCGGGCTGACCGGTGCCGTTACGTTTGCCAAGCTACGGGGATCGTACGGCAAGCTGGGCAACCAGAACCTGCCCGATGCGTTCTACCCGTTTGCGGCCAACTTTGCGCAGGGCCAGAACTACTATTTCAACAACCGGCTCAACTTCGGTGTGGGGCAGACCAACGCCGTCAACGACCAGATTACCTGGGAAACCTCGACCCAGGCCAACGTCGGCCTCGACCTGACGCTGTTTAAAAACCTGAACGTCACCCTCGATGTTTACCAGCGCACGATCGACAACCTGCTGCTGGTGAAGCCGATTCCGAGTTTCACGGGCTTCAGTCCCGCTTATGTCAACGCGGGGTCGATGCGCAACAATGGGTGGGAACTGAGCCTGATGTATCGGAATCAAACGGGCAATGGCTTCCGTTACAGTGCTACAGCCATGATCTCCGATGTTAAAAATCAGGTGCTTGATCTGGGTGGGCAGGACATCATCGAAGGCCGGAGCATCTCAACGCCGGGGTCGCCCATCCGGTCGTACTATGGGTACCTGTCAGACGGGCTGTATCAAACGAAAGAGCAGGTAGCCGCCGACAATGCGGCGGATGGCAACGCGGCAACGCCCTACATTGCCGCCAACACGGCTCCCGGCGATATTCGGTATAAGGACATCAGCGGCCCCAACGGTACGCCCGACGGAAAAATCGATGGTTTCGACCGGACGATTCTGGGCAATTCATTCCCGCGTTACTCGTACAGTCTGACGACCAACCTGGCCTGGAAAGGCTTCGACCTGAACGTATTTTTTCAGGGCGTGGGTCAGCGCGATTCGTACGTGAGCGGCACCGGTGCCTGGGCCTTCTACTCGGCTGATTTTATTTCCTCGGCCTTCGGTATTCACCGCGACGCCTGGACCCCGACCAACCCCAATGCTACCTACCCCCGCCTGACCACCGACCAGGGTACGTTCAACTGGCGGGACTCGAACTACTGGGTGCGTAATGCCGCCTACCTGCGCCTGAAAAACGTGCAGTTGGGCTACACCCTGCCCACATCGATCACCCGGAAGCTGAATATCCGTTCGGCGCGCATCTACGTCAGCGGTCAGAATCTGGCCACGTTTACCAGCTTCCTGAACGGATTCGATCCTGAAAAAGAAGATCAGAACGGCGAGTTCTACCCCGTTATGCGCACCACGACCATTGGCCTGAACCTGCGATTCTAAAAAATGGGCCACAGAGTTACGCGGAGTTAACACGGAGCTACACAGAGGTTTTCAAGGAGATATGAATGAAAAACTCTGTGTAGCTCCGTATTAACTCCGCGTAACTCTGTGGCCCCAAACCTTATACCATGAAGAAGACACTTTGTATTGCTGCCCTGACTACCCTGGTGGGTCTGACGGGCTGCCAGGACTACCTTGATAAACAACCGCTCGATACCCCGGCGGCGGCGACGTACTTCAACAACGAAGCCGAAATGAATCTGGCCCTGACGGGGGTGTACAACGCCAGTTACTGGGTGGTTGGCAACGTGCCGGTTCCGGTTTTTTACGACCTCTACACCGACCTTGGCCTGGAACGGACAGCAGCATAGCCTCGGGAAGTTACGACGCCACCAATGGCTCGGTGGTCAGTTACTGGGGGTTTATGTACCAGACCATCGCCCGCGCCAACGTGGTGATTCAGGGCATCGAACGCAACAAGGCCAATGTGCCGGTGGCTACGTATAACCGCCTGCTGGGCGAGGCCAAGGTGCTGAGGGCCTGGTCGTATTACCACCTGATGGGCCTCTACGGCGATGTGCCGTTCTACACCGAACCGCTCACGACCGACCAGTTTTACACCCTGACGCGCACCGAGCGGGGCAAAATTGTCGACTTCCTGATGACTGACCTCGACGATGCCGCCACTAAACTCGACTGGGCCTCTAAAGAGCGGGGGCGCACCAACCGAGGCGTAGCGTTGGGTATCCAGGCCAAAATGGCCCTCATGCTGGGTCGATACCAGGCGGCCGCCGACGCCGCGAAAAAGATCATCGACGGCAACGCCTATGGCCTGAATCCCCGCTTCCAGGATCTGTTTACGCTGGCCGGACAGCAGGCCAACGCCGGTAAGGAGATCATGTTTGAACTGGTGCTGCCCACCGATCAGGCTTTTCCGGTGTCGTACATTGCCCTGGGGCAGGGCTCGCGCACCTTATCGGGGCAATCGGGGCGTTTTCCGCTCCAGGCGCTGGTCGATAAATTCGAGACGATCGATGGGAAACGCATCGATGAGTCGAAGCTGTACGATCCGGCCAAACCACGCCTGAACCGCGACCCACGGCTGAAATGGACGGTTTCTATCGATGGCGATACCATTACGGCCACCGCCAGCAGCATCCGCCGCCGGGCTGTTTTCAACATCTACGACGCCACCACCCCCGTCTTCAATTTCAACACGGGCACCTACGCATCAGGCACCAACGTCGACCTGACCAACGCGTTTGGACCCGTGCTGAACGGAGTAGGACTGCTGTGGGCCAAGTTTACGCTCGACGACGCCCAGGATATGTTCAACTCGAAAACTGGCTTCACCTACATGCGCTACGCCGAAATTCTGCTGACCTACGCCGAAGCAAAAATTGAGCAGAACCAGATCGACGCGTCAGTGTATTGCGGCTATGAATGCAGTCAGGAAACGGGCGGGTATGCCCAACGTCGACCCGGCCATCACCACCAGTCAGCAGAAGATGCGGCAGCTTGTTCGCCGCGAAAAAGTGGTGGAGCTGGCCAATGAAGGCATTCACCTGTTCGATATGCGCCGCTGGGGAACGGGCAAACTGAGCCTGAACACGCTGGTCTACGGGGCCTCGAAAACCCGCGCTCAACCGGCTCCCGTTCCCTCGTTCGGTACGCCGGGCAGCGAAACGGACCTGAACGATATTCCCAACTACACGGCGGGTGATGCGCTGCGTTTCAAGCGCGAGCAACGCACCTTCATTGACCGGAATAACCTGTTCCCGATTCCTCAGCGCGAGCGGGATATCAACAAAACGCTGACGCAGAATCAGGGCTGGTAAGCCGCTTAACAACTGGCCGGTACGTTGCTGAGAGGCGACCCGGCCAATGCATCTTGCTACGGGTAAACGAGTACAGACGGGCCAGGAAACTGGCCCGTTTTTTTGTCAGAAAAACGGGTTGCAATTCTTTTTATGAACTATTGGTTTTACTAAGTAAAAGCCGGGTGCAAAAAAGGGCGAAAAGATGCCGGTTTAGAGGCTCTTTTGCCCCCTGCTGTACGAACGATTTGCGTTCCATCAAAAACTTCACTTTAGAAGGATATAGCTTGACATTACACTGGGAAAAGCGCAATAAATTTTGTATTTTTACAAGCTAGATACAGGCAGGCAAAATGCCCGTTTTTCGGCTTTTCCGGGACCCGCTTTTTAGCCAAAAACACATTCAAATACCGCATGACAAACGACGCTGTTGACACCGAAACGGAAGACGAAATAGCCAACCCCAATGGCCAGTATGGCTCCGATAACATTCAGGTGCTTGAAGGCCTGGAAGCCGTTCGGAAACGCCCGGCCATGTATATCGGCGACGTGGGCGTAAAAGGCCTGCACCACCTGATTTGGGAAGTTGTCGACAACTCCATCGATGAGGCCATGGCTGGCTATTGCGACACCATTCAGGTCACCATCAATCCAGATAATTCGATTACCGTCAGAGATAACGGCCGGGGTATTCCGGTTGGTTATAACAAGCAAACCGGTCGTAACTCGCTCGAAGTGGTCATGACCGTGCTGCACGCCGGTGGTAAATTCGATAAAGACACCTACAAAGTATCGGGCGGTCTGCATGGCGTGGGTGTATCCTGCGTAAATGCCCTCTCAACGATGCTTCGCGTTGAAGTACACCGCGACGGTAAAGCCTACGATCAGGAGTACAGCCTGGGCAAGCCGCAGTATGAAGTACGCGAGATCGGTACGGCCACCGATAGCGGAACAATCGTTCACTTCAAGCCCGACGAGAGCATCTTCACCGAAACAACGGTGTACCGCTTCGATACCGTAGCCGGTCGTCTGCGCGAGTTGGCCTACCTGAACAAAGGCATCCGTATCTCGCTGACCGATATGCGCGAACTCGACGAACAGGGTAACGCCTCTGTTTACGGCTGATTTCCACTCGCAGGGAGGTCTCAGTGAGTTCGTGAAGTACCTCGATGAGTCACGCCAGTCGCTCGACAACATGGCGCCGATCTACATCGAGAATGAGAAATACACGACGCCCGTACAGGTAGCCATGCTCTATAACATGGAGGCCGGCGAGAACGTACAGTCGTATGTGAACAACATCAACACCCACGAAGGCGGTACCCACGTGCAGGGGTTCCGCTCGGCCATTACGCGGGTGTTCGGCCGCTACCTGGAGAAGAACCCGGGGCTGATTCCGAAGAACGCCAACAAGGTGAAGTTTGAGGGAGGTGACTTCCGCAAAGGCCTGACCGCCGTTATCTCGGTGAAAGTGCAGGAGCCTCAGTTTGAGGGCCAGACGAAAGGCAAGCTCGGTAACCAGGACGTGGTGAGTGCCGTTAGCCAGGCGGTGGGCGAAACCCTGGAAATGTGGCTCGAAGAGAACCCAAAAATTGCCCAGGCCATCGTTCGGAAAGTGCTGATCTCGGCCCAGGCCCGTATTGCGGCTGACCTCGCCTACTCGCGCATCATGACCGACCGGAAGGACTTCATGGGCGGCATGGGCCTACCCGGCAAACTCGCCGACTGCTCGGATACCGACCCGCGTGTGTGCGAGCTGTACCTGGTAGAAGGTGACTCGGCGGGTGGCTCGGCCAAGCAGGGCCGTAACCGGGCGTATCAGGCTATTCTGCCGCTTCGGGGTAAGATCCTGAACGTGGAGAAAGCCATGGAGCACAAGATCTACGAGAACGAAGAGATCAAGAACATCTGGACTGCCCTGGGGGTACGTCTGGAGAAGAATAAAGAGACGGGCGAAACAGAAATGAACCTCGAGAAGCTTCGGTACCATAAAATCATTATTATGACCGATGCCGACGTTGATGGCAGCCACATCCGGACGCTGTTGCTGACGCTGTTCTTCCGCAACATGCGCGCGCTGATCGAAAACGGCTACCTCTACATTGCCCAGCCCCCCTTCTATTTGGTGAGGAAAGGCAAGGAGCAACGCTATTGCTGGACGGAAGCGCAGCGCGAAGCCGCCGTACGCGAGTTGGCCGGCAGCGGACGCGAAGAAGCGGTAAACATTCAGCGGTACAAGGGCTTAGGTGAGATGAACGCCGAGCAACTCTGGGAAACCACCATGGACCCGACGTCGCGCAGTTTGAAACGGGTGACGATCGAATCGGCCGCCGACGCCGACCATGTGTTCTCGATGCTGATGGGCGACGAGGTACCACCCCGCCGCGATTTCATCGAACGAAACGCCAAATACGCCAAAGTAGACGTTTAGCAAAAACCGGGTCGAAAGGCCCGGTTTTTTGTTATATAATAAAAAGGTAACAGGCATTACCTCTTTAAATGACCAAATCGTGCGTTGTCGGTATAGCGTAATTTTACACCGGCTTCCTCTACCATTGACTTATGCGTAACTCCGAGCAACCTCAACGCGGCCGTAACCTGATCGGCCACTTCGTCTCCCGACTAACTAATCGCCCGGTTGTTGCTGACGCTGGCAGTACCACAACCCCGGCGAAGTCGGTCGAACGCGTCAGTACGTTAATTGAACAAAGTGATTACATCAGCCGGGATCTGAGCTGGCTGAAGTTCAACGAGCGGGTGCTCGATCAGGCTCGCAACCCGAATCGGACGCTCATGGAACGGCTTAAGTTCCTGGCGATCACAGACTCCAACGCCGACGAGTTTTTCAGCATTCGGGTGGGCAGTTTGTACAACTACCTGGATTACCACAAAGAGCGTGTCGATTACTCAGGTTTACGGGAAGGTCCGTTTAAGAAAGCCCTGTTCCGGGCCATGCAGCAGTTCAACCACGATCAGCAGACGGTATTCGCCGAGCAGTTGCTTCCCTTGTTTGCCGAGAATGGACTGGCGCTGGTGAAGTACGCCGATCTGAATGAAGACGAAGAGGCACAGGCAGCCAGCTATTTCGACCGGACGATTTTTCCGACGCTGACGCCGATGCTCTACGACTACACGCATACCTTCCCGGTGCTGCTGGCGAAAGTGCTGATCTTTGGGGTGGTGACCTTCACCCCCACCGGTGATTTTCGGGACCCTACCCCCGACGACGACAGCGACAACCACCGGCTTTCGTTCGTGCAGATCCCGGCCAACCTGCCCCGGTTCATGACCTTCGAGCGCGACGAGGCCATTCTCTTTCTGCCCATCGAAGAGGTGGTTCGTCAGCACCTGAGCAAACTCTACCGGAATGTCGAGATCTCGTCGGTGAACATGTTCCGTATTTCGCGCAATGGTGATTTTACGCTGGAAGAAAATGATGATGTAGAGGCTGATTTCCTGGACGAGATCAAGCAAAAGATCAAGAACCGGCGGTTGGGTCGGGTGGTTCGGGTCGAGATTGAAGCGGGTCAGATTGAGTCGCCTGCTTCGTCCTGGATGATTAGCCTGCTGAAAAAACGCTGGGAAATCGACGATAGTAACCTGTTCGAGGCCTCGTCGCTGATCGACTTCACCAGCCTGTGGCAGATTATCCGCCATCCCGAATTCAAAAACGATATGCCCGCCCCACCGCCACCGGTACCGCCCGTTGGTCTGGAACGTGACAAGATCAACGATATTTTTGAGGCGATCCGGGAGCGCGACATTCTGCTGCACCACCCCTACAATAACTTCGAGCCGGTACTACAACTGCTCGAACAGGCCGCCGAAGACCCTAATGTGCTGGCCATCAAGATCACCGTCTATCGGCTTGCCAAACGGTCGCGCATTACGGAAGCCCTGCTGAAAGCCGCCGAGAACGGTAAACACGTATCGGTTTTGTTTGAGGTGAAAGCGCGCTTCGATGAGGAAAACAACATCCGCGAGGCGCAACGGCTGCAAAAGGCGGGCTGCTTTGTCATTTATGGCATCAGCCGGTTCAAGACCCACACCAAGCTCCTGCTGGTAGTGCGCAATGAAGGAAGCCGGGTGGTTCGGTACGCTCACCTGTCGAGTGGTAACTACAACGAAGATACCGCCCGCATGTACACCGATATTGGCCTGCTTACCACCAACGAGACGTACACCAGCGACATTTCGGAGTTTTTTAATGTTATTACCGGCCACTCGCTGCCAAGCGGCTATCAATACCTGATCACCGCCCCGCGCGACATGCGCAATCAGTTGATCGACCTGATCCGGGCCGAAGCTGATCGGGCGCGGCAGGGGCTTCCCAGCGGGATCTGCATCAAGATCAATTCGGTAGAAGACAAAACGGTGATCGATGAGTTGTACGCGGCCTCGAAAGCAGGCGTACCCATCCGGCTGATTGTCAGGGGAATCTGCTGCCTCCGGCCGGGGCGGGCGGGCCTCAGCGAGAACATCACCGTACGGTCGATTGTGGGTAACTACCTGGAACACACGCGGCTGTTCTACTTCCATAATGGGGGCGAACCCAAAATTTACGGTGGCAGTGCCGACGCCATGGTGCGCTCGTTCGACCGGCGCATCGAGTCGCTGTTCTATTTAGCCGACCTGCGGGTACGGCAGCAGGCGATTCTGATTATGGATTATAACCTCCGCGATACCGTGAATGCGTATGAGTTGCAGGAGGATGGTACGTATAAGAAGTGCGAGCCGACCGGGGGCGCAGAGCCGTTTAACATGCAGGAGGCATTTTTCGATATCGACGAAGTGCATGTCATGCAGGCCCAGCTTTTCAACACGCCTGCTGAGCCAGCCGCCACCGACGACGTACCGGCCGAGTTGACCGAAGGCACCGAAAACAGCATCGCCACGATTTGAGGACAATACGCTCCAGCAGTTGCTTATGACCAATCGTACCCAAACAGTTACATTGACTAGATAGGACTCAAGTGTAAAAGGTCGTCAGAAAAACTTTTCGACAATGCTTTCCAATAATTTCACCGTCAGCGGTTTATTGACAAAAGCGGTAATGTCGCTGGCATATTTTTCATTGGCTATTTTTTCGTCGTTCGCATTTAATGAATTCGTCATGATAATAATGACGGGTTTTACGGAATCAGTTATCGTTTTCTCCTTAAGTCGTTCTAAAAATTCAAACCCGTCAACGCCGGGCATTTTAATATCGAGGAAGATCAGGTCGGGGAATGGGTAAACGTCGGGAACTTCATGGCCTTTTTCCAGATAGGCTAAGGCTTTTTCGCCATCGGTTGCCGTTTTTATCTGGTGAGCTGCCCCGGCATCCCGTATCGTCGCGATATGGTAAAAATTGTCATTGACGTTGTCATCAACCAATAAAATACAGCCTACTTTCTTCATCACGTCAAGCATTAAGGAGTTGGCAGCGTAAAGTAAAAAACTGAACCTGTTCCCGGTTTGGAACTGGCCCATATTTTCCCTTTGGTCAACTCGATTATTTTTTTGCAAATGGCCAGCCCCATGCCCGTACCGGCATAGTCTGCCTCGGCGTGCAGCCGCTGTAGGGGGAGAAATATTTTGGTTAGACGACTTTCGTCGATGCCGATGCCATTATCGCTAACCGAAAAGAGCCAGTCCATGTTTTCGAGAGAACACCGAATCCGAATGACCGGGGCTATGCCCTTCCGCGTATAGGTCAGGGCGTTGTCGATGAGCAGGCTGAACACCTGCTTCAGTTCGGCGGCACTGGCGTTGACAACCGGCAGGGCATCCACCTGAATCACGGCCCCGCGTTCGTCAATCACAGCCGCCAGATCAGCCAGCAGTTCGTTGAGCAGTTCCGTGCAGTTTACCGGCTCAACGACTCTGTTTTTGCCGATGCGCGAATACACCAGCAGTTCGCGGATGAGTGTCGTGAGCCGCGCTGCCGATTGCGTAATAACGCTCAGAAAAAAAATGACTTCCTCATCCGTATTCGCGTCGGTGTATTTATCGAGCAGGCCCACGTAATTAGTGATGTTGCGGAGCTGCTCTTCCAGGTCGTGCGAGGCCACGTAGGCAAACTGGTCCAGAGCCTTGTTGGATGTTTCCAACCGGCTGACATACGCATCACGGGCATCGGCGGTGTTCTTTTGGGCCGTTACGTCATGCAGCACAGTCGTGCGGCCAATCACCCGGCCAGCAGCATCGGTCATGACGGCCACGCGGACGGAGGTCTCGAGCTGGGTTGTGTTTCTGTGAATCCGCTTGGTGGCGTAGGCAGTCACCGGCCCGGTAGTGAGCGGGGGGGCGGTCTCGTTGTCTGCGAAATCGGGCAGGTCGGGAAGGAGCCGGGCGATGGGCGTACCGGGCAGTTCGTCGGGCCGGTAGCCGAGCAGGTGGGTCACGGCGGCATTGGCAAAAACGATGGTTCCCGTCAGGTCGCTCACCAGCACCGCGTCCGGGATAGCTTCCAGAATGGCTGCAGGTGCATACAGAACGTCCGTCATTGAAGGCTGCAGGTCAGATGACTCGTGTTTTTCAGGGATTATAAGCAGTTGAAAAACAGCGGTTTAGTCTAAAAATACGTCGTTACGATGGTTTTAATTTTGGCGACGGTGAGGGGTTTGTTCTCAAAGTCGCTTACCTCGTTGTACCGCAATGCCCGCTGCCGGTCGTCGGGGTTGAGCGAGGTGGTGAGCATGATGATGATCGCTTTCGACTTCAGGTCTTCGGCCAGCTGATGGTAGTCATCCAGAAAATCGAAACCATCCATGCCCGGCAGATTGATGTCCAGAAAAATCAGATCGGGCCGGGGGGGGGCATCGGGGTTATCGGCTTCGCCCGCTTTGGCTAAGTACGCCAGGGCCATCGGGCCGTTACTCGCAATCTGTATCGTGTCACAGACGTTGGCTTCTCTGATTCTTATCTTATGAAAAATATTGTCGGCGGGGTTGTCGTCAATCAACAGAATGCAAGTCAGTTTAGTCATAGCGGGCTGCCGTGTTCGTTAATGGTTGACTTTGGGAATGCTGAAAAAAAACGTGCTGCCTTCACCCAGCGTCGACTCTACGGTTAGTTTTCCGTTGTGCAGCGTAACGATTTTCTTGCACGTCGCCAGGCCAATTCCCGTTCCCGAATACTCTTCGACGGTGTGCAGCCGCTGGAAAATAACAAAGATTTTTTCCCGGTATTTTTCGTCAATACCGATACCGTTATCCGATACCGAAAAAAGCCAGTCTTCGGGTCGTTCAGTGGCCGAAATGCTTATCTGGAGGGGAACGTTCAGCCGCCGGAATTTGATGGCGTTGCTCAACAAATTAATAAACAGCCGCTTCAATTCCATTTCGTTGCCCATCAACACCGGCATCGGCGACGCGGTGATGACGGCCCGGCTTTCTTTGATGGATTTGTCCAGATCAGCCAGCACCGAGTCCACAACCTGGTTGTAATCGACGGCGGTAAACGACGTGTCCGAGCCGATCCGCGACAGTTCGAGCAGGTCTTTAATCAGGCTCTGCATCTTGGAAGCCGCGCTCACAATAAACGTCAGGTACTGCCCGGTTTCTTCATCGGCGGTATCTACGTATTTTTCTTCGAGCAGCCCCACAAAGTTGGTAATCGTGCGGAGCGGTTCCTGCAAATCGTGCGAGGCCACAAACGCAAACTGCTCCAGTTCTTTGTTTTCTTTGTTGGCCGCAATTAAGTTTTCGTTGCTGGCCTCGGCCTTTTTCTTTTCTTCGCTGTAGTCTTCCAGAATATTCAGAAAGGCACGCTGCGTGTCTTCCATATTCTCTTTCTCGGTCCGGTAATCGTCCAGAATATTCAGCAGGGCTTTTTGCGTATTGTCCGAGTTGATCCGCTCTTCGCTGAAATCGTCTAAGATATTCAGCAACGCCCGCTGGGTATTCTCCGAATTGTATTTCTCTTCGGAATAATCATCCAGAATGTTGAGCAACGCTTTCTGCGTGTCGATCAGATCAATTTCATTCGGCGAAAATTCCGGTTCTATATTCGTAGCCGTGCTTTGTTGCATCGCCTGCTTTATTTTCGGTCGGTGGCCGACACTTTACTTTGCAGTTCCTGAATTTCTTTTTTCAGTTCCATCATTTTCAATTCGCGGCCTACGGTCAGTTTTCGGAACCGCTCCAGTTCCTCGATCCGCATCAATTCTTTTTCGCGCTCCTCAATTTCGCGTTCGGCCAATTGTTTTTGGGCCGTGATATCGCGGGCAGCCGCAAACACCCCCAGCACGTTGTCTTGTAATCTTTATAGACCGACGCGTTGTAGAGTACGTCGGTCAGTCTGCCGCTGCGTGTGGCGGATCGTCAGCGGATAGTCGGTGACGAAGCCTTTCGCGAAGACCTGCTGGTAGCCCTCCCGCGCTTTGTCGGCCTCGGTGAAGTAGTCGGAGAAGTCGGTGCCGATCAGCCTCTCGCGCGCCACGCCCGTGACCTTGACCGAGGCCTCGTTGACGTCGGTGATCTTTCCTTCGGGGCTGATGGTGACGAGCGGGTCGAGGCGAGGCCTCGATCAGGCTTCGGGCGTACTGCGAGGCCTGCTTCTGGGCGGTGACGTCGCGGGCGGCGGCGAACACGCCCAGCACGTTGCCGCTGTCGTCTTTGTAGACCGAGGCGTTGTAGAGCACGTCGGTCAGGCTGCCGTCGCGTGGCGGATGGTGAGCGGGTAGTCGGCGACGAAGCCCTTCTCGAAGACCTGCTGGTAGCCTTCCCGCGCCTTCTCGGGCTCGGTGAAGTAGTCGGAGAAGTCGGTGCCGATCAGCCTTTCGCGCGTTACGCCCGGTGACCTTGACCGAGGCCTCGTTGACGTCGGTGATTTTGCCTTCGGCGCTGATGGTGACGAGCGGGTCGAGCGAGGCTTCGATCAGGCTTCGGGCGTACTGCGAAGCCTGTTTCTGCGCGGTGACGTCGCGGGCCGCGGCGAACACGCCCAGCACGTTGTCCTTGTCGTCTTTATACACCGAGGCGTTGTAGAGTACGTCGGTGAGGTTGCCGTTGCGTGTGGCGGATGGTGAGCGGGTAGTCGGCCACGGAACCCTTCTCGAAGACCTGCTGGTAGCCTTCCTGCGCTTTGTCGGCTCGGTGAAGTAATCGGAGAAGTCGGTGCCGATCAGCCGTTCGCGCGTTACGCCCGTGACTTTCACCGAGGCCTCGTTGACGTCGGTGATCTTTCCGTCGGCGCTGATGGTGACGAGCGGGTCGAGCGAGGCCTCGATCAGGCTTCGGGCGTACTGCGAAGCCTGTTTCTGCGCGGTCACGTCGCGGGCGGCGGCGAACACGCCCAGCACGTTGCCCTTTGTCGTCCTTGTAGACCGAGCGTTGTAGAGTACGTCGGTCAGGCTGCCGTCGTGTGGCGGATGGTCAGCGGATAGTCGGTCACGAACCCTTTTTCAAAGACCTGCTGGTAGCCCTTGCGGGCTTTTTCGGGCTCGGTGAAGTAGTCGAAGAAGTCGGTGCCGATGAGCCGTTCGCGCGACACGCCGGTGACCTTGACCGTGGCCTCGTTGACGTCGGTGATCTTTCCCTCGGGGCTGATGGTGACGAGCGGGTCGAGCGAGGCCTCGATCAGGCTTCGGGCGTACTGCGAAGCCTGTTTCTGCTCGGTCACGTCGCGGGCGGCGGCGAACACCCCCAGCACGTTGCCTTTGTCGTCCCTATACACCGACGCGTTATAGAGTACGTCGGTCAGGCTGCCGCTCGTGTGGCGGATGGTCAGCGGATAGTCGGTCACAAATCCTTTCTCGAACACCTGCTGGTAGCCGTCGTGCGCTTTGCCGGGTTCGGTGAAGTAGTCGGAGAAGTCGGTGCCGATCAGTTTTTCGCGGTTCACCCCGGTGACCTTGATCGTGGCCTCGTTGACGTCGGTGATTTTCCCTTCGGCGCTGATCGTGACGAGTGGGTCGAGCGAGGCTTCGATCAAACTTCGGGCGTACTGCGAAGCCTGTTTCTGCTCGGTCACGTCGCGGGCCGCCGCGAACACCCCCAGCACATTGCCTTTGTCGTCTTTATACACCGACGCGTTATAGAGTACGTCGGTGAGTTTTTCGTTTTTGTGGCGGATAGTGAGGGGATAATCGGCCACAAATCCTTTCTCAAATACTTGCTGATAGCCTTTTCGGGCTTTATCGGGTTCGGTGAAGTAATCGGAAAAGTCAGTGCCGATCAGTTTTTGACGGGTCACGCCCGTTACCTTCACCGACGCTTCGTTTACGTCGGTGATTTTCCCGTCGGCACTGATGGTCACGAGCGGGTCGAGCGAGGCTTCGATCAGGCTTCGAGCGTACTGCGAATACTGCGCCCGGCGGGTAATGTCGCGGGCGATGATTGAAAAGCCAATTACTTTTTTCCGGTCGCCATACACCGGCGAGGTGGTCAGGGAAATGTCGAGTACGGTTCCGTCTTTTTTAACCCGTTTGGTTTCGTAATGCTCCGGCCGCGCCCCTTTTTCATGTTTTTCCAGAAAATCAGCGTACTCGTCGGCGTGATTGGGAACGAGCATGTCGATGGACTCACCGGTTACTTCGTCGGCGGTGTAGCCGAATATCCGCTCGGCGCCATTGTTCCAGAAGTTGATAAGGCCCTCCATCGACACGCCGATAATGGCATCGTCGGACGATTGCACGATGGCTGCAAGGTAGGCCTGCTGCTGGTCGGCATTCTCTTCCAGTAGTACTTTTTGCATGGTTAGTAATGGGTATCTGAAGAACCAGAACTAGTCGGTTTATGGAGGCCATCAGCAGGGGTCGCCTGACTCACGGACGATTATTGGTCGGAAAATGTACTGAAAAAACGCAGACCGGTCCAATTCAACAGCCGGAATCAGCCCGTTTTCCTATCCAGAGGGCCGGTCGCACTTACTGCGGAAAATACAAACTGAACGTAGCTCCCTGACCGGGCTGGCTGCGGGCCGTAATGGCCCCGCCGTGATTGGCCACCACTTTCTCGCAGATGGCTAAACCGATGCCCGTGCCGGCAAACTGATTTCGGCCGTTCAGCCGCTGGAATACCTCAAAAATGCGGTCGAGGTATTTCTCGTCGAAACCGATGCCATTATCGGCAATGTCGATCCGGTAGTAGCTTTCTGCCAGTCGGGCGGGCTTCACCGAGGGGGGCAGTTCGCGGTCGGCCACCAACCAACTGCTCACGTCAATGACCGGGGCCACGCCGGGTCGCCGGAATTTAAGAGCATTGACCAGCAGGTTCTGCAGCAGTTGGCCCAGTTGGGAGGCATCGCCCTGCACCGTTGGCAGGGGGGCTACCGTGATGGTGGCCCCGGTTTCCTGAATCCGCAGGTCGAGATCACCCAGCACCGACTGCATGGCAACATTAAGCGGCACGGGCGAAACTACTTCGCGCTGGGTGGCAATGCGAGAGTAGGTAAGCAGGTCGCGGATGAGTATCGACATCCGGCTGGCCGCCGACTGCATCCGCTCCAGATAATCGACTCCGTCACCCAACTGACCGGTATACTGGGTTCTGAGCATTTCACCGAAGGACTGAATCTTGCGCAGGGGTTCCTGCAAATCGTGGCTGGCCACGTAGGCAAACTTTTCAAGATTTTCGTTCGAGCGGATGAGCAGGCTGTTGGATTCGAGCAGTTCAGCATTGCTGGTTCGCAGCGCGTCGGTCCGTTCCTTCACCTGCTGTTCGAGTTCGGCAGCCAGGGTGCGGTAGCGTTCTTCGCTTTCCAGCAATGCCCACTGGCTTTCCCGTTGCTGGGTCACGTTCTGACTGACCGAAACAAACCCCAGAATGTCGCCTGTGATAGGGTCTTTGTTAGCCACGGCTTCCACCGAATCCAGACGGGCTGGCCGGTTTTGGCGTTGATAAAGCGGATTTCCTGCGAGATGTGGCCCGTTTGCCGCAGTTCGGCCAGCAGGTGGCGGGCCAGTTCGCGATCGTCGGGGTAAATACAGTCCAGCACCGATTTGCCTTCGACCGACTCCCAGCCCAGCATGGCTAATGAAGCCGGATTTTTGTATTGAATGGCGGTATCAGCATCGGCCAGCCCAATGTATTCGTGGCTGCTGTTGAGGATGTTGATTAGTTTCCGTTGTTCGTTGAAAGCCAGCGTGAGTTCCTGCTGCGCCAGCACTTGCGCCGTTACGTCCTGAACGGTGCTATAAAGCGTGTGGGGTTGCCCATTTTCGAAGGTCGTTTTTCCCTTCGAATGCAGGTATCGAAGCTCTCCAGTCGCGGGGTCCGGCACCCGGTAAACCATGTCGTGCTGCCCATCGCCATCTGGTGCCAGGGCCTGCCGCAGCACCTCCTCCACGGCGGGCCGGTCGGCAGGAAAAATTACGGATACCATCGAGGCCACCGAAGCCTGCTGCCGGTCAATGCCCCACCAGGTACAGATCCGGTCCGAGAAAACCGCCGTACCCTGCCGCAGATCAATTTTGCAGGTTCCGAGTTCGCCGTTGTTGAGGGCCAGTTCCAGATCGCGGCTTTTTTCTTCGAGGGCCTTCCGGGCCAGCACCTGCCCGGTGGTTTCAGTGCAGGTGATAAATACCCCGGCTATCTGGTCCCCGTCGCCAAAAGCCGGGCTGTAGCTAAAGGTCCAGTACACATCGTCGAGCTGGCCATTGCGATAAATCGGTACGAGCTGGTCCTCGAAATAAACCGGCTGCCCGTCCG
This sequence comes from uncultured Cytophagales bacterium, assembly GCA_963750355.1. GTDB lineage: Bacteria > Bacteroidota > Bacteroidia > Cytophagales > Spirosomataceae > Fibrella. The sequence goes on along the minus strand of CAVVQL010000020.1, from coordinate 3,168 downwards.
TCATCACCTGCCCGGCCAAGGGGCCGATAAAATCCCAGATTTCGGGCCATACGTCGGCTGCCCGCTGGCCCACCACCGGATGTTTGCCGGTTTCGCCGAGGCTGACCCGGTAGGCATCGTTGTAGAAGAAAATCAGGTCGGGTCCCCAGAAAAGAGCCATCGGAAAGGCCGAATGCAACAGAATACCGAGGGTGGTACGCAGGCTGGGCGGCCACTGATCGGGCGTACCCAACGACGTTGCCGACCAGTCGTATTGGCGGATGAGGGATCCCATCTCCCCTCCTCCCCGTAAAAAAGGAGAGGTGCCGGTCGTCGTTATATCGTTCAATGGATTTCTGTGTTGAGACAATGCAAGTTAGCAAGCCTATTGTAATTACATACACAGTAATAGACCAAGTAGGGTGATTGCATCAACGTTAAGCTGGCTTAACAGGGTAAGCAGATAAGCATCGTCTCTGGCTGCCTTCTTGCATTAAATTCAAATCGCTAAAAGAAATAAATATTGATATACTTGAAGCAGCAATACGATATGGGTTTGAGGAGTACAGGCTACTAGTTACAAATTTTTCAAAAAAAGGTAAATTGCCCTATGGAAGCAGTACGTGTGCATTTCCCGGAAGACTTGCGGATGAACGACGATGAGTTCTTTCGATTCTGTCAGGATAACCCGAGTCTGCGCTATGAACGCCGTAAAAACGGAGAGTTCATCCGTCATGAGCCTAACAGGCGGCGAGACCGGTAACCGGAACTTTGAACTAAGTATTGATTTCGGCCTGTGGAATCGCCAGTCGAAATGGGGTTATTTCTTCGATTCGTCCACGGCTTTCCGCCTCTCCGACACCTCAGTGATGTCGCCGGACGTGGCCGGTATAAGCAAGTCGCGCTGGGAAGCGTTAACCGATAAAGAGCGTCGCCGTTTCGTACCCCTCTGCCCCGACTTCGTGCTTGAATTACTCTCCCAGTCTGATCGACTGGCTGACGCTCAGCAAAAGATGGACGACTGGATGGCCAATGGCTGTCAGTTAGGCTGGCTGCTTGACCCCCGCAACAAGACAGCTTACGTATATACACCACAGCTACGAAGTAGCTGTGTATCACCCTGTACAGACGCTGTCTGGGGAAGGCATCCTCCCTGATTTTACATTGGATCTGAGCCAATTGTAAATCACTAATACAGGTACGTTGCCTGTGATTTGACAGTGGTTGCTGACGCTTGCCCTTTCGTGCTCTAGGCCCTTCGACTAGGCGTCCCCGACAGGCTCAGGGTGACATCAATCATTATCATGTTCAGGCTAACAAACTTGTGTTTCCTGGTACGCCATGCCCGGTGTCACCCTGAGCGGAGTCGAAGGGCTACGCGAGCACCCGCCATACTTCACGTTAGCTACTACACGATCCGCTCGGCGGTAACGGTAAACTCTTTGCCAAGCAGGCGCTTCAGTATCTCCTGCGCTTTGGCTTCGCCCGCTTCGGTGATCTGCACTGATTTATTCCGACGGTTGCCGTCTGTATACTGCTTGGCCGCCAGCGCATCGAGGGAGTCGAAGCTATGGCCTTTCCAGTTGATGAGTGATTTGCCCTGCGGATACCCATTTTCGTCGGTCATTTCCTGCCGCCAGGCGGTCAGGTACAACACGGCAAGGGTCAGGTCTTCAATATCTTCGGGAGTAATGTCGTTGGTTTGCATACTAATTAGTCGAAAAAGGCACAGACGGCAAACGCCGTTTCCAGCTACGAAGGTAATAGCTAACAGGCTGGGAAGGGGCGTTTTTTCGTACCTTCGTCCGCTAACATTAGTAAGAACCTTTTTTCTGCACCGTACCTGCCCGCATGGAGCGTTTCACCGGATTACTCGGGATTGTCTTAATTCTGGGCATCGCCTTCGCGATGTCGAACAACCGCAAAGCCATTAATTATCGTACCGTCGGCGTAGGGCTCGCCCTTCAGTTTGGTCTCGCCGTTTTTGTTTTAAAGACCGACGTTGGCCAGAATGTATTCAACTACCTCGGTTTTTTAGTCAACAAAACGCTCGAAAACGCGGATAAAGGGGCGGCGTTCGTCTTTGGTTCGCTGGTAAACCGGGATGTGCTGTCGCGGGCATTTGGCAACGGTAACGATTTCATTTTCTTCTTCAAGGTAATTCCGACCATCATCTTCGTGGCGGTGCTGGTCAACATCTTTTATCATCTCGGCATCATGCAGCGCGTGGTGGCCCTGATGGCGCGGGTTATGAAGCGGCTGATGGGCGTAAGTGGTGCCGAAGCCCTCTCCAACGTAGCGAGTACGTTTGTGGGTCAGGTTGAAGCCCAGATCATGATCAAGCCGTACCTGGCCACCATGACCAATTCAGAACTGCTGGCGTCGATGGCGGGTAGTTTTGCCTGCATTGCGGGGGGTGTTCTGGCGGTTTACATCTCACTGGGCGTACCGGCCCCCTATCTGCTGGCGGCCAGTATCATGGCGGCACCGGGTGCCCTGGTGATCTCGAAAATCGTTTTCCCCGAAACCGAGGTCTCCAGCACGCAGGGGGTTGTCAATATTGAAATCAAGAAAGTACACGCCAACCTGGTCGATGCCATTGCCAGCGGGGCCAGCGAAGGCCTGAAAGTCGGGCTGAACGTAGTGGCCATGCTGATTGGTTTTATCGCGCTGATTTCACTGATCGACATGCTGCTGGGCAAAGCGGGCAGCCTCGCCGGGTTTCCCGTCCTGAGCCTGAACTACCTGCTCGGTAAGCTTTTTTCGGTGTTTGCCTGGGCAATGGGCGTACCGGGTAAAGACATTGAAGCGGCGGGTGCGCTGATGGGCACCAAAATGGTGGTCAATGAATTTGTGGCCTATATCGAGCTGGTGAAGATCAAGCCGACGCTCGACCCGAAAACGATTGCCATTACCAGCTTCGCCCTGTGCGGATTCGCCAATTTCTCATCGATCGCCATTCAGATCGGCGGCATCGGCGAACTGGCCCCCACCCGACGAACAGATCTGGCCAAACTCGGTTTTAAAGCCCTCATCTGTGGCACGTTAGCCAGCTACATGTCTGCCACCCTGGCGGGACTTTTATTGTAAAATTTGCTTTAGCGTAGCCCCCCGCCCTAAAGGGAGCCTGCTGGCGCATTAGTAGCTCCGCCGTAGGCTTAGTCTTGCGCCAGCAGGCTCCCTTTAGGG
>CAVVQL010000019.1:117500-482749 GCA_963750355.1 uncultured Cytophagales bacterium | reverse complement strand
GTTTTTCTACGGCCTGAGTGGGCAATAATTCACCGGCTTCTACCTGCTGTTCGAGTTGGGCCAGCCGTTGCAACAGGCCGGGCTGATTAAAAAACTGCCGCTCAATTTGCTGACGAAGCAAGCTACGAAACCAGTCTAAGGCCTGTGCCTGTCGATGACTCAGTCGTTCACCCGTTTGCGTAAACAGCGTTTGGTGCCGGGCAATCATTGTCCATACGTCGGCAATACCTGTGCCTGTGGTAGCTGAACAGGTCAATACGGGTGGCTGCCAGCCGGTACCAGTGGGGGGGAAGAGGTGCAGTGCGTTCTGGTACTCTACGCGGGCGCGGTTCGCGGCATTGGCATTGTCGCCATCCGCTTTGGTTATAGCCAGGGCATCGGCCAGTTCCATAATGCCGCGTTTCATTCCCTGAAGCTCATCGCCCGCACCAGCCAGCATCAGCAACAGGAAAAAATCGACCATGCCATGTACCAGCGTTTCTGATTGACCCACGCCCACCGTTTCAATCAGGATCACATCGAACCCGGCCGCTTCGCAGAGTAGCATTGTTTCGCGGGTGCGATGGGCCACGCCGCCCAGCGAATCGCCAGCGGGTGAAGGCCTGATATAGGCACGCGGGTCCATTGACAGCGTTTCCATGCGGGTTTTATCGCCCAGAATACTGCCGCCTGAACGCTGACTGGTGGGATCGATAGCCAGCACCGCAAGCTGTTTACCAAGTCTTGTCAGGTGCGTTCCGAAGGCTTCGATGAAGGTGCTTTTACCTACACCCGGAACCCCTGTAATGCCCACCCGGATGGATGTTTGAGGAATATAAGGCAATACACCCTCCAGCACCTGACGGGCGAGCTGCTGGTCGGTTGGTAGCTGGCTTTCGACCAGCGTAATAGCACGACTCAGCACTAACCGATCGCCAGCCCGGAGCCCGTCAATGTAATAAGAAGGTGGTTGTCGTTGGCGCATTCGTTGACACTTGATACTATAAACTACCTTAAGTCGTCCGGAGTCGTGATCTTGATGTTCTCGTAGTCTCCTTCGATGAGCGAGATCGGGTAACCGGCAAATTCGAGTACACTGGCGCAGTCGGTGAAGTGAGGTTGCTCAGGGCTGGAGAAGGCTTTTCTGAACCAATCGAGTCGGAAGGTTTGGGGTGTTTGCACAAGACGTACCTGCGCCCGGTCGATTGCCTTGCTGCTGCCATCACTGGTAACCAATCGGACCGAGTCTTTGGCCGGTACACAGGTAACGGCGCTGCCTTTATGCGAGGCAGTGGCAAAACTTTCGGCAATGCAGGCGGGTGTCACGTAGGGTCGAACACCGTCATGCACAGCCACGAGCCCGATTGAGTCGGCTTCCACTGGGATACTGGCCAGCCCATTCCGCACTGACTGAAAGCGCGTAGCTCCTCCGGTAATCGTGGTGACGTTGGCGGGGTGAAACTGATGGGTCGCACAGAGCGATTCCCAACTAGTCAGGTCCCGTTCGGGCAGCACCAGCCGGATGGGCATATCGGGTGAATAGGCCAGAAATTGCTCGATGGTACGTTGCAGAATAGGCTTACCGTGAAGCAGCAGAAATTGCTTCGCCACATCAGCCTTCATGCGGCTTCCGCTACCGCCAGCCACGATGATGGCAAAAAAGTGAGTTGTCCGTCGCAAGGGAAGGGGCTGAAAAGTCGGCTATGAAAAAGAGTCCAGAGGCTGGGAAATCAATTGCTAAGATACGCTCCGGCAACTTGACTTTCCAGACTCTGGACTCTTCTAACGACTTTCCAGCCTGTTGGTTATAAGATCAACATGGCATCGCCATACGTGAAGAAGCGATACTTCTCTTTGATCGCTACTTTATAGGCTTCCTTGATCAGTTCGTGGCCACCAAAGGCTGAGGTCATCATTAGCAATACCGATTCGGGTAAGTGCATGTTGGTCAGCAGGGCATTCGCTATCTTGAAATCGTAGGGCGGGAAAATAAACCGGTCTGTCCAGCCTTCAACGGGCTTCAGGCGGCTGTTGGCTGATACCGATGACTCGATGGCTTTTAACGCGGTAGTACCAATGGCGCAAATACGCTTGCCTTCGTCGAGCCCCTTGTTGACGATCTCTGTCGCTTCGGGGCCGATCCGGAAGTTCTCGGAGTCGGTTTTGTGTTTAGTCAGGTCCTCCACGTCGACTTGACGGAACGTACCCAGACCAATGTGTAGCGTAACGGGAGCAAAGTGAATGCCTTTGATTTCCATCCGCTTCATCATGGCACGGGTGAAGTGCAGGCCTGCGGTGGGCGCCGCAACAGCGCCTACGTGCTGGGCAAAAACAGTCTGGTAATGCTCACGGTCAGCCTCAACTGATTCGCGCATGATTTCGCGGGGAACGGGCATCTCGCCCAACTGGTCCACCGCTTTCATGAACTCGTCGTGATTACCATCGAATAGAAACCGGATTGTGCGGCCGCGCGACGTGGTATTGTCAATCACTTCGGCAACCAGATCACTATCACCAAAATATAGTTTATTGCCTACCCGAATTTTACGTGCCGGATCAACCAGCACGTCCCATAGCTTCATTTCGCGATTGAGTTCGCGCAGTAGAAATACTTCGATTTTTGCCCCTGTTTTCTCTTTATTACCGTACAGGCGTGCAGGAAATACTTTTGTGTTATTGATTACCATCACATCGCCATCCGAGAAGTAGCTCAGTATATCGCTAAACTTCTTATGTTCGATGCTTTTGGTTTTCCGGTCAATAACCATCAACCGCGCTTCGCCCCGTTCAACCGGGTATTTGGCAATCAGACTTTCGGGGAGATCAAATCTAAATTCAGCTAGCTTCATACAATTTTTCCCCTTGATAATTAAGCCTATAAGATGGGGAAAGTTCGCAAATGTACGACAAAAAACGCCGATTTTGACCTGTGAGCTGACAATTAGCCTGAAAATATCCGGGTTCTGTCAGGCAGTTATCCCTTCCTCGACCAAGAAAGATATATCCTAAGGACGTTTTAGAACGGCTTGGTTCTGGTCAAGGAAGGAATAGCGGTTCTACTAGCTATCTGTTGGGGTGATCGGTTGTACGGCACCTTCCGTATTCACATTAGCGCGGTCAGATACGTTGAATTTTGCCATCAGTTCCGGCGAGGCCTCATTTGAGTAGGTACCCTGGGCCGCTACAAAAAGGCCTTTCATGCCGTTGTTGCACGAAATGGCGTAGAGCGTCATTTCGTCGCCGGGGTCAGATGTACCTTCAAACCGATGGAACTCGTCGACCTTAAATTCATCGCTTCTGCATCTGATCTCGTCCTGGCTGGTCACCTTAAGGTGATCTTTTTCGGGCGCAAATTCTTCGGTGTAGCCCCGGCTCTGCAAATCCTGCATGGCCTCGGTAAGGGTGGTGAAATGAGTCATAGCGAGCTTCAGTTTTATCAGTAAAACCACTTTATGGGGTGGTTGTTCGGCAGGTGATTGATCGGCGCAGCTCAAAGCAGCGAGAGCGCCCGTATCCAGACCCTTTATCCCTAATTACAACCGATGGCCTAGAAACGGCATCAGGTACGTGGTGAACCAGTAGATTACCGCACAAACCAGTCGTTACCACTTCCTACCGCCCAATTTTCTATGCAGCTTGTCATTGAAAACTTATCAAAAACCTATAAAAATGGCGTTCGTGCGCTCGACAATGTATCACTGACCATTCCAACGGGTATGTATGGGCTGTTGGGTCAGAATGGAGCTGGCAAAAGTACGCTCATGCGTACACTGGCCACGCTTCAGGATGCCGATAGCGGCACCGCCATGCTCGGTGATCTTGACGTGCTGAATCAGAAAGAAGCGGTTCGACGCACACTCGGTTATCTGCCCCAGGAGTTCGGCGTGTATCCCCGTGTATCGGCTACCGAATTGCTCGACCATTTCGCTTTGTTGAAAGGCGTTATCAATGGCCGTGAACGGGCTACACTCGTTGAGGCGCTCCTGAACCGGGTGAACTTGTATGAACACCGAAAAAAGGCCGTAAGCAGCTATTCGGGCGGCATGAAGCAACGCTTCGGCATTGCCCAGGCACTGATCGGCGACCCGCAACTCATCATCGTCGATGAACCCACTGCGGGCCTCGACCCCGGCGAGCGCAACCGTTTTTACAATCTCCTCTCCGAAATCGGCGAGAACGTGGTTGTGATTCTCTCGACCCATATTGTGCAGGACGTCATGGAGCTGTGCAATAACATGGCTATTATCCACCAGGGCCGTGTGCTCTTCGGTGGCACGCCCACGGCGGCCGTATCGGGCCTTTCGGGTCAGATCTGGGCTAAATCCATCAGCAAGTCTGAGCTGCCGACCTATCAGCAAACGCACACGCTGATTTCAAGTAAGCTCGTTGCTGGCAAACCTCTCATCCACATCCTGAGTGACGTTGACCCCGGTGATGGCTTCGTTGCCGCCGAGCCAGATCTGGAAGACGTTTTCTTTAGCGCTATAACCTCACCCCTGCCCCTCTCCTTCTGAGAGGGGTCAAACGGAGAAAAACGTGTGATATATGGCACAGCGAATGGAGTTACCTATGCACTTGCTGGCATCGGATCAGGGGTTTATCAGTGGTCGCGTATTACGACAACAACAGACGGAATCAGAAAAAGTCTTTTGGGAAGCCGTTCGGGGTAATCATTTTGATGGTCTCAAATTTCGTCGTCAGCATCCTATTGGTCCTTTCATTGCTGATTTCTACTGCCACCAATACAAGTTGGTCATTGAACTGGACGGGTCTGTGCATAATGAAATTGAACAGCAAGCCTACGACCAAAACCGTGATAAATGGATGCAGGAATACGAATTAACAGTGCTGCGGTTCACAAATCAGGAGGTGATGAACAACCTCAATTTGGTACAGCAACGAATACGTCAAACGATAATGTCACTATAAACTACCTCACCCCCGACCCCTCTCCTACTGAGAGGGGAGTTCCGCTTCTGTACAATTTGTTGCGGAGCATTGCTCCCCTCTCAGCAGGAGAGGGGTCGGGGGTGAGGTAAATAACACTATGTTCTCCCACCTCTTCATCTTTGAAATCCGCTATTGGCTCCGGCAGCCGATGGTCTGGATATTTATGCTCGTCAACATCGTTATGTTTGCCTGGGCAGCCGCGTCAGATGACCTGACGATTGGCGGATCATTTGGTAATATCTACAAAAACGCGCCCTTTGTCATTCAGAATCAGTATGCTGTCTGGACCATTTTTGCGCTATTGATGACCACGGCGTTTGTGCAGAATGCCGCCCTGCGTGACTTCACCTACAATAGCCATCAGCTTGTGTTCTCCTCGCCCATTCGTAAGATCGATTACCTGGCGGGGCGGTTCCTTGGGTCGTTTGTCGTAGCGCTGATTCCGTTTATTGGCATCTCCATCGGTATCCTGCTGGGTACACTGCTTGGGCAGGCTACCGGCTCGGTGGAGGCAGAACGATACGGACCCGTGGTCTGGTCGGCACATGCCAATTCCTTTTTGACGTTTGCGGTTGGCAACACCTTTATTTCGGGTACGTTCATCTTCATGCTCGCGGCCCTGAGCCGGTCGACGGTAGTGGCGTTCGTGGGAGCAGTGTTACTGCTTGTTGTGCAGGCGGTGGCAGGTAACCTGCTTGGCGATCTCGATAATGAGAATCTGGTGGCCTACTTCGATGCGCTGGGCTTTGGTCCGTTCGGGCTGGTCACTAAATACTGGACGGTAGCCGACAAAAACACGCGTTCGGTTGGGCTGCTGGATGGCTACATGGGTATTAACCGGCTCATCTGGTTCGGGGTGGGGCTGATCTGGCTGGGCATTACCTACGCCCGTTTCTCATTTGCCGAACGGGTGAGTGGGCAGGGGTGGTTTAGCCGCAAAAAGAAAGCAGGGCGCACCGCCGACGATTCGTTGCCAACCGACATGGCTGGTATGGCTGTCTTCGGCACTGCCCAACCACTGCCACGTGTGCATGTTCAGACGGGAGCGGGTGCCCAGGTGGCGCAGATGCTGCGCGTAGCTAAAACGGATTTCAACGGTACCATCCGGGGCGTAGCGTTCATTGTAATCCTGCTCGCCGGTCTGCTCAACATGGGCTTCTCGCTCCGGTTTGCCGACGATTTCTACGGCCTGTATTCGTACCCCGTCACCTACAACGTCATTCAGACGATCCAGGGCACGATGGGTATTTTTCTCTTTGCCATCATTATTTTCTATTCGGGCGACCTGATCTGGAAAGAGCGTGACGCCGACCTGGCCCAGATTTACGACTCCATGCCGCATCGCAACTGGTCGGTGTTTGTGGGGAAACTGCTGGCGATGATTGGCGTGGTGGCGTTGATTCAACTCGTGTGTGTTGGGGCGGGCATTCTGGCGCAGACGCTGATGGGCTATACGGTCTATGATCTGAAGCAGTACACCGTCGAGTTTTTCGTGATCAGTCTGTCGCGGCTGATACCGATCATCGTACTGTCGATGCTGATGCACACACTCGTCAATAACAAGTACGTCGCCTTCTTTGCGGTGGTCGTGTTCCTGATTGCCAATGGCTACATCTGGGGGCCCCTCGATGTGCAGAGTAACCTGGCCCAGTTCAATGCCACGCCCAATTATACCTATTCCGACATGAATGGCTGGGGGCCTTATATAGCCGCGCTGGTGTGGTTTCGCACCTACTGGCTGCTATTTGCGGGGCTGTTAAGTGTAGTAGCCGTGCTATTCTGGGTACGTGGTAAAGACACGGCCTGGGCCAATCGATGGCAACTGGCCAAACAGCAGTTCACGGGCCTGAACCGAGGCGTGACGGTTGGTATTCTGGCTGTTTGGCTGGCGGTTGGTGGCTTTTTAGTTGTACAACACCTACGCTCTGAATCCGTTTGTGACGTCCAAAGTGCGGGAGAAACGGCAGGTTGACTATGAGAACACGTACAAGAAATTCGAGTATCGGCCGCAGCCGCGCATCACTGATGTGACGTACAACATCGACCTATATCCCGACGAACGCGCTATTCAGATACGTGGCCGGTATGTGCTGGCCAACCGGACCGCCGTGCCGATCGATTCATTGCATGTGTTGCTGCCTGACCGGATGAGTTATACGGTCAGCATTGCCGGAGCGAAACGGGTGTTGAACGATTCGATCCGGCAATACACGATCTACAAACTGGACCAGCCGCTGGCCCCCGGCGATTCGCTCACGATGACCTGGACGGCTCATCGGGAAGCGCGGGGGATCGAGAACGAGGTCGAGTTTGTGCAGCAGGTGAATCAGAACGGCTCGTTCTTCAATAACATGGATATCTCACCACAAATAGGCTATCAGAAAGAGGGCGAAATTGGCAATAAAAATACCCGCAAAGGCTATAAACTGCCTGAACGCAGCCGGATGCCTTATCTGCAACGCAATTGCACCGATGCCTGCATGAACAACTACCTCGGTAATAATGCCGATTGGGTCAACGTGCGCACCACAATTAGTACCAGCCCCGACCAGATTGCCGTAGCGCCTGGCTCCCTGCAGAAAGAATGGACGGCCAGGGATGCCCAGGGCCGCACCCGGCGGTATTTCAGATACGCGCTCGATCATCCGTCGCTCAATTTTTATTCCTTTATTTCAGCTCATTTCGAGGTAAACCGGAGCAAGTGGAATGGAATCGATGTAGAGGTGTATTACGACAAAAAACACCCGTATAACGTGAAAAATATGAGTGAGTCGATCAAGGGATCACTCGCTTATTACACGAAGAACTTTGGGCCATACCGCCACAAACAGGCGCGTATCATCGAGTTTCCGCGGTATGCATCGTTTGCCCAGGCGTTTCCGGGTACCATGCCGTATTCAGAAAGCATTGGGTTCATCGCGAAGATCAATCCCGAAACGGATATCGATATGGTGAAATACGTGGTGGCGCACGAAATGGGCCATCAGTGGTGGGCGCATCAGGTGGTTGGAGCCGAAATGCAGGGAGCCACGCTACTGTCGGAAACGCTGGCGCAGTACTCGGCCCTGATGGTGATGCAGAAGACATATGGCCGTGACCGGATGAAACGCTTCCTGAGCTACGAAGCCAACAGCTACCTGGGCGCGCGCGGTAGCGAGGCGGAGAAGGAAGTGCCACTGGAAAAGGTGGAGAATCAGGGCTATATCCATTACCGGAAAGGTAGTCTGGTGATGTTCAACCTGAAAGAGTTCATTGGCGAAAAAGCCGTAAATACGGCGCTTCAGGACCTGGCGGCAGCATACGCCTATCGAAAGCCGCCGTACCCGACCGCCTACGCGCTTGTTGATCGCCTGCGTACCAATACGCCCGATTCACTGCAATCAACCATTACGGATCTGTTTGAGCAGATAACCATTTACGATAACCGGGCCACGGCCGCCAGCGTGAAAAAGCGCAGTGATGGCCAGTATGATGTGACCGTGACCATTCAGGCCGAAAAGCTCCGCGCCGATTCGCTGGGCCGGGAAACACCATTGCCGCTTAATGACCTGATCGATGTGGGCGTGTATGGCAAACCCGCAGAAGGGAAGAAGATAGGAAAGCTGCTGGCTATGCAGCGCACACGCATGAAGGCCAAAACGGGCACCTATTCGTTTGTGGTGAAAGAAGCCCCTTACGAAGCCGGTGTCGACCCGCTCAGCTACCTCTCCGACCGCATTCCCGCCGATAACCTGAAGAAGGTGACGGGGTTGTAGCAGAGTAAGGGCTACACTTATCTTGATCTTAGCTAGCCTAAAAGCTTTGAATGCGCCATGAGATAAAGCTATCCGTTAATTTAAAAATGAGTATCGACGCCCGTTGGCTTTTACTTACACCAACGTTCTCAGTCAGGATTTGAATTGCAGTCCTGATGTATATAGTACAGTAAACTAGGCTCTGCCAATTTAATGAGCAGCAACACGATCTACTCATTAAATTGGCAGAGCTCTAGCTTCACAGTTAAAAAGGGGCGATATCTGGATGGATATCGCCCCTTTTTTACGTCTACCCCTTACAGATTACCACATCCAGGAGAGCGTGGCCGATACCTGGCGGGGGGCAATTGGGTTGATGCTGTTGTCGTCATGGACGTTATAATTCAGGACGTTCAGCAGGTTCGTTGCGTTGGCGCGTATGGCATAGCGGGTACGAACGTAGCCAACCGAGGCATTTAGCTGCCTGTAGGCAGGCAAGGCAATCAGGCGAAATGCATCGTTGTTAACCGTGACGCGGGTGGAACGGCCAGCCTGACGTTCGCCCATGTAGAAGGCCGTCAGGCCGAGTTGCAGGCCCTGTCCGAAACCGGGACGCTGTACGGTGTAAAATACGCTGGCGTTGGCGGTGTGGTTGGGATTGTAGCGAAGCAGACTGCCCACCATGTAGGTGTTGCTTTGCGTGTAACGCGTCTCGTTGTAGCTGTAACCGGCGAGAAATGAGACGCCCCGGAAGGTCTTGCTCTTCACATCCACCTCGACGCCCCGGCTGGTTACCTCGCCGGCCAGTTCCTTAATGTTCGTATTGGTATTGCCGTTTTGCAGGCTTGTCTGGGCCAAATTGCTGTTTTTTATCTGATAGACCGTCGCGTTGGCCGAGAGCAGGCCGTTGAACAGGTCATTCTTAATACCCGCTTCATATTGATTGATGAACGAGGGTGGCAAGGCATTCCCGGCTACATCGACCCCGGTATTGAGGGCGAATGAATTGGCGTAGCTCACAAACAGGGCGGTAGTCTGGCGTGGCTGATACACCAAACCGAAACGGGGGGTAAAGGCATCGTCAAAGGCGGTGTTTGTTGTCGCTTTCTTGTCGCTTAAGGTAGTTACCGTGCTGCCCGTTTGCTGATAACTCCAGCGCACTCCGGCCAGTACTTTCCACTTGTCAGACAGGGCGATCAGGTCCTGCACATACACACCCGCCCGATTGACAGGCGCTACGGTTAACTGCCGGGCCGTAAGGGTAGGTACGTCGGTGCGGATACGGAATTTGGCCGGATTGAAGATGTTGATGGTGTCGTAAACGGCCAGGTTATTATATCCGGTGGTGTTGGTCCGGTACTGATCGGCATCGGCACCAATCAACACGGTGTGCTTAATAGCCCCCGTACTTAACTGCCCGGTCAGGTCGACCTGCCCAATCCAGTAGGTTTCGGCAATTTGCGTGCGTTGTAGCCCGCGTACCCAGTCGCCGTTGGTTTTAATAAACTGGCTGTTCCCGTTGGGGCGAAGCGTGCCGAACAGATCGCTGTTGAACCGCTGCACCGCGCCCGTAGCCCGTACCTGCCACTGCTCATTGAGGCGGTGCGATAAGGTGGCGCTTGTGCCTGTCTGTTCAATGCGATTATAGCCCCATGACGTACCCAGGAATCGGCTACGGGGTAAATCGGGAATGGTGTAGTTAATAGCACCCAGGCCGAAATCGAGCGTACGGTTGTCTTTTAAGTAATCGGCTTCCAGCAGTAACTCCGTACGGCTGCCGAGCTTCACCAGCACCGACGGATTTACGTAAATCCGTTCGCCACGTACCTGATCGCGGAAGCTTCGGCTGTTTTCGTAGGTACCATTCAACCGCACGGCCACCGAATTCGACAGGGCACCGTACACGTCGAAGGAGGGTTTGTAAAAACCGTAATTACCTAACCGCATCGATACCTGACCACCCGATTCAAAGCGGGGTTTCTTGGTTACGAGGTTGATGATACCCCCCGCTGCTACGTTGCCAAACAGAATGGCCGCCGAGCCTTTCAGCACTTCAACCCGCTCCAGCGACGAGATTTCGGGCATTACGCCGTTATTGAATCGGGTGCCGTTTTTGAAGGTATTGCTGCTGTTGAAGGCGAAACCCCGACCGGCAATCTCTTCCTGATAACCACCCGTAGCGCCCATAATGTACACGCCGTTTACGTTGGCCAGCACGTCGCTGAGGCGGAGCGTCTGCTGCCGATCGAGCACGTTGCGATCCACTACGGCCACGCTCTGCGGTAAGTCGAGCGGCCGGATACCTACTTTGCCAACGCTCAGCGGTACCTGATTTGCTGATTTATACCCCCGAACCTGCACTTCGCCCAACTGCCGGGCTGTTTCCTGAAGTGTTAGATCAAGTTGCGTTGATTGGCCCGCCTGGATTGTAATGGGTTGTTCCTGCGTCTGTAAACCCACAAACGATATCACCAGTATGTATTCGCCGGGGGCCAGATGACGCAGGTGGTAGCTGCCGTCTTCGGCCGTGACGGTACCCTTGAGAGTGCCTTTAATGCTAATGCTGACGTAGGAAGCTGGCCGACCATCCTGCGTAGTGATGCGCCCACGCACCGACCCCCGCTGAGTATCGTCATCATCGTCATTGAACCGGTATGTGGTTGAGTCGCCGGGCCGATTGGGGGCGGCTGACAGAAATGAAGGCACCAACAGGGTGGAGAGCAGTAATGTCGTTGAGGCGGCTATACGTAAAGTCATGGCAAATCGATGTCGTTATTTAGACTGTGTATCGATAGTGCAAAGGTTATGTTTATTTAGATTTAATCAAAATAATAAATGCGCTGAGCGGCACATTCCTGTTTTTGTCTGATTTTACATTGGCATAAGTCTTTTTTGTACCTTCCTCAATCACAACAAACCACTCTTGCCGTGCCAGACCCATAACGATGGATCAATCCAGACGCATTACCGCGCCTGCAACCTGTGCGAGGCCATTTGCGGCCTTACCATTACGCATCGGGCTGGTGAAATCGTGAGCATCGCCGGAGACATGGCCGATCCGTTCAGCCGTGGTCATATTTGCCCCAAAGCGGTGGCCCTCAAAGACATTTATGAAGACCCCAACCGGTTGCGCCGCCCAATGAAACGGGTTGGGGCCGACTGGCAGGAGATCAGTTGGGAGCAGGCGCTCGACGAGGTTGCCGACCGACTGCGTCAGATCCGTGAAGTGTACGGTGCCAATGCTATTGGGGTATACGCGGGCAACCCAACGGTGCATAATTCGGGGTCTTTTCTCGCTATGCCAGGTTTTGTAAAGGCCCTTGGCACCCGCACGGTGTTTTCAGCCTCGTCGGTCGATCAGTTTCCGCATCACTTTGCGGCCTGGCAATTGTATGGCCATCCGTTGCTGATGCCCGTACCCGATATTGACAACACCGATTTCTGGCTCATTATGGGCGGAAATCCCATTGCCTCGAACGGCAGTATCATGACCGCCCCCGATGTAGCCACCCGGCTGCGGGCTATTCAGCAACGGGGCGGTCGGGTAGTGGTGATCGACCCCCGGCATACCGAAACCGCGCAACGGGCCGACGAGCATCACTTTATCCGACCCGGCACCGACGTGTTTCTTTTGCTCGCCATGACCCAGGTGCTGTTTGCCGAAAACCTGATTAACCCTGGTCGCCTTACCGACATCACCGATAACCTCGATACTCTTCGTAATGCCGTAACCAGGTACACCCCCGAACGCGTAGCGACCCTGACGGGAGTTGATGCCGATACCCTGCGGCGGTTGGCCCGTGAGTTTGCCGCTACGCCCCGCGCTGCACTCTACGGCCGCGTGGGCGTGTCGACGCAGGAGTTTGGTGGGCTATGCCTGTGGCTTATTAACGTGCTGAATCTGCTGACGGGCCATCTCGACGAACCCGGCGGCATGCTGTTTACCTCCCCGGCCATCGACGCGCTTGCTCCCCGCCCCGGTACTCCCCGGCCAGTGTATAACAAGTTTAACCGCTTCCAGAGCCGGGTCAGTGGCAAGGCCGAGTTCATGGGCGAGTTGCCGGTTGCCTGCCTGGCCGAAGAAGCCGAAACGCCCGGCGAAGGCCAAATTCGGGCCGTAGTGACGAGCTGTGGCAATCCGGTTTTGTCGACGCCCAACGGTCGCCGCCTCGATACGGCGCTGGCCGGGCTCGATTTTATGGTGTCGGTAGATATTTACATGAACGAAACCACCCGCCATGCCGACTACATTCTGCCTCCGCTCACGGGCGTTGAAACCGCCAACTATGACCTGACTTTTCACCTATTGGCCATTCGCAATACGGCGCGTTACTCGGAGCCGATGGTGCCCAAACCGGCAGGGACCCTATACGACTGGGAAATTTTCGAGAACCTGCGTCTCCGCCTATCCGATGTACCCCGCGCCGAATGGAAGCTGCAAAATCCCGCCAAAACCATCGATATGGGGTTGCGGTATGGCCCCTACGGTGCCACGGGCCTTAGCCTCGATTACCTCCGCGAAAACCCACATGGCGTTGATTTGGGGCCGCTTCGTCCGCAACTGCCCAACCGGTTACAGACGCCCAATGGCCGGATCGATGCCGCCCCGGCTGTGTTTCTGGCCGATCTGGAACGGGCCCAACTCGTACTCGATAAACAGCTACCAGTCGAAGACGACCAACTGGTGCTCATCAGCCGTCGCCATTTGCGCGACAATAATTCGTGGATGCACAACGCCCATGTGCTGGTGAAAGGCCGCAACCGCTGTACGCTGATGCTCCATCCCGACGATGCCACCCGGCTGGGTATTACCACAGGTCAGTCGGTACGGGTGCGCTCCCGGGTGGGCGAGATCGAACTTCCCGCCGATGTGACGCCCAACATTATGCCTGGTGTGGTGTGTATGCCCCATGGTTACGGCCACAACCGACCCGGCACCCGCATGGATATTGCCCGGCAACACGCCGGAGCCAGTGTCAATGACCTCACCGACGAAGCCTTCTCCGACACCCTCACCGGCAACGCCGCCTTATCGGGCGTGCCAGTCTGGGTAGAGGCACTGGTGCCGGTTTAACCCATAAATAGTACATCCATAGTTAGCTGGCTTTGAACAAGCGAGGTTACGTATGGATTAGGCTTCAGACCAAATGTAGTGATCAGCGTCAGAAAGAGCGTTTTACGGCTACCAGTTTGCTGCTGAAATACCGTTCGCTTGCGCTCAAGAACCTCGGCGTAGGCTTTATCTATGACGAATTGACCCGTAGAGAACTTGATTTCGCATAGGTTGATACAGCGGTCCTGCCGGTCGATGAGCAAGTCAATTTGTACCCCCTTCTCGGTGGCGGCTTTCGGGGTATATCGCCAGGCCGACAGTTCACTGTAGATGCCAGCAACGCCCAGGGCCTGCTTGATTTGCTGACTGTGTTTTTGACAAATCTGCTCGAACGCCAGACCAGCCCAACTCGTCCACGATTGTCCGGTCGACTTATTGAGCCACGTACCGGCACCTGTAGCCCGGCTTCGGTCAATAAATTTCAGGTAGAAAAGCGAGTACTCATCGGTCAGTTTGTAGATAGCGTCTTTTGTTGTTTTCCCAAAAGGGACATACTGCGCAATAAACCCCGACTCGAGCAACTCGTTGATTAGCTGTGTAATGCCGCTGCCCGATTGAAACGATCCGCTACTGATCAACTCATTACGAGTCAGGCCCTGCGGTGTGCCTGCCAGCAGTTTGATCAGCGATACATGGCGGTCTGCCCGATTGAACAGGGCGGCGTATAGGTTTTTGAATTCATCCTGCAATAAACCATCCTTGGTAAAACACAGCCGGTCGATGGTCTGCGTTGCACTTTCTCCGGGGCGCACCTCTTTCAAATAATGTGGAATTCCGCCCATGGCCATGTAAAGCTGGAGCAGTTGATAACGATCCAGCACCACTTGTTGACTTTGGAGGAATGCCTCTGTTTCGGCCAGCGTAAAGGGCAGTAGGCGTAGTCGGCGGGTTATCCGGTTGTGTAGGCCTCCTCTGTTGTTCACCACATGCTGGATCATCCAGGAGGCCGCTGAGCCGCAAATGACAACGATCAGGTTCGTTTGTTTAGACGCCCAGCTGTTCCAGAACTGGTCGAAGGCCGCCAAAAAGCCCGATTTGGGGGTGTCCATCCATGGTAACTCGTCGAAAAACAACACTTGCTTATCGGTCGTCGGGTTGGCCTCCAGGTATTGAATCAGCAGTTGAAAGGCCGCCAGCCAACTCGTTGGCCGTGGTAGGGCAATGCCTTTGGCAAAGGCTCTCGATAGTGAGAACGCTACGTTATCGAGTTGCAGGGCCAATGGCGCGTTGTGAAGGCCCGCCAGTTCAAACGTAAGTTGTTGCCTAAAATACGACCGAATCAGAAACGTTTTGCCAACGCGCCTCCGACCATACAGGGCCACCAACTCTGCGTTCGTTGACGTCAATAAACTTGCTAACAACTGCTGTTCACTCTCTCGGCCAATAAGCATCGATTACTAGTTTTGGCAGGTTATAGATTTTATAAGTTGCCAAAACTAGTATTTTTTAGTAGGTTTTGGCAACTTATAAAATCTATAACCTGCCAAAACTAACAGCTCTCGTAGAAACGCAGGCGATTTTGAAGAGTAATGAGTTGCTGTTGTAGCTGATCGACCTGCTCCAACAGGTTGGAGACAATGTCCAGGTCGTCGGGGTGAATGGACAGGTCCTGGTGCAGCCGCACAAATTTCTCCAGGCGTGCCAGTTGGGTTGGCTGCACGTAAGTGGCCTGCTCAATGGTAATAATTTCGATCAGGTCGCGCTGGGCCAGGTCGTACAGAAAGGTGATCTCAACCTGATTGTGCACGCAAAAATCGTAGGCTGGAATGAGTCCGTTGGTTGGCATAATCGGGGCATTTAACGGTTGAGTGCTTTACGAAGCAAGTCCTTTTGCTCATCGGTCAGGTTGGTTGGCAGCTTCACCTGCCATTGCACGTAGAGGTCGCCAAAGGCGTTTTCCTGCCTGTAAACAGGAAAGCCCTTCCCTTTCAGCCGCACCTTTGTACCGGGTTGCGTTTCTGACTTTACGGGTACTTTCACCTGCCCGGAGAGGGTTTCCACAATCTTTTCGCCACCCAACAACGCCGTGGCTAAGTCAATCTCTTCGGTTATGTACAGATCATTACCCTGCCGTTTATAACGTGGGTCATCGTCGACCGTAAAAGTGAGGTACAGGTCACCGTTGGGGCCGCCATTTACACCCGGTGCTCCATAGCCAGCCAGCTTGATCTTCTGACCATTTTCGACGCCTGCGTAAATAGTGATGCCGATGGTTTTGCCGTTTACGGCCAATGACTGCTTGTGGGTTGTGTACGCGTCGCGCAGGCTAAGCCGTAGCCCGGCTTCATAATCCTGCCCCCGGAAGCGGGTTTGTCGACGACTACCTCCCCCGCCGCTTTCGGTGCCGAACATAGAGGCGAAAAAGTCGGAGAAATCGCTGTCACCGGAATCGCCGGCGTACGTATAACCGCCGCTATCGCCACCCTGCGAAAACGGATTGCCCGATTGCGTACGGCTACGTTGCTGTCGGCGTGCCTCGTCAAACTGCTCGGCATGTTGCCAGTCTTTGCCATACTGATCATATTTCTTGCGCTTATCGGGGTCGCTCAATACTTCGTTCGCCTCGTTGAGCTGCTGGAATTTCCTGTTGGCCTCCGCATCATTCGGATTCAGATCGGGGTGTAGTTTCCGGGCAAGCTTGCGGTACGCTTTCTTGATCTCGTCGTCTGATGCCGTTTTGGGTACGCCCAGCACCTTGTAGTAGTCAATGAAGTCCATATGAGAAAGGCTAATTGCGATACGTAGTTATTGCTTGTTTGCCAACGGATGATCGCTTACTGTCATCGTTATCAGTATAGAAACGTAAATGGTTTGGTTAAGGTTACCGGGTTACTATGGCACCCTATACTATTCCTGCCCAGACCCGAATCGGGCATATCCACCTGAAAGTGGCTGATCTGAACCGGGCGATGGCCTTTTACTGCGATTTGCTGGGCTTTGAATTGATAACGATGTATGGCGATCAGGCGGCGTTCATTTCGGCTGGCGGTTACCACCATCATATTGGGCTCAACACCTGGTACAGTAAAGAGGCCGCTCCGGCACCCGTGCGGGCGGCGGGGCTGTTCCACACGGCCATTTTGTACCCCACCCGTCATGATCTGGCCGTGGCCCTGCAACGCCTCATCGACGCTAAATACCCCATCACCGGGGCATCAGACCATGGTGTGTCGGAGGCGATCTACCTGAACGACCCCGATCAGAACGGCGTTGAGCTCTACTGGGACCGGCCCCGGGAGCAATGGCCGCACACGCCGGAGGGTAACATTGCGATGTATACGCGCCCGCTCGATCTGAACAGCTTGCTGGCTACGCAACAACAGCAGCAACAGCAACAATAAACGGCAGCGGCACATTGGCCTGTGTGTAAGGCTTTTCAACAAAGAAGCAACGGTTGCGTTTACCTGCTAAAACGTCGTCAGACTACTGACCTGCTCACGGCGTTGTTTTGGCTGATAAACGCAATGTATCTATGACCCGTTACTTTTTGTTACTCTGCATTTGCCTTGGCCTGATGGCTCGTTGCCAGCAAAAAAAGACCACCACCGAAACCGCAGATACTACCCTGACCACAGCCAGCCCCACTGAAGAAACCGTTGCTGCGGTAGGTAGTCCGGTGCTGCTGACCACGCTGCCCGACAAGTACAACACGCCCGATGGGCTGGCACTGGCCCCCGATGGCACGGTTTATTTATCCGTACCAAACCTGGCCGACAATACATACCCAGGGGTGTTGCTCAAGCTTGTCGGCGATTCGATGCAGTTCGTGAGCAACCTGCCCGTTCAGCCCGATACGAAACACGCCTGCCCGATGGATCTGGCTTTTGGGCCCGATGGCAACCTGTATTATGCCGAAAATCAATACGAAAACAGCAAAGAGTACAAGTCGCGGCTGATGCGGATCAGCATGAAAGGAGGGAAGGTACAGGACATAAAGCCGGTGGTAACGGGGTTTGCTCTGGGCAACGCGGTTGTGTGGAAAGGTAACCTGCTCTACGTGACCGACAGCCAGTGGGATTTGCCTGCCGATACGACCGGCAGCGCCATCTTCCGGTTTACGCTCGATGAGCTGAACAGGGCGTCGAGTGGGGTGCCGATAAAACTACAGCCCAAAACCATGGACCCGCACGTGTTGACCACCTTCACAACGACAGTTAATGAAACGGGCCTCGATAACGGAGCCGATGGCCTCGATTATGACAGTGAGGGCAACCTGTATACGGGCAGCTTCGGTGATGGTACACTCTATAAAGTAACCCTGAAGCCTGATGGGACCTTTGCGTCCAAAGAAGTCTTGAAGGTATCTGAGCCCAATAATTGCGTGGATGGCCTTATCATTGACCGGACCACCAACACCATGTATTTCTGTAACTCCCGCGATAACGCCATCAAGACTGTAGCGCTGGCAAGTGGCACCATGAAAACGCTGGCCCGGAACGGGAATACCGATGGAGGTGACGGTCGCCTCGATCAGCCAGCCGAAGTATTGCTGAAAGGGAAGCGGCTGTACATCAGCAACTATGATAAGCCAGAGAAGAAGTTCGTCAACAAGAATGCCGACGAGGTGCATACCATGTCGTATGTAGAGTTATAATGGGAGTTGGAGCTGTGCTTATAAGGGCTTGAGAACCAACTTCCGCCAGCGCACTTTAATACCGCCGCCATCATGGATCTGTAGGGCAATGGACCCATTGGCCGCGCCAATTTTGGCGTCGTGCATATCAACCATTGGCTTACCGTTTAAGTAGGTCTGCACATGATCGTCCTGTACGCGGATGCGCAGGGTGTTCCACTCGCCGGGTTTCAGAATGGTCTCTTTTTCGGGCGGAATCTGCTCCAGCCAACCCCGGCCATACGACTCGTAGATACCGCCGGTGTCGTGGTCTTTAGGGGCCACCTCCACCTGCCAGCCACTAATTTTGGTGCCGTCTATTGACGAACGGAAGAAAACGCCGCTGTTGCCATTGGCCTCCTGCTTGAATTGCACCGACAGGTCGAAGTTTTTATACGTTTGCTCGGTAGCTAAATAGCCATACTGCTTGTCGGGGCCGCTTTCGCAAACCAGCTCCCCATTATCGACATACCATTTTTCGGTGCCGTGTATTTTCCAGCCCGACAGGTCTTTACCATTGAAAAGAACCACCTTTTTAGCGGGAGCCATTGCCAGCAATAAGCAGGGCAGGATGAAAGCAAACAGAAAACGGATCATTGTGCAGGCTTATAAGTTGTGTTGACTGGCGCTACCCTGGGCAGGGCATGGCCAGTCAACATAAAACAGCAAACCCGAAACGGCCTACTCAAAATCCCTCCTTTTCGTCTTCCTTATCTTTCTTCTCTTCCTTCTTAACGGGCTCTTTCTTCGCCACCACCGGCGCCTTCTTGGCCGGTTCGGCTTTGGTAGGCTTGCCTTTGACAACGGGCTTTTTAGCGGCCGGTTCAGAAATCGCTGCATCTGTGGCCTCATTGGTGGCAGCCCCGGCTGTTTTAGCCGTCGACGAGGCGGCGTCCGTTCGTTCGGCCACCGACTTAGTGCGTTTTACCCCTTTGGCTGGCTTGGTAGCCGGACTGGCTTCGGGGTCGGCCCCAAATCCATCGGCCTCTTTCGCTACTGCAGTTTCTGCCGCTGCGGGTTTGGTGGCTGGTTTTGGTTTCGATTTGGCCACAGGTTTCTTCTGCACCCGGTACTGCGACTCGTAGCGCTCGATGAACAGCGCTTTCTCGTCTTCGGTAGCCGGTACTACAGACAGCGACGATTTGCTCTTGTTGTTGCTCAACAGCGCCGTAAGCTTGTCGTTGGTTTCCTGGTCCGACGTAAGCACGGCCAGCTGCCCGCCACCATTGCTGGTTGGGTGGTAGTCGTAAAACGCCCACACATCGTCAGAAGCGGCCAGGTACACACTCAGCTCGTCGCCGTTGCCTCCTTTCCGAATCTCAACGTACCCATTCATCTGGGCGTTGATATCCACGTTGTGCAGGTTGGATACTCCCAGCTTACCCACGCTATAGAAAGCATTGAACTTCTCGGACCAGCGCAGGTTGGTGTTCGACAGCACCAGCGCCGTACTGAGTTTGGGCGAGGCCAGCGCCAGCGATACGTGCTGGTTCTGCGCCTTCAGCCGGTAGTCGTCAACGGCCTTCTGACCGATCAGCGGCAGCAGCTTGTCCGACAGTCGGTTCAGGTCATCGTCGGCAGGGTCGCTGTTTTGCTCTTCCAGATTGCCCTCGACCAGCTTGTTGGCAATGGCCGTGTTTACCTGTTCCGGTACGGCGAAGGTCAGGGCCAGTAACGCGTTGATGCGGTAAGCGGCGCTGTCGACATTGACCCGGGCCGAGCCGCTGGCCAGCAGGTAATTGTTGGGCTTGCTGCTCAACAGGTTCATTGCTCCCCGGAAGGTCATGATGCCTTTATCGTCGTTGAAGAGGAAGTTACTTTCTAAATCCGCTGCACCCGGCGAATCGGTCTTTGGGCCAATTACAAAGGTTTTCTCTTTCTCGTCGTAACGCATGATGCCCGTGGCCCGGAAAATATCGTCATCGCGATTATCTTCTTTGGGCGACAGAAAGGCGGGGTAAATGCCGGGGCTACCGAAGCGGCTCAGAATGCCCGCCACCAGCACTTGCCCCCCTTCATTTTTAAGCTTATCGTCGACCGGAATATCGAGGGTTTCAACCACGTTGGCTTTGAACGGAATCCACCCACTGATCAGATCGAGCCTTTTCTTTAACACTGGTTTTACGAACCCATCCAGGGCCAGATCTTTTACGGGAGCCTTCATCTGAACATCCCCTTTGAACTGCATTTTCGACGTCAGCATCAGCTTGTCGTTCTCGTCGATGTCAGCGCGGGCAACAGTGTAATAGGTGGTAAGCGGCTGCGAAGCACTCGATGTTGCCCCACTCCGTTTACGCCTTGTATCGGCTTGTTTGCCAGTCGACCGGTTCGAGGCATCGGCTACTTTATCCGCTTCTTTAAACTCGAAGCTGCCCATTTTAATGGCCGACGTGTCGCCTTTGGCCTTGGCAAACAGGTAGGTGGCATCGCCTGAGAAGCGGGTCCGTGAGGCAATCTGAATATTGCCGTTCTTCAGCCGGTGGAACAGCGAAACCGTATCCAGCTCCAGGCGGGCGTTCTTGAAAGGCAGCATATCGCCGTTACGCCGAACCGCAACAAGCCCTTTGTCGGGGTAAATCCGGGCGTCGGCAGAGTTAATATAGGGCACACCGCTGATGTTTAAGGTCATCTTGTCGATGTCGTACAAACCCGACCCCGCGTTGAAGGTCAGCCCTTCCTGCTCTTCGCCGGTGGCCGTAAACGTCGAGGTTTTCACGTCGCCTTTCATCGCGATCGTCTTGGCCTTAATGTTCCACTGCGCCCGATTGATGCTGGTTCGGTACGCCGCGTAGGGGAACTCCATGCTCGAGCTGAGCGTGTCATCAAGGGCGAGATTGTCGCGGTTAATCGCCAGATCGACGAGCCCTTTTGCCAGATCAAAATCAACGTCGATACTGGTGCCCAGCAACACGGGTTTCGTGGCAACGCCTTTCACGTCAGTCATCGACTGAATTTTGAGCTTGGCATTGTCGGCCTCGAAACCGTCTTTCCCGAACTTGATACTGCCCGATTCCAGCTCCAGGTCGGGCCGGGTAAGCAGGCCATTGCCATACAAGCCCGTGGCCCTGACAAGCAGACTTCCTTCCAGTTTGGTGCTGCCGTTAAAGAAGGTGAAGTTATTTTTCTGGGTATTGATCACCATGCTATCCGCCCTGGGCCACCATTTCATACCAAAGTTGGCCAGGGCTACGTTGGGGTAATAGGCCTGAGTGGCTCTCGACGCGGCTTGCCCTTTTTTGGGTTTCGTAGCCGCTACTTTCGTTGTCTGAGCCTCTATGATATGCCCTGTCTCGCCCGTTGCCACCAGTGAGTCGGGCATGAAGAGAATGTCTTTGGTCGACGAAAGCCGGGCCGCCAGATGGGTGATATCGCCGGGGGCGTGCAGTCCTGTTTTGTCCATGACCAGCTCGCCCGTAAATTTCACCGTCGAGGCCGGATCGTTGTACAACGGGTAGCCTGCCGGTGGTGCTTTATGCACAAAGCCCAGTGTTTGGTCGGGCATTGTTTTAAGCTCGGTCTGGAAAGGGGGGAAGATACCGTCGGAATGGAACGTACCGATAAAGGATATATCGCCTTTACCTACGCTGTCATTATCGATGGCCGGTATCTTGAAATATACGTTCCGATTGTAACGCCGGTCGCCCCGAACGTCCTGGTCGAAATAAACGGTCATGCCTTCGGGCATAACCAGCCGTTGGGTCGTCTTTTTGCCCTTCACCTTGCCCGACTTATTGTCGGCGGTGGCGAAGAAGACCGCCCCCGGCTTTTCGTATTTAATATCACCGCCAATTTCGTCGGTTTTCCCCTTTTCGGCCAGCTTTTGCGGCGTGAAAGTGATCGACTCGATTTTGTTCATGTTCAGCGCGAACTTGTCGTAGTCGAAAGACAGGTTAATGCCATTGTAACGCATCGTGCCCGACTTCATTTGCCCGGTGAACACCAGCGACCGTCCTTTGCCGATGCGCATGACCTTGTCGGCGGGAATGCCGTAGATATGCAGCGAATCACTGATGGTGAACCGGTCTACACCCCGCACGGTCAGGTACTTGTCTTTCCCGGCCAGGTCGATGCTGGCATTCTGAACGGAGTCGTTGCTGTTGAAAAACGATTTGATCTCGAAGTTATCGTAATCCCGTTTGTCGTTATAGGCCAGAATGTACAGCGCTCCTTTGCGGCTCAACCGAAGCATTTTAGTGCGGTCGTCCTGCTCCAGATAGCCTTCCAGGATCATGCGGCCCAGCGATCCGCGCAACGCCTGGGCGTTTACAGTGGGAACCGAACGAATGATGTCGTCATCGAGAAACGACTGCTGCTTGGTTTTGGTGATGTAGTTCCCAATGATCTGCAAGGGGTGAAACCCGTAGTCGGTGGAAATGTCGGAATAGCGTTGCGGCTGGAAATAATCGAACGATTCGAGCCGGACGGGTACTTCGCGCTTGGCCCCGATCTGGTAGAAAGAAACTTTCTGCCGGGGGATGTCCCAGCGAACCACTTCGGGCTGAATAAAGAATTTGTGGTAAGTGTCCGAGAAAGGCACCCGGCCATACCCCGTCCGGTCGATCTTGCTCAGGGCGGCTACGCGGGTGGTTTTGTCGAACCTGAACTGGATGGCCGGGTGAGTGATGGAATCAGCCACGTCGATGTAGCCCGTAAACTGGGCCACCGGTGCGGTAATCAGCGAATCGCGGAATTCAAATTTGCGGCTACTGGCCTTAAACGCCGGTTTACCGGCCTTGTCGGTTACGGTAAGTGTAGCCGGCTGCCCGTCGGCCGACGCGCCAACCAGCTGAAGCCCGGCCAGCGCCAGGCCGCCCTTGTACGATATGCCCGAGCCCAGGCCGGGAATGACTTCGTTGTTGCGGTACGAGGCAAAGCGCGGATACTGATCGGGTACGTTGGAGAACCGCTTTTTGCTCTGGTACTCAAACACGCCGAGAATTGGTTTGGCCCCTTTTTCCATCACCAGCGATACCTCGTCGGCAATAAGGCGGGGGCTCATGGCCACCATGCTGTAGTTGCTAAGGGTCACGTACCGGTCTTCGCGGCCCTGTAAGGCCCAGGTGAAGGTACCGCCCTTACCCACCCAGATGCCCTCTTTGAGCATGAAATCGCCGGTGGTAGTACGCACCAGCACCGAATCGCCGTTGGCCACAATAGCCAGATAGGTGTCGGTTAGCGTAACAACAGCACCGGTAACGGTTGGAATGGGCCGCTTCTGAATGGGTTTATACAACACGCCAATCTCCCTGAGTTTGGTTGTGTCCAGGCCAACGGGCGCATCCCAGCCGTCGAAATTCGACGGGGCGACAATGGCCGTTTCTGATGTAGCCGCCGACGTGCCGGTAGCCGCGTCGGGCGATGTAGTGCCGGGTTTGTCGATGAAGCGGAACGAGAAGGTACCCCCCAGCAGATACGTCCGGTTGAATTTGGCAGCGTAAATTTCGCGGTTTTGCAGAAACCCACGGGCGGCTTCCATCACCCGTGTAAAGGCTTTAGCGTCATTCAGCGCAAACTGCTTCTCGGCTACAGTCAGCAAATTGTCGACAGCCGCGGCGTTTACTGCCGGTTTGGCCGTGTAGATAATGTGGTAGATGGAAGCGAGCAGCGGCGCAAAATGCGCGGCGGGCTGGTACCGTTTCTGGTTCATCTGCCGACATAGGGTCATGATCCGGTCACGCTGCGATGGCGTAAGGGTAGACTCACCCCAGATTATGTCGAAGTCTTTTTCGGCCTGTATTGCCCCCGGACCGCCCGAGGCCATTAATTTTTGCAAGTCGGGCAAAAACTGTTCGGGTTTATCCGACAGCTTAACAAGCTGCGCCTGGGCTAAAACTGAAAGTAACAGCAGGCAGAGGATCAGGGGTATACGCTTCATTAGTCAAAGTTGCTTCACTCTATAGAACGTTCAATCAACAGGTTTCGGGGCAGGCGGCCCGCTATTTTTTGGCAACAAAAAAATAACCGGCACCACCCATCAACCGCTGTGGCCCAGGCTTGGGTGAACCGATACCCTTTACCGGTTGAACAACACCGACGCCCATTGATTCCGGGTCAGTTGGGTAACGACCGATAACCCCGCCTCAATGGCCTTCTGGGTAATATCGGGCGCATCGTGTTCATAAAAACCACTTACCAGCAAATGGCCACCGGGAACCAGATGCGCCACGTAGGCCGGTATGTCGGCCAGCAAGACATTCCGGTTGATGTTGGCCAGTACAACGTCGAACTGTTCGTCGGCCGGTACACCGTCGATGGTTCCGCCGAAGACCCGTACCTGAGGGCAGTGATTCAGCGCCGCATTTTCAATTGCGTTTTCCACGGCCCACTCCTCTATGTCGAACGCCAGCGCATCGGTGGCCCCCAGTTTCACGGCCAGAATAGCCAGGATACCCGTTCCGCTCCCCACATCCAGCACTTTCCTGCCAGCCTGATTCAGACCCAACTGGTGTTGCATCATCATGTGGGTGGTTTCGTGATGCCCCGTTCCGAACGACATTTTGGGGTTGATCAGCAAGTCGTGGGTAAACCGACTGTCGGGTTCATGAAATGACGCCCGCACCCGCACCGATTGGGCGTCTGTCACGACCTCGATGGGCTGATAATTCTGCTCCCACTCGGCGTTCCAGTTCTTTTTCTCTAACGAAGTAACCGTGTAGGCTATTGCCGTTTGTGCCTGATACCGGGCCACCAGATCCGCTACTTCGTCGGCGTCGAAATCGTCTTCGGGTGCGTAGGCGTTCAGCCCCTCATCGGTCTCCGTAAAAGACTCAAAGCCAAGCTCGGCGAGTTCGGCGGTCAGGATATCGGCAAAATCAGGCGAAACTGTAAGCTGTAGTTCAATGTAGTTCATACGACAAAGGTATCAGGTACGTTGTTTTGCCGTTAACTTACCCGCTTACCGTACTTCGCTAATCCGCACGTACCACTTCCAATGGGTCTTATTCAACGACAGACGTTACTAGGAACAGGTTTCTCCTACGCGGGTATCCTCGTGGGTTTCCTAACGGTCGGCCTTCTGCTACCCAATGCGCTTACCAAGGATCAGAACGGGTTGATTCAGTTGCTGATGAGCTATGCGATCATTCTCACCCAGTTCTCGAATCTGGGCATCAATGGGGCAGGTGGCCGTTATTTTCCGTATTTCCGGAATAGTGAACGGGGGCATAGTGGCTTTCTGCTCCTGTCGCTTGGCGTGTCGCTGCTAGGTTTTTTGGCCAGTACCGGAGCCATTCTGTTGTTTCAGGAGCAAATACAGGCCGCCAATGCCGAGAAATCGGCGCTTTTTTCGCAGTACTACCTACTGCTGATTCCACTCCTGTTTGGGTCGCTCTTTTTTAACCTGTTCGACAATTATGCCCGCCTGCTCTACGATAGTGTAACGGGTACGTTCCTGAAGGATTTTCTCCAGCGGTTCATCTTTCTCGGTGTTGTTATTGTCTACTGGCAAGGCCTGATCAGCTTCCCCTGGCTGTTGGCCGGTTGGCTGAGTTCCTACCTGATTCCGCTCTTCCTGATGATCGGTAGCGTCGCCCGAAATGGGCATTTGACCCTTTCGCCCCGGCACCTTAATCTGCCTCCCGATCTACGCCGGTCCTTGTTTCGGTACGCTGGCCTTACCTTAATGACAGGCCTGTCGACGCAGTTGATTTTGCAGATCGACAAAGTGTTAGTAAACGATTCGCTGGGATTGGCTCAAACGGGGGTGTATGGGATCAGCGCGTCGTTTGGGTCGGTCATTGCGGCCCCCGCCACGATGCTCTACAAGGTGTCGGGCATCGTAATCGCCGATTCGTGGAAAGCCAATAACCTGGCCAACATTCGGTCGGTGTACGAGAAAAGCTGCCTCAGCCAGCTGGTCATTGGCTGTCTGGCCTTTGTGGGCATTGCGGCCAACCTACCCAATGTCTTTCGCTTTTTGCCCGCCGGTTACGAGGTCGGCTACTTCGTAATTATATGGGTAGGGCTGGGTAAACTGATCGATATGGCTACGGGCGTTAACGGGCAGATTCTGGCTACCTCGCGCTACTACGCCTGGGATTCGCTGTTTGTGGTGGCCATGGTGCTTATTACCATCATCACGACGCCGTTCCTGATCCGTACTTACGGGCTGGAGGGAGCCGCTATTGGTGCATTGATTTCCACCCTGTTCTTCAATACTGCCCGCACTGCTTTCGTTTGGGTGGTCATTGGCCTGCAACCGTTTAGCTGGCGTAATGCCGCCGTGCTGCTTCTGGCTGCCGCTGTCTGGCTACTGGCTTCGCTGCCACCCTACTTGTCAGGTAGTAAGCTGCTGGTTGTCATTGACATAGCGGCGCGGTCGGCGTGTATTGTGGTGCTGTATATGGGTACGTTGCTGGCTCTTCGTATCTATCCTGATCTGAACGGCTTACTAGCCCGCTTTCTGCCCCCGCGTGGCTTCATGAATCGCCAGTAGCATGGCTTCTTCGGTTGGCCCGAACGCCAGGCCACGCCTGCCTACCGTTTCGCGGGCAACAGACATCGCTTTGTCGAGGCGGTAATCAGAGAATCCTTCGGCCGCCCCACCCCAGGAAAACGACGGGATGTGCTTGGGCTGAAAACCGGCACCAAACACATTCACGTTGACGCCCACCACCGTACCGGTATTGAACATGGTGCTGATGCCCGCTTTGGTGAAGTCGCCCATCATCAGGCCACAAAACAGCCGACCGGTATCCTCCAGCTCACCCGTGGCGTAGCTGTGCAGCTTCACGTTGGTGTAGTCGTTTTTCAGGTTCGAGTTGTTCACATTGGCCCCTAGATTGCACCACTCCCCAATGACCGAATTGCCCAGGAAACCGTCGTGGGCCTTGTTGCTGTAACCAAACAGAACGGAGTTGCCTAATTCGCCCCCTACCTTGCAAAATGGCCCAACGGTGGTGTTACTCCGCATTTTACCGCCCCAGTTTATCGTCGAATGATGGCAAAGCGCAAAAGGGCCAATCATAATGGTGCCCTCGCTGATGGTGGCGTTTTTGCCAATATAAATCGGGCCAGCTTCTGCATTCAGCACGGCGGCCCGGATAGTGGCTCCTTCCTCGATAAACAGGTTTTCGGCCCCATAAACGGCGGTATGCAGGTCGGTTAACGGCGCTGACGTTCGGTCGACGGTGAGTTTGGCAAAATCGGCCCGGATCTGATCGCCATTCAGCGCGAAAATGTCGGGGAGCTGACGCAGCACTACGGGCGTTTCGGCGGTCTGAACAAGAGAGAAGCCGGTGGCTACCGGTGCTTTATCGAGGCGGTAGTTCGTGCAAACGGCAATCAGCGTCTGGTCGGGGCTTACCAGCGCCTGGCCAACGGTGAGGGTTTGCAGGTCACGTACCAGGGCATCGGTTGGGCAAACGGCCCCGTTGATATACAGGTTTTCAGCGCCGGGGCTGGTAGACAGCTCGTGGGGAAACAGGTGTTGCAGATACGGCTCTGTCAGGTGCGAAACGGGGCTTTGCAGCCAGTGTTGCCACTTTTCGGTAATGGTCCAGATACCCATACGGATACCCGCAACGGGCCGGGTAAAGGTGAAAGGCAGCAGAGCCGTTCGGGTAGTCGGCTCATCGAAGAGAATATACGTCATGCGAAATGAAGAGAGCCGCAAAGATAAGGCTGGATGCCATGCGACTGCTTACAACCGCCAATCGACGCGGTGGTGGAAAAGGAGGAACACAAACAGCACCACCCAGAGCACATCCACGAAGTGCCAGTAAAGGGTGATAAGCCTGATTTTGAGTTGGTTGGGCGGGTTTACGCTGTACACGAACGATTCTACGTAGGCTCGCCGCCGCAGGGCCTCGATCAGGGTGATGGTGATAAATACCAGGCCGATCAGGATATGAAGCAGGTGCAGCCCCGAAATGATATACACGAAACCACCGGCAGGGTTACCCTCAAGGCCCACGCCTGCCCGCACCATCTGCCGCCAGCCCCAGGCCTGCAACAGAATAAACAACGTACCCAGCACCAGCGTGGTTGCCATGTTGATGCGATAAACGGAGAACTGTTCGTGCTTAAATGCCCGGTTAGCGTTGTGCAGCGTTAGGCTACTCAATAGAATAACCAGCGTACTCAGCACAAACACATTAGGCAGCGCCACGTCGGACCAGCCAGGGCCCGTTTGGCGGACGATGTATATACCCAGCAGTACGGTGAACAGCAAAACGCTACCCCCGATACCCAACCAAACCATAAACCGGAACGGCTCACGCCGCCTTGTCAGTCGACTCATATTTTGTGTTTACTGTCTTCTGTCTTCCGTCCTCTGTTGCGCTGCTAACACAACCAATTGAAAGCTAGCAGCGCAACAGAAGACAGAGGACGGAAGACAGTAAACTGTTTTATAGTTTTCCTTCCCAGACCGTATAACGCGAAACAAAGTCACTTCTCTCCGGCAATTCGGAAAAAATACCGTAGACAGTTGAGCCGCTGCCGCTCATGCTGGCATAAATGGCGCCTGCATCGTACAGGTGCTGTTTCAGCTCGGCCAGCACGGGATAGTTGGGAAAGAGGCTATCCTCAAAATCATTGTGAACCTGGCCGCGCCATGTCTCGATTGGCGTTTCCAGCAGGGTACGCAGTGGCACGTCTGCGGTCCCGCGTCCGGGTTGGCGGGGCGTTACGCCTGCGTAGGCTTCGGCCGTCGAGATGGCTAAGTCAGGGTAAACCAGCCGGATAGAATAACCCGCCAGATCGAGATGGACCGGTTCAAAAACGTCTCCCTTCTCGATGCAGTACTGCGGGCGATTCTGGATAAAAAAGGCGCAATCGCTGCCCAGTTTCCGGGCGTAGGCCTCGCGCTGTTCAACGGGCAGGCTCAACCCAAACTGGGTGTTGAGCAGGTTGATTGTCGCCGCCGCATCGGCCGAGCCGCCGCCCAGTCCGGCGCCAATGGGCACTACCTTATGCAGGTGAATATGAACAGGCGGCAAGTCATGGTTGGGGCGCAGCAGTTCGTAGGCCCGCACGCACAGATTAGACGCTGGGTTACTGCCGCCGGGAATGGGTAAACCACTCGTAGAGAACTGAAACACCGGCGACGGAATAATTTCCAGCGCATCGGACCAGCCAACGGGGCAAAAGGCCGACAGCAGGTTATGAAACCCGTCGGGCCGACGTTCGGTCAGTTGCAGACCAATGTTGATTTTACAGGCAGGAAAGGCAAGCATAGGGGCGAAGGTAAGGCAGAAAAGGCCGTCTTCAGAACGAATTTGCCTGTGGCCTGCCTGGGTATACCTTTGCCCTTATGAGCGACTTCTTCATCTATCTCCGCCTCGGCTTCGACCATATCACTGACCCCCGTGGCTACGACCACATTCTGTTTGTTATTGCCCTCTGTGCCGTGTATACCCTTAGCCAGTGGCGGCAGGTGCTGATCCTGGTTACGGCCTTCACCATCGGCCACTCCATCACCCTGGCCCTGGCCACGCTCCAGCTAATCAGGTACAGTACTGATCTGATTGAACTGCTCATTCCGATCACTATTCTTATCACGGCCATTACCAATTTCTTCTACCATGAGCCTGTATCTCCAACACCGGCCACCACCCTGAACCAGAAGCGGCCGTGGCGATACGGACTGGCACTGGCCTTCGGCCTGATCCACGGCATGGGTTTCTCCAATTACCTGCGGAGCCTGCTGGGCCGCGAGGCCGACATTATTCAGCCATTGCTGGCATTCAACATTGGCCTGGAAATTGGGCAGCTACTGATCGTGGGCATTGTGTTGAGCATAACGTATGTGGTACTACGGCTAGCGCCTGGTAGCCGCCTGCGCTGGACCCTGATCGTATCGGGCATTGTAGCGGGCATGGCTATATCGCTGATCCTGAATAGCCCCTTGTCGCTAAGTAGCGCTGTGCTATTTCCGCTCGACGAATTGTTATATTTGAGTTATAGTAATCAGCTTGACTATGATCTTACCATTGAACCCCACCCTGCGCCGGGATGAGCGACTAAGCGATGACGAGTTCTTCGCGTTTTGTCAGGCTAACCCAAGTCTGCGGATTGAACGCGACGAAACCGGCCAAATCATCTTTGAAATGCCCACCGGAATAAAAACGAGTTTCCGCAATTTTGACATTGCCATGGAAGTTGGTTTGTGGAATCGCCAGTATAAACTTGGCTTTACGACTGACTCGAATGGGGGCTTCACGTTACCAGACAGTTCAGTACGTGCCCCGGATGTTGCCTGGATCAGTCGCGAACGGTGGGCAACTGTGCCAGAAGCCGACAGAGATAAGTTTTCCCATATCTGCCCTGATTTCGTGATCGAGCTTATGTCAGACACCGATGAGAAATATACCCTGCCTGCCAAAATGGAGAGCTACCTGCGAAACGGCGTTCGGCTGGGTTGGCAAATTGACCCTTTTGCCCAGCAAACGACCGTGTACCACCCCGGTCAGGCTCCACAGATTGTGCCATTTAGCGAAGTGCTCACTGGTGAGGAAGTGCTGCCCAATTTCTTTCTTCGTTTAAGCGATTTGACAACTAATTGATTAGGGTATTTTCATTTGTGAACAGCGGATAGAGGGTTTAATCGCTCTTTATCCGCTTTTTCCGTATTTTTAAGGCTGAATTTCATTAACAACCTACTTCTATGCGATACACAATTGGGTCGGTGCTGGCTATAGCCCTGGCTCTGATGCTTGGCGATCGGGCCATCGCCCAAACGGCTCCTTCCAGCAATAGCGCAAACACCAATTTCGAACAGCTTGGCCCCATGCTGCCCACGCCCAATACCTTCCGGACGGCGGCGGGGGCACCAGGGAAAGATTACTTCCAGAACCGGGCTGATTACGATATTAAGGTAACGCTCGACGACGTACAACAAAAGGTCATCGGTACGGAAACGGTTACGTACCACAACAATTCGACCGACGAACTGCGCTATATCTGGCTGCAACTTGATCAGAACCATTTGCGCGAAAATTCCATCGGTGCCCTAACAGAAAATAGCCGGATTGGCGCGCAGGGCGCTTCGCTTCAGCAGTTGCAGACGCTTAATTCCCCTGACCGGGTGCAGCTTGATCCGAAGAAGAAATACGGTGAGATCATTACCCGCGTTTCAGACGGGAAAACCAGCCAGTCGCTGAAATACACCATCAACGAAACGATGATGCGGATCGACCTTCCCACGCCGCTGAAGCCGGGTGCGTCGTATGCATTTAACGTGGACTGGAGCTATTTCGTGACGGAATACTACGGCCGGAGCGGTCTGGAAAAGTTCAAAGACGGCAACAGCAACTACTTCATTGCCCACTGGTTTCCGCGCCTTTGCGCTTACAATGATGTAAATGGCTGGCAGAACAAGCAGTTCCTGGGCCAGGGCGAGTTTACCCTCATCTTTGGCAACTACAAAGTAGCCATCACTGTCCCCAGCGACCATATTGTTGGGGCAACAGGTGAGTGTTTGAACTACAAGCAGGTACTATCAGCCACCCAGCAGAAACGACTGGCCCAGGCCGCTACCAGCAAGATCCCCGTTGTCATTGTTACGCAGGCCGAGGCCGAAGAGGCGCTTAAAGCGAAGCCCGAAGATATTAAAGCAACGAAGACGTGGGTCTACAAAGCCGATAATGTACGCGATTTTGCCTTTGCCAGCAGCCGTCGCTTTATCTGGGATGCCATGCAAACGGATGTTTATGGCGACGGTCATAAAATCTGGAGTATGTCGTACTATGCAAAAGAGGGTAACCCGCTTTGGGGGCAGTACTCGACCCGCGTGGTCGAGCATACGCTGAAATCGTACGGTAACCGCACCATCAAATACCCCTATCCGGTGGCCATTTCCTGCCACGCTACCGCGGGCGGTGGTATGGAATACCCCATGATTTCGTTCAACGGCGGTCGGCCTGAGCCGGATGGTACGTATTCGGAAGGCGTGAAGGCGGGCATGATTGGTGTTATTATTCACGAAGTAGGCCACAACTTCTTTCCCATGATTGTCAACTCCGACGAGCGGCAGTGGACCTGGATGGACGAAGGCCTGAACACGTTCTGCCAGTATCTGGCCGAAAAGGAGTGGGACTATAATTTCCCCAGCCGTCGGGGCGAGCCGCAGTACATCACCGACTACATGAAGTCGGACAAGGCGGTCCTGTCGCCGATCATGACCTCGTCAGATAACGTGATTAACCTGGGGGCTAACGCCTATGCCAAACCAGCTACGGCGCTGAATATCCTGCGCGAGACGGTCATGGGCCGTGAACTGTTCGATTACGCCTTTAAAGAATACGCCCGCCGCTGGGCCTTCAAATCGCCCGAACCAGCCGACTTCTTCCGTACGCTGGAAGACGCGTCGGGTGTTGATCTCGACTGGTTCTGGAAAGGTTGGTTCTACGGCGTCGAGCCCGTCGATCAGGACCTGGTGAAAGTTGACTGGTTCCAGCCTGCCTCGCAAAATCCGGAAGTGGTGAAGGCTGAAGCCCGCAATGCCTATAACCGCCGCCTGAACACGGTGAGCAAGCAACGCGACGCCCTGAAAAAAGAGGAAAGCGTAGTGGCGACCGACTCTGCCATGCGCGATTTCTACAATAGCTACGACCAGTTTACTGTCACCGATTCTGACCGTAAGCGCTACCAGGATTACGTGGCAACGCTGACGGCCGACGAGCGTGCTATCATGGAAGGCAAGCAGAACTACTATACGCTATCGTTGAAAAACAAGGGTGGTCTGCCGATGCCGGTGATTGTTCGGATGGAGTTTGACGATGGGACCGACTCGGTGGCGCGATTCCCAGCTGAAATCTGGCGTTTCAACGCGGTCCAGATCAACAAAGTAATTGCTACCAATAAGAAGGTGAAGCAGTGGACGCTGGACCCCTATCAGGAGATTGCGGATATCGATACGGAGAATAACTCGTTCCCACGCACCGCTCAGCCCACGCGCTTACAGTTGTTCAGGCAGCGGGCAAATCCATTTGCTCCGCAGGGGCCTAACCCAATGCAACAGCAAAAGCAAGCAGGTGGTACCCCGCCCGCCCAGCAGGGTGGTGGTCAGAAAAAGTAAGCTGATTGATCCTATAAAAATCCCCAGGCAGATCACCTGGGGATTTTTCATGCCATACTACTACCATTCGATAAATAGTCGGGCCTTATTTCGTAGTTTTAAAGGCGCATGCCTGTGCGCCTTCTCGTGTAAATACATCTCTTTATCAATGCATCAACATGTATCTAAAGTCCTGCGTGGCGTAATGCTGCTGGGACTTGCTATGCCTGCACTGGCCCAAAACCGGCCGACTACACCCACGTCTACGTCGGTTGCAGTTACCGCACCGGTGACCAGCACTGCCTCGCCTACTGCCGCTGGTCCGCCCCGCGCCGCCCTCAGACCGTATCGTGAGCTGATTACCAGAGCCGCCAAAACCAGCCGCGGCCTGTTCACAGCCCACCAGATTGATGATAAATATTACCTCGAAATCGCCGACTCGCTGCTTGGTCGTGAGTTCATGGCGGTTACCCGTATTGCCAAAGCTCCCACCGGCGCGGGGTATGGCGGTGAACTGGCCAACCGGCAGGTGCTTCGCTGGGATCGGGGCCCCGACCGTCGGCTGTTGTTGCGCGTGGTGAGCTACATCAACGTGGGTATGGCCGGTGGCGATACGCTGCCGATCTCGCAGGCCGTTCGTAACTCCAACGTTGAACCGATTGCTGCGGCGTTCGATGTCCGGGCCATTCGCAAAGATTCATCATCGGTGATCGACGTAACCGATTTCTTCCGGAATGACAACCAGGTTGTATCGCTGACGCCAGCCACTAAATTCCGCTATCGCATTACGACGGCGGCGGCTGACCGCTCCTTTATTCAGAGCGTAAAATCATATCCGATCAATACGGAGGTACGGGTAACGCGGACGTTCAACGTCAACACGACGCCAACGCCACCGTCTGCTACGCCATCGCCGCAGCAAACGGTTGTGCTACCGGGTGGTAACGATGCCGGTGCCGTAACGATGGAGATCAACACCTCGATGATCCTGTTGCCGCAGAATCCAATGCGCAAACGCCTGTTCGACAGCCGGGTGGGGTTCTTTGCCAATAACTACACGGTTTACGATGACAATTCGCAGCGGACTGAAGACGAAACCTTTGCCGTTCGCTGGCGCCTGGAGCCCAAAAACGAGGCTGATGCCGAACGGCAGAAACGCGGTGAACTGATTGAGCCGAAAAAGCCGATCGTGTACTATATCGATCCCGCTACGCCTATGAAGTGGCGTCCTTTCCTGAAGCTGGGCGTTGCCGACTGGCAGAAAGCGTTTGAAAAAGCAGGCTGGAAAAATGCCATCATGGCCAAAGACTGGAACCGCACCGATACCACGCTGAGCCTCGAAGATGCCCGGTATTCGGTGATCCGTTACTTCGCCTCTGACATTGAAAATGCCTACGGCCCTAACGTCAATGACCCCCGTTCGGGCGAGATCATGGAAAGCCATATTGGCTGGTATCATAACGTGATGAACCTGCTGCGGAAGTGGTACATGGTGCAGGGTGCTGCCGTAGATGCCCGTGCCCGCAAGCCTAAGTTCGACGATGAGCTGATGGGCCAACTCATCCGTTTTGTGTCGAGCCACGAGGTAGGCCACACGCTGGGCTTGCGCCACAACTTCGGGTCAAGCCACGCCACGCCGGTAGAAAAGCTGCGCGACAAAAAGTTTATCGAACAGTATGGCCACACCGCCTCTATCATGGACTACGCTCGTTTCAACTACGTAGCCCAGCCCGAAGATGGCATCACCGACCTGTTTCCCCGCATTGGTACGTACGACATCTGGGCGATTGAGTGGGGCTACAAACCCATTTACGACACCAAAGACGCGACAGCCGACAAACTGGTGCTGAATGGTTGGGTGAAGAACCACGAGAAGGACCCACGTTACTGGTTCGGAACCGAAATTAACCCAATGGACCCCCGGTCGCAGAGCGAAGACCTGGGCGACAACGCCATGAAGGCCAGTGCCTACGGGATTAAGAACCTGAAGCGTATTCTGCCAAACCTGAACGAGTGGACGCGTGAAGAGGCGGAAGACTATGATAAACTACGCGAAATGTACGGTGAGATCGTCGGTCAGTTCCGCCGGTACATGGGCCATGTGACCAAGTACGTAGGGGGTATCTACGAAACCCCACGTACCTACGACCAGACCGGGTTAGTCGTGTACGAGCCAACGCCCCGCGCCCTGCAGAAAGAGGCCATGAACTTCCTGAACACGCAGTTGTTCCAGACGCCGACCTGGCTGCTCGACCCGAAGATTATGCCGCTGGTGCGGGCCGATCAGGGTGTCGATTATGTGCGTACCCTCCAGGAAACGACGCTCAACAGCCTGACGGATGTAGGTCGGTTATCGCGCCTGATCGAAACAGGATCGGGAGTTATGGGCAAGCGTGGCGCGCCGGGTTATTCGCTGATCGAGTTCATGACCGATTTGCAGAACGGCATTTATAAAGAGCTGTCTACCGGCAAGCCCGTCGACGTGTACCGTCGTAATTTGCAGAAAGCCTACGCTGAGAAGCTGATAGCGGTGCTGAATACGCCCGCGTCTACAGGCGCAGCGGCGGCTCCGTTCAGCGGCGCTGGTTTCCGGTTCAACCCCGGTCCGGTTACGGATATCCGCAAGTCGGATATCATGTCGGTCGTTCGCGGTCAACTGGTTAGCCTGCAACGCAGCATCGCCACTGCTATGCCACGTCAGCGCGACAAGATGAGCCGTTATCACCTGGCTGACCTTCAGGCACGTATTCAAAACGCCCTGGAGCCGAGAAAAGGCTAGTGCGTTGTTAAATGAATAATGTAGAATGCGCAATGAATAATGGCGCTGCCAGGCAAAATTTTAGACCCGGCAGCGCCATTATTCATTGCGCATTCTACATTATTCATTACTTTTGCATCTCCATTCGGGATGTAGCGCAGTCCGGTAGCGTGCTTGCATGGGGTGCAAGAGGTCGTGGGTTCGAATCCCGCCTTCCCGACAATTCGTAGTCAGCCACTTACGTTAAATCGTAAGTGGCTTTTTCTTTGTGGCTTCAACCATAGTTCAAACAATCAGGCCTGATTATTCATAAGTTGACTGACAGGGCAGCCTGAAGGCTGCTGTAAGTTGGGGTAAGAGAAAGTCTAGTATGGCTTGTTTTGACTCACCGGTTACGGTAAGATCTACAGCCCGTATGTGGATCGGCTGATTGGCCATCAATGCTGAGGTAACCGTAAATTCCTGTGTCGGATCAGGAGTCTTACCGTAAGCAACTGGGTAGAGCAAAAGTACGTCCCGGGAGTTTTGTCGGAGTCCGTAGCTGACCAGCTGATACAGATCTGGTTGGTTGATCCCGGCTTTCTTATCAGAGGTATCGTAGGATCGTACCTTGTACTTAGTATCCACCACCGTGACCGATTTGCTGGCTTTATCGGTCATCAGGAGGTCGCTCCTGATTTTGAATACCTTGTTTCCGATCGGCTGTGTTGTAGCCAGGTAGTTGACAGCCTGGGAGGTTACCGTGAACCGACCTGCCAGATGGGTTTTGACTACCCCGGCAATGAAGTCTTCATAGATCAGATCCATTGGAACCAGGAAGCAGAAATGCCGTTGCTGGTCGTCTTTACGGTTCATGTACTGATTGCTCAGGAAGAAGCGGCACATATCCAGGCACTGCTCATACTCCTGAAAGAACCGGCTAGCTAGTACGGTGTCACAATCCTGAGCAGTACAGGGAAGGTCATCTACCTCATCGAGCAGAAACACAATCTTATCCAGGTCCCGCCGTGTATCAGGGAACTGGCAGAGGTGGGTTAATCGACGGGCTACAAACTTGATGATCTGGTTGAGCCGATTGTTGAACAGGAACGGTTCGTAATCACAAACTAACTGGTGCCAGTTTCCCCGGCTCAGACTGGAGTTGACATAAGCCTGGGTATTCAGTCGACCACGGAGGTAAGGCATGGTTTCGGTCATTTCCTCATACTTGTGATAAGGAGACGCAGAAACTAACTGATGGGTAAATCGGGCAAAATACCTGATCAGGGCCTCAGGGAAGCTACTTATGGGTTCTGACCCAGTGAGGAGGTCAGCAAAGGGGAACCGGACCCGTTGGCTATAATTCATCCACCAGAGTAGATGTCGGAAAGCCAGATCAGCTTGCCCTTTATCGAACAGCTTGGGAATAATCTGAATAGTCAGACCCTCATACTGGATAAATCCAACGTACTTGCCCGCTTTTACAGTAGGTTGGCCTTTGTCAGGATCATAACCAAACTCTAAAAAAGGCTGCTTTACCGAAAGGGATATTTCTGGATCTTCATCATAAAACAGAGCTCTGGTCTTCCAGACTTCATCCATATACTGATTAAGCCCGGCTAGCTGGTCTTTTGATAACATGGAGCTTAGTCTCCGATGATGCTCAACCAGATTGATAGGATCATTCCACATGGCTGACAGTCAGTTCATCGGTAATCTCATCAAGTGTGGCGGTGACTCCCGCTTTCTTCAAGACCTGGATTACGGTCTGCGCTTTGCCGTTGAAATATTCCATCAATAGGGGAATAACCCGGTTATTGAATACCCCTGGTAACTGTGTTCCGTCTTTACCCATGAAATAAGCATGACCAATCAGGAAATCCGCTGGCTTGTGTTCGGCCCGGATCGCCTGGTTCAACGTTGTCAGTATCTCCCGGGCCGGGCTATCCAGTAATCCGGGTTCAGGTCTTTTGTACATGAACTCGAACCGTCTACGGAGAGCAATATCCAGCAGAGCCAGAGACTTGTCAGCCGTATTCATGGTACCAATCAGGTACAGGTTAGGAGGGAGAGCAAATGGCTCCCCGGACGACAGGGTAACACTAAGCTCATTCTTTTCTCCCAACCGTTTATCGTCCTCCAGTAGAGTGATC
The DNA here is from genome assembly GCA_963750355.1 of uncultured Cytophagales bacterium. Taxonomy (GTDB): domain Bacteria; phylum Bacteroidota; class Bacteroidia; order Cytophagales; family Spirosomataceae; genus Fibrella. The sequence continues at coordinate 444,473 of CAVVQL010000019.1, read as the reverse complement.
AGTTCCCCAAAGACCCGCGACATATTAGCCCGATTAATCTCATCGATGATCAGGACGTATTTTTAAGGCTTCTTTCTGTTTTGAAGTATCGTGCCCAATCGAGCTAATTCATCCGACAAAGGCCGGTAATAAGGCTTAAGCCCCTTGTTACTGATCTCCTGATCTCCGTCGTATATCCGTTTGAAGGTGGAATACTGAGAGTGTGGATATTACTACCGTTTGGCTTCGATAACTCAATACTCCTCTCAGACAACATCATTAGGACAAACTAAACCCCGGATGCCATCGTAACCTCAATTCTTTTCCCAGTTCAACCAGGGGTTTCATAAATGGCATGAATACTTCATGAAATGGTTTAACACTTTTTCCCGACAGGTAGTCGGGCTACTCTTATGAAATTGTCCGAGCCTTTCGGGCCAGCTTATATAATACCCCGTAGGTGGTTGAAACTTCAGGCTACCTGCGTCTACATCCGGTTTTAATCCCGTGACAAAATCCTCATAGCTGTAGTTTTGGTGGAAGGTTACAAACTCGATCTGTCCAGCGGTGCGGAGCTGATCAAACTTACTTTTGTTGTCTTGATGAACTTCCTGTTTATAGCCATCCACAATTTCAACAGCCAGATCAATGGTGCCGTATGTTTTACCCGTACCCGGAGGACCGTAGAGGATGATATTTTTGGGATGGTTAGTTGATACCGTTGGCATATTTAAAAGGCTGTGTTGCTCGAAAACGGATCGGTATTGGGGGTAGTGTTTTACGTATTCCTCTATGATCAGAGACCCGATAAGAGTGGGAGAAAAGGTATCAGGCCGGAATAAATTCTGTTGACCAGCAAATTGATGTTTGGTGTATTGCCACGGTTGGTCAGCTAACCAGTTTACCGTTCGGTAGTGCTGATTGTGGGGGTCATCACCCCGATATTGGTAAGGACCGGTAATGATACCAATTCCAATTACTTTAGTCAGCCCCTGGTTAGCGAAAACTACATCTCCGATGGATGCATCCTTGAACAGCATCATGTTCCATGTCTGGTTCGAATTACCATCTACTTTACCCAGGTGGTTATCCAGATCGGTCTTGGTGTTGTACTGATTTAGAGAACCCGTGTTGTAATTTGAAAAATCAATAGCCATCAGCCCCTCCCGGAGATCATCGGGCCACCGGTTTGCATTTCGACCCGGAGAATACTTCCAGAATGAGTGGCTGTTAAATTGCGACATGTGTTGGATCAGCTCATATTGCTCAAGGGTAGCGATGAAGTTTGTTCCCTGGTTGCCCCCATTGAAATCAGCGAAAGCGGGTAAGTCCTGCAACTGGCTTTTTAGCACCGGTTGATCCCAGAGGTTATGAAGAATAGTGATTTTTACCCGCTGAGTAACCTCCTTATCCGGGCCGGTTTTCTGGTAATAGTGTTCCCCAGTCTCATCAGCTCCCATATATACCTCCGAAGCTACCTGAGCTAGCGCATAACAGCCCGGCTGCTTACCAGTGACCCAAAGGATGATCTTATCGCCCGGTTTTATTTTTTGGCTGTGAGCCGCGACCCGCCATGTTTGAAGCGCATTATCCTTCAACGAATCGATGATCCGGAACTGGTTGGGGTTACCCTGGAAAACCCAGTAGCCGGTTTTATCGATTTCCTCTTTTTCTGTTGGTTGAGCAATGCTAGTGGTTTCCAGATAAGCCTCTCTTGAGATTTCGTAGGAGGGGCGGGGATCGTATTGCTCAACCGCATGAAGTAGCTGCATGTAATCAGTAAACGTATTAAAATCAGCTGGTAATCCTCTTGCTTTTAACCAGGGTATCGTTTGCCCATTAATGGGTAAGTATCGCTCTGGCTTCTGGTAAAATAGTGATTCAGTTAGTTTTGCTTTACCAACATTGCGGATTTCCAGTACCCTCCCTAACTGTTCACTGGTAAGCGTATCATTTTTAACTTGCTGGTAGAGGGCTCGCAGCTTGTCTATATCGTCAGGTTTACGCTTATAGGCATAAGAAAAAAGCCAAACCTGCTGTGGTTGTGCAGTTGGTAGGCCATCCGTATCGGTTGGAGCTGAAGTTTTCAGTTTCATCACATTCCTCAATCGGGTTAGCACAGCCACTCGTTTAGCGTCTCCAAGCTTATTAATGAACGAGAGAAACGTGTAGGGGTCCATATCAGCTAGTTCGATGATAGCCCCCTTTGGATTCTGGTCATTCAGGCCAACCTGATTCTCGGGTTCAATTACCTGCTTTAAAGTGCTGATCAACTGTGCCGAACTGTATTCACTCAGTTTGGTACACATCTCCCGGTAGAAGGGTACCCATGTAAAGCGCTGTTCATCAGTATCCACATTAATCGCTGCTTCTTCCTCATCCGGTATTGGCTGGTTTGCAACGATTATATCCGCCTCCAACTGCTCAAGAGGAATCTGAAACGTTTCGGTAACACTGGCTTCCTGAAGTACCCTGTCGATAATTGGTTTGTGTTGATCCAGATAGGTCTGTAAGCTTTTCTGCCAGTCGGCATCCGGGTAGAGTAGTTCAAACCGCTTATCTCTGTACTCCTTTAACTTCTCAGCCCCAATCTGCTGAATAATCTGTCGATAGATTGCTTCCTGCGCTACTAGATGCTCATCGCTGAAGACAATGGCTAGTGTACAGTTTTTGAGACTGTCAGAAACTGGTTCATAATTAGCAAAGAATGAGATAGTCCGGGTCTTGTTATTGTTACTTACTGGAGTATACAGACCAATGGAAATATATTTGTCTGAACCAGTAAACAAATACAGATTACGGGGCCGACTAGCTTTGTTTTTCTGACGCAGTGAATTGGTTAAATTGGCTTTGGGATGTTCACGACGGTAGGTATCCAGGTAATTAAATATTGCCCGGTGGTAATCGGTAATGGCCATGTGGTGGGACAGGTTGGAATTAAAACTGCAACATTCGCTCAAGAGACGCTGTGTTGACTGACTCACCAAAGAGGAGGCAAACTTCTTATTTACCCGTCCAGACTTTAAAGCCGCTTACTTTTTTCGGCTGACGGTGGTCTCTTTGCTACCTGTTCGATTAGGCCGTTGGTTCTGTGTACCGTTTCGCAGGTGCGCCAGCGATCGGAAAACATGGCCCGCCCAATGACCGACCCGGTTGCGTTCGTCGTTACAGCCCTCATCGTACAGAACAGCATCGTTGGCGTCGTGTTCACCGATATACACCAGCTGGGGAGCATTCTCTGTCCAGGCTGCTGAACAGCGTACCTGTTCAGCAGGGAACAGCCGCAAAACGTGATTATCGGTAGCCACTAAACAAAAATGCCCAACCAGCCAGTTTACAGGCAGTTAGGCATTCAAATGGTACCAGGAGCGGGAGTCGAACCCGCACGGGCTTGTGGCCCACAGGATTTTAAGTCCGGCGTGTCTACCGATTCCACCATCCCGGCATTACGAAAAAAGCACCGAGCAACGGTGCCTTTTTTGTGGAGCGAAAGACGGGGTTCGAACCCGCGACCTCGACCTTGGCAAGGTCGCGCTCTACCAGCTGAGCTACTTTCGCATCGTATCCTGTTCGAATAGTCATCAATGATGTCTATCGTAGATTTGATGATGCAAAAGTAGTGTATTAAGCCTATGCTGTCAAGGGAGAATGTGAAAAAAATGGGGCTAACCCGTCTGAAAAGGCCAAAAATGGCTCAGGGTGAATTGGTTATAAACGCGAAAGAAATACGACTCACTCAAAAATAACGTACACGGCTGTGTCCGAAATAGAAGAGATTCCGTCCGTAATCGGACAATCTTTCGGATATAATGTGGTTGATAATCATTGAGTTATAGTTATGGCACAATAGTGTGGCTCTGGTAAAGCATGTCAATGGTGCGGCCTATGCAACGCCAGTGGCCCAACTAGCATCTCTTACGAAACTCAGTTAACCAGTTCTACCTTATGAAAACTACATCTGCCACCCCACTTACGTCGGCGCTGGTTGTGGCCTCGATGATGACGACTATGGCCTTTACCAATGCGGTCGTCGACAGTCAGATCGCCAATCAGGACGAAACGCCTTATAAAACTCAGACCTTCAAAGGAATCAGCGCATTGCGGTCACAAACATCGGGCGGTAGCCTGGTGGTTGAGGGTGGCAACAGTTCAGACGCCCGCGTGGAGATGTATGTTCACTCGAACAACTGGAACGGTAAAAGCGACCTGAGTAAAGAAGAAATTGACGAGCGCCTGTCCGACTACGAGATCAACATTCAGCAGGAGGGAAGCACGCTGGTAGCCACGGCCAGGCCGAAGACTACCAACATGAACTGGAAGAAAGGCCTGAGTATCAGCTTTAAGTTCTTCACGCCTCGAAGCCTGACCACCAACATCAGCACCTCGGGCGGCAGTATCAGAATGAGCCATCTGGCGGGTCAGCAACGCTTCAGAACGTCGGGCGGGAGCATTCAGCTGGCCGATATGAAAGGGGATATTGAGGGCAATACGTCGGGCGGGAGTATCAAACTCAGCGACTGCCACAACCAGATCGATCTGAAAACGTCGGGCGGCAGCATTGAGGCCAATAACTCTGACGGTACCATTAAACTGAATACGTCGGGTGGCAGCATCCGGCTCACGGGACTAAACGGCGTAATCAGGGCCAGCACGTCGGGGGGCAGTATCAACGGCGATGGTATCGACGGTGAACTGGTCACCAGCACGTCGGGCGGGAGCATTCGTATTCGCAACATGGCAGGCAGCATCGACGCCGAAACCAGCGCCGGCAGTGTGGAAGTAGACCTGACCAGAGTCGATAAGTTTGTGAAGCTGGAGACCACGGCGGGCAGCGTGCGGGTAAAGATGCCGATGAACAAAGGCATGGATCTTGACCTGAGCGGTAACCGGGTGAGTGCGCCGTTGGCCAATTTCAACGGTTCGGCCGAAAAAGACCGGATTGTTGGTAAAATCAACGGCGGCGGTATTCCTGTTCGCCTCAACGCCAATGCAGGCAGCGTTTACGTCAATCAGAATTAATAGCCGAGTACAGCAGCGTGTCCGCTGGCTGTCCGATTGCGGACGATAGGCGAAGTAAAAAAAGGCCCAAATCAAGCGATTTGGGCCTTTTTTATGCTGTGGCACGGCGATTGACTTTACCCTGCTGGTGATGGGTTATGGTAGCAGGAAGTCGTTCAGGTCTAAGGCAAGCACATCGGACCAGGAAGATTCCTCCACTAACCCGCCGCTACCTGTTTTGTACCGGTACCAATTGCACGTTTTGTAATCGTAGATGAAGCCTTCCTGAATGCCATATAAATCGCTGTCAAGAAGCTTTATTACTTTCTGTATATCACTTTTCAATCCTGTCGTTTTGCAGACTTCAATAACTACGTGAATAAATTCAGTTACAGGGTCAACTAAAATAAGGTCGGGCGTAGGACTTGCCTGATCTTCGTTAACCATCGTTTCGGGTAATGGCTCCAGCGTGATGCGCTTTTCCTGTTGATAAAGAAATCTCAAGCCAAAATCAAGCTTAGAGATGATGCGTTGATGAACACGAGGTGCATATGTCCCCATGTCATCGTGTAACATCAGCGGGCCGTCGAAATCAGGATGGTACATGTTTTTTGCGTTTAACCTTTCAAATATAACCAATTATGATTCAGCTCTCGAACGTGTCTAAGTACTATCCGGCGGGGTTTGGCCGTACGTACGTACTCCGCAATATCAACCTGTTTATCGAATCGGGCGAGTTTGTTTCGATCATGGGGCCGAGTGGTTCGGGTAAGAGTACACTGCTCCATATTCTGGGCATGCTGGAAGAACCGTCGGAGGGCGAGTACCGTTTTCTGGATGAGCCTGTGCAAAAGCTTTCCGAAAAGCGACGCACCGAACTGCACCGCAGCCATATCGGCTTTGTGTTCCAGGCCTATCACCTCATCGATGAACTAACCGTTTACGAAAACATTGAAACGCCACTGCTCTACAAAGGCCTGCCGGGAAACGAGCGTAAAAGCCGCGTGGCCGACGTGCTGGACCGGTTCAATATTGTTGCGAAAAAAGACCTGTTCCCTAGTCAGCTATCGGGCGGGCAGCAGCAGCTGGTGGGTGTAGCGCGGGCTATTGTGGCGCAGCCCAAAGTGATTTTCGCCGATGAGCCTACCGGTAATCTTCACTCAGCGCAGGCAATGGAGATCATGGACCTGTTTCGCGAACTGAATCAGAAAGATGGGGTCACGATTGTGCAGGTGACCCATTCCGAGGTCAATGCGGAGTATGGTAACCGAGTGCTGCGTCTGAAGGACGGTTGGCTGGAAACCGAGAAGAATGGAGCGCAGGTTTCGTGAATCACAGATTTGGCCAGCTAACTCAATGCTCAACCAAACCGGACAGGTAAACGCGAACGGCTTCGGGTGAGGTGCCCAGCAGGGTCTGCATACCCGACACGTTGGCGCAGAAAACAGCGTCGGCGCTTTCCAGGACAGCGGGCAGAAATAAGCCTTCCTGCGCCTGGTAGGTCCGTAGCAACTGCCGCCGGATGATGCCCTCGATGCAACCTGACTGGAGCGAGGGCGTAAATAGCTGGTGGCCTTTTACCCAAAACAGGCTCGATGCGACACATTCAGCCAGATGCCCGTTTGTATCCAACAGCACCACCTCGTCGAAGGCATGTTGCTGCCGGTACACCCCTGCCAGCACATACGGCAGCGCGTTCAGCGTCTTAAACGGTGAAATACGGGAAGGCGAAAGGCGGACATCACGGAAGATGCCGAGGCGGGGTTTATCGGTCAGCGCGAAGGGCTGGCCTGGTTTAGCGGTCAGCAACCAGTTTATGGCGTGGGTGGTCGGCGTATACAGGCCACCGGGTTGGCGCCAAACCTGAAGTTTAATGCGGACGGGGCCATTATTAAGATTGTTCTGCTGAATCAGGTCAACCGCCGCATCGTGCAGGTAGCCCTCGCTGAACTGCGCGGGAATGTCGAGGTAGAGGGCTGCCATACCACGCACGAGCCGGTCGTAGTGATCGGGCCAGTACCAGATTTTCCCCGATTCAAAACGAACCGTCTCGAATAGACCATCGCCATACTGGAAAGCGCGGTCTGTGGGGGAGAGGCTGAATTCAGTCTCTGAAAGTATATCCGAGTTATAAACCAGATTCATGGCGATTTTCCACCGTCTATCCCAAAAGGGTGGTCGTAGCTAAAGTAAGGGTGTAACATTGACCTATCTAACTACTCATGATTATGTTTCAAATGCCCGTCATACGAATGGGCCTGGCCAGCGGGTTGGCCGCTTTTATCCTGTCAGGTAGCCTGCCTACAACCAGCCTGGCTCAGACCAGAGCGGGTGGACCACCGGCTTCGGTAACGCCCGCCCCAACCTCGTCGGTTGCTGCACCAGGTGCCGGGCAGGCCGTGCCACAACGGCTGGGGTTGCAGCAGTGCATCGATATTGCGCTGGCCAACAACCTCACTATCCGCCAAAGCCAGTTACAACTACAAAGTACTGACGCGCAACTGCGGCAGGCCCGGCTCAACCGGCTTCCCAATGTAGGCGCTTTCCTGAACCAGGGCTACAACTCAGGGCGTAACATCAACCCAGGCACCAACACGTTTGTCGATCAGGGCGTATTGTCAAACAACTTTCAGGTGTCGGGTCAGGTGACTGTCTATAATGGCGGGCAGCTGCAGAACACGATCCGGCAAAACGAACTGCTCCGTCAGTCGAACGAATCGTCGGTAAAGGCCGCCGAAAACAATGTAACGCTGACGGTAGTGCAAAACTACCTGAACGTGCTGACCGGACAGGAGCAGCTGGTAGTTGCCCAGCGTCAGATCGAAGTGTCGCGGGCTCAGCTCGACCGTACGCAGCGGCTGGTCAATGCCGGGTCGCTGCCGGAGGCTAACCTGTTCGACATTCGGGCGCAGATTGCCAATGATGAGCTGGCCATCGTGAATGCGCAGAACACCATCGATATTGCTAAACTGGCGCTGCTACAGGCCATGAACGTACCGGCCGGGGGCCCCACTGTTGAGGGCTTCGAGGTAGAGCCGATCAACGTACCCGACCCAACCGTGGCCCCGTACTCAGCCACAACCCAGCAGGTATTTAGCATCGCTGAAGAGTTTGTACCCGATATTAAAGCGGCCGACCTCCGGGTTCGTAGCGATGCAATTGGCGTACAGGTGGCCCGTTCTCTGCTGCTACCGACCCTGACATTCAATGGGACAGTGAGTACCCTTTACTCGAACGTGGGTCGGCAAAAAATTATCGAAAACGGCACAAAGCGTATTCCCCAAACGATTGAGTTCAATGGCATACCAACGACTATTTTTACGGTTCAGCCCGACTATCTTTTTAAGGACTACAGCTTTGGTGAGCAACTGGGCAACAACCTGAACCGGTCTGTTTCGCTCCAGTTATCGGTGCCGATCTTCAACCGGACCCAGGCCCGCACCCGTATTCTGACGGCTTCGCTGCAACAGCAGAATTCCGAAATCGCGGCGGCAAACACAAGGCTGCAACTTCGGCAGACCATTGAAACGGCTTATACGAACCTACGGGCGTCGTCGAACCGGTACCGGGCCACGGCGGCTCAGGTAGAGCAACTGGCGCGGGCGTTCCAGGCGTCGGAAAGCCGGTTCAATGCCGGGGCCCTGAACTCGACCGAGTACAACATCGCCAAAAGCAACATCGACCGTGCCCGGGCCAGCCTGGTTCAGGCCAAATACGATTACATCTTCCGCACCAAGATCTTAGATTTTTACCAGAACAAGCCACTCACTTTTGACTAAAAAGCTGTAACACAGAGGAACGCTTGACCGGTGTACCTCTGTGTCACAACTCCTCCTTCCTCTCATGAAAAAAAAATCGAACCGCCTCTGGTGGATACTGGGCATCGCAGCCGTGTTACTGATTGGTGGCCTGGTGGCCGCTAAACAGGCAGGTCTTATCGGGAAGCCCCCCACTACCGACGTTGATTTTGCCCTTGCGCAACGCACCGACATTACCGAACGAGTGAGCGCTTCGGGACGGGTGCAGCCCGAAATTGAGGTGAAAATCAGCCCGGACGTGTCGGGCGAAATTATTGCCATGTATGTGAAGGAGGGCGACCCCGTAAAGGCCGGGCAATTGCTATGCCGTATTCGGCCCGACAACTATGAATCGTTCTCGGCCCGTGCCGAGGCGACCGTAAACCAGAGCAAAGCGCAACTTGAGCAGTCGAAGGCCGGTGTATTGCAGGCTGAGGCCCGGCTTACCCGCACCAAAGCCGACTATGAGCGGAGCCGCAAGCTGCTGGCCGACAAAGTGATTTCGCAAGCCGATTTCGAAACGGTAGAGGCTAACTATAACGTGGCCAGGCAGGATATTGAAGCCCAGAAAGCCAACGTTCGGGCGGCCCAATTCAGCATTCAGAGCGCCCAGGCCAGCCTGCGCGATGCAAAAGAAAACCTGCGCAAAACAACGATCTACTCACCTGTCAACGGCACCGTGTCGAAGCTGAACGTTGAGCAGGGCGAGCGCGTGGTGGGTACCTCGCAAATGGCCGGTACCGAGATCATGCGGCTGGCCAATCTCAACAACATGGAGGTGCGGGTGAACGTCAACGAGAACGATATTGTCCGGGTGACCCTGGGCGACACCGCCGATATTGAGGTGGATTCGTACACAACGGCGGGCCGGAAATTCAAGGGAATCGTGACGGAGGTGGCCAACACGGCCAACGGAATGGCTGGCAGCAGCGGCGCTGCGTCGGCCCTGTCGAGCGATGCGGTGACCGAGTTCGAGGTGAAAGTGAAAATCCTGAATAACTCCTACACCGACCTATCGGCGAAACTGGGGAGTAAAGGATTCCCGTTCAAACCGGGCATGACCGCCTCGGTAGAGATCATCACCGACCGTAAATCGGGTGTGCTGGCCGTGCCTATCGCCGCCGTAACCACCCGCGCCGACAGTTCGAAGATTTCGGATAAAGCTGCCAACGATAACACGGCTGAAGACGCGAAGACCGCCGCTAAAAAGGCGATTAAGGAAATTGTCTTCATCGCTGAAAATGGCAAGGCCGTTCAGCGGGAGGTGAAAACGGGCATCAGCGACTTTGAAAACATTGAAATCCTGTCGGGCCTGAAACAGGACGATCAGGTTATTGCCGGCCCATTCCTGGTCGTTTCGAAAAAGATCAAAGCGGGTGATCTGGTCACTAAGCGCGACCCGAATAAACAAAAAAACAAGAAAGAAGTCGACTAAATGGGTTTAGGACCTATGCATGGTACCATCATCCATTATGACCCCCTCACGCAATGCGGCCTGCTCAGGACCGAGGCAGGACAGCTACAGTATTTCAGGCTCGACGAGGTAGTTAGTGAAGGGCTTGTGGCGGCCGGACAGCCCGTATCCTTGCGGCATGGGGTGCTGGTCGATACGGGCGGCAGTCAACTCGATGCCAGCCTGGCCAATTTAGCCCCACCGCGACCCGCTGGCCCGGCCCTACAAAACAGGCAGGGGCAGGCAGTCAAACAACCTGACCCGCAGGTTGAGGTACGTGCCGGTCGTGGCCCTGGTTGGGTCGGTGGCTTGCTGGCCATAGGGGCGCTGATCCTGCTTCTGTTGTCGGGCGGCGAGCGCAGCGGCTACGGCAGCGCTACCCCAAGATTAACTGAATCTATCTTTGGCCTGGTAACAGCAGTACTGCTCGTTATAGAAGCGGTCTTCTTCTTTTACAACTCATTCCAGACCGGCACTGGCCGCCCATTTGGGAAACGACGCATTCGCTGGACATTCTGGCTTATTGTCTGGGCCTCGCTGTTTGCTTACGTCGGGCAGACCTTCAATGGGTTTGAGGCCGACGACGCAACCAGTTGGTATGCATACGCCTTACTTACACTAGGTTTTGCCGTTTACATCTTACCTTATCGGTCAAAATGAGTTTACGGTGTTGAGATCTAACGTGCCCGTTGGCTTTGCTCGCCTAATTTGGTTCAGGAACAGCTCAACCTTGTATATTAGCTCCTAACATTTGGAGCTTGAACCCATTTCCATGGCCCTACACACACGAACCACATTTCTTCTGCTCCTTATCGGTCTCACGGTTGCTTCCTGCGGAGGCGGTAAAAAGCGCACCCCTAACGATGAGGCTACGGCACCGGCCAAGGCCGAAACGATTGGGACCATTCACTTTTTTCTGGAAACATCGGCCAGTATGGGCGGCTACCTGAAGGGAGGCACGACATTTAAAGACGTTGTTGCCGATGTGGTGACGAAGTCGAATCAGATCAGGCCGGTATCGCTCTACACCATTTCGGGAAAACCGCAGCCGGTCAGCAGCAACGTGAACACCTTTGTGGCCGAGATGGCCACCACACCGCTGGCAACCGGCAAAAGCTCGGAGCTGCACCAGATTTTCAGGCAGGTGGCCGAGAAAGCGAAGGGGAACAACATCGCCATACTGGTGTCTGACTGTATTCTGTCTTTCCCCGACGCCGATATCAAACGCAACCCGGACGTTAACCGAAACGATGCATCGAGCACCCTGAAAAATAGCATCTACGATCAGTTTGCCACCTTTAGCAAACAGGGAATCGGGGCTACCGTGTTGGCCTATACCTCTCCGTTCAACGGCACCTACTACACCTACCAGAACCAGAAACAGGTTCTGAATGGTGAGTCGAGGCCGTTTTATGTCTGGATTATTGGCAAGCAAAGCCTGATTGGCCCGTTTACCCAGCAATTGCTGGAAAGCCTCTCTGGCAGTCCGGCCAAACGCCTTGACTTTGGGGCGGCGGGGGCGCTGAAACAGTATGACCTGTTTTTCAGTCTGAACAAAAGTGGCGATTGGCGGGCCGAGCGTAACAACCTCACCAACATTGAGATGGGGCGTAAGGCTAAGCCCATCGAGTTTGCCATTGGCCTGAATCTGGCCGCGCTACCCGATTATGCCCAGGCGGAAGCCTATCTGCAAAAAAATGCCAACGTGACTGTCGACAATGGCAGCGTGAAACTGGTGAAAGTGCAGCGTAAAGGGGCCGTGGAAACGGGCCGAATGAGCGACCGCGAACAAAAACTGCTGAGTCAGAATACGCACGTACTCACCTTCCGCGTTGATAATTTGTTTGCCGATGACGCAACGATGACCCTGAAGCTACCCGTTCGGTTCGATTCGTGGTATACCGACTGGTCAACGATGGACGACCGCACGGCCGCCGGGCGACGGAACAAAACCTTCGCGTTGGAACACCTGATGAACGGCGTTCGCGAGGCTTACCAAACCAGTGGCAATGAATTTGCCGCTATCACCATTAAATTGGCTAAAAAATAATGTGTAACAGAGACTGTGTACCGGCGTTGCTAATCACCTTTCTCAGACCTTAGCAATGTCAGTACACAGTCTTCGTTGTCCATGATTGTCTATTACCAAGTTCATTTCCTACACATGTTCAGATCCATTTACGAACTCTTCCTTGGTCAGAATAACGACCCCATTTACGTTGACGAAATCTTTACGCCGGTTGGCACCATGACCTTCCTGGTGGCACTGGGCGTGGCCGTGGTTTTCTACGTGGCTCTGGGCCGCTGGAAACCTGTTTTTCACCGTACGCTCCACTGGGCTATTGCGCTCGTGGGTACGTTGATATTCGCCTATGCTTATGCCGTTTGGTATGCCAAAGACCGCACCGGTGCCGACGATGCCGATTCGTACATGACTGGCCTGGGTGGCGTTAACGTGCTGGTTGCCGCTATTTTGTTTTTTCTGTTCTCGCTGGCGTTGAAGAACGCATCGATCTTCGCCAAGAGAACACCATTTTAAATTGGTTTGAGTTGACTTAGCCCCCCGCCCTGAAGGGAGCCCGCTGGCGCAAGCCTACGCCTTCTGCGGAGTTAATGACGCGCCAGCGGGCTCCCTTCAGGGCGGGGGGCTAAGTCAACTCAAACCTCCCTTTTTACCATGAAACTTTTCATTTTCGGTATTGGTGGTACGGGTGCCCGTGTGTTGCGGTCACTGACGATGTTGCTGGCTAGCGGGGCCAACGTACCCAACGACCTGACAATTATCCCGATTCTGCTGGATATGGACATGCAGAATGGCGACACTGAACGCGCCCTGCGGCTAGTGGAGCTGTACCGTAGCATTCGGGCGGCAGGTTACCCGAATGGTCCGCAGGATCGAAACGGCACCAGCGGTGGTCCAAAACGCCCATTCTTTGGCACGTCGCTTCAGCCGCTGGGCACTTTGCAGGCCGAGAACGCCCAGCAGCAGATTGGGGATTCGGTGTTGCCCAAACTGACCGATCACCAGGGCACGTTCGAGGAGTTTTTGAACGTAAGCAGCATGGACGAGATCGACCGTGAGTTTCTGAAACTGCTGTACGATAATACGGCCAAACCAACGAATGCAGAGTTGAAGCTGAACCTGTCGGTGGGCTTCAAGGGTAATCCAAACATTGGCAGTGTGGTATTCAACGCCCTGGAAGACTCCCCCGTTTACCGATATTTTATCAGCGCCTTTAACGACCAGACCGACCGGATTTTCGTGATCAGTTCCATTTTCGGGGGTACCGGCTCAGCGGGCTTCCCACAACTGGTGAAACTGCTGCAACATCCCAGTCAGAAACTGCCTGTTCGCAATGCCAAAAAGGGGGCCGTGACGGTGATGCCTTATTTTGCGCTGGAAGAAAACAGCCAGAGCGCAATCGACCAGAATCGGTTCCTGTCGAAAACCAAAGCCGCCCTTTCGTACTATCAGAGCCAGATTAACCTCGACGCGCTGTATTATATCGGCGACCGGCCCGGTGCCAAATTGTACCCCAACGTAGAGGGTGGTGCCAAACAGGCCAACAACGCGCACGTGGTGGAGATGCTGGCTGCCGAAGCCGTGCTTGATTTTGCCCGTCGCGGGGCTGGTGAGTTCAGCACGGACAAACGCTTCCTTGAATATGGCATTCGGCGCAACGACCGTAGCCTCGACCTGGCCCATTTCAGCGATGTAACGTACCAGAACCTACTGGAACCGATGATCCGGTTTACGTATGCGGCTAAATTCTATACCGACTTTGTGCCCAATAACCTGGGTGAAGCCTACGCCAAGAACCTGAACCTGCCGCAAACACTGCGCTCAGGAACGTTCTACACATCGCTGGATAATTTCATCAACGCGTACAAAACGTGGCTCCGCGAACTGGCGATCAACGACCGGAGCTTTGCTCCATTTGATCTGGATGGCGACTTCAACGGCCTGATCCGGTCGAAGCGCATCGAAACCAGTTTCTTCAATAAAGGAATCAGCGAGGGCTTCTTACAGGATGTAGCCGGTAAAGGAGAGAACAGCCTGAGAGCCGCCTATCCCGTCAACGAAGCCCGTTTTATGCAGCTACTGATGGAAGTTGCCGATAAGTGTGTAGAAAAGCTGGGCCCGCTGAACCGGCAATTAGCCGACGCATAAACATAGAGTTATAAAGTCTTCTGTCTTCGGTCCTCTGTCTTCTGTTGCGCTGCCCCCTATGTCAGGTACGTAGACTGGCAGCGCAACAGAAGACAGAGGACCGAAGACAGAAAACAGAAGACAGAACATCATGCCTCACATCCTTCGCATAGATACCGACCCGAACGTTAGCCAGCAGAACCATAGCGGCTGGACGGGGAGCCCGGCGGGCCTGACGGGCAACCGCATTGAACATATTCCCGATACGCTGACCGGGGCCGCTGGTGGGGCCGCAGGCTCGGCGGCCAAGGCAGGTACGTCCATTCCGTCGCCTTTTGCGCGGTTGTACCTGTTTGATACGGCGTTCAGGATGGTGAAAAATAACCTCCAGCCCGCCGAAATGAGCATGTACCACGTGTTGGTGTCACACACGCTCGATCTGCTCGAATTACTGTTTCAGGCCGGTAACTCCGATGACCTGACCTATAAACTCTGGAACCGGGGAGACCGGCTGGGCAAGCTGGGGTCGGCCACTGGTGGCGCTGGGGTGTCTGGTCTGGCGCGGCATCCGCATCAGGTGCTGGCCAAGGCCCTGGAGCTTGACTTTCGCAACGAACTGGCCGCCGTTCAAACCACAACGCTCATTTATTATAAAGGCGCCCTGCTGGGGGGCACCTCGCCGCTGACGCTGGTATTTACCACGCCTAACTGGGAGCAGGAGCGGCAGAACAAGTTTATCGATCCGCCAAAGAGCAGTACCGGGCGGGTTCTGTTTCAGAACGAGTATGTAGCTCTGAACCAGCGCGACGAAGGCTTTACAACCTACCTGCGCCGCTGGTATGAGCAGTATAACAACCTGATGCCGTCGGGCGGGTTTAAAGAGTACCTCTACCGCGTGTTCTTCGATAGTGCCGTGGTGCCGCCTGTGGTGGCGGGTATGACACTGAGCAATTTTGAGCCGATTCAGGTACGTGGCGAAAGCACTTCAGTATTGCAGGTATTGCCCGGTATGCCCCTCTATCGCGTTCGGGAAGATGATGTCCTGAATGACATCGAGGAGAACTCTGATTTTCTGATGGTGCCTACGGTGGATTACTACACCCGCGAAACCAGCAATGGGGCCGCAACAGGCGTACGTAAACCGCTGGCGCTGGCCTCGCGAATGGATATTGCGGGCCGGTACGTGAAAAACACGAACTGGAACTCGCAGACGGTCATTATGCGGCAGCGTGATCTGGGTGGGGGCTTCCTGCTGTCAGAACGTTTTCTGCCGGGTGTCGATAACGTGAAATACCCATTCGTTACGACCGACGATTTTCTGGAGGACTTCCTGATCCGGATGCCTTACAAGCTCAACAGCGGCCGTTTCTTTACGGGTACGCCGGGCGATATGGAGTTTCTGCTGCCGGTGCGCAAAGAGTATTTTAGCTTCTTCCGCATGGAAGATTTGGCCCGGCAGCTGACCCTTCGTACCGAAGATCGGGGTATGGATCGGGTGATTATTGCCTCGCTAAGTATCCCCATCCGGAACAACCGGACGGTCAACTTCACCAGGGAATATAACCTCGGCAACCCCGACGCGATGATTGAGTTCCGGGCGGGGCTAGCCTGTTTTCCGTTCTACAAGATTACCGTACCCGATGCGGCACTACAGGCGCTGAACGAGTACAACGTGATGTTGCTGGATGCCAGTAAAGAAGACGCCAATTTCAATGCGGGCCGGTCGATTCGGTTTTTCCAGTTCGGGCAGGTAGTTAACAACCAGCCGTTGACCGTACCCGCTCCTGAACATCGTACCCCAAAATCGGGCCCTACGCAAGCCGCAACGTACTACTTCAAAGTACCCCAGGCGTTCGACCTGATGGAGGTGCAGTTACAGCGAAACGGTGTGCCGTATCGGGGGTTGGTACTGCCTAAGTTCACCATTATCAGCGAGCGGGGCTACAAGCCGTTTACGTTTGCCATTGATTTCGGTACGTCGAACACGCATGTGGCTTATGTCGATACAAACCTGGGCAATGCCGATCCGAAAACGTTGACGATCAGCGACGATAAGGTCAATCTGGATGCCGATGAGCTACAGATGGTTTCGCTCAATAAGCCCTACGATGGCTACGAAGCGCAGACGCCTTACGCCCGGTATCGCCTGCCGGTTAGCTACGGTAGCCTGCCCGAAATGGAGCGGTTTATCCGTCGCGAATTTATGCCCGCCATTGTAGGTAATCAATATGGTTCGCCGTTCTCCTTTCCTTTGCGGACAACCGTGTTTGAGAAAACCGGCTCGTCAGATAGCGGCGACAACCTGTTTAGTAAAATCAACCTGGGCTTCAACATTGACCTTGAAGATGGCAGTACGGGCGTAAACCGGTACGTGACCAACCTGAAATGGCTGTTCGAGAACCAACCCGGCGATGCGATGAACCGGCCCCGCGTTCGGGCCTTTTTCGAAACGCTGCTGTTGATGATACGGAACAAGGTGCTGTTGAATCAGGGCAACCTGACTGACACGAAAATTACGTGGCTGGCTCCAACGAGTATGCAGGCCGATACGGAAGATAAACTGGTAGCCGAGTGGAAAAACGCCTTCCAGCGGGTATTCAAAACCACGCAGTACTTCCGGCCCGACCCGGTTCCCGAATCGTTGGCTCCGCACTTCTTCCTGGTCACCAAGGGGGTTAAATCCTTCGCCGACGCGGTGAACGTAGATATTGGCGGGGGCACTGCCGACATCATGCTGTTTATGAAGCAGCAGAACAAGTACCTGAATACGTCGTTCCGGTTTGCGGGTTATGATATCTGGGGTGGCGGTCTGAACCAGCAGGGGCATCCGTCGCATCTGAAAGATAACGGCTTCATCCTGAACTACCTGCAATACCGTCGGACCCTTACCCAGGCACCGGCCCCGGAAGATCAGATTCTCGACACGTTCCTGGCCAATAATGATTTAAGCGCCGAGGATATTGTGAGTCTGCTGTTCCGGAATGACGGGCATTATAAATTCACGCAGTCGATCGTTGACGGACGGCCCGCCCTGCGGATTGTGTTGTTTCTGCATTATTCGGCTATTGTGTACCATCTGGTGCAACTGATCGAAGCCAACGGGATGGGCCTGCCACGGTACCTGACATTCACGGGCCGGGGCAGTCAGTACCTGAAAATGCTTGGCTCGTCACGCCGGTTGATCGAGTTCACCAAGATGCTCTTCCGGGCGTATACCACACTGCCCGTACCGCCCGATTTTGAGGTGGTGCTGAGCGAGAACCCGAAAGAAACCACGGCCAACGGAGCGGTGCTGTTCGAGAATGCCAGTTCGATGGAGAAAGACAAGTATAACAGCCGCCAGACGACCTGCTACTGGGGGAATGCGCCGATCGACCAGAAATCACTTCCCTCACCCGAACGCGGGACCGCCGCCGAATCGCCGACCGTTGCCACACCCGAAGCCACTGGTTTCGGAGCGCCTGTCAGCAGTTGGGGGGCGTCGTATCCGGGCACGGGCCAGCCCAGCTACGGTGCTACCCCGGCCCTGTCTACCTCGAAGGTCGTTAACGCGCCGTTCGAGTATCGGCGTACGAGGATTGGCGAAGTAAGCGGCGATCAGGCGTTCCATGATTCGGTGCTGACCAACGTGAAGCGATTCCTGGAAAAAACCCTGACCGACCGCGACGTTGCCTACTTCCTGAGTGAACACAACATTCAGACGCCCGAGCAGTACCTGTCGTTCCTGGCGGGTTCGGATGTAACCCGCAGCGGTGCGTTGTATGACAGTTACATGCTTGCTCGCACCGGCCTGGAGCAGGAACCGAATCAGGCGGTATCGGAAACGTATTTCTTCCTGCCGCTCAAGCACGCCCTGTATGAGCTATCGAAGCACATAGCACGCTGATTGACCCCCAATCCTATGAAAATACCATTAACCTTTCTACTGTTCACGTTGGCTGTGGCCGCCAGTGCCCAAACTGCGCCTGCCACGGCAACTGGTATAGACGCCGGTACATTCGGGATGACGAAGGCCACGCTTGAGTTTCTGGCTACGGACCAGAAAACGTTTGGCGTGGTTAAAAAAACAACCTGTGAGAGTTGCAGGACGTATGGTGACCTAGCCAACTTTATTAAGGCGAATAACCTGAAAAAAGCAGATGGCCTTGTCAACGATATCAAGAAGCATAGCCTGTTGCTGAATGATGGGTTTGCCGCCGATGCGTTTACCAGCGAAGAGGACATGCTCGATAGCCTGCGTCGGTATGTCATGAAGCGGGTTACTATTGGAGCTGAACGTGTTCACCGAACCAAACTGGCTTCGTTTCCCACGTACCGGACCCAAATGATCGCCCTGGCCGGTGGTATAGCGCCCGACCAGGCTGCCGAGCAAATAGACCTGGCAGACGGAGAAACGTCAGATGAGACGGCCACAACCGCTTTTGGTGGCAACTGGACGGGTGCGTGGATGGGTACGTGGGCATTCTGGTTGTCGCTGCTTAATTTGCTGGGCCTGGGTTATTTGCTCTTGACGCGCAAGCGGCGAACGAGCTATAGAAAAGATGCCCGGACGGATGGTTCGCAGCATGAGAACAACCGCCTTAGCACCACCGTTGCAGAGTTGGTCAATCGGCTAACGGTGCTGGAAAGGAAACAGGCTAATTCAGCGTCTGCTAATCCTGCCAACCGTCTCGTCGAACGTGGGCCTGTTGCCGCTCAGCCAACCGCTGACCGAGATATAATTGATCGCGGCCCGATGTCCGCTCAGGCCGAAGCACCACGCCGAAATGACGTACCCACCGAACATAATCCGGTGCCATCTGGTCAGATGGGTAACCAGCCCCGCGCCGGGTATGGTAATCCTGCTAACCCGGTTATACCACCACAAAACGTACCGTCGGACGGCGTTCCATCGGGTGGCGTTGCGTCGGGTGGCGTTCCATCGGGCAATACGCAGTCTGGTGGCGTACAGCAGGCGGGGAGTCCATTGGCTAATCCCGTGAGTCCATTGTCCAGTCAGTCGCAGGATTCGGGTTTACGCACTACGCCTGTAATTCCGCCCGCGCCCGGCACCTTGTCTAACTCACCAGAGCGCCCGGCAATGGCAGGTGGCAGTAATCCAAATCCGGCCCTTAACATACCGCCCGCTCCAGCCGCCGCGCCAACAAAATTGTTTGCCCGTACCGCCGATCTTGGCAATGGCTTTAGCAAAGCTGGTTTGCTGGCGATGGCCGAGCGGGGCACCGTTTACGAAATTGACCTTACCAGCCCAAACACCGCTACGTATAGAGTCAGTCAATCGCCCGAATCGCAGCAGTTGGCCATGAGTGACCCATACTCCTATTTGAGCGATGCCTGTCTGTACGAAAACCAGCCGGGAGGCCCAAGCAGCCGCATTCAGACGGTGGCCCCTGGCCAGTTGGTGTTGCAGGGCGACAAATGGCAGATCACCGAAAAAGCCCGGATTGGATTTAATTAGGCTACCTGGCAGTTAGCTAAACGGCCATAAAGGCTCGAAGGCATTAAGGCGATTAACCCTTTATGCAACTTCGAGCCTTTCTTTGTGCTTACCTTATCACCTGACCGCTTAACAGCTACCTCTATTCCCTGATGAATAAACGACTATTTTTCCTGCTGCTCATTGCGCCGAGTTGGTTGCTGGCCCAACGAACAACCGAAAAACCCTGGATGCTGGGGCCATTTCAGAAGCAGAATGCCGCCAATCCTATTTTAGATGCCAACGCCAACTCAACATTTTTCTGCCCGGTCCGTCAGGACACGGTGCGCTGGGAAGAGAAAGATGTGTTTAATCCGGCGGCCGTGGTGCGGAATGGGAAGGTCTACATGATTTACCGGGCCGAAGACACCATTGGTAAATTCGCCGGTACGTCGAGGCTTGGGTTGGCCGTTAGCGCTGACGGGGTTCACTTTACCCGCCGGCCAACGCCCGTTTTTTATCCCGATAATGACGCCATGAAACCCTACGAGTGGGAAGGTGGCTGCGAAGATCCGCGCATTGTTGAAAGCCCCAATGGGGTATACGTGATGACCTACACCACCTACGACGGAGACAAAGCGCGGTTATGCGTAGCTACGTCGAAAGACCTGGTCTCGTGGCGAAAACAGGGGCTGGTATTTGGTCAGGAAATGTACCGGAACAGCTGGTCTAAATCAGGCGCTATTGTGTGCAAACAACAGGGAAGCCGGATGGTCGCTCAGAAAATTAACGGCCAGTACTGGATGTATTGGGGCGATCAGCCTGACCTGCGCATCGCCACCTCAGCCGACCTCCTGCACTGGACACCCATTGTGGGCAGCTCACCGGTGGGCGGTACTTTTCGGGCGGTAGCTCAATCCAGACCGGGTAAACACGATGCCCGCCTGATCGAACCAGGCCCATTTGCCCTACTGACTCCCGCCGGTATTGTTTTGGTCTATAATGGAATGAACAACAAACAGGGCGACCCAACCTTACCTGAGCATGCGTACACGGGTGGGCAACTGCTCTTTGATGCACGGGACCCTGCCAAATTGCTTGATCGTACGGCTACTTATTTTATCAAACCCGATCAGCCTTATGAAACACAGGGACAGGTAAATCAGGTTGTGTTTCTGGAAGGAATGGTATCGTTCAAGGGCCGCTGGTTTCTGTATTACGGTACCGCCGATTCTAAAATTGGTGTGGCAATAGCACCGGAGCGGCTAAGCGGCAATCGACCTCACCAGGAAAACCCGCTTCGGCTACCAATAGACTTATTCATCGCATCTATACTGCCTCTGCTGACATGACGCTGGACGAACTCCGCGAACGGATCAAGAATGAACTAGTCCTGAACGAGGGCAACGTGGCCGACTGGCAGTGGGCCCGTACGGGGCTGCCTGCCGAGGCCACGGAACTGGGCATTACCGACTTTTTGCGGCTGGTCGACGATGTCAGCCGGTCGTTGAACGCGCAGTTTGGCAAGATTCTGGATTTACAGGCGCTTATTCGCACAACAGCGGTCGACAATCAGAAGAAGCTGTCGGCGGTGCAGATCGGCGGTTTTGCGCTGGATGCCGAACGGCTGGGGCTTTCGCGCAGCTTCGTGGCAGAGCAATGGGTACCGCATCTACTGACTAAAATTCCCGATCCGCCAAAGGAGGAACCTGCTAAACCCGGTCTTTCAATCGACACGCCGGAACCTGCTGCGAACAAGTCAGTTCCTGCACCAGCGCCTGTTCCTGTCAGTACTGGCGGGCCACCGCCGGGTATGCTGGTAGAAACGGCGGAGACCATGCAGCAGAAAGTCCGCGATATACTGGACGACTACAAAGAACATATTCCGGCTCCGTCTATCCGGGCCTTGTTTCGGGCCATTAATTACGATGAGAAAGCCTTGGCCGACGCGGTACTGGCTTACCTGACGGCCAATTTCTACGCTTCAGAAAAGGAGCCACAGGGGGCCACACTTCGCGAGAAGCTAACGTCGACCGATTGGCGGCACCTCGCCTGGTGGGATCGCCCGGCGCCAGCCACCAACGTACCCCCATCGTCGGCACCACAGCCGCCCAGCCCGGCTGGTAGCGGCACGCGCCTGTGTCGACGGGCTGGCGTGATTTTCTGGTGGCCTTACTCGTTGCCGGAGGGCTGATTGGCTTTGTGGTAGTGCTGGTGAAAAGTACCGGATCGTCGGCTAACGAAGATCGCCAACCCACCAGGACAGAGCAGTCTGGCGGCCGTACTGAAAAGGAGACCCGTACCCCGCCCAAACGCAAGCGGTCGCGTACGGCTGACACAAAAGCAAAAAAGCAGCCAGCAGACCGCAACAGCGACACAGAGGCCAGTGCAAGTGCGCCGGTACCACCCCGTGAAGAAGCGTACGACGAGGTGCTCGATGATGTCGGCCAGTTTGGCGAACGGCCAGCCAGAAAAGGCAGCCAATGGGGCTTATGGCGTAAGGGCAAGTGGATGATCCTGCCCGTTTACGATGAAATCCAGGTCTACAAAGATGGCCGCGCGCATGTTTCCATCAACGGCAACAGTTATGATCTGGATAAGAACGGGAATCGGATCAGGAAATGAAGGATGAATAAGGGTTCCGTAGGTTGATCACTGCGGAACCCTTATTCATCCTTCATTTTCCCAACTGCACCGTTAGATACTGGAATTTGACGGCATCTGTGAAACTGATAAAGCCAACGCCATTGCCTTTAAAGGGGCGAAAGGGGTGGGGGCTGTCTTCCACTTCGTTACCGTTGATATAAAAATGCAATTGCTCGCCGGTGCGGCGAATGGTTAGTGTGTTGCGCGTAGTTGATATCGGTACCTTGGCGGTGGTAAGTTTTCCCATCATGTAGTTGGCCTGGGCCACACCATTTACACGCGTGTAAAGGGCCACTTTCGAGGTACTGACTACCCGGAACTGGCAGTAGTTGCTGGTGTCTTTTACGCCAATCAGCAACCCCCCGTCTATTTCCATATTGGGTGGTATAACCATTTCAACGCTGACCGTAAACGTATCGGCCTGGTTGAGGTTCATTGTGCCTGGAAGCTTAATGTAGGTGCGTCCGGGGCGGTTGGCGTTGCCTTTCAGCCGACGGATGTAATAGCTGTCTTTGGCTACTTCCAGCTCAAAGCCATTGCGTTTACCCGTTAGCCAGCCGTTGCGATTATCGGAAAACGATTCCAGAAATGTACGCGCTACAGGTTTCGACGAGGCAGTTGCTGGCCGGTTAGCGGTTTCGGTGGCTGATTTTTTAGCATTGGCCGCAGGTACACCGGTTTTGGCAGTTGCCGACGTTGCTGATTTTGGCCTGGTGGTTTTGCCCGATGACTTTGTTTTGGCGGTGGTCGTGGCTACCGTATCCGACGCTGTAATGGCCAGCGTGACCCAGTCGCTGGACGACGATACGATGCTGGGCTTCTGGGTTTGGCCAATTGCAAAGGCAGGGAGATACCAGACTGATATATAGAAAAAAGTAACGCATAAGGCAGGTTAGAAGGTATACCGAACAACCGCTACGGGTGTGTTGGCCTGGTAATTCAGGTGGTAAGAAACAGGCTGAACGCCCTGCTTTTCAGTCCGCTGATTTCGTAAATCCACGAATGAGTGTCAGCGTAAGGTCGGCGGCCCAGATGGCGGCAGCAGCCCGTGTTGCTATGTAATAGCGCTGATGGGCGGCGTTGGCTTTTTGGTAAAACGGCTCGCCAGCCGGTTCATTGCCTGCGCTCTTATAGTCGTTATACGCCTGGGCGGATTCACCCTGTTGCCCGGCGCCGTAGATGAGTAACCCGTAGGCGGCAACAGTCACTAACGGCCGAAGCCCAACGCGGGGTTTGGGGGTTTGCACAAATATATTGCCTACGCCCGGTGCCAGCAATGACAACAGGGCCCAGGCTGGCCCACGATAGGGCTTTTCGGGCACGGTAGCCGCCGAATCGGGCACAGATGGCGCTTGTTCGGTGGCTCCCTGGGCGGTCGACGACAGGCTGCCACCGTACTTCAGCAACACCACAGCCCGAACCTCTTCCCGGAGCAGGAGCCCGTTGCGGCGCAGATTCCAGACAATCCGCCGATCGCGCCCGTCGATCCGGTTGGTGCCAAGGTCACCGCTGACGCTTCGGAGGTCAGGGGTGATCAATTTGCCATTTCGGCGCTGAAGCCGCACGTAAACGGAGTCGGTTGGTACACTATTCCGAAGGTCATAAAAGACCTCGATCGATTGCTGGTCGATGGCCCGCATGCGTACGTTGCTGACCCGGCCCTGTGCCTGTACGCAACAGGACTGAGCCTAGTAACAACAGAAACAGGAAAACGGATTGTAGATAAAAAGACATACCTGGAGATGTAGTGTATCGCTGTCTGTGGTCATTAAGCTGTCATTGAGGGCAAAAACGATTAATGAACAACTCTTGTCAACCAACCAGAAGGAAGCCTACTGACTGGTTTTTAGTTAGCCACCGAAATAGTCCGGGAGGCAGTGAATGTTTGGTTGCACCGGTTGGTCAGTTGCATAGTAACGGCATAGCTGCCTGGCCGGTCGTAGGTGTAAGACACCCGGGTACCCGTTTGTGGTAATCCCCGCCCGTCGCCAAAGGTCCAGTTAACTGTATTCACATCGCCAGTCGGCTTATCAACGAAAAGGGCAACCTGAAGTTTTGTGATGGTAACCCCTATGCTGGCTGATGGCTTTACACAAGTACTAAAATCGACCCGGTCCAGGTTATACGGTTCACAACATAGCAATAAGGCCGACAATAGAAGTAGAAAGGTGGTTTTCATACAAGTAAGGAGACGCGGCAAAGTACATCAATAACGAGGAATGCCACTGGTCAGTACCCAGGCTTCTGCCGGAACGTTTAGGCCAGTAATATCCATTCTACTATGAACAACCAGTACACCCCGCTTATTGTGTTGGGGATGGGATACTAACTTGTTAGCTGGTGCTATAGAATAGGATTCCTGTCGCCAACCGCATAACCTGGAAGCCAGTTGGTACTTTGGTTGTTCATTTGATTGCTGAATAGGATAAAATCAGGAAGTTTTCACCCCCTTTCGTAGGCTTTACCTTACCTTTGTGGGCCAAATAGTGCGTTGCAACCAATCATGGATCAGTATTCATATATAGCCAACTCCGATGCGGCTTATATCGACCAACTTTACCAGTCGTATAAGCAGGACCCCGCGTCGGTAGATAGTAGCTGGCAGCAGTTTTTCAAAGGATTTGATTTTTCGCTTACCTACGGCGAGAAGACCGGTTCGGCCAACGGGAATGGAGCTACTACCAATGGGGAAGCCAAAGTAGTGCCCGTTGATGCGAAACACAGTGAAAAAGAAGTGTCGGTAGCCAGCCTGATCAAGGCCTACCGGTCGCGGGGGCACCTGCTGGCGAAAACCAACCCGATTGGTCAGCGGAAAAACCGGAACCCTCGCCTGAGTCTGGCCGATTACGCCCTGACGGAGGCTGATCTGGATACGGTGTTCGAGTCGGGCAATCTGCTGGGCATTGGTGCCGCCACGCTTCGCAAAATCATGGAGTCGCTGGAAACCATCTACGCGGGCCGCATTGGGTTCGAGTACATGTACATCCGCGAAATCGACGTGAAGAACTGGCTGCGGAACAAAATTGAGAAAGAAGCCCTGACGTTTACCCCCACGCCGGAAGAGAAAAAGCGGATTCTGGAGAAACTCAACGAAGCCTCTATCTTCGAGAACTTTCTGCATACCAAGTATCTGGGTCAGAAGCGCTTCTCGCTCGAAGGGGGTGAAACAACCATTGCCGCTCTGGATGCGATCATCAGCCGGGCCGCCGACGTTGGCGTTGAAGAGGTGATGATCGGTATGGCGCACCGGGGGCGCCTCAACGTGCTGACCAATATCCTGGGCAAATCGTACGAAGCCATTTTCGACGGTTTTGAAGGAAGCATACCTACGCAGGTGCATGGCGATGGTGACGTAAAATACCACCTGGGCTACACCAGCCTGACCAAGACGCCGGGCGGAAAGGAAATCAGCGTAAAACTGGCCCCGAACCCCTCACACCTTGAGGCGGTGAACCCCGTTGTTGAAGGCTTTGTGCGCGCGCAGGCCGACGAAGAATACAAAGGCGATTTCACCAAGATCATGCCTATCCTGATTCATGGCGACGCCGCCGTGGCCGGGCAGGGCGTGGTATATGAAGTAACGCAAATGGCGAAACTGGCCGGTTACCAAACCGGGGGTACGCTGCATTTTGTGATTAATAACCAGGTTGGTTTTACCACCGACTTCGATGATGCCCGTTCGTCGATCTACTGCTCAGACGTAGCCAAGATCATCGACGCGCCGATTTTCCACGTCAACGGCGATGATCCCGAAGCGGTGATTTTCTGCGCTAAACTGGCCGTTGAATTCCGCGAGATGTTCAAGCGCGACGTATTTATCGATATGGTCTGCTACCGTCGCTATGGCCATAACGAGTCCGACGAGCCCAAATTTACGCAGCCGACCATGTACTCGGTGATTGAGAAGCACAACAACCCCCGCGAGATCTACAGCAAACTGCTGATTGAGCGTGGCGACGTAGATGCCGAACTCGCCGCGCGCATGGACGCCGAATTCAAGAAGGTATTGCAGGATCGCCTCGATCAGGTGAAGCAGAAGCCGGGCCTGCCGTATAAGCCGCTTCGCCTCGATCAGCAGTGGGCCGAACTCCGCTACGCCGAACCCGCCGATTTCGATCAGTCACCGCAAACGGGTGTGCCCATCGAGACGCTGGAGAAGATTGGTAACGCGCTGGCAACCACTCCCGAAGGCTTCAAGCCGCTGAAGCAGATCGAAAAACTGCTGGCCGATCGCCGGAAGATGGTGTTCGAGACCCGGCAGGTAAACTGGTCGGTGGCTGAGCAGATGGCTTACGGCTCTATTCTGCTCGAAAACAAAGTAGTTCGCGTGAGCGGGCAGGATGTGCAGCGGGGTACGTTCTCGCACCGCCATGCCGTACTGCACGACTCGACCAACAACCAGCTCTATACACCACTGAACCACATTCAGGAGGAGCAGTTACCACTTCAGATTTTCAATTCGCACCTGTCTGAGTTCGGGGTATTGGGATTTGAATATGGGTATGCGATGGCCGCGCCCCACGCGCTGGTTATCTGGGAAGCCCAGTTTGGTGATTTTGCCAACGGAGCGCAGGTCATCATCGACCAGTTTGTGACGGCGGGTGAATCGAAATGGGGTATTCAGAACAGCCTCGTCATGCTGCTGCCACATGGCTATGAAGGGCAGGGGCCTGAGCACTCAAATGCCCGTCCGGAGCGGTTCCTGCAACTGTGCGCCGAAAACAACCTGATTGTTGCCAACATCACAACGCCAGCGAACATCTTCCACGCCATGCGTCGGCAACTGGCCTGGGAGTTCCGCAAGCCGATGGTGATTATGTCGCCAAAATCGTTGCTTCGTCATCCGCAGGCAATCTCCTCGCTCGACGAACTGACCACAGGTAGCTTCCGCGAAGTAATTGGCGATCCGTATGCCGACCCCAAAAAGGTAAAGCGTGTGTTACTTTGCACGGGCAAAGTGTATTACGACCTGCACGAGAAACAACAGGCTGACAAACGCGACGATGTAGCGATTATCCGGATGGAGCAGGTATATCCGTTGCCGATGAAGCAGCTTGATGCTGAACTGGCGAAGTACAAAAAGCCGGAGATTGTGTGGGTGCAGGAGGAGCCCGAAAATATGGGTTGCTTCTCGTTTATGCTTCGCCGTTTCCGCGATCGGTTTACGGGAGAGCAGGCGCTGAGGTACGTCGGTCGCGAGTCGGCCTCATCGCCCGCTACCGGCTTTGCCAAGTTGCACACGCAGGAACAGGCTGCATTAGTTCAAAAAGCATTTGAATAAAGGAGTTTCAGTTTCAGGTTCAGGTTTCAGTGGCTCCGCTATTTAAAGTTGGTTAGTAAGAATTGAACCTGACCTGAAACTTGAAATGACAAAATGGCTATCGAAGTAAAAGTCCCCGCTGTGGGTGAATCCATCACCGAAGTCACGGTGGGAGAATGGTTGAAGAAGGAAGGCGATGTGGTGAAGCTCGACGAAGTGCTCTGCACCCTCGATTCAGACAAAGCTTCGTTTGAATTGCCTGCCGAAGCGGAAGGAACACTGCACATTATGGCGCAGGCCGGTGACGTACTACCCATCGGGGCAACCATCTGCACCATCGATGCAGTGGGGGCATCGAACGGTGCCGCTCCTGCGGCTCCCGCTCCGGCGCAACAGCCTGCTGAAGAGCCCAAGGCTGCTGCGCCTGCTACGGAGCCCACGCCTGCTGTGCAGGCTGTAGCCGAGCCCGCCGCCCAACCCAGTGCCCCCGCGTCTGCCAGCACGATCGAGGTGAAAATTCCGTCGGTTGGTGAGTCGATCACCGAGGTGACCATTGCCACCTGGAATAAGAAAGACGGTGATGCGGTTAAGATGGACGAAACGCTCTGCGAACTCGAATCGGACAAAGCCACGTTTGAACTTCCTGCCGAAGCCGCCGGTACGCTCCGCATCGTCGCCGAAGCGGGCGAAACGCTGGCGATTGGCGCTACCATCGCCCGCATTGAAGTAGGTGCCTCGGCCTCGGCTGACTCCTCAACCCGCAACGGTAGCTCCGCAGCCCAGCCCCACAGCGCAGAATGGCAGCGCGAACGGATCGACCAGCTACGCGGCAAATCACCCATCACCAGCGGCGGCTAAGATTCTGGCCGAAAAAGGTGTTGAGGCAACGCAGGTTCAGGGTACAGGTGTGGAAGGGCGGATCACGAAAGACGATGCTATGAAAGCCAGCCCCGCTCCGCAGGCCGCTCCGGCATCAACAGCCCCCGCCCCACAAGCTACACCGGCTCCGGCCGCGGCAAAACCAGCTCCTGCGCCGCAACCAGCTGCTCCGGTTGTTCCCGGTGCGCGTACGCAACGGCGCGAGAAGATGACGTCGCTGCGGAAAACGATTGCCCGGCGCCTGGTTGCCGTGAAAAATGAAACGGCCATGCTCACTACCTTCAATGAGGTAGACATGAAGCCGATTATGGATCTGCGGGGTAAATACAAAGACAAGTTCAAAGACAAGCACGCTGTGGGCCTCGGCTTCATGTCGTTCTTCACCAAGGCCATCTGCATAGCCCTGCGCGAGTTTCCGGCCGTAAATGCGATGATCGACGGCGATCAGATGGTATTCAACGATTACTGCGATATTTCCATTGCCGTCTCGTCGGACCGGGGTCTGGTTGTTCCGGTGATTCGGAATGCCGAGCAGATGAGCTTCTCACAAATCGAGAAAGAGATCGTCCGGCTGGCCGGTCTGGCGCGTGATAACAAGCTGACCATCGAACAGATGCAGGGCGGTACCTTCACGATCACCAACGGCGGTACCTTCGGCTCGATGCTATCGACGCCGATCATCAACGCGCCACAATCGGCCATTCTGGGCATGCACAACATCGTTGAGCGGCCCGTAGTTGTGAACGGCGAGATCGTCATTCGTCCGATCATGTACGTGGCCCTCAGCTACGATCACCGCATCATCGACGGCAAAGAGTCGGTTAGCTTCCTGGTTCGCGTAAAGCAACTCCTGGAAGACCCAACCCGGATTTTATTGGACGTTTAAATAAGGAGTTTCAGGTTTCAAGTGTCAAGTTTCAAGTGGCTTCGCCAATCTACCGAATGTAGAAGTAGCGAAGCCACTTGAAACTTGACACCTGAAACCTGAAACTCTTTCCACATTATGCCCTGGGAATATAAGACACTGAAAACGAAAGTGATGGCGCAGTCGCAGTCGATGTTTCGCAACGACGAGGCCGCCGAAAGTCCGATGATTCCTGCTGAAGTGGTGGAAGATATTCTGAATGAGCAGGGCGAGCAGGACTGGGAACTGGTCAACTGTGTGCAACTTGGCAATAGCTCGGTAGGCATTGAACTGCTTTACTTCTTCAAACGGTACTACAGCAATGACTAAATGGGAATACCTCTCCTTTGATCTTCGTCTTAGTGAGTTAAGCGAATTCCATGATAAGCTGAATCAGCTTGGTGAATTAGGCTGGGAACTGGTCGGTATGGAGTCGATAGAATCGAAGAGCATTGGCCTTTTCGACAGTGGAGCCGCCACGTCGGGCATTATCGTCGTGTTCAAACGGCCGAAGGAATGATGAGGAATTTTTGGCTATTTAGCGCCGTTATACCTATGTTATTACGAGCCTGGAATCCATGACACAGTCTATTCGCCGTATTGGTAACTCGCAGGGAATTATACTTCCCCGCCCGCTACTTCAGCAGGCAGGCATTTCGGATGAAGTAAGTGTTGAAGTGATTGATGGGGCCATTGTGTTAAGGGCCGCTAAAAACCACCCACGACAGGGATGGGACGAATGCTTTCAACGGGCAGAAGAGGCCGGACACGTACCTGAGGCCGACTTGTTTGGTGGTATGTCGGTTGAGTTCGATCAAACAGAATGGATATGGTAATTGATCGGTTCGCCGTTTACCTGGTCGAATTAGATCCGACGAAAGGAAGCGAAATTGCCAAGACAAGGCCGTGTGTTGTTGTATCCCCCAATGTTGTCAACCACCGGTTAAGAACCATCATTGTCGCTCCGCTTACCAGTACGATTAAGCCGTATCCAACCCGTGTGAATTGTGAGTTTGACGGTAAACAAGGGCAGGTGGCGCTTGACCAGATTCGAGTGGTAGACAAAGTACGCTTACGAAAGAATTTGGGGCAATTGGCTGATGACACGGCTCAACAGATTGCCACGTCACTAGTTGCTTTGTTTACCTACTAATAACTAAGTAGCAGTTAATAAAACCTATACTATGCAATACGACGTTATCGTCATCGGCTCGGGCCGGGCGGCTACACGGGCGCTATTCGGTGCGCACAATTAGGGCTTAAAACAGCCATCATCGAAAAATACGCTACCCTGGGCGGCACCTGCCTCAACGTAGGCTGTATCCCGTCGAAAGCGCTGCTCGACTCGTCGGAGCATTATTTCAACGCCAGCCACACCTTTGCCGAACACGGTATCAAGCTGGATCACCTGGCGGTAGACCTGCCGCAGATGATTGCCCGCAAACAGGATGTGGTTGATCAGACGACGAAGGGCATTGTGTACCTGATGAAGAAAAACAAGATCGACACGTTTTACGGGGTCGGCTCGTTTGTGGATGCCAACACGGTGAAGGTTGCCAGGAGCGATGGCAGCGGCGAAGAAACGATCACGGGCAAAAACATTGTGATTGCCACCGGGTCCAAACCCATGTCGTTTCCGTCGATGCCCCTCGATAAGCAGCGGGTCATTACCAGCACCGAAGCCCTGAAATTGCCGGAGATTCCGAAGCACCTGATTATTATTGGGGCCGGTGTCATTGGGGCTGAGCTGGGGTCGGTCTATGCTCGTCTGGGTGCCAAAGTGTCGTTTGTCGAGTTTGCGGATTCGATGATTCCGACGATGGATAAGACGATGGGCAAGGAGTTGCAGAAATCGATGAAGAAGCTGGGTGCTGCTTTCTATTTCAACCACAAAGTCACGAAAGTGGAGAACACTGGCGATGAGGTTGTTGTCAGCATCGATACGCCGAAAGGAGAAACCATGACGCTGACCGGCGACTATTGCTTAGTGTCGGTGGGTCGCAAACCCTATACCGACGGGTTGAACCTGGAAGCTGCGGGCCTGTCTGCCGATCAGCGGGGTAAGATTGAGGTCGACGATCACCTGCGGACGAAAGTGCCCCATATCTTCGCCCTGGGCGATGTGATTAGGGGGGCTATGCTGGCCCACAAGGCCGAAGAGGAAGGCGTATTTATTGCCGAGACTATTGCCGGGCAGAAGCCGCATATCAACTATCGCCTGATTCCGAACGTAGTGTACACCTGGCCGGAAGTAGCGGCGGTGGGCTACACCGAAGAGGAGGTAAAGGAGAAAGGGATTCCCTACAAGCTGGGTACGTTCCCGTTCAAAGCGCTGGGTCGCGCCCGTGCGTCGATGGATATTGATGGCCTGGTGAAAGTGCTGGCCCATAAAGACACCGACGAGCTGCTGGGCGTGCATATCATTGGCCCCCGTGCGGCTGATATTGTGGCCGAAGCGGTAGTGGCGATGGAGTTCCGGGCGTCGGCCGAAGATGTCAGCCGGATGTCGCACGCGCACCCGACCTATACTGAAGCACTGAAAGAAGCCTGCCTCGCCGCAACCGATAACCGGGCGATTAATATGTAGGTCTAAAGTTCAAAGTCTAAGGTTCAAGGTTCAAAGTCCAAAGGGCTCCGCTTATTAGCAAACTAGCTGATGAGCGGAGCCCTTTGGACTTTGAACCTTGAACCTTAGACTTTGAACTTTAGACTCTCACTGCAACCTCGCGTCTTCGGTGCTGTTGAACGTATCGCCCTGGTTGATATCACCCGTCTCGAAACCTTTTTTGAACCAGTAGGCGCGTTGCGCGGCTGATCCGTGCGTGAACCCTTCCGGAGTTACGTAGCCCTGCGTCGATTTCTGAATGTTATCGTCGCCGATCGCACTGGCCGCATTGAGGGCTTCCTCTACATCGCCTGCTTCCAGAACATTCATTTTCTGGGCGTAGTGTGCCCATACCCCAGCCAAAAAGTCAGCCTGAAGTTCGAGGCGTACAGATAAACGATTAGCCTCAGTTTTACCCATACGCTCCTGGGCCTGATGCACCTTGTTAAGAATACCCCACTGGTCCTGAATACTGTGTCCGATTTCGTGGGCAATGACGTAGGCCATTGCAAAATCGCCCGGCGCTTTGAAACGCTGTTTCAACTCATCGTAAAAAGATAGGTCGATATACAGTTTTTTGTCGCCGGGGCAATAGAAGGGGCCAGAGGCCGCCGACGCCATGCCGCAACCCGACTGCGTTCTATCCCGGAACAAGACAAGCACAGGCTTCCTGTACTGCTGCCCCTCCTTCGCCATCACCTCCGTCCAGATATTCTCCGTATAGGTCAATACACGGCGGGAGAATACGGCGGCTTCATCATCTGGCTGCGGCCCCGTTGGGGCCTGCTGGGTGGCGACCTGATCGCTGCCGCCATCCTGATTGAGTATTTGAGAGGGGTCGCCGCCGAGCAAGTAAATAACAAGAGCGATCACCATGGTGCCAATGCCTCCGCCGACAACCATGCCTCCTCCGCCGCCACCCCGGCGGTCTTCAACGTTATCGCTTTCGCGTCCACCTAACCAGCGCATATGTGTAAAATGTTAAGATTGAGTAGGATCATAAATGTTGTTCGCCACTGCAAGCTTACCTGTTCCGAGGGGAAAATGTTTAGCCGACTACCAAAAACTTACGGCTGTCTGTAGGCTGAACGGCAGTGGCAGGAGGCGCATTGCCGTTGAAAGGCCCACTCGCAGGCAGTGCGGCACGACTCAGCATACCTGCCTGAGCCACCGTACAGCAGCGGACAGGTAGCTGTCCATTTTCGGACATGTGTTTAGCGTAGAAAGGTCGTTTCTGGGCTGGAAATGGCCTTTCTACGTCATGGCACGGCTGTTGACCCAGCGCAGGGTATAGCGCGTACGCTCCATAAATTACTCATGCCGCTTTTCGTATGTTTCGATCTTACGTTACAATAGCCCTTCGCACAATCAGCCGCAACCGGCTATACGCCCTCATCAACATTACAGGGCTGGGTTTGGGCATTGGCTGTGCACTGCTGATTTTCGCGCTTGTTCGTTACCACTTATCCTACCGACACGCACCACCGGAAGTATGACCGTACCTACCGCATCGTGTCGAAATACTTCACGCCCGATGGTGATTTTTACACGCCCGGCGTACCCTACCCGTTTGGGAAAGCGATCCGCAATGATTACCCCGGCGTAGAACAGGTTGCCATGATCGAGCAGTGGGAGAAGCCAATGGTGTCGGTGCCCACCCGGAGCGGACCAGACAAAAAATTTAAGGTCACCGAAAGCATGGGCGCGTTCGTGGAGCCGTCGTACTTCCGCATCTTTGACTATGACTGGCTTGCGGGCGGACCAGCGGACCTGAGCCAGCCCAATACGGTGGTCATCAGTGCCGAACAGGCGCAAAAATATTTCGGTACAACCACCGGCCTGGTTGGTAAACTACTCAAACTCAACGGCCGCATCAACGCCCGCATCGTTGGCGTATTCCGCGACTACCGCGATAATACCGATTTCGCGTACGCCATCATGCCGTCGTGGGCTACGGTGAAGGAATACCGGGGTAGTATGGATGACGATTTTGGCAATACAAACAGTAGTACACAATGTTACGTGCTGCTCAACGACCAGTTCACGGCGGCCGACTGGGACCGGCAAATGATGGCGTTCATAAAAAAATACAAGCCAACCGGCATCAAAGACACCCGTTTTCCCATCCAGCCCCTGCGCGACATTCATTTCTCGGCCGATTACGGTGGAGTAAGTAAATCGCTGATCCTGTCGCTGTTCATCATCGGCATTTTCCTGATCGTAACGGCCTGTATCAACTTCGTCAACTTAGCCACCGCCCAGGCCCTGACCCGCTCGCGGGAGGTGGGCGTTCGCAAGGTGATGGGTAGTACGCAGGGCCAGTTGTTTGCGCAGTTTATGGGCGAAACGGCCCTGATTACGCTTGTGGCCACGGCTTTGGCGCTTGGGTTGTTTCAGGGGGGGCAGGCGCTCGTTCAGCAGTACATGCACGGCGCCTTCAGGTTCACGTTCTATTTCGATCCGTCGGTCATTGGCTGGCTGGTGCTGCTGGTGCTAAGCGTCATTCTGCTGTCGGGCGTGTATCCGGCTTTGGTGCTGGCGGGTTTCAAACCGGTGGTGGCGCTGGCGGGTAAAATCACGGCGCGGCAGGTGGGTGGTTTCTCGGTGCGCCGGGGGCTGGTGGTGGCGCAGTTCGCCATTTCGCAGATGCTCATCATTGGCATGGTGGTGGTGGCCAGTCAGTTACGGTTTGTGCGGGAAAAAGATTTGGGCTTCCGTAAAGACGCCATCCTGACCGTTCAGTTGCCCTTTGCTGACAAACAGGACGTGGTGAAAATGGGTACGTTCCGCAGTCTCGCTACGGGCATTCCCGACGTAGCGAAGTTCAGCTATTCGATGAGCGGTGCCCCGCAGTCGGGTTGGGTGAGCCAGACAACGATTAAGTACGACACCCGGCCCGAATCCGAGAAGTTTGAACCCCACCGCAAAAACGCTGACGCGAACTACCTCGATCTGTACGGCCTGAAATTAGCCGCCGGGCGCAACCTGTACCCCTCCGACACGGTCCGCGAAGTGCTTGTCAACGAAACATTCGTGCGGAAACTGGGCCTGAGTCGGCCCGCCGATGTGCTGGGGAAAATCCTGCACATCAATGGCAACACGCAGCACCCGGAAATTGTGGGCGTGGTAAAAGACTTCAACCAGGTAACCCTGCAAGACGCCATTGACCCGCTGTTTATAACCACCCAGGCAACCCGTTATTTCTCTGCTAACCTGCAACTGCGTTCCGGTAATTTTCAGCGCGTCATCGGCCAACTAGAGAAACAATACAACCAGGTTTATCCCGACGCGTATTTCACCCATCAGTTCGTAGACGAGCAGATTGAGCGCAGTTACCAGGAGGAGCAGACGATGGGCAAGCTCGTCAATTTCTTTGCCGGGATCGCCGTGCTCATCGGGTGCATGGGTCTCTATGGGCTGGTGCTGTTTATGGTAACGCAACGCACCAAAGAGATTGGGGTGCGGAAAGTACTGGGGGCCAGTGTGGGC
Organism: uncultured Cytophagales bacterium; assembly: GCA_963750355.1. Lineage (GTDB taxonomy): Bacteria > Bacteroidota > Bacteroidia > Cytophagales > Spirosomataceae > Fibrella. The sequence goes on along the minus strand of CAVVQL010000019.1, from coordinate 408,897 downwards.
AGTATTCTTTGGCTGTTCAACCGGGAGTTTGCGCGACTGATTGCGATTGCCTTCCTGCTGGCCGCTCCGGTAGCCTGGTGGGTCATGAGCCAATGGCTGAAATCCTTTGAATACCGCATCGATTTTGGGCCGTCTATTTTCGCCGTTGCCCTTATCGCTACAGCAGTCGTCGCCGTGCTGACGGTGAGTTACCAAAGCATCAAAGCGGCCCTGCGGAATCCCGTGAAAAGTTTACGAAGTGAATAAACTCAGCCTCCGAACTATGAAATCTGTACTGATTGTACTCGCTCTTTTGCTGCCGTTCGGCCATTACGCGCAGACCAATAAATACGATCCTTCTTACGAACTACGGGGCAGTGGCCGGGTTATTCGGGAGACCAAACAGGTGAAGCCATTCGAGGCTATCGAGATCGACCAGTTTCCGGCTCGGGTCGTTGTTGAGGCGGGCGCTTCTGAGTCGTCGGTGACAATCAGCATCGACGACAACCTGCGTTCGTTGCTGGTAATCGATGACCGGAATGGCACGCTACGGCTTTCGTTTAAAAGCCCGGACAACAGACCGATATGGGTTAGCAAATCCAACATCGACGTGGTGATCAGGACCCCGGTGTTGCAACGTTTCAAACACGGGTCGAACAGCGATGTGGCGGTACGGGGGCTGCGGGGCGAGTCGTTCGCCTTTGTAAACGGGGGTAATGGAAATGTACGGCTGGAAGGCAAAGTGAAAACCTTCGACCTCGTCAGCAATGCCAACGGCCATGTAGATGCCGAAGGGTTGCTAACCACCACGGCCAACGTGCTGACGCAGGCCAACGCCACCATTCGGATCAATGCCAGAGATGTAAACGAAGTACGGAACGCGAATGCCAAAGTGATCAACGTGGCAAACTAAGGGTAGTGCCGAAGCTGGAGCTTCGGTAGTTAAAGCAATCTTCTTACTACCGAAGCTCCAGCTTCGGCACTACGGTCATGCTCAGATCCTACATCAAAATAGCCTTCCGCAATTTGTGGAAGAACCGCCTGTTCAGTACCCTGAACATCGTTGGCATGGGCGTTGGCATGGCGGCCGTTGGGCTCATGAGCCTGTACGTCGTCCACGAACTCAGCTACGACCGGTTTCATGCCAATGCCGACCGGATCGTGCGGGTAGTGCATTATGCCAACTGGCCGGGCGGTAATCTGCAACTGGCACCCACCTCGGCCCCCTTTGCGGCCGCCCTGAAAAGCGATTACCCGGAGGTGCAGGAAACCGTCCGGATTCAACCCGAGGGCGGCGGATTGATCACGTTCAAAGACAAGAAACTGACCGTCGACGATATTATGTTCGCCGACAAGACCATATTCGACGTGTTCTCGTTTCCCCTTTTATACGGCGATCCGGCAACGGCGCTGGCCCAGCCTCAATGCATTGTCGTGACCAGAAGTCTGGCCGAAAAGCTGTTTGGCGACGCTGCTAAAGCCGTTGGGCAAACTGTGGAGTTCTCGAATAACTTTCCGAACCGGGTTACGGGTGTCATTGACGACCTCCCCGGACGCGGGACCGCTACCAACTCACATTTACAATTCAGCGCACTCCGGTCGTTACCGGACAAGTATACCAGTGGCTGGCAGAATTTCGAGCTGTACACGTACCTGCTGTTGACCAACGGCAGCGACCCGAAAACGCTGGAAGCAAAGCTGCCTGGTTTCTATGAGAAATACCTCAAAAAAGAGATGGGTCAACTAACCTACCGGATGGAACTTCAGCCGCTGACATCCATTCACCTGAATTCGCATCTGGATTACGAGATTAGCCCAAACGGGACACTCAGCACCATCTACACCTTTGCCGCCGTTGCCCTGCTGATTCTGTTGATTGCCGGAATCAATTATGTGAATCTGTACACCGTTCGCGCCATTGCCCGGACCCGCGAGGTAGGCGTTCGGAAAGCGATTGGCTCGCAGCGCGGGCAGCTCATTGGCCAATTCCTGACCGAGTCGATTCTGATGTCGTTTATGGCCAGTGTCGCCGGGCTGATTCTGGCCAATCTGTTTTTGCCCCTGTTCAATGAAGTAGCGGGTAAGTCGTTTGTGATCGACTCCTACGGCCCGTTAACAACCGGCCTGGCGCTGGTTGCCTTTGCGGTGGCACTCGGTCTGGTGAGTGGTCTTTATCCTGCCCTTTTGCTATCTGGTTTCAAACCGGTGATTGCTCTGCGGGGCCGGTTGACCAATCAGTCGGGCGGCGGGCAGTTTCGGCAGGCGCTGGTGGTCTTTCAATTTGTTGCGGCGGTGGCGCTCATGAGCTGTTCGTGGCTGATTTACCGGCAGATGGGCTACGTGACGCACAAAAATCTTGGCTTCAACAAAGACCAGGTGCTGACGTTTCACCTCGACGGTGACGAGGTACGTACCCAGATTCAGGCGCTGAAAAATGAACTGACGAAAAGCCCGCTGATCGAGCAGGTAGCGGCGGCGAGCAATCCGATTGGCAACAACAACATTGGCACCAACGGGATGTTTTTCGAGCAAAATGGGGTCATGCCCACCAGTACGCAGGTGGTCGAGACGTTTTCGGTCGATGCCGATTACCTGAGTACGTTACAGATCAGGTTAGTGAAAGGGCGCAACTTTACCGAATCGGTAAGCGATGGCTCAGGCGCGGTGCTCGTCAACGAATCGCTGGTGAAGAGGCTGGGCTGGCGGGAGCCAATCGGCAAGCGGGTCAGGTATTTCATTGGTAACGACAAAACGGCCGAGGCGCGGGTGGTGGGCGTGGTCGGCGATTTTCATACGTATTCGCTCCAGCACAAGATTGAGCCGTTGGTATTGCAGATGCCCGCCCCGACTGACAAAGACAACCTGTACGTTCGGATTCGGCCCGCTAAAACAGCCCAGGCACTGGCCTACATCAAAACGGTGTACCAGCACTTCAACCCAACTGCTGAGGTGGCGTTTCATTTCCTGGACGAGAATTTCTCACAGCAATACAAAGCCGAACAGAAGCAGGGTCGGGTACTACTCTCCTTTACCAGCCTCGCCATTCTGATTTCCTGCCTGGGTCTGTTCGGGTTAGCGGCCTATGCCGCCGAGGTCCGTACCAAAGAAATTGGTGTTCGGAAAGTATTGGGGGCCAGCGTTGCCAGCATCGTAACGTTGCTCTCGAAAGACTTCCTGAAACTGGTGGTCATTGCCATCGTTATTGCCTCGCCGCTGGCCTGGTACGCCATGAGCCAGTGGCTACAGCGTTTCGCCTATAAGATCGAGATCGACTGGTGGGTTTTTGGCCTGTCAGGTGCATTAGCCGTAAGTATCGCCTTGCTGACGGTGAGTTTTCAGAGCGTGAAAGCGGCCCTGATGAACCCCGTCAGGAGTTTGCGAAGCGAATGAAAACCAACGCTTGTTACGAACTATGCAAACAGGTTCGTCAGCTCAAGATCAATAAGTCGGTTTTTGTCATCCCGACGGCCCGGTCCTACCGTCGGGATGACAAAAAACCGGCAAGCAGCCTATACTCTCGTGGCCTATGAACCTGTATTCGGGGTGGTGAACTTGCGACACAACCGGTTGTGAATCACGGTTGTAAGCCGTTGTCCGCAAATGAGCGAAAACGTCCGATTGCGGACAGCCTGGGGCGATATGCTAAAGTTAGGTCGTTCATAGTCATGCAGTTAACTTTTCGGTATCGGATTTGGGTATGTTGAGTCGATACTAGCCTCAACCTCGAACCTCATGCTACAGAACCACCTCAAAATCGCCTGGCGGAACCTGGTCCGTCATAAAGCGTTTTCGGCGATCAACATTGTTGGGCTGGCAATTGGGCTGGCCACCTGCCTGCTCATCGGCCTGTTCATCCTCGACGAGTTGAGCTACGATCGGTACAACGAGAAGGCAGGTCGTATTGTCCGGGTGGTATTCAGGGCCTCGATCAACGGCGAAAAGATCCGGGAAGCGCATGTAATGCCGCCGGTGGCGCAGATCCTGAAAGCCAATTACCCCGAAATAGAGGAGGCTACCCGCCTGCGGTGGTATGGCCCACCGCTCCTTACGTATGCCGACAAATCGTTTCCGAACGAGCGATTCGCCTATGTCGACCCGAACTTCTTTCGTGTGTTCACGCTGCCCCTGCTTTCGGGCGACCCCAACACCGCCTTAGTACAGCCTAATACACTGGTTATCTCGCAATCGGCGGCCCAAAAATACTTCGGCAGGGAGAGCCCGATGGGTAAATTACTGACCGTGAAAAGCTGGAATGCGGCCTTTACCGTAACGGGGGTGATGAAAGATATACCGGCAAACTCGCATTTTCATCCCGACTTTCTGGCGTCGATGGCCGGTTTTGCCGATGGTAACTCCACGTCGATGATGACCTCGGAATTCCATACGTACCTGGTCTTGCCGAAGGGGTATGACCCTAACCAACTGGAGGCTAAACTGCCGAAGGTGGTGGCCACCTACATGGGCCCCCAGTTGCAGCAGGCGTTTGGCATGACCATGAGCCAGTTTCTCCGGAAGGGCAATGAAATAGGCCTGTTCCTAACCCCTCTAACCGATATTCACCTTCGTTCCGACTCAATTCACGAGCTGGAAGCAGGCAGCGATATTCGGTATATCTACATCTTCGGCGCTATTGCCGTGTTCATGCTGCTGGTTGCCTGCATCAACTTCATGAACCTGTCGACGGCCGGGGCCTCGAAACGCGGTAAAGAGGTGGGTATCCGTAAAGTGCTGGGTTCGTTGCGGTCCAGCCTTACGGTCCAGTTCCTGACCGAATCGTTGCTGCTAACGGCCATTGCTCTGATCCTGGCCATTGCTCTGGTGGCTGTAGCCTTACCGTTTTTCGACGACCTGACCGGTAAAGAGCTTAGCCTGAACCTGCTGAATACGCCCTGGCTGTTGCCGGGCATCCTGGTGTTGGCTGCATTGGTGGGCATACTGGCGGGCAGCTACCCGGCTTTTTTCCTGTCTTCGTTTAAGCCCATTGCCGTGCTGAAAGGAGGAACGCCGCTCAGCCGGTTGGGCAAATCGGGTATCGGGGTGCGTAGTGGTTTGGTTGTCTTTCAGTTTTTCATTGCCACCTTGCTGATGGTCGGTACCACGGTGGTGTACCAGCAACTCAGTTTCATTCAGAACAAAAAACTAGGCTACAACAAAGACCAGGTGATTGTGCTGCGGGAATCGTGGCGGTTGGGTACGAATGAACGGGTATTTCGCCAGCAACTGGCGCAGGACTCGCGGGTGGCCAATGTAACGGCGTCGGGGTTTCTGCCGGCGGGTCCGACCAACAACAACAATTTCATCTCGTATGCCGATGACAATACGTCGCAGTTTGTCAAAATGCTCTGCTACACGGTGGATGACCAGTACATCCCCACGATGGGCATGGAAATGGCGGTCGGCCGGAATTTCTCGGCCCAGTTTCCCACTGATTCATCGGGCGTGATCCTGAACGAAACAGCCGCCCGTGCCTACGGATGGACCGGCAATGCGCTTGGCCACACCATAACCCACCCGGATAATGAGGGAAAAAAGACAGCCTACAGGGTCATTGGCGTGGTGAAAGACTTTCATTTCAGGTCGTTTCACGAACGCATATCGCCGCTGGTAATGGTGATGGGGAACAGCGGGGGAACCATTATCCTGAAAGCGAAAACCAAAGACGTTAGCGGGTTGGTGGCTACCCTGCAAAAGCAATGGGCAGCCTTTAAAACCGAGGTTCCCTTCGACTACTATTTCCTGAACGAAAGCGTGATGAAGACGTACCTGGCCGAGCAGAAAACGGGGCGCATTCTTGGCCTGTTTGCCGGGCTGACCATTTTCGTGGCCTGCCTGGGGCTTTTTGGCCTGGCCATGTTTACGGCCGAGCAACGCCAGAAAGAAATTGGCGTCCGTAAGGTGTTGGGCGCAACGGTGGTCAGCGTGGTTGGGCTGTTATCGAAAGACGTGCTGAAGCCTGTCCTGATCGCCATTGTTGTGGCTAGCCCGGTTGCCTGGTACGCCATGAACCGCTGGCTGGCCGACTTCGCCTATAAGGTCGACCTGCAGTGGTGGGTCTTTGCGCTGGCCGGTACGCTGGCGGTCAGCATCGCCCTGCTGACGGTGAGTTTTCAAAGCATGAAAGCCGCCCTGATGAACCCGGTGAAGAGCCTGCGATCAGAGTAAAGCAATCGTAGGCGAGATAGACGTGGTTTTCTTTCCAAACCGGCCCATCATCCACCCGCTTGTCAGGCTGGACTGCACCAGAATGGAGTCGCTGTCCGTATGCGAACGATTCACGTCCGTTTGCGGACAGTAAACATTAATCGGAAAGGTGAACTTGCTGGTAATCAGATTAATGCATTTATGGTATAGCGTTTGGATACGCTTGCTACGTATAGTTACGCCTCGTTTAGCCCATTACACATGCTACAGAATCATATCAAAATCGCCTGGCGGAACCTCGTCAACAACAAGGTCTATTCATTTATCAATATTGGTGGGTTGGCGGTTGGCATGGCCGTAGCCATGCTGATCGGCCTCTGGATCTGGGACGAGCTGTCGTACAACAAGCGCTTCAAAAGTTACGACCGGATGGCGCAGGTGATGCAGCATCAGACCTTCAATGGCGAAGTGGGAACGCAGGGAGCCCTTCCTTTTCCCCTGGCTGCCGAACTTCGGTCTACCTACGGCAGTGATTTTAAGTACGTCGTTATGGCGACCTGGACCAATCCGCACATCCTGGCGGCTGGTGATAAGAAGTTCACGAAGGCGGGTTCATACATGGAGCCACAGGCCCCCGAGTTGCTCACGCTCACAATGCTAAAGGGGACGCGGGCAGGCCTGAAAGACCTCAATTCCATTTTGCTGTCTGAATCGGTGGCCAATGCCTATTTCGGCACGGCTAATCCGGTGGGCAAACTAATGAAGATTGACAACAAGTTCGATGTGAAGGTTACCGGTGTATACCAGGACTTGCCCCGCAACTCACACTTCAGGGAGCTTCTGTTCATCGCCCCCTGGGATCTGTATTTCAACAGCGAAAACTGGCCCGAAAAAATAACGAATCCGTGGCGCGCCAACATGTATGTGGCTTACGCCCAGATCGCCGATCAAGCGGATATGGATCAGGTTTCGGCAAAAATCAAAGACGTTAAACTCAACAGGGTGCATAAGGAAGAGGCCGTTTTCAAACCGGCTGTGTTTCTGCACCCCATGAGCAAATGGCATTTGCACAGCGAATGGAAAAACGGCGTACTGGTCGGAGGCCGTATTCAGTATGTCTGGCTGTTCGGCATAATCAGCATGTTCGTCTTGCTGTTGGCCTGCATCAATTTCATGAATTTGAGTACGGCCCGATCGGAGAAACGAGCCAAAGAAGTAGGTATCCGCAAGTCGGTCGGGTCCATGCGTGGTCAGTTGATCGGCCAGTTTTTCAGTGAATCGCTGCTGGTTGTCTACATCGCGTTTTTTCTGGCGATACTACTGGTACAACTGATGCTGCCTACCTTCAACCAGATTGCCGATAAGGGGCTGACTATTCTCTGGACAACGCCCCAATTCTGGCTGCTGGGTATCACATTCAGCCTGTTAACGGGCCTGATTGCTGGTAGCTATCCGGCGTTTTACCTGTCTTCGTTCCAGCCAATCAACGTGCTGAAGGGCACATTTCGGGTTGGTCGGTTTGCCGCTGTTCCTCGTAAAGTGCTGGTGGTTACTCAGTTCACCGTTTCCGTTACGCTGATCATCGGCACGGTTATCGTCTTCCGCCAGATTCAGTTTGCCAAAAATCGGCCGCTTGGCTACAGCCAGAATGGCCTGCTGATCATCCCTACCAGCACGGCCGAGTTAGTCGGGCATTATGATGCCATTCGTGCCGAGTTACTGGCCACGGGGGCATTAGAGAACGTGTCTCAATCGTCGAGCCCGCCAACCGGCGTTTGGGTTATCAATAATGGCTACGAATGGCCGGGCAAATCGCCGAGCGTACAGGGCAACTTTGGCACAGTGGCCGTTTCGCATGATTTCGGAAAAACGGTGGGCTGGCAGTTTAAAGAGGGCCGCGACTTTTCAAGAGAACTATCCACCGACTCGTCGGGCGTGGTGCTGAACGAAGCCGCCGTGAAATTTATGGGCTTAAAAAACCCGATAGGTCAACTTATCAAAGCCGACGGAAAGCCCTACAAAATCATCGGCGTGATTAAGGATATGGTGATGGACTCGCCCTACAAACCAGCTTTTCGGACCCTGTTTATGCTCGACTATCAATGGGCCAATATGTTGATGGTTCGTCTCGCACCTACGGCAACCCCCAGTGAGGCCTTACCTAAAATTGAAGCCATCTTTAAAAAGTATGCCCCGGCTGCTCCCTTCACCTATCAATTTGTTGATCAGGAGTACGCCCAAAAATTTGGCGACGAAGAGCGCATTGGTAATCTGGCCACGGTTTTCGCGGTGCTGGCCATTTTTATCTCCTGCCTGGGCCTGTTCGGGCTGGCTTCATTCATGGCTGAGCAACGTACGAAAGAAATTGGCGTCCGTAAGGTGATGGGGGCTAGCGTGCTCAATTTGTGGGCACTGCTATCGAAAGATTTTGTGTTGCTGGTCCTCATCGCTTTCGGTATCGCAACGCCAGTTGCTTACTACTCGCTGAGCGACTGGCTGCTGAAATACGAATACCATACCGACATCGCCTGGTGGATTTTTGCCCTGACAGGAGTGGGTGCCCTGGTCATCACCCTGCTGACGGTGAGTTTTCAAAGCATTAAAGCCGCCCTGATGAATCCAGTAAAGTCGTTACGATCTGAATAACTACACCTCGAATATCGCGCTCAGATCGAGTTGTATATTGGTCACGGGGTCTATAATAATGCCTTGCGAAAAAGTAACCTGCTTGCGGTCGGGTAACAGAATTGAAACAGTCTGCACGGTGGGAACCACCAGCCAGACTGTTTTAACACCCGCCGGAAAATGTTTCGTATAAATCCGCTCGGTCAGGCTGTTGAGACTTTGTTCAGGCGAGAGGATTTCAATGGTAGTAAGGGGTACGTCGTGAACCACAATTTCGTCGACCAGCCAGTTAACCTGACGTTTGGGCATGATGCACAGGTCAGGTCGGGTTTTGCCGGAAGCAAAGGCAACGTCCAGTTCGGTATAAATGCTGTACTGCTGTCTGTAAGCTAACATCAACAGAAAACCAAGACGGGTTTGCAGCTCTGAATGATTGAGACTGGATGTTTTTTCGTCTTGCAGTTCATCGGCGATAGTAGACGTTTCGAGGCTAGCTTCCATAAGCTGACGCTTTTTTTCAAATATACCCAAAACCAGTAGCATCATGCTCCGCAACTACGTCAAAATCGCTCTTCGGAATCTGTGGCATAACCGGTTGTACAGTCTCATCAACATTGGGGGGCTGGCTCTTGGGCTAGCGGCCTTTCTGTTGATTGTGCAGTATGTCTGGTTCGAGCGGAGTTACGACCGCCAAAGCCCCTACGCAGCCACTATCTGGCGGGTGTATACGGAGAACTATGTAAACGGGGCGCTGGAAACCCGCGATGCCAACTCCCACGGTATCATTGGCCCAACCCTCAAGGCCGAACTGCCTGAGGTGGTCGACTACACCCGTGTTTACAGTGCCCGTGACCTGGCCGCTTTTCGGGGGCAGACGCCCTACCTTCAACAGGGCGCTTATGCGGTCGACAACAGTTTCCTGCGTATGTTTCCCTACCGGGTGATCTATGGTCAACTCAACAATGCTCTGGCCCGCCCCCATACGGTGGTGCTGACGGCCTCGACAGCCCGGCGTTATTTCGGCTCACAAAACCCCGTGGGGCAGACCTTACGGCTGGCGGGTGGCTGGTTCACCGGGCTACACCAGGTTACGGCGGTTGTTGACGACGCCCCCCTGAACAGCCACTTCCGCTTTAACCTGTTACTGGCCTACAAAACGCTTTACAGTCAGGGTCATACCGACAACTGGGACAATTATTGGGACTACAATTACGTCCAGCTCAGGCCCGACGCTGACCCTGAGCGAGTGCGGGCTAAACTTGCCGAGTTGAGCCATCGCTACCTCGATAAGAATAACCTGCAATTACGGATGCAGGCCCTGACGGATATCCACCTCCACTCTGACCTGACCTACGAACACGAACCCAACGGCAGCGCCCGGATTGTCTATTTTCTGCTGCTGATTGGGTTTCTTATTCTGGCCATTGCCTGGGTAAACTACAGTAACCTGACTACCGCCCGGTCGCTTACCCGTGCCAGGGAAGTAGGCCTGCGGAAGACGATTGGGGCAGACCGCTGGCAGCTGATTGGTCAGTTTATGGGCGAGGCCTTCCTGATTAACATACTGGCCATCGGGCTGGCGGTAGTGCTCATGCAGGTTGGCTCGCCCTTCTTCGATACACTGACCGGCCGACCGCTGACCAATAGCGGGTTCACCGGTAGTCCCGATTTTTTGGTTCTGGTGGCGGGGCTTCTGCTGGTTAGTATGCTTGGGTCGGGGCTGTACCCATCGCTTATGCTTTCTGGCTACACGCCCATTGGTGTGCTGCGCCGGGTGGCCGATCGGGCAAGTGGCGGCTGGGGGCTGCGCCGAACGCTGGTGGTAGGTCAGTTTGTGGGTACGGTGGTTATGCTGGTTGCCATCATCACGGTCTATCGGCAGCTGCAATTTTTGCAACACCACGACTTGGGCTTATCCATTGACCAGATGCTGGTGCTAAAGGCTCCGCTGCACGATTATACGCAGGATTCGCTGTACCAAACGAAATTTGAGGTCTTCCGAACGGCCGCTACCCAGGTAGCGGGGGTGCAGCGCATGACCACCTCATCCGTTGTGCCGGGCGACGGGATCAACGCCATTGGGGGCAGTAGTAGTGGTGTGTACTGGAAAAAACGCGTGACCACTGAGCGGCAAACGTTCTACTTCGTCAATGTCGACGCCCAGTTTTTCGACACCTACGGCGTTCGTCGGCTGGCCGGGTCGGGCTTCCGGGCCAACGATCCGCAGTGGCGCAACCGCTACATGCTGAACCGGGCCGCCCTGCGGGTACTCGGTTTTCCTTCGGCGGAAACCGCCGTGGATGAATCGCTGGTCTTTGGGGGTACTGAAGGGCGCCGTACCGTCGATACGCGGATAGTGGGCGTGGTCGACGATTTTCATATCGAATCATTGAAGATACCCACCCGGCCAACTCTATACCTGTGCGCTCCTGCCAACCGGATGGCGTATTATTCGTTCAGGCTGGATGCCAGCCGAATCAGGAGCAGTATTGAGCAGATCAGTCAGTTGTGGAAGCAACAGTATCCCGATAGTCCGTTCAGCTATTTCTTCCTGGACCAGAAATTCGATGAGCAGTACCGGGCCGAGCGTCAGTTTAGCCAGTTGTTTAGCCTGTTTACGGGTTTGGCCATTCGTGATCGCCTGCCTGGGCCTGTTTGGACTGGCCACCTTTACGGCTGAGCAGCGTACCAAAGAAATTGGCGTGCGCAAAGTGCTCGGTGCCTCCGTCGCAAGCATTGTCACGCTACTGTCGAAAGACTTCCTGAAGCTGGTCCTGATCGCCGTTGGGATCGCTTCGCCGCTGGCCTGGTGGGCCATGACTACCTGGTTAAAAGATTTCGCCTACAGAATCGACCTTGACTGGTGGGTGTTTGCCGGGGCGGGTTTGCTGGCGGTGGGAATTGCGCTGCTGACTGTGAGTTTTCAGAGTATCAGAGCCGCGTTGATGAACCCCGTGAATAGTTTACGGAGTGAGTGATAACAAACTTACCCTCCTCTCATGCTAACGAACTACCTTAAAATTGCCTGGCGGAACCTGCGTAGCCAACGCGGGTTCGCCTTTATCAACATCTTCGGGTTGGCCCTGGGCCTTGCCTGCTGCCTGCTGATCTCGCTCTATGTACTCGACGAACTGAGCTACGATCGCTTTCACGAGAAAGCCGACCGGATCTACCGCGTCAATTCCGACATCAATTTTGGGGGCAGCGATATGCGCTTCGCCGTTGCCCCCGACCCGATGGGCCCGACGCTCAAAGCCAATTACCCTCAGGTGGAAGCGTATACGCGGTTGCACGACCGGGGCAACTGGCTGGTGAAACGGCCGGGCGAAACCAATAGCCTGCGCGAGAAAGGCATCATGTTTGCCGATTCGACCCTGTTCGATGTGTTCACCATTCCGCTGGTCGCCGGGGCTGCGCCAAAAGAGGCGCTGGCTGCCCCCAATACCGTGGTCATCAGCGAGTCGGCCGCCAGGCGGTATTTTGGGGACAAAAACCCGATCGGCCAACCCCTGACGTTCGATGGCAGGCTGACCTGCAAGGTTACGGCGATCATGCGCGACATGCCCATGAATAGTCACTTCCGCACCGACTTCTTCGTCACCATGCTCAACGATGAGTATGACTGGGGACAATGGACGAGTTTGAATCACCAGACGTACATCGTTCTAAAACCCGGCACCGACCCCGCCACGTTTGAACGGAATTTCGATCAGGTCATCGAGAAGTATGCAGGTCCGCAGCTACTTCAGTTTTTAGGCAGTAGCCTGGATGAACTGAAGAAGAAAGGGACCACCATGCGTTTCTGGCTGATGCCCGTGACCGACATTCACCTGCGTTCCCGGCAAACCGTCGAATTAGCCCCCAATAGCGATATTCAGTATGTTTATATCTTCTCAGCGGTGGCGCTGTTCATTCTCTTCATTGCCTGCATTAACTTCATGAACCTGGCCACCGCCCGATCGACCAAACGGGCGAAGGAAGTGGGCGTTCGTAAGGTGCTGGGCTCGGAACGCGGGCAACTGATCGGGCAGTTTATGGCCGAATCGATCCTGACGGCCCTATTGGCGCTGTTGCTGGCGATCATGCTGGTTGCGGCGGCAATGCCCCTTTTCAACAGCATCACCGCCAAAGCGTTAAGCATGAATAGCCTCCTTACACCGGGTTGGCTGGTTGGTATTGCCCTGCTGCCACTGATTGTGGGGCTTATGGCGGGTAGCTATCCGGCGTTGTTCCTGTCGTCTTTCCGGCCAATCAGCGTGCTTAATGGGGGAATTGTGGCCCGCGAGAGTGGACTCAGAGGCATCAGCCTGCGGAGTGGACTGGTTGTGTTTCAGTTTATGATGTCGGTGCTGCTCATTGTTGGTACGTTGGTGGTGTACCGGCAAATCCATTTCATTCAATCCAAAAAAGTGGGTTTCGACCGCGAGCGACTACTGACCATTAACGATGTGTATGCGCTGGGCAAGCAGGGCGAGGCCTTTAAAAATGATGTACTCAACCTGCCCGGCGTAAGTGCAGGTACGTTGTCGGGCTACCTGCCTACGCCATCAGACCGCAGCGACAGTGGTTTCTTTCCGGAAGGGGTGGCCGACCGCACCAAAGGCGTGAATATGCAGTACTGGAGGGTCGATCATGATTACGTGAAAACGTTGGGAATGACCATTGCGCAGGGACGGGACTTTTCGCGCTCATTTCCCACCGACTCAACCGGGATGATTCTCAACGAAGCGGCCGTAAAAGTACTGGGCTGGAAAAATCCGCTGGGTATGCGCATCTATAGATTCGACGATTCTGAAGGTAAAACGCGCAGGACCTATACGGTGATTGGCGTAGTCAAAAACTTTCATTTCGAATCACTGCGGCGGAATATCGGCGCGCTGTCGCTGGTACTTATCCCTAAAGAGGCAACGGTATCATCGGTATCTTTCCGGCTTAGTCGGACGGACATACCTGCGTTGCTTCGCCAGATTGAGACCAGGTGGAAGCAGTTCGCGCCGGGTCAGCCGTTCAGCTACGCGTTTCTGCAAGACAGTTTCGATCAGATGTACCGCGCCGAGCAGCGGGTTGGCACGGTGGTACTACTGTTTTCGATACTGGCCATCCTGATTGCCTGCCTGGGCCTATTCGGCCTTGCTGCCTTTATGGCCGAACAGCGTACCAAAGAGATCGGTGTACGCAAAGTGCTTGGTGCCAGTGTACCGAATATTGTTACACTGCTCTCGAAAGATTTCCTGAAGCTGGTGATGATTGCCATCGTCATTGCCTCACCGCTAGCCTGGTATGCCATGAATAGCTGGCTGAAAGATTTCGCCTACAAGATCGACATCGAGTGGTGGGTCTTTGCCCTGGCCGGTACGGTGGCTATCACTATTGCCCTGCTGACGGTGAGTTTCCAAAGTATCAAAGCCGCCCTGATGAACCCCGTACACTCCTTACGAGCAGAATGATCAGACAGTTTAGGTACCCCCCGGCGGGGGTAAGCCCATGCACAGTACACTTTCGGACGGGTGCCTGTCCGATTACGGACAGGCTATCTGATGAAAATGCCGTTTTTACGCCGAAAATGGCGTTTTTTGTACTGGCACGGGTGTTGGATAGCTCATTGGTATGAAAACGCTTCTTCTCCTTTTTTGCCTGGTAATGAGTTTTGTTACCGTGGCTCAGTCGGCCCCTACATCGCTTCGTAAGCGGATTACCGACGACGAGAAAATACGCTCGATTCAGGTCGATGGTGTGCAGAATGGGCGGCCGGTTCACTACTACCGGTCGTTCGACGTAGCGGGTATGAATCGCCTGCAAAGAGAGTGGCTTACCTTCCGGACTTTCCAGGCGGAGGGAATCGCCCTGTCTATTCGTGAGGTTCAGTCGTTGGTTTTGCTGGCGCTTGGCATTGCCAGCCTGATGCTAACACTCCTCATCATTATCTACCAGACGCAGCAGGAGGCAAACAGGAGTGCCGTTAAGGGCTTCTAAACCAGTTAACCAATGAAAATTACATTCACCTTTCTCTCGCTGTGGGCTGGTACGCTGGCCATGGCTCAGACGGCTGCGTACACGCAGGTAAACACGTCGATCAACGAGACCAACAATAGCGAATTAGCCATCCAGATTAAGGCCGAACGCGCTGATGGACAGCAAGTGCAGTATAGCCGGACGTTTGACGTTCGGGGGTTGAGCAAACAAGAAAAAGAGGCGCTGAAAACCCGTGTTCTTGACTCGCTGGGGCTGAACACGGCCCCACCTGCCCCGCCAACCCCACCGGCTCCGGTAAGCCCACCGGCCGGTTTAGAGGTGGTAAAACTGCTTTGCTCATCCTGCACGGGCCGTATGCGCCTGGAGATCAATGGCAATGGCTATTCCTATGCCCAAACGCACAACACGGCAACGGAGAAAACTCCTTTCCTGCCTCTTGAACTGACTATGAAACCGGGCGAATACCGGCTGGCGTACTGGCAGAACAACGTTCTTCAGATACAAAAGTCGTTTACGGTCAAAGTCGGCGAAGCGAACGTGATAACGGTGAAATGACCGGCATACTGGCAGAGGCACAGTAGAGGCCGGCCATGTACCCCTAAACTCCTGCCATCATGTTCAGAAACTACGTCAAAATCGCGCTGCGCAACTTGTGGAAACACAAGCTGTTTTCGTTCATCAACGTCTTTGGGCTGGCGTCGGGGCTAACCGTTTGTATGCTGGCTATTGCGCACATCAAAGGGGCGCTGGACTACGATACGTTTCACCCAAATCGCGACCGGACATACCGCATCATAACCGATGTTGTCGGCCTGGACAATGACCCCGCGCCCTTTGCTACCTCGCCCATGCCGCTGGGTGCCCTGCTGAAACAGCAGTACGGGTTCGTTGAAGAGGCGACCCGCGTGGTTAGAACGACCATTGAGTTTATGGGGAATCACAAGCGGCTGTCCACCGTGTCGTGCGCCGTTGATCCCGGTTTCTTCCGCATATTTGGCTTTACGTTGGCCAAAGGTCAGCCCGCTACGGAGCCGAACACGGTTGTACTGACGCCCGAAACAGCCCGTAAATTCTTCGGCACCGCCGACCCCATCGGTCAAACGCTGGAGAATGGTGAACTGGGCGTTTTTACCGTCACGGGTGTACTGGCCGAACCGCCTGTGAAATCACATCTGGTGTTCGATCTGCTGTTCTCGCTCGGCACCCCCTACCCACCCAAACACAGGGCCGCGTTCGAGGATTGGCAGCAATACCAAACTGGTTATACCTATGTTCTGCTTAAGCCCGGAACCACTGCCGGGACACTCGAAAAGGTGCTGCCCACGGTGCTTGGCCGGGTCACGCGGGGTTGGCGCTTTACCGCTATAAAAGGCTACAGTTTCCGCACCCAGCGACTAACCCATCTCTCTCCGGCTCGTCGGGAGTTGATGTACAGTACTCACGAACCGAACATCAGCGGTCTGCTGGCAGAGCTTGGCGTGGGCCTGGTAACCCTATTGCTGGCGGGGTTCAATTACGTAAACCTGACGCTGGCCCGGTCGTTGAGCCGCGCCCGCGAGGTAGGCATCCGGAAAGTGGCGGGTGCTGTTCGTTGGCAGCTTCTCGGGCAGTTCATGGCCGAATCGGTGGTGCTGTCGCTACTTGCCTTTGGCCTCGCTTGCGGGATGCTGGAACTGGTGAAACCCATGACCTTCGTGCAGCAGTGGCTGGTGGGCGGGGTGCGCTGGGACTGGACCATCTGGGCCGTTTTTGTCGTGTTCAGCGTCATGGCGGGCATGCTGGCCGGCGTCTTTCCGGCGCGGGTGTTGTCGGGCTTTGAGCCAGCGAAGGTACTCCGTAGCCATACGGGCCTGCGCATCATCCGTGGGCTGTCGCTGCGCAAATCGCTGATCGTCGCTCAATTCACGATTTCACTCGTGGCCATGATTGCGTTGCTAACCATGATTCGCCAGATGGACTACATGGCAACGGGCGATTACGGGTTCCGGCGGGAGCGTATTCTCAACCTGCCAATCAACGATGTACCGGCTCAGCGGTTTATCAACGAGATGAGTCGCCTGGCGGGCGTTGAGCGGGTATCGGCAACCTCCGGGCTGTTTGGCTCGCATGGCGATTGGCAATCGGTAAAGCGCAGCCGGTCAGGTCCCGATTCGGCGCAGGCCTTTGCCTGGTCGGTCGATCACCAATTTCTGCCCACTATGGGCCTAACGCTGCTGGCTGGTCAGAATCTGCCCGCCACCGCTGCCGATTCGTCGGGCCGGTGGGTGGTGCTCAACGAAGAAGCCGTGAAAGCCTTCAGGCTGGGCACTCCGCACGAAGCCGTTGGTCAATCGCTGTGGCTCAACGACGGCACGGACGTGTTGGTTGCGGGTGTGGTCAGCAACTTTCGGTTCACCAGCTTTGCCTGGTCGGTGAAGCCCTTGCTGTTGCGCAGTGAACCCGATCAGTACCGCTACGTAAATGTTAGTGTAGCGGCCGGTGCCGAAGAAGCTGTGTTGACCGATGTGAAGCGTGTCTGGAAGCAGCTTAGTCCGTACGAACCATTTGCCGGACAATGGTACGACGACTTCCTGCAGGAACGGCATACGCATAGCGACGATACCAATTTCATGGGGCTGCTCATTGGCCTGGCGTTTTCCATTGCCTGCCTGGGGCTGCTGGGCATGGTGACCTACACGACCCAAACCCGCGTGAAAGAAATTGGCGTCAGAAAAGTGATGGGCGCTGAAGTAAGCCAGCTTGTTTGGTTGTTGTCCCGCGATTTCGTCATCCTGTTAATCATCGCTGCTGCCGTGGCCCTGCCCCTCGGCTACATGGCTGGCTACGCTTTTTTGTTCGCCTTCGCCTACCACGTTTCCATCGGTTTCGAAACGCTGGGGCTGTGCGTTGGCGTGTTACTCCTGCTTGGCAGTCTGACCATTGGGTTGCGCACCTACCTGGCCGCCCAAACGAACCCTGTAAACTCGTTGCGTACTGAATAAACCTTTACTACCATGGCGCATATCGCTATTCCCATACCGAACATTCCTGGCAAGCAGGATATTGAGATTGACGTGACCATCAACGGGCAGAAACAGGCGTTGCACTACCGGGTGGAGCTGTTTTACTGGAGCGATTGCACCGGGCCGCGTTCGGTCGTGCCCACCTTCGACCGCGTCGGGTGTATTCAGCAATTGCTGTCGAACTACGATCAGGACTGGGCACTCTATTACATTGGTGCTCCCACCGACGAGTTTGTGCCCATCACATTTGTCTGGAAAGAAGACCTCATTAAACAGCGTCGCCTCCGGCAGCTTGCGTAACGCCGTACCTGATTGTAGTTTAGCCGGTCTCCTGGTATTTTACTCAAGCATGATCAAGTATCATGCTTGAGTAAAATACAGCGGCGTCGACATCTTCCTTATAAGCAACTACACATCAAAAAGAATAGAAACCAGTTTTGGCTTTTCTGAATCGTATCGCCTGTCTGAATGGGTTCATCTTTGCTCACGCTAGCTAGAGTGATCCAGCCCATTCGTCTGCAAATCCTGGCAGGCAAGTTCGTTTAGTATGGCGAGAGTGAACAGCCCTTTGTTTGCTCGAATCCTGCGTACGTACATGACGTTTAGTGGTGATGTGCGTAAGCGAACCGCCCGGTAATCGTCTGCAACAGGTAACAGAGTAGTTCACCGTACCGATTCGGACGTGATGCTGTCCAGTTTCGGACAACGTACCTGCTGGGAAATACCTTTAGTGTGCCGGAAACGGCATTTTTTCGTCATGGCATGACCATTGACGATGTAGGAGAAAGGCCTTTATCATGCTCCAGTCATACGTTACGCTTGCTTTCCGCCAACTGTGGCGGAATCGTCTTTATACAAGCCTCAACGTGCTGGGCCTAGCCATTGGGCTTAGCACTTGCTGGGTCATTTTCCAGATCGTTAGCTTCGAGTTTAGTTTCGACCAAAATCACCCCAACGCAGACCGGTTGTATCGCGTTGTGAGCCGCCTGGTTTTAGATGGGCAGGAGGTTGGCCACGCAGGCGTACCCAAACCACTGGCGGAGGCGATACGAACGAAGGTTGCGGGAATCGACCTGACAGTACCGTTCCAAAAAATATATGAGCCGACGATCGAGGTAGCACCTGCCTTGCCGACCGGGACGCCAATTCGCATCGACGCCGCCTCTCATATCTGCCGCACCACCTCCGATTATTTCAAGCTTGTCCCCTACACCTGGCTGGCTGGTAACCCGGCTGGCGCCCTGGCTGAGCCGGGGAAGGTGGTGCTGACGGAAAGCCGGGTACAGCATTATTTTCCCCGGATGACGCCCCTAGAGGCTGTGGGTCAACAGCTCACTTATTACGGATTCAACGATACTACCCGCACTGTTGTATCGGGCGTTATTGCCGACCTAACGTACCCAACCGATTTCGATGGAAAGGAATTTATCTCGTTGGTCGGCGATAAGACCTATGCAGACCCTGAAGAATGGGGGAGTATCAATTCTGATAGCTGGTTGTATGTCTTGTTGCAGGCCAACGCCAATCCGGCGCGCCTTACTGAACAGGTCACCACGCTGACCCGGTCAAACGCGGCCCCCTTGTTTCGGAAGTGGGGCGTCAGCGACATGAACCAAAAAGTGGTCTTTCAGCCACTGGCCGATATTCACTTCAACCCGGACTATGAGGGACGAGCCGACAAAAAAAGGCTGTTTAGCCTGGTAGGACTGGCCCTGTTTGTGCTGACGCTGGCAGTGGTCAACTACGTGAATTTAAGTACGGCTCAGGTGCCGCAACGGGCTCGCGAGATTGGTATACGCAAGGCGCTGGGTAGCAGCCGGGCTGCGTTGATTAGCCAGTTTCTGGGTGAAACTGCCCTGGTTACGGCGCTGGCCTTGCTTGTTGCCTGGCCGTTGTCGGGGCTCTTTATGCAATCGTTTCATGACCTGATTCCCGAAGGAACCACCAACTACGCGGATACAGGTCGATTCACCTTATTTCTAGTTGTCTCGCTTTTGGTTGTCAGCGTATTGGCTGGCTTATATCCCGCCTGGCTTATTACCCAATTGCAGGCCGTGAAAGTGCTGAGAGCCGGGCAGAACTTTATGCTGGCGGGCCGCGCCGGTCGGATTACGCTTCGTAAAAGCCTGATCGTTTTCCAGTTCATTATTGCGCAGGTGTTCATTGTTGGCGCCATCATCGTCGGGCAACAACTCCGGTTTGCTTTCACCAAAGAGTTAGGCTTTTCTAAACAGGCCGTGGTGCTGGTGAAAGCGCCCATGAAGTACGTCTGGAACGTGAAATCGCCGTTGCGTACCCGGCATCTTACCCTTCGCGAGACCTACCAGCAACTCCCCGGTGTGGCGACGGTAAGCCTCGGCGATGCCCCATTGACCGGCTCGTTTTCGAGCGGCGAAGCCCGGATCAAAGGGCGGAAAGGTCAGGAGATTCTAGCCTCCATTCAGCGAAAACATGTCGATACGAGCTGGCTGAACTTATACCACATAAAGCTGCTGGCAGGCCGTAACCTGTACCCGTCTGATACCGCCCGCGAGTGGATTGTGAATGAAACGGCTCTAAAAACCTTTGATCTGGGTACGCCGCAACAAGCCATCGGTAAGCTACTGTACGAAGGCAAAAAGGCCTATCCGGTCGTAGGAGTGGTTAGGGATTTTAACACGCTGGGTATTTCGCGCAAGATCAATTCGGTGGCCCTGATGACCGAAACCCGAACAAACAATACGCTCAACATCAAGCTGGCTTCGGCTAACCCCGCCGACTGGTCAGGTACGCTGGCCGCGCTGGAACAAGCCTGGAAAAAAGCATACCCAGACGACGCCTTTACCTATGAGTTTTACGATGACGCCATGGGGCATATGTATAAGGCAGAGCAAACCTTATCGCGCATTGTCAATCTGGCCACGCTGGTCTCCATCCTGATTTCGTGCCTTGGCCTGTTCGGTCTGGCCACGCTTACGGCTTTTCAGCGCACCAAAGAGATCGGTGTTCGGAAAGTGCTTGGCGCGAGCGTGGCGAGTGTGGTGGCCCTGCTGAGTCGGGAGTTTGTGGCGCTGGTTGGTATTGCCATCGTAATTGCTACGCCGCTGGCGGGCTGGGGCATGAAACAGTGGCTCAACAACTACGCCTACCAGATCGATCTGTCATGGTGGCTCTTCGCCGGTGCCGCTGCCCTGGCCTTGTTCATTGCCCTGGCCACTGTCGCCTTCCAAAGCATCCGCGCGGCCATCGCCAATCCGGTCGATAGCTTGCGGAGCGAATAGTTTTAACCCTATAAGGTCTCCGAAGACCTTATAGGGTTGCCTTTGCTGTATTGTACCCGACTAATTATGCTACGTACCTACCTCATCCTTGCCTTGCGCCAACTGGGGCGTAACCGGCTTTACTCGGCGATCAATATTGGCGGACTGGCCGTTGGGCTAGCCGTCAGCGCCTACATCGGACTGTATGTCTGGCACGAATTCCACTACGACCGGTTTCACCCCTGCGCCGATCGTACCTACCGGGTATTGTCTGTGTCGAACTACGGAGGGCAGGAAATGACCATGGCCAACATGCATGAGTCGTTTGGTCGGGAAGCAAAGCGGCAATTGCCCGAAGTAGACCAGGTTGTGCGTGTTTCGGAAGGAATGGGCTCCGTTTGGGTACAGGCCGATGCTGATCATAAGCAAAAACCCAATAACGTAGGCTTTGCCGATCCGTCGTTGCTGGCGTTCATGGGCTTCCAGCTGGCCGAGGGCGACCCTCAAACGGCATTGACCGAGCCGGGAAAGATCGTATTGACAAAGCCGCTGGCCGAAAAGCTATTCGGGCTTAATAACCCCGTTGGCAAGACAGTCACCTACGATAAAAATTACCCGTTGACAGTCAGTGGCGTTTTCTCTGACCTGCCAACCAACACCATTTTTCGATTCGACGCGGTGGTGTCGCTGGCATCAATGCCTACGTTAGGGCCCCGTAAGAAAGAGAGTTGGATGTATGCCGGATTTCTGGATACCTACCTGGTGCTGCGCCCAGGAACGGATGTGGCTAAAACCGCCGCAAAGTTGAAACTGGTAAATAAAGGCGTGAAATTCATGGATGCGAAAGCCTCGTTTCTGCTCGAAGCCTTACCTGACCTGCACTTATATAGCCATTCGGTTTCGCCCGATACACGCCAGAACCTTTCTATTTTCTTAGGCATTGCCCTGCTGATTCTGGCCCTGGCCACTACCAACTACATCAGCCTGACAACGGCCCGCGCTACGCAACGCGCCCGTGAGGTTGGCGTTCGGAAAGCAATTGGCGGGCAGCGTCGTGAGTTGATAGCGCAGTTCTACACCGAATCCTTTGTGACCACTACGCTTGCGGTCGGGGTAGGGCTGGGCCTGCTGGCTCTGCTCTTCCCGTGGGTAAACCAACTGCTGGGCATTCGCATGGACGGGCGAGTTTTCGATGAGGCCAGTTACTGGTTGCTCCTGCTTGGCCTTTGGCTGGTCTGTTCATTACTGGCTGGTAGTTACCCCACCCTGTTGCTGTCCGGTTTCCGCCCGCAGGATGCCCTCAAGAGGACGGTATCGGGCGGCAGGCAGGGGGCTGGTATGCGCCGTGTGTTAACTACCGGGCAGTTTGCGGTGTCGGCCGGTTTGCTCATGTGCAGCCTGATTTTCTTTGCCCAGATGCGCTTCCTGCGTACTAAAAATAGTGGTCTCGATCGGGCGCAGGTGGTCTCTATTGCCATTGATAAAGAAATGGCTCCGCGCTATGCGGCGTTCCGTGATGCGGTGCGGCAGTGGGCCGGTGCCAGCCAGGTAGCGGCTACCAATACCCGTCTGTTTACGCCGTTTGTATCAACGTACTTCCTGACCGTAAAAAAGACCAAAAAGCAGTCGATGGTCAATGTACTGACGGTCGATAAATCATTTTTCAAAACGCTCGGCATTGGGTGGAAGGTGCCGCCGGTTGGTTGGCGCGATAAAGCCATTACCACAGATTTACAGGTGTACAACCAACAGGCCATGAAGGAGTCGGGCGAAACGGTTTATGTGTTGCCACATCCTGACCCGTTTGGGTTCGACAAACGAGGCGTACAGGGCATTACGGCCAATTTCAGCCTGTTTGGCCTGCAGCGCGAACAGTCGCCGGTCATGCTGTCGGTGGTGAGCGATACCAGCCGGGCCGTGGTGGAAAATGGAGGCTATCTGCTGGTGAAGCTTAACCCGAACCAGGATGTACCAGTAGCGTTGGGGCAGCTTAAACTCCTGTACGAACAAGCCAACCCACCCGCGCCCTTCGATTATTATTTCCTCGACGATGCCTACAACAAGCTTTACGAAAAAGAACAACAGCTGGCTACGCTGGTTAACGGGTTCACGATACTGACCCTGCTGGTGGCCTGTTTAGGTTTGCTTGGCCTGATGACCTTTACGGTCGAGGCCCGCACTAAGGAAATCGGTATTCGGAAAGTGCTGGGGGCCAGTGTCGCCGGTATTGTCGGATTATTGAGCCGCGAGCTGGTGGCCCTGGTGGTCGTGGCCGTGTTCATTGCCAGTCCGCTGGCGTGGTGGGCTATGAACAAATGGCTGGCCGATTTTGCCTACCATATCGATATTGAGTGGTGGGTGTTTGCCGGATCTGGCGTTGGGGCTATGCTCGTTGCCCTGTTGACCATCAGCATCCAGAGCATCCGTGCCGCCCTGGCGAATCCCGTAACTAGCCTGCGGAGTGAATGATGCTTTCTAGTTACGCCATATCTTGGAGATATGGCGTAACTAGAAAGCATCAGACGTAGATCATTTTTCGGGTCATGCCGCCATCTACAATAAAGTTTTGGCCGGTAATGAAGTCATTGGCTTCGTCGAGCAGGAACAGGATCATGCGGGCAATGTCGTCGGGGCGACCCACCCGGCCAACCGGGTGCTGGCTGTGGTCGGCGGGGCGTAGTTTCTCGGGTTCGGGCGGTTCCGCGTCCGGATGTCTTTTCTTGAGGCCCGACACGTCGATCCAGCCGGGGCTGATGCAGTTGGCGCGTACCTCCGGGCCCAGGCTTATGGCCAGTGAATGGGTCAGCGCGAAAATACCCCCTTTACTGGCCGAATAGCCGAATGTGTCGGGCTCCGACTGAAACGCCCGCGTCGAGCAGAGGCTGATGATGGTACCCCGCTGCTGGCGAAGGTGCGGCGCGGCGTATTTGGCGCACAGAAACATCCCGGTCAGATTTACGCCAATCGCCTGATTCCATTCGTCCAGCGTCAGGTCGTCGATGGCTTTCTCCTGCATGATCGCCGCATTATTAATCAGCGCATCGAGTTGGCCAAACCGGCTGACGGTCTGCTTAACAGCCTGCCGGACCGACTTCTCATCAGATACATCGCACCGAAGAAACTGGGCGTTGGGATGCGCTGCACTTAGGTCGGCCTCCACTTCGGTAAGGGCATCGGGGTCGGCTTCCCAAAGCGAAACGGCGTAGTTATGGTTCAGCAGGAACTCAGCGGTGGCGCGGCCAATTCCCTGTCCCGCGCCGGTGATGATGACGGTTTTCATAGCGTGTAAACACCATCTACCACCTCAAGTAGGTAAAGGTTAGCAACTGGGCTTTGTTGGAGCATCGGGTAATAACAGTACGGTTCTGACTGACCGGGCAAGGCGTTGCCGAGCGCCGGATGACAGTCATGAGCTTTAATGGCTCACAACGCCCTGCGCCCAACGTAACCGAAATAGATGGGGCCAAAACCGATGCGTTGAGTTGGGTCTGAATCGATAAGAGAGGCATGGGTACGCACCTGGAGTAGCCCGTGGCAGGAAGTAACGTAACTTGCTGCAAACGTTCAACGCCATGACTATTGCGCCGCTCGACATCATTCTGCTGTTTGGTTCACTACAGGGCTTCATACTGGGTACGTTACTGTGGACTAGTCAGAAAGGAAACCGGTTATCGAACCGGCTGCTGGCATGGCTGATTGGTTTACTGGCGCTGGCGAGCCTGGCGGTAAGTGTGCCGGTCTTCAACAAATGGGTAAGCCTGACGCTGGATTTGGTACCATTCATTAATGCAATGCCGTTTGGGCCACTGATCTATTTCTACGTTAAATCCGTGCTTGACCCGACATTCCGGCTTGGCAAATCCGATCGGCTTCAGTTTTATCCGGTCGTTTTAGACTGGGGCGCTAAACTCATCGGCTGGACGTATGTTATCGGGCTGCTGCTGGACGTTGTTAATCCCCAGAACAGACCCTTGTGGGCGCACGTTATTGATGAGTACAACGTCTACTCGGACATACCACGCTGGCTGTCGCTAAGCATTTATCTGCTTCTGGCCCGACGGTGGGTTAACCAGTATGCACTCTCTGGTAAAGCAAAGGAAGCCGGGCATCAGCATCAAAATGGGCGTTGGCTGCGCCAGTTTCTGACCACTCTGCTGGTGTTTCAGGCAATTTGGTTGGTCCATTTGGTGCCGTACCTTATCCCTGCCTGGCGAGGACCACTGCTGGATAAAGTTGGCTGGTATCCCATTTATATTCCTATCGCCGGATTGATCTACTGGCTGGGACTAAAAGGGTATCTGCACGCCCGCACCGATTCGACGGGCGATTCGGCGGGTGATCCGGCTGAATCAAAAACTCGCAAAGCAGGCACTACCAATGTACCTGAGCTGACGGTTGATAAAGCCATCGCTTCGCTGACAGCAGCCATGCAGGTCGACGCGCTGTACCTCGACCCCGAACTGACCGTAGAGAAGGTGGCGCGACATGTGCAGTTGCCGCCCAAAATGGTATCCTTCGTGCTTAACCAGCATCTACAAAAGAGCTTCAACACATTTGTCAATGAACACCGCATTGAAGCCGTGAAAGGCCAGATGATCAACCCGTCCAACGAACATCTGACCCTTACGGGCATTGCCTTTGAGTGCGGCTTCAATTCGCAAGCCACTTTTCAGCGAACGTTTAAGCAGCTGGTGGGTGCCTCACCAACCGAATACATGAACAACAAGACAAAAACAGCGCTCAAATCCAGATTTGAGTAGCAACAAGCGGTATTCCTGGCCTGTTTTGGGGCAAAAAGACATAGTATGAAATTGCTTATCTGCCTGCTGTTCCTGCCCATCTTTTGGTGTTGCGCCCAACCCGGAACCGATTCGTTAGCCAGCAAAATTCTTCAGCCGAGCGATATGCAGGTCGATTTCCGGTACCTGCGTCGGTTACTTGAGGAAACACACCCGGGTCTGTATCGCTACACGCCAAAAGCCGTAATGCAGGCCAAACTGGATAGCATTGACCGGAGCCTGAACCAGCCATTGCCGTTCTACACCTTCTTCGGAACCGTAAACGCGCTAATGGCCGACATTCGCTGCGCCCACACTCACGCGTTACCGCAGAAGAACTGGCGTGAACAATTCAATCGTGTTCAGAAAACGATTCCGTTTTTTGTATTGCCGCTTCAACAGCGAGCTTATGTGCTGTTCAATGGGACAGCCGACCAGACTATCAAACCCGGCTTTGAACTGCTCAGTATTAACGGGCTGCCGATGG
Source organism: uncultured Cytophagales bacterium (assembly GCA_963750355.1). Taxonomy (GTDB): domain Bacteria; phylum Bacteroidota; class Bacteroidia; order Cytophagales; family Spirosomataceae; genus Fibrella. The sequence goes on along the minus strand of CAVVQL010000019.1, from coordinate 382,673 downwards.
AGAGCGTCCTTCGGCAGGTATACCGTCATCACTGGGCCGATGGGTACATTGAATCATCAAAGAGTCAGGTGCGGGGAGAGTTTTTTGCCTTGTTTTGTTACTGGTTCGTCGGTCAGCCAGATACGTACTCGCTCACGTTCCGCAGCTTAGCGGGCGATACCGTGCGGCTTAATACACCCGCAAAAACGTTCAGTACGTCACTTAAGACGATATTGAAAAGTCCCATCAACCGAGAGATGGTGACCTGGTATGTCACGAAGAAGCAGAAGCACCCGTGGCGGCTGTCGTTTCCCGATACGCTCGCCCATACAGCTTACCTGCGGTTCGACGGTTTTGGCGGTAAAGGCATAAACAACGGCGCGCAGGCCATTGCCCGGTTTCAGGAGTTCATGAATAAGACGATGATCAGGCTGCAGAAAAAGCAGATTCAGAACCTGGTTGTCGACCTCCGGGGAAATGCCGGTGGGTGGGATAGTCAGGGCATCGAACTGTTTACGTACCTGGCCAAAGGCGATACGGCTGTGCCTTACTACGCCCGGCAGCATAGCGTAACGGATAGCAGCGATTTTATTAAATTTTCAGACCTCTCTGAAGCCGATCGGAAAAACGTAAAAAATGAACTGATCGCTGAAACGGATGGCACGTTTACGGTGAAACAGGGTAGCGAGACGCGGGAGCCCAAGCGCTACCTGCCCAAACCAAACCGGTTTAGAGGGCAGGTGTATATTCTCATGAATGGCGAAAGTGCATCGACCGCATCGGAGTTTCTGGCCGTGGCCCACGCCAACAAAGTAGGGGTGTTTGTGGGCGTCGAATCCGGCGGGGCGTATGAAGGTGGCAACGGCAGCAGCTTCATTAATCTCGAATTGCCAAAGTCGGGCATCCAGGTCAGCACGCCCCTGGTTTACTATAACAATGCCGTTTCAAAGCCAGAACAAACGGGTCGGGGTACAATGCCCGACCACCACGTACCCATTACGATTGATGACATACTGAACCACACGGACCCACAACTGAACGTTGTGACAAAATTGATTCGTGGGCAGGGCAACTAGCGGCGCAACTTTGCTACCCTTCAAAAATATCAGCTAAAGCCAGCTCTATCCCGGTTACGGGGTCTTTAACTAAACCAGTGGATACGTTGACCTGCTGCCCATCAGGCAATAGGATAGACACCGTTTGCACGATAGGAACAACCAGCCAAACCGTTTTGACACCCGCCGGGAAATGCTTCTTGTAGATCCGGTCAGTGAGACTGGGTAGGCTTTGTTCCGGTGACAGAATCTCGATGGTGGTGATGGGTACGTCCCGTACAATGATCTCGTCAACCAACCAGTTGGCTTTCCTTTTCGGCATAATGCACAGATCCGGTCTTGTTTTGCCGGAAGCAAATTCGAAGTCAAGCTCGCTGTAGATACTATACTGATGGCGGTAAGCTTGTCGGAAGAGAAAGGATAAGTGGCTTTGTAATTCGGAGTGATTCAGACTTGACATTTTTACATCGTCGGTGTCGGTGATTGGTTCGAGTGTAGTCTCCATAGCAAGATGAGTTTAATCAAAGATACCAAAAAGATAGCGCACAGAATAGCTCGTTTACCGCCAAACCTATAAGGTCTTTTCAGACGGGGTGGCCAAGACCTTATAGGTTTAAATTCAGCGGACAGACGTCGTCCGCTTTCGGACAAGCCCCAATACCGAAAGTGCATTTACTCGTCTGGAATGGCTTTCTTTGGGAGTTGGCACAGCTGTTGATTACCAGTAGTACAACCTATAACTAAGCCTTTCGCCATGTTTCGTCACTACCTGACCATCTCGCTGCGTAATCTGGTTAAAAACCAGGTCTTTACTACCATCAATATTGTCGGGCTGGGGCTGGGTATCGCGGCTTTCGGGCTGATCTGGGAGTACATCGCCTTTGAGCGGAGTGTGAACCAGTTTCATCAGAAATTACCCTCTCTTTACCGGGTGTTGCTCGAAGACAAATCGGGCGAGACAGGGGAGTTTGGCCCATCAGCACTGGCACCCGAGGCCAAAGCAGCTTTTCCCGAAATCGAGGATGCCTGCCGATTAGTGACTGGCGCGGCACAGGGAATCGTCAGCGTACAACCGGCTGGCGGTGAGGTTAAAACGTTTCGCGAGGCCAACGTAGCCATGGCCGATGGTAGCTTTTTCTCCTTATTCTCGTTTCCGCTGGCCAGTGGAAATGCGGCTAGTCTGAAGCAACCGAACACCGTCTTTTTGTCGGAATCAACGGCGAAACGGTATTTCGACGGCCAACCGGCGGTGGGCAACACGATCACGGTCAATGGTCAGTTTGGGCAACTGCTTTATACGGTAGGCGGCGTTTACATTGACATGCCGGAGAACTCTGACATTCGGTTCGATCTGATCTATTCGCTGGAAACGCTGGCTAATCCGGCCAACCTGAACGGGAACGGCTGGGCCAGCCTCACCAGCTATAATAGTAATTTCCTGCAAGCCTGCCTGCAACTGAAACCCGGCACCGATGCCGACGCCCTTGCCCGGAAGCTGACGACCTTTTACCGGGGTAAAAAGCCCGACGAAACCAACACCTCGGTGCGTCTCCAATCATCCATGTATTCGCACCTCGGCCAGTCGCTGAGCGATCCGTTTGTGACCAGCGGCAGCCTGGCCTTTGTTTACCTGCTAAGCGGGCTGGCTTTACTGATTGTGCTGATCGCCTGGCTCAACTACATCAATCTGAGTACCGCCACTGCCCTGACCACGGGCTAAAGAAGTTGGCGTCAGGAAGGTTGTCGGGGCCACTCAGGGGCAATTGATCGGGCAGTTATTGAGCGAGTCGCTGCTGATCAATGCACTTGGGCTTGGGTTGGGCTTTTACTGATTGGCCTGGTACAGCCGGTATTTAATCAGTTCGTAGGCAAGCAGCTCGAGCATCGGCACGTTGCTTGCTGGTCGGCCGGGTGAGCTGGGCCTTTGGTTCTGGGGGCTGCTGGCGTTACTAACGGGGGCGGTGATGTCGGGTTGTTACGTGGCGTTTGCCCTGACCCGCACGCGCTCGGTCGACATGATGCGTGGGGGAGTAGGTACGCACGGCCGATCAACCTGGCTGCGGCAATCGTTGGTGGTTGTGCAGTTTGGTATTGCGCTGCTGCTGATTGTGGCCACGATGGTCATGTTTCAGCAGGTACAGTTCCTGCGCAATCGCCCCCTCGGCCTGACTATGGAACGCCTGCTAACCATCAAAGGCCCGGAGGTAGGGAATCAGGAAACTGACTTCAAAACGCGCCGTTCAGCCTTTCAGCAACAGGTTGCGCAGCTGGCCTACGTGCAGGCGTTGTGTAATACGGGTAGTGTGCCGGGCAACTTCTATAATTTCGGCTCGGCGGGTATCACGCGGCAGAACCCCCGCCCCGGCGACGAGAAACGAACGTACAACATGGTTTTCACCGATGAAAACTACCTGCCGACGTTTGCCATTAAGCTCCTGGCCGGTCAGAATTTCACCCATGCCCAAACCGAAGTGCCCTACGAAAAAGGCGGCGCTATTATCCTGAACGAAAAAGCGGCGCTCGATATGGGCTTTGCGTCGGCTAAAGACGCCGTGGGAAAACTGGTACTGTGGGGCAGCACCTATGAGGTTGTCGGGGTGGTGAGCAATTACCGGCATCAGTCGCCCAAGCAGCCCGCCGAAGCCATGATCCTGATTCCGCGTTCGTATAATGGCTATCTGACCGTACGTCTCGCGCCAGGAAACACGACAGCACACCTGGCGGAGCTGGAGCGCCTCTACAAAGCCAGCTACCCCGGCAATCCGTTCGATTATTTCTTTATCAACGAGAAGTACAACGAGCAGTACAAGACCGAAGTGCAATATGGCCAGTTGTTCAGCGCGGCAGCGGGGCTGGCTATATTCATTGCCTGTCTGGGCCTATTCGGACTTGCTGCCTTTACGGCGCAGCGACGCACCAAGGAAATCGGCGTCAGAAAAGTATTGGGTGCCAGCGTGGCTGGTATTATGGCGCTGCTCTCCAGGGATTTTCTAAAGCTGGTCGGCATTGCATTCCTGATAGCCGCGCCGGTAGCCTGGTGGGCCATGACTACCTGGCTGCAAAATTTCGCCGAAAAAACGCCTTTACACTGGTGGCTGTTTGCCAGTGCCGGTACGTTGGTGGCCCTCATTGCGTTGCTGACCGTTTCTGTTCAGAGTATACGCGCTGCCCTGGCCGATCCCGTGTCGAGTCTGCGATCAGACTAAGTTTTCAGTGGTTTAAACGGGTGATGGGCGTGGCGGGTCCTTGGGCTTAGGATGAACAAACGAGAAATTACGTGCCGATTAGTCATTCATCGACTGAGTAAAGGAATGGGTCACTGATAAATGCCGTACCTTTACTTATCCCGTAACAAACAGACTATCTCATGGCCTCCTCACCCCATGCGCCCCCGCCCTGCTTTCCTGTACTTTCCTCATCCACAACCGATTACCAAACTGGCTTACTGCGAACCATAGTTGAAAACACGGCCTCGGCCAATTCACTCTGGGCACCCGTCTGGAACGAAGAAGGGGCATTGATCGACTTTCGCTATCTGTATGTAAATCCGGCCGCAGCGCGGTATCTGAACCAGACAAACGAGCAGCTAACCGGTCGGCTGGTCAGCGATTTCAATGTTAACCTGCATGTATCAGGCCATGCCAAATTATTCGCCGACGTCTATATAACTGGTCAGCCACTCCGGCAGGACATCCTTCATCCTTCGCTTTTTCGCTGGCTGGATATATCGGTGTCGAGAGTGGGCGATGCGCTCCTGGTGTCTTTCAACGACATTCATGATCAGCACGAGGCTAAACGTCGGTTGGAGGAGCAGGCAACTCTGCTTCAGCAGGTCGTTAATCAGTCGCCCTCAGGCATGATGCTCCTGGAGGCTGTCAGAGACGATTCGAAAAAAATTATTGATTTTAAATATCTGGTAACCAACGAGCTGAATGCGAAAATGGTGGGCTTCACCGTCGATCAGATGACTGGTCAACTGGTCTCATCGCTGTTTCCCGGTTATCAAACAATTGAGCTGTTCAATACCCTGGTGTATGTTGCCGAAACGGGCGAAACTATTGCCAATACCTTCACGTATGACCATTTTGGTACGAAGGGCACGTTCGATGGGTACTACATTAAGCAGGGTGATGGGGTTCTGTTTACGTTTGTGAACATCACGCGCCTGGCCGAGCAGCAGCAACAACTCACGCAGATGAATCGTGAACTCTTGCACTCGAACGAGAGCCTGCAGCAGTTTGCCTATATCGCTAGCCACGATCTCCAGGAGCCGCTGCGTAAGGTGCAGTCCTTCAGCAAATTACTCGCCGAGCAGTATGCGGATCAGCTCGAAGGGAACGGCCTCGACATGATCAACCGCCTGCAATCGTCGGCCCGGCGCATGTCTGAGCTGATCCGGGATCTGCTCAACTACGCCCGCCTGACAACGGAGAAAGAACCCCTTACTGCTACTGATTTAAACGACGTTATTGACGAGGCCCTGACCGACCTCGATCTACGCATTCAGGAGACACAGCCAACGATGCAGATCGATACCTTGCCCACGGTGAATGGCCGGGCGGTGCAACTGCGGCAGCTGTTTTATAATCTATTAAGCAACGCGCTGAAGTTCCAGCCGCCGGGTCAGAAACCCATGATTGCGGTTACCTGCCAGGTTGCCGATCCGGCTACCCTGCCAACTGAGCTGTCTGCCCGACGGGCCTATTGGCAAATCGATGTACGCGATAATGGAATTGGCTTTCACCAGCACTACACCGACCGCATTTTTGAGGTCTTCCAGCGGCTGCACGGCAAGAATAAATTTGCCGGTACCGGCGTAGGTCTGGCTGTATGTCGCCGCGTGGTTCAAACCCATGGCGGCGCCATCGTGGCCACCAGTCAACTCGGTACAGGTGCTGTGTTTTCTATTTTTCTGCCCAAATAGCCTTACTATATGTTGCGCAATTACCTGCTGGTTTCTTTTCGTACGCTCTGGCGGAACCGCACTCAGAGTTTAATCAATGTGGTGGGGTTGGCTTTGGGGATGGCCTGCGCCCTGCTGATTGGTGTAAACATCGCCGACGAACTGGGCTTCGATCGGTTTCACGCCAAAGGGCCTCAACTCTACAAAGCCTATAACCGGAATACATTCGAGGGAGCCGTTCACTGCTGGGCATCGACGCCAAGCCCCCTGGGGCCCGCCCTGAAGGCTGAATTTCCGGAGATTGTGGAATCGGCCCGGATGCTCTGGAAACAACCGTATTTAACCAACTACGGCACTGCCCGGATCAACCTCGACGCCAGCTTTACCGACCCCGGTTTTCTGACGATGTTCAGCTTCCCGCTGCTACAGGGAAACCCGAAAACAGCCCTCAATGGTACCAATTCGGTAGTACTGATTCAGTCGGCGGCAGTAAAGCTATTCGGTGCCGCCGACCCAATGGGTAAGGTTATCCGGCTAAATAATCAGGAAAATTTCATGGTGTCCGGTGTATTGAAAGACCTGCCGAAAAACTCGGAATTTGATTTCGACATGCTTCTGCCCTGGGCCTACCGAACCAAAACAGGCGACGACTATGCGTACTGGGGTAATAACTACGTGCGTACGTTTGTTGAACTGGCACCGACAGCGTCAGTAGCCGCCGTCAACGCCAAGGTGCGCGACATTACAATCCGCAACTCGAAAGGCACTGAAGACAATGAGGTGTTCCTCTACCCTTCGGCGCAGTGGCATCTCTACGGTCAATTCGAGAATGGGGTTGAAAGTGGCGGAGCCATCGTCTACGTCAGCATGGCGGGTTACATAGCGGGCTTTATCCTGTTGCTGGCCTGTATTAACTTTATGAATCTGAGCACGGCCCGATCTGAGAAGCGGGGCCGCGAAGTAGGCATTCGCAAGGTAGTGGGGGCGGGCCGATGGTCGTTGATCAGGCAGTTTCTGGGCGAATCGCTGTTGCTCACAACGGTCTCGTTTGCCCTGGCTCTGTTGCTGGCGCAACTAGCCCTGCCAGCCTTGAATAGCCTGATTACCAAACAGCTCCGCATTCCATACGGCGATGTTCGTTTCTGGTTGGCCTGCCTGCTGCTTATCTTACTCACGGGTACGCTGGCGGGGAGCTATCCGGCGTTTTTCCTATCGTCTCTGCAGCCAATCCGGGTGTTGAAAGGCCGGTTGGTGGCGATACGGGGCAAACTGGCGCCCCGGCAGGTGCTGGTCGTCTTTCAGTTTCTGATTACCGTGGCCTTGCTTATCAGTACCCTGGTGGTGAAACGGCAACTCGCCCACACGCAGCAACGGGATATAGGCTACAACCGGAATAACCTGGTATTTAGCCGGTTCACGGGGGATATAGAAAAGAACTACGCGCTTATTCGGAGCGAGCTACTGGCGCAGGGCGTAGCCACGGCTGTTTGTAAAACCAACGGGGCCATTACCGAATCGTACAGCAACACCTGGGGCCTTGAGTGGAAAGGCAAACCTCCCGGCTCGAAGATCACGTTCGACCAGCTGACCTGCTCAGGTGACTTCGTGAAAACGATGGGCGTTAAACTCATCGCCGGGCGTGACCTCGACCAGCAGACGTACCCCACCGATACAACCGCCTGCCTGATTAATGCTACTGCGGCCAAAACAATGGGGTTCAACGATCCGCTTGGGCAACTGATCAGGAATGATAGAGTCACGTACCGGATCGTTGGCGTTTTTGCCGACTTTATCTGGGGCTCTCCCTTCAATAAAGTGCCGCCTATGTTTGTTAAAGGCCAAAACTGGTCAGACGTGATCAACTACCGCCTTAATCCCGCCATGCCTACCGAGACAGCGTTGAAAAAAGCGGCCGCGATCTTCACGCAGTACAATCCGGCCTTCCCGTTTGATGTCAGTTTCGTGGATCAGGAGTATCAGCGCAAATTTGACCAGATACGCCCCATTGGGGCCATGGCCGACACCTTTGCCGTACTGGCCATCGTGATTGCCTGCCTGGGTCTGTTTGGACTGGCTACATACATGGCTGAGCAACGCACCAAAGAGATCGGCATTCGAAAGGTAATGGGTGCCAGCGTACCAAGCGTGGTAGCGCTCTTATCCATAGACTTTCTGAAACTGGTGCTAATTGCCATTCTGCTGGCTGTACCGCTGGCGTGGTGGGGAATGAATGAGTGGCTGAGTGCGTATGCCTACCGCATCACCCTCGACGGCTGGATTTTCATCGGTGCCGGCCTACTCGCTATACTAGTGGCGCTGCTCACGGTTTCCTACCAAAGCTTCCGCGCCGCCCTAACCGACCCCGTCGATGCACTCCGGGGAGAATAGGTAATTGGTTGATTGGGGACTGGGTAATTGGATAACTGGTTGATTGGGTGGCTGGGGTAACATTTAATAACCAGTTACCTAATTAACCAATTACCCAATCACCGATCACCAATCTAAAAATCGGTCACTGGTTTGGTTAGGTCCAGCGGCTTGATCCAGACGTTGCGGTACATTACGTTATGCCCTTCGGCCTGTAGTTTCAGGCCGCCTGGGGTATCGGTAATGCCTTTTCCACCCTCGTTGCCGCCATCGATGCCCGATTTCGGGCCACCCCATACCTGACTGATGGGCTGGTTGGTATGTACCTTTTTCCCGTTGAAGTACATGGTTACCTGCGCCTTTTCGGTCAGTTTGCCATTGGTAAAGCGCGCCGCCCGGAAGGTGATATCATAGGCGTTCCACTTGCCAGGGCCATTATAGGCACTGTAAGGAGACGCCGCTTCGTTGATCACCGCCGCCATACCGTGGGTAGTCGAGTCGCCATCCAGCACCTGAATTTCGTAGCGATTCTGCAGATACACACCGCTGTTGCCGCCTGCCGTAGGAATCAGAAATTCCACGTGGATGCGGGCATCTTTGAAGGTGTCTTTAGTGACTAAATCCGCTGAGCCATACTTACCACCTGCCGAGGCCGGATCGTTACTGCTCATCACCGGTCCACCGTCGACGGGGTCCTGGGTCATTGGCCACTGAATGGGCAGCGTGGCCACGCGGCCTGGTCCATCCCAGTACGTCCACTTGGCATCGCGCATTTTTTGGGTGCCATCGAAATAAACGGTGGCTCCTTTGGGAGCTTTTGTACCGACTCCTACCTGGGCCGTAGCGGTGAGTGAGAGGCTGAGCAGTAGCGCAGCAGGCAATAACAGTTTGGTGGTTTTCACAGAGCAGGAAGTTTACGTTAATCAAATGCCTGAGGCAACGTAGTTTGACCAAAAAAGCGCCCACCCGCCAGTTTATACTAAGCCCACCCCGCCCCATGCCCACACAAAAAAGCCCCGGCCAGTTCTGGTCGGGGCTCACTATCTATGGAATCGTAGGTTAGTAATGCAAGGAAGAGTCGCCAGCATCGATAGGCTGGCTATCGAGGTTGAACAGGTCGTTCAGCACATCGATCAATGTTTCGGCTTCGCCACGCTTACAGGCGGCTTTTAACTGCAGCACAGGAAGCTTGAGCACTTTCTGCATGATACCCCGCGTAATCTTGTCAACCCGCTCTGACTCGTCGGGGCCAAGGTGTTTCAAATGACGGGCAATCTCTTCCTTCCGAATCTGCTCCAGCGCGTTCTTCAGCTTATTAATCGTGGGTGACACCATCATCTCCTTCGACCAGTCGCCGAACTCGGCCGTAGCCTGCCCAATGATTGCCTCTACCTGCGGGATAGACGCCAGTCGCCGGTTCAGGGCTTCGTCAGTCCGCGAGCGGATGTGGTCGATGTTGTAGACCAGCACACCCGGAATTTGCTCTACGGCCGCGTCTACACTGCGCGGTACCGACAGGTCGATAAAGTATTTGTAGGTGAGCACATTGACTCCACGCAGCAGGTCGGGCGTAAACAGTGGCTCGTCGCGCTGAACCGCCGAGATAATTACGTCAGCTTGCTGAATTTCGGCTGCCAGCTGATCGAAGTCGGCGAAGCGTACCTGCAATTCGCGGGCAAGTTCTTCGGCTTTAGATCGGGTGCGGTTACAAAGCGTAATGTGTTTAACGCCCCGGTTAGCCAGATTCCGGCATACGTCGGCCCCAATTTCGCCCAGGCCTACAACCAGCACATTCGGGTCACTCCGCTCGCCCACCAGCTCATCGATCAGTTCAACGGCGGCATACGATACCGACGCCGCCCCATCGCGAAACGAGGTTTCCTGCGCCACACGCTTGTTGGTGAAGAAGATCGTGTGCATCAGCCGGTGCAGAAACGGGCCGGCCATATCGAGGTCTGCCGACCACTGATACGACTGCTTTACCTGGTTGGGAATCTGCATATCGCCGATCACCTGCGAGTGCAAGCCAACGCACACCTCGAACAAATGCCGGACAGCCAGCGCGTGTTCAGGTATCAGCTGAAAATAAGGAAGGTAGTCATCGGTAGCGGTGAGGCCCTTTTCGATCAGTAACAACCGCGCAATGGTAGCATTATGATCTTCCGAAGCGGTGTAATACACTTCGGTGCGGTTACAGGTCGAGACAACCAGTAGCTCAGAAAGGCCTAACATATCGCGCAAACGGAGCATCAGCCGTTTGGCTTCTTCTTCGTTGAGTGCAATTAGCTCACGTACCGCCAATGGGGCCGTTTTGTGAGATAAACTGATTGATTTAAAAACGTCAAACATAGCGAATACGCCTAGCCAACAGCTAAACGGTAGACAAAATTACAGCACAAAACACTCTACTTAGACGATGAAGCAGCGAGATGTACTATTTAGAATTTATATAAATAAACAAACCGGTTTCTTTATAAAATCCAACTGAGCTGCTTACTATAGAAACACCTGTATGTACGTTCGGGTTCTTCGATTCGTTACCTTGTCATAATTAAGGGTACTAATTAAGCGGTGGTTCTATGCTGAGGTCATTCGATATATATAGTCAGAACAATATAATGAAGATTATCGTGGCGCTGAACCTACTATTGGTAGGAACGGGGTCACTGCTTTTCACGCAGCGAATTATTACGAGGCTTGAAGCACGCGAAGAGCAGTATGTGCAGCTCTATGCGAAAGCGCTGACTTACGCTATTTCAAACGGCTGACAATCAGGAGAATATTAACTTTATTGTCACTGAAATTATTGAAACGAATAAAAATAACGCTATACCAACTATCTATATCAACGAGCACAATGAACCAGCGAGCCAGCGGAACATCGATTTTCCAGCAAACCTTACCGACGAAGAAAAGAATGTCTACCTAAAAGAGCAGGTGAAGGAGATGCGAAAAAGCCACTATCCCATCAAAGTAGACATAGATGATGGAAACTTTGGGCTTATTTATTACACAAATTCCAAGTTACTCAGGCAGTTGAATTATTTCCCCCTTGCGCTCCTGGCAACGTTGGCGGCCCTGGGGGTGCTGGCCTATCTGTCGTTTAGCTCCTCACGGCGCGCTGAACAGAATCGGGTGTGGGTAGGGCTGGCCAAAGAAACGGCGCATCAGCTGGGTACGCCGCTCTCATCCTTACTGGCCTGGGTCGATTACATGCGCACCGACCCGGAGCACTACGAGGCTGAAGTAACCGACGAAATTGAAAAGGATGTGCAGCGCCTGGAAACCATCACGGCCCGGTTCTCCAGCATTGGCTCTATGCCAACCCTGAAAGATGAAAATCTGGATGAGGTGGTAACCCAGTTCACCAATTATCTGGCCCGGCGCATATCTACCAAAGTGAAGATGACCGTAGAAAGTCACTTGCCAAGCACGCTGATGGTGCGCATTAACCGGCTCCTGTTTGAGTGGGTAATCGAGAATATCTGCAAAAACGCCGTCGATGCGATGGCTGGGGTGGGTGAGTTACGGATCAGGTTGTTGCCCCTGCCCAACAACGAAGTGGGGATCGACATCACCGACACGGGTAAAGGCATGAGCAAGTCGAGCGTCGGGAAGGTATTTTCGCCGGGCTACAGCACCAAAAAGCGGGGTTGGGGCCTGGGTCTAACGCTGGCAAAACGAATTGTGGAGGAATACCATAAAGGTCGCCTGTTCGTGAAATCGTCGGAGGTGGGCAAAGGAACAACGTTCCGCATTGTGCTTCATCGCGAACCGGGTGAATTGCCCGAAGTAGGGGTAGTGCGCAAAAAAAGGCCCTCACTGCTCACGCTACGAGGGCCAAAGAAGGTGAGTTAGAGAAGTGTCAAGTTTCATGTCTCCGGTTTCAAGTGCTTTGCTAATCACGCAAATGATTTGCGTGATTAGCGAGAGCACTTGAAACCTGAGACATGAACCTTGAAAATTACCGCCCATTCAACGGTACCGAGATCGTATCGGTCACAATGGTGTTACTGACGTGTAGGGCACGGTCGCGGATACGTACCTGGAATCGGACGGGGGCCATCCGGAAGGGGCGCTGGTAAAAGAATACCTGGCTGAAATCAATGTCGCCTTCAACGGCTCCTTTCTGCTCGCCAAGGGGCGAACGGGGGAAAAACAGCTTCCGGTTATCGCTCGACGGCAGCTCCTTGTACGTACCATTGGCGAACTCAAAGGTCTTCACTTCGTAATTCCCCCAAGTCTCCTTGCCGAATACCACGCGTTGCCTCGTCGAGTCGCGGGTGTCTTCGCCAATGTCGCCGGTGCCGTCCTGTAGCCTGATGGTCATAATCACGGAATCACGCCGTGCCTGGCCCACGCCAGTACCTGCTTCCAGCGTAACTTTTACGGGCGGACCAACCAGGCGAATCTCCGGGGTATCGCTGTAGTTAGGTTCTGTGAAACAGGCCGTCAGGGTTACCGCTAGGGCCGCCGCCAGTAGTCCCTGATGAATTAGTTGTCTGCGCATGCTGTTAACGTACTGAATTTTTGCAAGCTACTGTGTTTTTATCCCAAACCGACTGGCGATCATCGCTACGGCAACGTATTCTAAACGTAACGGAAACCGATTTCGATGCACTGGCCCTCGATCTATTCCGATACCAGGCCCGCTACAATGTTGTTTATGCGGCCTATCTGCGCCACCTGCGCCACCAACCCGACACGATTCGGTCAGTGGCCGAGGTGCCGTTTCTGCCAATTGGCTTTTTCAAGACCCACCGCATCCTGATTCCCGACGCGCCAAACTCCACTGAATTTGCCAGCAGCGGTACCACCGGCACCACAACCAGCAGGCATCTGGTGGCCGATCTGCCGTTGTACGATGCTGTTTGCCAGCGGCTGTTCGAGGCTACCTACGGGCCACTCGACCAGTTTCATATCCTGGGTTTGCTGCCGTCGTATCTGGAACGAAATAACTCGTCGTTGCTATATATGGTTCAGCGGTTTATGGCGCTGGCGGGCTCGGGTCAGTCTGGTTTTTTTTTGAACAATTACGCTGAATTAACCAACCGCCTTCGCCACCTGACCGAATGAAGCGGCACAACAGACTGGACCCGCTAAAAAGGTGTTACTGATTGGGGTTACCTTCGGCCTGCTCGACTGGGTTGATCAAGCACCAGAATCGCTTCAGTGGGTAGGGGACCATCCGGGGCTTGTGGTTATGGAAACCGGGGGTATGAAAGGTCGCCGCCGGGAGATGCTTCGGGAAGAAGTACACGCACAACTGACGGCGCAATTAGGCGTGTCGGCTATTCATTCCGAATACGGAATGACCGAACTGCTCTCGCAGGCTTATTCGACGGGCGCGGGTGTATTCCAGCCGGGGGCAACTATCCGGGTTCGCCTCCGCGACCTCAACGACCCTTTCCACAGTTATTCTCCTGGCGAAACGACCGGAAAGCAAACTGGAGGCGTAAATGTGGTAGACCTCGCCAATCTGGATTCGTGTGCTTTCATTGAAACGCAGGATCTGGGGCAGTATGAAGGTGATTCGGGGGCATTCCGAATCATGGGCCGGTTCGATAATGCCGATGTACGGGGCTGTAATCTGCTGGTGGCGCTGTGAATTTGTCGAAAATAAGTAGCCGCCGGAGCTACTGGTGAAAATACCCCTTAAAGTGGCCCGCGAACTGAATACGAAGCTGCGCGGCCGCAATTCGATGGGCAGCGGCCGGTAAAGACAGGAAGCGATTGGGAAAGGCTGACCACATCTGGTCAGCTTTTTTTTGCCCGGTAGAAAAGCGGTGTACCGTAGGCCGTTGGGGGGCGTAGCGCCACAAAATACAGCCGGATGTTGTTTCCTTCCGTGTAATGACCTTACTTCGATTTGTTAAAGCAACTGATGTGCTGCCGACTTGTAGAAACCGGTACCTAATCCACATCTATCGACTAGCTTTCTTATACACTTTATGGCCAAACTCATCATCATTGATGACGAAAAGAGTATCCGGGCAGCCCTGCGCGATATTTTAGAGTATGAGGGCTACGAGGTCGATGAGGCCAAAGACGGCGAAGAAGGCCTTGAGATGGTGCTTAACGCGCAGTATGATGTCGCTTTATGCGATATAAAAATGCCTAAGATGGACGGCCTGGAGATGCTGCTAAAAGCAAATGAAGCTGAGCGCGGAACCCAGTTCATCATGATTTCCGCTTTTGGCAATGTTGAGAATGCGGTAGAGGCAACCAAACGGGGTGCCTTTGATTTTATTACGAAACCACCTGACTTGAACCGGCTTTTGGTTACGGTTCGTAATGCCATTGAAAAATCGAATCTGGTAGCCGAGACGAAGACACTCAAAAAGCGAATCTACAAACTCAACGAAATCGTTGGCGAATCAGACCCAATACGCAGGGTAAAGGAAACCATCAACCGGGTCGCCGCTACAGAAGCCAGGGTATTAATTACTGGTCCCAACGGCTCAGGAAAAGAAATGGTGGCCAAAGGAATCCACGAAAAAGGGAACCGGGCCAACATGTCGCTGATCGAAGTAAACTGTGCGGCTATTCCAGGAGAACTTATTGAAAGTGAGCTGTTTGGCCATGAACGGGGTGCCTTCACTGGTGCATCGTCACGGCGTCTCGGTAAGTTTGAGCAGGCCGACGGCGGTACGCTGTTTCTGGATGAAATTGGCGATATGAGCCTGTCGGCCCAGGCGAAAGTGCTGCGGGCGTTGCAGGAAAGTAAGATTACCCGTGTGGGGGGCGATAAAGAAATCAAGGTGAAAGTGCGGGTCATTGCGGCCACCAACAAAGACCTGCGTAAAGAGATTGCGGCGGGTAATTTTCGCGAAGATCTTTTCCACCGCCTCAGCGTCATTGTCATTCATGTACCCGCTCTGGCCGATCGCAGAGAAGACATTCCGTTGCTGGCTGATAAGTTTTTGCACGATATCAGCCTTGAATACAATGCACCCGTGAAGGCGATCGAGCCTGCGGCAATGACCTACCTTCAAACGCTCCCCTGGACGGGTAATGTACGGGAATTACGTAACGTTGTTGAGCGGCTCGTCATCATGTGTGGGGAGATCATTACGCTCGACGACGCGAAGATGTACGTTTAACTACACGCGATTTGCTCATGAAAGCCGTTCTCTGCCATCAGTTTGGTGGGCCCGACTCCCTGACCGTCGATGAAGTTGCCTGGCCTGAAGCTGGGCCGGGAAAAGTCGTTATCGAGGTGAAAGCCTGCGGGGTTAACTTCCCCGATACCCTGATTATCGAGGGCAAATACCAGTTTAAGCCCGATTTTCCATTCTCGCCGGGAGGCGAAGTGGCTGGTATCGTGCGCGAGGTAGGGAAGGATGTGAGGCATCTGAAGCCCGGCGACAAGGTGTTTGCGCTAACTGGCTGGGGTGGTTTTGCCGAGGGCGTATTGGCCGACGCCCTCAAGACGTTCCCCATGCCTGATGGGATGGATTACCAAACGGCGGCTTCGCTCATGTACACCTATGGCACCTCGTACCACGCCCTGAAGCAACGGGCGCAGTTACAGACCGGGCGGTCCGGCGATCCGGAAACTCTGCTGGTGCTAGGCGCAGCGGGTGGCGTTGGTCTGGCGGCTGTAACGCTCGGTAAGCTGATGGGTGCCCGCGTAATTGCCGCCGCCTCGACCGACGAAAAGCTGGCCCTTTGCCGCCGGTATGGGGCCGACGAAACCATCAACTATACCAGTCAGCCCCTTCGCGATCGCCTCAACGAACTGGTTGGCAAGAAAGGCGTCGATGTGATCTATGACCCCGTTGGGGGCGATATGGCCGAGCCTGCGCTCCGGTCAATGGCCTGGGGTGGCCGATACCTGGTCGTTGGTTTCGCTGCCGGGCCCATTCCGAGTCTGCCCTTCAACCTGCCATTATTGAAAGGCTGCTCAGTGGTGGGTGTTTTCTGGGGAGCCTTCGCCGAACGGCAGCCGAAAGAGAACAGGCAGAACGTGCAGGAGTTGCTTCAGTTCTGGCAGCAGGGGCAGCTTGTGCCGCATATTCACGCCACTTACCCGTTAGAGCAGGCCGCCGATGCGCTCAACGACATGCTGGGCCGACGGGTGATGGGCAAGGTGCTGATGGTAATCTGAGTTGTTCCGCAAGGACAGCGCCTTTACGCCTGCCTTTACTTACGCACACCGACGTGGTTGCACTTCGACCCTATAATGGCGTAAGCCTGCATGTAGCCAAGCTCGCCCGCCCGTCTCAGATCCGTGCAGCCAGCCTGCTCATCACCACCGTCATACCGGATAACGCCCCGTAGATAATAGGCTTCAGCGTAGGCCGCATTCAGCTTAATTGCTGTGTTGCAGTCGAGTACAGCCCCCTTCTGGTCGCCGGTTGACGACTTGATAAGCCCACGTGCCACATACGATTCATTGTTGGCTGGATTCAGTTCTACTGCCTGGTTCAAATCAATGAGTGAGCCCCTGGTATCGCCCATGGAATTTTTGAAAAGACCCCTCAGCACAAAGAGGTCCGCCCGGTCTTCGGCTATTTCGTTGGTCTGATACTTATCCCGCATCAGGTAGCTCAGCATCGGCATGATCGTCTCGACAATGAACGGACTGTAGTAGGGTTTTGCTTTACTGGTCACACTGCTGAACTCAATGGCTTTATCGAGGTCGGTAAGGCTCACCGTTTTTCCGCCAAGGCGACTTTGGCAATAACCCCGGCTGAACAAGGCGCGGTAATGGGTTGGATCAAGTTGAATGGCTTTGTCGAAATCAGTTTGAGCGTCTGCAAACGTGTTCAGCCGCATTTTAACAAGCCCGCGTTTGTAGTATGTTTCTGCATCGCCAGCGAACAACGAGATGCTTTGGTTGAAATCAGCCAACGCACTTTTGTTATTTCTGATCCGGTAATACGCGTAACCACGTCCGGTTAACGCCTGCGCCTTGCCGGGTGCCTTGGCAAGTGCTTTGGTAAAATCGGCGATGGCCCCTTTAAAATCATTGAGTGCGCTTTTACATTGCCCTCGTACCGTAGCCAGATTGGGGTCGTTGTTCTGCGAGAGCAGATCAGCTTTATTAAAATCAGCCAATGCAGTGGTGAACAGACTAACCTTCATTCGGCTTATGCCCCGATAATAAAGGGCCAGCGCGTGATTTTGATCCAGCTCGATGACCCGGGTAAAGTCACGAATAGCATCAGGGTAGTCTTTTAGCTGACTTCGGTTGATCCCTCGTTGTAGATACGCGTCGGTATACTGAGGATTCGAGTCAATTGCGTGGTCAAGATCGGCAACGGCTCCCTGAAGGTCGTTTAAGCTGCTTTTGACCAATGCCCGGTTGTAGTAGGTCACTGGCAGTGGAGTAAGCTCAATACTGGCCGAAAATGCCCGGACCGCACCGACGTAATCTTTTTTACTTTTCAGTTGAATACCTTCCTGAAATAGATCAGTCGCTGTTAAAGGGACCTGGGCAAAACTTACAGAAGAATACAGTACTGTCAGCAGACAGCTGTGTATAAAACTGGACTTATTCATAATATGTATATAGGGAGGTCATAGGGGATAAAGGATAAAGAACCCGCAGGATAAACTGAACCCAGGAGCACAGGCACAGCTATACGGATTTGCTAACTTACTATAGAAAACAAGAACTGATATAACTACTCAGCTACTATCGGTAACCTGATGCTAACCGCCCCATTGCTACCCCGCTTCGGCAGGCCGGTTTTTATCGTTACCCTCAGTTTACCCAACTCTGCCTGAGAACCGTCTCCGGCCAGAGTGGGCCAATTCACTGGTGGTTAGCGTTCGTTCTGCCTGGGGTAAAACCGTGTTGCTTCCTGAATGCTCTGCCAAAGTAATTCGCATCATTTCAGAAAGTTGCGCTGCACTACCTGCCTCGAAGTTAGTAGCCACTGGGCTATACCGACAGTAGGCCCTGGCTTTCGGCTGGTTTTACCCCTGTTCGTCTTTCTCAACCCTGTCATGGAGAACAAATTACACACGCTTTTTCTGATCCTGTGTCTGCCCGGTACCCAGCTATGAAAAACAGCTTTTTTCTAGTCTGGCTGCTGGCCCTGACGGCCTCAGCTCAGATACCGCTTGATCTGTCGAGGCTGGCCAAAAACAGCCCCACAACGGTTAGTCGGCAGGGTGATGAGCTGGTACTTAGCTGGCCCACAACCGGTAAAGAAACCGGCCGGCTGGTGGTTAGCCTGGCCGCCAACAGGCCTCTTTTCAGCCATATTCAATTGTCGAAGGGAGGCCGATACACTGACGTTGCCACCGATCTGAACCCCGCCTTTGTGCTGACGGTAGGCAAACGGGACCTGATTTCTCAAAATGGGTGGAACATCTTTTTCGATAAAACAAACAAGCTACCGTCAAAAGCCTACGCCGTTGAATTGATCAGACGACAGGCCAGTGTAACAACCATGGGCAGCAGAACGGTAGTGCGCATTGGCGATGTGCAGGCGGCGTCGTTCAAGGGTGCGATTGAAATCACCGTGTATCAGGGAAGCCCGCTGTTCAATGTGGCCGCCGTGATGGCCACGCAGGTCGACTCCACGGCTATTCTGTACGACGCGGGGCTGGTGGGCAAAAAACCGGGATGGACTACGCTGTCATGGTCCGATACGGATAACCAGATGCAGCAGATACCGGCAGATCTGACCCAACCCAACAAAGCACAGGCCGTTAAATACCGGACCATTATTGCCAGCCATGCGAACGGGAGCCTGGCCGTCTTTCCGGCCCCGCACCAATATTTCTACCCGTTAGACGAAGCTTACAACCTGGATTTTACCTGGTACGGAACCAACTACCGCAGCCTGGTGCCTGATTTCGGAATTGGCATTCGTCAGGATCTGATGGGCGACAAACGCTGGGTGCCCTGGGTCAATGCCCCTCCCGGCACGCAGCAGCGACTCAACTTTTTCTGTCTGATTAGCACCGATTCGCCAGCCCGCACCCTGAACGAGGTGAAGCGATTTACGCATAACGATAAGTACCCGGTGGTGGCTGGCTACAAAACCATGTCGAGCCATTTTCATAATGAGCATACCATGAAAACGGTACTGGCCGGCAAGCCCGTGCCCAGGGTGCCCAACTTCGTGAACGTCTTCAAAAATTCGGGCGTCAACATTGTGCACCTGGCCGAATTTCATGGCCCTGGCCATCCCAAAGGGCCCGATGATCAGCGGTTACTAGAGCTGAAAACGCTTTTTAGTGAGTGCGAACGCTTGTCGGACAACGACTTTTTGTTGCTACCCGGTGAAGAACCAAACAACTTTTTCGGCGGGCACTGGCTCGATTTCTTTCCCAAGCCCGTCTACTGGATCATGTCGCGGAAGGCCGAAATGCCGTTTGTGATGGATGACCCTCAGTACGGAAAAGTGTATCGGATTGCCGACAAGAACGATATGCTGAAGCTGCTGGAAGCTGAAAATGGGCTGGCCTGGACCGCCCACGCCCGTACGAAAGGCTCAACGGGTTTCCCCGACAAGTATAAAGATGAAGCCTTCTACAAGTCCGATCATTTCTTCGGGGCCGCCTGGAAGAACATCCCGGCCGACCTGTCGGAACCCCGCCTGAGCCGCCGCGTGCTGGATCTGATGGATGATATGGCGAACTGGGGCTACAAGAAGCATGTCATTGCCGAATCCGACATCTTTTCGATGGAGCCGGAGAACGAGACCTACGCCCACCTGAATGTCAACTACCTGCAGCTGGATAAACTCCCCGACTACAAGCAGGGCTGGCAACCGGTGCTGGACGTAATGAAACAGGGCCGCTTCTTTGTCACAACCGGCGAGGTGATGCTGCCTGCGTTCTCGGTCAACGGGAAAGGGGCGGGCGAAACCCTTAGCCTTACCCCCCGACGGCAAAGCTACGGTTGCGCTGGCCATTGACTGGACGTTTCCGCTCACGTTTGCCGAGATCATTTCCGGTGATGGTAAACAGGTATACCGCGAGCGAATTGACCTGACCAGCACGCTGCCATTCGGCAAAAAACAGTACCGGTTTGCCACCAACCTCAAAAACAAAACCTGGATACGTGTCGAAGTGTGGGACGCAGCGATCAATGGTGCTTTTACGCAGCAGGTCTGGCTTCAGCCGTAAGGGATAACTCTTTTTTTCAACTTTAAGACGAGCTTATGAAATTGTCTTTTTTTCCGCTGGTGCTGGCCTGTATGCTATACCAGGGATGCACCAATACAGTCTCGACAAACCGGCAAAGCCCCACCCAGTCAGGATCACCTTCGGGCCGTTCTGCGGCTACAGCTTCCCGACGGGGCGAGGTGTTGTTTCTGGGTAATGTGGGTAAACACCACGATTCGGGGAAGTACGCACCCTGGCTGGCCATCTCGCTCTTTAAACAAGGGGTGAACCTGACCTACACCACAGACCTCAATGACCTGAACGCTGAAAACCTGAGCCACTACGACGGGCTGATCATCTACGCCAATCATGACAGTCTGGCCCCTGCTCAGGAACAGGCGATGCGGGCGTTTGTGGAGGGGGGTAAGGGGCTGATTCCGCTTCATTCGGCCTCGGGCTGCTTTAAAAATTCGGCCTGGTACATCAAGACGATAGGCGGGCAGTTTAAGTCGCACAAAACAGGCTCGTTTGCCGAGACTATTGTAGCCAAAAACCATCCGGTTATGCAGGGTCTGGTCCCGTTTACCACGTCCTGGGACGAAACCTATGTGCATCAGCAGCTCAACCCCGACATGACCGTGTTGACAACCCGGCAGGAGGGCGACCGACAGGAACCCTACACCTGGGTACGTACGCAGGGGAAAGGCCGGGTCTTCTACACGGCCTACGGCCATAACGACAGCACCTGGACAAATCCCGGCTTTCGGGCCTTAGTCAATAACGGCGTGCTGTGGGCGCTGGGCGAACCCGTGAAGAAGCAGATTGCCCAACTGACGATCCCCAATGTCGACATCTACGAGGCGGCGGGTATTGCCATTGGCGATTATTCGAAGCGCTACATGGTACCGAAAATGCAGGAGGCGCTGAAACCCGAAGAGTCTAAAAAGCTGATGCAGGTGCCCGTCGATTTTGATATTCAACTCTTTGCCGCTGAGCCCGATATTACCAACCCCATCGCCATGTCGTGGGACGAACGGGGTCGCCTCTGGATCGTCGAATCGGTCGATTATCCGAATACGTTTCTGGAAACAGATGGGGCCGCCAATGACCGCATCAAAATCTGTGAGGATACCAATGGCGATGGTAAAGCCGATAAGTTCACGGTGTTTGCCGACAAGCTGAACATTCCCACCAGCATGGTCTTTGCCAATGGTGGTGTGGTGATTGCGATGGCTCCGAACCTTGTCTTTCTGAAAGACACCAATGGCGATGATAAAGCCGATGTGCGCGAAACTATCATGAGTGGCTGGGAAAAGAACGACACCCATTTTGGCCCCTCTAACCTGCAATATGGCTTCAATAATAAAATCTGGGGCGTGGTTGGCTCGGGCTATGCCGGCACCACCCGCGACGGAAAAGCGATGAATTTCCGGACGGGGGTGTATAACCTCAACCCCGACGGAACGGGCGTTGATTTCCTGGCCAATACCAGTAACAATACCTGGGGACTTGGCTTTTCAGAAGATAACAACGTGTTTATCTCAACGGCCAATAACACGCACAGCGCTTATTATTCGATGCCTTCCCGGTACATGCAGCGAAATTTGCCCGGCTCGACCATGCAGGCCGTTCAGAAAATCGATGGTCACTACGACTCCCACACCATGACTCCGAACATGCGGCAGGTTGATGTGGTGGGTGGCTTTACTTCAGCGGCCGGGCATCATTTTTACACCGCCCGTAGTTTTCCTAAATCGTACTGGAATCGCGTGGCCTTCGTCTGTGAGCCGACCGTACGGGTCATCCACAATGCCGTTGTGGAACCCAGTGGAGCCGGTTTTGCCGAGAAAGACGGCTGGAATTTCCTGGCCAGTTCCGACGAGTGGGTAGGTCCCGTACAGGCCGAAGTGGGGCCCGACGGTGCCTTGTGGGTAGCTGACTGGTATAACTTCATCATTCAGCACAACGTGTTCGTGGAAAGGCAGGCTCCTTCCTTAATGGTACTGCCATTTAAAGAGCAACCCCGTGGCCAGGGCAATGCGTTTATCAGCCCCCTGCGTGATGTCAACTTTGGCCGTATTTACCGGGTCGTCTACAAAAAAGCCCAGCCATATACGCCAATCCGGCTATCTCAAAATGACCCGGCCGGGCTGGTAGCCGCGCTGAAAAGCGATAATATGTTCTGGCGCATGACGGCGCAGCGGCTGATTGTCGAATCCAAAAATCTTGCGATTCTGCCAGAACTATACCGCATTATCGCTAACCCTGATGTAGATGCCATTGGCTTAAACAGCCCGGCGGTACACGCGATCTGGACCCTGCACGGGCTGGGTACGTTGACCGGTGCCAACGCCGAAGCCCTCAGGGCGGTGTCGGGTGCGCTCTCGCATAAGGCGGCTGGCGTACGTAAAGCGGCCATCGATGTATTGCCGCCTACCGGACAGACGCTGGAGCTACTGCAAAAAGTGGGCCTGATCAACGACCCAAACCTTAACGTGCGCATGGCAGCAATGCTGGCCATGGCGTCAGTGCCGCCCTCCGAAGCAGTTGGCGCGGCGCTCTACCGGGCCTCGCTGCAACCCGAAAACGAAGCCGACGAATGGATCGCCCGCGCCTTATTTGCCGCCGCCGCCGTTCACCGCGATGGCTTTCTGGCCGAAGCCGCTAAAAAACCCGTCGCCGCTACGGCTACTGACAAGAGCCTGAGTCGGCGGCTGCTGGCGGGCATTAACCAGGAAACGTATACGCTGCAACGCCGGACAACAATTGCCCTTCCTCCCGACGTAACCGGTCGCGAGATCATTGTGAAGGGAACCGCAGCCAAAGGGAACCGCGACCTGGAAGGGTTCATTGTGGGGCAGGGTGGTCAGGAGGCAGGCTACGGACTCTACATCAAAGATGGGCATCTGACCCTGGTCGTGAAGCAGGATGGTCAGGTGTACACGGCGGCTACGACTGAACCGCTGCCCGACAAATTTGACTTTGAAAGTCGCCTGGTGAATAATGGCGAGATGCTGGTGCTGGTAAACGGGAAAGAAATGGCCAAAGGGAAAGCGCCTTCGCTGTTCACCAAACCGCTGGCCGATGTGATCCGCTCCCAGCGCGACGTGACGACGGCAAATTCCATTGGCACCTACGCAAATGCGTATACGACAGCTTTTGACTTTGTGGGCAATGTGCAAAATGCCACCCTCGAAGTCAGAAAGCCAACTGCCACCGCCAGCAGTCCGGTAACACCGGCTAAAACCAGCAGCAAGGGAAAGGCGACGGTATTGACCATCAAGGTGGTGGAGGAACAAATGAAGTACGACACAAAGCTGATCACCGTGAAAGCCGGACAGCCCGTTGTGTTGACGCTCGAAAACCCGGACATCATGCAGCACAACCTGGTGATCTGCAAGCCGGGTACAGCCGAGAAGGTGGGTAAAGCCGCTGATGCGCTGGCCCGTGATCCGAAAGCCGTCGAGAAGAACTACGTGCCTCAGATGCCCGAAGTGCTGGCCGCTACCAAACTGGTCAATCCGGGCGAGTCCTTTACGCTGGAGTTTGTCGCTCCCTCACAACCCGGCGATTATCCGTTCGTGTGCACCTTCCCCGGTCACTGGAGCATTATGCGTGGCGTAATGCGCGTCGAAAAATCAAGTCTGCCCCTCAATAGCCGTTAACCAACCCAAGTGTCATGCTAAACGCTTCTTATCAATTTTCGCTTCGGGCTGTTACCTGCACAGGTCTGTTCGCCATGCTGCTCCTGAGCCCTTTCTTCCTGCTCACCCACTGCAAAACGAGTTCAGCCGGTTCGGTTAAGTCCGCTAAACCCATCCGGGTGCTGATGGTGGGCGGGGGTACGTCGCACAATTTTGGTATGTGGTACAGAAACGTGGATGGACAGACGCTGAGCCGCAACGGCTTTGCTACCGTCAACTACATAGGCGATCCTGACTCGATCATGACCTATCTGCCCCAGGCCGACGTACTGTACCTGAGCAATAACCGCCCGATTACCAATCCGGCCGTGCGGCAGGCTGTTATGGACTTTGCCGAGGCGGGTAAAGGGCTCGTTGTTGCTCATGCCGCCATGTGGTATAACTGGAAAGACTGGCCCGCTTATAACCAGACGATTGTCAGTGGTGGTTCGCGGGGACATGACCGCTACGGTGCCTTTGAGGTGACAGTCAACGAAACAGGTCACCCCATTATGAAAGGTGTTGAGCCCAAGTTCACGCTGAAAGATGAACGCTACTACTTCATTGCTGACCCAACCGGACCGGGAGTAGAGGTGCTGGCTAGCTCGAGTGTAGCGGGTTCAGACAAAATCTTCCCGTCGGTATTTGTCGTAAAACACCCTAAAGCGCGCATTGTGGGCCTGGCCCTGGGGCACGATGCCGAGTCGCACAACATTGCCAATTATCAGGCCCTCTTGCTCAATTCAGTGAAGTGGGCCGCCCGCAACTAACCATCAATCAATTAACTGCATGAGTGATCAGCAAATTACCGTCGTCATCGTTGGCATGGGGTTCGGCAAAGAATTCATCCCCATCTACCAGCGCCACCCCAACATCAAGGCTGTAGGTATCTGCACCCGCAGTCAGAAAACGCGGGATGAACTGATGGCCAAGTTTAATCTGGACCCCGACCTGTGCTTCGAAAACTTCGATGATGTTCCTGGCCGGGCCGATGTCGATGCCATTCACGTGGTCACTCCTGTGCCCGAACACGCCAAAATGACGCTGGCCTCGTTGAATGCGGGAAAACACACGGCCTGCACGATCCCGATGGCCATGACCCTTGAAGACTGCAAGGCCATTGTCGAAGCCAAACGCCGGGCGGGCAAGGTGTATATGATGATGGAAACGGCGCTCTATACCCGTGAATTTCTCTATGGATTGCAACTGGCTGAAAGTGGTCAGCTTGGCCGGATTCAGTTCGTCAGAGGGTCGCATATTCAGGACATGAGTATGGACGGCTGGGGCGACTACTGGAAAGGATACCCGCCGATGCTCAATGGCACCCACGCTATTTCACCCCTGCTGCGCATCAATAATACGAAAGCCGATACGGTGGTATGCCACGGATCGGGTCGGTTGAGCGATGATTTAACGAGCCGATACGGATCACCCTTTGCCGTTGAAACCGCTACGTTTACCCTGAAGAATTCAGACGTCATTGCTGAAGCAACCCGGTCATTATTCGACGTTGTGCGCCAATACAGAGAGAGTTACGATGTCTACGGCACCAACATGTCATTCGAGTGGGAGCAGCTACAGGACGAAGAGCACATCATTTTTGATGGCGGAGAAAACGCCAGACGCATCAACGTACCTGACACAGATGACAGGCTGATTGAGGAGATCAAGCACTTTACGAAGCGCGAAAAAATTGACGATCCAAACCACGTTTCCTTTTTGCAGGGGGCTGGTCACGGCGGTTCGCACCCACACCTGGTCCAGGAGTTTGTGGCGGCCATTATTGAAGGACGCGACTCGGCCGTTGATGCTGAACTGGCCGCTAATTACACCTGCGCGGGTATATGTGCCCACGAGTCGGCCATGAACGGCGGTAAACGCATAACCATACCGGAATTCTGAAACGGTAACGTGATTATGGCTATTTCACACGCAACGTATAGATCGCTCACGGTTATGATTTTACCAACTTACAGTGATGCAATTCGGCGACAGCATCTTTGTCTGGGTATCGCCATTTGTCATCGGCTTCATTTCGATCTGCTCTATAAAGTGGCCGACATGGGCTACGATATTATTGAAGTGGCGGTAGAGGATAAAGACTTGATCGACTGGCCACGGCTGAAAAAGCTAGCTAGCTGAAACGGGTCTTAAAATCACCATCAGCGGTGCCTTTGGTGCCAGACCGCGACATTTCCAGCGACGATGCCGCCATCCGGAAAAACGGCTTCAACTACATCGTTGATTGCCTACGCATTGCCGAAGACATGGAGAGCCCTATTTTTACCGGGCCGGTTTATTCAGCGGTGGGTAAAACCCGATTGGTATCCGCCGAGCGCAAGCAACAGGAACGTACCTGGTGCATCGAAAATCTGCTTGCGGTAGGCGAAATTGCCCGTTCGTGCGGCGTTGTTGTTGGTGTTGAACCGCTTAACCGCTTCGAGACTGACATGATCAATACCGCCGAGCAGGCTCTGTCGCTAGTGCACGAGATTGGCCATCCCTCCATCAAAATCTCACTCGATACCTTCCATAATAATATTGAAGAGAAAAGCATTCCGGCTACCATCCGCAAAATCGGTTCTGACTTGCTATGCCACGTGCAGGGTAATGAAAGCGACCGGGGTACGCCCGGAACCGGTAACGTAGACTGGCAGGCATTAAAGACGCGCTCACCGATATTGGCTACGACGGGGCCGTTGTCATTGAAACCTTCGGCGCACCATCCGAAGAATTGGCCAAAGCTGCTTCCATCTGGCGTCCGTTGGCCAACAGTGCCGACGAACTGGCTAGTGAAGGGCTTGCCTTTTACAGGACGCTTTTCCACTGATGTATGCAAAAGTCCATCGTTATTATTGGCTGTTTTGATACGAAAGGGCCCGCCTTTGCTTTTTTGCGGGACTGCCTGCTGGCCAGGGGTGAATCCGTCCTGACGGTCAACACGGGGGTTATGGAAACAGCCGTCGATTTCCCCATTGATTTCCCGGCCGAACGCGTAGCTCAGGCGGCCAACAGTTCGTTGGCAGACCTCCGCCGGGGGCATGACCGGTTTCGTGCCCTTGAACTGATGGGCCAGGGGGCGGCAAAAATTGTGGCTCAACTGGTTGGTTCAGACCGCCTAAAAGGAGCCATCGGGATGGGCGGCGGGGGTGGAACAACCGTTGCGCTGGCGGTCATGCAGGCAATACCCTTCGGCATGCCAAAACTATGCCTGTCTACCATGGCGGCAAAAGACTTGACCCAGCAGGTTGGCACGAAAGATATCGTCCTGATGGCATCGGTGGTTGATGTGGCGGGGCTTAATGGAATGCTGACCCAGTTAATCAGTCAGGCGGCGGCGGCGGTTTCTGCCATGGCAACCAGCGAACACAAGCCCCGTCCAGCATCCTCCGGGCGGATTGCCATTAGTATGTTTGGCAATACAACGGCCTGTGTAGATCGGTGTATTGAAGGCCTGGAAAAGCACGGCTATGAAGTTGTGGCTTTTCACGCTAACGGGATGGGGGGCAGAACCATGGAAAGCCTGATCCTGGAGGGTTATTTTACGGCGGTGCTGGATATTACCACCACCGAGCTAGCCGATGAACTCTGCGGAGGCAGTTGCAGTGCCGGCCCCGACCGTTTGCTGGCCGCTGGTCGAGTACGTATTCCGCAGGTTGTGGTGCCGGGTTGTCTGGACATGGTTAATTTTGAGGCTGCTGATACGGTTCCTGCCCGGTACAAACATCGCCAGCTTTACAACTGGGCACCAACGGTGACGCTTATGCGGACAGACGCATCCGAAAATACCCTATTAGGGCAACAGTTAGCCCGGAAAGTAAGTCAATCGAAGGCGGCGGTTACGGTAGTGCTGCCCCGCAAAGGCCTTTCTCAGCTAGATGCCGAAGGCTATGACTTTTACAATCCGGCCCTCGACAATGTGTTGTTTGAGGCGATAAAAAGCAATTTGTCTGGTACCGTACAGCTCATCGAGTCACCAATGCATATCAACGACCCGGCGTTTGCGGAGTTATTAACAGCGAGCCTGCTCGCACTACTTGAGGCCAATTAAAGAAAACGTATGCCGAATCAATGGACAGGGAAAGGGAATCCCTATACGCGAGAGGAAGTTAGAGATCGCCTGCAAGCCACACTTACGCAAAAAAAAGCAATCATTGCTGCGGGGGCGGGAACGGGCATCAGTGCCAAATTCATCGAGAAAGGCGGGGCCGATTTACTCATTATCTATAACTCCGGGCGATTCCGGATGGCGGGTCATGGCTCTACGGCTGGCCTGATGGCCTATGGCGATGCCAATGCCGTAGCCATGGAGATTGGTGAATTTGAAGTATTACCCGTTGTCGAAGAAATACCGGTAATCTGTGGCGTGCATGGCTCCGACCCCCGCCGACGGATGTGGCATCATTTGCAGAAAGTAAAGGACATGGGCTTCTCCGGCATCAATAATTTCCCCACGCACTGCATCGTTGACGGGCACTTTCGCCGGGTACTGGAAGAAACCGGGATGGGTTTCGACAAGGAAGTTGAGATGGTACGTCTGGCAAGCAAGATGGAGTTATTTTCCATCGTTTACGTAGCCACGCCCGATGAAGCCCGACAAATGGCCGACGTGGGCGCCGACGCCATTATTGCCCATGTGGGTACTACCGTGGGCGGCTCCATTGGCGTAACAGAGGCCATGTGTTCGATGGATGAAGCCCTGGATCGAACCCAGCAAATCATTGATGCGGGCAAGTCGGTCAATCCGGCTATCTTTTTTCTGGCTCATGGAGGCCCCATTAACACGCCGGAGGATGTGCGCATTGTACTGGAACGGACGAACGTTCAGGGTTTTGTGGGGGCTTCGTCGCTGGAGCGCATGGGTATAGAAGAATCATTAACCGAATTAACCCGGCAGTTCAAATCGCTTACGTATTGAGGTCCGTCCCTTCAGGGCATTACTGGGTAGCGCAGCGGCGGATCAGGCAGCCATTGTTGCCTCTCTATCGGCTAGTTGCAGGGTAGAATAAGGCTACTGTTCGAGTAGATAGGCCTTGATGAATCCGTCGATGTCGCCGTCCAGCACGGCTTCGGTATTTGAGGTTTGATAACCCGTCCGGTGGTCTTTCACCCGGCGGTCGTCGAGCACGTAGGAGCGGATTTGCGAACCCCACTCGATTTTCTGTTTGCTGGCTTCAATCTCGGCGCGGGCGGCGTTCCGCTTCTCTACCTCGATCTGGTATAATTTTGATTTCAACAGGCGAATAGCCACCTCTTTATTCATCAGCTGGCTGCGTTCCTGCTGGCATTCGATGATCAGCCCAGACGGTTTGTGCCTGAGCCGAACCGCCGTTTCAACCTTGTTTACGTTCTGCCCCCCGGCACCACCCGACCGGAAGGTATCCCAGGTAATATCGGCGGGGTTCACCTCGATCTCAATGGTATCGTCGACCAGCGGATAGGCATAGACGGAAGCAAACGAGGTATGACGACGGGCGTTGGAATCGAACGGTGAGATACGCACCAGCCGGTGAACCCCATTCTCTGATTTCAGGTACCCGTAGGCCAGTGGCCCGTCAATTTCGATGGTAGCTGATTTAATGCCGGCCGTGTCGCCATCCTGGTAATCGACCTGCTTCACGCCGTAGCCGTGTTTCTCGGCCCAGCGCATGTACATCCGGTACAGCATATCGGCCCAGTCCTGGCTTTCGGTACCGCCCGCCCCGGAGTTGATCTCCAGTACGGCCGATAGCTGGTCTTCCTCGTTGCTGAGCATTTTCTTCAATTCCAGCTCGTCGAGGGTAATCTGAAGTTTACGGCCTTCTTCATCGACTTCTTCCTCAGTTACGTCGCCTGCTTCGTAGAATTCGTACAGCGTTTCGAGGTCGCCAAATTCGCTGAGCAGTTTTTCGTAGCTGGTGATCCAGCCCTTCAGACCACGTACCTGCTTCATCACGCCTTCGGCGCGGGCGGCATCCGTCCAGAATTCGGGCTGGAACGTCTGCTGTTCCAGTTCCGCCAGTTGTTGTTTCTTGTTGTCGTAATCTAAATAACCTCGCAGCGCCTCAACCCGGCTCCGGAGTTCCTGTACCTGTTCAGTAGTCATATAAGCAAATAAACCGCGTAAAGATACAACAAACCACCGGGCGGGTTTAGTTTTGGTGCCGGGCCACGGAGGCAGGGTCATGCCCCGTCAACTTTTCAACCTACCTTTGCGTTTTGAAAACGACGTTTAAGCAAACGTCACTCAACTTCGAACAAGTTTTATAATGGCTTCACAGTACGATGTAATCGTGGTAGGAAGCGGACCCGGCGGCTATGTAGCGGCCATCCGGGCTTCGCAATTGGGCTTGAAAACAGCCGTTGTTGAACGCGAAAGCCTGGGCGGGATCTGCCTCAACTGGGGGTGTATTCCCACCAAAGCCCTGCTGAAGAGTGCGCAGGTTTTTGAATACATCAAGCACTCGAAAGACTATGGAATCACCGTGGGTGATTCATCGGCTGATTTCAGTGCTGTAATAAAACGGAGCCGTGGCGTGGCCGACAGCATGAGCAAGGGTGTGGCGTTTTTGATGAAGAAAAACAAAATCGACATCCTCAGCGGCAACGGCAAGGTGAAGCCCGGCAAGAAAGTGGAAGTGACCGCTCAGGACGGTAAAACCACCGAATACGAAGCCAAAAGCATCATCATCGCCACCGGTAGCCGGGCCCGTCAGTTGCCCGCTGTACCGCTCGATGGCGAAAAAGTGATTGAATACCGCAAGGCTATGACGCTGGAAAAGCGGCCCGACACCATGCTGGTGATCGGTTCCGGGGCCATCGGTGTTGAGTTCGCCTATGTCTATGCCAGCATGGGCACGAAGGTGACGATCATTGAGTTTTTGCCCAATATTGTGCCGGTTGAAGACGAAGATATCTCGAAGGAGTTGCTTCGCCAGTACAAAAAAATGGGGGTCGATGTCTACACAAGCTCTGAGGTGACGAAAGTCGACACGAGCGGTAAAGGGTGTAAAGTATCGGTGAAAACGCCCGGCGGTGAAAAGACGTTTGATGCTGATGTCGTTCTGTCGGCGGCGGGTATTGTGGCCAACATCGAGAACATTGGCCTGGAAGAGGTCGGTATTAAAACCGATCGGGGCAAAATCCTGACCGACGACTATTACAAGACGAACGTCGACGGCTATTTCGCCATCGGCGATGTAACGAAAGGGCAGGCATTGGCGCACGTGGCATCGGCGGAGGCTATTATCTGCGTTGAGAAAATTGCTGGTTTGCCCCATGTTGAGCCGCTGAACTACAACAACATTCCGGGCTGTACGTATTGCACGCCTGAAATCGCCTCAGTAGGCTATACCGAGAAAGCCGCCCTTGAAGCAGGGTACGAGTTGAAGGTGGGTAAATTCCCCTTCTCGGCCTCTGGTAAAGCAAAAGCATCCGGTACGCCCGAAGGCTTCGTCAAGGTGATCTTCGATGCCAAATACGGCGAGTTCCTGGGGGCCCACTTCATTGGCAACAACGTGACCGAAATGATTGCCGAAGTGGTTGCCGCCCGTCGGCTGGAAACGACTGGCCACGAAATTTTAAAGACTGTGCACCCCCACCCAACCATGTCGGAGGCGATCAAAGACGCCACGGAGGCAGCCTACGGTGAAGCCATCCATTTGTAGGATGGGTAAGTAAAGTGAGTTAACCAGTACTTACGTTAATCAAGCTGTGTAGCTTTTGTCAGCCCGACGACAGGAGCGGTTCGCCGCCGCGAGATCGTGGTGTTCTCATGGAAGAAGCTGTCTTCATCAACAGGAACGCCACGATCTCGCGGCGGCGAACCGCTCCTGTCGTCGGGATGACAAAAGGTAGCTTTCACACAAAAATGGGCACTGGAATTAAACCAGTGCCCATTTTTGTGTGAAAGTAGCGGTAGTTACAACTCAATGCCAATGGCTTGCATTAGTTGGCTGGCGTTGAAGCTCTGACAAATGCCGGGGCGCAGGTGATAGTCGAAGGTGACTTTCCCCTCGTGAATGTCAGACTGGAAATGGTAATTCTGGACGAAATCGACCGACTCGCCGAGTTGCCCCAATTCCAGATCATGCGTCGAGACAAAGCCCGATGCCTTAGTGCGGTGCAGTTGCCGGATCAAAGCTTCGGCACCTTTATGGCGGTCGGCAGAATTGGTGCCTTTCAGAATTTCATCCAGAAAATACAGGATCGGCAGGCTGGTTTGCGACATGGCCTCTGGTGCGGCAGCCTGGTCTTTTTGCGTAAGTTGAATCAGGGTACGTAACCGTTTCAGCTCAGCGTAGAAGGAGGATGTATTCTCTTCAAGCGAATCCTGGGTGCGCATACTGGTATACACCTGCACGGGCGAACAGACAAACCGCTTGGCGGCCACCACTGCCCCGGCCTGCGCCAGCACTACATTTAGCCCAACTGTGCGCAGGAAGGTACTCTTACCCGACATGTTGGAGCCGGTAATCAGGATCGTATTGCCCGAGCCGTCGAAAGCCAGTGAATTGGCTACAGCCCGGCCCGGTGGAATAAGTGGGTGCGCCACGTGCTGGGCGTCGATATGCACCGAGTCGTCTTCGAGCAAATCAGGTTGTACGTAATCAGGATGCGCGTGGGCAAAACCAGCCAGACTATTCAGGGCTTCGGCTTCGGCCAGCGCAGCAAACCAGTCGGCCAGCACCGGGCCATGCTGCGCCCGCCAGCGGTTCAGCGCCACCAGGTAGTGCGCATCCCAGAGCGAGGGCAGCCCCACAAAGAGATAGAAATAAGGATTCCGGCGAAAGTTGAAATTCTCGACAAGGCGAGCCAGCTTACCTATGGCCATAGAGGCTGTTTCCTGACTCGACTGTAGTTGTTTCCTTAGATCCGTCAGCAACATAGACTCGCCAGGTGCCCGTTCCACAAATCGGAAGAGGTCGGCAAAATCAGCCAGCGACTGGGCAATTTCATGCGTTTGCTCACTAACCTGTTTTGTCTTGTCTTTCAGGGGGCTCAGGACGACTCCATGAAGCGCCAGCGCCAGGAAAACCGACCAGCCAGGTACGTATCCCATTGCCCAACAGACAAAGATGGCGAGCATCAACAGCGGCAAAACAAACCGGGCAAAGTTGATCCAGCCGGGGAGTGGCGTGTTGCCTGTTGCCCAGGTACGTAGTCCCGCCGTCGACAGGCCGATTTTCTCATTGAGCATGGCCGTTGCTTCAAAATCCTGTCGCCAGTTTATGTGCGGGTCCAAGGCTTGCACCGCCTGCTGACGCAGAAATATGAGGTGCGGTTGAGCCGGTTGCAACAGGTATTGCGCAAGCCTAGCGGCACCGTCCTGAGTGTGGGTTCGGTTGAGTAGCCGGAACAGCGAATGGGTACCGAATACGTCCAGATCATGCGCATAAGCATGGTCGGCGGGAGCAAAGCCTACTCCTGTTTCGGGCCGGGTAAACTTCCGGTCCGTCCGTTGCTGTTCATCGGCATTGATGGCAGCCAAGTGACGATTCAGATCGCGGTGGCGACGGACAGCACGGTGCCAGCTCAGCATTCGGGCGAAAACGACGATACCTACCAGACCCGTTATAAGGGCCCAGCTAGTCTGCTTGTTGGCTATCAGCAGCCAGACCGCCGCTACGGAAAAAACAAACCAGGTTAATCGCCAGACGGCCAGTTGATTGTGCCGTTGCTGGTCAGCGTCAGCCTGTTGTTGGAAACCGCGCTCGCGGTCAGAGAAAGAAGTCATTGGGTTGGGAATACATGGCTACACGCATTCAGGGCAGGTCCCCTGGATAAGCAGGTTTGTCTCCTGCCGACTGTAGCCGCTGGGCAGGGCAATAGCTGGAATCTGAACATCATCTAAACACGTAGTCTGGCCGCACTGCTGACACTTGAAATGAACATGATCGTGATGGTGGTTGTCTTTGCCACAGGTAGTGCGGCAGAGGGCATACTTGGGGTCTCCCGCATCGTCGAGCACTTTATGCACAATGCCTTTATCAAGAAAAGTGCGCAGGGTGCGGTATATCGTAACCCGGTCGTGGTCGGGTCCAAGGCGGGATTCTATGTCGCCATGCGCCAGCGCATGGTCCGACTGCAGGAATAAATCGAGCATCTCCAGCCGGTTGCTGGTATGTCTCAGATCATGCTCTTTTAACGTCTGTGCTGGGCTCATGAGGGTAAGGATTTACGATGTACGATTTGCGCTGCTTTCTTACCGTTTCCTTGTGAGGCGGAGCCAAATCGTAATTCGTACATCGTACTTCGTAAATCATAACGCGTTTTCAGAGGTTTCAAACTGCAATTTAACGAGATTCGCGTACAGCCCTTCGTCCAGAGCGGCAAGTTGGTCGTGGGTGCCCTGCTCGGCAATGGTCCCGTCACGGATCACGTAAATCTGATCGACTTTACGGATCGTAGCCAGGCGATGCGCAATGATGAGGGTCGTGCGGTTCTGCATCAGCTCATCCAGGGCTTCCTGCACCAGCCGTTCCGATTCAGCATCGAGCGACGAGGTTGCCTCGTCCAGAATCAGAATGGCCGGGTCTTTCAGAATGGCGCGGGCAATGGCGATCCGTTGCCGCTGTCCACCCGACAATTTTACGCCCCGCTCCCCAACCAGGGTTTTTAACCCTTCTGGAAACGATTCGATAAAATTAAGCGCATTGGCACGACGGGCCGCTTCAGTGATTTCGGCGGCTGTTGCTTCTGGTTTGCCATACCGAATGTTTTCTTCGATGGTTCCGCCAAACAGCATGACCTCCTGCGGCACAATGGCAATATGCTGGCGCAGGTTGGTGACATCGTAGTCTGTAATCGACCGGCCATCCACCGCTATTTGTCCGCTGACGAGTGGATAGTACCGCATTAGCAACTGGGCAATGGTCGATTTGCCCGCGCCACTTTGGCCAACCAACGCAATCTTCTGCCCTGCTTCGACGCGCAATGAGATGCCTTTCAGCACCTCAATATCGGGCCGGGAGGGGTAGAAGAACCGGACGTTTTGGAACGAAACATCGCCCGCAATGGGGGCGGCCAGTGTTGTTGGGGCCGATACGATGTCTACTTCCGGCGCTTCATGAAGCAGGTCCATAATGCGCTCTGAGGCCCCGATTGTTCGTTGAATCTGCGCGTACAGATCACCCATACCGGCTACAGAACCGCCAATGAACGCCATCAGAAACAGGAAGGTGATCAGATCGGCCAGCACCATTTCGCCGCCGATAACCAGGTTGCCGCCGTACCAAAGCACACCGACAATGCTGCCGAACAGGGCTGTGATGACAAATGACACAAACGCACCCCGGTACTTGGCCGATCGCAGGGCAATGCCCACCACGCGGCTCAGGGCCGAGCCGTACCGCTGGGCTTCGTAGCGTTCGTTGGTAAAGGCTTTCACCACGTTGATGGCCTGAAGTGTTTCTTCGACAATGACACTGGCGTTGGCCAGTTCGTCCTGAGCCTGTTTTGACAGTTTCCTGATGAAGCGGCCAAAA
The DNA here is from genome assembly GCA_963750355.1 of uncultured Cytophagales bacterium. GTDB lineage: Bacteria > Bacteroidota > Bacteroidia > Cytophagales > Spirosomataceae > Fibrella. Next base: position 347,149 of record CAVVQL010000019.1, on the reverse strand, counting down.
AACATAGCGGCCACAATCAGGAAGGGGAACGTAGCCAGCATAAACAGGGTCAGTTTCCAGGAGAGGTACAGAATGGCGACAGTGCCGAAAATGAGGGTGGCAATCTGCCGGAAAAACTCGGCCAGCGTCAACGACAACACATCCTGAAGCTGCGACACGTCGGAGGATAACCGACTGGTAAGCTCGCCCACGCGCCGCTGCTCAAAAAACGGGATGGGCAGCGTCACCATCCGGTTATACACCGCCCGGCGAATATCGGCCATCGATCGCTCGCTGACCTGGGCAAAGAAGTAGATCCGGAAAAACGAGAAAATAGCCTGTCCGATCAGTACGGCCACAAAAAACAGGATGATCTGATTTAACGTAAAGGCTGATTTGCCATCCAGTACATTCGTTACTTCGCGGATAATCAAGCTGAAACTAAGCGTAGTGGCCGTAGAGAGCAGCAGAAAAACAAACCCAATTGCGTACTGCGTACGATAGGGCCTTACAAACGAAAACAGCTTGGCCGCCCGGCGAAGGGCTTCGCCACTAATTTTCTTTTTATCTTCTTCGGGGGCTCCCTCTCCGAAATTTTTACCTCGCTTTGCCATTTTTTAGAAATGTCAGTACGTTAAGCCGGAACAGACGTAGCGTACTGATGTTGTTATAAATCGTCTTTTTGTCCCTTATAACCCGATTCCTGGAAAATTCGTCGGGCGTCTGCGTTTTTCATCAGCTCTGGAATGGAAACCTTTTTTTCGTCGTAATAGCGGCTTACAATGCGCCAGCCAAGCCAGTCGCCAATTCGGCCGGGGCATCGGCTGCCGATTTCGGCCGTGAAGGGCCGTTCACCCATATACCGCTTCTTTACCTCGGCGTTGGTCTGGTACAACAGTTGGTTATCGATAAAATGTGCCCAAACCTGATCCTGCGCGTTAAACGTTTCGGTCAGTTGGCGGTCTGAATAACCGATGATCAGGCTATCGGGAACCTCAGGCAACATCGTACGCGTGAAAACCAGACTTTTGCCGTTATAGACCATGTCGGCCAGTAACGACTGATCGGCGCGGTCCTGTTCATTAAAACGATCGGACAGGAGCCGCACAATGGTGGGTACAATGTAGGGTTGGTCGTAGCGACGGAGAATATATTGAGGAAACTCTTCGCCACGAGGCCGATATTTGGCAGTTGGTCCGGCAAAATAGTCGAGGCCAATGATGATCAGGCTGTCGGTGACGATCAGATCTGGCCCCATGAAGCCGGTGATGAAGGTGGCAACGCGGGGAGATTTGAAATCAGGGAAGTCGCGCCTGATGTTGGTGAAGGCTTCTGAGAGTTGATCGGCCAACCGCTTCGGCATTGCCAAACTGGGTCTGGGTTTGCTGATACAGCACGTTCAACTCGGGATTAGTAACCCTGGCCGTAAGCTCAGCAACCAGGGCAGAATCAGCAGCAAGGTTGCCCGTTTGGTCAGTCGTGCTAAAGTACAATTGAGCTACTTGTTGATGTTTTGTCAGAAATGCCTTTACGTCGGCGGGCGTCTTGCTCGAAAACAGGGCCTGATCGAGCCGTTCAATAGAGACCGGTTCGGTTTTAGTACAAGAATTGAGTAATATACACAATAGAAGGCTCAGGCAGGCTGTCAGTAAACTGGCAAGTCGGCGTGAGCTGAACTTAACTCCCATGAAGGATGGCATTTTAGCTGTCTTTGAAACGTGCAAAATTATGGAAAAAGTTGCAGCCCCCGCCCTGCTTCTGGGGGCATTAGCGGTTCTGCTGGCGGTGGCTCCTGCGGCAGCGCAACTGCGGCGATCTGGTGCCTTGTCAACTAAACGTCCTGCTGTCGCCATTTCGCGTGATTACCAGACAGAACGGAATGAACGACGGGGTAGTCAGAACCCCGATTACACCCGACCCGAACACCTCATCGAGATGAGCTTCCGGTTTGCGCCGGGTTTTTTGTACAACACGGCCGATGGGGTAGGGGCCTACAGTCAGTTTCAGCCTAATGGCGTCGGTATGCGGGTAAGCCTCGGCCCCTCGTTCGACTACTTCTTTTTCAAAGACAGGTACGCCTTCAGCACGGGGCTGTGGTACACCATCAAGCGTTCGTCGTTTGTGATTCCGGCCTCGTTTGGTCAGGATCGCTTCCGCCCCGGTCAGTCACCGGGCGAGTCGGTCTATAACCTTCAGTATCTGCAAATTCCGCTATCGGTAAAAATGTACGCTAACGAAATAGGCCCGAGTATGCGCGGTTATATTCAGTGCGGCGGACTGCTTGACGTTAAGCTAGCCGAAAAAGCACTCGATCAGATTACCAACCCGCTGTATAAATACGCTACATCGGGTAGCACTCATCAGCGGCAATATGGGTTTGCCGATGTTGGTGTGCTGATTGGCGCGGGCGTTCAGTATAAGATTAATACGGTCAACGCCCTGAATATGGGCCTCAGCTATCAGCGTGGTTTGCTCAACGTCTTCCGGGATAATGCCCTTGAATCGCGCAACAACACGGTTGCCATCGAACTGGGCTTCAAGTTTTGATAGTCTGAAGCAGTCATAAGTACTTATAGTCTGGAAAGTTGTGTGTCGTATTGCCTGCGCGTGAGCAACACAGAGTATGGCTTTCCAGACTCAGTACTGATGCCTTCTTCAGACTTCTGTACCTTTGTGGTATGAATTCAACATCACCTGAGCCATCGCCAGAGAAAACGCCGTCGTTTGATGACTTTGCGCTCAATCGTCAGTTACTCAACGCCGTAGCCGAAGCGGGCTATACCGAACCCACGCCTATTCAGCAAAAAGCCATTCCAACGATCCTGGGTAACCATGACGTGCTGGGAATCGCCCAAACGGGTACGGGCAAAACGGCCGCTTATTTACTTCCCGTGCTGATGCGGATCAAATATGCCCAGGGGCAGAACCCACGGGTGCTGATTCTTGCTCCTACCCGCGAACTGGCCATGCAGATCGATCAGGCAATTACCGAGTTGGCCAGGCATACCGACATTCGCCACGTGGCCTTGTACGGGGGACTTGGGCCGAAGCGGCAAATTGAGCAGCTGAAAGCCGGAGTCGACATCATTGTGGCCACGCCAGGGCGCTTCAACGACCTGTACCGCGCCGGAGAGATTGTGACGAAAGACCTGAAAACGATGATCCTCGACGAAGCCGACAAGATGATGGACATGGGATTTATGCCCCAAATCCGGGCTATTCTGGAGGTGATTCCCCGCAAGCGGCAGAACCTGCTCTTCTCGGCTACGTTCCCCGACCGGGTAGAGCGGCTGTCGTCTGAATTTCTTGAAGCCCCTATCCGGTTAGAGGTGACCCCGGAGACCATGACAGCCAAGATGGTGGATCAGGTCATGTATGAGGTGCCCAATTTCCGCACAAAAATTAACCTGCTTAATTATCTGATTACCCAGGAAACGTTTCAGCGGGTGATTGTCTTCGCCCGCACTAAAACCAACGTCGAGAACATTTATAAGTTTTTGGGCCGAAAAGTGTTTGATGCTGGCGAAGTTCGGGTGATTCACGCCAACAAAGGGCAAAACACGCGCATCAACTCGATGGAGGCGTTTAAGGAAGGCAATGTGCGGGTACTGGTCGCTACCGACGTCGCTGCCCGGGGTATCGACGTGGCCGAAGTGTCGCACGTAATCAATTTCGACGTTCCCATCATTTACGAAGACTATGTCCACCGCATTGGCCGCACGGGACGCGCTAACCATACCGGCGAAGCCATTACGTTTGTAACCATGGCCGAACTCTACCATGTGGAGAAGATCGAGAAGATCATCAAAATGAAGGTGCCCCGTCGGCCAATTCCTGAGACGGTGATGCAGGTTGAAACGCCGTTTGACGAACAGCAGGACATGCTTCGCGAAGTTGATGAGCAGCGAAGAAAAGAAGATCCTACGTTTAAAGGCGCTTTCCACGAGAAAAAGGAACACCCCGGACGCGACCGGCAGGCAAGAGCCGGTAGCGCCTCGAAAAGCCGGACTGGCGGTGCCATAAAAACGAGTGGCGGATTAAAAAAATCACCAGCCCGGCCGGGAAGCAGACCCGCAGGACGCTCAGGATCAGCACCGAGAGGTTCAAAAAAGCCAGGAGCCGGGCGTCGGTAATTAGTCACTATGTACTAACTTCAACGCCCCGTCGTTCTACGGTAGCTATGCAATCTCATCGTAAGCAGTCAGAACTAATCTATAAGCCATACGCGCCCGTGACGGCGTTACGGGCCTGGGAAGCAACTGCCCTTTTCTTATTGCTGCTGCCTGGACTAACCCTGGGACAAGCCCGGACGCCAGTGATGGTTAAAGCAATGAAGCAGGTACCGGCGAAGACCGTGGAGGTACATGCACCCGATAGCCATACCGCTGATTTGTCGGCATCGCGTGGTATGGCATCTACAGCTACTGAATCAAAGAAAGCCCGTGTTGTTGCCCTACCTACCGAACGGGTAATCGACGCCCGAATCATACCGCTCTTTGGCGAGCGATCGAAGTCGCACAGTCAGATTGAGGAAGAAATAGGTTTTCTGAACGATTGCGACCAAAACTTTACATCGCGGGCAGAAGCCAGCCAGTTTTTTGCGGCGCGGGGTTGGGAATATGTCTCTGAAGCGCAATTAGATACGGCCGCCTACCGGTTCAACCTATCTTATATCCTGAACGACAAAAATCCGGATGTGTATTGGGGGTTGGGCGTAATATCCTATCAGCGCGGTCAACTGGCAGAGGCTGTCCGGATGCTGAAGCGGGGCGTTGCCCTGTCAGATACCAACGCGGTAATGATGACTGACCTGGCTACCGTGGAACTGGAACAGTACCAGACAAAGTCAGACACGGTCAGCCTGGAAGACTCGCGGGAGCATTTGCAGAAAGCACTTTTCCTCCGCCCCGACTATGCGTTAGCTTATTCCAAGCTTTCAATTGCCAGCTACCTTCAGGCCGATTACCGCTCTGCCTGGATGTATCTTCATAAAGCGTATAAACTGGATATAGCCAGCCTTGACCTTACATACCTACAGGAACTGCTGGCAAAGCAACCTGACCCATCAGGGATATTCAAGTAAAGACATCGTAATTAAATGGCAAGCCCCCGTGACGGTACCGTCACGGGGGCTTCCTGTATCAGGCCGGGTATGTCGATTGGGTTGCTCGCGTTCTTAGCGCAAGCTATGCTTTCTGCTACTGCGCTTCTGCTTCCTCCTCGTCACTCGTTGCTTTTTCCTTTGGGCGTTCGTAGATGATCTTGCCTTTTTCGTCCCATTCCGACAGCACAACGGGTTTGCTCTCCGTGTCCCAGCGGTCACGGGCGTACTGAGTAACCCGGCGGCGGAACCGATGCGTACCGGTGGGGGGGTAGTACTCCGTCCAGCGGCCTACTTTCACCCCGTTATCGTATTTGCCTTCTTCGGCCAGTTGCCCGTTGGGGTGATAAGCCAGGTACGTTCCTTTCAACTTGCCGTACTCATACGGCATCACCTCTTTGATCTTTGTGTGGGCCGAGTCGTAATAGCTTAGCTGAGCGTCGGCAGGAAAGCCACGCCGGTAACGTACCTTATCGATAAGCATGAATTTGGCACCGTACTTCTCCCAGCGCCCGTCTTTTGCGCCCAGATAGTAGTACCCCTCTTCAACCAGTTCGCTATTCTGATACCGTTTGTAAGGGCCATGCAAGAGGTAAACTCCGTTTAAATCTTTATTCAGTGCTTTAATTCGCCCCTCTTTTGGGCTGAATCCGAAGGTTTCCCGGACGTAAGGGTTTGGGTCCTGCCAGGTTTTCAGCACATGAAACTCTTCAACAATGGTCCGGTCGCCCGAGCCAATCTTTGTAAACTGCCGAATCATTGGCAAGCCCTCGTAGTCGGTCTTGGAAACCTTCTTCTTTTCCCGTTTCTGGCCCTTGTTCTTTTTAAACGAACTAAGCTTAAGCCCCAGGTCTGGTATGCTGCTGCCCAGCACATCACTGAACAGACTACCGGTCGAATCGTTCTGGGTGCCAGTTGATACAGGTAAGCCAGCCTGCTTAGCTACTTGTTTCAGAAAGGCCCCCTTCTGTTTTTTTGGCACAGCCACGGGCGGCCCCCCAGTGGTGGTAAGGGCCGAAGGTGCCGTTTGCGCCAGTGTAAACGAAGTGGCAAGCAGCGTGAGCAGAACGAAATAAATGCAACGAGGCATGAATGTTTTTAAACAGGTTTAAGCCGTTGTGGCTTGGTTTGTGAGCAGACGGGAATCGTTGAGTGGGTGACGGTGTTAGCTTTGCACCCTCATGGCTGCACTGCTAGGGTTGCACCAGTATGGTTGCAACGCGTTAGAGGCAACGAATATTTCATATAAACAGGCCTAACTACACGGAACAGGCTACGGATTCATTCATAGTGGAAAAACAGGCTAAAATTTACGTTGCTGGTCATCGGGGTATGGTGGGTTCGGCTATTGTGCGAAACCTTACCGCCAGCGGTTACACAACTATCATTACTCGAACCTCATCGGAGTTAGATCTTCGCAATCAGGCGGCGGTTGCCGACTTTTTTGCCGATCAACAACCGGAATATGTCTTTCTTGCAGCGGCTAAAGTGGGTGGTATTCTAGCCAACAACGTGTATCGGGCCGATTTTCTGTACGAAAACCTGATGATTGAAGCGAATGTTATCCACAGTGCGTATCAGCACGGTGTGGATAAATTGCTGTTTCTTGGATCGTCATGCATTTATCCCAAAATGGCCCCGCAGCCACTCAAAGAAGATGCGCTGCTGAGTGGTTTTCTGGAACCGACCAACGAACCGTACGCCATTGCCAAGATTGCCGGCATCAAAATGTGCGAAGCCTACCGGAGTCAGTACGGAGCCAACTTCATTTCGGCTATGCCAACGAACCTGTATGGCCCCAATGACAATTACGACCTACAGGGGTCGCACGTGCTGCCCGCCTTGATTCGCAAATTTCACGAGGCAAAAGCGAATAACCAGCCGTTCGTTGAAGTGTGGGGCACCGGTTCACCCTTCCGCGAGTTTATGCATGCCGACGACCTGGCTGAAGCCTGCGTATTCCTGATGAATAACTACGACGGTGAACAGTTTGTAAACGTTGGTACGGGTGAAGAGTTGACCATTCGTAATCTGGCCGAACTGGTGCAGGACGTAGTTGGCTTTGAAGGCGAACTGCGCTGGAATACCGACAAGCCCGACGGTACGCCCCGCAAACTGATGGATGTATCGCGCCTGCACAGCATGGGCTACAAACACCGTATCGACCTGCACACAGGCCTCAAGCAGACCTACCAGGATTTCCTCAAAAACGAGGAGGTGTATGTGGGGTAATTAAGTCCAATGGCCAAAGTCCAACCGTTCAAAGTTGCGTTGCAGATCGACCATCATCTGGTGTAGCAGCGCAACTTTGAACGGTTGGTCTTAGTCACAACCCTTTCGCTGGGTTGCCAAATACCGTTGTGTTCGCCGATACGTTCTCGACGACCACCGAACCGGCACCAACGCGGGCATTCTTCCCCACCGTTATTCCCGAAACCAGCACCGCGCCCGTGCCAATGTAGGCCCCTTCTTCGAGCGTAACACCACTGTTTATCACTGCGCCGGGTCCTACCTGTACATAATCGCCAACGGTGGCGCGGCTATCGATAATGGCACCAGTCAGCACCAGGCAATGCTGGCCTACGGTAGCCATCGGATTCACCACCGCCCGGGCCGCAATCAGGTTGCCATGGCCGATCGTAGCCATAGATGAGACCACGGCTGTATCATGAATGGCATTTACGGGCTGCGTTTTACGGCGCTCGTTCAACAGCTTCACCAGCTTCCGGCGCACTCGCCCGTCGCCAATAGCGATGAAGGCTTCGGTTTTTTGACCAATTAGTTTCAGGAAGCCATCGTCGTCGGTATCGCCGAGCACAGTTACTGCGCCTACTTCCTGCCCATGCAACGCTTTGTCGTCGTCGAGCAGGCCGTAGACAACCACCGAGTTGCGTTGAAAAATGTCTAAAGCGGTGAGGCCGAGGTTACCGGCACCAAAAATCAATACGGGATTTTCCATTCGTAACAAACAGGAAATATGGAGGTCTGTATCGTATTGATTTGGTAATCAATCGGTAAAAACCAGGTTATACGCAGAACGTAAGTTTGGGCCATGAAACAGGCAACGCTGTTCAGGACCATTGTGTTATCCGACCTGCATCTCGGCACGGCCGGATCGAAGGCTAAAGAAGCCACGGATTTTCTAAAATATCACTCCTGCCAGAAGCTCATCCTCAACGGCGATATCATCGACGGCTGGCAGCTTCGCCAGCAGGGAGTCTGGAAGAAAAAACATACTGCCTTTTTTAAGGTGGTTTTAAAGCAAATCGTTCATCACGATACCAAAGTCATCTACCTCCGGGGCAATCACGATGACTTTCTGGATCAGGTACTACCGCTGCACGTTGGCGGCAATTTCCGCATTCAGCGCGATTACCTGCTGAAGTCGATGACCCAGGTCGGCGAACGCAGCTTCTACGTCACCCACGGGGATGTATTCGATTCGATCACCTCGAACATGAAGTGGCTGGCTTACCTGGGCGATACGGGATACACCTTTCTGCTCTGGGTCAACAAACTCTACAATCAGTACCGTAGCTGGCGCGGGTGGCCCTACTATTCGCTCTCGCAAACGGTAAAGCAGCGCATCAAATCGGCGGTGAGTTATATCTCCGATTTCGAGGAAAAGCTAACCGAACTGGCCCGCGCCCGCCAATGCGACGGGATTATCTGCGGCCACATTCATCAGCCCGCCATTCGGCAAATCAACAGCCTTACCTACATGAACTCGGGCGACTGGGTTGAGTCACTCTCTGCGCTAGTTGAAGACCATCAGGGAAACTGGAACCTGCTGTACTACTCCGCAGCGATGGTGGCTGGTGCTTCACCCAACGAGGGCGAAGACGCAGATGAGGTGATTTCGATAGCTGACGACGAGGTTATTCATCAGGTGATACTCAACGACGTATTTACAAAACGCTAATCCATCATGCGCTTCTTATTTGTTATTCAGGGTGAAGGCCGCGGGCATCTAACCCAGGCTATTGCGCTGGCGCAGATTCTTCAGGCTGCTGGGCATAAAGTAGTTCGGGCAATGGTAGGATTAGCGGCGAATCGGCCCATTCCCACTTTTTTCGCCGAGCAATTTCCTGCGCCACATACCCCCCTTACTACGCCCGAACTGATTTATTGCCCTTTTACCAACCGCCTGAATGTGGGGGCAACAGTACGCCATGCCATTACGCAGTTGGGCATGTTCCGCAAGAGTATGCGGCAATTGAACGAGACCATAGAGCGGGAGCAGCCCGATATTGTCGTTAACTTTTTTGAATTGCTCTGCGGACTGACCTACGCTTTTCATAAACCATCGGTGCCGGTAATCAGCGTGGCGCATCAGTTTATGGCATTGCATCCTGATTTTCGGTTTCCTGCCAAAAAGTGGCTCGATAAAGCGTCGTTCCTGGCGCTGGTCCGCCTGAATGCCATTGGTTCCACGGAACTGCTGGGGCTTTCATTCGATCAGCAACCCGACGTGCCCGAACGGCGTTTGCGGGTGGTTCCGCCGCTGCTGCGGAATGAGCTAGGTGCCCTGAAGCCTACAGACGAGTCGTTTTTCCTGGCCTACACCACTCAGCCCGGCCTTCGATCGGTGGTTTACGGAGCCCATCATCAGCAGCCGGGCCAGGCGTTGCGGTATTACCATGCCGGCATAGGCAACCCGCAAGAGCAGGTTGATGATACGCTGACAGAATGCGGCCTCGATGGGCAGCGGTATCTGACGGATATGGCCCGGTGCAAAGCCGTTATCACAACGGCTGGCTTCGAGTCGGTCTGCGAAGCCATGTACCTGGGGAAACCCGTGCTGATGATGCCGCAGCCCAATCATTACGAACAGGCCTGTAATGCGCTCGACGGACAGCGGGCGGGCGCAGGAATCGCTTCTGAAACGTTCGATCTGAATCGGCTGATTGGCTATGTGCCGGCCCATAATACCAGGGCCAATAAGCGGTTCCGGCAGTGGCAAAGTCGGGTGAGTGGCTTGTTTCTGGCGTCGTTTAGCCGGGTTGCCAACACCCGTAAAACAGGACAGTCGCAACGAACCGGTCGGGTACAGACAGCTTGAGCCGGTAATCGATCACTGATAATTGATAATTGTTCACTGATAACTGATAAATGCCCGGAATTGCGCAATTTTGGCCCAAATTGGTCAATCCCCTATGCGTATTCTGAAAGCACTCGTTGCTATAGTCATTACCCTTGCGCTTATCTATACCCTTAACCGTAGCTGGGGGGCTGTGCCGGCAGTTGGCCCGTTGCTTAGTCCGTTTACCGGTTTCTGGCGAAATGCCGAGAAACCAGATGAGCTACAGGCAACGGAAATTGATATCGATGGCACCCGCGAGCCAATCGAAGTTGTCTTCGATAGCCTGCATATTCCCCACATTTTTGCCAAAAACGATTATGACGCCTACTTCGCGCAGGGCTATTTGACGGCCCGTGACCGACTATGGCAGATGGAGTTTCAAACCCATGCTGCGGCTGGTCGGCTGAGCGAAATCGTGGGCGATCGGGCGCTGGAGCTTGATCGGTACAACCGGCGTTTGGGCATGGGGTTCGCGGCCGAAAAATCGGCTGCGTTCATGATGGAAGACCCGCGTACCAAAGAAACCATTGACGCCTACACGGCCGGTATCAATGCCTACATCGATAACCTAAAACCCGCCAATTACCCAATCGAGTATAAGTTGTTGGGATACGCCCCTGAGCACTGGCAGCCCATCAAATGCGCGTACTTCCTTAAATACATGGCGGGCGTATTGGCGCTTGGTGCCGATGACGTGGCCATGAGCAACATTCTGGCCAAATTCGGTCCCGACATCACCCGCGATCTGTTTCCCGACTACCCGCGTAAGGAAGACCCGATTATTCCGGTTGGTACAAAGTGGGATTTCCTGCCGGTGTATTACCTGAAGTCGCCCATGAACCCTAAGCCGGGGAAAGGAAGTTTTGCCCTAAACTGGCCTCGGCACGATCCGGCCATTGGCTCTAACAACTGGGCTGTATCGGCTCAGAAATCGGCTAGTGGCTACCCCATTCTGGCCAATGACCCTCACCTATCGCTTAGCCTGCCGTCGATCTGGTACCTGATTCAGCTGCACACGCCTACCATGAATGTGATGGGCGCGTCGATGCCTGGTTCGCCCGGCGTTATTGGGGGGTTCAACCAGCATATTGCCTGGGGCGAGACCAACGTGGGATCTGACGTCCTTGATTTTTATAAAATCAAATTCAAAGACGGCTCGCGGCAGGAATACTGGCATGATAACAAGTGGAAACCCGTAACCCGCCGAATTGAAACGGTAAAGGTGAAAGGCAAGCCCGATGTCGTGGATACGGTATTGTATACGCATCATGGGCCGGTTATGTACACGCAGGGGCAGAAGTCATACGCCAAAAACTTTCCCTGTCGGCTATGCGGTGCGGTGGGTGGCCCACGACCCCGCCAATGAGCTGCTTACGTTTTACCTGCTTAATCGGGCAAAAAACCATGATGACTATCGGAAGGCCCTGCTGTATTACGGCTCACCCGCGCAGAATTTTGTGTTTGCCGATGTGAACAAAGACATTGCCATTTCGCCTAATGGGCGCTTTCCGCTGAAAAAGAAAGAGCAGGGTAAGTTCCTGCTCGACGGTACCAACCCCGCCGACGACTGGATGGCCTACATTCCGGCCGTGCATAACCCGCACGTGAAAAATCCACCGCGTGGGTTTGTTTCCTCGGCCAATCAGTCGTCTACCGACCCAACGTACCCCTATTACCTGAACTGGCAATTTGCGCCGCCCGAACGCGGAATGCGCATTAACCAGCGCCTGACGGCCATGGGAAAAGCCACCGTCGATAGTATGGCGAAACTGCAATATGATACCTACAACCTGCGCGCCGCCAGCCTACTGCCCAGGCTACTGGCGCAGGTTCGTCCGGGTACGTTGTCGACCCCGCAGCAGCAGGCGCTGAAAACGGTGCAGCAGTGGAAATTCAACAATGACGCATCGGAAGTAGGAGCTACCATTTTCACCGAATGGGAAAAGCGGTTTATGGACGCCCTCTGGACCGATGACATGCCCGACGGTGATACCTTACCGATGAAAATGCCTTCCGCCGACCGCACCATGCGCCTGATCGACGAAAACCCGACAGCCCGGTGGGTCGACGATAGCCGCACGCCCGCCCGCGAAACGCTGGCCGACATTGTGACCCGCAGCTTTCAGGCTACCATCGATACGCTCACAAAACGCCACGGAGCACAGGGGGAAAGCTGGCAATGGGCCACGACCAAAGCGACGCGCATTGCTCACCTGGCCCGCCTCGATGCGTTGAGCGCTATGAATGTACAGGTGGGCGGCGGCGCAACGGTTGTTAACGCCACCACTACCCGAACTGGTCCCTCGTGGCGGTTAGTGGTGGCACTAGGGCCAACCCCTCAGGGGTACGCCGCCCTGCCGGGTGGTCAGTCAGGTAATCCCGGTAGCCATTATTACCTGAATATGCTTGAACCCTGGCGGCGCGGCCAACTGACACCGCTTCAATTCTTGTCTACTCCCAATGCCACAGGTACGGCTGTTCGCTGGCAGTTGCGGTAGTAGAACGAAGCCTCTCGCGGGCATTACAACATCAAATTAACTTCAGCATGATCCCTATTCTTATCATAGCGCTACTCAGTGCCCTTGCGCAGCTTGTGTTGCCCTGGTGGAGCATTGCGCTCGTGGCGTTTGCCTTTTGCTTTGGCCGGCCGCTGGGTGGTGGCCGGGCTTTTCTCTCTAGTTTTGTGGGGGTTGGTCTGGTCTGGCTGGTTTATGCACTGCTTCAGCATGTACAGACCGGCGGAATCCTGACCAGCCGGATGAGTGAGGTAATGAAATTACCGGCCAGTCCTGTGTACCTGCTTACACTGACTCCTATCCTGGGCGGCCTGGTCGCCGGGTTTGCAGGGATGGCGGGGTATTGGGTTCGGCAAACCGTATTACCGACCGTAGCCGTAAAATCGTAGCTTTGCCATACAAATCATTTTATAATCTCATTTAGCTCGTGAAGAATGCATCTCTGGCGATCAATGTTGTGCTCGCCATCGCCGTAGCCGTACTGTACTATCTCCATTTCAAGGAACATAAGTCGGATAATGACGTAAAACCGACGCCTAAAGCGGTCGAAGGCCGCAAACTGGTTTACGTCAATATCGACTCGCTGGCCGCCAATTATGACTATTTCAAAGACACCCGTAAGGTGCTCGAAAGCAAGCAGTATCAGTTAGAGAACGATCTTCAGAACCGGGGCAGGTCATTACAGAATGAAGTTGCCTTCTTTCAGCAACGGGCGCAGACCATGACGCAGGAGCAGGGCCGGGCCGCCCAGGCATCTCTCGAAAAGAAAAACCAGGATCTGATGGCCTACCGTGAGCGCGCTGCGCAAGGGCTGGCGATGGACAAAGCCAAGAAAGACGAAGAACTGTATAACCAGATATTCGACTACCTGAAGAAGGTGAATGGCCAGAACAAATACGAAATGGTGCTTGGCTACCAGAAAGGGGGCAATATCCTGTTCGCCGATGCCGGCAGCGATGCAACCAAACGCATCATCGACGGTCTGAACAAAGAATACAAAGAGAAGCAGGCTACTGCCACCAAGAAATAGGCATGCAGGTTATCTGAAACAACAGCCAGCTCGTTCTCGGGTTGGCTGTTGTTTTTGGTCGCTGATTGTTTCTATAAAGTAGAAGCAATGTAGTGTGAACGGCTTCAGGTAGCTAAGCCCAGACAAAACGTTTGTGAGTTAGGCCGATTCCTGCTGGTTTAGCGCGTGTTTCAAAAATTTTCCGAACCCTGGTTCTACTACCAGGGTTTTCTGTGTTAAGCATATAAACTTTCTTACGTACCTAATCCCCGTACATGGCTAGTACATCAATTGTTAAACAAGTTGACATTCGGAACCGAAGGGCTTCATTTGAATACGCATTTCTAGAGACCTATTCTGCCGGCCTGGTCTTGAGCGGGACCGAGATCAAGTCGATTCGGCAAGGGAAAGTAAACCTACAGGACGCATACTGCCTGTTTCTGGGCGATGAACTGTACGTGCGGCAGATGAGCATCTCGGCCTATACCGAAGGAACTTACAATAACCATGAGCCCCTGCGCGACCGCAAACTGTTGCTGACCAAACGCGAACTGCGCAAACTATCCGAAAATTTAAAGGATCAGGGGCTAACAATTGTGCCGGTGCGCTTGTACACTAATCCGAGGGGCTTCGCTAAACTCGACATTGCCTTGGCCAAGGGTAAAAAGCTGTATGATAAGCGCGACAGCATCAAAGAACGCGATGTAGCAAGAAACATGCAGCGGGGCGACTACGACGACTAGCCGTAGCGGAAGGCAACAAGAAATTTTACGATGCACCAAACTTGGGGAAATGTGGATAAGTACGTAAATTGCTACAAAACAGAGGACTTACAACCGACACATGGGCAGGAAAGTTTTAGTCTTAAATCAAGATTACAGTGCGCTTAGCATCTGTTCCGTTCCTAAAGCGTTTTTGCTGGTTTACCTGAGCAAAGCCGAACTTGTTGCTGAATCCGAGGCACTCTTCCTCCGGACTGTCGATAAGCAATACCCAATGCCAACGGTTATCCGCCTGCACCGTTACGTACATCTGCCTTACAAGGGCGTCATGCTAACCCGGCAAAATATCTTCAGGCGCGACGGTCATCTATGCCAGTACTGCGGCACCACCGATGACCTGACGCTTGACCACGTTATGCCAAAATCGAGGGGAGGAAAAACCAACTGGGATAATCTGTTGACGGCCTGCAAGCGCTGTAACTCCCGTAAAGGCGATTTTACCCCCGAAGAGGCGAACATGAGAATGCGCCACAAACCCTTCAAACCGTCCTTCATTGTCTTTCTGCGCGAGTTCTCCGGCGTTTTAGATGATAGCTGGATGCCGTTCCTGAGCAGCAAACGAGAGCGCATGTATGACTAGCGAAGCGCGAATTGACCAACAAAAAACCCAGCCTGGAGCTGGGTTTTTTGTTGACCCTGAATTAGTTGACAAATTGAGATTGCAGAACCTTTTCTGCTTTACACTTGCTATCTTTGCAGTCCTTTTCATAAAGGGAACATTTAGGCTGCCCTAAGGCGGTATAAATGGTGAATCATGTTTAATCAAATTCAACCTGCTTTGACCCGGCGGGCTGATGTAACATCGGGTCGTGTTAAACTAGTTGTATGAGCAAATCGCAGCAAACTGCAAACTTGCCCGAATTTGATTGGGATCGGGCAGACAACAAAGGATTCGGAAGCGGGTATTCCGCCGACGAGCGGTCACGTATGGAGGAGATGTACGGAGGTACACTCACCGAAGTAAACGAGAAAGATGTAGTAACGGGTACGGTCGTAGGGATTACTGACCGGGAAATTCTGTTGAACATCGGCTTTAAATCGGACGGCTTAGTGCCATCATCCGAATTCCGGGATCTGCCTGACCTGAAAGTTGGCGATCAGATTGACGTGTACATCGAAAACCAGGAAGACACAAACGGTCAGCTGGTCTTGTCGCGTAAGAAAGCCAAAGTAATCACCGCCTGGAAAAACATCCAGAAAGCCCTTGACGAAGACCTCGTAATCGACGGTTTTGTGAAGCGCCGGACCAAAGGTGGTTTGATCGTAGATATTTACAGCATTGAAGCCTTCCTGCCAGGCTCACAGATCGACGTGAAGCCGATTCGTGATTTCGACATTTATGTCGGCAAGAAGATGGAAGTGAAAGTGGTGAAAATCAACTACGCCAATGACAACGTAGTGGTTTCGCACAAAGTCCTGATCGAGAAAGATCTGGAAGCGCAGCGCGCTCAAATCCTGAACAACCTTGAGAAAGGTCAGGTACTGGAAGGCGTGATCAAGAACATGACCAACTTCGGTGTCTTCATCGATCTGGGTGGTGTTGATGGTCTGCTGCACATTACCGATATCTCGTGGGGCCGTATCAGCCACCCATCGGAAGTGCTTACGCTCGATCAGCGCGTGAACGTTGTTGTACTCGACTTCGACGAAGAGAAGAAGCGTATTTCACTCGGTATGAAGCAGCTCCAGGCTCACCCTTGGGATGCCCTGACCGAAGACATTCAGGTTGGCTCGAAAGTAAAAGGCCGGATCGTGAATGTTGCCGACTACGGTGCGTTCCTCGAAATCATGCCGGGTGTAGAAGGCCTGATCCACGTGTCAGAAATGTCGTGGTCGCAGCATCTGCGTAACCCACAGGAATTCCTGAAAGTAAATGACGAAGTAGAAGCCGTTGTGCTGACACTCGACCGTCAGGACCGCAAGATGTCATTGGGCATCAAGCAACTTTCAGCTGACCCATGGACTCGCCCAGACCTGACTACGAAGTACGCCGTTGGCACCCGCCACTCAGGTATCGTTCGTAACCTGACCAACTTTGGTCTGTTCCTGGAACTGGAAGAGGGCATCGATGGACTGGTACACGTATCGGATCTGTCATGGACCAAGAAGATCAAGCACCCATCAGATTTCACCAAAGCAGGTGAGAGCCTCGATGTGGTTGTGCTTGAACTCGACGTCGACAACCGTCGTCTGGCCCTGGGTCATAAGCAACTCGAAGAGAACCCATGGGATACGTTTGAAGATACGTTTACCCTTGGTTCGGTTCACCGTTGCACGATCCTGGCGAAAAACGACAAGATGGCAACGCTCGAACTGCCTTATGGTATCGAGGGCTTCTGTACCCTGCGCAATCTGGCCAAAGAAGACGGCACGATCGCTGAAGTTGGTGAGTCGCTCGACTTCCGCGTAACTGAGTTCTCTAAAGAAGATAAGCGGATCATGCTATCGCATACCCGTACGTGGCAGGAGAAGAACGATCCCGCTAAAGAAGCAAAGCCAAAAGCGGCTAAGCCTGCACAGTCAACGTCAGCTCAGCCTGAGCGTGGCGCTACACTGGGCGATCTGAGTTCGCTTGCTGCGTTGAAAGAGCAGATGGAAAGCAAAAACTAATTACTTTAAGATCCCAGTTTATTAACCCGACAAAGGTGCCTTTCTCAGAAATGTTGAAAGGCACCTTTTGTTAATTAAGACGAAACCCGTACGTTTGCAGTCCCAAACAGACAGGGTTCCGTGGCCGAGTGGCTAGGCAGAGGTCTGCAAAACCTCGTACAGCGGTTCGAATCCGCTCGGAACCTCCATGTAGCGTAGCCGCTAAGTAGCTCATACTTAGCGGCTATTTTTTTTAACATACTTCCTGAACAGACTGTTAACAATACTGAAAAGGTAGACTTTTCTCGCTCCCCAACTAGATTCAATCTAAGTAAGAAAAGTGGCCCTAAATAGCTTGGAACGCATTTTTGTATTCTGGCGATCGTGGCTTACTTTTGTGGGCCGATGAGGCGTATAGGTCTATTATGAAGGTGAAATTTGATTATAAATTAGTCGTTATGAGCCGTTTATCTAAGTTATGTGGAGCGTTGACTCTGGCAGCTTTTCTGCTATTTCACGGTGAGCAGATGAACGCGCAGGATTCTTCAGCAGCTCAGGGAGGGGGTGGCCCCACGACTGCAACGCCAGCGATTGCTGCTGCTGGCGGTGGAGATGTAGCTAAGGGCAAGGAGTTGTTTGAGACCAACTGCAAAAGTTGCCACAATGTAAATGCTGAAGCACTGGTTGGTCCTGGTCTGGCCGGTGTTCGTCAACGTACCCCCGGAGATGCCTGGCTGCAAAAATGGATTCGCAATTCCTCAAATGTGATTGCATCGGGTGAACCATACGCCGTCAAAATTTTCAATCAGTACAACAAGACCCAAATGCCCTCCTTCACCAACTTCACGGATGGTGATATCTTAAGCATTCTGGACTACATTGACGCTGAGAATACCCCAAAAGGGCAGGGTCAGGCAGATGTCAATAAAACAAACGTAGCCGGTAACGGAACGGTACCCGGAACGCTTGCTCAAGGCGATCCGTCTTCCGGCCCATCAGAGTTGTTCACGTTTGTACTGGTTGGGCTTCTGATTGTCATGTTGCTGGTGCTTGGCGTACTATTGGTTATCGTTACCATTCTTTCTAAGGCGGTCTCGCCGCAAACCGCTGACGCTGTTGTGGGTACACAAACGACACCGCTTGTGCAACGGCTGCGTACCGGTCTGGTGAATACAGTAAATAACTCGACTGTGCGCTCAGTAGCTATTTGGCTGTTCCTGTTTGTCGCCACCAAAATGTCGATCGACGGGTTATATTCAATTGGTATTCAGCAGGGTTACGCGCCAAAGCAACCCATTGCTTATTCACACAAGCTGCACGCAGGACAGTATAAGATTGACTGTAATTACTGCCATACGGGTGTGAACAAGGGCAAATCGGCGCACATTCCGTCTGCCAATATCTGTATGAACTGCCACGGTGTAATTAAGAAAGAGTCGCCCGAGATTCAGAAGATTTACGCCGCTATTGAGCAGAATAAGCCCATCGAATGGATTCGGGTTCATAACCTGCCTGATCTGGCTTATTTCAATCACGCTCAGCACGTAAACGTTGGCAATGTTCAATGTCAAAGCTGCCACGGCGAAATCCAGAAGATGGAAGTGGTTGAACAGCGCTCTTCGTTGACGATGGGCTGGTGTATCGACTGCCACCGAAAAACAGAGGTAAACACAAAAGACAATGCCTACTACGATAAGCTGGTAGCATTGCACCTTAAAGAAACAAAAGAGCCATTGAAGGTTGCCAATATTGGTGGCCTCGAATGTTCAAAGTGCCATTATTAATTTCTCAATCACTACGAAGTATCAGCCAAACAGAGTATCTCTGACTGGATTAAGTATATGGAACAAGTAACCAAACGGTATTGGAAGGGTGTTGAGGAATTGCGTAACGACGCTACGTACCTTAAAAACGCGAATTCGGAGTTTGCCGAGCCTTCAGGAGGTGATCTCCAAAGCTTATTGGATGGTACAGACGCCCCCCGCCGCGATTTTTTAAAGACGTTAGGCTTTGGCATGGCAGCGGTATCATTAGCCGCCTGCGAAGCGCCAGTACGGAAAGCAATACCGTACCTGAACAAACCCGAAAATACGTTCCCCACTATTTCTGATTATTATGCCTCAACGTATACTGATGGTGGTGATCACGCCAGTATTATCGTAGAGACACGTGAGGGAAGGCCTATCAAAATCGAAGGCAATCCGTTGTCGAGCCTCTCACGGGGCGGAACAACGGCCCGGGTTCAGGCCTCGTTGTTATCACTGTATGACAACGATAAGCTGAAAGGACCAAAGCGGGGCGAAGCGGATATCGACTGGGCCACTGCCGATAAAGAGATTATTAGCCAACTAACGGCAATAGCTGCCCGTGGCGGTGCTATTCGGCTCATAACGTCAACAATTGCAAGCCCCTCAACTAAGGCGGTGATTGCTGATTTTGTAGCGAAATACCCTACTGCCCGGCACATTATGTACGATGCTAACTCAGCATCAGGTATCATTCAGGCGAACCAGGCATCGTTTGGCAGGGCAGTCGTTCCTTCTTATGATTTCAGCAAAGCCAAGACGATCGTAAGCGTTGGCGCTGATTTCCTTGGTACGTGGATCGCCCCCCTTGACCACGCCAGGCCCTACGCCATGACCCGCAAGATTGGTGCGGTTGGTGGTGGCAAGAAAGAGATGTCTCGTCATTATCAGTTCGAGACAATTCTCTCCATGACTGGTGCCAACGCCGACTACCGGGGTACATACAAACCCTCCCAGGAAGGGCTGGTTGTCGCTTCGTTATATAATAAAGTAGCCGCTAAGCTGGGGGGTACGGCAGTAACAGCTGCTCCCGTCAATGTCCAGTACCTTGACAAGGCAGCGGCTGATCTGATTGCCTCGCGTGGAGCTGCACTTGTTGTAGCTGGCTCGAACGATCCAAACGTTCAGATCCTGGTTAATTCGCTGAATAGCCTGTTGGGTAGCTACGCGTCGACGATTAACCTGAATGTTCCGGTAAATTACCGTCAGGGTAACGATCAGCAGATGAACGCTTTTATCGACGATCTGAAGGCTGGTCGGGTACAGGCAGCCATGTTCTACATGGCCAATCCGGTATACGATCATCCTCGCGGTGCCGAAATTGCAGCTGCGTTACCCAAGCTTCCTCTGTCGCTTTCATTTGGTGATCGGGCCGACGAAACAGGTTCACTGGTAAAATACATGACCCCGGCACCTCACTTTTTAGAGTGCTGGAACGATACCGAGCCGAAAACTGGGTTCTATAGTCTTACCCAGCCTGCCATTACTTATATTTTCAAGACTCGCCAAATGCAGTCAAGTTTGTTGACATGGGCGGGCAGGAGCAACGATTATCAGGATTACGTTCGTACGTACTGGCGGACTAACTTATTTCCTAAAGCAACTGGCTTCACAACGTTCGATGAATTCTGGATCAAATCACTACATGATGGTGTATTCGAGCCAACTTCGTCAGCCGTTGCGGCGTCTGGTGCCGGGTTTGCCGGTAATGTAGCGGCTGCTGCTGCCGGTATCAGCCAACGGTATAAACCTACCACTGGCATTGAGGTAGCACTTTATGAAAAAGTGGGTACAGGTAATGGCTCTCAGGCAAATAACCCCTGGATTCAGGAGTTACCAGATCCCGTGTCGAAAGCATGCTGGGACAATTACGCTGCTGTTTCGCAAAAAACAGCTACTGACCTTGGTGTCGAGCAAAATGAACTGCTTAAGATCGAGGTAGCTGGTAAATCAATTGAGCTTCCTGTGTTGGTTCAGCCGGGACAGGCAGATCAGACGGTAGCTATTGCCATCGGGTACGGCCGGACGAAGTCAGGAAAGTGCGCCAATGATGTTGGTCAGAATGCCTACCCGTTCGCTACCGTTGTAGGTGGAGGAATAAGCATGGCTGCCATCAATGCTACAGTTACCAAAGCAGGCGGCCGTCATGACATTGCCCAGACGCAGACGCACGACACCGTCATGGGTCGTCAGGCTGTGTTGCAGGAAGGTATCCTTGCCCGTTACAAGAAGAATCCTAAAGAAGGGCGTTATGAACCGAAGGTGGAAACATCGGAGGGCCCGGTTGAGCCAACAGACATTACCCTTTGGCATGGCTATGGTAAGCCAAACCACTCGTGGGGTATGGTTATTGATCTTAACTCGTGCATTGGTTGTGGTGCCTGCGTAATTGGTTGTATCTCTGAGAACAATACCCCAACTGTAGGCCGCGACGAAGTGTTGGCACGTCGGGAAATGCACTGGATGCGGATTGACCGCTATTACAGCAGTGACGCCGACATGGAAAACATGGGTGTTATTGAGGGCTATCGTGCTCTTGAAGTTGCTTCGGCTAATCCTGAGGTAACTTTCCAGCCGATGCTGTGCCAGCACTGTAGCAATGCCCCCTGCGAAACGGTTTGCCCAGTATTGGCAACAACGCACAGTACGGAAGGTCTGAATCAGATGACCTACAACCGCTGCATCGGTACCCGTTATTGTGCCAACAACTGCCCTTATAAGGTACGTCGTTTCAACTGGTTCAAGTACCACGACGAAGACAAGTTTGATTATCAGTTCAACAATGACCTGGGTAAAATGGTCATTAATCCCGATGTTACAGTTCGTGCGCGGGGGGTTATCGAGAAGTGTTCTTTCTGCGTACAGCGTATTCAGGAAGGTAAGCTGACGGCCAAGAAAGAGCGTCGTCGTCCATTACCTGATGAAATTCAGACCGCATGTGCTCAGGCTTGTCCAACAGATGCCATCATCTTTGGGGACATGAATAACCCGGAAAGCACAATCTCTAAAGTGCTGGAAATTGAACTGAAGGAACGTGCTTTCCACGTGCTGGAAGAGATTAACGTTCGCCCGCAAATTGCTTATCTGACCAAAATCCGTAACAAGGAGGAAGGTCCCAAGCAGGAGAATATTCAGGAAACACACGCGTAGGTCAACGTACTAATTGAAAATTAAAAAACGATGCATATCACTTCAGCCGTACGCACTCCATTAGTATCTAATGGAAAAACCTACGCAGACGTTACAGAAGACGTTTGCAGGCAGGTAGAAGGTCGTCCCACCCGCGAGTGGACGATTGCATTTACAATCTCTGCCCTTGTACTGGTATATGGAACGGCCTGTGTGTTCTACACCTGGTGGGAAGGCCTCGGCGTTTGGGGTCTGAACAAGACCGTAGGCTGGGCCTGGGATATTACCAACTTCGTTTGGTGGGTAGGTATTGGTCACGCCGGTACATTGATCTCGGCCATTCTGTTGCTGTTCCGTCAGAAGTGGCGGACATCGATTAACAGAGCGGCAGAGGCAATGACTATCTTCGCCGTTATCTGCGCGGCTACGTTCATCTTCATGCACATGGGCCGTCCGTGGCTGGCATACTGGGCGCTCCCACTGCCCAACACATTCGGTTCATTGTGGGTAAACTTCAAGTCGCCACTGGTATGGGACGTATTCGCCATCAGTACTTACTTCACCGTATCGCTGGTATTCTGGTACATGGGTCTGGTGCCAGATTTGGCTACCATCCGTGATCGGGCACGTAGCAAAGTAAGCCGGTACGTGTATGGTGCTTTCTCGCTGGGCTGGAACGGTTCGGCCAAAACCTGGGCTCGTTATGAATACATCAGCCTTATTCTGGCCGGTATCTCTACACCCCTGGTACTTTCGGTACACACCATTGTAAGTATGGACTTTGCCACGTCGGTCATTCCGGGCTGGCACACAACCATCTTCCCTCCCTACTTCGTTGCGGGTGCTATCTTCTCGGGTTTCGCCATGGTGCAGAACCTGATGCTGATTATCCGCGTCGTGTTCAAGTTGGAAGATTACATTACCGTAGAACATATTGAGTCGATGAATAAGATCATCACGCTGACGGGTTCTATTGTCGGTGTGGCTTACATCACTGAATTTTTCATCGCCTGGTATTCAGGGGTTGAGTATGAAAGCTACGCGTTCATTAACCGGGCTACCGGTCCTTACTGGTGGGCTTATATGGCAATGATGACTTGTAATGTGGTGTCACCTCAACTATTCTGGTCGAAAACGATCCGTACCTCTGTTGTCTGGACCTTTGTCATATCGGTGGTTGTAAATATTGGTATGTGGTTCGAGCGGTTCGTTATCATTGTTACATCACTGCACCGTGACTACCTGCCATCGAGCTGGGCTATGTTTCACCCAACGTTGTTCGATATCAGTGATTATCTGTTCTCGTTTGGTCTGTTCTTCACGCTGTTCCTGTTGTTTGCCAAATTCCTGCCGGTCGTAAACATGGCCGAGGTAAAAGCAATTATCAAGTCTTCGTCGGCTCAGTTGCCAAAATCAGTTTCGGGCGTAGCAAAGGGAGAGCGGATTACTGCGCCTACCTTCAATAAGAACGCTGACTAATTCACCTTTATACGTATCTGTATGGCTTCGCCAGTTAACAGTCGATTTTTAGTAGGCATTTTTGACGACGATGATGTCGTATTAAAGGCCGTTAGAGAAGTACGTGAGTCAGGGGTACGTATTCACGAAGTGTATACGCCTTTTCCTGTACACGGCCTTGATGTTGCGTTAGGTCATCCACGGTCGCGATTAGGCATTGCAGCCTTCATATTTGGTCTAACTGGCCTTGCGTTTGCTGCAGCGCTTATGTCTTACACTGAAAAGTTTGACTGGCCAATGATTGTTGGTGGTAAGGATTCATTCGCATATCCAATTTACGTGCCCATCGCCTTTGAGCTAACTGTTCTTTTCACCGCACTTGGCATGGTCACCACGTTCATTATTTCGAATGGACTGGGGCCAACAGTGAAGCCGCTGATGTTTGATTTGCGGACAACGGACAACAAGTTTGCCATGGCTATTGACATGGAGAACAACAAACTCCAAGAGGCAGAGATTGAGACTATTCTGAAGCAGTCAGGCGCAGCTGAAGTAAACGTTAAGCAGTTTTAAAAGACCGATTATGAAATTCAAGCATATAGTGCTTTCATCAATTGGATTGGCGTCTATGCTTTTATTGAGTGCCTGTGGTGATAACCATAATGATACAGGTACCCAGTTTGCACCACAGATGTACGACCCGGTTGGTTATGAGCCTTACGAGCAAATAAAACCCAATCCAATCAATGCGAACGGGTTGAATATGCGTGATCCGGCACGGGGTACAGTCTCGCGGCGGAATTACCACACTACGTTTGGGTCTGGTGACAGCATAACTACTGATTTAATGGTGTATAACATACCTAAAGACAGTATTGCCATTGCTGAACGTACGTTGACCAATCCAATTCCAAACACGGAAGCTAACCTGGCAGAAGGCAAAATCATGTATGAGCGCTACTGCGTTCACTGTCATGGTGAAGGTGGTAAAGGTGATGGACTTGTTGGACAACAATACAAGGGGGTGCCTAATTATTCAGCAGGCAACTACAAGACAATGAACGACGGACATATTTTTCATGTCATTACCCACGGTAAAGGGCGGATGTGGCCACACGGCTCACAAATGACACCCGAAGAACGCTGGAAGATTGTCATGTATGTTCACAAACTTCAGCAAGGATAATTCTGAATCAGACAGACCACTCCGTTAATCAACGAGCGTAGTGGTCATACCATCAATAGCGTTAATAATGGCATCAGTACACGCAATACCTTCCTTAGATGAGCAGTTCGAGTTCACTGCTGAGTCGAAACGGCGTTTGCTAATCGGCGGAGCCGTCGGCGTAGCATTAGTTGTTCTCGGTGCTGTTCTGCTCGCAGCGGGTGTGGGCGAACACGCCCACGAAGTTGTTCAGGGGCAAGGTTTAAGCCAAGGACATGAAGGGGATCATGGTCACTATAGTTGGACTACCCGGCTATGGGCCAATGTTTGGGTAAACTGCATTTATTTTGCCGGTATTGCGGTTACTGGCATGTTTTTTATGTCGTACAATTACCTGGCTCAGTCAGGCTGGTCGTCTGTAATCAAGCGTATCCCAGAGGCTATGCCAGCTTTTCTGCCGGTAGTAGGTGTTATTATGCTCGGCGTTTTCCTGGTTGCTGGCCACGACATATTCCACTGGACCCATGAAAGCCTATACGATAAGTCAAGTCCCGATTATGATCCAATTATTGCCGGAAAACACAGCTTTTTGAATACCCCCTTCTTCCTGGCTCGACTGGTATTCTACTTCGTGTCCTGGTATATGCTGTGGCGGGTGCTGCGTAATCTATCGCTTCAGGAGGATCTTTATGGAGGAACGGAGTACTACTACAAGAGTATGAAGTACGGGACGGCCTTCTTGATTGTGTTTGCTGTAACGTCATCAACGGCTGCCTGGGATCTGATCATGTCTATTGACACGCATTGGTTCAGCACTATGTTTGGCTGGTACACACTGGCAAGCTGGCACGTAGCGGGGTTAGCTACTATGACAATAGCTGTTGTTATGCTGAAAGAACAGGGTTACCTGAGAGCAGTTAATCAGAGTCATCTGCATGATTTGGGCAAATTTGTATTTGCATTCAGCATTTTCTGGACCTACGTCTGGTTTGCTCAGTTTATGTTGATCTATTACGCTAACCTTCCTGAAGAAACGATCTATTATCGGGAGCGTTTCAGTGGTTTTGGCGGTATCTACAAAGCTCCCTTCTTTGTTAACATAGTCCTAAACTTTGTCTTTCCATTCCTCGTTCTAATGACAAGGGATTCAAAGCGGACAACGATTCTGTTAAAGGTAGCCTGCTGGGGCGTACTGGTAGGGCACTACTTCGATTTTTACGTGAACATCATGCCTGGTACAGTAGGTGAGCATGGTGGGTTTGGTCCAATCGAATTTGGTATGATATTGATCTTCGCCTGTGCGTTTATCTGGTCAGTAGCTAACCAATTGACAAAGGCTAATCTGATTGCCAAAAATCACCCATTATTAGAAGAAGCTTTGCATCACGACATTTAGACTTTATCTAAATCAAACAAGTATGGTTTACATCGTAGCATTATTGTCGCTCGTTTTCCTCGCGCTGGCTTTCATGGTGTTTGGTCGGCTGACCAACGTGATGAAAAGCGTAAATACCGGTGAGGAGGAGACATACGGAGGTATTAGCAACAAGATCAACGGAGCCATGTTTATGGTCTTCCTGATTGGCGGTACAATTGCCGCTACTTGGTCTTTTATTCACTCAACTCAGTATTTTCTTCCTGAAGCTTCGTCTATTCATGGTCGTCGGGTAGATACGCTGTTCTGGGGATCAATGGCAATTGTTACGGCCTCTGCGCTGTTGACAAACATCCTGTTATTCTATTTCGCCTACCGGTATCAGTATAAAGACGGAAAGCGTGCATCGTATTACCCGGAAAACCATAAGCTTGAGCTTCTCTGGACGGTAGTACCGGCAGTTATTATGGCTATCATGGTATTCACCGGCTGGCAGGCGTGGCGCGACATCATGTCTGAAGCGCCTGAAGGAGCACAGGAAGTTGAACTAGTAGGCAAGCAGTTCAACTGGATTGCCCGCTATCCCGGCGTCGACAATAACAAGTTAGGTGCTTTCAATTACAAGTTGATCGATAACAACAACGAAGTAGGTATCGATTTTTCGGACGAATCAGCCTTCGACGATTTCACAAACACGTCTGAATTGCATATTCCGGTTGGTAAGCCTGTGCTGATCAGAATCAGAGCTCGTGATGTGCTGCATAGTGTATTTATTCCTCACATGCGGGTTAAGATGGATGCCGTACCTGGGATGCCTACCCGCTTCTGGTTTCACCCAGACAAAACCACCGAGGAAATGCGTAATGAAACAGGTAATCAAAACTTCCGGTACGAGATCGCCTGTACTGAAGTTTGTGGCCGTGGTCACTTCTCAATGCGAATGAACCTAGTGGTAGAAGACGAAGATTCGTACAAGAAATGGTGTGCCGAGCAAAAGCCCCTATTATCTTCTTTCCCTGAATATGCCTCACGGATTCCGGCAAATTTAAAAGCGAAAGCGGCTAAGTATCTTCCTGCGGGTAGCTCGGCAATTGATAGTACAGCAACTGCATCTACTGGTGGAGGTGCTGGTTTAGGTAGTGCTTCATTACGTTAATCCTTTAGATCAACAAATCGCTGATAATGGCAACTACAAACGCAATCTCGACAGCTGATGTCCATGTGGCTGAACATGAGCACCACGAGCATAAGCTAAATTTCTGGCGTAAGTACGTCTTCGCCGAAGATCATAAAACAATAGCCAAACAGTACCTGATTACCGGTATCCTGTGGGCTATAATTGGTATTAGTTTCTCCGTAATGTTTCGTCTGCAATTGGGTTTCCCGCAGATGAAACTTGAGTTTTTGCGGCCGATAATTGGAAACTGGATTGAAGAAAGTGGCAAACTGAGCCCAGATTTTTATCTGGCGCTGGTAACCATGCACGGTACCATCATGGTATTCTTCGTACTTACGGCTGGTCTTAGCGGCACGTTTAGTAACTTCCTTATTCCGCTGCAAGTTGGTGCCAGAGATATGGCATCTGGCTTCCTGAACATGCTGTCATATTGGTTTTTCTTCACCGCCAGTGTCGTTATGTTCGTTTCTATCTTCTTGGAGACCGGGCCTGCAGCCGGTGGTTGGGTAGTGTACCCACCCCTTAGCGCCCTGCCACAGGCTCATATGGGTTCCAGGATGGGCATGACACTGTGGCTCGTTAGTATGGCCCTGTTTATCGTGTCGCAGTTACTGGGGGGTATTAACTACATTACCACGGTTATCAACCTTCGCACACGTGGTATGTCGTTCAGCAAATTACCGCTGACGATTTGGGCGTTCTTCTTAACCGCTGTATTAGGGCTTATTTCTTTCCCGGTTCTTCTGTCGGCTGCACTGCTGCTCATTTTCGACCGTAGTTTCGGTACTAGCTTCTTTCTGTCAGACATTTATATTGCCGGAGAAGCTCTGCCAAACGTAGGTGGTAGTCCCATTCTTTTCCAACACCTATTCTGGTTCCTAGGCCACCCGGAAGTGTACATAGTGATGTTACCCGCTTTGGGTATTACCTCGGAGATCATTGCCACTAACTCGCGGAAGCCAATTTTTGGTTACCGTGCCATGATTGCGTCTATGATGGGTATTGCGTTCCTGGCTTTCATCGTGTGGGCTCACCACATGTTTGTAACGGGTATGAATCCATTCCTTGGGTCAGTTTTCATGTTCCTAACGCTAATCATTGCCGTACCGTCGGCGGTGAAAGCGTTTAACTACATCACTACCCTGTGGCGGGGCAATATCCGGTTTACACCAGCCATGCTGTTCTCGATTGGGCTGGTATCGTTCTTTATATCAGGTGGCGTAACGGGCCTTATTCTGGGTAACGCAGCACTTGATATTCAGCTTCACGATACCTACTTCGTTGTGGCCCACTTTCACCTGGTGATGGGTGCTTCATCGGCATTCGGCTTACTGGCTGGGGTGTACCACTGGTTCCCCAAAATGTTTGGGCGGCTGATGAATGAGCGGCTTGGCTATATTCACTTCTGGTTTACGTTCATTGGCATTTACTGCGTTTTTTTCCCAATGCACTACATCGGTATTGCTGGTTTCCCCCGTCGTTATTACAGCTTCACCAGCAACGACTTTACCAGCACGATCTTCCAGGACATGAACGCATTCATCAGTGTTGCGGCTATTGTAACGTTCGGAGCGCAGTTTCTCTTTCTGTACAATTTTGTTTACAGCCTGATTAAGGGCAAACGCGCTCCATTGAATCCCTGGCAGTCGAACACCCTGGAGTGGACCACGCCTGTTGTACCGGGTCATGGTAACTGGCCGGGCGAAATTCCAGCTGTCTACCGCTGGCCATACGATTATAGCAAGCCTGGCGCGAAAGATGATTTCATTCCCCAGAACGTGCCTTACTCGCAAACTCCTGAGTCAAACCTTCCGCATGAGAAAGAGTTGATTTCACTAGAGAAAGCGATCGAAGCACAAAACTTCAATGATCAGTTCAAACAACCTCATTAATGAGCGTTCATTTCGGCGCCTGGCGCTTCTAACAGTCATATCTGTCTTTCTGCTCATTTTAGTAGGTGGCATTGTTAGAAGTACCGGTGCCGGAATGGGCTGCCCAGATTGGCCAAAATGTTTCGGCCAGTGGGTTCCGCCAACTGATGTATCTCAACTTCCGCCAAACTATCAGGAAATCTACAGCCATCGCGGCTATGCCAATACCGAGTTCAATGTTGTAAAGACGTGGATCGAGTATCTGAACAGATTACTGGGCGCTTTAATTGGGGTCTTGATATTCTTCACATGTGTAGCATCAGCTATAGCCTACTGGCAGCGTGATCGCGCCATTGTAGGCTATAGTTTTTTAGCTCTATTACTTGTCGGATTTCAGGGTTGGTTAGGAGCAAAGGTTGTATCGAGTGTATTAGCCGCCTGGTTAATTACACTGCACATGCTGCTAGCCATTGTTATCGTGGGTGTGCTGCTCTACGTCGTAGCACGGACGCAAACCATCTCCGCTTCATTCAAGGCGTTTGACTTGCCAAAGTCAGTAAGTAGATGGCTGTTAATAAGCTCGGCTTTATTGTTAACTCAGATTCTGCTAGGCACACAGGTCAGAGAAACAGTCGATGAGGTAGCAGATCGTCTGGGCAACCTACAGCGGTCCAAATGGATTGATGGTCTTGATATCCGGTTCTACGTCCACAGAAGCTTTTCGCTGGTAGTACTAGCAAGCCAACTTTTATGGATCGTACCCGTTGTTAAGCGTAGGGAGAGTAGCGCACTCAGTAAGCAATTGGGGATTGCCACAGGTCTGCTGCTAGTAGTCGAAATAATGACAGGGGCTATCATGGCTTACTTCGCTATTCCGGCCTGGGCTCAGCCTGTTCATCTCACCCTTGCCGTAGTCTCCCTAGGAATTCAATTCGTAGCGATATTGTTTTCTTATAGCAGCATACTCATGAGAAGCATTGCAGATTCTTCCCTGGTTCAGACGAACAAATCTGGTTCAGTAACGACGTTATGAATTCAACTGTTGAGCAACCGATAATGCCACTTGCCAGTAAGCCCAACCGGGCATCCTGGCGGGACTATCTTGCGTTGACCAAGTTACGGTTATCACTTTTAGTAGGCTTTTCGGCGGTGCTTGGCTACCTGATGGCTGCTGACCGCCCTTATGCGATAGGGCAGATCGCGCTTGTTTACGATAAGCGGTTTGCTCATTACAGGTGCTGCCAATGCCGTCAATCAGGTGCTTGAAGTTGAATTCGATCGGCTAATGAAGCGCACCGGTGGTAGACCGTTACCTACTGGGCGGATCAGCAAAGAAAGGGCAATCGTATTCGTCGCTGTGTTGCTGTTTGTAGGCCTGTTTATTCAAACGCTTTGGTTCAATCCATTGACAGCGGGTATCTCTTTTGTGTCGTTCCTGTTGTATGGCTTTGTGTACACGCCCTTGAAACGGGTTGGCTCGATTGCCGTATATGTCGGGGCCATACCAGGCGGGTTACCACCGCTGATCGGCTGGGTCGCTTACGCGGGCACAATTAATAGCGAAGCACTCTGGCTATTTGCCGTGCAGTTCATTTGGCAGTTCACTCACTTTTGGGCTGTTGCCTGGGTGCTTGATGAGGACTATGCCAAAGCAGGCTTCAAGTTATTACCCTTAAAACGACCAGCCACGGCGCAAACTGCACTGGTTATTTTAAGTTTTACAGTATGGCTTATACCAGTCGGATTGATGCCCTTCTACTGGGGATACATTGGAATCGTTTCAGCGAGTGTGTCAGTAGTCTTAGCGCTTGTATTACTGTGGCTGAATATCGGTTTGGTTAGAAAGCCTGAGATTGCTATGGCAAAACGGCTCATGTTTGCCGCGTTTGCGTACCTACCAATTGTTCAAATCGCGTTTGTCTTAGATCGTGTTTAACATGCAACAAGAAACGGAAGAAATAAAATGGCTCGAAGAAGAGCCTGAAGAGACCCTCTCAGTAAACCCCCGGAAGTTTATCCTCTGGTTATTTATTGTGAGTATTCTCATGCTGTTTGCCTCATTCACAAGTGCGTACCTCGTACGCCGTGCCGAGGGGAACTGGCTTGAGTTTACCGTACCGGCAATTTTTGGCTATAGTACTGTTGTTTTGGTGTTGAGTAGTCTAACGATGCATTGGGCCTACTTAGCCGCTAAAAAAGACAATTTCAACGCGCTTAGGATAGCTATATCTATTACTTTTGCGCTTGGAATGGTATTCCTGTATATGCAGTTTCAGGGATGGATTGAGTTAGTGCGGAACAATGTTTACTTTGTTGGCAATCCGGCCGGCTCATTCATTTATGTCTTCACCGGCATGCATGCATTCCACCTGATATCAGGTTTGATTGTTCTGGTGTTTGCCCTGGTGGCTGCTTTTAGATTACGCATACATGCCAAGTCGCTTGAGCAGGTTCAGGTGGCATCAACCTATTGGCATTTTCTGGATATACTCTGGATATACCTGTATTTCTTTTTACTTTATTTCCATTAATCAGCTCACGGACGCATGGCGGCTACAGCAACAACTGACGAGTCAGTAGTATTTGATAAGAAAGCCTGGATGGGGGGTGTTGAACCCATGAATGTCAGCTATGGTAAACTAATGATGTGGTTTTTCCTCATCTCAGATACGTTTACCTTCTCGGCATTGCTGGTAACATACGGTCTGATCCGTTATAGCTATCCGGCCTATGACCCCGCTATACATGGCGTCCCTTTCCACTTCTCGAACATCTACTGGCCCATACCCGACCATGTGTTCAATGGATTTCCATTCTTCCATGGTGTAAACCTGCCGTTGATATTTGTGGGTCTGATGACGTTCATCCTCATCTTCTCATCAGTAACAATGGTATTGGCCGTAGAAGCCGGGCACCGTCGCGATCGTCAGGATGTTGAGAAATACATGTTGTGGACTATCCTGGGTGGGCTGGCGTTCCTGAGCAGCCAGGCCTGGGAGTGGAGTCACTTCATCCATGGCACTGAAGAAGGAAATACAGTTCGTGAGCTTATTAGCGGTCAATGGATTGAACGCACAATTTTTGGTGCCAATCTAACTGAGAATCAATATGGACCACCGGCCTTTGCCGATCTGTTCTTCTTCATCACCGGTTTTCACGGCACGCACGTATTCTCTGGTGTTGTTCTGAACGTCCTGATATTCTACCGCACCGCAACCGGAATGTATGAGCAGCGTGGCCATTACGAAATGGTTGAAAAAGTGGGTCTTTACTGGCACTTTGTCGATCTGGTCTGGGTCTTCGTCTTTACGTTCTTCTACCTCGTCTAATCGCTATCTTTTCTGACAATGGCAAATACACCATACACCGATAACCATGGCGGAACCGACGTTGCTCCACCGCCTGCGAATACCAAACTCATCTGGCGCACTTTCATAATCCTGTGCGTAATTACAGGATTTGAGTTCCTGATTGCCTTTACAATGCCTGCGGGCCACCTACGTGTAGCTATCTTCGTAGGCATGACACTTGTAAAGGCGTTTTATATCGTAGCCGAGTTTATGCACTTGAAACATGAGGTGAAAAGCCTGATCTGGGCTATAATGCTGCCAATCATTTTTATAATCTGGTTGCTCCTCGCTTTAATGTATGAAGGCGGCTCGATCTTCCAAGCGAGATAACAAATGAATAAATACCGCAAAGCCGGGACTCTCCTCTTAACGTTGATAGTCCCGGCTTTTGCGTACATACTGCTTAGAGCCTGTACGCAAAATCACTATGCATTACCACGCTACATTCCGGTGATCGATTCGACCCGTGGTGAACCGGTGATGCAGACCATTGTGGATGCAGACGGTACGAAGCGGCTGGATACGTTGTTCAGGCACGTACCGGGCTTTACACTGACCGAACAGAATGGTAAACAGGTGACTCAATCAATCATAAAGGGCAAAATCCACGTTGCCGATTTCTTCTTTACCCGATGCAGTACCATTTGCCCGAAGCTACAGTCAAGCCTGAGTCGTGTGCAGGAGGTCTTCAAAGAGCGAAATGATGTAGCACTTCTTTCGTATTCAGTCGATCCGGAAAACGATAAAGCCGAGCAACTGAAGGCATACGCCACCAAGGTAGGAGCCAGGGAAGGCATGTGGTATTTTCTTACCGGCGATAAAGCCCAGATTTATAACCTGGCACAACGCGGTTACTTCTTACCGGTAGTTGACCACGGGGTTAGTTATGGCAAGCCCGACGAAACTTTTATACATAGTGAAAAGTTGGTTTTAGTAGATAAAGAGGGTATCATTCGGGGGTTCTATGATGGAACGGACAAGAAGGATGTAGAGCGTCTGATTGTTGAGATCCGGGTGCTATTAGACATCTACAGTAAACAAGCGTAACCTATGGAATCCACCACAATCATACAGAAAGAAAAGAATGCGAATAGGCTCATCAATGTAATCTCGATCGCAATCCCGGTTGTTGTCGCCCTGATTCTTGGTATTCGTCAGAAATTTGATCTAGGGTCCTGGACTACCTACCTGCCGCACATTAACGGAGTAATTAATTCGGTCACGTCTGTGTTATTAGTCATAGGCTACTACTTCATTCGGCAGAAAAATGTAGCGGCGCACAGAACAACCATGACGGCGGCTTTCACCCTGGGGGCACTTTTTCTGGTTGGCTACGTGCTGTATCACATATCGAATGAGTCGACTTCCTTTGGTGGTACGGGTTGGGTTAGACCTGTTTATTACTTCCTGCTGGTTTCCCACATAGCCCTGTCGGTAGTAGTGCTTTGGTTCGTACTAAGGGCGGTCTATTTCGCACTGACCAGGCAGTTTGTTCTACACAAGAAAATGACCCGCTGGGCACTGCCGATCTGGCTGTATGTTAGTACCACCGGCGTAATCGTTTACCTGTTGATTAGGCCATATTACACACATTAATAACCGTAAACGACGTATGAGGAAGTGGGGATGGGTAATCGCGGTGATATTGGTTATGTTCATCACGCCCGATGGGCTGGCACAATGTGCAATGTGCCGGGCTACCGTTGAGAGCACCGTTAGTAATGGCCGCAGTGTAGTGGCTTCTGATTTAAACTTAGGTATCCTGTATCTTCTGGCAGCTCCTTATCTGATAGTGGCTACCATCAGTTACTTATGGTACCGCACCAGTAGAAAAGAATATGCCCAACGTATCAAAATTTCAAGCCGTGTCCGCGGGGCTATGTCCTAAATGCAGGCAGGGCAAGATTTTCAAAACGCCGCTATACGCACCGATAGGGTTTGGGCAAATGAATGAGTTTTGTCCCCATTGTGGCTTGCGATTTGAAATAGAACCAGGCTACTTCATTGGGGCTATGTACGTCAGCTATGCCTTTTCCGGTGGGCTGGCGCTTATACTGGGTTTTGCCTTGTTTTATCTGGCCAATGATCCGCCAGGCTGGGTATACTCTGTGGTTATATCGCTGGCTGTAATCTGTATAGCGTCCATAAATTTTAGACTATCCCGGGTGATTTGGCTATATTATGTAGCTGGTATTCAGTACAACCCGGCATTGTAAGCAGAGCACCTTAAAAAATCCCGGCCTGAAGAGGTCGGGATTTTTTAGTTTGCATGCAACCCTGCAAAAGCCAGTTGCATCTTCCTTATAAATCGAGTAAACCATGGCCATCTCTATCCCATACTATCTGTCGGAAAGTCAGTTGGTAGTTGCATTGCAACGGGGAGAGGCTCGTGCTCAGAAGATCGTCTATGAACGCTACGCTACCCGTATGATGGCAATTTGCCTCAGGTATGTTGCCAATCAGGCCGATGCCGAAGATGTTTTGATAGAGGCGTTTATGCGTGTATTTGAACGGGTAAGTCAGTTTAGAAATGAAGGGAGCTTTGAGGGCTGGGTCCGCCGAATCATGGTTACCGAATCGCTTATGTTTCTTCGTAAGAATAAATCACTGCGGCAGGAGGTACCGCTGGAGAGTATGCTTACAGAACCTGACTATCAATGGGCCGACGAAACGCTTCAGGCCGACGACCTGCTGCGCTTAGTAGCTCAGTTACCCGACGGCTACCGGACCATCTTCAACCTGTATGCCATTGAAGGCTACAGCCACGCTGAGATTGCTACCCTGACGGGCATAAGCGAGGGAACCTCTAAATCGCAGTTATCGCGGGCCAGAGCCATCCTTCAACAAAAGATAAGAACACTTGAAACCGACGTAAAGTCGGCTACTGTATATGGAAAAGCAGCCAATTGATGATCTCTTCGCCAGGAAACTGCGCGATGCAGAAGCGCCGGTCGGCCCCGACATTTTTGACCAGTTACAAAAGCGAATGAGCACAAAGCCGCTCCCTACACGGCGGCTTGTTGTAGCCTGGTGGCACGTAGTAAGTGCCGCCTGCGTGCTGGTAGCGTTTTGGTTTATGTACATAACCAACTCCACACCAGTGAAGGTAAACGCACCAGTTGCGTACAAAGAGCTTCTATCAAAAACAGCCAAACCGGAAGCGGTACAGCGTGAAGTGGCCGTTGCACCTGCACTTAAGCTGCAAAAGCAGCTTAATGCTAACACCGATAAGGTCTCAAAAAACGTGAAGCTGCTCACAAAGGCAACATATCCGGCTCGTAAGCCAGTTGCACCAGCAAGGCAGTCAATCGCGAACGAGTCGACTCCTATGCGCTTACAGCCACAACCCATAGAACAGATCACCGGCGTCCGGTCAGCAGCAGTTCAGCAGACACCGGAAATTCAGCCTGTGGCAATGAATTCCACCTTACCTGTTGAGCGAATTGCGAACAGCCCAAAGCAACAGGTCGGCCGTACAGTGGTGCTGACCATCGATGAGGCGCAGCTAGCAACTACGCCGACAACTACTCAGAGCGATTCACCTGCACCACAACAACAGCATCAGAATGGCCTATCGGGTTTATTGGGTAAGCTAAAACAATTGAAAAACGGAGAAGTATTGGCCAAGGCGGCCCCCACAGCCGGTACTCAGAACAGCCCGAAGAATCGGTTGGGTCGAGTCTTCTTTGAAGTGAAAGAAAGTCTAAAAAATGAAACGACACTGGAATAATGAAAGCGCTCATCCTATGCACCTGTCTCCTTCTGAATTCGTTGTACGCGCTATGTGCGCCAGCCGATTCACTCATTATTCGATTTGGCACTAAAGGGCGCGTTGCCGTCTACGCACCCACCAAAGATCAATTGAAAGGAATTACGCAATATGATCTCAATCGCATCGTTCGCGACATGGTTAATAAACTGGACTCAGTACCAGAGGGCCAGGTCTACGCTATCGACGCAAACAACGGGCAGCGTTACCTGCGCGATACGCTCATTATCGTCGAAAAGAAGAAGGGGAGTATTACCGTGACGGTCAAAGGACCAGAAGCCGACTCAACCTACCAGTCAGAGCGTCGTGGACGGGTTAACAAGAAAGACAGTAATTCAAGCCGGAACAACTGGCGGGTTAGCACAGATTTTCACCTTGGCCTGAATACGTGGATCGGTAATTCCGGTGTGCAAACGTATGGTGGCAACTCCTACGAACTTGATCCACTGGGGTCCCGCTATTTCGCCGTTAGCTTGACGCAAAATCCGGCAATTGTCAGAACAAGCCGGTTCAAGCTAAGTGTACGGTATGGCCTTCAGCTAGCCTGGAACAACTTTATGTTCCAGGAAAGTATAAAGGCACAGAAAGGCCCGGATGGTATTCAGTTTAGCCCTTATCCTACCCACCTGACGAAAAGCAAGC
This sequence comes from uncultured Cytophagales bacterium, assembly GCA_963750355.1. Classification (GTDB taxonomy): domain Bacteria; phylum Bacteroidota; class Bacteroidia; order Cytophagales; family Spirosomataceae; genus Fibrella. The sequence continues at coordinate 310,349 of CAVVQL010000019.1, read as the reverse complement.
TTACCGTGTGTAATCTTGACCTTCCACTGGTACCACAATTCTCATTCTACAACAGCAATCGGAAACGGGCTTTCAGTGTCGGGGTTGGTGGGTTTGTAGGCTACCGCGTCGATAGCTACACGAAGATCAAACAGGAGAACGGTGATAAGTTTCATGACCATGCCGGTTTCTACCTCAACAATCTCCAATATGGGGTGATGGGCAATATTGGGTTAGCTAGTTTTAACTTCTTCGTAAAATATAATATGAACCCCAGCTTTCAGGACGGGAAAGGGCCTATCGTTCACCCACTCAGCTTTGGCATAACGCTTTAGCACGTATATTGGCCAGCTAACAACACCCTGACAGAGACCTCTGTCAGGGTGTTGTTGTCATAAAGACAAAAGATTTTTTGATTACCCTGTTGACAACGGGCAAAAACCTTGTAATTTTGCAACTCCAAACTGAGAAGCAGGGTGGAATTGTTCTTTTCAGATTGACTTGGGGAGTTTCCAGAGTGGCCAAATGGATCAGACTGTAAATCTGCTGGCGTACGCCTTCGGAGGTTCGAATCCTCCACTCCCCACCATTAAAGTAAAGTAAGCGGGAGTAGCTCAGCTGGTAGAGCGATAGCCTTCCAAGCTATAGGTCGCGAGTTCGAACCTCGTCTCCCGCTCAACGACGTACCTGGAAAATAGTGCTTATCTCTGATTCAACCAATCAGGTTTGGTGCTACTTCGTAGTTGTTACACTGTACTTGCCTTCTTAGCTCAGTGGTAGAGCACTTCCTTGGTAAGGAAGAGGTCGTCGGTTCAAATCCGATAGAAGGCTCTAAGCTGCCAGATGTTGCTCTGTTGAGGCGGCTTTGATAAGGTGCTCTGCAAAGAGCACTTTTTGCGTAAGGGCAAATCAACTTACACTAACTATAGTTAACTAAAGCGTTTTTAGACATGGCAAAGGAGAATTTTGACCGCTCGAAACCGCACGTCAACATCGGTACGATTGGTCACGTTGACCACGGCAAGACGACGCTGACGGCAGCAATTACAAAAGTACTCGCCGGGAAAGGGCTGGCTGCAATGCGGGACTTCTCGTCGATCGATAATGCCCCAGAGGAAAAAGAGCGTGGTATCACGATCAACACCTCACACGTAGAATACTCGACGGCCAACCGTCACTATGCACACGTTGACTGCCCAGGCCACGCCGACTATGTGAAGAACATGGTAACGGGTGCCGCTCAGATGGACGGTGCTATTCTTGTAGTAGCGGCAACTGATGGCCCAATGCCTCAGACTCGTGAGCACATCCTGCTGGCTCGTCAGGTAGGTGTACCCCAACTCGTTGTCTTTATGAACAAAGTAGACATGGTGGATGATCCGGAACTGCTTGAACTCGTTGAGATGGAAATCCGTGAGCTGTTGAGCTTCTACCAATTCGATGGCGACAACATTCCAGTTATCCAGGGTTCTGCACTGGGTGGTCTGAATGGCGACGACAAGTGGGTTGGTTCAATCGAAGAGTTGATGGATGCCGTTGACTCATTCATTCCCCTGCCTCCCCGTCAGACGGATCTTCCGTTCCTGATGCCGGTGGAAGACGTGTTCTCGATCACTGGTCGTGGCACAGTAGCTACCGGTCGTATCGAGCGTGGCGTGATCAACTCAGGCGAGCCTGTTGAAATCCTGGGTATGGGTGCTGAAAACCTGAAATCAGTTGTAACGGGTGTTGAAATGTTCCGGAAAATTCTGGACCGTGGCGAAGCCGGTGATAACGTAGGTCTTCTGCTCCGTGGTATTGAAAAAACCGATATCCGTCGTGGTATGGTTATTTGCAAGCCAGGTTCAGTAACCCCACACGCAAAATTCAAAGCCGAGGTATATGTACTATCGAAAGAAGAAGGTGGCCGTCACACGCCATTCTTCAACAAGTACCGGCCTCAGTTCTACTTCCGTACCACAGACGTAACGGGTGAAATCGTTCTTCCAGCTGGTGTTGAAATGGTAATGCCTGGTGATAACATCACCATCGAGGTAACCCTGATCAGCAAGATCGCAATGGAGAAAGGCCTTCGTTTCGCTATCCGTGAAGGTGGTCGTACAGTAGGTGCCGGTCAGGTGACTGAAATCCTCGACTAACCAATTGATTTCTAAACAAGTGCATCTCTGTATAGGGATGCACTTGTTTTTTGATCTGTTTTTACGATCTTTGCACTCCGTTTCAGCGGAAGAGTGAAAATCAGTGTCAATACGGGTGTAGTTCAAGGGTAGAATAGCGGTCTCCAAAACCGTTGATGGGAGTTCGAATCTCTCCACCCGTGCCAATCTTAACAAACGATGGAAAAGGTTACTACCTTCCTCAAACATTCCTGGGAAGAAGTTCAGCACAATGTGACTTGGCCTAAGTACAGTGATTTACAGGCTAGTTCGTCCCTGGTACTGGTTGCGTCATTAATTTTTGCACTGCTGGTCGGCCTGATCGACTACGTGTTCGAGAACGGGCTGAATTTGTTCTACCAGTCATTCTAACTTGTTGTTTGGCGGTTTGTTTGTGCAGGTTGAACAAACAGACAAGCAAACAGACAGACAACTTTTACGTATGGTCAACGGTATCAATTGGTACGTTATCCGCGCCGTTTCTGGGCAGGAAAAGAAAATAAAATCGTATCTGGATAACGAAATCCATCGGCAACAACTCATGGAAGTCGTACCCCAGGTACTGATTCCGTCTGAGAAGGTGTATGAGATGCGGAATGGCAAGAAACGAGTTCGTGAGAAATCATTCTTTCCGGGTTACATCTTAATATCGGCTGACCTGTCTAATGCGCGTGCCCTGGCACTCATCACAACGATGCCGGGTGTTATTGGTTTTCTGGGCAACTCAGGCGCTGGAAACTCAAAAATTCCGGTTCCACTCCGGGAAGCTGAGGTAAATCGAATTTTAGGTAAAGTAGAAGAAGAAACGCAGGAAGCGGCAACGCCAACCATCGCGTACCTGAAAGGTGAGTCAGTGAAAGTAGTTGATGGGCCATTCAGTGGCTTCATCGGTACGGTGGAAGAAGTGTTCGATGACCGCAAGAAACTGAACGTAGTCGTAAAGATTTTTGGTCGGAGTACACCTGTTGAATTGAGTTACGCACAAGTAGATAAAGAGAGTTAACAAATCGTTAGCCCTCACGCCCATGGGTCGATGCTTCCCATCGAGACACCGGGCACCCAACCAGTCCGCTGGCAGTTAATGAAGATTACGTCAGGTATGACACTGATCTAATAAGGAGTTGCTGCACATGACTTGTAAATAAGTATTAACAATGGCAAAAGAAGTAGCTGGCTACGTTAAGTTGCAGGTAAAGGGTGGCCAGGCCAACCCATCGCCTCCGATCGGTCCTGCGCTGGGTTCCAAGGGTTTGAATATCATGGAATTCTGCAAGCAGTTTAATGGCCGTACGCAGGATAAGATGGGCATGGTCTTGCCGGTACTGATTACGTACTATAAAGACAAGTCGTTCGACTTTGTTATCAAGACCCCGCCTGCACCAATTATGTTGATGGAAGCTGCTAAACTGAAAGGTGGATCAGCACAGCCAAACCGGAACAAAGTTGGCTCGGTTAACTGGGATCAGGTGAAAACCATTGCCGAGACGAAAATGCCCGATCTGAATTGCTTCACGGTTGAATCAGCCATGAAGATGATCGCCGGCACGGCTCGCAGCATGGGTATCACAGTTTCAGGTGTAGCCCCTTGGGATAATTAGCAAACTTGCCTTAGGCATCTTAACGACATCATGGCAAAGTTGACAAAGAAACAAAAAGAAGCGCAGGCGAAGTATGATGCTACGCAGGTGTACTCACTCGAAAAGGCGGCTGAAATCCTGAAAGAGATTTCATACACTAAGTTCGACGCTTCTGTAGACATCGACGTGCGTCTGGGCGTTGATCCGCGTAAAGCTGATCAAATGGTTCGGGGTGTGGCAACATTGCCTCACGGCACAGGTAAAACGGTACGGGTTCTGGTGCTTTGCTCGCCCGATAAGGAAGCAGAAGCAACGGAAGCCGGAGCAGACTATGTAGGACTAGACGACTACATCAAGAAGATCGAAGGTGGCTGGACTGATGTAGACGTGATTATCACGATGCCGACGGTAATGGCTAAAGTTGGTCGCCTGGGTCGTGTTCTAGGGCCGCGTGGTTTGATGCCGAACCCAAAATCGGGTACGGTTACGCTGGAAGTAGGCAAAGCGGTGAAGGAAGTGAAAGCTGGTAAAATCGACTTTAAAGTCGACAAGACTGGTATCATTCACACCAGCATCGGTAAAGTATCATTCAGCCCTGAGAAACTGGCTGAGAACGCGCAGGAAGTGATTTCTACGCTGGTACGTCTGAAGCCTTCTTCATCGAAAGGAACATACGTGCAGACGATTTATCTGTCAAGCACCATGAGTCCTAGTGTTAGTATTGATAAAGCAACCGTTGCCGGACTGTAAACGATGACAAGAGAAGAAAAAGGCGCGATCATTGACGACCTGAGTCAGAAGTTCCAGTCTATTCCGTATTTCTATATTACCGATGCCAGTGGCATGTCGGTAGCCGAGACGAACAATTTGCGTCGTCTGTGCTTCGAGCGGGGTATTGAGTACGTAGTAGTTAAGAACACCTTGATCAAGAAGGCGCTCGAAACGGTAGAAAACGCAGATTACGCATCCTTTGATGACGTGCTGAAAGGATTTTCAGGTGTGATGTTTCACCCCGAGAATGGTAAAGCGGCTGCTCAACTAATCAAAGAATTCCGTAGAACTAACGACAAGCTGAAACTGAAGGGTGCTTCGGTTGACTATAGCCTGTTCGTCGGTGCCGATCAACTCGATACGCTCATCAACCTGAAGAGCAAAAACGAACTTATCGGCGATATCATTGGCTTACTGCAATCACCTGCGAAAAACGTGGTTTCTGCGTTGACAAGCGGTGGGGGCAAACTGGCTGGTATCCTGAAAACGCTGTCGGAGCGCGAAGAAAACTAAGCCCGACATTTATTTTTCAATCAATCTTGTAACAACTTAATTTCCCAATACTGAAATGGCAGATTTGAAAGCGTTCGCTGAGCAGCTTGTAAACCTGACGGTTAAAGAAGTAAACGAGCTGGCTGCTATCCTGAAAGATGAGTATGGCATCGAGCCTGCTGCTGCAGCCCCCGTAATGATGGCCGGTGGTGGCGGTGGTGGCGATGCTGCTCCAGCCGCCGTTGAAAAGACTTCATTCGATGTCATTCTGAAAGCCGCCGGTGCTAGCAAGCTAGCCGTGGTTAAACTGGTGAAAGACCTGACGGGTCTTGGCCTGAAAGAAGCCAAAGAACTGGTTGACACCGCGCCTAAGCCGGTTAAAGAAGGTGTAGCGAAAGACGAAGCTGAGGCCCTGCGCAAGCAGCTGGAAGAAGCTGGTGCTGAAGTAGAAGTTAAGTAAGCATACAGTCGTTCTACGATACTCCAAGCGGAAAGAGGCCTGGCTACCTGTCAGGTCTTTTTCCGCTTGGAGACTTTTTTGTCTATATACGTCGAGCCGGAAAAAACTAATTTTTACCGGACGGTGTTGCTTTTTTACGCCCTTTTATCTACGTTACCAGATTTCGTAAGGCAGAAGGGTGTTTTAGTATAGAATCAGTCGCTCAACTAAACGCAGAAGAGCCTTGGCTACAAACGCTAAAAACACCAACACCCGCAAGAACTTTGCGACGATTCAGCCAGTACTTGAATATCCTGATTTTCTGGATATTCAGTTGAAATCATTCCGCGATTTTTTCCAGTTGGATACCCCCTCAGATAGCCGTTCACAGGAAGGACTATACAAGGTGTTTCAGGAGAACTTCCCGATTTCTGACTCTCGCGAGAATTTTAAGCTGGAATTTATCGATTATTCTGTTGATCCTCCTAAATATTCGGTTGACGAATGTATTGACCGCGGATTAACTTATTCAGTGCCCCTCAAAGCTAAGCTGCGGTTGTCAAATAGTGATCCTGATAATGAGGATTTCGAGACAATTGAGCAGGAAGTTTTTCTGGGAAACATCCCTTACATGACCGCCAAAGCATCGTTTGTGATAAACGGTGCCGAACGGGTCATTGTTTCGCAGTTACACCGGTCGCCGGGCGTGTTCTTCTCAATGAGCAAGCACACCAATGGTACCAAGTTGTACTCTGCCCGAATTATCCCGTTTAAAGGCTCATGGATTGAGTTTTCGACGGACGTTAACAATGTCATGTACGCATACATCGACCGGAAGAAGAAATTCCCGGTGACAACGCTGTTACGGGCAATCGGTTTTGGTTCTGATAAAGACATTCTGGACTTGTTCGGTCTGTCGGAGGAGATCAACGCAACCCCGGTCAGTTTGAAGAAAGCGATTGGCCGCCGGTTGGCGGCGCGGGTACTGCGCACCTGGACAGAAGACTTCGTAGATGAAGATACGGGCGAGGTAGTATCCATTAGCCGGAATGAAGTTCTGTTGGAGCGGGATTCGGTAATTGGTGCTGATGATATTGATACAATTACGGAGTCGGGTCAGAAGTCGGTCATCCTGCACAAGGAAGACATGAACGTGGCCGACTACAATATCATTTACAATACACTTCAGAAAGACAGCTCGAACTCGGAGAAGGAAGCTGTAGAGCAAATCTACCGCCAACTTCGGAACACAGAGGCACCTGACGAACAGTCGGCCCGTGAAGTAATTCAAAGCCTGTTCTTCTCGGATAAACGGTATGACCTCGGTGACGTAGGCCGCTACCGGATCAATAAGAAACTCGGTCTGGAGGTGGCACTGGATACGAAAGTGCTGACCACTCAGGACATCGTATCGATTGTAAAGTACCTGATCGGTCTGATCAATGCCAAGGCTGTTGTCGATGATATTGACCACTTGAGCAATCGTCGCGTACGTACCGTCGGGGAGCAGTTATATGCCCAGTTCGGCGTAGGTCTGGCTCGTATGGCCCGGACTATCAAAGAACGGATGAACGTACGGGATAACGAAGATTTCAAGCCGGTTGATCTGATCAACGCGCGGACGCTGTCTTCGGTCATCAACTCGTTCTTCGGTACAAACCAGTTATCGCAGTTTATGGATCAGACGAACCCGCTGGCCGAAGTGACGCATAAGCGTCGTATGTCGGCACTCGGGCCAGGTGGTCTATCTCGCGAACGGGCTGGTTTCGAAGTACGTGACGTACACTATACGCACTATGGACGGTTGTGTACGATTGAAACGCCTGAAGGCCCAAACATCGGTCTGATCTCGTCGCTTTGCGTATTTGCGAAAGTGAACAGCATGGGCTTCATTGAAACACCATACCGGATCGTAGAAAACGGTAAGGTGCCCGATAAGCCAGTGATGTACCTGACGGCCGAAGAAGAAGATACCCACTACATTGCGCAGGCTAGCTCGGCGCTCGATGCGAAGGGTAACTTTAAGGTAGACCGTTTGAAGGCTCGCTTTGAAGGTGACTTCCCAATTTCGGAGCCATCGAGCGTGTCGTTTATGGATATTGCCCCGAACCAGATTGTATCGGTGGCCGCGTCGATGATTCCGTTCCTGGAGCATGATGATGCTAACCGTGCCCTGATGGGTTCGAACATGCAACGTCAGGCTGTACCACTTCTCCGTCCCGAGGCTCCAATTGTGGGTACGGGTCTGGAAGCACGGGTAGCGGTTGACTCGCGTGCGCTGGTTATTGCCGAGACGGATGGGGTTATCGACTTTGTTGATTCGACCAAAATCGTTGTTCGCTATAATCTGGACAAGGATACCAGTCTGGTTACGTTCGATGAAGACATCAAAACGTACAACCTGATCAAGTTCCGCCGCACTAACCAGGATACCTGCATCAACCTGAAGCCTGTTGTGTTGAAAAACCAGAAGGTGAAAAAGGGCGATGTGCTTTGCGAAGGCTACGCCACGCAGAAAGGTGAACTGGCATTGGGCCGTAATATGAAGGTTGCGTTCATGCCCTGGCAGGGATACAACTTCGAGGATGCCATCGTGATTTCTGAGCGTGTTGTGCGCGAAGATATTTTCACGTCGATTCACATTGAAGAGTTTGAACTGGAAGTACGGGATACTAAGCGGGGCGAAGAGGAACTGACCTCGGAAATTCCAAACGTATCGGAAGAGACGGTTCGCAACCTCGACGAGAACGGGATTGTCCGCGTTGGTACTGAGGTGAAGGAGGGCGATATTCTGATCGGTAAGATTACACCGAAGGGAGAAAGCGATCCGACACCGGAAGAAAAACTGCTTCGCGCCATCTTCGGTGATAAAGCCGGTGATGTGAAAGATGCCTCTAAAAAGGCACCCCCTTCGCTGAAAGGCGTTGTTATCGACACCAAATTGTTCTCACGTCCGTCGAAAGAAGATCGTGGCAAGCACAAAGAGGAGTTGAAGGTGCTGATGAAGAAGTATGGTCGTGACCTGGTTGCGTTCCGTGCTCGTGGTATCGACAAGTTGGTCGAATTGCTGGAGGGTAAAACCAGTCAGGGCGTAAAGCACCGGTTCGGCGATGAGATCATCAGCAAAGGCACGAAGTTCAACCGGAAAAACATTACCGACAACCTGTTCCCGGACAAAAACCCGTATCGCGACGAAAGTGGCTATTCGGTGCCGGAAGAGGTAAGCCTGCTGGCTGACATGGTGTTAGAGAACTGGACAGAAGACGAAGCGACCAATGCGTTGCTGGTGAAACTGGTCAAGAACTACAATACGCGCCGGAACGAAATTTCGGGCCGATTCAAGCGTGAGCGTTTTACGCTTGAGGTGGGTGACGAGCTACCAGCGGGTATTGTTAAACTGGCTAAAGTCTATATCGCCAAGAAGCGTAAGCTGAAAGTAGGGGATAAGATGGCCGGTCGTCACGGAAACAAGGGTGTAGTTGCCCGTATCGTTCGTGATGAAGACATGCCGTTCCTGGAAGATGGTACGCCGGTTGATATCGTGCTGAACCCACTAGGTGTACCATCCCGGATGAACATCGGTCAGATTTATGAAACCGTATTGGCCTGGGCTGGTCAGAAACTTAACCGTAAGTATGCAACGCCGATTTTTGATGGTGCTACTGAGCAGCAGGTATCTGATGAGCTGACGGAGGCAGGATTGCCCGAGTTTGGCCGGACGTACCTGTACAACGGTCTGTCAGGTGAGCGTTTCGATCAGAAAGTAACAGTGGGTATCATCTACATGCTGAAACTCGGTCACCTTGTTGATGACAAGATGCACGCCCGCTCAATTGGACCCTATTCGCTGATTACGCAGCAGCCGCTGGGTGGTAAAGCACAGTTCGGTGGTCAGCGGTTTGGCGAGATGGAAGTGTGGGCATTGGAGGCCTTCGGGGCGTCGAACATCCTGCAGGAAATCCTGACCGTTAAATCGGATGACGTTGTAGGCCGTGCCAAGGCATATGAGGCTATTGTGAAAGGCGAGAATATGCCGAAGCCAAATATTCCGGAATCATTCAACGTACTCGTTCATGAGTTACGCGGTCTGGCACTTGAAATCACTTTAGAGTAAAGTTGATAGTTACAAGTTTCAGGTTTCATGTTTCAAGTAGTGCTGCTCGCTGATCAAAGGTTGATAGCAGCCTCCTTGAAATTTGAAACCTGAAGCTTGAGACTTGAAACTCTTTTCAACTATATAATCTCCAACAGATGTCTTTTAAAAAGAACAAGAAGCTCAACAGCGACTTCCAGAGCGTAACGATCAGCCTGGCGTCGCCTGAGTCAATTCTGGAGAGTTCATACGGTGAGGTCACCCAACCCGAAACGATCAACTACCGGACCTACAAGCCTGAAATGGGCGGGTTGTTCTGCGAGCGGATCTTCGGACCGGTGAAAGACTGGGAGTGCCACTGCGGCAAATACAAACGGATTCGCTATAAAGGCATTATCTGCGATCGTTGCGGTGTGGAAGTAACAGAGAAGAAAGTACGCCGGGAGCGGATGGGGCATATCGAACTGGTGGTTCCTGTTGCGCACATCTGGTACTTCCGCAGCCTTCCAAACAAAATCGGTTACCTGCTGGGTCTGTCGACCAAGAAGCTCGATCAGATTATTTATTACGAGCGGTACGTTGTTGTTCAGGCCGGTGTTAAAGCCGCTGACGGTATCAGTGAACTCGACTTCCTGACGGAAGATGAGTACCTCGATATCATTGATAAACTGCCCGCAACGAACCAGCACCTCGACGATAAAGACCCGAATAAATTCATCGCGAAGATGGGGGCTGATGCGCTGGAGATGTTGCTGTCACGCGTGCAGTTGGATGAACTCTCGTTTAGCCTGCGTCACTCGGCCGCAACCGATACATCGCAGCAGCGTAAAGCGGAAGCTCTGAAGCGGTTGAAAGTGGTCGAAGCGTTCCGTGAGGCAAATGGCCGCGTTGAGAACCGCCCTGAGTGGATGGTGATTCGCATGGTACCGGTTATTCCGCCCGAACTTCGTCCACTTGTACCCCTTGATGGTGGTCGTTTTGCCACCTCTGACCTGAATGATCTGTATCGTCGCGTAATCATCCGGAACAACCGGTTGAAGCGTCTGATCGAGATCAAAGCACCTGAGGTCATTCTGCGGAACGAGAAGCGGATGCTTCAGGAAGCAGTTGACTCGCTCTTCGATAACTCGCGGAAAGTAAACGCCGTACGTTCGGAAGGTAACCGGGCGCTGAAATCACTCTCTGACATGCTGAAAGGCAAGCAGGGACGTTTCCGTCAGAACCTGCTTGGTAAGCGCGTCGACTATTCAGGTCGTTCGGTTATTGTGGTAGGTCCGGAGTTGAAGATGCACGAATGTGGTCTGCCGAAAGACATGGCCGCCGAGCTGTTCAAACCGTTCATTATACGTAAGCTCATTGAGCGCGGTATCGTGAAAACGGTGAAGTCGGCCAAGAAGATCGTTGACCGGAAAGACCCCGTTATCTGGGACATTCTGGAAAACGTACTGAAAGGGCATCCTGTGCTGCTAAACCGGGCGCCAACGCTGCATCGTTTGGGTATTCAGGCGTTCCAGCCGAAGTTGATCGAAGGAAAGGCTATTCAGCTGCACCCACTGGTAACAACGGCCTTTAACGCTGACTTTGACGGTGACCAGATGGCTGTTCATGTTCCGCTGGGCCAGGAAGCTGTGCTGGAAGCCTCGCTGTTGATGCTGGCCTCTCACAACATTCTGAACCCCGCCAACGGAGCGCCGATTACGGTTCCTTCGCAGGACATGGTGTTGGGTCTGTATTACGTAACCAAAGGCCGCAAAACAACTTCAGACAACCCGATCATCGGTGAAGGCATGACCTTCTATGGTGCAGAGGAAGTGGTTATCGCGGTTAACGAAGGCAAGCTGTCGAAGCACGCTAATGTCAAGTGCCGGGTTAACCTTCGGAACGAAGATGGTGAGCTGGAATCGAAGATTATTGACACGGTAGCTGGTCGCGTAATTTTCAATCAGTTTGTGCCGACCGAAGTTGGCTTCATCAACGAACTGCTGACCAAGAAGAAGCTACAGCAAATCATCGCCCTGATCTTTAAGATTTCGGGTGTAGCCAAAACTGCAGAGTTCCTCGATAATATCAAAGAACTTGGTTTCCAGCAAGCCTTCAAAGGCGGTCTGTCGATTGGTCTGAGCGACATCAAGATCCCTGACGAAAAGCAGGCACTTGTTGATGACGCGAAAAAAGACGTACAGGCTGTTTGGGACAACTACCTGATGGGTCTCATCACGGAGAACGAGCGCTATAACCAGGTCATCGACATCTGGACACGGGTGAACTCACGCGTGACCGAGACGCTGATGAAACAACTGGAAGCGGATCAGCAGGGCTTCAACTCTATCTACATGATGATGCACTCGGGAGCCCGTGGTTCGCGTGAGCAGATTCGTCAGCTGGGTGGTATGCGGGGTCTGATGGCCAAGCCACAGAAGAACCTGCAGGGCTCGGTGGGTGAGATCATTGAAAATCCGATTCTGTCGAACTTCAAAGAAGGCCTCGACGTACTGGAGTACTTTATCTCAACGCACGGTGCCCGTAAAGGTCTGGCCGATACTGCCCTGAAAACGGCTGATGCTGGCTACCTGACCCGTCGTCTGCACGACGTAGCTCAGGATGTCATTATCAGTGAAGTTGACTGTGGCACGTTACGCGGTATTCAAACGTCGGCGCTGAAAGACAACGAAGATGTTGTTGAACCGCTGTCGGAACGGATTCTGGGCCGTACATCGGTACACGATATCTACGATCCGCTGAAGAAGAACGAGAACGGCGAACCACTGCTGCTTATCGGCAACGGGGAACTGATTACGGAAGAGATAGCTGCCATCATTGATGAAACGAGCATCGAAACCGTCGAAATTCGTTCGGTATTGACGTGCGAGGCGAAGCAGGGCGTTTGCGCCAAGTGCTACGGCCGCAACCTGGCTACAGGTCGTATGGTTGATATTGGTGAAGCAGTAGGCGTTATTGCTTCGCAGTCGATTGGCGAGCCAGGTACTCAGCTGACACTCCGCACGTTCCACGTAGGTGGTACAGCCTCAAACATCGCGGTAGACGCGGCCCTGAAAGCCAAGTTTGACGGTCTGGTTCAGTTTGAGGAAATGCGGACTGTTGAGTCACAGGACAACGAGGGCAACCCGCAAACGGTTGTGATGGGTCGTTCGGGTGAAGTGAAGATCGTCGATCCGGCTAACCCGAACATTGTCTTCATCAGCAACAACGTACCGTATGGTGCGTTCCTGCGGGTGAAAGAAGGTGATGTAGTGAAGAAAGGCGCTGAGTTATGCGTCTGGGACCCTTACAACGCCGTCATCCTGTCAGAACTGACTGGTAAAGTATCGTTCGATGCCATTGAGGAGGCTATTACCTATCGGGAGGAATTCGATGAGCAAACCGGCTTCCAGGAGATGGTGATCATTGAAACCCGCGACAAGGCGAAAAACCCATCGATCATCGTAACAGGCACGACAACACTGCTGGAAGACACCACGGAGAAAGGCTATAACCTGCCCGTTGGATCACGTCTGGTGGTAAAATCAGGTCAGTCGATTGTGGCGGGTCAGCCGCTGGCGAAGATTCCGCGTAACGTGGGCAAAACCCGTGATATTACGGGTGGTCTGCCACGGGTAACTGAACTCTTCGAAGCCCGTAACCCGTCGAACCCGGCGGTTGTATCGGAAATCGACGGTGTGGTCACCTATGGTGCGATCAAACGGGGTAACCGCGAGATCTTTATCGAGTCGAAAGACGGTACCCGCAAGAAGTACATGGTGCCGCTGGCCAAGTTTATCTTGGTGCAGGACAATGACTTCGTGAAAGCCGGTTCGCCGCTTTCTGACGGAGCCATCACGCCAAGCGATATTCTGTCGATCAAAGGTCCAACGGCGGTTCAGGAGTACCTCGTGAACGAGATTCAGGAAGTATACCGCTTGCAGGGTGTGAAAATCAACGATAAGCACATTGAGTCGATTGTTCGGCAGATGATGCAGAAAGTTGAGATCACCGACTCGGGCGACACCAACTTCCTCGAAAATCAGGTTGTCGACAAGTGGTTGTTCCGTCAGGAAAACGACAAGATGATGGATGCCAAAGTGGTGACTGACTCTGGTGATTCAGAGAACCTGAAGCCTGGTCAGATCATTTCGGCCCGTCGTCTGCGCGACGAAAATTCGAGTCTGAAACGTCGGGATATGAAAACGGTGACCGTGCGTGATGCAATGACTGCCGTGTCTCAGCCGATCCTGCAAGGTATTACGCAGGCATCGCTCGGTACAGACAGCTTCATCTCGGCGGCTTCGTTCCAGGAAACGACCAAGGTGTTGAGCGAAGCCTCGATTCGGGGTAAGCAGGATAACCTGGAAGGCCTCAAGGAGAACGTAATTGTGGGTCACCTGATTCCGGCTGGTACGGGTACGCGCAAGTACCTGAACACCATTGTCGGCTCACAGGAAGAGCTAGATACGATCACCGAATCGCGCGAGCAGTTTACCCGGAGCAAGAAGAAAGTAACGGCCTAGTTCAGGTACGTTAGTTAGTAGAAAAAGGTCAACCCGGAAACGGGTTGACCTTTTTGCTTTATGCAGCGGCTTCGATCTCCCGGTTGTACTTCCGCCGGTAGTCTTGCGGGGTGAGACCGGTGATTTGTTTAAAGACTTTACGGAAGGTTTTAACGTCGTTGTAGCCCACATCATACATAATCGAGCTAACGTCGTCGCGGTCCTTTTCAAGGGCTTTCTTGGCTGATTCGATTTTCACGCGTTGCAGGTATTCCTGTGGGGTGTTCTGCGTGGCGCTTTTGAAACGCCGTATAAAATTCCGCTTGCTCATGTTGGCCTGATCGGCAATCTGTTCGACGGAGATAGGCAGGTGGAAATTCGTTTCGATGAATGTCTGGGCCTTCAGAATGTCCTGATCTTCATGCTGACGCTGCCCCTGGAACACCGCGAAATACGACTGGCTGGCCCGATTGAGATCAATGTTGAACATTCGACTTATGCCGATGCACATCTCGCGGCCGCAGAATTTCTCGATTAGATAAAGGATCAGGTTCCAGGAAAGCAGTGCCCCACCACTCGTATATATCCGATCCTTATCGGTCATAACCATGTCGGTCAGTACCTGTATATCGGGGTAGCGGCGTTGCATGTCGTCGAGGGCTTTCCAGTGCGAGGCGCAGGCCTTTCCGGATAAAATGCCGGCTTCGGCCAGGAAATAGCTGCCCAGGCACAAGCTGGCGACTTCAGTGCCTTCAGCGTACTTAGCGGCAATCCAGTTGACTAACACTTTATTTTTCGCCAGTGCTTTATCGGGTTCCACGTAAAAGGCAGGCACCAGAATCAGATCCGTGTCAGTTACTTCGGCGAGGGTCTTTGTGCAGATGAACTGGGCGGGTACATTTAGCTGAATGTTCTTTAGTTTTTCGCTGACCAATTCCAGGCGGAAAGGAGCTGGCCTGCCTAGCTCCTGGGCGTACCCGTTTGTTGCAGAAAGAAGGTCAATAACCCCGGAAATTGAGGCCAGTACGGCGTCTTCGTAGACGAGCAGCGAAATTGTTTTCATCGGTTAAACGAGAGGAGATAGGTAGGTCAAGATACGCCATTTTAGGCTCAAATGCCACTATTTACCTCTGTTAGTCGCACTATCTCTGTCTGATGCGGAGCGCCTTTTTAATACTCAACCATCAAAAAATTAATGGCCAGCCTATAGCCTGATACTGTGGCAATTGGGCAGCACATTCTGGCTAAAGCCTGACTACAGCGAGAGGAAGCTTACTAACAGACACAACTCTGTTTGATCTATGCCGTTAAGTGGGTATGAATACACCTATCTCAACTATCACGGCCCAAACTACGCTTCAGAAAGCTGTCGAAAAGATCGGCCGCTATCTGGGTGCAGATCGCTGCTTCTTATATGTGCGCCAGCCTGACCGGCAACGCGGGCGAACGGCTTTTCAATGGCGTCGTAACGAAACGATTCCCGATGTGCTACAACCTGAGTGGCAACCCGACACCACCGACCTACCAAAAGAAGATCCGCTGATACGGGCGGGGCTGGCTATGCAGTCATCGGTGTATATTGAAGATGTGGAGAAAGCGGGGCCTGACGTATTAAACCGCGATTTTGAACAACGCATGTTCGGTCATCGGGCCCTGATCCATGCCCATGTGCAGGCAGACGGGCAGCTTTGGGGCATTTTGCAGCCCTGTGTGTTTGGAAGGCCCCGCCAATGGTCGCCCAGCGAGCGGGCTTATATAGAGAAACAGTTGCCGGGTCTGCTGGCTCCCATCAAGGCGTTTGTGGCGGAGTAGAGCTGACCAGCAATAGTAGGGGAGAGAGTAGGGTACATCGACCAGGGAATCCGCCCGCTTCAATGGACTCTACTCTCAGCTGTACCGATCATTCCGCCAGGGATAGGCGGTGTCGGAGTAGCCACGCTCTTCCCAGAAACCGAGGCGGTTACCGGCTATGAATTCAATGCGCTTGATCCACTTCGAGCCTTTCCAGGCATAGAGCTGAGGGGTGATCATGCGTAAGGGGCCGCCGTGCTCCAATGACAGGGGTTGACCATCAGCAGTATGCACCAGCAACACGTCTGGTTTGAGCGCCTCTTCCAGCGACACGTTAGTCGAATACCCGTCGTAGCCATAACACATTACGTGCGTAGCGGTGCCTTTGGGGTCAACCAGGGCGGCGAGGTCCATGAAGCGGACCCCCACCCAGGGTACGTCGAGCCGCGACCAGGTGGTGACGCAGTGGAAATCGCTGGTATCTTCTACCTGCGGTAATTCCATCAGATCGCTCCATTTCAGGCGTACAGGGTGGTTCACCTCGCCATCTATGTTCAGTTGCCATTTGTCGAGTGGAATAGTCGGCTGGTAGCCCAGGTCGAGCACGGGCCATTTGGTCGTTACTGTCTGGCCAATGGGAACCTGCGGCATGCCGTGCCTATTGGTCGGTCCCTTACCACGTGGTTTGAAAGGGCCGTCGACACGGTCGGCTACAGATGGAGTTTGCGCTATTTTATCCTCAAAACGGCGTTTCAACTTCATCCGAGCCTCCACAATGCGATCAAGCTTATCGTTCGATTCCATATTTTTTTTGAACAGCCTCAGGAGCGATGGGTGGGGTAGTATGCACGCTACCCTTTGTGGTTCTATGATAAATTAACACTTTCAAGGTTGGGGTTGTTCGCCTCGAATGGCGGCAAGCATTCCAGTTGTACATTTGGTCGACGAAACAACGCATCTATGAGCGAGAAAAAACCGCTGATTCTGGTAACTAATGACGACGGCATCACTTCGAGGGGCATTGCCTTTCTGGTCGAGTGCATGCAGGAACTGGGCAGCGTGGTGGTGGTTGCCCCCAATAGTCCCCAATCGGGAATGGGCCACGCCATCACCATTGCGAACCCACTACGGCTATACCCAACGACCGTATTCCCCGAGTTGCCCGCCTACGAATGCTCAGGTACACCGGCCGACTGTGTAAAGCTGGCCAAACACCATGTATTGAAGAACAACGCCCCGGATCTGGTTGTGAGCGGCGTAAACCACGGTAGTAATTCAGCCATCAGCATTCTGTATTCAGGAACTATGTCGGCGGCCATCGAAGCGGCCATCGAGGGAATCCCGGCCATTGGCTTCTCACTCGCCGACTACACCCGCGAGCCTGACTTTTCGCATACGCGTGAGTACGTACTGGCCATTGCCCGTAATGTGCTCGAAAAAGGCATTAAAAAGGGCGTGGCGCTGAACGTGAACTTCCCGGCCCGTAGCCCGCAGCCGCTAAAAGGCGTTAAGATCTGCCGACAGGCCGACGCGAAATGGCAGGAAATTTTCGACGAACGGCGCGACCCAAATGGCCGTCGATATTTCTGGTTGGCTGGTGAGTTTGTGAATAATGATCCCGGCAAAGACACTGATGAGTATGCGCTTGCGGAAAACTACGTGTCGGTTGTACCTTGCCAGTACGATCTCACCGCCTACGACACAATGGCAACGATGAGTGAGTGGGGCATGTAAGTTTTAACGTTCAATGTCTAACGTTGCGTTTAACTAGCTGAATGGTATGGGCGGCGCAAGCTGCATCGACGACCCGTTTGGACGTTGAACCCGCAACCTTGACCATGTGAAAATGGCTATTCTTGGAAGCTTACTGAAACGCGGAATCCGGCTGACCAATGTGGTGCAGCGGCGTGGGAAACTGAACCCTTTCCGGGCGCAGAAAAAAACCCTGTTGAGACTGGTTGAAAAGGCCCGGTACACCGAGTTTGGGCAGCGGTATAAATTCGATGACGTATTACGAGAAGGCCACTTTGGCAGCGAGCGTGCCTTTTATGAGGTCTACAAGCGAAATGTGCCGGTTTACGACTACAATTCCATTTTTGCGGCCTGGTGGCACCGGTCATTAGCGGGTGAGAAGAACATTACCTGGCCGGGGCGCGTAAAGTATTTTGCCCTAAGCTCAGGAACGTCGGAGGCGGCCTCCAAGTACATCCCGGTAACCAAGGCCATGAGCAAAGCCATTCAGAAAGCCAGTATTCGCCAGATTCTGACGCTGGGTAAGTACCAGCATCTGCCTGCCTCTCTGTACGAAAAAGGCTACCTCATGCTGGGGGGAAGCACAAAACTAAACGCCAGGGAGGGCCACTTTGAAGGCGATTTAAGTGGTATAACAGCGGGACAGATTCCGTTCTGGTTTCAGCGATTTTACAAACCGGGTCCCAAGATCGCTCAGGAACGCGACTGGGGTACTAAACTCGACGAGATTACCGAACAAGCCGCAGGCTGGGACATTGGGTACGTGGTTGGCGTACCAGCCTGGATTCAGCTGCTGATGGAAAAGATCATCGCTCACTATAAGGTAAAAACTATTCATGACATTTGGCCGAACCTGGAGGTTTTCTGTCATGGTGGCGTGTCGTTTGAGCCGTACAAACCTGGTTTTGAGAAATTGCTGGCCCGGCCCATCACGTACATCGAGACCTACCTGGCCTCGGAGGGGTTTATTGCCTACCAGACCCACCCCCAGGCCGAGGGTATGCAACTGGTACTGAATAATGGTATTTTTCATGAGTTTGTACCCTTCAACGAGACCAATTTCTCGCCCGATGGTGTGATTGTCGATACGCCCCAGACGCTGATGATCGATGAGGTGGAAGAAGGAAAAGAATATGCGTTGCTGCTTTCAACCTGCTCAGGTGCATGGCGGTATCTGATTGGCGATACCATCAAATTTGTCTCGAAACGGAAGGCCGAGATCGTCATAACCGGCCGCACCAAGTTTTTCCTGAGCCTGTGTGGCGAGCATTTGTCTGTCGACAATATGAACAAGGCCGTTGAACTGTCGGCGCGGGAGATGAACCTCGACGTTCGGGAATTCACCGTGGCGGGCATCAACCACGACCCGCTTTTTGCCCACCACTGGTACATTGGTACCGATGCAAAAGTCGATGCCGATCAGCTTCGCGATCGGATCGATGCGCATCTGAAGGCGCTGAATGATGATTATGCCACCGAGCGCCAACACGCGTTGACGAACGTTTTCCTGACTGTGTTGCCTACCCAGGTATTTTACAAATGGATGGAAGCCCGGGGGAAGATGGGCGGACAACACAAATTCCCGCGCGTACTGAAAAAGAACCAGGTTGCTGAGTGGCAGGCGTTTATCGGGGAAGCGGCAGAAAACAGCGTTTAGCAGTAGCCTGGGCCAGCGAAAGCAGTAAGTCATTCCTAACCAGTATCGTATAAACCCAGCCCATGCGTCTGCTCTATCTTCTCCTGTTCATGCCTCATCTGGCGGGCGCATTTGCCCCGCCTTTAAGTCCCCGAAACGCGAGTTACCGGATCGATGTGCGGTTGAATACAGATACCAAACGCCTGGAAGGACAGCAAACGTTGACGTGGCGGAATATTTCCCCTGATTCGATTCGGGCGTTGCAGTTTCACATGTACCTCAACGCTTTCCGGGACGCTAATTCCACCTTCATGCGGGAGTCGGGTGGGCAGTTGCGGGGAGATGCGCTTGATAAATCGAAGCCCGAGAACTTTGGCTGGACGAAACTTACTGCACTTAGGGATCAGCGTACCGGTGAGAGTTTACTCGGCCAGGCCCAGTTTATTCAGCCCGATGACCAGGAAGCCGGCCTTAGGCCAACGGGCGACAGAACGGTGCTTCGCGTACCGCTGAGCCGACCGGTTGCTCCCGGCGAGACGATCGTGCTGAACATGGCTTTTCAGGCCAAGCTGCCAAAGATTTTCGCCAGAACCGGCTTCAGTAAAGACTTTTTTCTGGTTGGTCAGTGGTTTCCTAAAATCGGCGTCTACGAACCGGCCGGGATGCGGGGCCGCCGTGTAGGTGGCTGGAACTGCCATCAGTTTCACGCCCACTCCGAGTTTTATGCCGACTATGGCACATACGACGTATCTATCACAACGCCCCCCGCTTTTATAATCGGGGCCACGGGTCGGCAAACAAGCGAAACTACCAATCGGGATGGTAGTCAGACTACCCGCTGGTGGGCAGAAGACGTCATTGATTTTGCCTGGACAGCCTCACCGCATTACGAGGTCATTGATAGCCAGTGGGAGGGCAAATCGCGGGTGCCGGTGAACATTCGGCTGATGATGCAACCTGAGCATAGCGGGCAGGCGCAGCGTCACCTTGATGCTGCTAAAGCGGCTCTAGCCTATTTTGATACTCATCTGGGCCGGTATCCTTATCCTACGCTGACCATTGTTGATCCACCGTTGCATGCCTCGGGCGCAGCCGGTATGGAATATCCTACGTTCATTACGGCGGGTACAACCTGGGGACTAGCCGACGGGCTGCGCTTCCCGGAGATAGTGACCGTACATGAGTTTGGCCATCAGTATTTTATGCTGCTGCTGGCCAGTAATGAATTTGAAGAAGCCTGGCTCGATGAAGGCTTTAACCAGTACTACGAAGGCCGGATCATGGATGAATCCTACGGTCAGGGAAAATCGCAGATCGATTGGTTTGGCTTCCAAATGGGCGATCTCGAATCGTCGCGCGATGGGTATGTTCATCTGGATAACCCCGCTATTGGCCCCGCCTATGGCAACGTCTGGCAACTACCGGCAGGCTATTATGGTGAACTGACCTATCAAAAAACGGCTACCTGGCTGCGGACGCTGGAGGGCATGCTGGGGCGCACGCTCATGGACGAGGTGATGCAGACCTACTTCATCCGCTGGCGATTCAGGCACCCCAATGCCCAGAGTTTTATCGACGTCGTGAACGAAGTCGTTCCCCGTCGGCTGGGCCGAAAGTTGGGCCCAGACATGAACTGGTTTTTCGGGCAGGTACTGTTCGGGGATCAGGTCTGCGACTATAAACTTGCCCGGCTAACTAATCATGACAATAGCCCCGCCACCCTGCGGGTAGACCGGCTGGGCGATATGCAGTTACCCGTCGAGGTACTGGTTCATTTTGAAAACGGTCGGGACGTAACCCTGCGCTGGGACGGAAAGGGGCGGAGCCAGACCTTCACGCTGAATCAGAAAGGGCGGGTGCTGTGGGCGCAGGTAGACCCCGGCCAGAAGATATACATGGACGTGAACACGATCAACAACAGCCTCTCGGTTGATCCATCGGCAGAGCCAGCGGCTAAATACGCGGCCAAATTCCTGTTCTGGATCGAGAACGCGGCGCAGTGGCTGGCGTGGCTGGCCTAACGTTGATACCAGGCAAGTACCCTTGTAAAAAGTCGAAGGGCCTAGAGCGCGAAGCCTGGCGTCAACATTTTCATTAGTCACGCTATTCTTAAAACGCAAAACGGGTATTGCCAACTGTGATTGACAATACCCGTTTTGTAAGCGGTGGCGACACTATTTCACCGTATAGGTGAACAGAGTAGGTGCCGCAGTGCCGGTTCGGCCAACGGCCCCCCGAACAACCAGCGTGTATTTGCGGCCCTGGTTCAGCGTATTGAATGACAGTGCCGTTCCAATCAACGTAGCCGCGCCTGTGTTCCGAATCTGGAATGAATAAGGTGCCGCCGCCGCATTAGGATCAATAGCAACGTACTCTGATACAGCCTTGTACGGAATGTTGGTCAACAGCGGTGAACCCGTACCAATAGCGAAATCGACCGCCTGCCCGGTCGATACCAGGTTGAGTACCCGGACGTAGTTTTTCTTTGGGTCAGGCACCGTCTGGTCATCGTTTACAACGAAGCCAACTGGTGCGGCAGCCGTTCCGGCGGCAACTACAGAGTAGTACTTGTCGGCTTCAAGGGCAACGGGTGCCGTAAGTACCGTTGCCTCCGTCACAGTGCCCGAGGCTACGGTCGACACGCGCAGTGTTGTTTGCCCCGGCGCAATAACCGAATACTCCGTTGGGAAAGCCGTGCCATAGGTAAGCGACGTGCCATTCAGTTTGTTGTCGTTGGCAAACACATTCACGGCTGGCCCGTCTACCACGGCATGAATGAACTTCACCCGTGCGCCGGTGGCCAGAACCTGGTTAGCCTGAATATTGTGTTCTGTACCGCAGGCACCCAGTAACAGGCTTAGCCCGGCGAGAATCTGAATAGATGTTGTCTTGAACATATTAAGGTTGAGAAAACCACATTGGAACCGTGTGATAATCGGGTTTGTCAGCACCGATCTTAGCTAGTGATGCCGCATTCCACATGTACTCCGAGTTGAAGCGGGGACGCACGCGCTGAACCAGCTTACCACTGTTGTCAGGGAAAAGACTAGGTGGGGGGGTAAAGCCGGTATAAATATCGGGGCTATACTGGAAACGCCGCATATCGACCCAGGTTTCCAGCATACCGTGGCCATACATGGCAATGTATTTTTGCAGCATGATGTTGCTCAAGGTAAGGTCAGCGGCTGTTTGGGCCACGGCTTTGCTGGCCAGATACGCCGTGCGTTGGGCCGTTGTAACCCGTTTTGCCGCGTCGAGTTCAAGGCTGTTGAGCAGGTCGAAGCTGGCGTTGATGCCATTTCGGTAGGCCGTCAGGGCCGTGGCGCGGTCACCTTTGCGGAAAGCGGCCTCAGCCTTGATAAACTGTAGCTCGCCATAGGTCATCAGCGGGTAGGGGGCATTGTCGCGGAACATACCACGTCCTGTGCCCGACGTAGCCACCGTGTTGCCACCCCAGAAGGTTGGAATAAAGGCGGGGGTACCCGACGCGTTAGGGTCGCCCTGCGCCGGTGCAATACCCCGGAAGGTGCCATCGGCCGAAGCATTGAAAAGCAGGCTCTGGCGGGGGTCTGTAGCGCCCAGGGTATTGCCATTCACCAGATTCATGGCGAAGATAGTCGGCCTGAACCCGCCCAGGTTGTTCCGAAGCGGCCCGAAGAAGTTTGAATCATCGGTGTTCGTGCCGGCATGGGGTACCAGGAAGTTATCGGCGTTACTGGCCAGTGATTTATCGACAAAAGCGATTACTTCATCGGGTTTGTACGAAGCCTTGTTGCTGATATGATTGGCATTACGGGCCAGCACGGCGTAGGCAAACTTGCTCCATTTGGCCCGATCACCGGCATACACCAGATCGGCGCGGGCGGCTGTGCCCGGCGTGATCAGGTCTTCTTTGGCCAGATCAGCCAGTGCCAGGTTCGCGTACTTCACCGCTTCGGCATAGGCCACCTCCTGCGGGTCGAAGTCAAACGAATTACGGCCAAATTCAAACACCTGTTTTACAATCATGTCACCGTGCCAGTCTGTCGTCGATTGCAAGCTCCACGCCCAGATAGCCTTGGCAATGCCCCCATACGTTGGCCGGTTGGTAGCGGCGGCATCGTCCATGATGAGGAACAGGTTTGCCCCATTGCCAAAGTAGTGCGACCGCCATTTTTCAGCACCTGCGTCGGAACTGGCGGCGTAGCCCTGCCGGTCCCAGACGTTATTAGCCGTAGTGACCGCCCAGTTTTGAATAAATGAACCGGCATACCGGCTGTCGAAGAATTCGCCCCGCGCCATCTGGGCAAACATGGGCGGCAACACAACCTGCGAGGAGGCTACCTGAGGCGTACTCGGGTTCTTGTTGACATCCAGGTAATCGTTGCAGCTACTTGTTCCCATCAGCAGGGCAGCAGCAATCAAGAGGAATCTTTTCATGAGTTATGTATGGTAACGTACCTGTTACATCTGTTATAACGTAACAAGGTCTATATACTTTATAGTTGAATCTGAACACCAAATGAATAGCCCCGTGGAACAGCCACGGTACCATAGTCGAACCCAGCGGCACCGCTACCCCCGGTCGAGGCGTTCAGGCCGTTGATCGACGGGTCGGCACCGGTATAGTTGGTGAGCAGGAACAGGTCGGTGCCGGTAAAGAATACGCTGGCCCCACGCAGAATTTTGTTGTCGCCCAGTAGGCTCTTCGGAAACGTGTAGCGGAGGGTTACATCGCGAAGCCGGAGCCAGTTGATGTTATGCTCGATAAAGTCAGATTCTACGTACGCTGAGTTGTAGAAATCGTTGCGGGTAACGGGGGTTACCTGAATGGTGTTGACCGTTGGCTTTTCCGAATTCTCCAGGCCATCGCGCAGCACACCCTTCACAATGCGCGGTGTTTCGCGGTCGAGGGTCCGGGTGCTCAGGCCGTTTACGTACAGAAACAGTTCGTTGGCATTGAACACATCGCCTCCCCGCCGAATATCGAGCAGGGCCGAGAGCGTCCAGTTTTTATACCGGAACGAGTTAGTCAGGCCCATGGTGAACAGCGGGTTACGGTCGCCAATCTCGGTGAAAGTGGTGTTCTTGACAGGGTAGCCGTTAGCCGGGTTAATCAGAATGTCGCCACGGGTGTTACGCAGGTAGTCGTTGCCCCCGAACACGGTAGCCGGCCGACCCTCGAACAAACTGTTGCGGACGTTGGTATACAGCCAGGTATCCGACAGGTAAAATTCGGGCTGACCAGCCGGCAGACTCAATACGGTGCTCCGGTTGCGCGTGAAGTTCAGGGTTACATCCCAGTTGAAGTTTGTTTTCCGAACCGGGTTGCCCGTCAGCAGCAGTTCAATACCCCGGCTTTCAATGGTACCGCTGTTGAGGTATTGCAATATGAAGCCAGTGCCGTAGCTAAGGCGCGGGGCCGATATCTGGTTGCTGGCCTGCCGGTTGTAATAGGCTGCATCGATGCCCAGACGTCCGTTGAAAAGGCGAATATCAGTACCCACCTCATACGACGTGGTGCGCTCCGGCACCAGAATGCCGTTACCGCCCGTTACGCCGTAGGCCAGGCCTCCGCCCGTTGTTGCCTGACCTAGCAGGTTCGACTGGGTGATGTAGGGAACGGGGGCATCTTTACCTACCTCGGCGTACGAAGCCCGTATTTTGGCAAATGAGATGAGTTTGCCAGCCTGTAAACCAGGTAGTTCAGTCACAACAAAGCTGCCGCTCACCGATGGGTAGAAAAACGAGTTATTGGCCACTGGCAGGGTACTCGACCAGTCATTCCGGCCCGTCACCGTCAGGTAAAGTATACTCTCATAGCTGGCCTGAAACTGGCCG
Source organism: uncultured Cytophagales bacterium (assembly GCA_963750355.1). Taxonomy (GTDB): domain Bacteria; phylum Bacteroidota; class Bacteroidia; order Cytophagales; family Spirosomataceae; genus Fibrella. Next base: position 285,359 of record CAVVQL010000019.1, on the reverse strand, counting down.
AACACCGCTTGTCGGCGAATCAGGTTCAGCGTATTCTTGGCTCGCTGGGTAGCCGGTGGCGTATTGTTGATGCCGTTGAAATCGACTTCGTAGAACTGCTGTCCCTGTACGGCATCGACGTTGTATTTCCGGTCGTCGAACGATGTACCCAGCAACAGCGACGTGCTGATTTTGCCAAATTCTTTCTTACCCGTTACCAGAAACTGCCCGTTGAGCAGCTGACTGATCTCGGTGTAATTCTCGATGCTACCCCGGGTTGAAATGGCCCGGTTCGACTGCGGGTGGAAAAGGAGGTTACCCGTTGTCGAGTAAATATCGGCGCCAATTATGCCCTGCACCTTCAGCCACGCCAGCGGGTCGTAGGTCAGCGTTACGTTGCCCAGCACGCGGTTGGTCTGGTCGCGGTTTCTGTTTTTGTAGACATCGAAAAACGGGTTATCGATGTCCTGCGTATCGCTATTGGGGTTCAGTCGGCGGCGGGTTCCGTCGTTGTTCAGGTAATTCTGGGCGTCGTCCTGCTGAGGCCACGACAGCAGAGCCAGCAAAGTGCTACCCGCGCCTTTACCCGCTTTCGTGTTGCTCGTGTTGATGTAGTTGAACGTCGTGCTGGCTTCCAGCTTGTTGGTGATCTTGCTAGTGCCGGCCAAACGGACCGACAGGCGTTTGTAATCCGTGGTGGGCACTACACCCTGCTGACCCGTATAGCCTACGCTGAGCCGGTACGATGATTTGTCGTTTCCTCCTTCAAGCCCCAGGTTGTGGCGGTTGGTGTAACCCGTCTGGAAAAAATTGCCGACGTTATCATACAGGGGCACATCGGCCGCGTATTTAGGGCCGAAATACAGACGGGTTGGCGTAGTGAAGGTGCCATTATCGCCGGGGCCATACGTTTTCTGATAAGCCGGAAAACGATACACGTCTTCGAATCTGAAAGCATTGTCGTAGGTAATGCGACCCCGCCCGGCAGCGCTTCCTTTTTTCGTGGTGATCACAATCGCACCCGAAGCGGCATCCAGCCCGTACAGCGCTGACGCCTCTGGTCCTTTCAGAATCGTGAGTGTTTCAATATCGTTGGGGTTAATGTCGGCGCCCCGGTTCTGGTAATCGTTGTTCCGGTTGGGCGAATCGGATACCAGCGCGCCCTGATTGAAGGTGCGGTTATCGATGGGCAGACCATCGACCACAAAAAGCGGCTGGTTATTACCACCAATGGAACTGATACCCCGCAGCGTGATCGAGGTTGAGGCACCGGGGTTACCGCTGGTAGGGGTAATGGTGGCACCGGCAACGCGGCCGTTCAGGGCGTTCAGGAAGTTATCGCGCTGGGTTTCGGCAATCACATTGCCTTTCACTTCCTGCACCGAATACCCTAAAGCGCGTTTTTCCTGCTTCACACCCAGGGCGGTTACCACCACTTCGTTCAGCTGGTTATCATCTGCCTGCATGGTTACGTTGATAACCTCGGCATTGCCCACCACTACATCGCGCGATTTGTTGCCGATAAAACTGAACCGTAAGGTCTGGCCTACATTGGCCTGGACGCGGTAGTTTCCGTCGGCGTCGGCGGTGGTGCCACGCGCTGTACCCAGCACCACAATACTGGCACCCGGAATTGGTTTGTTGTCTTCCGATGACGTTACTTTTCCTCTGAGTTCGCGGGTTTGCGCCCAGGCTGCCGACAGCGACAGACTCAGACAAACCACAAACAACAGGCATTTACGTAGCGATGGCTTCATAATGAATGTTGATAAAAAAGAAAATGGTCTTTTAACTAAGATAGTAGCAAAGTTCTCGATAGCGAAGCATGATTAAAAGAACGCCGTCGATAATTCGTTACTTAATTAGATTAATCAGTACTTAATGCACACTATTTACTAATAAGTTAACCCACAGTCGACTAGAATAACCGCCCTATATATATACTGTTCTTTTGCGTTTATAAATGTCAATAGGCGAAGCGTTTTAACTGCGCTTCGCCTATTGACTGAATCATGCGTGTGCAATCGCTTGGCGCTTACCTGCCCTGATCTATTGCCGACGTTGCGACCGTCTTGCGCCCCTTATTATCAATCCACAGCACCGATTTCACCCCCGGCGGTAGACAGAGCGTACGGCTCGACTGGGAGAGAAATGAGCTGCCAAACGGAAGTTCAACGCGCTGGGTTTTACCATTGCCCAATGTGAGCAGCGCCGCTACGTCGGTTGCTTTTGGCCGCAGGCTTCGGATGGGGGCGCTTGATTGAACCGCGCAAAGTGGACCCCGATTTTGCGTGGCCAGAAACAGCGACTTACCGGTTGCACCTGCTACCCGCACAAATCCTTTTGCATTACCAGTCACGCAAAGTCCGCTTGTCTGCATAGACTGCGCCGCAAAACTGCCTTTGCCATCGCCACGCAGATAAAGCCCGTTCAACGCATCGTAGCGTCCTGCCAGCACTTCACCGCTGAAATCGTTGCCCACCGCCAGCAGGTCCAGATTGCCGTCGCGGTCCAGGTCGGTGGCCAGCATTCCAAACAGGGGGCTGAGCTGCGCCTGCATGGGTAGGGGATGCATGACAAAGGCCCCCTTGCCCGTATTCTCAATATACATCGACCGGAACTCGGTAGCTTCCAGCACCAGCGCCTGCTGGCGTTCTTCCGGTTTCAGCAGTTTGTCGATGCTGGCCTGCGTAAAGTCTTTGTACTGCTGAAACCGGCCCCGCAACCCAATCATTTGCCTGATGAGGTCGTCGCGCCCATGAAACGTGAATTCACGCGCCTGCCCGGTTTCGTCGGGAATGTATACCGTTGGAATGGCATCGTAGAAGCCGTTATTATCAAAATCGCCCGCGTAAATACGCGCGGGTTGCTGGTCACTGGCCCGCATACGGGCGTTGAGGCCGAGGTTGCCAGCTACGTAATCAATGTCGCCATCATTGTCGAAGTCGCCGGGCGTAAGCGAGTTCCACCAGCCCCGTGCCGTTTTAAGCTGGTTGTCTGCCCGTTTAAATTGGCCCTGTTTATTTTCCAGCAAAGTAATCGGCATCCATTCGCCAGCGAGCAGCAGATCAGGGTCGCCATCGTTATCGGGGTCGGTCCAGAGGGCATCGCAGATCAGGCCAATGTTGGTCAGCGCCGGGGCTAGCTGGGCGGTTACATCGGTAAACCGGGGCTGACCCGGTCTGCTATCGTTGCGGAGCAGTAAACTCGACGTAGGTCTGGGGTACTGGTCGGGCACTACGCGGCCCCCAATGAAGAGGTCAAGATCGCCGTCCTGATCGAAATCGGCCGCTTTTACGCACGATTTGCTACTGGTGTCAAGAGGCAGGGCACCCACAGCCAGCACAAAATTGCCCCGGCCATCATTGACATACAACCGGTCCTGGTAGGACGGATCGTTGGCCGACATTTCTACACTTCCGCTGGCAATGTACAGGTCCAGATCGCCATCGCCATCCGCATCGAAGAGCAACGTGCCCATGTCTTCCTGCTGCTTATCCGAAAGGTTCAGGAGCACAGGCAACCCCGCTTTTTCAATGAATGCGCCGGTTTTTGTCTGAACCAGAAAATGGCCCTGCTGCTGCCGTGAACCACCCACAAAGACATCTTCGAGCCCATCTCCGTTGATATCACCCACCGCTACTGAGGGCCCAAACTGGGATAGCTTATGGGGTAGTAGTTTCTGCGTGTTGAAGTCGATGTATTCCGGTTCAGTATGGGTCAGGGCAAGCCCCAGCGAATCGGCCACATCGTGCAGGAGCGGTTCCGGCCCTGGGTTGGCAGGCGTTGGGGTTTCGGTAGCGTCGGTTTGGCGCAGGGTCAGCACCTGGTTCGGTTTCACATTGCGCAGGGTCTGCTGCCGGGCGGGCTGACCGTCGTGGGCAGGCCATACTACCCGCAGTTCACGAATCAGATCGACGGCACCCAACCCAAAGTGGCCCACTGGTTCAACCGTTGAGAGATACCCCCGGTATGGGCTATGCTCATATACCTGCTGCTGATTCGTCTGCCCATCACGGGTATCGTACACGATGGTCACAAACGCGCCGAGGCCCATCCGGTTGCGGGCGGGGCCGTCAAATCGCACACGCAGGTACCGCGCTGCCTCCCCCTTTTGTTCGATCAGGTTGTTGCGGTAGACAAACGCCGAATCGTTGATGTTGTTGACGACATAGTCGAGATCACCGTCATTGTCGAGATCGCCGTAGGCGGCACCATTCGAGAAACTGGGCGTTTTCAGGCCCCATTCTTCCGTAACATCCGTAAACGTAGGTACCTCGCCCCCTTTGTTGCGAAAGGCGTAGTTGCTGATCTTGACCACCGGAATCTGATCGAGCAAAAACCGCTTGGTGGTAACCGAGGAGCTTTGTTCGCGAAATGACACGAAATCCCGGTCAGTCACGTCTTTTGGAAAGCCGTTGGTGATCAGCAGGTCGCGGTGGCCGTCATGATCGAAGTCGGCCAGCGAAGGTGCCCAACTCCAGTCAGTTTCGGCCACGTCGGCCAACAGGCTTACTTCGCTAAAGAGCGGGGCACCCGTTTCGACGCGCTGAACCGGGGCCAACTGCCCGTTTGTCCAGTCTGGGTTTACCGCTGTTCAGGCCCATGGTTGCCCGGCCTGGGCCCCTGATTGAGTTGCAGGGTATTGCGAACATACTGGTAATTGAACCCGTACTGATCGTTGTTCAGATACGCCTGGTAGTTGTTGGGCCCCACCAGCATTTTCTTGCGGTAGTTGTCGCGGGGGAGCATATCAACGGCCACAATGTCCAGTAGTCCGTCGTTGTTCACATCGGCCACGTCATTGCCCATCGCCGAGCTACTGGTATGCTTCATGTACTGGCCCGCCTCGTCGCGGAACCCAGTATGTGTGGCGCCCGTATGCTGGTTAATCCAGAGCAGATCGTCGGAGAGATAGTCATTGGTCACGTACACGTCGCGCCAGCCATCCCGGTTCAGGTCGGTGATGTTTAACCCCAGGCCGTAGCCCTCCATCTGGATCCCTTCCTGTTTCGAGACATTGGTAAACACCGGGTGCCCCAGTCTGGCATCGAACTCATTGCGGTATAGCCGGTCGGTTGTTTTCGACGCGCCATTGGCAATTTTTTCGTGATACGTACCGGGGCTGCGCTCTTCAACCGTGTTGGTCAGCACATACAGGTCCAGGTCGCCATCATTGTCATAGTCGAAGAAAGCGGCGTTGGTCGTGTGCCCATCGTCGGCAATGCCGTATTCGCGGGCCATATCGCGAAAGGTGGGCACTCCATTCGTAAGGCCCTGATTGACATACAGTATATTTTGCCGTTTTACGGAGTCTTTGCTCACCGTGGCGCCGACGTACAGATCCATCCAGCCGTCGTTGTTGATATCAACCATAGCGACGCCCGAACACCATTTTCCGCCCCCCCCAATACCGGCTTTTTTAGTTACGTCGCTAAAGCGAAGATCATGCGAACCGGGTTCTGTTTCATTGATGAAGAGGCGGTTGGCGACCTGGTTACCGGTGAAGAATACGTCTGTACGGCCGTCGTTGTTAAAGTCGCCCAGGGCTACACCGCCCCCATTGTAGATATACTCGAAATCGACAATGTTCATGGAGTCATTGTCGATGACCCGATTGGCAAAGGTAATTCCCGTATCCTCAGCGGCTAACAGTGAAAATAGTGGTTTATGCCCAATCTGACAGCTGCTAAGTAGAAATACGCAGCCAATTGTGAAGGTCTGGCTGGCAAAGCGAATGCACATAATAGTACTACGGAGGGTGTTTTTGTAAAGCATAATAGGGGCTTGGGTCTACTTATGCCTTTTCGGGCTGAACGTACAGGTATAAAATCAATTATATCCAGGTTTACATCAAAATCGTATTATTAACTATACATATAAGAGTAGAAATGCAGCGTAATACGTTCTTAAGCCCCGTATAATGTACTGGGCATATTTTTGACATATATCAAGATTTTTGCTCACTTTTGCCATTTGTTAACAGTTCAAACCTACTTATTACATGAGAAGCAAGCTTCTACAAATTACTTACCTAAGCATGGTATTATTCCTCGTTGGAATTAGTGCTTTTGCTCAGAGCCGCCGCGTCACAGGACGTGTTACCGGCCCCGATGGCGGGATTCCGGGTATTAACGTGGTTATTAAGGGAACCACAACCGGTACATCTACGGATGCAAACGGCGGGTATACCCTTAATCTGCGTGACGACCGGGACGTACTGATTTTTTCTGGTATTGGCTTTAAATCGCAGGAGATGGCCGCCGGTAGCCGGTCTACGCTTGATGTGAACTTAGCCGAAGATGCCTCGGTGCTTAACGAGGTGGTTGTTACGGGTTATACCACCGATGACCGCCGCACCGTAACGGGTGCCGTTTCGACGGTGAAGGCCCGTGCCTTACAGGCCGTGCCATCGGGCAACATCGAGCAGCAGCTTCAGGGCCGGGTGTCGGGCTTAACCGTTATTTCCAATGGTCAGCCGGGTTCGGCCAGTCAGGTTCGGGTTCGGGGCTTTGGTGCCTTTGGTGGTAACGGACCCTTATACGTGGTTGATGGGGTGCCGGTTGGGTCAGTAAATATTGTGGCTCCCAACGACGTAGAAAGCACAACCGTATTGAAAGATGCCGCTGCGGCGTCAATCTATGGGGCACGTGCCGCCAACGGTGTAATTGTCATTACCACGCGTAAAGGGGGAAAGACAGCGCGCAAAATGCAGGTGACCTACGACGGGCAGTATGGCATAACTGATCCGGGTAAAGGACAGGAAATGCTGAACCCCACCGAATTCGCCGACTGGACCTGGCGTCAGTTCCGCAATACGGCTCAGCAGAATGGAACAACGGTCGCCTATAGTCACCCACAATTTGGAACAGGTTCTACGCCGGTTATTCCTGATTATATTAACGTTGGTGGCGCTGCGGGCGTAGTAGGCAACGTTGATCTGGCCGCTGCCAAACTGAAGTATAATGTTAACCCACAGGCGGGCTCTATCTATCAGGTAGTTCGGGCCAACAAGCAGGGTACAGACTGGTACAAGGAGATCACGCGTGTGGCGCCCGTTCAGCGTCATGCTGTTGGTTTTACAGGCGGTGGCGATGCTGCCCGTTATTATATTGGCTTTAGCGCCCAGGATCAAAAGGGTATATTGCTCAACAATGACTTCAAGCGGTACACGTTCCGGGCTAATACTGAGTTTGATCTGGGTAAGAAAGTGCGTATCGGCGAGAACCTCCAGTTTACCTACCTGTCTGTACTAGGGCAAGGTGGTGCTAGCGGTGGTCAGGGTGTGGCTGCCGACGAGAACGACATCTTACAGGCGTTCCGTATGCCATCGATCATTCCGGTTTATGACGAATTCGGTGGTTATGCGGGTACAGCGGCCAAGGGTTTCAACAACCCACGTAACCCAGTTGCGAGCCGGGCCAGCCTGGCCAATAACCGCGATTTCAACGGCAACGGGTTTGGTAACCTTTACCTGGAAGTAGAGCCGATTGAAAACCTAACCCTGCGGAGTAGCATCGGTGGTCAGTACAACAACTTCTATAACTACGGTTACAGCCGGTTGCAGTACGAAAACTCAGAAAACAACTCTGCCTTCGGCTATAATGAGGGGGGTGGGTATTCATTCGCCTGGGTGTTGACCAACACGGCTGCCTACAAGCGTAAGTTTGGTATTCACGCAGTAGATGTCATCGTTGGTCAGGAGGCCCTGAACACGGGTGCCGGTAAGAACATAAACGGTAATGGTCAGAACCCATTCTCGATAGACCCGAACTACATCACCCTCAACACGGTATCATCAACGGGTCGTACGGTGGGTAGCGGTCAGTTCTTAGGCGTAAACTTCTATTCATTGTTCAGCCGGGTAAACTACTCCTACAACGATAAGTACATCGTCACCGGTGTAATCCGTCGCGACGGGTCGAGCCGGTTTGGGGCTAACAACCGCTATGGGGTATTCCCGGCCATATCGGCCGCCTGGCGCATTTCGTCGGAGCCCTTCATGAAAAGCCTGCCCTGGGTGACCGATCTGAAAATTCGGGGTGGCTATGGACTGATGGGTAACTCGAACAACGTAGACCCAAACAACCAGTTCAGCCTCTATGCGGCTAACCTCGCCAACTCAGCCTACGACATCAACGGCTCGAACTCAAGCACGGTCGATGGCTATTATCGGTCACGGATTGGTAACCCCGCTGCCAAGTGGGAAACATCCATCACCAGTAACATCGGTTTCGACGGATCATTCTTCAACAACCGCCTGGAAGTAATTCTGGACGTATGGCGCAAAGACACCAAAGATCTGCTGTTCCAGGTACCCATCCCTGACGTAATTGGTACGTACGCAGCGGCTCCATCCGTGAACATCGGTGAAATGCGGAACGAGGGTATTGATCTTCAGATCATTAACCGGGGTAAAATTGGCTCAGAAGTGGGCTATGAAGCCAACGTTACGGCCAGCTTCCTGAGCAACAAGATTGTGTATCTGGCACCGGGTCAGACGTACATCACATCGGTTAACCCTGGCTTCCGTGGCATCAACCCGATTCGTAACCAGGTAGGTTATTCACTGTCGGCGTTCTACGGCTATCAGACCTTGGGACTATGGCAGAAGAAGGAGGATATTGACGCGGCTAACGCCATTGCCCTGGCAGCCGGCAAAGCAGCTTCTACAAATCCAGCTTCAGTTACTGCTGCTACCTTCCAGGATGGTGCCGCTCCGGGCCGTTTCCGATATGCCGATATTAACGGCGATGGTAAAATTGACGCTTCAGACCGGACTTACCTTGGTAGCCCCGTTCCAAAGTTCACCGGTGGTTTGAACCTACGGTTTACCTACAAAGCGTTTGACGTGGAGATGTATGGCTATACGTCGATCGGTAACAAGATCTTCAACGTATCGAAGTGGTTCACCGATTTCTATCCCTCATTTGCTGGGGCCGCTATCAGCGCCCGCGTGAAAAACTCGTGGTCACCTGAAAATATGAGTGGTACGGTGCCCATTTTCGAGGCTGCCTCTAACTTCAGCACCAACACGCAGTCGAACTCATACTACGTAGAAGATGGGTCTTACTTCCGGATGCAGAACCTGTCGGTTGGGTATAACCTGCCCAGCAGCTTACTGGGCCGGGTTGGCCTGAGCCGTATGCGTGTATTCGTATCGACGAACAACCTGTTTACCATTACGAAGTACCAGGGTCTCGATCCAAGCGTAGGTGGCAACGCCGACACCAACTTCGGTATCGACGTGGGTAACTACCCGATCACGCGCAGCGTACTGGGTGGTATCTCACTGGCCTTTTAATAAAACAAGGGATCTTTAATCCGATTAAACTAAAACTGACAATGAGAAACAATATAAAACTCCTGTTTGTGGGAGTTACTACTACCCTGAGCTTAGCAACGGTCTCGTGTAAGGATACTTTTCTGGAAGTACCCGTAACCGGACAGTTGGCTGGTGCTCAGCTAAGTTCAAAAACTGGAATCGAGGGCTCTCTGATTTCTGTATACTCCATCCTGAATGGGCGGGGCGATCGTGCAGCCTCGTTTTCCAACTGGATATGGGGTGGAATCCGTGGGGGGGACGCCAACAAGGGCACTGACCCAGGCGACTTTTCAACTATCAACCCAATTCAGCGCTTCGAAACAATCTCGACCGGTGACGTGGGTGGTACCTGGCAGCGTAAGTATGAAGGAATCAGCCGGGCTAATACGACCCTGAATCTGTTGAAAAAAGCGCCGGCCGACATGTCGGCGGCTGACCAGACACGGGTTGCTGCTGAAACTCGTTTCCTGCGTGGGCTATACTACTTCGATCTCAAGCGTCTGTACGGCGATGGTGCACCGTACATCGACGAAACCGTTGATTATGGAACCGGAATCGAGAAAGTAGCCAACGGCGTAAACTTATGGCCAAAAATTGAGGCCGATGCCAAGTTTGCTTACGATAACCTCACTGAAACGCCACCAGCAGTTGGTCGGGCCAACAAGTGGGCGGCGGCTTCTCAGTTAGCCAAAGTGTATCTCTATCAAAAGAAATACACCGAAGCCAAAGCACTGTTCGACCTGATCATTGCCAGCGGTAAAACCTCGAATGGCAAAAAGTATGGTCTGGTGCCAAAGTTTGCCGATATCTTCAGAGCGTCGAATGACAATAATGAAGAGTCTGTGTTTGCCATTCAGGCAGCGGCCAACACCGGTAACGTGAACAACGCCAACCCCGAGTTTGACCTGAACTACCCCTACAATACGGGTCCAAATGGTCCGGGTAACTGCTGTGGTTTCAACCAGCCAAGCTTCGAGTACGTCAACTCATTCCGGACAACGGCCAATGGCCTGCCCCTGCTTGATGGTTCTTACAATGCACCGGCCAATGCGGTGAAGAACGACATGGGTGTCTTATCGAAAGCGACGTTTGTGCCAGATGCTGGTAACCTGGACCCACGTCTCGACCATACGGTTGGCCGTCGGGGTATTCCTTACCTGGACTGGCAGGATCACCCAGGTGCCGACTGGATTCGTAACCAGCCTAACGGTGGGCCTTATTCGCCCAAGAAATTCACGTACTACAAGACCGATGTAGGCTCATTGCAGGATAACAGCTCATGGACACCCGGCTACACCGCCCTGAACGTGCCGATTATCCGTTTCGCCGATGTGCTGCTGATGGCTGCTGAATGTGAGATTGAAGTAGGATCGCTGACAAAGGCGCTGGAGTATACCAACATGGTTCGTAAGCGGGCTGCCAATCCGGCCAGTTTTGTCATGAAAGCGGGTGCGCCTGCTGCCAAGTATGTGGTCAGCGAATATCCAGCGTCGGTATTTGCCACGAAAGCGTCGGCTACAGATGCTGTTCGCTTCGAGCGTCGTCTGGAACTGGGTGATGAAGGCCACCGTTTCTTCGACCTGGTTCGCTGGGGTATCGCGGCACCAACGCTTAATGCTTACCTGAAGTACGAAGGCGTTCTGCTGCCAACTACACTGGGTGGCGCCACGTTTAAGGCTGGTCGGGACGAGCTTCTGCCCGTTCCACAAGCACAGATTGACATTCAGGGCAAGGATATCCTGAAGCAGAATCCGGGCTATTAATTCAGCCGACTGGGGCTAACCCAGAAAGCAACCAATAAAAAAGTGCGCCGGTAGATCTACCGGCGCACTTTTTTTATTGGCTAGATATTGTTGTGCTTCGCTAGAGCGCGGGGCTTTCTAACGAAGCCTACAGATCGAAGACCAGCGTAAGCAACTGCAACCGCCCAAACACAAAATGGCCAGCCCCCTAAGAAGCTGGCCATTTGTATTGACTGATTACAACAGTTAGTAACCAGGATTCTGCTTCAGGATTTCCTTACTCTGTAAATCGATCTGGGTCTGTGGCAGCGGCAGGTATTCGTTTTTACCCGCTGTGAATGTAGCCCCGCTATACGCGTTTGCCAGCTTCGTTTTCTCGTACGCCAGGAAGGCATTGAGCGTTGGCGCCGCGATACCCCAACGAACCAGGTCGAAGAACCGCTGCCCCTCTTCGGCCAATTCAAGCTTACGCTCAAACCGCACCGTCGACCGGGCTATCTCCTTATTGGCAAAGGATGCCGCAGGATAGGGGCTAATGACATAGTTCGCCGCTGGTTTGCCGTCGGCCGTGGTCACAAAGCCAGCTGAGTTAGCGGCCCGTGCGCGTACCATATTGGTATATTCCATGGCCTTGGTCAGGCTGCCTACTTCAATTTCTGCTTCAGCCGCCATCAGCAGCACGTCGGCGAAACGCAGCAAGACCACGTTCGTAGCTGACCATCCTTTTGTCCAGTTCGATACGTCGGCTACTTTACCCTGCTGGGCCAGGTAGAACACATATTTCCTGGTCGAATAAGGGCCACCAAAAGCCTGGTTACGCGTCCAGGCGCTTGAGAACAGACCATAGTCGAGATACGGAATACCCCGACGGCCAACCGTGTGGTCAAGGCGTGGGTCAACAGTGCTTCGTATCGGGCGTGAATGGATCGCCCGGCAGCAGACCCATATCCGTTTTCAACTCATTGGCTGGGCTGTCATAAGCGCCGTTGGCCTGGGCGATATCGATAGGCAACCCGTTTGCAGTGGTCCGGAATGAGTTAGTCAGATCGAAACTAGGCTTAAAGAAGTCGCAGCACGTAGCGCCAATACCGGCACTATAGGGATAGTTCAGGTTCAGGTCGCCGGATGCCGCATCTGAACTACCCGCATTGGCTACGTTCTGGGTCGAGAAAATAGCTTCTTCGTTGTTCTCATTCGCGGCATTGAAAATCTGGGCGAACTGAGGTACCAGGGCATATTTCTTGCCATTGGTTGTTTTACCGTTCGCAATGATCAGATCGAACAACGCCTTGGCTTCCGCAAATTTTTGCTGATACATATACGTCCGCGCCAGATAAGAAGCGGCCGCCCATTTGTTTGCCCGGCCGGCCTGCGTGTTCGTTTCCGACAGGTTATCGTAGGCATACTTAAGATCGGCTTCAATCTTTGACCAGATGTCTACGTCGTTCTTAACGGTGGTGATGCCATTGCCATAATCAACGGTCTCATCTACGTACGGAACCATGTTGAAGGTCCGCTTCAAGTCGAAGTAGTACAACCCTCTCAGGAAACGAGCCTCGCCCGAAATCTGCTGTTTAGCCGCAGACGTAACGGTGGGGTCGGCCGAAGGAAGTACCCGAAGCACGGAGTTGGCCCGGCTAACGCCTTCGTAGAGCGCCTGCCAGCGGAAATTCAGTTCAGCACTGGAGGCGTTGATCAGGTAGGTCTCAAACGGGGTGATCGCGTTAAAGTCGGCGGGGTCAGACCCTTTGTTGGCATCGCCCCCCATAATACTACCATACACCCAGTTGGTTGGGCTGGCGGTCTGCGAGTAACCGCGTCCATTCAATTCAGCGTAGGCGCTGATTAGCAAGCCCTGTAAGCCGTTGGTCGTTGTCAGCAGCGAACTGACCAACTGGCCAGTTGGCGCTACGTTCAGAAACGTGTCTTTACAAGCTATAGAAACTACAGTCAGGAGCAGCATTAAACCGGCTCCTTTTGTTATTGATTTTTTCATCTTAAAATCGTTGGTTAACAAAATCAATTCGTGGGTAATCGAGGGAATGGGTAAATTGGTTAATTAGGTTACCGTCTGTTATAGAGCACCTTACACCTTGCCAGCTAAACACCAGTTACCTAATCACCCAATTACCATTACACAAATGCTTAGAAGCCGATGCTCAAACCAGCATTGTAGCTCCGGGTGATTGGGTAGTTACCCACGTCGATACCAAAGTTATTGTCAGCGGCGCCGCCAACACCTGGGTCCAGACCTTTGTAGCCGGTGATCGTAAACACGTTGTTGGCCGACAGAGAGAAGCGAACCCGGCTGAGGCCAATTCTGCCCAACAACCGAACCAGGCAATGTGTAGCCGACCGTGATATTCTGCATCCGCAGGTAAGAGCCATTCTCTACGTAGAAACGAGTTGGGAACCTGTGTTCGTACTGAAGTTCGACACGTCTTCGAAAATTGGCTGTGTGGTGTTCGTATTCGTAGGCGTCCACGAATCTTTTAACCCGTGCGCTGATAGCTGCCCCTGAGAATGAAGGATAGAAATCAGTGAACCACCGCGACATGTTGAAGATTTTGTTGCCGAGCGATGCGTACAGATACGTAGCAACATCGAAGCCCCGGTAGTTGAACCGGATATTGGTACCGCCCGTGAATTTCGGCACTGGGCTACCAATAAAGGTGCGGTCATCGTTGGTGATTTTTCCGTCACCATTGACGTCCGCGTAGCGGAAACGACCCAGACCAGCGCCTTCCTGAGTGGGAGCAGCCGCAATTTCCTCTTTAGTCTGAAACAGGCCAATCACCTTATAACCGAAGAACGAAGCCAGACTCTGGCCGGGCTGGTTGCGGGTGGCCGGTAACGACAGCCGGTTAGTGCCAAGGGGCTGGTCAACATAAGGAACGCCCGGTGCCAGCGACTGAATCTTGTTGTTCAGGAAACTACCCGTTACGTTTACTTCGTAGCCAACATCACTGCCGCCCACTTTACCCCGGTTGATCAACTGGATGTCGATCCCCTCGTTGCGCATACTGGCAATGTTAACCGACGGAGCCGTTGCCCGCTGACCCAACAACACCGGGAATGGGTACCTGGAACAAGCAGGTCCTTGGTGTCTTTACGCCATATGTCGAAGATGACGTCCAGACGACCATTGAGGAACGAACCATCGATACCGATGTTGGTCGTGGTGCTGGTTTCCCATTTCGCGTTGGGGTTACCAATCCGGCTTCGGAAGAAGCCAGGATCTACGCCAGAGTTGCCGCCGCTGATATCATACGAGTTGGCAATGTTCGACTGGAAGAGGCTGTACTGGTTGTTGGGGTCTACGTTGTTCGAGTTACCCATTTGGCCCCAGCCACCCCGGATTTTCAGATCGGTAACAAACGGCCGCATTTTTCATGAAGTCTTCAGCCGACAAACGCCAGGCCGCCGACACCGCCGGGAACACACCGTAGCGATTGGTAGCACCAAAGCGCGATGAACCATCCCGACGAAGTACGCCTGTGAAGATGTACTTATCCAGCAAGCTGTAGTTAACCCGGCCGAACTGTGAGTAGAAGTTTACCCCGCTGAACAAATCACTGTTCGACTGCCGCCCGGTAGCCGAAGCCGTATTGATGCTGGCGTAGTTCGGATCGGTTGAGAACGGATTCAGACCCAGCCCGCTGATGTTCCGGCCAGCGCCGGTATTCAATGCTTCTAGACCAGCTAACAGGTCGATGTTATGAATGCCAAAGCGCCGTTTGTACTGAGCCGTATTCGTGAACGTCCAGGCTATGTTGTACCCCGCTCCTTCGTTGATTCTAAACCCACCGTTGTTACCCTCTGCGTTTTCATAGGTGTTGCGGGTAGTGGTTTTGTTGTAGTAGTTCGACAGCGAGCCGCCAAGACTGCTCCGGATAGTCAGATCTGGAATGACATCGTATTCCAGGTACGCATTGCCGAAAAAGCCGATGTTGAAGTTCCGGTTGTTTCTGGCACCTTCCCGGTTGGCCACGGGGTTGGTGGGGTTGTTAAAACCTCTGGCGGCTGTACCGGCATACCCACCAAATTCGTCATAGATCGGAATAATGGGGGCAATCCGGAAGGCAGTTAGAATATCGCTTTCTTCCTGCGAGAGGTTCTGACCGGCGTTGCCACCTATCTGACCGGAGTTGTCGATATAGGTAGCCTGCAAATTCTCGCCAAACCGCAGTTTTCTGTTTTTCAGAACGTCAAACTCCGAATTAGCCCGGAACGTGTACCGGCTGAAGTTGTTGTTCAACAAAATACCGGCCTGCGTTTGCTGGCTTACACTGATGTAATACCGGCTGGTTTCGCCGCCGCCCTGAGAAGCCCAGCGTATGGCGCATCAGATGGGGCTACCCGCGTAATGGCTTTGTACCAGTTGGTGCCCTCTTTGTTGGCCCGAGTCTACCTGATAAATAGAGCCCAGTGACGGATCGATGTTGTATTTCAACCGTTCGGCGGCCAGATCAACACCCACCTGTTACGCCAAACCGGTTACCAACCTGTAGGTATTCAGGCAAAACAGGCGTTGTCTCCCGCACCATACTGGCCACTGGCAATACCCGTGAAGCTATTGGGTCCGATTGTTTCCCCATTGGCAAGTCGCCGGTTACGAACGGCATTCCAGGTCCAGTCGGCCTGCTCCTGTGGGTTAAGCACAGCCGGTGCCACACCTGGGTCTGTTACGCCATAGAGGCCATCATAGCGTAACAGACATTTTTTGCGCTGCTTTACGCTGCCCTTTTTTGGTGGTAATAACGATTACGCCGTTGGCAGCGCGGGCTCCATAAATAGAAGCCGCCGCGGCATCTTTAAGAATGGTCGTGGTTTCAATATCATCCGGGCTGATAAAACCACTACCGCCTGTTGGAACCCCATCAACGACGTACAACGGCTGGTTACCACCGAAGGCACCAAACCCACGCACCCGAATGGTGTTGTTGGCGCCCGGCTGACCGCTGGCAATAACGGTAACCCCGGCTACCCGGCCCTGAAGCTGAGTTTCTATGTTGGCCGACCGGCACAACCGCTAAGTCCCTGGCTTTCACCGTCGACACAGCACCTGTGTTTTCCCGTTTGCTATCTGTGGTATAACCCGTTACCACCACTTCATTCAGCGCTAGAGGCTTCTTCCGCAAGTTGAATATCAGATCTGAGTGCGGGCTACCAATCGCTTACTTCCTGTGTTTTATAACCGATGGCCGAGATAACTAATCACTATCTGTCGTTCCCCGAAATGGTAGTGTAAATGCCCCGTTTGCATCGGTCGATGTGCCTATAGTTGTCCCTTAATAACTACGGTAGCCCCGGGAACTGGTTCCGTATTACTGGTAACTGTACCGGTGATACGCCGTTCCTGCGCTATAACGCCTGTACTCCATAGCAGCATAACTGCCCCCAGCACTATAAACCGGAAGGCTTCGTAAAATTTTGTGTACATATGGTTAAGCCCATTAAATTGTGAAAACGAATCTATTCATAATGCAAAGTTCAAATTTAAAAAGTATTTTTGATTGGTTTTAATTTACTAACGGCCTAAAAAATTGTGAAAACTATAAAATTATTGATTTAATATAGTATAAGTAACTGAATATTAGTCGATTAACACGTGATAATTTTGGCAAATTTTTGATTAATTATGTTACTTTAACTTTTGATTAAAATTTTATGTTGTTTTATTGTTTAAGTAGGATTATACGAATTTGTCATAAGTAGTACTTAAAAAATTAACGTATTTATTACTTAGGGTTTTTATAAGTTTTTTTGAGATATATTTCGAAAAAACTTAAGTAATTTAACAGTCTGATTAACGTAATATACTCATGGTTCGCGGCCTACTTTCTTTTGCCTTTTTTAGCATACTGGCCAGTCTGGTATGCGCCTGTCAGTCGTCTTCAGATCACCTATTTACCTCACTACCAGCCGATGAGACCGGCATCACATTCGCCAATCGAATCACTGATTCTGATTCGGTGAGTATCCTTGATGTGGAGTATTTCTACAATGGTGGGGGCGTGGCGCTGGGCGACTTCAACAATGATGGGTTGCCCGACGTATTTTTCACCGGCAATCAGGTGGCTAACCGCCTTTATCTGAACAGGGGCGCTTTCAAATTTGATGACATCACCGTCGGCCGGCGTAACGGGAAATGGCAAATGGTGCTCCGGCGCTACCCTGGTCGACATTAACAATGATGGCTGGCTGGATATTTACGTTAGCGCCACGCTCAGCAAGGCCGATAAACTACGCGAGAACCTGCTGTATGTGAACCAGGGTCTGAAAGACGGAAAGCCGGTGTTTCGCGAAATGGCCGCCGAATACGGCATTGCCGATGATAGCCATACGACCCACGCCGCCTTTTTCGACTACGATAACGATGGCGACCTTGACCTGTATCTGCTAACCGACCGGATCGATGAGTATCCGAACGTATACCGGGCCAAAGTCAATGATGGGTCGTCGCTGAATACGGACCGGCTGTACCGCAATGACCCGGACGCCGAAACTGGGCCATCCGGTTTTTACAAACGTGTCGAAACAGGCGGGAATCCTCCATGACGGGTATGGGCTCGGGGTGAACATCGCCGATATCAATCGCGACGGCTGGAAGGATATCTACGTGACCAATGACTACCTCTCCGACGACCTGCTGTACATCAATAACCACGACGGCACCTTTACCGACCGGGCCGCCGAGACCTTCAAGCATACCAGCAACACGGCGATGGGTAACGACGTAACGGACATCAACAACGATGGCCTGGCCGATATAGTGGCGGTAGATATGATGCCCCGCGACAACTACCGGAAAAAAATGCTGCTGGCGGCCAACAACTACCAGACGTATCTGAACAACGATCAGTACGGGTTCAATTACCAGTATGTTCGCAATACCCTGCAACTCAATCAGGGGCCCAGGCCCAATGCGGCTACGCCAGCTTTCAGCGAAATCAGTTTGCTGGCCGACGTAGCCGAAACCGACTGGAGCTGGGCACCAATGGTGGTTGATTTTGACAATAACGGCTTCCGCGACCTGCTCATTACCAATGGCTTTCCGAAAGACGTGACCGACCGGGACTTTATGACGTTTCGGGCCGAAAGTGCCCAGGTGGCCGCGAAAGATTATACGCTGGCCCAGATTCCGGTGGTGAAGATCAGCAACTACGCGTTTCGCAACAATGGCGACCTGACGTTCTCCGACGTGACCAAAGACTGGGGAATCGACATCCCCTCGTTCTCGAACGGGGCGGCTTATGCTGACCTCGACAACGACGGCGACCTCGATTACATCGTCAACAATATCAACGACTCGGCGTTTGTTTACCGCAATAACCTCATTGAGCATAAACCGCAGCAGGCCAACTTCCTGCGGGTAAAGTTTGTTGGCCCGGCCATGAACCGCATGGGCCTTGGTGCCCTGGTGGAGTTGCACTACGGCCAACAGAATGAGCAGCAACAGGTATACGAGCACAGCCCGTATCGGGGGTACCTCTCAACGGTTGAGCCCGTTGCCCATTTCGGGTTAGGTGGGGTTAAGACAATCAGCGAGGTTCGTATCATCTGGCCCGCCAACGGTACGCAGCCCGCCCGGCAGCAGACCTTGCGTAACGTAAAGGCCAATCAGGTGCTGGTAGCCGACATTCGGAATGCCAACGAGCCGCTGTCGCCACCTGCTACCCAACCGGCGAGCCTGTTTACCGAGGTGACCGACTCGCTGAAAGTGGCCTACCAGCATCAGGAACCGGAATTTATTGATTTCAATACGCAGAAGCTACTGCCGCATAAGCTGTCGCAGTATGGGCCTGGCATATCGGTCGGCGATGTGAATGGCGATGGCCTCGACGACCTGTTTATTGGGGGTTCGCGAGCCAACAAAGGACGGTTCCTCATTCAAACCGCAACCGGGTCATTTGTAGAACATGACTTACTGCCCAATGAAAGTTCGCCGATAGGCAAGAGTCAGGAAGACATGGGCACGTTGCTTTTCGATGCAGATGGCGACGGCGACCTGGATCTGTACATTGCCAGCGGAGGGGCAGAGGGCGCGGCCAACACGCCTGCGTATCAGGATCGGCTTTACCTGAACGAGGGCACTGATGGGAAACGAACGTTTGTGTTGAGCCTCGATGCCCTGCCCAGGAATATGACCAGTAAGTCCTGCGTAAAAGCCATCGATTTCGACCGGGATGGCGACCTCGACCTGTTTGTCGGTGGGCGCGTTGTGCCCGACCAGTACCCCAAACCCACGTCGAGTTTGTTGCTTCGCAACGATAGCAAGCCGGGGCGGCCCCGGTTTACCGATGTAACGGCCCAGATAGCTCCCGAACTCAAGGACATCGGCCTGGTGTGCGATGCCCTCTGGACCGACCCCGATAATGATGGCTGGCCTGACCTGATGCTGGCGGGTGAGTTTATGCCGCTGACACTGTTGACAAACAAACAGGGCAGGCTGGCTAAAACGGCTACCGGCCTTGAGGCGCAAAAAGGTTGGTGGAACTCGCTGGTGGCTGGCGATTTCGACCGCGATGGTGATATCGATTACGTAGCCGGTAACCTGGGGCGTAACGCCCGAATGCGGGCCAGTGCAGAGGAGCCCGTGCGGGTGTATGCCGGTGATTTTGATAACAACGGCTTCTACGACGCCATACCCACCGTTTTTATTCCTGATGCAGCGGGCAAGCGGCAGGAATACACGTTTCATGGGCGCGAAGACCTGATCAAACAGATGATCGTTATGCGTAAGCGGTTTCCTTTTTATAAAGATTTCGCAACGGCCAGTATCGACAAGCTGCTTACACCCGAAGAGCGGCAGACCGCGCTCGTCCTGGAGGCCACCTACCTGCAATCGGCCTATGTGGAGAATAAAGGCGATGGGTCGTTCAGCATCCACCCGCTGCCCGTACAGGCTCAGCTAGGCCCGATCTTCGGCCTGGTAGCTGATGACGTAGACCGCGACGGTAACCTGGATGTTGTGCTAGTCGGGAACGACTACGGCGGCGAAGTGCTGGCGGGCCGTTATGACGCCCTGAACGGATTGGTGCTTCGGGGCAATGGCAAAGGCAATTTCAGGGCACAGTCGATTGCCGGTAGTGGGTTTTACGTGCCCGGCAATGCCAAAGGATTGGTGCAACTCACCGATAGCAAAGGGGCGCAATTGGTAGTGGCTACCCAAAACCGGGGCAGGCTCTGCGTGTTTCGTAACCATACGCCCGTAATGACCCTCAGACTACAGCCAACTGATGCGTCGGCGCTGCTGACCTTTGCCGATGGCAGGAAACAGAAAGTAGAGTTCTGTTATGGCACTTCCTTCCTGTCGCAATCTGCCCGAACGTTGCTGGTCAGCCCTCAGGTGAAAGCTGTTGCCATTACCAACTCGCAGGGGCATACCCGACAGGGCCTACAGCAACCCCCGTTAGCCCGGCACTAAGTCTGAACAGCGCATGGCTATAGGCAACTGACCGATCCTGGGGCTGTTCAGGCCTTATTTCAGGAAAATTCGGTACGTGCGGGCAATGCGGGTGGGAGGGACATTGCAGGTGAACAGCAGCACGGCCATCAGGTTGGCCAATTGAACACGCAGCCACGAATTGGTCTGGTACTTGCGGGCCGACACGACAACGTCTTTCGGAATAACCGCAAATTGGGTGTGTTGCTCGATACGACGGATAATGTCAAAATCTTCCATGATCACATACCGTTCGTCGAAACCCTGAAGCCGCTCGAAGAGGGTCCGCGTGATGAACAGGGTCTGGTCGCCACCGCGACTCATAAGGCCACCAAAGCGGGTGCCGTAGCTGTTTACCCGTAGTAACACCTTGTTGGAGTCGAACCGAAACCGGTAACGCCCCGCCTCATGGCCATCGCTGAGCGCCTGGGTAATATCAGCCGTAAAGTCGGGGTGAAGCTGCACATCGGCATGAACGAAGTAAAAGACATCGCCGGTGGCCTGCCGGGCACCATAATTCATCTGAGCAGCCCGGCCCCGCTGCGGTGATGGGAGTACGGTAGCGCCGGCACGTTGGGCCCGGTCAGTAGTTGCGTCGGTGCTGCCACCGTCGATAACCAGTACCTCGGCAACCCGATTTTGGGCATACGCAAACACATCGTTCACTACCCGTTCAATCGAGCTGGCTTCATTATAGGTGGGAATGATAACGCTGATTGCCATGAGGTAGGAAAGTTATAAAAAATAAACGCCCGACAAGTAAGACCTGCCGGGCGTTTAACTAGATTACTAAATGAACCGATTAAGCAATGAACGGACCGGCAATAGCCAAAACCTGTTCTTTGGTCAATGGCTCATCGAAAGACTCGGTAACAGCGTCCTGTGATTTGCCACTAACAGCCATCAGGTCAACGCCAAGCTGCATAGTCTGGTTTTCGCCAGCATACACGGCACCAGGAACACCCGTTGAGGTCATGTCGCGGGTAATCCAGGGCTCCTGACCACGCAGCTCCCGAACTTTGGCAGCATGACGAGCCTCCACCGAGTGGATATTGAGGGCTGTTTCCAGAATCGCTGGTGCAATGATCAGGTTACCAG
This sequence comes from uncultured Cytophagales bacterium, assembly GCA_963750355.1. GTDB lineage: Bacteria > Bacteroidota > Bacteroidia > Cytophagales > Spirosomataceae > Fibrella. The sequence continues at coordinate 263,767 of CAVVQL010000019.1, read as the reverse complement.
CCTGGCCTTTGTACGCCCGTACACCGGTGTCTTCTAGTGCCTGCGACACAGCCGCGTAGGTCTGGAAGTTCGAGAAAACATCTGGGAATGCACCTTTGTAGGTGAAATCGAAGTTTGGCTTCTTAACGGCCTGAGCCCCCAATACCGATTGCAACAGACGTACGTGAGCTTCTTCATGCTTACGGATCTGCATGAAAACGGTCTTATAGATCGATGGGACTAGATTGGGCATGTCGGTGCCACGCTGGTAGAATTCCGCCTCAAGGTATTCGAGCGTGAGCGCGAAGTTAAGTACGTCTACTACACTTTGTGGCAGGCCAGACTGGCCGTAGGCGTTGCTAAAGGCCGAAACCAATACGGCAGGAGCAGCTACCTTAGCCGCTTTATTCGCCCACATGCTAAACATGTTACGGCGTGATACATGGGCCAGACGGTCGAAAATCTCGCCATCGACGGACTCCAGCTCGTTGAGAATATTTTGCAGATTCATTGCTGAGTTTCTGTTTTCGATGAGAAGAATTTATTAAGACAGCGAAGAAATGGTCAGCGTCTCCTGAACGAATGGAGCTACCATTGACAGGACCATCTGGGGTTCGAGTGAACGTTCCAGACCAAAGCCGTTGACTTTCGTATCGCCTGCGAATGCCGTTTCATTGCGGAAGTTCAGGTCAGCAAGAATAGAGGCGTGACGAGCTTCTACCGAAACGATTTTACCAGCTGTGAGCAGATAATCCGGGTTTTTCAGGTATTTACCAGCACCATTGTAGGCGGCTACGCCGAGGTCTTCGAACTGACGAGCTACATCGAGAACGACTGAACGCTGCTTGAAGTTGATACCACTGAAGTTTGGTGTTAAACCCTGAATGGCGCTAGTACCCAGCGCTTTTTTGAAAAACTCCCGGTGTACTACTTCATGGTCGCGAATATCAGTTAGAATCCTACGCTCATCGGTCCGTGGCGAGGTATTCATCATGGTGCCCAGACCTTCATACGGATTGGCAACAACCATTTCGTAAAAGGCGGCTTCCAGTTGTTCGAGTGCGTAAGCGTAATTGAGAATTGCCACTTCACCTGATCCCAGGTTTACAGTAATACCGTTGCCCATCTGCTTGGCATACTTATCTAAGCTGTAGCCAGTATCTGAAGAGGCAGCCACTTCATTGTCTTTTGGGGCGCAGGATGCCAGGATGCCACCCACTACTGCGGCTCCTCCCACATAGCGTAGGAACGACCGACGGCCCACACCCTCAACGCGGGTAGGCGACTCGGGTAATGTGTTAAGTTCTTCCATAATCGTAGAAAAAAGAATCGGTTAAGCTTCCTCGTTCATTCGGGAAAGCTCTAGTTATACGACCCTGGAATGCTTTTGGATTTCATAATGTGAGGGAATGGGAAAAAAATTATAGTATTTGAGGGGTCAGAAAAGGAGACATGTAAACAAAAGGCTGATTTATAGCATTTTAACAATCAAAAAATTTTTTTCGTTGAGCTGCCACCAAGCGTACCAACCCGTTGCTCCCGGCCGGATTCTGCTGGTTTTCGGGCGCTGGAGAATGAAGCTACTCGTTGCCGTCTGCTTTAGCTGACGAACTGTCAAATCTTCCGCGAACTGACCGGGCCGTTTTCCAGATTCAGAACGCCGCGTGGGCAAACGGCCGAGCAGATGCCGCAACCAACGCAGGATGAACGGACAATGTCCTGGCCGCGCTGGGCGTAGGCGCGCACGTCGATGCCCATTTCGCAGTAGGTCGAGCAGTTGCCGCAGGAGATACACTGTCCGCCGTTGGTGGTGATGCGGAACCGCGACTTGAACCGCTGCACTATACCCAGGTACGCCGCCAGCGGACAGCCAAACCGGCACCAGACCCGATTCCCCATCAGTGGATAAAAACCGGTACCGATTACGCCCGCGAAAATGGATCCGATCAAAAACCCGTACGCCTTGCGAACGCTGTAGGAATCAATGAAGCCGAAAAGGGTGCTTTCGCCAGAGAAATAGCTGTAAAGCACCAGGGCAGTCATGACCACGGCGAACACCAACACGCTATGCACCAGTACGCGCTCGATAGTCCAGGCCTTCAGCGATTTGTCGGACAGATGCCGGTACGGATCGCCGAGGGTTTCGGCCAGACCGCCGCAACCGCACACCCAGGAGCAGTACCAGCGTTTCCCCACAAAGTAGGTGATGGTTGGTACGCCCACCGCCGAGAGGGCCGTGCCCCAGACAAACATAAAAATACCCAGGGTACCCGCCTGGAGCTTGGTATTGATCTCGTAGTCGAAAAAGAAGTCGTAGTCGAGCGGCCAGATGCTTTTCAGATCCTGGTAGGGCGCGTTGAGCAGGCTCATTACCTCGGGAATCAGAAAAGCGAAAAAGAGCTGAAAGCCCATCACCGACCAGGTGCGGTATTGCTGATAGCGGTTGTGACGGTACTTGATCAGCATCCGGACGCCCATCACCACTACCGCCACCGTATACAGAAATCCGTAGAGAAACCATTTGCTGGCTGCGCCGCCATTAAGGGCGCGGCTGAATGGGTCGACCAGCGCCGTCCAGTTGGTGAGGTACTCGGGGTAGAAGTAAAGCAGAATATAGAAGCCGATCAGGAACGTACCCAGGCTAATACCAATCCAGCCCCGGTGCGTGGCGGGGTGGCGCATCAGGCCGTTGTTGCGAATACCGGGTTTGTCATTAAGTCGCGGCAGCATGTAGAGCAGCGCGCCGAACAAGGCCAACCCAATGCTGAGCCAGAACCAGCTACCCTGATCGACCGGGCCGCCAAGGGTACTTCGTTTGGTGAGGTCGAACAGGTAGTCGTCGTAGATGACCGCTTTCCAGTTCTGGCTGGCCTGCTGCTCGCTGTTGTAGGTGTTTATCACCCCGCGTACATCGCCGATAAAGCTGAGGTTACTGCTGTACGTTTTGTCTAGTAGTGGGGCCAGCCGGGGCTGCAATACCGTCTGGTGCTCCGGTTTTAGCGTTTGCTTCAGCACATCGTTCGTCAGCCGGAACTGACCGAGTGTGAGTACGTAGATAAAGACAGCAAAACCAAGGAGAAACAGACCGAGGCCAGCCGGGCGGAGAAACGAAGGGACGTGCATAGAGTAGAATAGTATAACCAAATATACGCGCTGGAACCAGGTAAGGTTTGGATTTGCCAGTTTCATGTGTCAAGTTTCATGTCTCAAGCGGCCTGCGCTGCCGACTCTCGCGCCAGCTCCCTGAAACTTGACACATGAAACTTTTTCAAAATGACCATCACCTTTATTGGCGCAGGAAATGTAGCCTGGCATTTAGCCCCGGCTATTGAAAATGCGGGCCATCATATACTGGCCATCTACAGTCGGCAACTCACCCATGCCCGGCAGCTGGCAACGATGCTGTATGACGCCCAGCCCATTTCAGATCTCAATCTGGCCAATAACCCAGCACAGCTGTTTATTCTGGCCGTACCCGACAACGCGCTCGATGATGTCTGCGCTCGTCTGGTGCTGCCCGTAAACGCCACGCTGGTGCATACATCGGGTGGCCTTTCGCTGGAGAAGCTTCAGCAATTGGTAAGCGTGTACAGCGACGTACCCGTGAAAACGGGCGTATTCTATCCGCTGCAAACCTTTTCGCGGGGCCGCGCTTTGCTCGATTTCGAGGAGATTCCCCTATGCATTGAAGCCGACAACAACGAAACCCAGCAGCAGTTGGTGACTATTGGTCAGGCAATGAGCACGATCGTGTACCTGGTCAATTCGGCCGAACGGCGGGCTCTGCATGTAACGGCCGTGCTGGCCTGTAACTTCAGCAATCACCTGATGGCCCTTGCTAAAGACATTACAGACAACGAAGACCTTGAATTCGACTTGTTGAAGCCGCTTATCCGCGAAACCGTACGCAAAGCGCTCGACGCGGACCATCCTGCCGATGTACAGACTGGCCCGGCCCGCCGAAACGATACGAAGGTGATCGAAAACCACCTGGCCTACCTGCGCTCCCGCCCGGCTACAGCCCGGATATACGAGCTGCTGACCGACAGTATCAGGCGGCGCTACTAGCCGCTGGGGTTCTTTCCCGGCTGTTTTCTATGGTATCCGTCGCTGTAACCAGTGAAGCGTATGCAGCCGGTTAAAATCTGCCAGCTTCAAGGGTTCAGGGAGTTAGCTGGTGGTATATCCAGAAACATCCCACTTGCCGGTGTCAACTGAAAGGCGTTTCTTTAGGTGCTTGAAACACCTTCTTATGTCCCGCATAGTGCTTGTACTGACTGGCTGGCTACTGGCTTCGCTGGCAATGGGTCAGGTCATTGTCGTGGACAGTTTGCCCGAAGCCGGGTTTCCGCTGACGGGCAACTGGGAATTCCGTACGGCTAAAGCTAAAATCAGAGAAGCGGCCCCAAACAACGCCACCAGGGCTGGATGGGCATTCCAGGCGGGCGATGATCCGGACTGGAGCCGCCCCGGTTTTGACGACACAAAATGGCCTCGCATTGACCCTGCCCTGCCCGTAGCTAATCTGCTGCCCCGGCTACCCGACAAAACAGGCTGGCTGCGAGTGAGGTTGCGCATACCACCGGCGCAACGTCAAAGGGGACTGATGTTGATTTGGCGGCAGACAGCGGCTACCGACCTGTTTGTGAACGGGAAGCTGCTGCGAAAAACCGGTACCTTTCCCGCCGACGGTAAACCGGCCGAACCCACCCACTCGGCCAACCGGCATACCATCGTCATTCAGCCCGACTCGGTCGGGAACGTAGTACTGGCCGTTCGGTTTGCCATCGCCAACGATACCTTCTGGGGCAATTACCGCCCCCCTGGCCGCTCCCTATTGTGGGCCGCGTTGATGGACGGTAGCCAGCCGGTAGCTGAGCCCTTTGCCGTTCGCTGGCAACGGCTGGCGGCTGCGTTTACGGCCGGGCTGTTCGTCATGCTGGCCTTGTTGCATGGCCTGTTCTTCGCCTATAACCCCTCCGACCGCGCTAATGGTGCCATGGCGCTGGCTTGTTCGGCCTTTACGGTTGCGTTCGTTGCCATCACCCTGTTGATGGGCATGGTTGAGCTGAACAGCACCTTTGCGTTGTGGTCAGTGCTAGGCACATTGGCGTATCCGGTTGGTTATATTGCGCTAATGACCGCCATCTACACGATTTACGAAAAACCGTTTGGTGTGGTCTACTTCCTGATAGCGGCCCTAACGGCTGGTTGGGGACTGCTGGTATTTGTGCTGCCTGATACGGGCGCTACCTGGGCCGAATTTGGGCCCGCGCTGATCGGTACGGCCGAATGCGCCAGGGTTACGCTGCTGGGACGGCGGCAGTGGGGTGGGGGATTCATTACCGGCGGTTTGCTCAATGCGTTGCTGTTGTTTTCACTGTTCTGCATTTACTCGTTCGATGAGCTGGCCTCATTGCGACTACTGCCCATAACTGACTTTGCGCGCCAGCTGATCTACTTCCTGGCCATATTATTCATTCCGTTGTCGATTTCGCTCTACATCGCCCGCTCGTTTGTGTTTACGCAACGCCGGATGACGGGGCAACTGCTTGAAGTGCAGCGGCTGTCGAAACAGTCATTCGAGCAGGAAAAGGAGCGGCAACTGATGCTGGCACGCCAGAAAGAAACGCTGGAACGGCAGGTAGTGGAGCGTACCGCTCAGTTACAGGAATCGCTGGATGAACTGCGGGCGACCCAGAACCAACTCGTTCAGAAAGAGAAAATGGCCTCGCTGGGTGAGCTAACGGCGGGCATCGCCCACGAGATTCAGAACCCGCTGAACTTTGTCAACAACTTCTCCGATGTGTCGGTGGACCTGGTCCAGGAACTGCTCGACGAACGCCAGCGGCCCCCCACCCAGCGCGATGCGGGCCTGGAAGCCGAACTCTTGCAAGACCTCAGCCAGAACCTGACCAAGATCAGCCATCATGGGCAGCGGGCTTCGGGCATTGTGCGCAACATGCTTCAGCACAGCCGCACCAGCACCGGCCAGCGGGAGCCTACCGACCTGAATGCGCTGGCCGACGAGTACCTGCGGCTGAGCTACCATGGGCTGCGGGCCAAAGACAAGAACGGGTCGACGGGTCGATTCAACGCCAGTTTCCGCACCGATCTGGACCCCACTATGCCCCTGGTGAAGGTGGTGGCTCAGGACATTGGGCGGGTGCTGCTCAACCTCTTCAACAATGCTTTCTACGCCGTGCAGCAGCGGTACCAGCAGGGCGAACCAGACTACCAGCCAACCGTCACGGTGCAATCCAGAGTAGTTGGCAAGCGCGTCGAAATCAGGGTGCGCGACAATGGTGTGGGCATACCCGACGAATTGAGAAGCAAGATTTTTCAGCCGTTCTTTACCACCAAACCTACCGGCTCTGGCACAGGGCTGGGACTGAGCCTGAGTTACGACATTATAACGAAGGGCCATGGTGGTACACTGGAGATTGACTCAGAAGCAGGCCAGTATGCCGAGTTTCGTATTACCTTGCCTTTGCAGGCTGTTTAAGCCACCATCCCGCCATGAATGTTCCCGTTGTAGTCGTTACCATTTTCTTTCTGTTTCAGACCCGCAACTTCCTCGATACAAAGGTGAAGATGCCTGCCTGGGATCGGTGGCTGGTTGGTGCCGCTATTGTGCTGGGGAGTCTGGCCGTGACCGATAGGATCATGGACACCAAGGGAGCCTATGAACTGAAAGCAACCTGGGTTTGCTATGTGGCACTGGCTATCAACGTGTATGTTGTCAACAAAGCCTCGGGGCGCTACCCACCTGCCCGTGCCCTGCTGTTGTCGCTGATTCCCTTTTTAGTGGTGCTGGTCTTCACGGCATTCGTGCGCAGCTTTCTGGTAAAAACGCTCTACGACCCCTACAAAGAGGTATTCGAGACCTCTGTTGGCTTCGCCTACGTCTGGGCGTTCTCCCTGTTTGCTTACGCAACTCGCCAGCGGAAATCGTACAGCAAAGAGCATCAGGCACGAATTGACCGGGAAGAGGCTGAACGGCGGGAGCGGCAGATGCTTGAGGAACTGGTTAAGGAACGAACGGCTGAGCTTACCCGTCAGAAAGTGGAGCTTACGCGCCAAAAAGAAGAGCTGGAAGTGGCTTTAAGCGACTTGCGGGCGGCCCAGGACCAACTGGTGCAACGCGAAAAACTGGCCTCGCTGGGCGAGCTAACGGCGGGCATCGCCCACGAGATTCAGAACCCGCTGAACTTTGTCAACAACTTCTCCGATGTGTCGGTGGACCTGGTCCAGGAACTGCTCGACGAACGCCAGCGGCCCCCCACCCAGCGCGATGCGGGCCTGGAAGCCGAACTCTTGCAGGACCTCAGCCAGAACCTGACCAAGATCAGCCATCATGGGCAGCGGGCCTCGGGCATTGTGCGCAACATGCTTCAGCACAGCCGCACCAGCACCGGCCAGCGGGAGCCTACCGACCTGAATGCGCTGGCCGACGAGTATCTGCGGCTGAGCTACCATGGGCTGCGGGCCAAAGACAAAGGCTTCAACGCCAGTTTCCGCACCGATCTGGACCCCACTATGCCCCTGGTGAAGGTGGTGGCTCAGGACATTGGGCGGGTGCTGCTCAACCTCTTCAACAACGCTTTCTACGCCGTGCAACAGCGCCAGATGGCCGAGCGGCAGTCAGACACCCTGAAAGGGTTCGCCTACAAGCCAACGGTAGTCGTTACAACGATGCAAACGCCGGTCGGAATTGAAATTCAGGTGCGCGATAACGGTATTGGCATGTCGGAAGAGGTGCAGCAGAAGATTTTTCAACCCTTTTTTACAACCAAGCCGTCAGGCAGTGGCACAGGCCTGGGGCTGAGTTTAAGCTACGAGATTATTACGAAAGGCCACGGCGGTACGCTGCTGTTAGACAGTAAAGAAAACGTTGGCACTACATTTACGATCGTACTGCCAGCAACCTAAACGGGAGCTATACGGTTGAAGAAGCAGACAGACGTCAGCGATAGTATAAGTACTTTCCACACGTACAACTCACTCAGACGAACACCTTATTATGACTCACATTCTTGTTGTCGACGACGAACCCGATGTACAGCCGCTGTTCGAGCAACGGTTCCGGCGCGAAATCCGGAGCGGTGCTGTTCACATGACCTTCGCCTCATCGGGCGAAGAGGCGTTACAAATTTTCACTGCCCGCCCCCACGAGGCTATTCTGATTTTGTCAGACATCAACATGCCCGGTATGAGTGGTCTGGAATTACTGCGCCATATTCGTACGGTTACCTCTGCCCGGCCTCCGGTTGTGATGATGATTACAGCCTACGGCGATGCCGAGAGTCACCAACAGGCCATGGACCTCGGTGCCGATGATTTCCTGACCAAACCGCTAGATTTCAATTCGCTGAAAGATAAACTGGCCACACTTCCGGTTTAAAACGTGGCTAATAACCTGACTATGATCCCTCGTCTTATTACTGAATCGATCCGCCAGCGACTGACCGATTCCAGCAAAATCGTTATCATCTATGGACCCCGGCAGGCAGGGAAAACTACACTTGTTCGGGCGATGATCGACACCCTGCCTTACCGTTATTAACTGGCTTCGAATTTAAGTTTTCGCAAAAGGCAGTGAAGCCCCCTGTTTCCTGGCTGGCCAACTACCCAAACGCAGGTTTTGAGTTGATCAATCAGGCTAATTTCATGCCGTTCCTGCTGGAGTAGCTCTAATCCACCGGGCCTGCTCGGTAGGCGGTAGAGAGGGAATTAGCCCCCTAACTTTCGCCATTGATGCGCTTTTTGCGTTTACAGTAAAAGCTTCATCACAACTCATGCCTATCTACCATCACCTCGGTCAGCTACCGCCCAAGCGGCACACGATTTTTCGTAGTCCGGAGGGGGCATTCTATTATGAACAGTTGTTTGGCACCGTCGGCTTCGACGGGATGTCGTCGTTATTGTACCACGTTCACCGGCCCACGCAGGTAAAAGCCGTGCTCGACCCGGTCGACCTGCGGCCCACGGTGGGGGAGGATCACAACATTATGGCCCGGAAACTGCTGGGGTTTGCTGTGCCGCCCGCCGACGATTTTCTGGAAAGCCGGACGCCGCTGCTGGTCAACAGCGACGTGGTGGTTGGGGTAGCCGCCCCGCGCCAGTCGCTCACCGACTATTTCTACAAAAATGCCGATGCCGATGAGTTGCTCTTTGTGCATCGGGGGGCCGGTATCCTGCGGACAATGCTGGGTACCATTCCGTTCGTGCCGGGCGATTACCTGCTCATTCCACGCGGAATGATCTACCAGATCCAGTTTGACCCAATGGGCGACAAAACCAACGTGCCTGAAGGTACCCGGCTGTTCTACCTCGAATCCACGTCTCCGATTTACACGCCCAAGCGCTACCGGAATCATTTCGGGCAGCAACTCGAACAGTCGCCCTACAGTGAGCGCGATTTGAAACTGCCGCAGAACCTGGAAACGCATGACGAACGCGGCGACTTCGTGATGAAGATCAAGAAGGAAGGGATTTTGCACACCCTCATCTACGACACCCACCCGTTCGATGTAGTGGGATGGGATGGGTATAACTTCCCCTATGGTTTCTCGATCCATAACTTCGAGCCAATTACCGGCCGAATCCATCAGCCACCACCGGTGCATCAGACATTCGAGACCAAATCGTGTGTGGTCTGTTCGTTTGTACCCCGGCTGTATGACTATCACCCCCAGGCTATCCCGGCTCCCTACAACCATAGCAACATCGATTCAGACGAGGTGCTGTATTATGTAGATGGTGATTTCATGAGCCGCAATGGTATTTCGCCCGGCATCCTGACGCTCCATCCCGGCGGTATTCCGCACGGCCCGCATCCCGGTGCCATGGAACGCAGCATCGGCAAAACCAAAACGGATGAACTGGCGGTGATGGTCGATACGTTCCGTCCGCTCAAACTCACCAAACAGGCCCTCGGCATCGACGATGGCGTGTATTTTCAATCCTGGCGGGAGCCAGTTCACTAAACTAACCTCACCCCTAGCCCCTCTCCTTCACAAGGAGAGGGGAGCCGATTCTGAGTAGGCTCTGCTATTTAGCGAAGCTACTGTAGAACAACTCCCCTCTCCTTCACAAGGAGAGGGGCTGGGGGTGAGGTCCCCCTCTATGTCCTGGCTTACCATTCCGGCTGATTCCGATTTTTCGATTCATAACCTGCCCTTTGGCATTTTTTCGACTACTCAGCAACCCGAACCCCGCGTGGGGGTAGCCATTGGTGAACACATTCTTGATCTGGCTTTTGCCGCCGACATGGCTGTTTTCGACGCCTTTCTGCCGTACAAACAGCGCGATGTTTTCCGGCGCAGCCACCTGAACGAGTTCATACGGCTGGGTCGGCCCGTCTGGCAGCAGGTACGTCAGGCCCTACAGGATGAGCTGACCAATGCTGAATCGTTGCTGCACAAAATGGCCGATGAGGCGCTGATTCGGCAGGCAGATGCTACCATGCACCTGCCTGTGCAGATTGGCGACTATACGGATTTTTATTCCAGCATCGACCACGCCAGCAATGCCGGTAAGATGTTTCGCGATCCGGCCAATGCTCTGCTGCCCAACTGGCGGCATCTGCCCGTTGGCTATCATGGGCGCGCTTCGTCGGTGGTGGTGTCGGGCACGGCCATTAAACGGCCAAACGGACAGCGGTTGCCGAAGGGAGAGACACAACCTGTTTTTGGACCTTCGCAACGAGTTGATTTTGAGCTGGAAACCGCCTTTATCATCGGTAAAGATACCGCCCTGGGTACGTCACTGACCACGGCTGATTTCGACGCGCACGTCTTTGGTATGGTCTTGTTCAACGACTGGTCGGCGCGGGATATACAGCAGTGGGAGTATGTGCCGCTGGGTCCATTTCTGGGCAAAAGCTTCGGCTCATCCATGTCGCCCTGGGTGGTTACGATGGATGCGCTGACGCCGTTTCGTGTACCGGGCTATGTGCAGGAGCCCGCGCCATTACCTTACCTGCACGAGACCAATCCGTTGCCCAACCTCGACATTACGCTCACAGTGGGCCTGACTCCAGCCAATGGCGCCGTCAGCTCGGTCGAAACGATTATTTCGCGCTCGAATCAGCGTTTTCTGTACTGGTCGCAGGCGCAGCAACTGGCTCACCATACGGTCAACGGCTGTAACGTTCGGGTGGGCGACCTCATGGCGTCTGGCACTATATCCGGCCCTGACCGGTCGTCGTGGGGGTCGCTGCTTGAACTGTCGTGGGGCGGGGCCGAAACCATTACCCTTGATAGCGGTGAAACCCGTACCTATCTGGCAGACGGCGACACGGTAACGTTCCGGGGGTATGCGGAAAAAGACGGTATCAGGGTTGGTTTTGGCCTTGTTTCCGGTCAACTTGTGCCGTAAGACCCCTTATTTGTACACGCTCATCCAACCCGTTTCTTCATGCGTCTAATCGTACTGCTTCTTTTTCTTTCTACTTCCGCCTGCACCCAGAATCTGGCCGTAAAGGGCCTGGAACAGCCCGTCGAGGTGTTGCGCGATCAGTGGGGGGTAAACCACATTTACGCCAAAAATGAGCATGACCTCTTTTTTGCCCAAGGGTATCTGGCCGCCCAGGACCGGCTGTTTCAGCTGGAAATGTGGCGCAGGCAGGCAACCGGCACCGTAGCGGAATTGCTGGGCCCCGGCGAATTGAAGCGCGACATGGGTACGCGGCTATTCAAATTCCGTCCGCAGAATCTGGACGCTGAACTGAACCACTACCACCCGCACGGCAGCCTGATTGTCCGGGCCTTTGTGGCGGGCATCAATGCCTACGTCGCGGAGATAAACAAGACCCCCGATAAACTGCCGTTCGAATTCAAAACGCTGAACACTAAACCTGGCCTCTGGACGCCTGAGATTGTCATTAGCCGCCATCAGGGCCTGTTGAGCAATGTGCGCGAGGAACTAAAATACGGGCGGCTGGTACACCTGATTGGGGCCGAGAGGCTGCGGGCGCTGGAGTGGTTCCATCCCACATCCGAGGCGTCGGCACCCGACCTGACGCTGCATGTCGATGGGGCGGGCCTGATGCAGAACATTCTGGAATTGTATGAAGCCTTCCGGTTGCCTATTCGCTTCAGCAAAACCAACATAACGCCGGGTGCCACCGATGAAGAGGAAGCGCACCGACGCGAACGCGACGAGATAAACGACTGGTTCGAGGCCGAGAAACAATTTGTTGGCTCAAACAACTGGGTTGTATCGGGCGCCAGGTCAGCGAGCGGCTACCCCATGCTGGCCAATGACCCGCACCGGGCCGAGTCGACCCCGTCGCTCCGGTATTGGGCGCACCTCAACGCCCCCGGCTGGAATGTGATTGGTGCCGGCGAGCCCACCTTGCCCGGTATTTCGGTTGGGCATAATGACTACGGTGCCTGGGGCCTCACCATTTTCGACACGGACAATGAAGATCTGTATGTGTACGAAACCAACCCGACCAACCCCAGTCAGTACCGCTACAAAGGCCGTTGGGAAACCATGACTACCCGTCGCGAGACGATTCCCATTAAGGGTGAGGCCGCGCAGACGGTTACGCTGAAATACACGCGCCACGGCCCGGTGGTGTTTGAGGATGCCAAAGCGCACCGGGCCTATGCCGTGCGGGCGGGCTGGCGCGAGCCGGGCTGTTCGCCTTATCTGGCCAGTTTGCGCATGAACCAGGCCCGGTCGTGGGCCGAATTTCGACAGGCCTGTTTGTACAGCCGTATTCCCGGCGAAAACATGGTGTGGTCAGATCCGAAAGGTACCATTGGCTGGCAGGCCGTAGGGCTGGCACCCATCCGCAAAAACTGGACGGGTCTGGTACCGGTGCCGGGCGACGGGCGCTACGAGTGGGCTGGCTACCTGCCCATTGCCCAACTGCCGCATAGCGAAAATCCGGCTTCGGGCTATATTGTAACGGCCAACAACAACCTCACGAACCCCGATTTCCCCCACCGTAACGCCATCGGCTGGGTATGGGCTTCCCCCTCGCGGGCCCACCGGATCGAGGAGGTACTCGGTGACGGAAAACGCAAAACGCTCAGTGACTTTATGCGCCTACAGGCCGACTACGTGGCGTTGCCCGCCCGTACGCTGGTGCCTCTGCTGGAACCGCTTTCGTCGGAAGACCTACCCACCGAACAGGCGCTGAACTACCTCCGCAAGTGGAACTACGAGCTCGGTCCGTCGTCGGTGGCGGCCTCCATTTATGTGGGCTTCGAGGCCAACCTTCGCCTTGCGTTTATGGAACTGGCTGTGCCGGCCGACGCCCGTCCCTACCTGAAAACCGTGCCGACCAAACGCCTGCTCGACTGGGCCGTTTCGCCCCAGCTAGCTACCAGCCGCCCCATCAACCGCGATAGTCTGTTGCTGGCCTGCGTGACGCGCTCGGTCGACGGGTTGACGCAACGCCTGGGGCCAGAGATGGAAACCTGGGTGTATGGACAGCGAACCATGAAGCACATCACCCTTACCCACGCGCTGAGTGAGTTGGTCAGCAATGAACAGCGCCGACGGATAAACATTGGCCCGGTGGCCCGTGGCGGCTACGCCGAGACGGTGAATGCCACGGGCAACAGCCTCAATCAGGAGCATGGTGCTTCGTTTCGGATTGTGATCGACACGCAGGATTGGGATCGTACCATGGGCATCAACAGTCCTGGTCAGTCGGCCAACCCCGACAGCCCGCATTACCGTGATTTATTTCCCCTCTGGGCCGAAAACGGGTATTTCCCCGTGTTCTTCTCCCGGAAACGGGTTGAACAGGTAACCGAGGCAACGTTTTTGTTAAAGCCGTAGATGGAGCGTTAAGCAAACAAACGATCACCCGACTAATTGAAGTTTAAACTTGGTTGCCATTTGGCATCTTAGTTTCTTACATCATGCAAACTATCCTACTGACTATTTGGCCTTTCCTAAACCTACTTTTGATGATTGGCGTATGGGGCGCGGTGATACGCTATATTTCCCGATTCAGCAAAAACAGGCTGTATGTATTCAGCGCATTGGTGCTGCTGATCGTGGGCATTTTGTTTGTTAGCCAATCTGCACTAACAAGATATGGGGGAGAGTACACGTTCGTTTTTCAGCAACCTCAAACGACAATTCCTATAACTAATCAGGCTTATCACGATGGCATGTTGTTGAACAGCCCCGTCTTTACCATCAAAAGCCACGTGGCCGTGTGGCCCGTTAAACTCTCGGATGTTTCACAGCCGGTTGAGCCGGGATCAGGTCTATCGCCTGATGCGCTTCAAACTACCCTATTGATAAAAGCAACAGACATTATGCCAGGTCTACAATGGATACCTCAAATCACATCAGTACGTGTGTTGTCGAATCGACAACTGTTGTATAAGGCAAGTGGTTACATCCGATGGCGCTTACTTGGGTTTCCGCTATACAACCAGCCTAAAGCGTATGTTGGCACCGTATCTATGTAAGCAGGTGGCAATCAATAATTGATTTATGGAAACCAACATGGTGTTTCTCGCTTGTGGCCCTCCGTCCAGGGGTCACCGATCAGGTGTGGCTATCGCTTCATTGGTAACAGATCACGCACAAAAAAAGCGGGCTGTAAGAATACAGCCCGCTTTTTTATGAAGTAAATGGTGGAATGACAGCTTAGTCAACGCCGGCAGCTTCTTTGGTTTTCCGTTTTGCTTTGACTTTCAGGGCTTTAGCGTCACTTTTCAGCGCCTTTTTCTCGGCCTTCTTCTCTTTCCGATCGGCTTTTGCCATGCGGGTTTTCTTGTCAGAGATGCCGGCAACTTCGAGGCCTTTGCCTGTTCTGGCCTCTTCACGGTACTCTTCGGCCTTCTCCATTTTCTTCTCGGCCTTCATTTCTTTCTTTACTTCTTTGGCTTTCTGAACGGCCTGGGCGAATCCTGCCTGCGATGCCAGTAAAAAGGCTAGCGCGGCAACAAAAACTGACTTTTTCATAACGATTAGTGATATAGTGATTGGCCCGCTGACTAGCAGGCTGATTACTCCATAAACAGAGAATGCTCCTATTTGTTGTATGTGGTCAGGGCTGTTAAACCCGTCAGATCTATAAGTATATAAACCCTGTATATAAAGTAATATAGGCACTTACTGTCTGCATTACAGGGAGTTATTGATTCGCCAGACTGTTGTTGTTTAGGTAGGTAGTGGTAAGAAGTTGATTCAACGGTCCAGATTTTTTACTGGGTAATCTTACTGGTGCCAGGTGCGCCTACCTGATTTCAGCGAGTCTTATTCAACCAAACCGCCCGATGATCTTACAGCCTGACGCCAAACCGGTCGCCTAACTCGTTCAGGCTTTTAATGACTGTTTCGTGTACCGGTATACCGCTTTGCAGGCGTTCTGCTTCCAGCATCCGTTCCGGGTCGCCGGGAACCAGCACTTGCTGACCATCAATGGCTTTGGCCGAACGGAACCGTTGAATCCAGTTGTCCATGTGTTGTTTGAAATCGTCGGCGGGGCGGAAGGCATCGATGCGCATGGCACCGAAAAAGTGGCCGGTCCCTACACCCACGCCCTCATTGGCTTGCATGAAACCCGCCGTGGCAAAGGGCGGCACCCACGGCCCGTAGTTGGCCCCCGACAGCACGCCCGAAAAAATATCGACGATCGCTCCCAGGCCGTAGCCTTTATGGCTGCCATGTTCGCGGTCGGAGCCGAGCGGCAGGAGTGCCCCGCCATTTTTAATGGCGTTGGCATCGGTAGTGGGGTTGCCGTGGGCATCCTGCGCCCAGCCAAGAGGTATATCCTGTCCTTTCCGTTGCAAAATTTCCAGCTTACCGTAGGCCACCGCCGTCGACGCAAAATCGGCCAGGAATGTTGGTTCGGTCTGGGCCGGAATGGCCACCGCAATGGGGTTCGTGCCCAGTAGCTTATCCAGGGAGAAAGTAGGTGCCACCAGTGGGGCCGCGTGGGTCATGGCCTGGCCAATCATGTCGTGTTCGGCTGCCAGCAGGGCATGGTAGCCGGCAATGCCAAAGTGGTTGGAGTTACGCACGGCCACCCAGCCCGTGCCAGCCACGCGGGCTTTATCAATGGCTACCTGCATGGCCCAGGGCCCCACAACCAAACCCAGGCCCCGGTCACCATCGACAACGGCCGTAGAGGGTGTTTCATGCACAATACGGATAGCGGGCGTTGGGTTCAGTCGGCCATGGTCGTACAGCCGAACGTACCCAGCCAGCCGGGCTACTCCGTGCGAATCGACTCCGCGCAGATCGGCAGAAACCAGTACGTCGGCGGCCAGTTGGGCGTCGGCCTCCGAACAACCGATGGCCTGGAAGATTTGCTCCGTAAACGAGCGTAATTGCTTGGCATGAATCATGGGGTAAAATTAAGTTTGAAGTTTCAGGTTCCAAGTTTCAGGGGCGCTGCTAATCAACAGACGGTGGATTAGCAGCGCCCCTGAAACTTGGAACCTGAAACTTCAAACTTAATTTTACCCCATGACTAACAAATTTATCAGTCGGCTGGTAACCTATTTTGGCCGTGGTTTGCTGGCTATTGCCCCGCTGGGCCTAACCATCTACGTTATCTATGGCGTCTTTGTCTGGGTAGATGGGTTAGTGCCCATTGCCATTCCGGGCATTGGGTTCCTCATCATGATCGGTATCATTCTGGCGTCAGGGCTGCTGATTTCCACCGTAATTCCGCAGTCGTTTGCGTCGTTGTTCGAGGGATCGCTCCGCCATTTGCCGTTGGTCAGTCTGATTTATTTTTCCGTTAAAGACCTGATTTCGGCTTTCGTTGGCGACAAGAAGAAATTCAATCAGCCAGTATTGGTTAGTATGTTCGGCGGTTCCGGTATTCGTAAAATCGGCTTCATTACCCAAACCGACCTTAGTTCCCTTAACCTGACCGATACCGTACTGGTTTACTGCCCGCATTCGTACGCTTTCTCCGGTGAGTTGTACCTTGTACCGGCCGAAAGTGTTACATTACTAAACCTGTCGAGCGCAGAGGTGATGAAACTCATTGTATCGGGTGGCGTAAGCAGATAGCCACCCATTCGGTCGGCTACAGACATAACCTTTCCGCTGCGCTACGGGTTGAGCAGCTATAAACGGTCATTGGTATGAACACGCTACGTTTTCTGATCTTACTGAATAGTGTCTGGCTACCTATGGTCGTTTGTATGGCTCAGCCGGGTAGTGTGCCGGGTGTGCGGATGCAGGAGCCGCAACGGCCAGCTACCTACCAGCCTTCGGCCGACACTCTGCCTGCTGTTGATGGGCAGGCAAAGCCAACTCCCAAAAGCCGGTATCTGGCTATTGACGTGACGGGTACGTTCGGTGCGTTTCGGCGGTATCGGATCTTTCCCGGTGAAACAATGGCGTTTCGGACGAAATCGGAGGGGGAAAAGTACCGGTATCCGTTAACGAGTGTAGGTGATACCGCGTTTACCATCGCCTTTCAGAACGAATTGTACGATCAGCCACAGGCCCTGTCGTTCCCGCTAACCGATGTGAAACGGGTGTACCTGACCCGGCGGATACCCTTCGTCAGTGAGGCTGCGTACCTGTTGCCTGCTGCCGCTGTGGTATTTATGGTGGCCGACTTTGTGAACCCCCGCAGCCTGGATGGCCGCACTGGTCGGTTCCAGTTCGATCCCAAATCGATGGTGCCCGGTGGGTTGTTGTTGCTGGGGGGAGCGATCTGCTACAGATTCGCCCACCGGAGCTACGCCATCAACGACCGCCACCGGATTAAAGTCCTGTGGACCAACTGAGTGCCCTATTCAGTGTATTGGAGGTCAGGCCAGAATCACTATTAAATCTTTGTGAACTTAAGGAAAAGCCGCTGGATAAAATTTGGTTTTAAAGTTGGGTGACGGTACCTTTATACGTATAAGTTATACTAAGCGAGATAAACGAGATGAACCGGCATACCATCTTTGTAGCTGAAGACGACGAGGATGACCAGTTCCTTCTCCAAACGGCGTTTGAGTCGACGGGGGTAGTCTGTGATCTCGTCTTTTTTACCAACGGTGAAGAACTGATCAACCAACTGGCCATCGTTGACCACCGGCCCACGCTGGTTCTGCTGGATCTGAACATGCCTATCATGGATGGTTTCCAGACGTTGAGCCATCTGCGCGATCAGGAAGCCTACCGCACCATGCCTGTTCTGGTGCTGACGACCTCTAGTCAGCGCGAAGACGTAACCCGCGCTTATTCATTAGGTGCCAACTCGTTCATTACAAAACCGCACCAGTACGCTGACCTGACCCGCACGGTTCAGCAGCTGCAGCAATTCTGGCTGTCAACGGCCAGTATTCCCAAGTCGGGCAAAGCGAAGCAAGCCAGTGCGTAGCTCCTTTGCAGGCAGTAAATCCCGTTAAAAACAGGTGTTGACGGTTATTTAACCGGGCCGCTGCCAAAAAAATGCGTTCTTTTGCGGCATGAATGCCCTCTTACTGACGCCTCCCACTCAGCCCGTTCGGGCCACAATTGCCTTAGCCTCGTCGAAAAGTGAAAGCAACCGTGCGTTGATTATCGACGCGCTCACCGGTTTCCGCTGCCAGCTCGAAAACCTGTCGACCGCCCGCGATACCCAAACGATGATCCGGCTGCTCCGCGACACCAATGCCCCAACTGCCGATGTACTCGACGCGGGCACCACCATGCGGTTCCTGACGGCCTATTTCGCCCTGACGGGCCAGACCAAAGTCATGACCGGTACCCCCCGCATGTGCGAACGCCCCATTGGCCTGCTGGTTGATGCGTTGCGCACCCTTGGGGCCGATATAACGTATCTGGGGCAGGAGGGGTATCCGCCGTTGCAAACGGCTGGTTTTCAACCCAGGGGTGTTAATGAACTACGCATTCGGGGCGACGTAAGCAGCCAGTATATCTCGGCGCTGGCCATGCTGGCTCCCTACCTTCCTGCGGGGCTGACGCTCCACCTGACCGGTGCCTTAGGGTCGGTGCCTTACATGACGATGACGCTTCAGCAGATGGCTGTTTTTGGCGTAACCGCCACCGCCGATTGGGCGGCGCAGACGATTCAGATTCCGGCAGGTACGTACCAGCCCACCACCTACGCCATCGAATCGGACTGGTCGGGAGCGAGCTACTGGTTTAGCATAGTGGCCCTTGCTGCCGGGGCTGATATTGAGTTGCTGGGCCTGAAAGAGCAGTCATTGCAGGGCGATAGTGCCATTGTGGGCATTATGGATCAACTGGGTGTACAGGCAACGTATACAGGTAGGGGTTTCCGGCTCACCAAAAAAGCCGCCGCCAGTCAACTCACCGTCGATTTTACCAACTGTCCCGATCTGGCGCAGACAGTGGCCGTTTGCTGTGCCCTGAAAGGCATTCCGGCTACGTTTACCGGCATCGAGAGCCTGAAGATCAAGGAAACGGATCGGGTGCTGGCCCTGCAAAACGAACTCCGCAAATTTGGAGCCGATCTGGTCGAGGTCGTCCCCAACGATCGCTACGAAGTACGGTCAGCCACGGTTACTGGCATAGCCCCGGCCAGTAGCGAAGCCGTGCAGATCGACACGTACGACGATCACCGCATGGCGATGGCCTTCGCCCCCATTGCCATGCTTCGCCCTGTTATTATTGGGGAACCGGGCGTAGTGGCCAAATCATACCCCTCTTTCTGGGACGACTTCGAGAAAGTAGCGACGATGACCGAAGTTCTTTAGTGTGGCTGTCGGAGGTATTTTCATAATTTCAGGGGAAAGATGCCATCCTGATCTTCCGGATGCCAGTTATCCATTAAAATAAATGTACTCTGTTCGGTTTAACTCAAAAGCCCGACGAAACGAATCACCGTGAGCAAATAAATGGCAGCCTCCACCACGCCAGCCCTCCTCATCTTCATCACAGAGAATAACGCAATTGTCTAGGCTATTACTGCCTCCGTATTTGGACGAGGTTACGTGGTGAGCGTTGTATTTGCGGCCGATTTCTAGAACTTTCTCCCCACAAATCCCACAACGTCCATGCTGTCTTTGTAATGCAGCAGCTATAGTCAGTGGTGAAAACTCGTTAAGTCTTGACATATAATGATGAGTAGTTACATTTTTTCAAATCCGTTTTTTGTTATACTCGGTGCGGTACGTTCGCCTTCGCTGTGACAGCATATTACTCAGCTTCGTCCGAAATTCACGAGTTGTATTCTATCCAGCTACTCCCAGTCTACTTCGCCGAGGCCTTGCCGCAGGACTTCGAAGGTATCGGTGGTGGCGTCGATGATGGTAGAGGGTGCGTAACCGCCGTAGCCGCCATCGATCACAATGTCGACGTCGTGGCGGTATGTATCATAAATCAGTTCGGGGTCGGTGCTGTAGGCAATGCCCTCCGGTTGCGCTTCGGGGCCGCCTTCGCGCAGGGTTGTGGTAATGATGGGGTTACCCAGTTCCTGGACAATCAGCCGGGGAATATCGTTGTCGGGCACGCGGATACCCACCGTTTTTTTGCTGGAATTAAGCAGCCGGGGTACGTGGTTATTTGCGTCGAGAATGAAGGTGTAGGGGCCGGGCAGCAGGCGCTTCATCAGCTTGAAGGCTGAGTTACTCACGCGGGCATAATCGGCAATGTGGCTGAGGTCGTAGCAGATAAACGAGAAGTCATTCTTCTGCGGTTTTATTCCCTTGATGCGGGCCACCCGCTCCACGGCCCGCGCATTGTGAATGTCGCAACCGAGGCCATAGATTGTATCGGTCGGGTAGATCACCACCGCCCCATCGCTCAGGGCTTTTGCCACTTGCCTGATGCGGTTCAGGTCGGGGTTTTTGGGGTACAGTTTTATCAGTTCAGCAGGCATAAGGGTCAATAAGCAAGTACCAATGAACAACATCGCTCAGGTGTGTCCTCCCCTGCAACAATCGATCATGGATTATTGATCATTGTTGCAAGGCGATAACGGCGGTAGACACTATTGACGGGCAGCTGCAGGCGGCACAACATGAGGATAGCACGCGACAGCGGGCCGGGCGGTTCAATCTGCATGAGCAGCTGACCAAACTGCTGGGCTAGCTGGTATTGTTCGGCGTAAAAGCATTTGCGAATAAACAGCCGTATCCGTTCAGCCAGGGCCTTGTACTCGTCGGCGTTCTGACAAAGCACATACGCTTTCTGACAAACCCGCCAGGTCGATTCGAGCAGGGCATTGTCGACTTTTACGATCTGCTGCCCCAGGGAGTCGGGTAGGAGTCGCTTGTGCATCAGTACCTCATCCAGATAGGCGTAGCGGTAATGCCGGGCCGAACGCACCCAAAAATCAAAATCTTCGTAGGCCAGGGTCTCGTCGTATCCGCCGAGGGCCGTTAGCATGTCTCGGCGCATCATCATGGTGGGCGTGTTGATAAAGTAACGCGTCAATACCTCCTGAAATACGTCGCCGCTGGGTACCCGTTCACTGGTGCGTCCGTCGGGCCGAACGGGGTGATGGTGCCGAAGAAATTCACCCTGCGCATCGATGTAGGTTGCATTGGAGAACACTACCCCGTAATAGGCAGGCAGTGACATGAATTGCTCGACCTGCCGGGTTATCCGGTTTGGCAGCAGAACGTCGTCGGCCGCCAGGTCGATGATGTAGTCGCCAATGGCCACGGCCAACCCCTGGTTGAAAGCCTGGCACAGCCCCCGATTTGTGCTGTTTCGGATAAATCGGGTGGCCGGAAACTGGGCGCAGAACGAAGCGATACGGTCTGCCGACCCGTCGGTGCTGGCGTTGTCGACAACAATAAGCTCTACGTTCGGGTAAGTTTGCCTGACGACCGAGTGAAGGCTTTCGAGTACGAAAGCAACCTGATTGTAACAAGTGCAGATGACTGATACCCAGGGCTTATGTTTATTCAGGAATGGGGCCATCGGAAGGGTGATGCCTGCCTGAGTGATCCGATGTTGATTCATGTAGGATGAAAGTCCTTTAGAACACTGTGTGTGATGAAAGTAACTGCTAACCGGTTGGTTGACTTCTTTTTTTGAGCAACCGGAATAAACCAACTTATTTTCATATGGTCATTCAGGTTTGGCATAGTTTTTCGATAGTACAGGATATGCGAGTCAGCGGGTGTGCCAAAGTGGCCGCCAACTGGTCGTGACCATATTATGGGTTAAAGTTCACAAATGCCATTTCATGTCTCTGAGGTGGCATTTGTTGTTTTCTGGGCGACCGACGGGTTTCTGTCGCCTTCTAAATCGTACAGCGATACGTTGACCTCGAAGCCCAGTACCAAAAGCAGGCAGACTAAGTTGGTCCAGATCATGAGGGCGATCAGCGTACCGATAGAGCCATACACCTTATTGTAGGAACCAAAGTTGGATACGTAGTACGAAAAAGCCAGGGTAGTGAGCACAATCAGCACCGAAGCGATGATGGAGCCGGGGGTGACGAACGCCCACTTCATGTCTACGTCTGGCCCATACCGATAGATGATTGAGACTACCCCTACAAAGACGCCAAACACCAGCAGGTAACGGGTAATGACCAGCAGATAATAGAGTATAGGTGTTGTTGAAGACGCCAAACCGGAGCAGGTAGTCGATAATGACCCCACCAATGACCAGCAGGCCGATTGCCAGAAAAAGCGAGATCGCCAGCGCAACAGTGAGCCCAACGGCAATGCCTCTTTTGGCCAGATAGCCACGCCGTTCGTAGGTTTCGTTCGATGAATTGAAAGCATTCATCAGGGCTACCATGCCGTTTGTGGCCGAGTAGAGCGCGAGTATGAAGCCAAACGAAAGGACACCCCCACGCGGCCGACTGACGATATCTTTAATCGTGGTGGCGATGGCATCGAACGCCCCGAACGGTAAAAGACGGGCAAAAAATCGCAAAATCCGCTGTTCCAGATTAGGGATGAAATTGATGAAGGGAATCAGCGTAAACAGGAAGATAATCGTAGGGAAGACGGCCAGAATCAGGTTGTAGGCCACTGAGGCGGCCCGCTCGCTGAGGTCGTGGCCCGAAATTTTGTCGAACAGTTTTTTCAGAAAACTGTACCAGTCTTTCTTTGAGTGGAAGGCATAATGAGTACGCATCCAGACCCGCGCCCCCGACAGGGATTTGAGGGTCATTAATTTCTCAAACATGGTGTCGGCATCAGTACGTGGAGTAGGTTGCTTATGTCTTAGCAACGTCCAGGTCAAAAAAAGGTTTGATGTGGTCAAGCAGCCCACTGGGTGCCGCACACAGCCGCCCGGTATCGGCCCGCTGGAAGACCAGCGTGGTTTGGCCGGTATGAAGCAGTTCACCGGCTTCGTTGCGAATGGCGTACTGAAACACGATTCGGGCGCGGGGCAATTCGGGAATCGTGACAGTCACGGTCAGCAGGTCGTCGTAGCGGGCTGGCTTCAGGTAGCGTGAGGTGTTTTCGTAGACCGGCATCAGAATGCCCGATGCCTCGAGTTCTTTATACGAAAACCCCAGACTACGCAGTGCCTCTACCCGCCCAATCTCATAAAACCGGGCGTAGTTTCCGTAATACACGTACCCCATCTGGTCAGTGTCGGCATACCGTACCCGGAACGGAGGAGCAAGGAAGGTGAACAAGGGGCAATTAGGATTTACGATGTAGGATTTACGAATTACGATTTTTGCGCTGCTGATTGAGATCGCACTGGTCAACAGCAGCGCAAAAATCGTAATTCGTCCTTGCGGCGGACGGCTCGTAAATCGTCATTCATTTCATGATTTTCCGCTCGTTGAGGGCGCGTTGGTAGATGCGGGCGTTGGCCATGTGCTCGGTCATGTTGCGCGAGAACGTGTGGTAGCCGGAGAAATCAGCTTTAGCCACGAAGAACAGGTAATCGTGCTGCTCGGGGTTGAGCACGGCGTCGATGGCACCGGGTGGCGGCAGGTTAATTGGGCCGGGTGGCAGGCCCTTATACCTGTATGTGTTGTAGGGGTTGTCGAACGACAGGTGCTTATTGAGCACGCGCCGGATGGTAAAGTCATTATTAGCGAAAATAACCGTTGGGTCAGCCTCCAGTTTAATTCCGCGCTTCAGCCGGTTCAGATACACGCCGGCCACGCGGGGCTGCTCGTCGGCCTTGATGGTTTCGGCCCTGACAATCGAAGCCAGCGTTTGCACCTGCGTCTGGCTTAGGCCCAGTGCATCAGCTTTAGCCTTGCGCTCGGGCGTCCAGAATTTTTTGTATTCGTCGGCCATCCGGTCCAGCAGCGCCGTTGGCTTCACCGTCCAGAACAGTTCGTAGGTGTTCGGAATAAACAGGCAGACTATCGTGGTTGTGTCCAGGCCGTAGTGTCGGCAGGTATCGGGGTTATCGAGCAGTTCACGAAGGGCATCGGGGCCAAAAGCAAACTTGTTGCCTACTTTGGTGATCAACTCGCTTTTCAGGCGGATACTGCTGTTAAAGGTCAGTTCAATAGGGTCCTGGCTGCCACTGCGGAGCTTGGAAATGGCCTCGTAGTTGCCCATGCCCGGTTTCATCCGGTAATGTCCAGCCTTTACCCGCTCGGGGTATTTCATTAGTTTTGACACGAACCGGAAGGTCATTTCATTCTCAAGAACGTTGTTGGCCTTGAGCGTGTCGATCACCGTTTGGAAGGTGGCCCCCCTGGGAATGTAGAGCGAAAACGGCTTGGCATCGTCGGTATGGGCGTTGATGTTGGGCGTCTTGGCAAGTTGCCAGGCGTAGAACGTAAAGGAGACAAACAGTACCGTGAAGGCAATGTACAGGCCGATTTTGGTGTTGCGCGACAGTGTCATTGAATGTAAACGAAAATAGGAAAGTAATCTGTCAGCTTGCCTGGCCCCTAAATCCCCTAAAGGGGACTTGCTCTGCTCATTAACGAGTTTGTAAAATAGCGAAGCCAAGTCCCCTTTAGGGGATTTAGGGGCCAGCAAGCTGACAGATTACGCCGACTCTTATTCTTACAGGAGGGCGCTACGACAAAGGTACAGCCCCGACGCTACAAACCGTTTGTCATAAATGACTGCAACCTTTCAAAGATAGACTGCATCTTTCCTCTACATATAATCCAGACTCCCCATGAAAACGCCTTTACTGATTACCTGCCTCGGTTTAAGCCTGACCGTAACCTCCTGCCTTACGGCGCAGGATGTGAAAAGAAATCAAACGTTTACCGGCATCTCCGGCCTTGACGTGAGCGCCGGCATCAACGTTTTTCTGACGCAGGGAAGCACCGAATCTGTGCGCATCGAGGCTAAAGGGCTGGAGGATGATGAAGTTATTTCGGAACAGCGCGGGGGTAAGCTGGTGCTGAGCATTCGGCGGCAAGGTGGCTGGAAAAGCATATTTGGCCGAAATAACTACGTGAAAGCGTATGTGACAGTGAAAAACCTGACTAGCATCGAGGTATCGTCGGGGGCCGAACTGGAAGGAGAAACCAATCTGGCGGCCGACGACCTGACCTTAACTACCAGTAGCGGAGCCGAGGTGAAACTGGGCGTTAAAGTGAATCGGCTGACGGTATCGGTCAGTAGCGGGGCCGATGTAACACTCAGCGGGTCGGCGGCAAAGCTGACGGCGTCATCGTCGAGTGGGGCTGAACTGGATGCCGACAAACTGATAGCCGACGTGTGTTACGCCGAGGCGTCGGGTGGGGGCGATGCCCGGGTATATGGTAAAAAGGAACTTTACCTGCGGGCATCGGGCGGCGGTGATCTAACATATAGTGGTCCGGGGCAGTTAGTAAGCCGGAAAACCTCCGGTGGAGGCGATATCAATCGGGATTAAGCAAGAGAACACATGAAGACAAACGTTATGAGGCTGATGATAGCCTTTTTCCTGTTGGCAGCAAGGCAGCTACGGGCGCAGGACATTACGCTGAAGCCGGGCGTTTCGGGCTTTACAGCCCTGAAAGTAAGCACCGGTGTGCAGGTATTTCTGACGCAGGGCGACTCGGAGTCGCTGCGGATTGAGGCCAGGGGCTTTGACAAAAAAGATGTTATTGCCGAAGTGGATGGCGGCGAGCTGAAACTCAGCATCCGGTTACAGGGCTGGCTGGGAAACAATAAGGCCGATAAGAACACCAGTCGCTACGTAAAGGCCTATTTAACCGCCCGCCAACTCAACGAGATCACCGTAGCGTCGGGCGCGCAACTAACGGGCGAAGCTCCGTTTCAGGCGGAAAAAATAACCCTGGCGGCCAAGTCGGGTGCCCAGTTGACCATGAATCTGAAGGCTACCGATGTGCAGGTAAGTTCAGGCGCGGGCTCAACAGCTACCCTGACGGGTTCGGCCAAGACCGTGAGTGCCTCGGCATCAGGTGGCGCCACCATCGACGCCGATAAACTGACCGCCGACTACCTGCCAGGCCGAAGCCACGAGTGGTGCCAGTGTACGGGTGTATGCCGATAATGAGCTGTTTGTCAAGGCCTCGACGGGTGGTAGTGTAAACCACAGCGGCCCCGGCCGGATTGTCAGCCGTAAAACCTCGCTTGGCGGCAGCGCTAATTAGTGGAGTGGTCGTTAAGTGTGTAGTGTGTTTTTTTGCTTCACTAGCTAGGCCTGAACCTGTCGGGAATCGCAGCGGCGCACCGGCCTAGTCGAAACAGTCCGCCGCCGCGGGGCCTGGCTAGCGAAGCGTTATGCAGAATGTAAGCGGCCCCCTAATGACAACAGACGACATAGAACCCGGTAT
The DNA here is from genome assembly GCA_963750355.1 of uncultured Cytophagales bacterium. Taxonomy (GTDB): domain Bacteria; phylum Bacteroidota; class Bacteroidia; order Cytophagales; family Spirosomataceae; genus Fibrella. Next base: position 237,189 of record CAVVQL010000019.1, on the reverse strand, counting down.
TCTGCCGCTGGTTGAGGCGATGAACAAAACGGGACTGGTTCAGACATTTTCGAGTTGTGAAGGCCATTTTCACCCCGACGAACAACGCCTGCGTGACCGCAACCATGCCGAAGTCCGGTTTCTACCGGCGTCAGGTACGTCGCCTGTAAACGGCGTTGATGTAGACAAATGGCTGGGTACGTTGCTCGCGAAGTTCAAAGCTCGCCACGGCCTCATGCCCGTGACTGTAGCAGGCTATAAACTGTTCACGCCCATCGATGAAACGACGGTCGAAGAGACCTATGTCGTTGAACTGCGCCCCTTTAACCGCTTTGAGCCGCCTGTAACCAAACGAGCTGATATTGACCGGGCCATTAGGCAACTGGCGCTATTGGCTACGCCGTATTCTGGCGATACGGCGTAACTGAAAACCAGCTACAACTCATTGTTTCGTTCGGCGGCCTCATCGGTGAGCGTAGTAAGCACATTCTGCGACATGGCTGTTTCCAGCTCTTTACCTTGCTTAAGCAGGCTATTTTCCCCCTCTGGTGATGGGTCTGGTAAGAGGGTATTAATGAAAGCGAGGGTGTCGATGGTGAGGCCGGGAAACAGACCATGTATGCCCGCAATGAATTTGGCTGGCAGGGAGATAACGCGTTCTGCGTCACCGTAGCGGGTCGCTTCAATAATCTCCGAAGCTACTTTTTCGGCACTGACCGACAAACCGGGCAGCGAATCGCTGATCTTGAACCAGGCGTACTCTTTCTCGTGCTGACCCCGCACCAGCGCATGCCGTGGACTACCCGTACGAATGAGGCCGGGGCAAATGGTGGTGACGTAGACATTGTCGCGGGCAACCTCGGCCCGCAGGCCTTCTGAATACCCCACCAGGGCGAATTTACTGGCCGAATAGGGCAGCAGGTGCGGAATAGACACCTTACCCCCAATCGACGCCACGTTGACGATCCGCCCCGCTTTCCGCGCCTGCATGTCGGGCAGAACGGCGTTTGTAGCATAGTAGGCCGACCAGAAGTTGTTGTTCATAGCGTCGTGGAAATCATCGTCGGTGGTGTTGGCATAAGGGCCAGCCAGGATGATACCGGCGTTGTTGATGAGCACATCGACCGGGCCGAGCTGCTGATTGATGGCGTCGAAAAAGCCGTCTAGCTGGTCCTTATTGGTCAGATCACATTCATGCGCATACACATCGTTGCCGTAGGTGCGTAGCTCGGTTGCGGCCATATCAAGTTCGTCCTGCGTTCGGGCGCAGATAGCCAGCCGGGCACCTTCCTTTGCCAGTTGCCGGGCCAACACCAGCCCCAACCCGCGTGACCCACCGGTGATCACCACTACTTTATTCTTAAAATCAATTTGCCGATTGCGGCGCTGTGCCGCCCGGATGGCTATCAGGGCCCCCACGCTGACCAGACTCCAGAGCAATGTATTCCTTGCCATAAGCTTAACCTTGTTTGGGGTAAAACAAGGGCCGACAACCCATTGGCAGGCTAAGTGACTGAGTGGCCCGCCTACAGGCGCAAATACAGTCTACTGATCGGTTTCTTCGTCGGGAAGATTGGCGAAAATATCGGATAGCGAGACCGTAAACTGGTCAATACGAACCAGATCAGTTGTGGAATAATAGTTGGTCTGGGTCCAGACATTAGGTGTTTCGGTACGCCGGAATGTACTGACCGAAGACTCAAATCGGTCGACGAAGACAACTTCGTACAAGCTATCGATCTGTTCGTATTTCGGCAGTTTATGGCCCAGGTCGTAGCTCGCCGTAGACTCCGACAGTACCTCGATAACCAGGTAAGGGTTCGTAATGATGGCATTAGAACCGGCCCAGAATAGCGGTTTGTCTTTAACAACCGTAATGTCGGGGTTATAGTACCCTTTACCCTCTGCCTTCAGAACGCCCACATTACTGCCGGCCACAAAAAACGGGCTGCCTGCATACGAAGTTTTCAGTAAGGCAATGAGATTGCCAATCAATACTTCGTGAATAAAGGCGGCTAAACCCATGATAATAATTTGCCCATTATGGTACTCGGTGCGGTAAGGGCTAGTGGGTAAAAAGTGGACAAAATCTGCCCAGGAAGCTATTATCGCTACAGCTTCACCGGCCTCTAATCGAGCCACCTGTGTGTCGGTCAGAACGGTTTTTGATGCAACAGCCTCCATGGTGCTGGGTCGTTTCTGTAAAGTTACTTGTTTTGGAGGTGAACAAACGACAGGCTGAAAATGGCCCGCTATTTTTTCGTGTACACCACGTCGGCAAAGTAATGGCGGCAGTCGGTGAACCAGTGGGTTAAGGAAAAACCCGTTTGTTCGGCCAGTAGCCGGATGCCTTCACGGGTAAATTTGCGCGAAATCTCGGTATGAATGATCTCGCCGTTCTCAAACGGTACGGTCATCTCCAGTGCCTTGATGGTCACCGTCTGCTGAATCTGACTGACCAGATAGCTGCGGGCCTCGCCCCGTTCGGGGTCATACACTTCGTAATGGTCAAAGGCGGCCAGGTTGAAATCGGCATCGAGTTCGCGGTTGATCCGGCGCAGCAGGTTGATGTTGAACGCCCTGGTCAGGCCCTGCCGGTCGTTGTAGGCGGCGTGAATGACAGCAGGGTGTTTTTGCAGATCGAACCCGGTCAGCAGCAGATCGCCGGGATTCAGCGCAGCCGAAAGGTTAGTGTAGAAAGCCACGGCTTCATCGGGCGCGAAATTGCCAATATTAGACCCCAGAAACAGCACTACCTTGCGGGCGGTATCGGCAGTATGGGTTGCCTGCTGGGCAATGCGGACCAGCGCATCGGTGTAGTCGCCATGTTGCGGCTTAACAGACAGGGCGGGCAGTTTCTGGTTAAGATCGTCGGTGAGTTCATCCAGGGCCGTTTCCGAAATGTCGACCGGGGAGTAGGTAAAGTGGGCCTGTTGCCCGACGAAATGGGTAAGCAGCACTTTCGTTTTCAGACCATCGCCCGCCCCCAGCTCGATCAGATCGAACGGGCGGTCATCGGCGGCGAACAGGGTCAGCCACTGCGCTTTGTAGTTGTCGATGATCTCATACTCGCTGCGCGTCAGGTAATACTCGGGCAGGTGCATAATTTCGCTGAAGAGTCGGCTGCCTTCGGCGTCGTAAAAAAAACGGGACGATAGCCTTTTGGGGGTCTGTATCAGGCCTGTGCGTACTTCATTGGCAAGGGCCGTGCTAACCAGGGATGTTGTTTCGGTATAGTCAGAAAGCATGATGAAGGGGTTAAAAACTACTCAATCACCAGCCGAATGCCAGTGTATTGCCACTGTTTATCGGGCTGGAAAAAAGTTGCGGTAGGTGGGCCGGGCCCGGTCCGACGTTTCGGAATTGGGCGGTGTTGCCACCGAAGCACCCCGCAAGACCATCTGTCCACTCATGAATTTGCCATTGTATTCGCCCACGGCACCCGGCACCGTTTTGAAACCGGGGTAGGGGAGGTAAGCCGAAGCCGTCCATTCCCAACGCTGCCCCCAGTTCAGGTTACCCTGCAACGCCGCCGTCTCCCACTCGAATTCGGTCGGCAGGCGCATACCCCGCCAGCGGGCGTAGGCGTCGGCTTCGTAGAAATTGACATGGCAAACCGGCGCATCCAGATCAACCGGCTCAAGGCCAGCGAACGTGTAGGTATGCCATTGCCCGGACCGGTACGCCGGAGCGGCGGGACCGTCATTTAGCGGCGTGCCGCCCAGCTTATGCCAGTACAGCGGAGCGGTGGCCTGGTTGGCATTGACCCACGCCCAGCCGTCGGCAAGCCAGTGCTGAAACTGGCTGTACCCACCCGCCTCCATGAAAGCCAGATACTCGGCGTTGGTGACCAGATTACCCGCCAGGGTTGTTGCGTTCAGATACACCTTGTGAACGCCTAGCTCATTATCGAAACAAAAGCCGTTGCCCTGGTGGCCGATGGTGTACACGCCTTCGGCAATGGCTATTGGCGTACCGGGCCGTTGTGGGGTATGTTCGGTAACGGGGATGTCGAGGGCAGGGAACAGGGGGTTATGGCCCAGCGTGTATTTAATGTCGGTTACCAGTAATTCCTGATGTTGCTTTTCATGTTCGAGGCCCAGCACAATCAGGGCCTGCAGGTCAGCATCAAGCTCATGTTCGGTCAGAAACCGGTCCATGTACTCATCTACGTAATGCCGGTAGCGATACACCTCCGCCACGGTGGGGCGGCTTAGGTTACCCCGCATGGTACGCAGGGTGCGTCGGCCAACGGTTTCGTAATAACTGTTGAATACGTAGTTGAATTCAGTATTGAAAACCCGATAGCCCGGTAGGTTAGGCAGCAGCACAAATGTTTCCCAAAACCAGGTGGTGTGGCCCAGATGCCATTTGGGTGGGCTGGCGTCGGGCGTGGGCTGCACCACGAAATCTTCGGTTTCCAGCCCCGCGCACAAGTTGACCGACTGCTCACGTACCTGGTAAAATGCCTTTGTCAAAGGCGTTGTTATCGTTTCCTGTAGCATACTAATAGACACCAGTTCCAGTAGAAACCATCAGTAGCCGCGATGGTATGCCAAACCCCGAAAAATAATACGCAGTGGGCCATACACGTAACTGGCGCAACCGTTCAGCAGCAACCGTGTTATCTGACGGATAAGACCAACTCATTGCCATGCCAACTCCTAAACCCAATTATTACGGGATTGACTTTCGTCAGGAACCAGAAAAATACCGGGTCAGCGTGGGCGAAATGGGAGTGCTCACTGCTATGCCGTACAAGTCTGAGTTATTGCCCCACTGGCGATTCAAGACCCCCGAAATAGCCCGCGAATCGTCGGAGAAGATCTACCAGCTTTTTCTAGAGTACAAGGCCCAGAACGACTTTATTGGTATGGACATGGCCCGGAAGTTTCTACAGATGGGCTACACCCGATCGCGGCGATACGCCAACCATAAGGGCGGCAAAAAATACGATGGCCCCGTTCCCGACGACAAAAAAGGCCAGTCGGGTGCGCATGGCCGTGAGCAACTTCCCCGCAGCGAAGAAGACCCCGTAAAGGCTGAATCGGCCCGAATCTTCTACGCCAAATACCTCGAAGCCCGGGAAGACCCCGAGTACAAGCGGCAAAAAAAGGCATGGCAGGAAAACTATGGCTGATGGTTGCGATGTTTGCAGCGTCAACAGGTGCTTTCTATGCTGCTCCAACTCCGTAACGCTACCTTCCGCCAAACCGGCACTCATTTGTTTGCGCCCCTCAACTGGACTCTACAGGCCAATGAGCACTGGGCTATCATGGGGCCGTCGGGGTCAGGGAAAAGTTTGCTGCTCGATGCCCTGGCCGGTCGAATTACGTTGCTTGGTGGGCAATTGCTTCATCCGGCTGGGCCGCTGAAAAGCCTGGTCGAACTGGTCGCCCGCGACTATTCATTCGACTGGCGAATTGCCAGTGCGGCCCAGTTTTACCAACAACGCTACAACGCCCAAACCGTCGATACCGCGCCAACCGTCCGCGATGTGTTGCAGGGCCAGGTGCGTCCCACCGGCACTATCGACCCGGCTTCGGCACCCGTGCCGCCGCCCGCTTATGCCGACGACTGGCTGAATGAGATTGCGGCCCAACTAAACATAGCGTACCTGCTCGACCGACGACTAACGTCGCTCTCTAATGGCGAAACACGCCGGACCTTGCTGGCTCGTTCCCTGCTGAAACGGCCACGGGTCTTGTTGCTCGATAACCCGTTCGTGGGTTTAGATACCGACAGTCGCGCCCAGCTTCACGCCACGATCGACCGGGTGGCCCAGTCGGGCGTCTCGCTGGTTATGGTAGTCGATGAGCGTGATATACCAGCCTGCGTTACCAACCGGCTGCTGCTCGACGGGCCAACCCAGCCTGACGCTGCCGAGCCAATCCTCCTTTCGCCTACACGGGCCGTTTCGCCAGCGACTCCCTCCTTTACCTACGCCGTCAGGATGCGGAACGTGACCATTCGATACGGCGATAAAACGGTATTGCACCCTATCGACTGGACCGTACGACGGGGTGAAAAATGGGCGTTGCTGGGCGCAAACGGGTCGGGGAAGAGCACACTGCTGAGCCTGATAACCGCCGATAACCCGCAGGCCTACGCCAACGATTTCGACCTCTTCGACCGTAAGCGCGGTACCGGCGAGAGCATCTGGTCGATCAAGGCAAAAATTGGCTTCGTCTCTCCCGAACTGCATCTGTACTTTCCCCGCCAAACGCTGGTGTGGGATGTTGTCGCGTCGGGGTTATTCGACACCATGGGGCGCTTCAGGAAACTGACACCCGGGCAAACAACACAGGTTGAAAGCCAGCTTCATCAACTGGCTTTATGGCCCCTGCACAACAAACCCCTGTCGGCCCTGTCGGTGGGGCAGCAGCGCTGGGTGCTGCTGGCACGGGCCCTGATCAAAAACCCGCCGTTGCTGGTTCTCGACGAACCCACACAGGGCCTCGATGCCGCGCATACTGATCAGTTTCGCCGCCTGGTCGAGCAGATTTGCGCGGTGAACCCCGAGCAGACGCTGATCTACGTGACGCATTACCCCAGCGAACTACCCGGTTGTATTACAAATACCCTTCGCCTGGATGGTGGGCGGATAGTTACGTGATGTTTGCGACCTTTGCGGCTCTTCATTGCACGCGTTGCGCCGGTTTTGCGGGCCAAAGACAGACAACACTCCATGATTCTTTTAGACGGTAAACTTCTCTCTGCGCAGATCAAGCAGGAAATTGCGGCTGAAGTCGCACAGATTAAGGCTAGCGGTGGTAAGATTCCGCACCTCGTGGCGATCCTTGTTGGCACGGCCGGGCGGTCGGAAACCTACGTCGCCAGCAAAATGAAAAGCTGCGAAGAAGTGGGCATGCACTCGACGCTCATCCGGTTTGATGATGACGTGACCGAGGCCGTGCTGCTGGCTGCCGTGGAGGAGGTGAATAACAACCCGGATATGGATGGGTTGATCGTGCAACTGCCCTTGCCAAAGCAGGTTAACCCCGACAAGGTGATGGAGGCCATTGATCCCGCCAAAGATGTCGACGGCTTTCACCCGGTAAACATAGGGCGTATGGCGAAGGGCCTGCCCGCCTACGTGTCGGCCACCCCGCAGGGTATTCTGGAAATGCTGGCCCGCTATGAGATTCCAACCAGTGGCAAGCATTGCGTGGTGGTAGGCCGCAGCCAGATTGTGGGTCTGCCCATGAGCATACTCATGCAGCGGAATGGCTATCCCGGCAATTGTACCGTCACCCTGACCCACTCGAAAACGCAGAACCTGGCCGAGATCTGCCGCACCGCCGACATCCTGATTGCCGCCCTCGGCAAGCCCGAATTCGTAACCGCCGACATGGTGAAAGACGGGGCCGTGGTGATCGACGTGGGCCTCGAACGGGTACCTGACGCCAGCAAGAAAAGCGGGTTTGCCCTCAAAGGTGATATAAAGTTCGATGAAGTAGCGCCCAAAGCCAGTTACATCACCCCCGTCCCCGGCGGCGTTGGCCTGATGACGATCTGCTCGCTGATGCAGAACACCGTGAAAGCCGCCCGGCGGGAAGTGTATGGATAATGAAATTAATGCGCAGTTATCAATCGAGACCTGTTCTTAAAATTATCACTGTCTACGAACCGACATTAGAAAAATGGGAGGGGAATTTCAAAATCAGAAAGTGAGCAACTGGGAAAGCGAAAAGCTGGTAGGAGCGTTGGTTCGCTACATTTTAGACCTTGATGGTCAACTTTTTGTATTCGAGAATGTACCTGCCCGGGTGAACATTGACACGGGTGAACAATTCTTCTCGCCATCGGTAGTGCGCCGAATTCAGGAGGCTGCTCTATCAACCAATACGCCAACTCGAACAATTCAGGCAGCAGTCTATGAGTTTGCCACGTGAATACTTGATAAACATACAAGTCGATCAAGTCAAAGCGGCGCTGCCGGGTATATCCTAGCAGCGCCGCTTTGACTTGATCGAAGAGAGCAGATTTTATCGGCGACCTTTCCGGCCCTGAACGAAGGTGCCGTCGGCGGCGAAGGTTAGCTCGGCGATTTGGCCGCTGCTCTGCTGAATGATGACTTTAAACTGACCCGTTGTGTTTTTGCCCGCCAGTTTAATCGTCGATCCGGCGTAGTTGGTATTGATGTAGCTCGTGACGGCCGCTGGTAATGTAGCGACATCGACCGCCGTGTAGTTACCTTTTACGCCGCGCACCACTTCCTGCGTAAACGTGCCATCGGTATTGAACAGCAACGCTTTGCGCGTACCATCGGCCAGGGTAATCATGACAATGTAGCCACGGGTAGCATCTTTACCCGCTGCATTGATCGTCGACCCGGCGTAGTTGGCCGTGACGTACGACGTAATGCCCGCTGGCAACGCAGTAACAGCTACCTGGGTCAGGCTGTCGCGACCATGTCCGAAGCCACCATGTCCACCCGGACCGTGACCACCGGGGCCGTCGCGTAGGGCCAGTTCTTTATTGAATGTGCCGTCAGCGTTGAAGAGCAGGGTCTTGCGGGCTGAGTTCTGCGTAAGGGCGACCAGGAAATTACCCGTGTCATCTTTCGCCGCATAATCCACCGTTGCACCGGCATACGAAGCGCTGATGGCTGAGGTAATGGCAGCGGGCAGATCAGCAACCGCAATTCTGGTAATGTTGCTGCGGCAGTGAAATCCGGTCGTGTCACCCCCCAGGCGGGCAGCAGAAAGATCGGTGTCAGGAACAACCTGTTGTGCGGTGTTACAGCCCCAGAGTGTGAGACCAAACAGGGCGATAAAGCTTAAGAAATACGTCGTTTTCATGGTTGTAATGCATTGTTTGTAGTCCAGATTACGACGGATCAATTTCGGGCGTTGCAGTATTTTTATTAAAATTTCGTGAATACGATTTTACCCCGTTTGTACGTTTAACGCGTTTTTTGGCGCATTGTCGGGCATAAAATAGTCACCTAAGGCTTAACCGCTTTCACCACGATATAAGGCGATAAAGCCCTGCTTTCGATGGGAATAACTTTAGTAAACACCTTGCCAATGACCCATAGCGCCTTCAAAAAACCATTGGTTAGGTTGCTTTGCTGGTTGCGGTTTTCGAGCCAGATGGAGAAATGACCGTAATAAAAAGCCTCAACCTCTTGCAGGCCCAATTGCCGGCAATACTCGGCCAGCCGACTGGGGTTCATGCTGCTGATGTTGTGCTTGTCGTAATTGTCAGGATCGTAGGTACGCTGCACCCAGCCGTTGACGCCGGTGAAATTAGGTAAGGTGATCAACAGCGTTCCGCCGGGTTTCAGAAACGGGAGGTGGCGGCTAATAATATCGCTGGTATCCTGAAAGTGCTCGATCAGACCGCAGGAAAGAACCAGATCATACTGTTGCGCGGGCTCAAACTGGAACAGGTCGCCTTCGATCACCGGTATGTCCTGCGGCTGAAGCTGGTTGGCGGCTAGTACCTCGTTCAGGATAGGCTGGTGCACGTAAAAATCGAACAAACTGGCCTCAACCTTAAAATATTTCTTTAAAAAGATGGCGTAATAACCGGGAAAGCCGCCCAGTTCGATCGCTGTTTTAATGGGTTTATCGGCCAGCAATTTTTTAAACAGCTGGTGAAACAGATACGTAGCCGGTACGGTAAAAGCCAGGTCCGTTTTCGATTCCCAGTAATTGGCCCAGAAATTCCGGTCGGTGAGTTCGTTGGTCATGTAGCAGGCAAAGAAAAGAGCTAGCTTGTAGTTACGCCATATCTTGGAGATATGGCGTAACTACAAGCTAGCTAAAAACCAATATCCAGAACCAGCGGCTGCACCAGGTACTGACCGGTGCGGATGCTGTAGGTGGTGCGGACGCCCAGTTCCAGCGGGGTACGCAGGCGCAGGGGGTTGAAAACGAACGAGAGGTCGCCGCCGACGGTCCAGTCGTAGGAACTGAACGGAACAATGGCGCGGGCAACACCCCGGTTGTCATACTGCACCTGCTTACTGTTGCCCCTGGCGTAATCGGAGAAAACGCCGCCTTTGATACGCTGAATGTACAGCAGCCGGGTGAGCGACAAATGCAGATCGGCCAGGGGGAGCCGGTAGTCGCCACCAACCACCACCAGATCGTCGAACGGGATGTAGGCGGCACCACGCGGGTAGAGTACGCTGGCCTGGAACCGGTACAGCTTGTTGGCGTCGGGTGTGCCCCACTGGTACTGATAGGCACCCCGCAACTGCATGGAATGGTGCTTGCCAATGCCCGGCAGATACACATTCAGCGACGAACCCCACTGCATACCAGTCAGTTGCCCCGCCTGCGCAACGGGCGTGTGCCGTAGCTGGGTGCTTAAGGCGAAACCCAGCCGGGGGCCCACATCGCGGTAGCTGCGGCGCAGGGCCAGGCCGTAGTTGGCCCCGTAGGTCATGGTGTGCAGGAAACCGTTACCTGTGTCAGTGAACAATCGGCCCGGCAGATCATAACCACTGACTTGCTGAAAGCCATAATAAGCCGACAGGCTGGCGTTCTGATTAAACCGCGATCGAGTGAGTTGAAACGGCAGTCGAATACCCGCCGAGATCTGATTGTACCGCCACGTATCGGTGCGCAGGCTGTCGAGTGGCTCGACACGGTCGATGTAGTATGAGGTACGCCGGTTACCAGTCTGGACACCAAGATCGAGCACCGGATACAGGCCCTGGTAGCTCAGATTGGCACCAAACGCACCTACCTGCTCACTTTGGTTGTAGGTGTAGCCCACCGTTATCTGGGTAGTGGCCAGCAGGTCCTGCGACTGAATGCCGAGGTTCAGCGCCTGGCCATTCGATGAAAACGTTGGGCCCCAGCTGTAGATGTTCAGCGGGTGGGCCAGCCTGCGGTACCGTACTGGGGCCGATACGGGTGAGGGGGCTACTGAATCGGACGCGATTGGCGGGATGGTCTGCGCACCGGCATTGAGCAGTGGGCCAAAGTAGCGCGTGGTCTGGTCGGGAACAGTGCCGGGCGCGGGAACAGGTGGCCAGGCGGCCGGGTCGAGGGGCATTTCGGCAATGCGGAAACCGTGCGTGTCGAAATCCTGAAAGGCGATCCATTGCCCTTTTGGGCTTCCCGCCGAAATGGCGGCGTGGTACGCGCCAAATGGCCGTGACGTTACCTGCGAGGTTTTCCCCGAGGCGATGTTTACCGCGTAGATATTGTCGATGCCCGACTGCGGTGAATTGTAGAGGACAAACGCGTTGGTGTAGGGCTGCGGGTGGCTTAAGTTGGTCTGCGATACGGGTAGTAAAGCCCGTTTCTGCCCGTTTCGCGTATCGATCAGTTCAATGGTTTTTCCTCCCTTCGATAAGGTGACCGTTACCACGGCCTCGTTATCGAACCAGCGCGGATGAATGTACAGATCGTTGGTCGGGTTAGGCAGTACGGTTAGCTCGCGGCCCGTTTTTGTATCCAGTACCACCAGCCGGGTCTGGTAATCGGTGTCATTGCGAACCGCAATGAGTTTGCTGTTGTCGGGCGATATCGCCACCGTTTTGTAGCGGCTTCGTCGGGTCAGTCGGGTTAGCTTGCCTGTTAGCCAGATCGAGCACGCCTGATTTCGGCAAAAAGCTGCTGACCCCAGCGGGGGTCGTATCTGTTTTCGATCCAGCAGGCTTTCTGCGGGGTGGCCGACAGCAGGTCAGGGCTTTGCAAAATAAGGCCCTGCGTATAAACCCGTTTTTCGGTGCCGTTTCGGGTCAGTAACACCAGTTGCTGGATATCGCCCAGGCCTCTTTTTACGCATAAAATGGTGCTGTCGGTGAGGTACTGCGGGTTGCGGTAATTGGTGAAAACGGGGCGGGGCGTCTGATCTTTCTCGGCCGAAACCGGGTAAAGCGTGGCTGGCGTAATGGTCAGCGATTCGCGCTTTTTCTTCCAGATTTCGATCAGGTCGGCTACCGTTTCCCGGTACAAATCATCGACGCGGGTACCGGTTGGGTTTTCGGCCGATCGGGTGGCTTTTTTCAGCCCATTTGAAAAGGAAAATGGGTAAAACGGGAACTGCGTGTAAATCTGGTCGAGGGCTTTGCTCCAGGCATCGGGGCCATAGGTGCGTTTCAGGTTAGTGGTCAGAAAATAGCCCAGTTCATAGTGGTCGGGTACGTTGTCGCGAAACGAACCGCCGGTGGCTTTGGCGTAACTGAATGGCGGGCGGGTAAGCAGGTTGGTGCGCATATTCAGCTCGAAGGCAGGAATACGCCCCCGGCCACCCTGGGTCAGGATAGTTTCGGTTCCTACTGCGTCGCCTTCCAGAAACCAGTCGGGCGTCACGATCTGCGTTGGGAAACTCAGGCCCTGGGCACCCAGCAGCGTGTACAGGATTCGTCCGTAGCCCTGCAACCCTTTTTCGTACTGCACAATATGCCGGTACTCATGCACGGCCAGCAGATCGAGCCAGTTCAACGTGCCCAGAAGAGCCGGGTCTTGCGGCGGGGAGGCAAAAAACTCGGCCCGACGCGGATACAGAGTGGCAAAGGCGTTGCTGATACTCGTCTGATTTTGCAGAATAAGCGTCAGTGGCCGGGGCCGACGATTCAGCCCGGCACTGACCGGCTCATAGACCTGCTCCAGGCGCTGGGCAGTCCGTTTCGCCGGTTGGTCAATGCCCTCGGGGTAGAGAATCCGGAAGTGCGGCGTTTGCAACTGATACCAGCGCAGAGAAGGTGGGTTCTGACTAAGAATGGGTAGCGTTTGACCCAGGGCCGAAACACTTGCCAGCAGAAAAAAGACGAGGAAGCGTACTTGCATAAGGCGAATAACGTGAAAAAGCGGTTTAATCGGCGCAACAACCCTACGTACGTTGATAACGCCCGCTCCGTTTGCCACTGCTGATATTGGCCAGGCGGCTGAACGCATCGTTGAGCAATGTCCGCAACTACGTGGTTAATCAGTAAGTTGATTGTTTGTTAGAAATCCCTGCTTCATACCGCATCGAGGTAACACGTGCGGTTAAACCCTGCTGGCCTTGTAACTTTGTGTCGATAAACGACCTGCCTTCTTGAACCTTCCTGTTTTTCTTGCCAGTCGGGTGCGAAATGCGCCCCTGGGTAGTTTCTCTGCCACCGTTACGCGGGTGGGTATTGCCAGCGTAGCCATTGGTCTGGCCGTGCTGATTGTTGCCTTTGGCATTCTGTTTGGCTTTAAGCGCACCATTCAGCAAAAGATCTTTGCCTTTGGTGCACACTTGCAGGTCGTGAAATTCTCTGGTAACGTCTCCTACGACGCGCCCCCCATCTCGATAGCTGACCCCGCTTTTGCCCGAATCAAGGCGCTGCCCGATGTGCGCCATGTGCAGGGCGTAGCTACTAAAGCCGGGATTCTTCAAACCAAGGACGATCTGTCGGGTGTAGTGATGAAAGGGGTTGGCCCCGACTATGAATGGGACCTGTTTGGCGAGTCGCTTGTGGCGGGGAATCTGCCCCGGTTCGACTCGGCCGTTGTCAATGGATATTCCACTCAACTGTTGATTAGCCGCACCATTGCGAATCAGCTCCGGCTGGAGGTGGGGCAGTCGGCCATCCTGAATTTTACGGGCTTGGGCGAAGGCGCAACCGGGACGCGCTCGTCCGGGCTTCGTCCCAGGAAGATGACGGTGGTTGGCATCTACGAAACCGGGCTGGAAGAAGGCGACAAGACGTTCGTGATCGGCGACCGGCGACTGGTGCAGCGGCTCAACAACTGGGGCCCCGATTCGGTGGGCAGTTATGAAGTGTTCGTGCGCGATTTTGCCCGGCTCAGCAACACATTTGCCGGGGTAATGAACCAGATACCGCCCGAAATGCGATTGATCAAAGTGACCGATCAATACGGCATGCTCTTCGACTGGATGCTGCTGCTCGACCGCAATACGGCCGTGTTCATTGCCCTGATTCTGTTCGTCGCCTGCTTTAATATGGGGTCGGTGTTGCTGGTGCTGATGATGGAACGCACCCCGATGATTGGCCTGCTGAAAGCGCTCGGTAGTCCAAATTCATTGCTCAGGCGAATGTTTGTAGTCGTTGGCCTGAATATCGTTGTATGGGGCTTACTCATTGGCAACGCCGTTGGGCTGGGACTTTGCTGGCTGCAATACCGCTATAAACTGATTCCGCTCGACGCCAAGAATTACTACATGACCTACGTGCCCATCGTCTGGGACTGGGCGGTAATTGGCCTCGTCAACCTCACCATTGTAGCCCTCATCGCTATAGCCCTCTGGGTGCCCACTCTGATCGTTAACCGCATCGACCCGATAAAAGCGCTGGTGTTTAAAAAATGAACCGCCGCGGCGGACCGCCAGGATTTTTACAAGATTTAAATGATTTTCAGGAGCCTTCCGAGCAAGAATTGATTGCGTAAGTGATTATGGGTAGAGGCTCCTGAAAATCCTTTAAATCTTGTAAAAATCCTGGTTCAGAATCATTTCACCGCTTTCACCGTATACCCCTGTTTACGCAGTAGCGCGATGACGCCTTTTTCACCGCCTAGATGACCGGCGCCAAAGGCAAAGAAGGTAGGCTTGGTCTGGGCGGCTTTTTCAATGATCGGAATCCAGTTCTGGTTGCGGGTTGTAAGCAGGTCGGTTTCGAAGCCCTCAAGGCCGTCGTATTTGCTTTCCTTCATCTGTCTCATCATCGCCGTCAGGTCCTGCGCTTTGTAGGCCGCCAGCAGTTTCGCCAACTCCTGTTTGGCCTCGTCGGGCTTACGCGCCATTTCGACCAGCATCGACACCTGCTTTTCCATCGGAATCTTCTCGAAAATGGCCATCTGATCCTCGATGCGCTCCAGGCCCAAGACTTCTTTCTTGTCTTTGGCAGCCAGCTGCATCAGTGACATGTCGTACGAAGCGGGCTGACAGCCCAGCGCACTCATGGCCATGAATGAGTACAAACCAATGGGTTTTATGGCCGTAAGCGCCGCCAGACTCATGCCTGAGTTTTTTTGCAGGTATGCGTCCAGAAGCTTATAGTCCTCGGCCGACAGGTAGTTTTTGATGGTCTTGCCGTTGGTAAACATCAGGTTCTGCATCATGGTAGCCTGTAGGGTCGGGTCGTCCATGTCAACTTCCAGGTAGAGTTGCTTTGCGTCGGCAACGGCTTTTTTAATGGCGTCGGTCAAAACCAGGTCATTTGGGCAAACGAGGTGAAACGTACCGTAGAGGTAGGAGGGAGCCGTCAGCTTATTACCCGTTACCTCATACAGCAGTGACTTATCCTGCGCTGTAGTTTTCTGAGCGAAGGCAGTAGAAAGAATAAACAGTGTAGCGGCCGAGAGCCGGATAATCTTGGTGAACATAAGCGAAGAGCCGTGCTATTTTGTTAGGATAAGCGTTATCTGGTAAAGATAAGTTAAGTCCGAAAGACCGACCTATACCAGGCGGTCAAACACACGAACTTTGGGATAAACGGCAGAATCCATGGGACTAAACCGGTATCTTTGATCTATGACTACTTCATCTGAACAACCGCAAACGCTACTTAATGCTGAAACAGACGGAGGAGCGGCTATCAACCGCCCCCTGACAGCGGCCCGGCTTCGGCTGGTTACGGCAGCCTCTCTTTTTGATGGGCACGACGCGGCTATCAATCTTATGCGGCGGCTGTTGCAGTCGTCGGGGGCCGAGGTCATTCACCTGGGCCATAACCGGTCGGTGGCCGAAATCGTTGATTGCGCCATTCAGGAAGATGTGCAGGGTATTGCCATCACCAGCTATCAGGGTGGGCATATCGAGTTTTTCAAATACATGTACGACCTGCTTCAGGAACGGGGCGCGGGTCATATCAAACTGTTTGGTGGCGGCGGCGGCACCATCCTTCCCCGCGAAATCGAGGAGTTGCAGGCCTATGGCATCGCCCGCCTCTACAGCCCCGACGATGGGCGTACGCTGGGCCTTCAGGGCATGATCGACGATTTGCTGGCGCGTTGCCGCGAGGTAGTATTACCCACCGTAAACGACGGTGACGAAACGAATCGGGTGGCCCGTCTGATAACCCTTGCCGAAAACGATCAGGCCAGTTATCAGGCGTATAAGCAGTCGGTCGGTTTGGGGGCAAAAACTACCCAGGCTACTCCGCCCGTGCTGGGTATTACCGGTACCGGAGGAGCGGGTAAATCGTCGCTGGTCGATGAATTGATTCTGCGATTCCTGCGGACGTACCCCAACAAGACGATGGCCATTATCTCCGTCGATCCGTCGAAGCGCAAAACGGGTGGCGCGTTGCTTGGTGACCGCATCCGGATGAACACGCTGAACCCGGCGGTTAGTCAGGGGCGGGTGTATATGCGGTCGCTGGCCACCCGGCAGGCCAACCTGGCTCTGAGCCGTCATGTGCAGGACGCCATCGATATCTGCAAAGGGGCCAACTTTGATCTGATCATTGTTGAAACATCCGGCATTGGGCAGTCGGATACCGAAATTACCGAACACGCCGACAAGACGCTTTACGTGATGACCGCCGAATATGGGGCGGCCACGCAGTTGGAGAAGATCGACATGCTCGATTTTGCTGACCTCATTGCGATCAACAAGTTCGACAAGCGCGGCTCGCTCGACGCCCTGCGCGATGTGCGCAAGCAGTACCGCCGCAACCATAACGATTGGGATACGCCCGACTCGCAACTGCCCATTTTAGGCACGATGGCCGCTCAGTTTAATGATCCGGGCATGAACGCCCTATTCACCCGCGTTTGTAACATACTGGGCCTCGACATACCTGAACCTGCTCTTGCTGACGTGCCTGCAACGGCCCAAACCGCCATTATCCCGCCCGACCGCGTACGGTATCTGGCCGAGATCGTAGAAGAAAGCCGCCGGTACGATCAGTTTGTAACTGAGCAGGCTACCCTGGCCAGAAAGCTATACCAACTGGATGGTGTACTGGCAATGCTGTCGGCACCAACCACCGACTTGCAAACGCTTCGCGACCAATTTGCGGCCAAACAGCATCCCGACGCGAAGCAGCTCCTGAAGCAGTGGCCCGAGATGCAGAAGCGGTACACGGCTGATTATTATGAGTTTACAGTGCGGGGCAAGGTAATCCGGCAGCCGCTGTACACGGAAACGCTATCGCACCTCCGGATTCCGAAAGTAGCCCTGCCGACGTATTCAGACTGGGGCGACGTACTGCGCTGGCTGATGCGGGAGAACGTGCCCGGCGAGTTTCCGTACACGGCGGGTGTGTTTCCGCTGAAGCGCGAGGGCGAAGATCCCACGCGGATGTTTGCCGGTGAAGGGGGCCCCGAACGCACAAACCGACGCTTCCACTACGTCTCGAAGGGGATGCCCGCGAAACGCCTCTCTACGGCCTTCGACTCGGTGACGCTCTACGGGGAAGACCCCGCCCTGCGCCCCGATATTTTTGGTAAAGTGGGCAACTCCGGTGTCAGTATCGCCTCCCTCGACGACGCCAAGAAACTCTATTCCGGCTTCGATCTCTGCGATCCTGCCACCAGCGTATCGATGACGATCAACGGCCCGGCCCCCATGCTGCTGGCCTTTTTTCTGAACGCCGCCATCGATCAGCAGGTAGAAAAGTGGCTGGCCGCTCATTCCCTCACCCCTGGCCCCTCTCCCACATTGGGCGAGGGGCGCAAAGACGGACTAACTCCCCTCTCCCACATTGGGAGAGGGGTTGGGGCGGTCCCGCGTCCGGGTGAGGGGTACCAGGGCGAACTTCCCGATGGAAACAATGGACTGGGGCTTGCGCTGTTGGGAACCACCGGTGATAAAGTGGTGCCTGCTGACGTGTATGAGCAGATCAAAGCCGATACGTTGCGGAAGGTGCGGGGTACTGTCCAGGCCGATATCCTGAAGGAAGATCAGGCGCAGAACACCTGCATTTTCTCGACGGAGTTTGCCCTTCGTATGATGGGCGACATTCAGGAGTACTTCACCCACAACCGCGTTCAGAACTTCTATTCGGTCTCTATCTCGGGCTACCACATTGCCGAAGCGGGGGCTAATCCCATCAGTCAGTTGGCGTTTACGCTGTCGAACGGATTTACGTTTGTGGAATATTACCTGAGTCGTGGCCTGAATATCGATGACTTCGCGCCGAACCTGTCGTTCTTTTTCTCGAACGGCATGGACCCCGAATATACCGTACTGGGGCGGGTAGCGCGGCGCATCTGGGCCAAGGCCATCAGGCATAAATACAACGGCAACGAGCGGAGCCAGAAGCTTAAGTACCATATCCAGACCTCGGGCCGGAGCCTGCACGCCCAGGAGATTGCGTTCAACGACATCCGGACGACGCTACAGGCCCTTCTGGCGATCTACGACAACACAAACTCGCTGCATACCAACGCCTACGACGAGGCCATCACGACGCCAACGGAAGAATCGGTACGTCGGGCCATGGCGATTCAACTGGTGATCAACCGCGAGTTTGGCCTGACCAAAAACGAGAATCCATTGCAGGGTTCGTTCGTGGTGGAAGAGCTGACCGACCTGGTGGAAGAGGCCGTGTACCAGGAGTTTGTGGCCCTCAACGAGCGCGGCGGCGTGCTGGGTGCCATGGAGCGGATGTACCAGCGCAGCAAGATTCAGGAGGAGTCGATGTATTACGAGACGCTGAAACATAACGGGCAGTTACCCATCGTCGGCGTGAATACCTTCCTCGATCCAAACGGCTCACCGACCATTACCCCCGCCGAAGTGATTCGCAGCACCGATGAAGAGAAACGGGCCCAGGTCGACAACGTCCGGGCGTTCCGGGAGCGAAATGAACGGGCCGCAGAGGTTGCCTTGCAGCAACTTCAGGAGATAGCCCTGTCGGGCGGTAATCTCTTCGCTAGCTTGATGGAGGCAGCCAAAGTCTGCTCTCTAGGGCAACTTTCGCAGGCGCTCTACGCTGTTGGTGGGCAGTATCGCCGGAATATGTAGGGAGAGCGCTATCGCTTGATTTTCGCTATAGGCCCTTCGACAGGCTCAGGGTGACATCAATCATCACCATGTTTAGGCTAATATTCTTGTGATTGATGTCACCCTGAGCCTGTCGAAGGGCTTATAGCGGAAACTAAGCTATCGCCAACAACTCATCTACCAGCCGTTGCAAAGCCTGCTCTGTGCTGGCATCGGTGAGTTGGCCGTTGGCATCTATCTTGTTGCGGATTGACGAGAGTACAAGTGAGCATCCGTCGGGAATGCGCGTGTTTAGTGCGGTAAGTGTTGGCAGGAGTGAGGCCATGGCGCGTTCGCCACCCGCAAAACCGGGCGAGGCGCTGATAGCAGCTACGGGTTTCTGGTCGAAGAGAACAGTGGAGACACACCAGTCGAGGGCATTTTTCAGTACGCCGGGGATGCCAAATGCGTATTCCGGGGTGCAGATCACCACCGCCTTAGCCTGCTCAATAGCTTCACGCAATGCCTGAACGGCTGGTAAAACGTTCTCTGTATCGCGTTCGGGGCTAAAGTGCGGCAGATCATCAAGGCCTTCGAATAACGTCAGGCGAGCTGTAGCGGGTAGCAGCCGACTAATAGCCTGTAGCACTTGTGCGTTTGTAGAGCCGGGGCGAAGGCTACCCGATATACCAAGAATGTTCACTTGGTGAGATAATTTAAAAGTTGACTGAAATAGGGCCTTGTCATTCTTTGTCATCCTGACCGCACCGGCGGACCGGTCGGGATGACAAAGAAAACGGTCTGTCGAAGAAAATACGCCCATGTTCCGATTCAAACAATTCACTATCCAGCAGGACCGTACGGCCATGAAGGTCTGTACCGATGCCTGTGTGCTGGGTGCCTGGGCGGGCATAACCGAAACGCCGGACCGCACTGGCAACCCGCCTGCTCGATATTGGCACCGGTACAGGCCTGCTCGCGCTGATGGCTGCGCAGCGGAATGCCACGGCCCGGATCGATGCAGTTGAGTTGGATGAGGTTGCCGCCGGGCAAGCCAGTGAGAACGTAGCGGCCAGCCCATTTGCCGATCGGATACGCGTGTGGCACTCACCCATTCAGACGTTTGTGCCCCCAAAGTCAACAGACCATACCTGAAGCGGTTTACGATCATATCCTGACCAATCCGCCGTTTTATACCAACTCCCTGCGTTCGCCCGATAAGGCCGTGAACCGGGCGCTGCATACCGATGAGCTACCGGCTTGCTGGATCTACTCGCGGCGGTACGTAGGCTGCTCCGGCCCGAAGGTACGTGGTGGGTACTGCTGCCGCCGCCCGAATCAGAGCGGTTAATTCAACTGGCGGCGCAGGAACCACGGCCACTTCGCCCGTGCCGGCAGCTACAACTGCGGCATCATGCGCAGAAGCTGGTATTTCGTCACCTGACGGCCTTTCGCTTTGCCGATACACCCCATGATGCCTTTACGCCCGACGAACTGGCCATTCATGAAACCGACGGACGTACCTACACGGCTGATTTCCGCGCCTTATTGCAACCGTACTACCTGATCTTCTGAAATCTTCCGACCTTTATAATAGTTACTGGTATAGAGTTAGCAGTGAATCGGCGGACTGTATCGTTTTAAGCAGAATCGTGTAATAACTCTGTGTAACTCCGTGTTATCTCCGTGTAACTCTGTGGCCCAATTACCATGCAACTGACCATACTGATTCCGCTGTACAACGAAGACGAGTCGCTGCCTGAATTGCACGACTGGATCGTTCGGGTCATGACGGAACATAACTTATTCGTACGAAATCCTGTTTGTCGACGATGGCAGCACCGACCGTTCATGGGATGTAATTGAGCGGCTGGCCGAAGGGAATCCGAATGTGCGGGCTATTCGGTTTGCCCGCAATTCGGGCAAGACGGCCGCCCTGCAAACCGGTTTTCAGGCGGCGCGGGGCCGGGTAGTGATTACCATGGACGCCGATTTGCAGGATAGCCCCGACGAGATTCCCGGTCTGTACAACATGATCGCCGAAGACGGCTACGACCTGGTGTCGGGCTGGAAACAGAAGCGGTATGACCCCGTTACCAAAACCCTGCCCACAAAGCTGTTCAACGGCGTGGCCCGCTGGATATCGGGCGTGAAGCTGCACGATTTCAACTGCGGCCTGAAAGCCTACCGGCAGGAAGTGGTGAAATCGCTGAACCTGTACGGCGACATGCACCGCAATATTCCGATTGTGGCGAACTGGAACGGCTACGGTCGCATTGGCGAGAAAATTGTGCAGCACCGCGCCCGTAAATACGGCACCACCAAATTTGGTCTCGAACGGTTTGTGAATGGCTTTCTCGACATGATCGTGATCGCCTTCGTGCACAAGTTCAGTAAGCGGCCTATGCACCTGTTTGGTGGGCTGGGTACGTTGTCGTTCTTTCTCGGAATGGTGATGTCGCTGTTTGTGGTCGGCCAGAAATTGTACAATATTTCACACGGCATTCGGTACCGGAATGCGACCGACAATCCACTGTTTTATTTTGCCCTGATTGCCATTGTGCTGGGGGTACAACTCTTCCTGGCGGGCTTCCTCGCTGAACTCTATATCAGGCAGTCGTCGGGTAAGACTGCTGAGTATCAAATAGCCCGAAAGATAGGTTTTTCAGAAACAGTGGCGGTTTAGGCTAACTCAGCCACTATCTTTGTGCTATCACATCTGGCAGCCATCAGTATAGTGTTTGTTCAGAGTCATCCCGGTATTGAGTATCTGATCAGTAAGTTGCTGAAAAACGGATACTGAATACCGGGATGTGTTATTTATAAAAGTACCGTTTCGCGGAATTATACAAATTTATCAATTACCAATTATGGAAGCTGAATTCTCACCCAAAGAAATTCCAACCCTTCTCAAGGCGCAATCGAAATCGCACCCCTGGCATGGGATCACCCCCGGCGATGCGGCCCCCGAAATGGTCACGGCCTTCATCGAGATTGTGCCGTCAGACACGGTCAAATACGAAATCGATAAGCAAACGGGTTATCTGAAAATCGATCGTCCTCAGAAATATTCCAATATCGTACCCTCGCTCTATGGCTTCATCCCACAGACCTACTGCGGCGAGAAAATTGCCAAACTAGCCTCCGATAAAACAGGGCGCACCATTGAAGAAGGCGACGGTGACCCACTCGACATCTGCGTACTGACCGAGTCGGCCATTACCCACGGCGATATTCTGTTGCAGGCCCGGCCCATCGGTGGTTTTCGCCTGATCGATAAAGGGGAAGCCGACGATAAAATCATTGCCGTGCTGAAAGGCGACGCGATGTACGAAAGCTATAAGGATTTATCGGATCTGCCCAAAAGTGTAGTCGACCGGTTGCAACACTATTTCCTGACCTACAAGAACCTGCCCGATCAGCCCACGGTGATGGAACTGGCCAGCATCTACGGTCGCGAAGAAGCGTACGAAGTCATTAGCACCTCCATCGAAGATTACAAAGCCCTGTAATCCCCCATTCATCCCCCATATTGCGCATTCAACCAAAAAGTAGCTCACTTCACCCGGTGGGCTTTATTTTTGGTGTATATACAATTAACAGGTATCAAAGCTTATGCGCCAATTTTTGAAATATCTCCTGGCTACCCTGCTGGGGTTATTTATTTTCTCTTTACTGGGCTTCTTTATTCTGGCTGGCATAATTGGTGCCGCTTCATCGAAGAAAGACACAACAGTCGCCAAAAACTCAGTGCTGAAACTCGATCTTAACGAACCGATTCGTGAGCGCAGCTCCGAAAATCCGTTCGCCGTTTTTACCGGTAACGGCGATGCCAGTGTGCTGGGGTTGATCGAGATTAAAGAAGCCCTGAAGAAAGCCAAAGACGACGACAACATTCGGGGTATCTACATCGACGCGCAAAACCCGCAGGCGGGCTGGGCTACCCTCGAAGAAATACGTAACGCCCTGATCGACTTCAAGAAGTCGAAGAAATTTGTGTACGCCTACGCGGAGGTGATGACGGAAAAGGCGTATTACATTGCCTCTACCGCCGACAAGATCTACCTGAACCCCGCCGGTGATCTGGAATGGAATGGCATTGCCGCCGAGCTTACGTTCTTTAAAGGCACACTGGATAAGCTGGGCCTGAAACCGGAGATTTTCCGCGTAGGTACGTACAAGAGTGCTGTAGAGCCGTTTTTGCTCGATAAAATGAGCGATCCCAACCGGCTCCAGGTATCGTCGTTTCTGAACTCGATCAACAACCATTTCCTGGCGGGGGTATCGCAAAGCCGGGGTATCCCTGTCACTACGCTGCGGGGGTATGCCGACAGCCTGAGGATTCAGACGCCCGCCGATGCCATGCGCTACAAACTGGTGACTAACACCGGCTACTTCGACGAACTGGAAACCGAAATGAAGCGGGTCATGAAGGTCGACGACAAGAAGAAAATCGAATACGTAGGGCTTGGCAAGTACAAAAATGCCGATGCCGACAGCAATAGCGACGACGATGATGACACCAAAGTGCTGAGCAAAAACCGCATTGCCGTCATCATCGCTACGGGTGATATCAACTCGGGTGAAGGCGACGAGAACAGCATCGGTTCCGATAAGATTGCGGGTGAAATTCGCAAAGCCCGCATGAACGAAAGCATCAAGGCCGTGGTACTGCGGATTAATTCGGGTGGCGGTAGCGCACTGGCGTCCGACGTGATGTGGCGCGAGGTTCAGTTGACCCGCAAGGTGAAGCCAATCGTGGCGTCGTTTTCTGATTACGCCGCTTCGGGGGGCTATTTTATGGCCATGGGTTGCAACAAAATTGTGGCGCAGCCCAACACCATCACGGGTTCTATTGGTGTATTTGCCCTGCTGTTCAACACCGAGAACCTGTTTAAAGAGAAGCTCGGCGTCACCTTCGACCGGGTGCTGACCAACCCCCACGCCGATTTTCCCAGCGTTACCAGACAGCTATCTGATTTTGACCGGAAGGTATTGCAAACCAGCGTAGAGCGCATTTACGCCAGCTTCACCAAGAAAGTAGCCGACGGCCGTCAGTTGCCCATCGACAGCGTGAAAGCCATTGCCGGCGGCCGCGTCTGGACCGGCGTTCAGGGTAAGGCAATCGGTCTGGTCGATCAGTTGGGTGGCCTGGATGAAGCCGTAAAGGTGGCTGCTGCTGAGGCTAAGCTGAAAGACGATGATTATCGGCTGCGCTACTACCCGGCTAAGGAAGATGCCTTTAAGAAAGTGATGAAGTACTTCGGTAACGGCGATGATGACGTCCGGTTGCAGACCGCCCTCGGCCCGGTGGGTCCGGTGGTTAAACAGCTCAAAAAGCTGCAAACGCTGCAAGGTGTTCAGGCCCGTTTACCGTTCGAGATGGAGATTCGCTAGCAGTAAAGCGTGAACGAGTAAAAGAGGTAAAGCGTGAAAGGCTCTGCTAGGGTACAATACGACCAGCAGCGGAGCCCTTCTCGCTTTACCTCTTTTACTCGTTCACGCTTTATCTTTAGCCCCCGACTAACCTCGCTCAACGCGCATGGACGCTACGCAACTGCTTGCCTACCTCGACGAAAACGAGATTCCAAAAGTAAAATTTGCCTTCGCCGACATCGACGGGGTGCTGCGCGGAAAAGTAATCAGCCGCGAAAAATTCCGGGCGGGTCTAACCGATGGATACGGGTTCTGCGATGTTGTTTTTGGCTGGGATGTGAACGATGTTGCCTACGACAACGCCACGCTCACGGGCTGGCATAGCGGCTATCCCGACCGATCGGTGCATATCGATCTGGCTACCTTTCGCCGCATTCCGTGGGAAGAGGATCTGCCTTTTTTCCTGGCCGATTTCAGTGGCGGTGATTCGGGGCAGGCGCTGCCAGCCTGTCCGCGGTCGCTGATGAAGCGGGTAGCCGCGCAGGCGGCAGACATGGGCTACCGGGCCGAGATGGCGCAGGAGTTCGAGTGGTTCAACTTTCGCGAAACGCCACAGACGGTGCAGCAAAAAGGCTTCCGCGATCTCACCCCGCTCACGCCCGGCATGTTCGGCTACTCGATTCTGCGTCCGTCGATGGAGCCTGGCTTTTTCGATGCGCTGTTCACGCAGCTGGGGCAGTTTGGGATTCCCCTCGAAGGGCTGCATACTGAAACCGGACCGGGCGTGTACGAAGCGGCTATTCAGCACGATTCGGCCCTGAAGGCGGCCGATAAGGCGGTACTCTTTAAAACCGCCGTGAAAGAAATTGCGTACCGGCATGGCATTCTGGCCACGTTTATGGCCAAATGGAACGCCGACCTGCCCGGTTGCAGCGGGCATATTCACCAGAGCCTGTGGTCGCCAACGGAGGCAACGAACCTGTTTTTCGACCCCGCCGCCCCCGATCGGCTCAGTACGCTGGCCCGGCAGTATATAGCCGGCCAACTCTACTGCCTGCCCCATATAGTGCCGATGTATGCCCCCACCATCAACAGCTACAAACGGCTGGTGGAAGGGGCCTGGGCACCCACCACGTTAACCTGGGGTTTCGACAACCGGACGGTAGCCATGCGGGTACTGAACCAGTCTGAAGCCTACGCCCGCGTGGAGATGCGGGTACCGGGGGCCGACACCAATCCGTATCTGGCAATGGGCGCAGCGCTGGCGTCGGGACTATATGGCATTCGCCACGGCCTTTCGCTCGATATACCACCAACGACGGGCAACGGCTACGGGAATACCACCAACGGTCGACTGGCCCCTACCCTTCGCGATGCGACGCAGCTGATGCGCGACTCACCAGTTGCTGCTGAACTCTTTGGCGAGGGCTTTGTTACCCATTTCTGCCAAACCCGCGAGTGGGAGCACCGGCAGTACGCCAGTCAGGTAAGCGACTGGGAATTGAAACGGTATTTTGAAATCATTTAAAAAGACTGTCCTCTGTCTTCCGTCCTCTGTCTTCTGTTGCGCTGCTGATTAGGATACCTTGTGACTTACCAGCAGCGCAACAGAAGACAGAGGACGGAAAACAGAAGACTGACTTTATGCGCCTCATCGATTATCCTCCGATTATACGCCAGGCCTGGGCCGCCTTCGACCCCAGCCAGACGGTGCAGACCGTGGAAGACATCAGTGCCAAAGTGTCGACCAACCACGTTTTCCGGCTAACGCTCGATTCCGGCGACCGCGTGATTGCCAAACTGTCGTACTTCGGCAAATTCGAGCACTTTAAAGAAGACCATCGCATCATTCACGCGCTGGCCAACAACCTGCTGTATCCGTTCGAGAACGTGCTGGCGAAGTCGCTGATGAAGAACGGGCAGGTATTTATCTACCGCTACCAGAGCGAACCGGTCGATGCGTGGGTGGTTTTTTACAACCCGATCCGAACCATGGAGCGCATGCCCCGTCGGCTCGATGAGGTCCATATTCGTAAGCTGGGGGGCGAGATTGCCCGGTTTCACCTGGCTTGCGCGCGGGCGTCGTCGGTACTGCCGAAATACTCGAAAACGCTCCGTTCCGATGTGCAGGGCCTGCTCGATTTGCTGGATACGGAGACGGGGAAATTCGAACACCGGATGCACGAGGGCACCCTGCGCCAGCAGTGTAATCTGTTTCTGGAAAACCGAAAGCGGCTCGTCGACAAGACCGTGGAGACCATGCCCGTCTTTGTGGACTGGAACATCGGTAACTTCTCCGTCACCGAAGACCTGAAACTGTTTTCGCGCTGGGACTACGACTGGTTTCGCATCAGTTACCGGGTGATGGATTTCTACTTTTTCAGCCGGGTTTGCTCCGACGCGGGCGACCGCACGGTGTTTTCGTACTACATCGGGCCGATGGCCGAAGAACGGTTTGGCTGGTTTTTGGAGGAATATCACAAGATTTACCCCCTTACCGAGCGCGAAATCAGGTTTTTGCCCGAAGCCTATCGCTTCTTTATCCTGAACTATGTGATCAAGTACGGGCGGTATTTTTTCCACCGGACCTACGCCACCAAACTTCAGCGTGAAGCCTACGATATTTACTTTCCTTCGATCGATAGCTTCGACGTAACCCCCATTCTGGAACGGCTGAAGTTGTAGGATCAATCCCACCATTACCTAACCAACACTCCCTATGATGACTCCCTTTGCTTCCCTTCTCGATCAGTATAAAGCCGTTTTCTTCGATGCGTATGGGGTGTTGAAAAATGCCCATGGCCTGATTCCCGGCGTTGATCGAACCATTAATGCGCTCATCCAGACCGAGAAACCCTTCTATGTGCTGACCAACGATGCCTCGCGCAGCCCCGATCAGCTAGCTGAATCATACGCCCGGCTGGGTCTTCCCATGGTTACCGCCGACCGGATCGTGTCGTCGGGTATGCTGGCGCGGGAATACCTGCAGTTAAAAGTGAACCACGGCACGGTAGCGTATCTGGGCACCGACACCTCGGCCCACTATATTGAAAACGCCGATTTGCACGCCCTGCCCATCAGCGAGGTAGACCTCAATAATGCGGCCGACATCACCGCCCTTGTCCTGCTCGATGATGAAGGCTTCGACTGGAATACAGACCTGAATAAAACCGTAAACCTGCTCAGGCTGCGTAATATCCCGGTCATTGTGGCCAACACCGATGCCACTTACCCCGTGTCGGGCAATCGGGTTGCCGTGGCCATTGGCGGCGTGGCCGATATGCTGGAGCGCATCGTGGGCAAGCAGTTTATCCGCTTCGGTAAGCCCGACGCCCAGCTATTCATGTTCGCCTTCGATCTGCTGCGTGAGTCATTGACCGAGTCGCGCAATGCGCAGATGACGATCGGCAAAGGCGAAATTCTGATGGTGGGTGATACCCTGAAGAGCGATATTCTGGGTGGTAATAAATTCGGCTTCGATACCGCCCTGGTGCTGACCGGCAACACCCCCGCCGAAGATGTTGATCTGCGCATTAAAGCCACCGGCATTATTCCTACGTACGTTTGTGATTCGGCGGCGATATAGCCCATAACTCCTTAACAATACGAATAGCGATGACATTGAATGGAGCCCACTGGCATTTGCTGGTCAATCATTTTCCGATTATTGGTGGTCTGCTGGCCACTATCGTGCTGGGTTATGGCCTGCTTCGGCGTAATGAATCGATCGTTAAACTTGGGTTTGGCCTGTTTTTGCTGATGAGCGTCGGCACGGCTATCACGAACCAAACGGGCGAAAGTGCCGAACAGTACCTAAAATCGATCAATGCGTTAGACCGTCCACGGCTGCACGAGCATGAAGAAGCAGCTGGCCTGGCCAACGTCGGCATGTACCTGACGGGTGTTCTGTCGCTGCTGGCGCTGGTCTGGAATCGGGCGAAGCAATGGCGTTGGTTACCGATACTGATCTTTATCGTTTCGCTGCTCACATTTGGCCTGATGGCGAACGTTGGTCGGCTCGGCGGCCTGATTATGCACAAGGAATTACAGGATACACCGGCAACTTCGGCCACTCATAATCCGTAAGGGGTTTACCGGCAAGTGCCAGCATACCCCCGTCACTACGTCAAGCGCATGGCAGACATCGGTCATTTACACCATCACGAAGAGCACTTACAAAGTTCCGACTTTATTTCTGACATCGTCATTGGCATGTCTGACGGGCTGACTGTACCCTTTGCCCTGGCAGCGGGTCTGAGTGGGGCTGTTGCCAGTTCATCGCTGGTTGTCACAGCCGGTATTGCCGAGATTGTGGCCGGGTCTATTGCCATGGGTCTGGGCGGCTATCTGGCGGGCCGCACCGAAGCCGACCACTATGAGTCGGAACGGCGGCGCGAGGTACTGGAAGTAGAGACCGTGCCTGAACGCGAGAAGCAGGAAGTACGTGAGGTATTCGCCGACATGGGCCTCAGCGCCGAACTGCAAACCGTTATTGCCGATGAACTGGCGAAAGACAAGACCAAGTGGGTCGATTTCATGATGAAGTACGAACTGGGCCTCGACGAGCCCGACCCAAACCGGGCCACAAAAAGCGCGCTGACCATCGGCCTGGCGTATGTGGCCGGGGGCCTGGTACCCCTGGCACCTTATCTGCTGGTTAATGTACCCGGCCGGGCCCTGCTCTATTCCTGCGTCGTTACGCTGATTTGCCTGTTTGTTTTCGGCTACTTCAAAAGCAGGGTCACTGGTCAGCCACCCCTCGGCGGTGCCGTAAAAGTGATGCTGATCGGTGCGTTGGCCGCCGCCGCTGCCTTTGGTATTGCCCGGCTGGTAGGGTAAACCCGGCTGATTTGCTTAACAGCGTTGGCGCGTGTTTCAACGCCGGCCCGTCTCCGTCATGGTAGGGCGTACCAGTCGTTACGGTTCTGCTGCTGATCCGGAGGCCACATCCCCGCTCTCCACTGTTTTTTGTGTTTTCACCACGAGGCCCATTCTCAGGTCTGACCTGATTCTGGTAAGTCCCTCGGCGGCCCATCGGTTGCAGCAGGTCGACTGGCCTTTCGCGTTACCATCGCCTACACCCGTGGTGCTACAGTTAAACGCGTAGTTTGTCTGCGCTGTATACAGAATCCTTTGCCTGACAACGGCCCAAAAGCTGACTAACAATTGCTAAGAAATAGGGTTAACACATAGAGTTGATGGGTATTTAATCAAACGAATAACTGTTATGAAAAAGAAGGTGTTAGTTGGTGCGGTGGTCATGGCTTTTGCTGCCTTCAGCGCACAGGCGCAAACGACAAACTCAGGTGGCAGGCCAGGTACAACAACTGGTTCGGGATCAACCGGTGGCAGAGCCTCGCAAGGCTCATCATACACAACTTCGCAGGGGTCTGGTACGACGGGCAGCACGGGATCGTCATCATCGGGTAGCGGTGGCACATACAACTCCGCTAGTGGCTCTATTCAGGGGGCAGCAACTGGTACTGGCACGCAAGGCTCAATGGGCAGTGGGAGCAGCACACAGGGCTCATCGACCGGTACCGGCAACAGTGGTAACGAGACCACGTCGGGTTCGATTGGTAGTGATACGCAGGGATCAACCCATAACGGAAACAGTTCAGGCACTAACCGCAAGGCCAGGAAAAATAAAAAAAAGAAGCCGAACGACTGAAGATGATTAACGTGAGTGTTGCCCATCCGGTCGGAAAAAGCCCGGCCGGATGGGCATTTTCTGTTACGGCCAGTAGCTATTCACCTGGTAAGCTATGAAAACAGGTGCGCGTTTGCGGAAGCAGGTATCCCAAAAATAGGCGCCGTCGAAGCCGGTGAGGTTCACCTTTCAGCGCTACGAAGTAGCCCTAAAACCCGATCACCAGTTGCTTGCCTACTTCGGTGCGGTCTGCTGAGCCCTCTATTGATTCGAGGTTAGACAACGAGACGCCCAACAGCCGCACACCTTTGGGCAGGGGCAGCAGGGCCTGCAGTAGTTCATGCGCCAGATAGGTGATCCGGGCTTCGTCGGGTATTGGCGAACCAAATGAACGGCTACGCGTGATCTGCTGAAAATCGGCATATTTAACTTTTAAAGTCAGCGTGCGGCCAGTCATTTTCAGGCGCTGGCAATCCTGCCACAGGTCAGTGATGGGCCCTTGCAGGCCGTCGACCAGTTCAGCCCACTCCGTGAGATCGGTGCTGAAGGTTGTTTCTGAACCAATGGATTTTCGCTCGCGGTCGGGCCGGACCGGGCGGTCGTCGATGGCGTTGGCAATGGCGTGGTAGAAGTGGCCCGCTTTGCCGAAATGACGCACCAGAAAGGCTTCCGTTTGCCGACGCAGATCAAGGCCCGTGGCAATTCCCAACTGATTCATCTTTGCCGCCGTAGCCGGGCCAATGCCGTGGAACTGCCCCACGGTCAGCGTTTCAACAAAAGCCAGCCCCTGATTAGGTTTAATCACAAATAGTCCGTCGGGCTTGTTGTAGTCAGAGGCTAGTTTGGCCAGAAACTTGTTGTACGACACGCCCGCCGACGCTGTCAGGCCCGTTGCGTCTTTGATCGCCACCTTAATCTGCTGCGCTATCTGCGTAGCCGACGCCATCTGCTTCAGGTTATCTGTTACATCCAGGTACGCTTCGTCGAGAGACAGCGGTTCGATCAGGGGCGTATAGTCGGCGAAAACCGCTCTGATCTGCTGCGAAACGGCCTTATATACCTCAAAACGGGGTTTTACAAAAATCAACTCCGGGCATTTACGGCGGGCTGTGCTCGATGGCATCGCCGAACGAACCCCAAAAACGCGGGCTTCGTAGCTGGCCGCCGCCACCACACCGCGTTCGCGAGAGCCGCCCACGGCAATGGGCATCCCGCGCAGATCAGGATTGTCGCGCTGTTCCACCGACGCGTAAAACGCGTCCATATCAACATGTATAATTTTCCGATACGCCTGCTCCACTTCCGTTCAGTATAATACAAGACGAATATAGTGAATCGAGGCGATATAAAGCTCCCCGTTCCCGGCCTGACTTGTTGCCAATCGAAGGAGCGGGGATGGCCATACAGACAGCCTGCTCAGCGCTTTATGCGGTGGCTCTTTTTAGCTGTTTACTAAAACCATTCTGGCTTAAATCGTATTTTTGCTATGTAACTTACAATCTCACAACTTGTCGCGCGAACTGCCACGCGAATCGCCACCCGCATTCTCACTATGGAGTCAACGACCAACACCCACCCCTGGATCAAGTTTTATCCGAAAGGAGTACCCGCTGAAATCAATCCTGATGCCTACCCGTCGCTGGCGGCCCTCATCGAAGAGGGATGCACCCGTTTCGCCGACCGCCCGGCCTACGCTTGCATGGGTAAGCAGATCACGTTTAAAGAAGTGGACGAACAGTCGAAACAGTTTGCGTCGTTTCTGCAACACGACCTTGGGCTGAAGCCCGGCGATCAGGTGGTCATTCAAATGCCAAACCTGTTGCAGTACCCAATTGCTATGTTTGGCATTCTGCGCGCGGGCATGACGGTGGTCAATACCAATCCGCTGTACACCCCGCGCGAAATGCAGCATCAGTTCAAGGACTCGGGGGCTAAAGCCATTGTGATACTGGCCAATTTTGCGGCCAACCTGGAAAAGATCATCGATCAGACCGACATCCAGCATGTGATTGTGACGGAGATTGGCGACCGGTTAGGTTTCCCGAAGAAGCTGCTGGTGAACACGGTGGTGAAGTATGTAAAGAAGATGGTGCCCCCCTACAACCTGCCCAACGCCATCTCATTCAACGATGTGCTGAGCCGGGGTAGTCGCCAACCCATGACGCCGGTTGACATCAAAGGCACCGACCGGGCCTTTATTCAGTACACGGGTGGTACCACGGGGGTGTCTAAAGGAGCGGTGTTGTCGCATCGAAACATTATTTCCAATGTTGAGGGGCAGACGGTCTGGATGGCACCGGCGGGCATACCGGCAGGGCAGGGGATTATCGTTGCCGCCTTACCGCTGTACCATGTCTATGCCTTGACCACCAACGCGATGGCTGCGTTGAAGAGTGGTGATATGAACCTGCTGATTACCAACCCCCGTGACCTGAACGCCTTTATCGACGATCTGAAAAAATACAAGGTTACGGCCTTCACGGGCCTGAATACCCTCTACAATGGGTTGTTGAACCACCCCCGCATCAATGAGGTAGACTGGAGCCAGTTGCGGGTAACATCGGCCGGGGGCATGGCCCTGCAAACATCAGTGGCCGATCGCTGGCAGAAAATGACCGGCAATATCCCCGCCGAAGGCTACGGGCTGTCGGAAACGTCGCCGGTGTTGTGTTCGAATCCCGTAGATGGCACCTCGCGGGTGGGTACAATCGGTGTGCCCTGGCCAAGTACCGACATGAAATGCATGCTGGAAGACGGCACCGAGGCTCCACTAGGGCAACCGGGCGAGATCTGGGCGCGTGGGCCGCAGGTGTTCCAGGGGTACTACAACCGCGCCGATGAAACCGCCAATGTAATGGTGGGCGAGTGGTTCAAAACTGGTGATATTGGCGTTGTGAACGCTGATGGGTTCTTCAAAATTGTGGACCGGAAGAAAGACATGATCCTGGTGTCGGGTTTCAACGTATACCCCAACGAGATTGAAGAAGTGGTATCGCAGTGCCCTGGTGTACTGGAAGTAGCCTGCATTGGTGTCCCGAATGCTAAATCGGGCGAGACAGTCAAGGTGTTTGTGGTGAAGAAAGACCCTGCCCTGACCGAAGAACAGATTACGGCGTACTGTAAGGAAAATCTGACAGCGTATAAGGTGCCCAAGCAAATCGAGTTCCGTACCGAACTGCCAAAGTCGAATGTAGGCAAGATCCTGCGTCGCCCCCTGCGCGATGAAGAACTGGCGAAGCTGAAGAAGTAGTTGGTCAAGGTTCAAAGTCGCTTCGCCTCATTCTGGAAAGCGGAGCAACTTTGAACCTTGGACTTCAATTCGCCAGCGCCAGTACTTTCTGCTGGAAGCCTTCGAGTTGCCGGAAGAAACAGCTGGCTTTCCGGCGCGACACGTCGATCAGGTCGCCGTTGGTGAGTTGTATCGTTTGCTGATGCTGACTTGGGCGCATCGTTTCCAGATACAGCAGATTCACGATATTCTTTTTGTGGGCGCGAACAAATACGTCGGGCGCCAGCCGGGTGGCTACCTTTTTCAGCGTTATCGATACCATCAACCGGGTGCCATCGCTAAAGTGAAAAACGGTGTAATTGCCTTCTCCTTCGAGCCGGACAATCTTGTACATGGGCATGGGCTTGCGACAGTCCCAAAAGGGTAAGGTAACGTCTGACAAGTCGAACAACTGAGAGAGGGTTTCAGGAGAAATGCCTGAGCAGACCGATGCGAAGGAGTTGGTACGCATAGCAATAAATCTGATGTGTGGATGGAATGAAGTAATGATGCAAGTATGAATAAAATAGCTTGACTGTCAATACCTTGTTCGTACTATTTTGGAAGTAAGCCAAAATTTAGTGAGATAATAGTCACCTGGTGATACCCCGTTACTGTGAGCGTCGGTCAGCAACATACTGCCGGTTTCAGCGTTAATTCGTTAGGCAAATCAATCGTCGATCAGCCAGTTGGGACGCTGTTACAGCAATGGCCTTTCAACCTGGCAGGCCTGACCTAAATTAACCAGTTAGCTATTCGTGAACTTTAGCCGCCGGTATGCTCTGTTGTGTAGCGTAGCTCTGTGGGGCTGGGTGGCCTCGTGCGGTCCCAAAAACAGTGCCGTTCCCGACGTAACGCCTGGGCCATCGTCGGCGGCAGGTACGCCCTATGCCTGGAAAAAGCCCGCTAACTTTCCCGATCCGGTGTACGATTTCAACGCCAATCCGCTGACCAAAGAAGGCGTGGCGCTGGGGCGAACCTTGTTCTATGACCCCACCCTGTCGAAAGATGGCACTATCAGCTGCTCGTTCTGCCATTCGCCGTTTACTGCCTTCTCCCACACCGACCATCCGCTCAGCCACGGGATCAACAACCTGACGGGTACGCGCAATGTACCGGGCATTTTCAATGTAGCCTGGCGCGCCAATTTCTTCTGGGGCGGGGCCATTACCAATCTTGATCTGCTGCCGACCTCGCCCATTGAGAACCCCGTTGAAATGGGTGAATCGCTGCCGAACGTGTTGCAGAAAGTGCGGACTAGTGGCCGGTATCGTCCCTTGTTTAAAGCGGCTTATGGCACAGATACCATTACGTCGGATCGATTTTTAAAAGCGTTGTCGCAGTTTATGCTGACGATGGTGTCGGGTAATTCGGGCTACGACAAGTGGGTCAGGAAAGATGCTGACGCCGCTCTGCCCGACGCCGCTCAGCGAGGGTTGGTACTATTTCAGGCCAACTGTGCGGGTTGCCACAAAGAGCCGTTCTTTACCGATCAGAGTTTCCGCAACAATGGCCTGCCCAAACTGGCAACGGCTACCGTCGATGATCTGGGTCGTGGTGCCGTTACGGGTCAGGCGGCCGATAACTACAAATTCCGGGTACCCAGCCTGAGGAACATCGAGTTTACGCTGCCCTACATGCACGATGGCCGGTTCAGTACCCTTCAGCAGGTATTGCGCCACTATGCCACGGGCGTGCAGGACAGCCCACAGCTCGATCCGTTGCTAAAGCGAAATGGGCAAGTGGGCATTCCGATGACGCAGCAGGAGCAAAACGACATCATTACCTTCCTGCTCACCCTGACCGATTACTCGTTTATCAGCAACCCCGATTTTCAGCCGTTGCGGTAGGTGGCTGGATACGTAGATAGGATACAACCCGCGCTATATCATAGAATCCGGGTGTAAACGGACCTGCTCCTGTAGTTGGCGATTGATTTGTCAATAACTAACCGGCCATTCGATAATTGATACATCTGACTTGTATCCGGGTAGCCTGTAGAGTCTGCAGAAATTGATTGCTCAGCATGGAGTGTTAAGACGAATCCGTTTTCAGGTGTTTCTGAATTGAGGGTCAATCGCAACCTTATTTCAGACATTACTGGGTTGGCCAGCTTAGCTAGCTGAAACGTACCCGACTCAACTAAGGTGTTTCTACTGGTAATTGTGTACCGGTTGGGCGGCAAAAAGTGCATTGCTTTTTGTTGATCCGGCTTGAAAACGACCAGGCTTGTTGTAAAGCATCCAGAGGTAGAGGATTCCTGCAACAGCCAATCGCCCATGATAGCAGGAGTTGGTTCTTTGGAAATGAACCCGAAGAAGACGGGTACCAATGCAATCAGCGCTATCGTTTTCATCTGGATTTGGTGAGTTTATCCGTTCTAGGTCAACGACCCATTTGAGGCGAATAGGGTTGGAGTCACTGACCTGGCTGCCTGAACGACTAGCCCACCCACCTGACCATGACAACCAAACCGCATGCGTCTTGCCAGGCTGGTGCCGACAGGAGAATCTGCCTGATTCGCATTCCGTACTTATCTTGCGGGTATGCAACACCGTCAACGCTTTCTTCTGCCACTGCTTTTGTGTTGGGCCACCTTCGCCACGGCCCAATCCAGCACGAACGTACTTGTTACCGACCTGACCCGCATTAAGCAGGTGAGCGGTATTCAGCTGTCACCCAACGGGCAACAGGGGATTTACACGCTAACCACCATTGAGCCCATACCCGACCAGCCGCTTGAGTATGACTATCGCACACATATCTACCTGACCAATCGCCAGCCTGGCGACAGCAAAGCGCTGACGCGTGGGGCCGAAAGTGCGCGGCAGGCGGTCTGGTCACCCGATGGCAAGCAGATTGCTTTCGCCCGCACGGTGAAAGGTAAATCGCAGGTGTTCGTCATGCCGCTGGATGGGGGCGAGGCCTACCAGTTGACCACCCTGCCCTACGGAGCGGGAAGCCCTGTTTTCTCGCCCGATGGCAAACGCATCCTGTTTACCAGTTCGGTATCGTTTCCCGAACTGATGGCCGACTCGCTGTTGAACCCCGGTCGGCGCGGCCCGCTCTGGTCGATAGAAAAACCGGGCATGACAGCCATAGAGGCAGTGCCCACCAAAGACGGCCCCAAGCCGAATCCCGATGGGTCACTGGCCGAGATCAGGGCCTACCTGGCTAAAGACGTGGAGGACAAAAAAGCCAAGGTGATTACCCGGTTAAACTTCCAGGGCGAATCGACCACCGAGCCGACGATGAGCTTTCAGCATCTTTACGTGGTGGATGTACGGGAAGGGGCCGTGCCCAAACCCATTACCGGTAGCTTTGCGTCGTACCAGGCCGCCGTTTGGCTGCCCAACGGGCAGGCCGTACTGGCCGTAACGGATCGTGACCCGGCACTGCACCCCGACCGTGAGGCCGATAACGCCATTGTGGCTATTGCCGCTGCTGGCCCACGGGGTACGGTAACGCCAGTGCTGAGCGAGGCTGGGAAAACATTTGGGTCGCCGGTTCCTTCGCCCGATGGGCTTAAACTGGCTTACCTGGCGGGCAATTCGCGAGGCGTAGGTTTTCCCAGCCTGGCCCTGGCCGATCTGAACGGCACCACCGTTAGTACTGCCAAACGAGTTGAATTTGACCGGGCGGCGGGCAATTTTGTCTGGGCCACTATACCCGACACGCAGGCCCCACGGGCTAGCAAACGCCCAACGCCATCGGCGCTGGCCCTGTATTTCACCGCCAGCGCCGATGGGGGGATTCCGCTGTTCAGGCTAAACACCCGCACCAACACCATCGACCGCCTGACCGACGCCGAATCGGGCGTCACCAGTTTCGACGTAAGCGGCAGTGAGGTGCTCTTCGCCAAAACTGAATTGGCCGATCCGTCGGCGCTTTACACGGCCTCGCCTGATGCAAAAATGCCGAAAAAGCTGTTGGCTCCAAACGCCGATTGGCTGGCTGGAAAAACGTTGAGCTATCCCAAAAAGGCGGTTTACACAAACTCAAAAGGGCAGGCTGTCGACTACTGGATCATGAAACCAGCCCGGTTTACTGCTGGAAAGACCTACCCGCTGGTGTTGAACATGCACGGTGGTCCAACGGCCATGTGGGGCCCCGGCGAACCGTCGATGTGGCATGAGCTACAATACCTGTGTGCCCAGGGCTACGGCGTGGTGTACGCCAACCCGCGTGGATCGGGTGGCTACGGGCAGGCGTTTCAGGCCGCCAACTACCGCGACTGGGGTACCGGGCCGGCCGAAGATGTGCTGGCCGCTGCCACAGCCGCCGCCCGCGAACCGTGGGTCGATACCACCCGGCAGGTCATTACGGGTGGCTCCTATGCGGGTTACCTGACCGCCTGGATCGTTGGGCATGATAACCGCTTCAAAGCGGCCTTTGCGCAGCGCGGGGTTTACGACCTCACCACGTTTATGGGCGAAGGAAATGCCTGGGCGCTGGTGCCAAATTACTTTGGGATGCCCTGGGAGCCCGGAGCGAAAGCCATACTGGATGCTAATTCACCTTACTCGTTCGTACAGAACATTAAAACGCCGCTGCTCATCAAGCATGGTGAGAACGATCTACGTACCGGCATTATCCAGTCGGAAATGCTCTATAAGAGTCTGAAAGCCCTGGGTCGCCCGGTTGAATACGTCCGTATGCCGGGCGCTACCCACGAACTAAGCCGCACGGGCAACGTCCGCCAGCGCATCGACCGACTACTCCGTATCTATGAGTTCTTCGAGCGATTCGTCGGCGATACCGGAGCTACCGTAAAATAGCGTGAGCTACGGCCGATTGACAATCCATAATTTACGTTGACCCAGACAAAGAGAGCAGGGTAATGGCATTGACCGATCACCATCTAGGTTAGTCATGCCATTACCCTGCTCTCTTTGTCTGGGTCAACGCTACTCTTTACTCTCGCTGTTTGAGTCGCTGCCACTTCCTTCACTGTGCCCTGAGTGACCCTTGCCGCCTCGCTCTGTCTGCAACTCGGTTTTGGTTTTACCACCCGGTGTTTGCTGGCGACCTTGTGGCGTATGGTCATCTTCGGTGCTTTGCTTACTCTTATGAACACCACGCGATGTGTTACCCTGCGCCTCGTCGGGAAGGTTTGTGTTCAGTTCGTGTTTCTTGGTATCGTCGGCTGTTTCGCGAACGGTTGGCTGTGTTTTTTGCTGGCTCATATCGTTGTTTTAGTGACAGAGAACAAACCCCGGCCATAAATTTCAATGCGCATCGAAATCTATGGCCGGGGTTTATATGCCCTATTCATTAGAACCCCATACCCGGAGGGTTGTTTACCTTTGACGATTCATCGGTCCGAGGTTCTTTATGCACACCAACTATTATTTCTTGCGGCAACTGGCTCCCGTACTTCAGGGCCGGTTGCAGGGGCTTTATTTCATGGAGTGCTTTAGTCAGGATCGCGATGAGGTGGTACTGGCTTTTGCGCAGGCGCGGGGAAAAGCCAATTACTACAAGCCGGTTTTCGTTAAAGCCACCTTGCGCCCCGACTTTTCCGGGCTGCTCATCTCCGATGATGTCCGGCGGGCACGAACCAATAGCGTCGATCTGTTCAACAACCTGACGGGTAACGAGGGGGGCGATGATCCCGACCGGCCAGGTATGGAAACGCCCGGCAAGGCCGTGCTTGGCGTGCGTTCTTTTCTGAACGAACGCTGCCTGGCTATTCAGCTTGCCGATGGCTATACACTGCTGTTTAAGTTCTTTGGCAATCGGCCTAATCTGCTGATCTTCAACGGGGATCAGGTAGAAGACCTGTTCAATAGCAAACTCATTGCCGATAAAAACCTGACTCTGGCCAGTATAGACCGGCCCATCGATCAGACGGAGGCTGCTTTTGTGGCAGCGGGCGGCGATTACCGAAAGCTGTTTCCGACGTTTGGCAAGTTAGTGCGTGCCTACGTCGAGAGACTGGGGCAGGAGGCCGGTACTGGTGTAACCTGGTCAGTGTTGCAAGACGCACTGCGCGAACTAGACCAGCCTACGTATTCACTGATCCGGTTTGAGCATCGTCCGGCCTTGTCGCTAGTACCGCTTGCCGAACCGATACGTACCTACAGTGACCCTATTGAGGCCACCAACGGGTTGTTCATTGCCTACAACGGCCAGAATGTCGTTGAGCGGGAACGCGCCGAGGTACTCCGGCTGATCGACAAACGGCTGAAACGGGCGCGGGCGTTGCTCGATGCTAACCTGCAACGACTCATCAACCGCGACGAGGGGCCAAGCCATGAGGAACTGGGCAACCTGCTGATGGCAAACCTGCACAATGTAGCGGTGTTGCCCGGTGGTCGATCGCCCGAAACCGTGACTGTCGAGGACTTTTACCGGGATAACCGCCCCGTTACCATCCGGCTAAAGCCAGATCTGTCGCCCCAGCGAAACGCTGAAGGGTATTACCGCAAGGCGAAGAACGAAAAGATAGAAAGCGAACACCTGACCCAGCAGATCGAGTACCGCGAACGGGAAATTGAGGAGCTACAGGGCCATCGGGCCACGATCGAGCCGATACAGTCGCTGAAGGAATTGCGGCGCTACGTGAAGCAGCACGGTTTGCTCGGCGACGCACCCGCGAGCACCGATCCCGCTGAGCTGTTCAAGGAAGTGCAGCATGAAGGCTTCGTGATCCGGATTGGGCGCAATGCCAAAAACAACGATCTGCTCACTCAACGATATACCTACAAAGATGATCTGTGGCTCCATGCCCGCGATGTCAGTGGGTCGCATGTAGTGGTGAAGTACCGGGCGGGTAAGCCATTTCCGAAAACAGTGATTGAACGGGCGGCGGAGTTGGCCGCCTGGTATTCGAAACGCCGAACGGATAGCCTTTGTCCGGTTATTGTTACGCCCAAAAAATACGTTCGTAAGCCCAAAGGCCTCGCCGAGGGGCAGGTTGTGGTGGAGAAAGAAGATGTGGTGTTGGTGGTCCCTAAGGGAGAGTGAGGCGTCACCGTTAGCATTACGTTGCTCAGCCGTGTTTTTTTGTCTCTCGCCTTTTTGTCATCCCGACGGAAGGAGGGATCGTGGCGTTCCAATGGAAGAATCAATCCTTTTAAACAGGAGCGCCACGATCCCCCCTTCCATCGGGATGACAATAGAAAAAGAGAGCTACAAAGAGCACATAGCCTGATGGTGCCGTAAATAAACTTACGGCACCATCAGGCTATGTCTATGGGGTAAGCGCTTGCTTAAACCTCCTTCCCTAAGAAAAGGCTCATATCATTCCATGTCTTGTCCCACGAGTTTTCGCTCAGGAACTGGTCGACAGCTTCCCAGCTTTTCGGATGCTCGCGGTTGAGTGCTTTTTCAATGGCGGTCTCGAACTCGGCAGCCGTTGAAGCAATCTGGGTAAATCCCTGCTCGCCATAGGTGCGTACCACATCGCGGATAGGCGTCGATACGGTAGGCAAGCCTGCAGCCAGGTATTCGGGTGTTTTGGTTGGGCTGATAAACTTCGTCGACTCGTTCAGGGCGAAGGGCAGCATGGCCACATCCCAGCCGCTGAAATAGGCGGGCAACTCTTTATACGACTTCATGCCCAGATAATGCACATTGGGCGTATGAGGCAGGGTAGCCCGGTCAATTTTCACAACTGGGCCAATGATGACAAACTGCCAGTCGGGGCGGCGCTGGGCCAGATCGCGAAGAAGGTCAACATCGAACCGCTCGTCAATCACCCCTGAGAAGCCGATGCGGGGCTGAGGAATGACCGCCTGATCGGCGGGGTCGGCCTGGTGGTGACGGGCTTTCGAGAAATGAGCAAAATCGATGCTGCTTGGGAAAGCGTGGGCGTGGGCGTGGCGCGTCCGTTTGGCTTCGTAGAGGCTATACCCCCCCGTAAAGACCTGATCGGCAAGGCCCAGCAGTTTCGTTTCCAGATTCAGTAATTCGCGGGGCGCTCCTTTAAAGGCCGACAGTTCATCCATGCAGTCATAGACCGTGCGGGTAGGCGTCAGGTGATCGCTGAACAGCAGCGCCATGGGGGTATAGTACCAGGCTACGTAATCTGTTATACGTTCTGACTCAATCAATTGGTCAACCATTCGCCGCTGAAAAGCCAGCATTTCCTCATGGGGTGTACCGTGCGGGATGTGTGGAACGATTATCCGTAGCTTTTCGCCTTCCGAGCGTACCTCAACGCGCAGGTCATTGCCCCAGATTGGTTCTTCCAGAAACCAGATTGTCATTTGCTCACTGGCGCGGGTCAGCAGATGCTGCGGCCGCTGGTACACAAAATTCCAGCGTAAGTGGGAGAAACAGATCAAATGCTCAGGCAGTGCCGTCCGGCTACCAGATACATCAGCCGTATGGCCCGATTTTTTGGTCTTTGTTACGTCTGTAACACTAGCACTCAGCAGGCTATTGGCTAATGAGCTTTGGGACAGTTGATCATTGGTTGAAACGTCGGATGAAGACGCTGAGTAGTCACTAAGTTTCATGTGAAAGCGACGGAAACGGTTTTACAAAAGGCCAAACCCGTTCATGCAGGGCATACATGTAACCGTAGCGAGGAATTTCTCGTGAAGTTTGTAGGCATACCTGAAAACGTATTGATTGACGAACGGCCTAACGGCGACGTGTACGATAAGAACCCCTGGTTGTCGGCATAAGTTACCCGGCCCTAAAAGATACTTAGGCAATGGTCACCTGAGCGAATAGAAGGACTTTTAGCGAAGAAACCTAATAGGGCTTAATGAAGAAACCTAATAGGGCTTAATAGGGCTTAGCTACTTTACCCTCGTTTAGCTCCCACAAATACCCGTCTGGATCTGAGAAATAGAGCTGCACCACCCCATCGAAGCGCGTTTGCTTATGGAAAGTGAGGTTATGCGCCTTCAAATAGGCCTCTGACTTCTCGATATTATCGACAAACAGGGCAATATGGCTGGCGTTCTTGTCATGAATGATCTGCTCGGTACGGCCTGCCATGAGGTGAATCTGCTGCCCATTGCCCACATCGAACCACGACCGGATCGCCTTCAGGTTATCGGGAACGGGAATCGGTTTCAGGCCCAGCACGTCGCGGTAGAAGGCGGTGCTGACGGCCATGTCTTTTACGTGCAGGGCCAGGTGATTATGGCCCGACACGCCTAATTTGTCCTGACCAAGAGCCAGTTGGGCAATGAATAAAAGCGGAAGAAGTAAACGCATTGATGAGGTCATAAGCTGGTCGTACTGGTTATCATTCATGGCCAGCCGACAAACAATAAACTGATGATCTTCGCTTTCCTACTTAAATGCGTCGATTAAATCACTTTAACCACCCCCCTGAGAAACCAGCGCGCACCAGCCCGCGCCGGATGTGTGGGTTGCGCTTCATCAGGTTCCAGACAAAATTTGTCCGCAGGTTTTCGGCCATCAGCACAATCGGCCCCTGGTCGATACCCAGGTAATCTTTATCGAACCAGCCATTCGTGGTGGGTCCATTGGCATAGGTCGACCGGTAGCGGTACGTTGGATTGAAAGCATCGCGGAAACCATACTCGCCGTATAGGTTGGCCCCGTATTTTGTTTTCATGGCCCGCAACGCAGGCAGGCAAATTTCGGGCGCAAACGCTAATGATCCACCCGCCGCAGTAGGGGCAATGGTGCCATCATCAACCACCTGCTGACTGGCGGCTCCGCGAGCCCGGTAGGAGAAAAACTGCCGACCGGCGACTGTAGTGTCTTTAGGACCGTCGCAAGCCGTCAGGCCCCAGATGGTTGCACTATAATCCGTCCATCTGGCCGGGTTTTCCAGGCAGTAGGCCCGGTTGGCATAGGTCGCCCGCCGTGAATTTTCGGCGTAATCAAGGCCTCTTTTCGCCATGTATTCGTCTTTTATACCCCGAAAATCGATCCAGACATGCGAGTACTGATGA
This sequence comes from uncultured Cytophagales bacterium, assembly GCA_963750355.1. GTDB lineage: Bacteria > Bacteroidota > Bacteroidia > Cytophagales > Spirosomataceae > Fibrella. Next base: position 194,198 of record CAVVQL010000019.1, on the reverse strand, counting down.
CCGAATAACGGGTCGAAGTTGACATGGGACTGCCCCTGAAACGTGGCCCACTGATAGCTCTTCGTCCAGGCGGGCCATACGTCGGCACCAACGGGGTGGGTAGGAGAGCCCAGCGCCAGTACATACAGCAGCATCGCCTCGTTGTAGCCTGTCCAGTTGCTTGGAATAAAGCCTTTCTCCGGATGCCAGCCCATCGAAACAAACGGCCGGGATGCCGGACCACTTTTGTGTTGAAACCAGACCCAGTCGGCGCGTCCGTAGATCTGGTCGGCCAGTTTACGAATCTCGTTCTCTACAGGTACGTTCCGATCGAAGTAGGTTTGCGCACTGAGAATACCGCCGAGCAACAGCGCCGTATCAATAGTCGACAGTTCGACCTGCTTAAAGCGCTTCCCCGTTTTCATATCCAGAAAATGGTAGAAAAAGCCTTTATAGCCGGTCACGTCCGTTGCCTGATCACTCTGCGTAGCGTCGGCAAAAAAACGTAGCGTGGTCAGGGTTCGGTCAGCGGCTTGCTTGCGGGTAATATAGCGGCGTTCAACGCCCACCAGGTAGGTTGTGAGTCCGAACCCCACCGCCGCCACACTGCTGAATGAGGGCGTAGGGGCCCGGTCCGGAATGAGGCCGTTCGCGGGATTGGCCGTTTCCCAGAAATACCGGAAGGTATCGCGCTGAAGACTATCCAGAAAAGCGTTGTCGGCCGTTGTCAGCTTGTACGTCGACTGTGCCTGCGCAACGCTTATCGTTAGCGTTAAGAGGAGGAGGAGTTTTTTCATGGAGTAAGGGTTAGTGGGTGCTATCGCGTTGGGCTTCGCGTCTGTAGGGCCCTTCGACTCCGCACAGGGCTGACCATCTCACAGTAACGCCACGTTCATCCTGGCGTCGGGTACCTAATGTAAGTCTTGTCACCCTGACGGAGTCGAAAAGGGCCTATCTCGCGGTAGCCCACGCAACGCCAATTATTCAAATTCGGACTCGAGAAGCCCAGGCCTTTCATGCCTTTTTTTACTTCCGGGCAGCTCATAAACAGGTTCCAGAGTAACTGCGACCGGTGGTTTTCGATCATCACAATGATGGGTCCCTGATCAATGGCAAGGTAGGAGTTGGCAAACCAAATGTTGGTCAGGTTAAATGCATCCACGAAACCCTGTTCTTTCCAGATCTTATCGCCCAGTTTATAATAGAAAAACCGCAACGCCCGCATCGATTCGGTCGGGGTAAACGGCATAGCGGCCAGGGCTGCCGTTGGGGCGATGGTTCCGTTATCGTTGTTCGGGTCGCGGGCAGCATACCCATTCTGCTGGTCGCTGGCAGTTAGTCCCCAGCAGTCGGGTCCGTAGCCAACGAACCCTTTTGGGTTGGTTTTGCAGTAGGTGTAGTTAATGAGCGAGTGCGCCGTGTTCTGCTCCCAGTAGTTGGCGTAGGCATCGGTTAGGTCGCGCGGGTTAATGCCCAGAAACGAGTATTGGGAGAAGAACAGCGGTCCGCCAAAGGCTGGCCCTAGGGGGAGCTTGATGACCGTAATAACTAGCGCCATTGACCATTTTGCCGTTCTGCGCCCAACTGTTGGTGTACACGGTTTTGGCAATAGGCGATGTGTTCGACGAAGCCGCCATGACGTAGGTGATCAGGGCCTCGTTCCAACCCCGGATAGGCATGTTCATGTCCCAGTTATAGTTGGGTGACCAGTGCCAGTAGAGGTTTGTTTCGGCCCCGCTTTTAGTAAACCAGTTCCATTCCACGCCGTCCCAAAGCGCGTTGATCGACTTGCGCAGGGCGATCTCGTCGGCGTTGGTCGCGCTATTGAAATACTGCCGGGCAGTGAGCAGCCCCTGCATCAGGTACGAGGTCTCTACCAGGTCTGCTCCGTCATCTTTCTGGCTGAACGGAATGGTGGCCCCCGTGGCCCCATTGAGCCAGTGCGGAAAAGCTCCGTGATGCCGTTTGGCGGTGGTCAGGAAGGTTGTAATTTTTTGCAGGCGGGCCAGACCCTCCTGCCGGGTTATAAAATTCCGGTTAATCGCCGCCACAATAGCCATGACGCCAAAACCCGTGCCGCCCGACGTAACCACATCGCCCGACGAATTACGCTCGCGGGCCATGCCCGAAACCGGGTGTCCGAAATCCCAGAAGTACTTGAATGTCTGCTTCTGAACCAGATCCAGCAAGGCGTCGTCGCTGATGCGGGCGAATTTATCGGTGCTGTCGAGGGCAGTAATCAGGTTGACGACGATGGTTGAATTGAGCGCCGTATTCCGCTGTGAGGTGAGCGATGGCAGTACCTCAACGGTGTAGGCCGTTAAGGGCTGTAGGGGTTGTTGCGGCGTTAGGGTCAGTGTTGTGTCGTTGCCCGAAAAGGTGTAGGTCAGGGGTACTGACTGCGCGTTCGTGTTCTGCGTTAACCGAACTGCCGCAGCAATGGCTTCTTTTTTAACGGGGGCCGAGAAGGATAGCTTTATAACCGGACTGAGTCCGATATTCCGAAAACTCTGGTTGGCCGACGACTGACCGTTGATCTGCGCTTCCCGGTAGAAAAAGGATTCTGGCGGCTCAACCGCCTGCTTTGTCTGGCAGGCAAAACCAAGTAGCAGGGCCAGGAAGGCAAGTACAGTAACTGGTTTCAGTTTATGCATCATAACGTTGGAAAAGGTAGAGGCGCAAGATGATCCTGCGCCTCTGGTTTCAATAGGGATCAACTCCGGCTCGTCTTACCGACCGGCCGCTTCGAGCTGATACAGCGAGTTGATATCGCCCGCTGTTAGTGCTTTGCTGTAGAGGCGCACTTCGTCCATTTGGCCGGTCATCGGCATCTGCCAGCTATCAGCCGTACCGCCGCCGGGCAGGTTGGTGCCCCAGGCACCCATGACAATGCGGGTAACCGGGAAAAGGGCCAGGTTACCAAGTGGTGCTCCGTTGTAGGTGCGGGTTTCATAATCAGGGTTATTAATCTTTTTGCCGTTACCGTACAGCATAATTTTCGACGTGGCGGCATCATACACCGCCACCAGATGCGACCATTTGCCACCTGCCTTGAATGTTTGGTCACCACCCTTCTGCGACGAATTGATATTGTCCTGGAAGGTGGCGTTCCCGTCCGACGCTTTATGAACCAACAGGCCTTTTACATCCAGCGTATCGTTAGCAGGCGCATACCGGCCCGTTTCAGCCAGCACATTCACGCTGCCAGCCCACTCATTGGCCCTGGCAAGCGTAATGAACGACGTTGGTACGCCAGTGCCCCCTTTGTTGTTCTTCACATTGACCCACATGCTGACCGTGAAACTCGGAAGGCTGCCTGTTGTCAGGCTCGCCAGAGCGGGATAGGCAACAAACCCGTTGGCCAGGCTCAGTGCCTGTCCCTGACCACTAGCTCCAGTCGCGAACGATGCATTGACGGCCGACAAGGCTGCTGTGCCCGTGATACGCTCGTTGTTTGAGCCGTTAAATGGCCAGTGGGCCAGCAGATTCGAGGTGGCAATGTCATTTGAACTGTTATAGCCGCCAATAGCCGGTAACGTGGCCGTTTCGTCTTTTTTGCATGAGGCAACGAGCATTGCGCCCGCCACTACGGCTGTTACCAGCCATGTACTCTTTGATCCTGTTTTCATGATTACTCTCTTTTTGCGTTGATTATTGACTGAATTAAGTTGGTATTAGTGGTTGCTCTCAGGGGTTAATAACCGGGGTTCTGGTCCAGCTTTCCGCCGCTGAGTTGTATTTGCAGGCTGGGTACGGGCAGGAGTTCGTGCTTACCCGCCACGAAGTTTTTGCCCGCCGCCCGCATCACCTGTGCCGCGCGGCCCTGCCGAACCAGATCGAAGAAGCGGTCATGCTCCATCGCCAGTTCCAGGCGGCGTTCGTTCCAGATGGCCGTGCGCAGGTCGGCCTGGCTGGCGGCTTTGGTAGCGGGTAGACCAGCACGGCTGCGAATGAGATTCAGGTTGGCGATAGCGGCGGCTGGCTGGCCCAGTTCGTTGGCGGCTTCGGCGTTCATCAACAAAACATCGGCGTAGCGGAGCAGACGGATATTTTTCTGCTTCCGGTCGCGGTTGCCCAGAAACGGCTCAATGTTCTTGTTTTCGCTCTGATACGCTTTGTAGTTGTAATAGGCATTCTGCACCGAATCGCCGCTGGGAATCCGGAAGCCGTCGTAGAGTACGGTGCCCAGCCCCCGGCCGCTGCGGTCGATGGTAATGATGGTAGACGCTTTGCGCTTGTCGCCGGGTTCGTAGGCATTGACAAGGTCGGGGGTGGGGGTGTCGAAACCAAAGCCCAGGTCGGTCCAGCCACCTTTGGGCCCAACGCGGGGCCCCTGCCAGGTGCTGTAGCCAGCCACGGCAAGGTCGGCGTTGTTGAAGGTACCGCTCTGTGTTTCAAAAATAGACTCGGCGTTGTTGGCTCCGGCATATCGCCAGATGATCGAATAGTCGGGCACGAGCGTATACTGGCCGGAACTGACCAGGGCCTGCGTCAGGGTTAGCACCTGCTGCCAATTTTTGCGGTATAGGTACGTCTTCGCCAGTAAGGCCTGCGCCGCGCCTTTGTTGGCATGCCCCACCCCCGACTGATTGCGTACCTGTAGGTTGTTAATGGCGAATTGCAGATCCTGCGTAATCACGTCGTAGATCGTATCGACCGGGGCGCGGGTTTGAAAGGCCGGGTCTGTGTTGGCATCCTGGGCATCTTTCGGCACCCGGACTACCTTGGGTACTTTGCCGAAAAAGCGTACCAGATTGAAGTAATAGTAGGCCCGGATGAACCGCACCTCGCCAATCAGCTGATTCTTCGTTGCCGGGACCAGTGAAGCGGTTTGCAGTGCCGCCAGTGCCTGGTTAGCGCGCGAAATGCCACTGTAATAGCCGTTCCAGAGGGCCGCAACGAAGTTGTTGGTTGGCGTGGTTGTGAAGTTGTCGATGTCGTTGAGGGGTGGCTGGTCGCCGGGGGTGCTGCCCTTGTCGGCATCGTCGGAGATGATGTTGGTGGCGGCAATGAAGCTGATGCCGTGAATATCGCCGCCAGCCCCGCCGAATGCCTCGCCATTGAACAGGCTGTTATACACGCCCGTAACCAGATTGACGGCCAGGTTGGGGTCGGTGGCGGTGGTAGCCTGCCCCTGCACCGGCACGTCGAGGAAGCTTTTCTGGCAGGAAGCCGCCAGAAAAAGGGCCAGCAAGCTAGTGGTGAGTATAAGAATGAAATTGCGTGTCATGGATGCGTTGCGATTAAAAACCAGCGTTGAGACCGATGGCGAATGTCTGCGTAGTTGGGTAGGCGTTCAGTTCAATGCCCTGATTCGTTGGGCTACCAACTAGTTCCGACGTGAAGCCACTGTACTTTTTCAGGGTCAGGATGTTCTGAGCCGTCAGGAACACGCGCAGGTTGCTGAGGTGAACTTTGTCGGTCAGCGTCTGTGGCAGTTTGTAGCCCAGTGTGGCGTTATTGATCCGGGCAAACGATCCCGATTCAATAAAATACGTAGAGGCGGGCAGGTTGCCGCTGTTGGCGCCCGGTTCCGTCTGCGAGTTGTTTGCCGATGTCCAGCGGTTATACGCCATCGACCGCTCGACGTTATCGAGTACATTCTGCCGGAAAGCCCGCTTACCGTTGTACACCTGGTTGCCCACGTTCCCGTATACATCAACGCTAAAATCAAGGCTCTTGTAGGTCAGCCCCAGATTCAGCCCGAAGTAGGCCTTAGGCTGATAAGACCCGGCAAATACGCGGTCGTTGTCGTCTATTTTACCATCACCATTCGTATCCTGGTATTTGAAATCACCGGCTGCCGCCGAGGGTTGAATCGTCTGGCCCGCCGCATTTCGGTAGCTGCTGATCTCGGCATCATTCTGGAAAACGCCCAGCACCTGAAGTACGTAGAAACTCCCGACCGGCTGGCCGTTGTCGGTGCGGGTGGTATACTGCTGATTGGCACCGATGCCGCCGTCGAGGATGGGTTGTCCACCGTTGAGGCCAATCACGGTGTTGCGGTTCAAGGTTGCGTTGCCGCCAATCCGGTAGGTCAGGTCGCTGCTGATGCGCCCCCGCCAGTTCAGCGTTAACTCCAGTCCCTGGTTTCGGATCGAGGCGGCGTTGGTGAGTACTACACCGTCGGCATCGCCCGTCACCGAAGGTACCTTCACGTTGATGAGCAGGTCACGCGCTTTTTTGTCGTAATAATTCACCTCGCCCGTCAGCCGACCTTTCAGGGCCGAGAATTCAACGCCGAAATCGGTTTCTTCGGTCGTTTCCCACTTCAGATTCGGGTCTTTAATCTGCGTAATGGCGCTGCCGGGCGTGGCCACACCCCCACCGAATGGATAGGCCAGGTTGGGCTGCACAGTGATGGTGTACGAATCAGACGGAATACGGTCGTTACCCACCCGGCCCCAGCTGGCCCGTAGTTTCAGCAGGTCGAAAATGTGCTGATTCTGCATGAACGACTCGTTGGAAATCAGCCAGCCCGCGCCCACCGACGGAAAATAGCCCCAGCGATTCTGACTGGGGAACCGCGACGACCCATCGGCCCGGAGGGTGGCCGTGAGCAGGTACTTGTCGTTGTAATTGTAGTTGACCCGGCTGAGGTACGAATTGCGGGTGTACTTGTCGCCGGTACCATCGTTGGTCGACGTGTTGGCGTCGCCCGTACCGATGTACCACAGGTTTTGGGCGGCGGGCACGTCTTTGCGGAAGGCATTAAAGGTGCCCAGCGTGTATTGCTCGGCAGTTGTACCAACCAGCACCGTCAGCGAATGCTTGTTGAACTGCCGATTGAATGTCAGCAGGTTATCCCAGGTCCAGTGAAAGATTTTGGTGTTTCCAACGCTGAGGTTACTGTTGGGGCTGCGCTGATTGCCACCGGGATTGATGAAGGTGGTGGTGTCGTTATTGAACTGGTAGTTATACACCCGGCTGTTCTGGTTAATCCAGTCGCCGCCGATGTTGGTTCGGTAAGTGAGCCATTCCACGGGTTTAATTTCCAGATAAGCCGACCCAAGCAGGCGGTTGTCGATGGCGAGGTTGTTATTGTTCTTAATGTCGAGCACGGCATTGCCCACGTTCTGGTAAACCGACGTATTGCCGTATTTCCCGTTTTGCAGCGCCGCAATGATCGGGGCGGCGCGGTAGGCATTGTTGTAGGCGGTGCCCAGGTTGGCAATCTGATTATTGCCGTTGGCGTATGAAGCCGAAAAACCAGCCCGGACCACCTTGTTGAACGTGAAATCCTGGTTAGCCCGAATCGACAGCCGTTTGTAGAGATTGTCGATTACGATGCCCTGGTCGGTGTAATAGCCCGCACTCAGAAAATAGGTCGACTTGTCAGTGCCCCCGCTGACGGAGAGACCGTGATTTTGCTGGAAACCCGTACGCAGAATCTGGCCGTACCAATCGGTAGAGCTACTGCCCGGAGTAATCAGGTTGCCGCTGGCCGTGCTGACGTAGTTGGCGTATTCGGCAGCGTTGGCCATCTGAACCAGATTCGCCGGTAGCCGGAAACCCGCATTCCCCGAATAGCTGACCGCCATTTTACCCGCCGTACCGCGTTTGGTGGTAATGATCACCACGCCGTTGGCCCCGCGTGCGCCGTAAATCGCCGTGGCCGAGGCATCTTTCAATACGTCCAGGTTTACAATATCGGCGGTATTGATGTTGGAAATATCATCGGTCAATACCCCGTCGACTACAAAGAGGGCGGCGGTGCCAGCCAGGGCGGTGCTGGTGCCGCGTACCCGGATAACGGGTGAACTGCCGGGTTGCCCGCTGCTGATGATCTGAACCCCGGCGGCCTTCCCCTGCAGTGCCTGGGTGGCGGTGAGCACGGGTTGTTTGGCCAGTTCGTCGCCTTTTACGGTGACGGTAGCGCCGGTCACATCGGCGCGGCGTTGGGTACCGTAGCCAACCACAACGACCTCGTTCAGGGCGCGGGCATCTTCGGCCAGCGCAATATCGATAGACGTTCGACCGTCAACGGCCACTTCCTGATTCGTGTAGCCAATGCTCGAAAAGATCAGTACGGCATTGCTGGCCGCCTGAATGGTGTAGGCCCCCGTTGCGTCGGTGTTGGTGCCGAAGGTGGTGCCTTTCACCTGAATGGTCACGCCGGGCAGCGCCGCACTGGTCGATTTCTCCGTCACCTTGCCTGTTACCCGGATGGGGGGCGTCTGAGCGGTGGTTGTCAAGACCTGAAAGAGCAGGAGAAGAAGAGTTAGCAGTCTACAAATGGGCTGTAGAGTATGATTCGTTGAAAAGTGGATCATCTAAGGTTGAGTTAAGGTGGAAGAGCTACAGGGCCTTAGTTGGCTGCACTGCATATAACGCTCGAAGTGCTTCGGAACGCGATAATTTTCCAATATTTTCTTGGACGAAAATACGTGAGTTTTCGCCTGATACCTACAGTCAGGCTGTCTCATTACCGCACAATTGAGCAGTTTTTAGCCCGTATTCGCTGCTTTTCGACTTATCGGCCCTGTTTTGCAGGGTAAAGCATCCCGATACCCTTCAGGTGGGTAAATGGCGACGAAGGTTTGGGTGACGGAATCGTGAACTGCCTGGTCGGCTAGCTGGCCCAAGCCGGGCTACATCGCTACTACCTCCTGCCAGATTTTTTCATCGACCCGAACGCCCAACTCCATACTTTCATTACGGCGGGCGAGCGTGTTTTCGCCGGGATACGAAATCCTGTCGTCGGGGCCAACCAGTGCGCTCGATTTGGTGAAGCTGATCAGTTCATCGATCAGCGAATCGTGCATCGTCGGGTTTTTGATGCAGATGAAGCATTGCGAAACGCCCGATTCATTGCCGCTTTTGGTAATCTCCGCCACCGACTTGCCACCACTGAGCGCCGTGAGTAGTATATCGAGCAACATAGACAGGCCCGAGCCTTTCCAGAAGCCAACCGGCAACGCCCGCTGCGACTGAAGAATCGCTTCCGGATCGGTCGTCAGCTTGCCCTCGGTATCATACCCGCCGGGCAGGGGCAGCTGCCTATTGCCATCGGCATACTGGTGTATTTTTCCGTACGAATACTGCGACACGGCCATATCGAGCACCACGTTTCCGGCCTTGCGGGGTACGGCAATCACCATGGGGTTATTGCCCAGTCTGGGTTCTGTGCCACCCCAGGGCGGTATGTTGGCAATGGTGTTGGTAAAACAGATGCCGATATACCCCGCGTCGGCGGCCTGCCAGCCGTAGGTTCCGCCGCGCATCCAGTGGTTGGTGTTTTTTATCACCACGCAGCCTATGCCATTGGTATCGGCCAGACTGATGGCCCTGTCCATGCATAAGGTGGCGTTGTACATGCCGGGAGCCAGCTCACCGTCCCACCGTTCGATAGCCCCCAGCGCAGACACTAGCCTGGGTTCAGCATCCGGCTTGATAAGTCCTTCTTTAACAAACTTAACAAAGACAGGAAACCGGTTGAGGCCATGCGTTTCTATCCCGTCACGGCTGTTTTCGGCAAAGATCCGGGCGCATAAGTCGGCTTTAGATTCGTCGAAGGAAAGCTGGAGCAATACGCGCTTGAATTCAGCTTTAAGTTGCTCGAAAGGTATCCGCATGGGCTTGGATTGGGGGTGGGTTAGGTTATGACAAAAGAGGAACTGCCTGCCTCTACTTCACCAGCACCGAAGCACTCCGTGGGCCGTCGGCGGTTTGCAGGCGCAGCACATACCTGCCTGCCGGAAGCTCCCGGAGGGAAAGGGTACGTCTCTGTTTGCCCGCCGATGCAGTAGGGTCGGACTGTATGGAAACGGGTTGGCCCAGTAAATTAAGTAAAGAAATGGTGAGTGGGCCCGCTGTTTGAGTGGTGAACTCGACAGTGAGCAGATCAGTACCGGGGTTCGGAAAAACCCGTAGCAGCGGGCTTTCTTCCGTAGCCAGAATAACCGGCTCCACAGGAGTTGTGATCTGTTGCACGGTAGCGGACCTTAGAATCCAGCTGTTTGGGTCGATGGCTACGTTGGTAACCGTGCTCCGCCCCGTAACGGTGAACGATTGTACCGGCTGATCGTTGAAAACGGTCACCAGGCTATCGCCCGCCAGCGACTGAACGGCGATTTGCACCGGCATGGTAAACGAGCCTGGGTTAGTGCTGGTTGTCGTTTGGCGAAGCTGGACAACGGCCCGGTTGGTGTTGGCAATGGGCGTCACCGAATAGCTATACGTTGGGTATCCTTCGCCGTAGACCCATTCGCGAAAAAAATAACCGAGGTTTTTGCCCGAAGTGGTTTCCATCGACCGCTGAAAATCTTCCGTCACGGCGGTGCTGTAGGCTACGGGTGAGGTTGAATAGGCACGCATTCCTTTGAAAAAAGTACTGTCGCCCAGCACACCCCGCAGCATGTGCAACACAACGGCCCCTTTGGCATAGCTACGGCTGCTGCTGAAAATCTGGTTAACGTCGTTCACGTTCTGCACATACAACGTACCCGTTGCCTGCCGTGCCCGCGTCATGAAGCTGTTATTCATGTAAGACCGGTACGCTGCCAGGCCGCCAAGCGACTCCTGATAGATGGCCTCACCATACGAGGCGAACCCCTCGTTGAGCCAGATATTCTGCCAGTTACGGCAGGTGATCTTGTCGCCGAACCACTGGTGCATCAGTTCATGCGAAATTACGTCGCGGGTCATGGAGCTTTTAATGATCGAGGTGATCGTCTGGTGTTCCATGCCGCCGCCCCAGCGAAACTGGGCGTGACCATACTTCTCGCGGATGAACGGGTAGGTGCCAAACAGATCAGAAAAGACCCTGAGCATGTTGTTGGTTTCCGTCAGCGTCGCTTTTACGCTGGCCAGATCCTCCGGAAAAATGTAATGCGTAACGGGCATTGTCTGGCCCTGATACGTGAATGGATTGTCGTACAGCGTGTAGTTCGAGGCGGCGATCGAGATGAGGTACTGGGCAATCGGGTAGCTGTTTTTCCAGCGGTAAGTTTTGGTGCCGTCGGTGTTGGTAGTAACGCCCTGCAACAGCCCATTGGAGACTGAAACAAAAAAAGGCGCTGCCGTTACGCTCACCGCCGAGGAATCGGCTTTGTCGGCCGGGGTATCCTTGCAGGGGAACCAGTCAGAAGCCCCGTAGGGCTCGCTGAGCGTGTAAATCAGTGGGTCAGACGTGGTTTCGTGGGTACTGAAAACAAACGCCTGCCCGGTCAGACTCGCGTTGGGCGTAACGGGCAAACCCTGATAATACACCGTGACGCTCCCAGACTGACCCCTGGCAATGGCTTGTGGTAGGGTAATGGTGAGCCGGTTTGTCTGGTGCGTGTAGCTCAGCTTCTGGGTGCCCAACTTCACCGAATCGACTTTCATGGCGGTGTTGAAATCCAGATAAAACTGCGACAGTGTAGCGGCGTTGGCCTTCAGGTTCACCGTGGTGGTGCCGTACAGGTAGTTGGGCGAGGTGGTGATCCGCAGCTTGAGACCGTAATAGGTCACGTCGATGGTGGAGTCGCCCGCGGCCTGCACCAGCGGGGCCATTTGCCGACCTGATGCCTGTCTGGTTTGAAAGAGCCTGCCGAAGTACCGAACCTTGGCCTCAGCGCATACCTCCGCCCCCGTCTGCTCCGTTTGCCCGTAAGCGGCTGTCAGCGCGAGCCAGCTTGTGATAAAGAAAATGTGTTTCATACAGTTGAACTAATTGAACCAGCGCAATAGACTACTCGATGCGTACGGTTAGTGTTTTGGCTTCCTGCCCTATGTACACGCGGCATTCGGCAAACGTTGGTGCCGAAAAACGGGGACGCACGTTGTTGCTGAACCCGTATGGCTCTTTAGGAATGAAAAAGCGCGTATCGATCTTGCCATTGCCGTTTACGTCATGAAATACCGCCAGCGCATACTCGCCGGGGTCAACCTCGAACACCGCGTGGACAATACCTTTAGTGGCTATTACCTGCTTTGATTCGGCTGGTCTGCACTTATCCGGGAATCCAGCACAGGGCTTAAACAGGCCTATCTCCACTTTGCCCGATGTCGTAAGCACATTATGCACCTCAACGGTAACCAGTGTTTTTCGGGCCGGGGGCGAAATAGGGGTTATCAGGATGGTTACCAGCGAGAGGAAAATGAACATACGCGAAACTGTTTTCTTTGAAACGAAATTAACTTGCGTACTGATGCTTTGCTAACGCCCGTATGATTGTTCGTTCTACCCCTGCCGCCAAACGCTGGCTTCACAAGCCATTCCCCGACGCGCCGCTCCAGAAAGCGGCCATCGAATCGCTGGTGCAGACGCTGAACATCAGTCCCTTCCTGGCCGCGCTGCTGGTACAGCGCAAGGTGACCACCTTCGAGGAAGCGCGCACGTTTTTCCGCCCCGAACTGAGCCATCTGCACGATCCGTTCCTGATGCGCGATATGGACCGGGCCATCGACCGGCTCACCCAGGCCATGGCAGCGGGCGAAAAAATTCTGATCTACGGCGACTACGACGTGGATGGCACCACCTCTGTGGCCCTCGTCTACGGCTTCCTGCGCACCATCTACGACCAGCTCGACCACTATATTCCCGACCGCTATACAGAAGGATACGGCATTTCGGAGGCGGGCGTTGCCTATGCCGCCGGCAATGGATTCACGCTGATCATCGCCCTCGACTGCGGCATCAAATCCATCGAGCGGGTAGCCGAGGCCAAAGCCCTGGGCGTCGATTTTATCATCTGCGATCACCACCGGCCCGGACGCGGGACCGCCGGTGACGAGCTTCCGGCTGCCGTGGCCGTGCTCGACCCAAAGCGGGCCGACTGCCATTACCCCTACGACGAACTGACGGGTTGCGGCGTCGGCTTCAAGCTCCTTCAGGCGCTGTGCCAGGTTCGGGGCATGTCGGCCGATATACTCTGGCCCTACCTCGACCTGGTGGCTGTCAGCATTTCCTGCGACATTGTTCCCGTTATGGGCGAAAACCGGGCGCTGGCCTATTACGGGCTGAAACAACTGAACTCATCACCGCGCATGGGCCTCTGCGCTCTGCTCCGTATTGCGGGGTTTGTGGCACCAAACGAACTCTGTCCGCCACCGGCCAAGCACCTCGATGTCACCAACGTTGTGTTTGGCCTGGGGCCGCGTATCAATGCCGCTGGCCGTATCAAACATGCCCGCGCTGCGGTAGACCTGCTGCTGGCGAAGCATCATGATGAGGCCGAAGACTTTGCCTATAGCCTGAACCTGCATAACGCTGATCGCCAACAGTTCGATAAGAACATGACCGAGCAGGCATTGGCCATGATTGAAGCCGACGAATGGTTAAAAAACGCTAAATCGACGGTGCTCTTCGACGCATCGTGGAATAAAGGCGTTATTGGGATAGTGGCGTCGCGCTGCATTGAACGGTTCTACCGGCCAACGATTATTCTGACCCAGTCGAACGACAAGGCGTCGGGGTCGGCGCGGTCGGTGGCAGGTTTTGATGTGTACCAGGCTATCGAGGCCTGTTCAGAGTTGTTGGATCAGTTTGGGGGCCACACCTTCGCCGCCGGACTGACGCTGCCTGTTGAAAACATCAAGGCGTTTCAGGCGAAGTTTGAAGCGGTGGTATCGGCCAGTATTCTGGACGAACAGTTGACGCCAAAAGTCGATATCGATATACCGCTGGACTTCAGGGAGATCGACGCGAAGTTTTACCGGATCATGAAGCAGATGTCGCCGTTTGGTCCGGGCAACCTGGCACCTGTCTTCTGCACGGAAGATGTGGTGTTGGTAGGCGAACCCATTATTATGAAAGAGAAGCATCTGAAGTTCACCTGTAAGCAGCTACGATCGGGCCATACCTTCACGGCCATTGGCTTTGGCATGGCGGAATGGGCCGATCATCTGCATCGGAATGAGCCCTTCTCGATCTGTTATTCCGTTGACATGAACCACTTCCGCGATCAGTCGACCATTCAGCTTATGTTGAAAGACATTCGTGTACCGGAGTAATGGAACGCTGATGGAGCGGATTAGGCGGATTTGCGCTGATTCTATGAGAAATCTATTTGTCTTATTCCTGTTATTCCTAGCAACTCTGACCGTTGGTCAGAACATAGAGAAAGGTATATATAAAGGCTATGAATTTCCCTTTGTGATTTGCTTTTTCACTTATACAGATTCAATAGCAGAGGTAGAGTATTTTAGCAAAAAGAGTGGTACCATATTTGGTCACAAACCACCAAAACAAGTAGTCCAGACAGGTTTGTCTTCTAAATTATATTTTCATTCGTTAGATGATAGATTCGTATTTATAGGCGGCGGCGTTATCTGATGGTTAAAAACAAGGTTATCCTAATGTCAAAGTAAGACCATCAGAAAGTGGACTCAGCACTATTTATGAGTATAGAAAAAAATTCCATTAGGGCTTACTGGCAGAAGACTCACTGAATGTACTGACTGTAAAGCTGTTGAAGATTGTATATTCGCTGCTAAACCTAATTAATTGAAGGTATGCTGATCGACTATGACTTAGAAACTGACATTCGCTATCTACAAGGCGTCAAGGCCGGGCATGATTTCGTTTTAAATGAGATCATGCCGATGCTCGTTCATGGTACACAGCAAAAAGGTTGGTCAATGGGTTTATTGGAAGAATATGACTCAGAATATATAGAGCCAATCATCGGAGATAAAATCAAAGCCATAGTTTACACCTTAGAGTTAAACTTATTAACAACTGAACAAATTTCAACTGCGTTAAATGTAAGTCTGAATAGTGTATTAGCTGTTCAGAAGATTTTGCAAATTAGCCTGACCTCATGATTCTCAGAACCGAACATTTAATAAAGAAATACGGTAGTCGCCTCGTGAACAACGATGTGTCGTATCAGGTGGCGCAGGGCGAAATCGTGGGGTTGCTGGGGCCAAACGGTGCGGGCAAAACCACCTCGTTTTATATGGCCGTGGGGTTGGTGAAACCCAATAGCGGCAAAGTATTCATCGACGATACCGACATTACCAACCTGCCGATGTACAAACGGGCCCGGCTGGGGTTGGGCTATCTGGCGCAGGAAGCGTCTATTTTTCGCGACCTGACGGTGGAGGAAAATATTATGGCGGTGCTGGAAATGACCAACAAACCGAAAGCCGAACAGAAGCAGCGGGTCGAGGAACTGATCGAAGAATTTCACCTCGGCCACGTTCGTAAGAATCCGGGCAAGGTGCTGTCGGGTGGGGAGCGGCGACGGACGGAGATTGCCCGTGCGCTGGCCGTCGACCCGAAATTCATTCTCCTCGATGAGCCCTTTGCGGGTGTCGACCCGATTGCCGTCGAAGACATTCAGAGCATTGTGGCCACGCTGAAACACCGCAACATCGGCATCCTGATCACCGATCACAACGTAAACGAAACCCTGTCGATCACCGACCGGGCCTACCTGTTGTTTGAAGGCAAAATTCTGAAGCAGGGCACCGCCGAAGAACTCGCCAGCGACGAGCAGGTACGTCGCCTCTACCTGGGCCAGAACTTCGAGCTAAAACGGAAATTTGTGTAAGGGTAGCTGGTAACTCGGGATGTTACGCAACCTAACGTGCGTCATGGCTGATTCTTTGGTAGATTGCTTATAGCTGGGCCTAGAGCGCGAAGCTTAAAATGTCAAGACAGCACCTATCCCCCGTTGATTGGGAGCAAAACGGAGGCTGCCTGGCTGGCGGTTGTTGTACCGATTGGCAGCCCGGCGAAACTGGACGGTAGCCCGATGGTCGAGCCAAAGCGAGGTTATGCCCAGCAACACGCCACTACCAGCCAATGCGCCGCCAACGTGGCTGAAACGATCCCCATCACGGCGACCATCAAACGGGCCGCTTGAGCCCATTAGATTATCACGGCGATCCCGGTGACTGCCATTGGCGATTGCGATGCCCGCGCCAGTGCCGATCAGCGCTATAGCCGAAAGGCCCGCTACTTTTGACCAGGTACGCAGCGAACGGCCTTTTTCGTAGGCATTCATAGCGTCGGGTTGGCTAGAAAAGAGCGAGTTGGCGTCTGACAAGCCGATATGCTGATTCGTATTACCAACATAATACCGACTGAATAACCCCCGATGATAACGCAGCCCATCAAGTCCCTGCATCGGTGGCGGCGGACTAGTCAGCGGGGAGGGTATACCGGGTCTTTCCAGAGCAGGCCGTGCCGGTCTGTTGCGCATAAATGGCCTGTCATTGCCAAACGTATCTTTCGTGCCGTTGGCGTATTTGATCAGTAGCACATCGCGCAGAGGCGAGGTGTAAATTGGCCCTTCCAGGTTGGCCGATTTTCGGTATTTAAGGTCCGTCTGATTTACTTCGAGCACCTTCGCGGGTATTTCTTCGCCATTGCGGAGAATGATGTTGTCCTGGGCATAGGTGAGTGTAGCTGTCAATAACGAAGCTACCAGAATGAATAGGCGCATAGTGGTAAATGAAGGTTGTTTACCGAGCGGGTATCGCTCGTATTCTTCCATACGCGCAAGGAGTGGCCAAGCGTTGCCGACCGGTCACTATTTTGTGTTCACCACGGCTAACGGACAGGCGCTACCCCAATACCTCACGTAACACAGGCAGTGATTTTACGTCGCCGAGGTTATCAAAATGGATGCGGTAGTAGGAGACCAGCGCATCGAGCAGGTCGGCGCGCTGGGTACGGGTCAGGCGAACGGGCGTATGGATGGGTTGGCTCATGAGCGTGTTCAGGGCATCGACCATCGCTTCGTCGGCCATGTAGGGGACCGACCGTTCGCGGAGCTGATTTTCAAATTCCTCCGCGCTCTCCGGGCCGAAGCCCAGGTACGAAGCCAGTTGAAGCAGAAAGGCTATATGCAGGTTTTCGTAGTGCTCAGTAGCCTCTTCCAGGTACACAATCGACGTGAGCAGAAATCGGAACAGGTGCGGGTTTCCCGACTCTTCTTTCAGGGTTTTGCTCAGCATCTCGGTCATAAACAACGCCATGCTCGATTTGGCCACCTCGAACGGAATGTGCTGAAACGGATACGGCGTTTTTACTTCCGACAGCCGGTGCAGGTCGCGGTCGTCGCGGTAATACACCACCATGTCGAGTAGGGTAAGCGGCTGGAAAAGAGCAATTTTATTCGATTTATTTTTGGCCGAGCGCACCCCGTTGACAATGTAGCTTTGCAGCCCGAACGCCTCGGTGTAGACGCGGGCAATGATCGACGATTCGCGGTAGCGGATGTAGCTTAGGGTAATACCCCTGGTTTTGTGCAGCATGAATAAAGGAGCAGGTACGCCTGTGTATATAACAAGGGTAGCGCAAAAAAAGTACCGGATAACAAACGCACCCGTTAGTGCGTTGAGAGACAGTTACACCATTAGTTCATCCGTCGACCTTGATCTTACGTTTTACACTCGGCCTGCTGCTGTTTCTGTCACTGACCGGACACGCTCAGCGCGACCCGTCTTTCTATCGGCAGAACCCCGTTCCCGCTCATCTGCGCCCCATTGAACGGGCTATTGGCTCGTCGTCGCTAGGGAGCGTGTACTTCTACGGCGAGAAAAAACTGAATTCGCCGTATTCCCTCGAAGTGCCTTTTTTTGAACTCAATGATCCGCAGGTAAACCAGCACTTCCGGAATTTTCGTACCTGGAACACCATCAGCCGCCTCACGGCCCTTGTGCCACTGGTGTATTTCTTCACCCGCACACGTTCGGTTGGGTTCAACTCCGGCGAATACTGGGCCGTTTATGGTGGCAGTACAGCCCTGGCGCTGGGAACCGTCATTGTTGCCAACACCCAGGTGAACAAAGCCGTGGGCCGCTACAATACCATGCTCAGGCAGGTACCAACCAGCATCATCCGCATGGGGGCCGTCTACACGCCCACGCCCCTGGGCCCACCCGTTGTGGGTCTGGGAGGAGCGTTGGTAATACGGTAGGGGTTTTCAGGTTTCAGGCGGCCGCCTGAAACCTGAAACCTTATCTCGCTTTAAAGACCAGGATAACCCCCTTCTTTCCGTCGCCTTCGCTGGCGAGGTACAGCGTTCCGTCGGGAGCGAAGCAGATGCCTTCGGGCTGGGGAAGCGCTTTTTCATCGACGGGTACGACCGATTTAACTTTCCCGCTCGGTGAGAGCACTGCCAGCCGGTGGGCCGCGCTCGACAGAACGTAATACTCCCGGGTGGTTGGGTGAACGGCAATGCCCGACGGCTTAAACTCGCCCATCGAAGCATCGAAAGGCTGTAGATCGGCTTGCCTGAGCACGATACCCTGAAACAGCGTCTTATTTTTGAGGCTGTAGTAATAAATGATCTTATCGGTGCCTTTCCCGTCTTTGGTCGCCAGTAGCAGGGCATTCAGCTGCGGGTCGTAACCCAGGCCTTCCATGTCCGGTCGGCCGCTGCCGTTTTTACCGGGCAGGTCAATCTTGATATGCTTCGTCTCAGGACTACCGCCGATGATCTTTACGCCGTCGGTGGGCTCCATTTCGTAAAGTTCGCCATCGCTGCGCATCACGTATAACTTCTTGCCAACGTATTCGACGCCCTCGTAATCGCCATTTTTGCCAAACACATGCTCATCGACCACGGCTTTCTGGCTTAGATCATAAATGAATACAACCCCCAGTTCGTCCTGCACACAGGCGAGTCGGCCCGGTTTGTAATAACTCAGGCCCGACACTTCGCGCAGGTCATTGGGCAATTTGTGGCGTTCCGTCGGGTTGGCCAAATCGTAGGGAAGGGCCACGTTGGTTACCGTCTGTTCGGCGGTTTGGTCCTGTTGTTTGTTGCCGGGCTGGCAGGCAAGCAGGCTGGTAAGCAGTAGTGCCGCGAAAAGGTGTTTCATAAAGCAAGAATACATGGTTAATTACAAAGGCGGTGCTACCAGTGCGGTATAGTGTGCATAATAACCGCTTTATTGTAGTTTCGTTAGCTTAATCAACAGACCCGTATGTTTTACCAATACCTGCGTCCGGCCCAATTAGCCGGACTGACTACAATTCTCCTTTCAGCGCTTACCTGCCAACCTGTATCCGCCCAAACCATTATGCAGCGCGACCCGGTCATTGCTGACCTGGTAGCCCAGCTGTCGGCCGATAGCCTCCGGGCGCATGTCGACGGGCTGGTGCGATTTGGAACCCGCCACACCCTGTCGACCACCGCTGATCCGAAAAAGGGGATTGGCGCGGCCCGGCAGTGGATACTGGGCAAGTTTCAGCAGTATGCCAAACAGTCGGGTGGCCGCATGACCGCCGCCCTGGATACCTGGACACTCCAGGCCGACGGTCGCCGCATTGACAAACCCGCCGACATGGGCAATGTGATGGCCACGCTGAAAGGCACTGACCCTACCGACGACCGGGTTTTCATTGTGCAGGGGCATATGGACAGCCGGGTAACCAACGTGATGAACCGCGAGAGCGACGCCCCCGGTGCCAACGATGATGGGTCGGGCACGGCGGCGGTGATCGAACTATGCCGGGTGATGAGTAAAGCGCGGTTTCCGGCCACGATCATATTCGTCACGCTGACCGGCGAAGAACAGGGCCTGCTGGGAGCCGAGCACCTCAGCGAACGGGCCGTGCAGGAGAAGTGGAATGTTGAGGCCGTGCTGAACAATGACATCATGGGCAGCAACCACTCCAACGAAACCCGCATTATCGACAACACGCGGCTACGGGTATTCAGCGAAGGCCTGCCCGCTTATCAGCTTGCCGACCGCGCCGCCAACATCCGGCAGTTTGGCTCAGAAAACGACGGAAAAGCCCGCACCCTGGCCCGATACGTTAAAGAGATTGGCGAACGGTACGTTGATAACCTGGAGATCATCACCGTCTACCGCAACGACCGCTACCTGCGCGGTGGCGACCATACGCCCTACGTGCAGCGTGGTTTTGCCGCCGTCCGGCTCACCGAGATGAACGAAAACTACGACCATCAGCATCAGGACCTGCGCACGGAGGGTACGGGTGCCGCAGCGATTGAGTATGGTGACCACGCCAGGTTCATGGATTTCGATTACCTGAAGAAGAACACCGCCGTGAATCTGGCCACGCTGGCCAACCTGGCCAAAGCGCCCGCGCCGCCCCAGCAGGTGACCATCGAGGTACGTAACCTGACCAATTCAACGGCCCTATACTGGCAGGCTCCCAAAACCGATGCAGGCCGCAAAGCCAAAGGGTATTACGTGCTGATGCGGGAAACGCACATGCCCTACTGGCAGAAAAAATTCTTCACCACCAAACTCGGTATGACGCTGCCGTACTCGAAGGATAATTATTTCTATGCCGTGCAGGCCGTTTCTGATGATGGGAACGAGAGTATTCCAATGCTGCCTTCGCCGAATCTACGATGACTATTTATGTCTTCGCCTGCTCGTGATAATTGCGTAAGCCGACCAGCGTCAGCAACAATCACGAGCAGGCGAAGACATAAATTACAGGGCATTGAACTGCCTTACCAACCCAGGTACCCCGCTGGCGTGACGCCCTTCAGCCGCAGGTAGACCACGCATTGCCCCCGGTGATGGATGATGTGGTTTTCCATGGCATACAAAAGTCGCCAGCCTGGAATTTTTTCGCCAAATGTCGTCTCGGCAAACAGCTTGTCGTCGGGTATCGTCTGAATAACATCCTGAACGAAAGCGTAGAGTTTCGTTACCTCAGTTAAGACCTGCTCTTTGGTCATTTCTTTGGGTAATTTCTGCTTTTCATAGGGATTGGCCACGCCCAGCCGACCAGCGAGCTGCTGGGCCGTGAAGACGCAGCAATGCTGCCACTGCTCGGCAAACGTCATGGCTTCGAGGGTGTACTTGTAGCCAAAAAAGTCTGCGGGCATCTGCCCGATGGTGGTGAGCGTTGTTTTTTCAGATAACCGCCAGGCGTCGGCCAGCTCGCGGCGGATGCGTTGCCCCTCAGCCGACGGATTGGTAGAAGCGGCCAGACTGCCCGCAGGCAACAGCCCCGCACCTAGTGTTTTGATAAAGTGATTCCGGTTCATTGGCGTGATACTAAGTAGGTGATAGTGGCTTAGGATTTATGATCCGGTACGGGTGGTTGCCAGGCCTGCAAGACTGCCTGACCAGCCCAATCCGGTTGACACGCTAATGTATTGAAGATGTTTGTGATAACAACCAATTCAGAATAACACCGTAACGTGGGTGCTAAACTGATCCTTGGCTACCAGTTCGCCCTCCGAGAGGTGCTGCGCAATTGGATGCCGGTAGCTGATACCAAGCGATAACTTACCCAGATACATGTCGGTGCCCATGTTCAGGTACGTGGCATATCCGCCGGTCTGCTTGTTCACCACGCCATCCCGCCGGTCGTGCCCGCCCTGTTCAACAAAAATACCGGCGTTGGGCATTACCGAAAATTTATCCGAACCCGACAAATAAAAGGCCGAGAGCGACGTGTTAAGCCGATTACCAAAGCGGTAGCCGTTGGGGTTGGTGGTAGTGAACCGGTACGACACATCTGCGTTGGCTCCCCATTTTTTGTAGCGGACGGTATAAATCGCGTTCAGCATCCAGTCGGTGCTGCCGGTGCCTACTTGAAAGTTCGGGTTGGCTACTTCAGAGAGGCTGTTTTCGTCGTATTTATAGCGGCCCGTAGGCAGCTTGATACCACCCCCCACCAGCAGGTTGTGGTTTACGTTGTGCACCACCGAATCATCCATAAACGTATTCAGCAGGTTATACTGCACCAGCGCCGACACGTCGCCCAAGCCCTGGAGTGGCGTAACCAGGCCCGACTTAAGCATCGTTTGCTGGCTGAACTGATAGGGCACAAATGCCAGCACCTGCACCCGCCTGATGGGGTAGAAGCGGCCCCAGAGTTCGGCCGTCCGAAACAACTCGCGGCTGCTCAGGTTCAGGCTGGTGGGGTGGGAGTTGTACAAGGTGTGCCGGTAACGTACCCCCACAAAACCGCGATGCCCCTGGGGCAGAATGCCAAAAAATGAACCGCTGTTGCTGCACCCGCACAGGTCGCAGGTCAGGCCCGGCAGGGTGAGCAGCAGGAAATACAGACTGAACAGGTACGTTTTTTTCATGGTTGGAACTGACCGCCAAAACGGTCGCTTACGTTAAGGCTCAACAAAGCGCGGATCGCGGAGAAACTGATCGTCGGTGAGCGTTTTAAGGAACTGGATAATCTGCTGCTTTTCGGTTGCCGTGAGCGCAATACCCGGTTTGCCGTTGGCCCGGAGCAGCGGGTCAAGGTTCTCCGTTGCCTGCACGTTATTGGCATAATGGTCCAATACCGCTTCCAATGAGTAAAAGCGCCCGTCGTGCATGTAGGGCAGGGTTTTCTCGATGTTGCGCAGGCTGGGCACTTTGAATCGGTAGCGATCGTCGGCCCGTTCGGTTACCTGCGCCCGGCCCACGTCGCGGCTTCCCTGAATGTATAAGCCGTTGTTGCGGAAGCTGTTATCGGTAAACAGCTCACCCGCATGGCAACCGCTGCACTTCGCCCGAACCAGCGCCAGCCCCGCCTGCTCATCGCTGGTCAGCGTGGCCCCGGCTTCTTTCCTGACCCACTTGTCGTAGCGCGAATTTCCGGATACCAGCGTCAGCATAAACTGCGAGAGAGCCTGCAAAAAGCGCGGACCGTTGATTTCTTCGGTGCCAAAAGCAGCCTTGAACAGCGGCGGGTATTTTGCACTCTTCCGAAGTTTGGCAATGACATTGGCCGACTGCTCATCCATTTCCACCGGGTTTTCGATGGGCGCAATCGGTACCAGATCGAGGTTATGCACGCCGCCATCCCAGAAAAAATCAGTTGCCCAGGCCAGGTTCTGAATGGGCATGGAGTTGCGCGTTCCCACCCGGCTATCGATGCCGTGGCTGACGTCGTGCTGATGGTGGGTGAAGGCATAGGCCTGGTTATGGCATTCGGCGCAGGCGATTGACCCGTCGCGGGAGAGGGTACCATCATAAAACAAGGCCCGACCCAACAGCACACCCGCTTTGGTGGGCTGGTTTTGCGAAAGCGCATACACGGGCGGCGGAAAATTTGTAGGAACCGCAAACACCACCTCAGGCCGGGCTTCTTCAACCGGCGACTGGCAGCCCGTCAGCCCGACAAGCAGGCCGACGACTACCACTGAAAAGAAGCGAAACAGCAAGGCGTTCATAAAAGACAGGGTAGTGCGGCCCCTGAAGGCCCGACACCGTTCATTACTGCTTATTATTATGCACGTGATCGACCTGGAACATGGTCCGGGAATTATCGGCAATGGAGGTTGCGGCGGCCGGGCTGTGAACGCTGTTTGTTGTGGCCAGGCTAATTTTGGTTGGCCCGTCGAAAAGCTGTTTCGCATCGACAAACAGGTGAATTTCGGGGGCAATGCTGCCCCGCACCGTGGCTCGGTTGGCCAGTGGCAGCGTTACGGTGCGCAGGTTATTTACCGTTTTGGCCCCGCCATTCCAGCCGCCGCCGTAGCCGCCAACGTGCAGGGCAAATGTTTGAGTGGGGCTAACCGTCGTTGGTATCGCCGTTGACGTACCTTCTACTTTGGTGAAGATGTAGCCCGAATTCCACGACCAGTACATGCCATCTGTTCCGTAGCTGGTCGGGTCAAGTACGCCCACGCGTTCACCGGCCCCGCCTACGCTCTTGAGGCTGTCGACGCCGATCATAAACGAGAGTTCGCTGTAGTTACCCGCCGGTACGTTGGCCAGGTCAACGGTCAACGTTTTTGTATCGGCCTGGCGAATCAGAAAGTACTGGTTCGGGAAGGTAACTACCGTGCCGGTTTCGTTCTTCAGCGACACGTTGCTGACAAAGTAATTGAAGGTTGTCAGCGAGAACGTTTCGCCTGCTGCATTCTTGTAAGCTGGTGTGCCTAGCACTAATTTCTGATCGCCCACCCGGTTATCAAATTCAATGGAAACCGTGTTCTTCGCATTGGGATCAATAACATCTGCATCCGTTTTTTTGCAGGAAACAAACGACGCAAAAAACAGTGTAACAGCAAGTGCTGAGATGAATTTATTCGTAAACATGAGTTGGAGAATTAACTGTGGTAGCTTGCTTGTGTGCAAATTGAGTTATTCAGGTTTCGCTGATGATCGACCGTTCGGCAACCCATACGGGCAGCGTTGTTGGCCAATGTAAACAGCCGCCTACTGTTGATAGTGATTACCTTGTTCAGGCACCGCACCATACCGGAGGTTCTGCATCGTGCGCCTAAGGGCAACGCAGAAAGCCGCCAAAAACACGGTCGTGCAGATGGGGTAGGGGCAGCGTTTGCCCGGCAGCGGTACAGGAAAAGTGGGTTGATGTGGCTACTGCCACCAACAGAATGGCCTACCCGATTCGGGGCGGTTGGAACGTACCCGGCAGATGCGCGCTGGTAGCGGGGGGCAGGTACGTCCATGAAGCGACGCCGTAAGTTGCGTCTACGCAGGCATCGGCAAACTGGAACGAGAACAGATCGGTGCAGAACAGGGTAAGGACCGGCATATTCTGAATTCGCTCGGTGGTTTCGCGGTCTTCGCGGTCGTGCTGCGCCTTGAGTTTCTTGGCCAGATAGCACTTGCCGTCGCAGTTCAACTGGGGCCGGTTGCGGTTTTCGCAAAGGGTTTTGGCAATGAAATCGCGGTTCAACTCAAACGACATCACAATCACCTCGCGGCTGAACAATTGCAGCAGCAATGAGGCGATGAGCGTGTATGTCAGCAGTTGACGAACCATGTTTGGGTGTGAAAACCTGCGGTAAAGATAAACTAACGCATCTACAGTTGTGTACGTAACGAGCTGATTGATGGATTCATTGCCAGTCCTGGCAACGCTATATGTCTGGTTCTTCGGGCTTTGCCAGCAGATAAATAACCAGGCTAAATACCAGCGCCCCGGCCCCGCTCAGCAGGAAGGTAAAAACGGTCAGGTTGAGGTCGTCGCCCGGTTGAATGGGGCCTTGTCGGGCAAGCAGGTACCCGATCCGGCCAATCAGAATGAGGGCGGTAATGGTTGAGCCTACCACAATGAGCCAGAGCACAGCCGGTACCCGAAACCACCGCCAGCCTATTACGCGCCCATCGGGTGTAACATAAGTTTTTGTCGATTTTTTCATACCTCCCTGCCTGCTGCGTTGTTTTGTAGATTAACCGGTTAAAATACGACCATGCCCAGCCACGCGCACGACCATTCCCATGCTCATTCGCCTACCATCACAACCATAACGCGCACCTTATTGATTGGCGCGGGGCTGAATATTGTCTACGTAGTGGTCGAGTTTGTGATGGGGTTGCAAACCAAGTCGCTGGCCCTGGTGGCCGATGCGGGGCATAACCTGTCGGATGTGGCCACCCTGTTGCTGTCATTGCTGGCGTTCCGGCTGGCGCGGGTAAAGTCGAATCAGCGGTTTACCTATGGGCTGCGCAAAAGCACGGTACTGGCCTCGCTGATCAATGCGGTGTTGCTGTTGCTGGCCGTTGGCGGTATTCTTATCGAGAGTATTCAGCGGTTCCGGCAGCCCGAACCCGTAGCGGGTAATGTAGTGGCGTGGGTGGCCGGGCTTGGTATCGTTGTTAATGCGGCCTCGGCACTGCTTTTTTTTCGGGATAAAGAGCATGACCTCAACATGAAGGGGGCCTACCTGCATTTACTGGCCGATGCGCTGGTATCGGTGGGCGTGGTGGCATCTGGGCTGATCATCCGCTACACCGGCTGGTTCTGGATCGATCCGGCCATGGGTATCATCGTGGCGGTGGTTATCCTGTCCGGTACCTGGAAACTCTTATCCGACAGCCTGCGCCTCACCCTTGATGGGGTACCCCTGGGCATTGATCTGGCCGACGTGCAGCGAACGATTGGCTCGGTGCCCGGCGTAATAGCCGTCGACCATGTGCATATCTGGGCTATGAGTACGACCGAAAATGCGCTCACGGCCCACCTGACGGTGAAAGCAGAGCTGATGGGAAACCAGGTGATCGCCATTAAAAAGGAAGTGCGCCATGAGCTGGAGCATTTGGGTATAGAGCACGCCACGCTGGAAGTGAATACCGACGAAAATGGGCCAGTCCCCACGAACACAGTTAACCTATCCTACCGATAATCCATGTTTTCCATTGCCTACCCAGTTACCATGTCAGCCCCTCTTGACCGTTTCTCTGGCCACGCCGCCGATTACGCCCGCTACCGGATCGACTACCCCGCCGAGCTATACGACTTCATCCTGACGGATGTATCTGGCCGACAGGCGGCCTGGGACTGCGCCACTGGAAACGGGCAGGTTGCCGTGGCGCTGGCCAGCTACTTTGAGCAGGTTACCGCTACTGATCTAAGCGAAAACCAGTTAGCCAACGCCGTTAAACGGCCCAACATTACGTATCAGGTAGCCACTGCCGAGGTTGCTTCTTTCGCCGACGAACGTTTCGATCTGGTTACGGTAGGGCAGGCTTTGCACTGGTTCGACGTACCTGTGTTTCACGCCAATGTACAGCGGGTGCTGAAACCGAAGGGCATCATAGCCGAATGGGGCTACGGCCTTAATCAGGTCAGCGAGCCCATCGATGCGCTGGTCCGCGCTATTTACAGCGAGGTGGTGGGGCCTTTCTGGGACCCCATGCGCCTGCATGTCGAAACCGAATACCGCAACCTGCCCTTCGATTTCGGCGGGGTGAAGCACGCCAGCTTCACGGCCCGGCGTGAGTGGCCGGTAGACTGGTTTATGAATTACCTGCGTACCTGGTCGGCGGTGCAGGCGTTCCGCAAACAGCATGGCTACGACCCCATCGATCAGTTCGAGCGTCAGTTCCATGCGCTCTGGGGAGCCGGGCACCGCGAAGTTCGTTTTCCTATTTTTCTGAGATTGGGACGGAAGAAAGCATGAACCTGAGCTAGCTCCTATGCACCCTGTTGTTTCTTTTGCAACACGTTGAACACGGCGCTCACCCGTACAATCCGCTCGTCGTCTTTCATGATAAAGGCGTTGACGAATGCGACTGCATTGCCAATGTGTTGAATATCAGTATGTACCTCAAGCCAGTCGCCTACCTTTGAATTGCCCACAAAATCGGTCGACAGACTAACCGTTACAAGCGGCACAGGCGGTTTTTGTGAGAAAGCGGCGGCGTAACCCATGGCCACGTCGGCCAGGGTCGTGTACACCCCTGAATGCGTAAAGCCGCGTCCATTCACGTGCTTGTCGAGCACCAGCATGCCAATAATTAATTCATCACCAACTTGTTGGCTATACAGTGGACCAGCCGTTTCGAGAAACGGACTGGTACGAAAAATAGGCTCGAAGCCCTCAGGAATCTCCATATAATGAGTTTTCCGCCAATTTACGACGAACAACACAAATTGTTAAACTTCTACAGGTAGGTGCCTCTACTGTTAACCCAGCACGGCATTAGCTGGAGTGCCTGACGCCTTTTTCGCCATTATAGGCCCTGTTGACTCAATTTAGTCAGGGGCTGGTACAACATACTGCTCATCTTCATAAGATTTGATCAGCAATAAGGCTATCTGTAAGGCTTCTCCAGCCCGGCTATCTGGCTTGACCTTTCGGTCGAATTGTTCATCAACCCAAGCCAGCATATCATCATACTCCTGTTCCGTTTTGATCGTCTTGAGTGTCATGGCTTCTGGTATTGAACGGTAATAGGCTCCCTACATCGACCAGATGACCCGGACAACCTTGCCGTGGACGCCGATGGTCTGGAAATATTCGAGCCAGTGGAGTTGCTGCGGGCCGAGGTGGTCGGTAGGTGACTTTACTTCGACAAACTCGTAGTCGCCCGACTCGTTCCAGATGAGCAGGTCGGGAAAGCCACGGGTATGCTCGCGGACATTGCGGGCCATTTCCAGCAGAATCAACCGTAACTGTTCCAGATCGAGCAACTCGATCAACTGATTCACCAGGCCCAGCAGCTCGTCGTTCCAATCGACCAGTACGTTGGTGATGCCGTGTTTGGCGTTGTAGGTACGTCCCACATGCCGCCGCCAGTCGTCTTTGGTGGTCAATTCAGCCAGCCGTTTTTTAAGCAACTCCTCGCGGCGGATGTAAAAATCGGGCAGGTAAAAGTCCGAAGGGGCCCGTTGCAGCGGGTGGTGAATGGCGGCTACGTTGGCATCGTAAATCACATCCCAGAAAACCAGCCCGAACAGGCCGCGCCAGGGGTAATTTTCGGTGAACGCCGCGTCGTATCCTTCTTCCAGATAGTGATTCATCACTCCCGCTTCTACATGGTGGCGGTAGGCCGCCGGGATGTCGACGCTTTCGGCATCCGACAAAAAGCGCGTGGTGGCTTTACGGGTCCGTTTTTTTGCGGCAGTCCCAAGGATCTTCTCCCGGAAGTCGTTGGCGAAATACCGTTCTTCGGCATTCTGTGGCGTCACCGCAATCTCATCGATCAAGGCGAGGGCTTCATCGACCAACCCATTTTTAAACAGCAACCGCACCCGGCGTTCGCGGGCCGGAACCCGGTCCGAGAGTTCGTAAACGGCCAGTGCCTGATCGGGTAGTTTTTGCCGCTCCAGGTACGCACCTACCCGGCAAACCAGCTTCTGGTAGCCCGGAAACGCAATTTCCGACAGTTCAGGCCGGGTTTCGTTCCAGTTCAGAAACCAGTTATAGATGGCCTCGGGCGGGGTTTCGGCTTCTTTCTGCTCGTAAAAGGCTTCGTTCGTCAGCGAGATCAGCAGTTTATCTTCCACCTCTTTGCGGGTACGAAAACGGGCCGTCATCTTGCTCTCGTCATAGGGCTCGAAGTTCATCATACCCATGTCGCGCATGACAAAATCGGTCATGTCGGAGCCACGATTGCCAAAAAACAGGTACTTGAGCAGCATCACCTCGGCCTCGAAATTGACCTTCACAACCGGTTCGCGGGTGGTCAGGCTGGTGACTATTTCGCCGAAATCGAGTTCATTAAGTGCGTACCGGACTACGTCTTCTTTTTTGAGCTTGTTCAGCGCGCGTACTTCATCGGCTTCCAGTGGCAGCAGATCAAGCAGGTCGGGCTTCGTAAACACGTCGAGGGCTTCGTGGCCCATCCCTTCGTGGCGGGTCTGTAACCGGTCCACAAAGCCCGCGTTGAGCAGCTCGCCAAGGGCAACCGGTAAGTCGTTTATTTCGCGGTAATTAAGTTTATTGACCCGAAAGAAAACACCTTTACGATTGCTGACCCGAACGTAGACGCACTGCGCATCGGTGCTGAGGGCATCGAAACGGTTCAGAAAATCGGTTTCAGCCTCGTTGAGCAGCCCTCCGTAGAGCCGCCGCACGAAGTCGAGCACATACCGGAAATTATGCCAGTAATAGCGGGGTTGAAGAATAACTTTTTGCCGTCCGACCATATGAATACTAACACAAAAACACCCGTTTATGTCCCCATTTGACGTGTTAGCGGCCCTGCAGACAAAAGGATCTCCTTTCTGCTGAACGGGCCGATGCACTGGCTGATTTTGAGCGCCAACGCCCCGTTTCGCTGCATCACGAACTGCGGGCCGCCCTCTACGTCGGTATCCTGTTGCTGACAGCGGGTTTGGGGTTGCTGATCTACGAGCACTACGACGAAATTGGCGATCTGGCCATCATTGGTGGTATGGCGGGCCTGTGCGTAGCGGCGTTTGTCTATGCCTGGAAGAACCGCCCCCCGCTCTCGCCCGAACCAACCGACCCGTTGGACCGGCGCAACCGAAGTGCTTTCGGTGATTATGCCCTGCTGCTGGCCTGTCTGCTGTTTCTCTCGCTGGAAGGCTACGCCCAATACCGGTTCACTATATTCGGTACGCGCTATGGGCTGGTCTACGTTTATGCCGGCGGTACTGTTTCTGGCCCTGGCCTACCGCTTCGATCATCGGGGCGTGCTGGGCATGGGGCTAACGGCGCTGGCTTCGTGGGTAGGCGTTACGGTGCGGCCGCTGGAATTACGGCTAAAGACCAATTTTTTCGATGAGCCTACCGTGCTGGCCGCCGCTGGCCTCAGTGTGTTGCTGATTGGTGCGGCCCTCTGGCTGGAGAAACAGCGCATCAAAGCGCATTTTACCTATACCGTTCTGACGTTCGCCGGCAATCTGTTGCTATTGGCCCTGCTGGCGGGGGTATTTAATTTCGAAGGAAGCCGTACGCTGTACGCCATACCGTTGTTTGCCGTTAGCGCGGCCTTCATCTGGCTGGCGAGTCGTGAAGAGGTGTTTCTTTACAAACTCATGGGTGTAGTGTACGCCTACATCGGCCTAACCTACTTACTCTTTTTTCACCAGTTCGAGGGCAAGGATTACCCCACAGAAGTGTACCTGATTTACTTCATTGCCACCGGGGCGGGGGTAGTTATGTACCTGACCCATACCTTCCGTAAACGTACCTGACTGCTCCTTCTCTATGAAAGCATATAACCTAACCTGGCTCGAAGAGCGCGATATTCGGCAGCAGGCCGACCGCTGGCACGCCCAGCACGTGTTTACTGATGAGCAGGCTGAGGCAGTCCGGCAGGCGTATCCCGTTCGTTTCAAACAAACCGCATCGGCCCTCGAAATAGGCTCATTCGTCTTTACGCTGCTGGCGGCACTGGCGTTGTATGGTCTGTTGAGCATTACGCTGGATACCAACTCAACGGGTTCGGGGGTTGTGTCGCTGCTGATGGCGGGCGGTACGTTTGCGGCGGCCGTCATGTCCATTCGATCAAATCAGTTCTACCGCAACGGCATCGACAATGCCCTCTGGCTGGTGTCGGCCCTGTCGGCGGTATGGGGGCTGGTGCTCTTATTTTTTCAACGAAACGATGTGTTCCCGCCGTTTTGGGAGGTCTGCCTGATTGCGCTGCCGATTCTGCTGGCCTACATCGTTTTCACGGGTGATACCATCCTGACCTACTTTGCGCTGACGGCTTTTTACGGGGCACTGTTCGATGGCCTGCTCGATCTAAGCTGGGGGCAAGCCGCTCTACCCTTTGTGCTGATGGGAGCCTCGGCAAGCCTGCTGGGGTTGGCCACCTGGCTGGAGAAGTCGACGGCCAACGCTGTGTATTATAGCGATGTGCTGGTCCTGGTTCAGTGGGCTTCGTTGCTGGTGGGTATGGCAGCGGGAAATTATTATGTGGTGCGCGAGCTGAACGCTGTATTACTTCCTGGTCGTCACGCTCAATCTCCCGAAATTGCCCTGCCCGGCTTGTTCTGGGCTACCACGTTCGTCATTCCACTGGTGTATAGCGTAGTTGGCTTTCGTCGGCGCAATCGCATGCTGCTGATTGTTGCGGTAGTAGGGCTGGCCGCCGCCGTTGCTACCGTCTATCATTACGTGGGAACGTGGCCGCTCTCGGTTACGCTCGCCGTGCATGGGGGAATTGTGATCGGCCTGGCCATCCTGCTGATTCGATACCTGCGTACCCCGCACTACGGATTCACCGACGCGATCGATGAGGAGCCACCCCTCGAACTGCTCCGTCATGTGGGCCTGCTAACCACGGTGCAAGGCGTATCGAATGCCCAGAGTCAGCCGACCGGCCCTCGCTTCGGCGGCGGAGACTTCGCTGGCGGCGGAGCCGGTGAAAGCTTTTGATGCAGGCATTATCTACTCAATATCAATTAGTTTGCTAATGAGCCGGTCCTGTAAAACAAATACCGAGTGGCTTTGCATGCTAATCGTTTCGCCCGCCGCCATGCCGTTTAGATCAGAGGCGAGGGTGGCGGTATAGTCAATTTTTACGCTGATCACATCGTCAGCTACGGTCCGGTCGCCGAGCGTCTGTTCGCGCTGACTGAATAGCTGAGCTGCCTTTTCGGCCTGCTCCCGAAAAGCAGTTTTCCCATTCAGGGTCATCACCGGATGGCCGTTGGTCAGGTGCTCAAAAATGACATCGTCGGCCAGACAGGCCATCATGCCGTCAATATCTTTGCGGTTGTATGCGTCAACATAAGCGACCACTGTTTGTACGTTCGCTTCTTCAATGCCAGTCATGCGGGTGAAACTTCGGTTTGGTAATTTGACCCTGAAATAGGGGAAATTTAGGCAAACTATCGCATAGTTAACTTCCTCACGTCTGGATTCGCGTACTTTTGGGCCGTAATACAAACCAGAAATAACCTTCCGACGCTCCATGCAGACCGTAGACTCCTACAATTTTGCCGGTAAAAAAGCCCTCGTTCGGGTCGACTTCAACGTGCCGCTCGATACGGACTATACCATCACCGACGACACCCGGATCAGGGCGACGATTCCTACGATCAATAAGATTCTGGCCGACGGCGGCTCAGCCATCATGATGTCGCACCTGGGTCGCCCGAAAGATGGCCCTACGGAAAAATATTCGCTAAAACACCTGATTCCCACGCTATCGGAAACCTTCGGCCGCGAGGTAAAATTTGCGGATGATTGCATTGGTCAGTCGGCTACCGATCTGGCTGCCAGCCTCAAGCCCGGTGAATTATTGCTGCTCGAAAACCTCCGTTTCTACAAAGAAGAGGAAAAAGGCAGCGTAGCCTTTGCCGAAAAACTGTCGAAACTGGGCGATGTTTGGGTCAACGATGCGTTTGGAACCGCTCACCGGGCCCATGCCTCCACGGCTGTGATTGGGCAGTTTTTCCAGGATCGCGTGTGTGGCTATGTCATGCTGGCCGAAATCGAGAATGCCAACAAAATCCTGAACCATGCCGAGCGGCCCTTCACGGCGATCATGGGCGGGGCCAAAATTTCGGATAAAATTTTGATCATCGAACGCCTGCTCGATACCGTCGATACGCTCATTATCGGCGGCGGCATGACCTATACCTTCACCAAAGCGCAGGGCGGCATGATCGGCAAATCACTACTCGAAGCCGACAAGCAGGAACTGGCGCTGGAGATTCTGAAAAAAGCCGAAGCCAAAGGCGTGAAAATCGTAATGCCTTTGGATAACATATGTGCGGATTCCTTCTCGAATGACGCCAATCGCCAGATCGTTGCCACTGGTCATATTCCCGATGGTTGGCAGGGCCTCGACATCGGTCCCGAATCGGTGGAGTTGTTCAAAGAGATCATTGCCAACTCAAAAACGGTTCTCTGGAACGGCCCAATGGGTGTGTTTGAATTCCCAAATTTCGCCACGGGTACCAACGCCATTGCCGAAGCCGTCGTGAAAGCCACCGAAGAAAACGGCGCGTTCTCGCTCATTGGTGGGGGCGATTCGGCCTCGGCCATCAACAACGCGGGCTACGGCGACCGTGTCAGCTACGTATCGACCGGCGGCGGTGCCCTGCTCGAATACATGGAAGGCAAGACCCTACCCGGCGTAGCGGCGTTGCAGTAGGTTCCGGCGGGGGGCTACGCCCAATCTAAAACACAAACGGATTGGGGTCTGGGCACAGATTGAGCCAGTAGTCTGCTTCCGATAATCGGCAGACGCCGGGAAAATCGCCACGCAGGCCCAGCATATCGTGCATAAGCTGGAAATGCAGATGCGGTGGCCAGTCGCCGTTCTCCGGGTAGGGGCCAAGCTCGGCGAGTTTTTCGCCTGCCTGAATAGGCTTCCCTTCGTATAAATCGGCCAGCGAGGCCCGCGATACGTGCCCGTAGAGGCTGTAGCGCGGAAAACCGTCGCGGTCCGCCGATGCGGTCTGGTGTTCCAGAATAATGGTAGGGCCATAGTTGGCATAGCCAGCATTATCGGCAAAACTATGCACCACCCCATCGACAGGTGCGAAGACCGGCGTACCCGCTTTGGCCCAGAAATCGACGCCGAGGTGTACGGTCCGTGGTTCATCGCCAGCCGGGGTAAAATGGCCGCTTTCGCGGTAAATAACCCGGTTTTCGCCGTAGCCGCCCACGCCCACTACCGCGCCTGCTGCCCGAAGTTTCCCCGACACGTAGGCATCGAACAGATGAATATCGGTAAGGTCGAGGGTAGCCAGATCAGGATTGCTGGCTGAGAAGTCGAGCACCACATAGGAGTCGCGGGTAAAAATGAAGGGAAGTAAACGCATGGGGTGATGAAGCTTTTTTGTCATCCCGAGAACGGGAGAGCGTGGCGTACCTGTGGAAAAGGAGAAAAATTTCGGCTAGAAGGCCATGCTCCCTCTGTTGTCGGGATGACAAAGAACGGATTGATTAAGGATTGCAGCCAAGCCTGGCAATTGAAATAAGTAAATCTGATTAGATCGCCGGGCTTCATGCCTTGTTTTGCTGGGTGGTGTACCTGAACTTTACGCCCAGTCGACTTACCCGTTTTAACTCTGTTTATCGCATGAAAATTACTGTAGTAGGAGCCGGAGCCGTTGGGGCTACCTGTGCCGATAACATTATCCGCCGAGAACTGGCCGAAGAGGTTGTGCTGCTCGACATAAAAGAAGGCCTTAGCGAAGGTAAAGCCTTAGATATGTTCCAGACGGCAACGCTCTGTGGCTTCGATACCAAAATCACCGGCAGCACCAACGATTACGCCAAAACGGCTGGTTCAGGCGTGGTCGTTATTACGTCGGGTATTCCGCGCAAGCCGGGCATGACCCGCGAGGAGCTGATCGGCACCAACGCCAATATTGTGAAGGGTGTGACCGAGAACATTCTGAAACACTCGCCCGAGGCCATCATCATCATTGTCTCCAACCCCATGGATACCATGACCCAACTGGCTTTGCAGTCGTCGGGTCTGCCCAAAAATCGCATTATCGGTATGGGTGGTATTCTCGATTCGGCCCGCTTCAAAACGTACCTGTCGCTGGCCATGGACTGCCCACCCAACGATATTCACGGCGCTGTAATTGGCGGACATGGCGACACCACCATGATTCCGCTGACCCGCCTGGCTACCCGCAACGGGGTACCGGTCAGTCAGTTCCTGGATGCCGACACGTTGCAGAAAGTAGCTGCCGACACCATGGTGGGAGGGGCTACGCTAACCAAACTGATCGGTACGTCGGCCTGGTATGCACCCGGTGCGGCCGTGGCCGAACTGGTTGAAAGCATTGTGCGTGACCAGAAACACATATTCCCCTGCTGCGTGGCCCTGGAAGGCGAATATGGGCAGTCAGACATTTGCCTGGGTGTGCCTGTTGTGATTGGCAAAAATGGTTGGGAAGAGATCATCGACTATAAACTCACCGACGAAGAGCAGGCTACGTTTAACAAATCGGCCGACGCGGTGCGGAGCATGAACGAAGTGCTGAAAACGCTGTAAACAGGAACAGGCAGCCTGACATGTGGCTTTACCCCGGTCCCGTTTAATGGATAAAAAAGCCGCCTCTACGCTGAGATGTATAAGTATTGTTTTAAAAATGGTGAGATATAACCAGTTGCGTACTTTACCCGGTATGAACTTGTTTCATCATAGGTTAGTAATGAAAAAAACGCCGACCCCCTGGTCGGCGTTTTTTTGTAGTAACTAGAGCCCTCGTTTCTCTTTACTTTGCGCCTGTTTAACTGGCCCTGTCCCTTTTCAACATGAAAAATCTCATTGTCCCAATTGCGTTAGTGGTCTTATTGTCGGGAGGCGGATGCCAAACGGCGACGAAATCGGGTGATTCCGAAACGGCTACCGAAACTGATTCAACAGCTATGTCTGACACGACTGCGATCGATTACAAACTCCCCGACCCAAAAGCGTTTGAGGGCACCATCAACGGCAAAAAAACGGCTCTGTATATTCTCAAAGGAGACAACATACAGGCGGCTATCACCAACTACGGTGCCCGGATCGTCAGTGTATTGGTGCCCGATAAAAACGGTAAACTAACCGACGTAGCGATGGGCTTTGGTAGCCTGAAAGAGTACGAAACGGCGGGCGCAGAATTCTTTGGCCCCATCGTGGGGCGGTTCGGAAACCGGATCGGAAAAGCTCAGTTTACCCTCGACGGGAAGACCTACAAAACGGCCCAGAACAACAACGGTAACACCTTGCATAGTGGCCCCACGGGTTTCCATAAGCAGGTGTGGGATGCCAAACAGATCGACGACAAAACCCTGCAGCTAACCTACCTGTCGAAAGATGGGGAGGGCGGGTTCCCCGGAAACGTGACCACGACGGTGACGTATTCCATCGATGGCAACAACGGGCTAAAGATCGATTATAAAGCCACCACCGATAAGCCAACACCGTATAACCCAACCAGCCACGGGTTCTTCAACCTCAACGGCGACGGAAGCGGTACCATCAACAACCACGTGTTGATGATCGATGCCGACCGGTATTCGCAGGTAGACAAAGGACTGATTCCGCAGGGAGAGCCCGCGCCGGTAGCCGACACGCCGTTCGACTTTCGTAAGCCGACGGCCATTGGCGCACGGGTCGATGCCAAAAACGAACAGCTCACCTTTGGCGGTGGCTATGACCACAACTGGGTGCTGAACCACAAAATGGGGTCACTCGACAAGGCGGTTGAAATTGTCGGCGATAAGTCGGGGATCAAGATGGGTGTGCTGACCACCGAACCAGCCATGCAGTTCTACGGCGGTAACTTTTTCACCGGTACCGATAAAGGCAAATATGGTCGTATGACGCCGTACCGGGGTGGATTCGCGCTGGAAGCGCAGCATTATCCCGACTCTCCCAACAAGCCGACGTACCCGAACACGATTCTGAAGCCTGGACAGACCTACACCCAAACAACGGTGTATACCTTCGATAAATAAGCGAAGAGTTGGCTTTCTCCGGGTGTAGAGAAAGCCAACGGCTTACTTATTGGTTTTCTTTTCAACCGAGTGGACATCCCGGAAGGCATCCATTATGCGTGACCAGAAGCGTTTACCGGGTTTACTGTTGGCCTTCGCTACAGCCGTTGTCGATTTTGGTGCCGTTGACCTGCCCCTGGTAGATGTTGGCCGGGTAATCCGGGGCTTTTTACTGGTTGCTTTACCAACTGTTTCCTTAACAGGCTGATCACTAACCTGTTGAATACTAGCGGCTATGGCAGGTGATCCAAGCAGGCTGGCCGCTACCAAACAAAACAGCACAGGCGAGACACTATTCTTTATCATAGGTTGGCAGTAATAGGATAAGTTGGTCAGGTGTTCATCGGAAGGGGTAGGCAATATGTAAATTTTAGACGAAAAAATTAGATTACAATTGTTATCAACCGGCAATTTATTTTTACTCTATAGAGTAATGGACAGGAGCGATGAGCCGACAATGGCCATTCTGTCATGGCTTTGAGCCCGGTATAGGCGGCTGTGAGCGAAACCGTTATCTTTGCGGCTACTACGTTTACAATATCATGTTCGAGAACCTACAGAGTAAACTTGATAAGGCCTTTAAAACCCTGAAGGGTCAGGGCCGCATTACTGAAATTAACGTTGCCGCTACCATCAAAGAGGTGCGGCGGGCGCTGACCGATGCCGACGTGAACTATAAAGTGGCAAAAGACGTGACCGACCGGGTAAAGGAGAAGGCCCTCGACCGGAAGGTACTGATTGCCGTTGAGCCGGGGCAGTTGTTTGTCAAGATCGTGCAGGAAGAGCTGACCGAACTGATGGGCACCGAAGCCAAACCGATTAACCTGAAAGGTGACCCCGCCGTTATTCTGATTGCCGGCCTACAGGGTTCGGGAAAGACTACGTTTTCGGGGAAACTGGCTGCGCATATCAAAAAGCAGGGTAAAAGCGTCCTGCTTGTTGCGGCCGATATTTACCGCCCCGCCGCCATCGACCAGTTGAAAGTGCTGGGCGAGCAGGTTGGCGTGGAAGTATTTGCCGAGCCCGAAAACAAGAATGCCGTCTCTATTGTCCAGAATGCGCTTGCCCATGCCAAACGGACGAACAAAAAGGTCATGATCGTTGATACCGCCGGTCGTTTGGCGGTTGATGAGGTCATGATGCAGGAGATTGAGCAGGTAAAATTAGCGCTCAACCCCGCCGAGACCTTGTTCGTTGTCGACTCAATGACCGGACAGGACGCGGTGAATACGGCTAAGACCTTCAACGACCGGCTTAATTTCGACGGGGTGGTGCTGACCAAACTCGACGGTGATTCGCGGGGTGGGGCGGCGCTGTCGATCCGGGCGGTGGTCAACAAGCCCATCAAGTTCATGAGCACGGGCGAGAAAATGGAGGCGCTCGACGTCTTCTACCCCGACCGGATGGCCAGCCGAATCCTGGGCATGGGCGACGTGATCTCGCTGGTTGAACGCGCCCAGCAGGCGTTTGATGATGACGAAGCGCGCCGTATCAACGCCAAGATGCGGAAGAATCAGTTCGACTTCGACGACTTCCTGAGCCAGCTACAGCAGATCAAAAAGATGGGTAACATCAAGGATCTGATCGGTATGATTCCGGGCATGGGCAAGATGGTGAAAGACCTCGATCTGGATAATAAGTCGTTTGCGCCAATCGAAGCCATCATCAGTTCAATGACGCCGAAAGAGCGGGCACGGCCGGAAATTATTGATATGAGCCGCAAAAAGCGCATCGCCGCCGGTTCGGGCACCGACGTTCAGC
Organism: uncultured Cytophagales bacterium; assembly: GCA_963750355.1. GTDB lineage: Bacteria > Bacteroidota > Bacteroidia > Cytophagales > Spirosomataceae > Fibrella. The sequence goes on along the minus strand of CAVVQL010000019.1, from coordinate 155,949 downwards.
AGGTAACCAATCTGCTGAAACAGTTTGAGGAAATGAAGAAGATGATGAAGAAAATGAACAACATGCAATCGTCGGGCAAACTGGCGAAAATGATGAAATAAGTTTCTGGCCACAGAGATACACAGAGGGGAACAGAGTTACACAGGAGTTTTATATAGCGAACTCCGTGCAACTCTGTTCCCCTCTGTGTATCTCTGTGGCATAACCCCTTTCCTTACACCTATGAAGCACCTTTCCATTCTTCTATTGCTTGCCTTGCCCGTAACGGCCTTTAGCCAGGCGTCGGTGGGCTATTATCCGTTCAACAGCTTCGGCTTGTTCACGGTCAGTACCAATCCCGATAAGCTCGTCTGGCTGGATAGTCGGCTGCAAACCAATTCGCTGTTCGAGCAACTTAGTACCACCTTCTGCCCAATGATCAACGTCAGCCGCACCGAACGGGTCAACTACTATGTTGGGCCGGGCATACAGATCAATGCGCTGAACGCCGTCAATGGAGACAGGGTACTGGAGGGTTATTCGCTGCACGTTGGCGCGCGGGCGGCACCGGTTGCCAGCCTGCCCAATCTGAGGGTCGCCTTTGAGCTATCGCCATCGGCCCGGTCTAACTTCAAATCGGGCGTATTTTATTCGTACCTGGGTCTGGTCTGGCACTTCCGGAAAAGAACTGAACAGTAACCGTGTAGCTACATCTTTTCATAGTTTTTTAAGCCCGTCCTGCCACGGTTTGCGGGCTTTTTGCGTTACTAGTGCAGTGAGGATATAGACAGTCAACAACACATTCTATGAACGTAACAAAAAAATTACTGCGTACTGGTCTGACGCTTTGTGCTTCGGGTACGTTGCTGCTGACGGGTTGCAAGAAAGACCCTGTCGACATTACACCGGTAGGTACTGGAACAAGTACAGGAACTGGCGCGACTTCGTCGAGCAACGGGTCGATCGACAAGTGGATTCTGAGCAACATGCGGGATTACTACTACTGGAATACCAAGATTCCGGCGAATCCCGACACCACGAAGAAACCCAGCGATTTCTTTTATTCGTTGCTGTACGATTATGGCAATACCGCCAATCCGCAGCGCGACCGCTTCTCGTGGATTCAGGAAAGTGCTGCCGAACTGACGGCATCGCTTAACGGTGAGACTAAAACAACCGGTATCGACTTTACTCTGGTGCGCACATCGTCAACGTCAACCGATGTGGTGGGCGTAATAACCTATGTGGCGTCTGGTTCGCCTGCCGATAAGGCCGGGTTGAAGCGCAATGATATGTTTTATTCGGTCAATGGCATTAACCTGACTACTGATCAGAGCGTTTTGAACAAAGCCTTTGCCGATGAATCAGCCACTCAGGTGTATGGTATTGCCAATGTGCAGAACGGATCTATTGTTAAAGGAAGCACTACGATACCCGTTACGCCGGTTGTATTCCAGGAAAATCCGGTTTACAAAGATTCAGTCTATACCGACGGTTCACGCAAGATTGCATACCTGATGTACAACCAGTTTGTGCCGGGTCCAAATGGTTCATCAGTTGCAACATACGACAATCAGATCGACGCTATTTTCAGTAAGTTCAAAGCTCAGGGAGCCAACGAACTGATTCTGGATTTGCGATACAATGGCGGTGGGTCAGTGGCATCTTCCGTCAAATTAGCCAGCCTGATTGTAAAAGGCTTGAACAACCAGCCGAAAGTACCTTTTGCCCGCCGCGAGTACAACAACGTACTGACGCAGGCTGTTAAGGCAAGTCAGGGCGATGACTTCTTTTATGACTATTTTCAGGTCAAGCCTAACAACATTGGCAATCAGCTAACCCGTCTTTATGTAATGACAACGCGCCGCACGGCATCGGCCAGTGAATTGATTGTCAACGGGCTGCGTCCATTTATGACGGTCAACACAATCGGTACAACCTCCTACGGCAAAAATGTTGGATCGATCACGATTACCGATAAGGCCAACCCAAAAAACCTGTGGGGAATGCAGCCCATTGTTTTCAAGTCATTCAATAAAAATAACGAGTCAGACTACGGGAATGGCTTTGTGCCCACGGTAGAAGTAAACGAGCCTTACGGAGCACTGGTACCATTGGGAGATCTGCGTGATCCGCTGTTAGCGGCAGCTGTCAACCACATGAAAGGCTTGACAACAGGTGGTCGCCGGTCAACTACGCCTGACTTATCAGTAGGATCGTCAGACGATTTCAAGCCAGGCGCCAACATGATGTATACGGGGGCACCCGTATTGAAGTAAGATCAACGTACCTGCAAACGCCGGGTAACCCGTGTGGTTTCGGTACTGGCAGTGAGCAAATAAATGCCCGATGGGAGGGAATGGTGCGGCAGCAGCGTTACTCGCCCATCGGGCATTTTGCGTTGGTGGCACAGAACCGTTTGGCCCGTTATGGTCGTGAGCTGGTACGTTGCGTCGGTCAGGTTTTCGGGGTAGATAGTAATGGCCATACCCAGGCCTGTTTCGGCGGAGGCAGCAAAATTGGGCATATTCGTGGGCCTTTCAACCGCCACAATTTTACTAACCATGAACGTACCGTCGGTATCGGTTTGTCGCAACCGGTAGTAGCTTGTTCCCGCTAGCGGTAAGTTGTCGGTAAAGGTGTGGACGCGTGGCCCATCGGTAGGTTCGGTGGCTTCGGTATTGCCGATAACCGTAAATTCTTTCGCATCGGCACTCCGTTCTACGCTGAACACCGATGATGACAACTGCGGCGTTTGCCAGCTCAACTCGACACGCGAGACAGTGGCAACGGCTTTGAAATTGGAGATCACCACCGGCAGGGCACCACTGACATCGCGAATCAGGAAATCGTCGAGAGTGACTGTGCCTATAGCTCCGTCGAAGATGAATTTGAACTTGCGCAGGTCGATTCCGGCTGTAGTAGCTGGCACTTTATCCAAGACTAAGGTGCCATCAACCCAGGCATCCCACCTGTCAGGACCCAACGATTCCAGGCCAGACACACCATTTGGTCTTACGTAAGTTAGGGTGCCCACACGGTCGCGGTTTAGTACCCAGGTTACAAGATGTTTGCCCTGGAAATAGGTCGTACCATTAGTAGTTGTTGAGTTTACACGCTTGGCTAGCGTCCAGGTTACAGCTTGAGCCGTACCGCCAATACTGAAGAATAATTTTCCAAAGGTCTCTGCATTGACCGGGGTCGTACCGTTGTTATCAAAGGTTGTCCCATTGCCAATATTGAAGAAGGCAGCCCCTGTACCTGGGCTCCATAAAGTGGCATTTCCAACAGCAATATCGACCGTAAACTGAATATATAAACTTGTCGCTGTTGCCGATAAATCAATGCTACGTACCAAGCGGCATTGACCGCCGCCGTTGTCGGCGTTAAGCCGGGCTAATTCGATAGCCCCATTCTTAATAGTGATAGTTGGTGTCGCGTTTGAGCCTACGGTAACGCTGATGTCTGTAAACTTGGTTATGCCGGGGCTGACCGCATCGACATAAGCGGAAGGCGTGCCGCCCGCTGAAAAGTCCTGCTGAAAGAGCGTGGTCTGGGCGTAGCTCTTTAAAGCCAGTAAAGCTAAGAGATTGAAAATCAAAGCCAGTTTCATGGCGCTCGCTGATGTGGTCCGTTGCCAAACTACCACCTCTTACGCAATTAACCAACTTGTTAGTAGGTAAAAGTGTCGGAGTTGTGTTTAATAGTTACCCGCTTGCCCACATACGCCTCTACATGACCAATTACCTGAGCATCAATGCCGAACGACCGTGATACGTCGATAACGGTCTGGGCGTGTTCAGGAGCCAGATACACCTCGAGCCGGTGCCCCATATTAAAGACCTTGAACATCTCCTGCCACGAGGTACCACTCTCCCGCTGGATCAACTCGAATAGCGGAGGTATAGGCAACAGGTTATCTTTCACCACGTGCAGGTTGTCGATAAAATGCAGCACCTTCGTCTGCGCACCCCCCGAACAGTGTACCATGCCGTGGATCTGCCCGCGTAATTGATCGAGCAGCGTTTTTACCACCGGGGCGTAGGTACGCGTTGGCGATAGAATCAGCTTACCGGCCGGCATCGTCTGCGGCTGGCCATCTGGCCCGTTGCCCACGGCAACCGGCGATTGCAACTGCATACTGCCGCTATAAATCAGGCTGCGGTCAATGGCCGGATCGAAGCTTTCGGGGTAGCGGTCGGCCAGGTCGTGGACCAGCACATCGTGTCGGGCCGAGGTAAGGCCATTGCTGCCCATGCCGCCGTTGTACTCCGTTTCGTAGGTTGCCTGTCCGTACGAGGCCAGCCCCACCACCACGTCGCCGGGCCGAATCTGGTCGTTGCTGATCACGTCGGCGCGGGGCATCCGGGCAATCACGGTACTATCCACAATCAGCGTACGTACCAGATCGCCCACGTCGGCAGTTTCGCCGCCGGTGCTGTGAATGTCGATGCCGTGATCGCGCAGCATCTGAAGCACCTCCTCGGTACCGTTGATGAGCGCGGCAATGACCTCGCCGGGAATCAGGTTTTTGTTGCGGCCGATGGTCGACGAGAGAAGCATAGGACCCGTAGCGCCTACACAGAGCAAATCATCGGTGTTCATCACCACGGCGTCCTGGGCAATGCCTTTCCAGACGCTCATATCACCGGTTTCGCGCCAGTAGAGGTACGCCAGCGATGATTTGGTGCCAGCGCCATCGGCGTGCATGATGGTGCAATAGGCGGGGTCACCGGCCAGCGCGTCGGGCACAATTTTGCAGAAAGCCTTCGGGAACAGGCCTTTATCGAGGCGGGCAATGGCGTTATGAACGTCTTCTTTGTCGGCAGAAACGCCCCGTTGGGTATAGCGGTCGGTCATGCTGGCAAAGATAAGGGCATAGGGTAGTCCGAAGGTTAATAGTCCAAAAGTCTAAAGTCTGAAAGTCTAAAGTCCAAAAATCTAAACGGTCCGCCGTTGCGGTTGCTCCGCTCCGAGGCTAACAGGCGGAGCAACCGCAACGGCGGACCGTTTAGACTTTTGGACTTTTGCACTTAGTCTCACTCGTAGATGATGCCTGCGGCGCGGCGAACATCGTCGAGGAGTGTCATCAGGTTGCGGCTGTCGGCGTGGCTCCACAATGGACTTTCTGTAAAGCCTTCGTTAAGGCAGTCCATCACGTGCTGGGCCTCGTAGTTGTAGCCGGAGGTACTGCGGTCGTAGGTATTTGTTACCGGCTCGGCATCGGGTTTTTCGAGCGTCAGGGCGGTTGATTCGTGGAAACGTCCGCCATTGATGCGGATGGTGCCTTCGGTGCCGTAAATGAGCGCAACATTCTCGGTATTGGTCATAAACGTACTGTTCAGAACCGCCATAGCCCCATTGCTGTAGGTCAACACCATGCCGCATTGTTCGTCGGCCCCGGTGGGGGCGAGGGTAGCCGCTGCCGTAATGCTGGTGGGCATGCCGTTGATGAGGTAGCTGATGAAGAGCGGATAAATGCCAATATCGAGCAGCGACCCGCCGCCCAGTTCTTTGTTGAACAGTCGCTTGTTGGGGTCGTAGTCTGCCTTGAACCCGAAATCTGCTTTGATTGTCAGCACCTGACCAATAGCCCCTTCGGATACCCATGCTTTGGCCTGCTGAATAGTGGGCATGAACCGGCTCCAGAGGGCCTCCATCAGAAATGTCTGCCGGGCTTCGGCCACGTCGAGCATCTGATTCACGTCGCCAATATCCATGCCGAATGGTTTCTCGCAGAGTACCGCCAGCCCGCCATTCAGGCAGAGCAGCGTGTTGGCGCGGTGGTATACGTGGCGGGTGGCAATGTACACCACGTCGATGTCATCGGCCATGGTAGTCAGCGCCTCGTAGGTGCCCAGCGCCTGGGGCAGCGTGCCATCTGGCCGTGGATATTGTGCGGCGAATTCGTCGGCCCGAGTTTGGTCCGTCGAGGCAACGGCTACCAGCTCGGCGTTGGGCAGGGTAACAAGGTCGGTAGCGAATTTGTGGGCAATACGGCCTAAGCCCAGGATGGCCCAGCGGGTTTTAGTTGGCATGAGTCTATTTTTACCGCAATGAAGCGAGTTTTACGGACATCACTGTGTCGTTTTACTAAAAACAGAATTATGCGTTTTCTCCTGCTTGTCGGTTTGTGGCTAACCTCGCTGTCAATCGTTGCTCAAAACACCGAGCAGCCCGATCCACTGCGCCCTTCATCGGCCGATACTACGCAGACAGGGATTGATTCAACAGGGGTCAATGCCAGCCTGGGCGACGATGATGAAAAGGGTATCGCGGACGACGACACACTCACGTACCGGGTACGCCTCACCGCCGATGGAACCCTGACGAGTGGCAACGTCAGTCGGTCGCTGTTGCAACTGGTGGGGGCGTTCGACGTGACGGTGAGTAAACGGGCTAAATTGTCGTCGGCGCCTTCATTTGTATACGGTCGGCAAAACAACACACTGGCCGAACGTGACTATTTTGCCGATGCCCGGCTAACACTGCTGCACCAGAACAGGCTGTATTACCTCGCTTTTGGTGCTTATGAAAAAAGCAATTTGCGGCAGATTCTGAATCGGTACACGCTGGGGGCGGGAATTGGCTACAAACTGCTCTTCCGAAAGCGAGCGTATCTCTCTATTACCAACGTACTCCTGCACGAGAACACCGATTTCGCCGTTTTGAACGATATAAACACGTTTCGTAACTCGGCCCGGCTTTTTGGTGAATACATGTTTGACAATGATCGCTGGACGGTGTCGCATACGGTCTTTTATCAGCCCGCCCTAAATCGCTCAGCAGAAGGACAACCCCATAATGTACGCTGGAATGGGAGCATCAGCGTTCAATACAAATTCAGTACCTACCTGAGCGTAAGAAGCACGCTGGCCCACTCGTACGAAAGCATTGTTGTGCCGGGGCGTGTCAACGATGATCTACGGCTGACGCTGGGTGTGACGTACGAGAGAAAATGAAGTTACGCATGGTACTACCGCACACCAAGCCCGGCCGTAATCAGCAATACGGCTACCAGACGCAGTACCCAATGGGCCTGCCGGGAGCCAATCTGCTGCTGCGCACGTCTGAACTGGTTAATTCCGATTAGGGAAGAATAGCCAAGTGAGGCTAGTAAGTCGTAGAAAAATAGGACCAACCCGTAGAATAGCAAATAAAAACTCATGTATGCCTGGTGGACATGGGCTAATTAATGTGGCAATATAGGGGGTTGCCGTGAAACTACGTTTTATCAGGCCGAAATTCCTGCACTGCGTTCGTGTGTAGCTTTGTGCCACAATGCGACATCTGCTACTTTTTGGGCTATTGACATGGGCTGTTTCCGGAAAGGCACAGGATTTCGTCTGGACACCGGGGCTGCAACGTTCCTACGCTGATCTGACCAAAGGTCGGTTGCACTCGGCCCGGCAGACACTGATGACCGAGCCTACGGCTCCCGTCAATGGCCTGCATCTGTACATGGCTGATTACGCTGATATGATCGCCCTGCTAAGTTCCGACGATGATCGCCTGTTCGATCAACTGGCCACCCGTGAGTCTGACCGCCTGAACCAGTTGGCCGGGCTCGACAAAAAGTCGCCGTATCAGCGGTTGCTTCTGGCCGAGGTTCGGTTGCACTGGGCATTTGTGAAACTTAAATTTGGCAAAGAGACCGCCGCCAGCTGGGACGTGATTAAAGCGTATAAACTGCTGGCCGAAAACCAGCGGTTGTTCCCCAACTTTCTGCCCACCTATAAATCGTTGGGGGTGCTGCGGGTCATGATTGGCTCGGTACCCGACAGCTATGCCTGGGTGCCCCGGTTGCTGGGCCTGCGCGGCAGCATAAGCGAAGGCCTTGCTGATCTGCAACGCGCACAACGTGACACTGTCTTTGGCCTAGAAGCGCGCCTGGCCGAACTGCTTATCCGGGCGTATGTGCTGCGTTTTACCGACAGTGACGAAGAACGCCTGAGCCGGTTTGCAGCTGACTCACCAGACAACCTGCTGGTTCAGTTCTTTGCGGCCACAACGGCCATGAAAAACGGGCATTCCGAGCAGGCGCTGGCCTGGCTCACAACGCTTCCCAACGGACCTGCCTACGTATCGTTGCCCGTGCTGGAAAACCTAATGGGCGATATTTACCTGCAAAAAGGGCAATACGCCACTGCACTAGCACATTATGGTCGGTTTCTGACCGGGTATCGAGGCCAGAATCTGGTGAAGGATAGCTATTACAAACGCTTTCTGTGTTACTGGCTGCTCGGCGACGATACCCGCGCCCGCGCTGAACTATCTCGTGTGGCGGCCACGGGGCGTACCGTTGTTGAGGCCGACAAAGCGGCTCAGAAAATGGCGGTTATTTACCTGAAAGCGTTTCCCGTTCAGCAGCAGCGCGTGTTGATGCAGGCCCGACTAGCCTCAGACGGGGGCTACACAGAACAGGCCCTTAGGGTACTGAAACCCTATTCTGAAGCCAGCTTCACAACTGTGCCTCAGCAGGCCGAATACGCTTACCGGTTGGGGAGGATTTACCAGAGGCAGGGCAATGTACCGGCGGCCATCACCGCCTTCGAACGGTCTATTTCGTTGAGTGATCCCGTTCAGCTCTCGTTTGGCGCTATGTCGGCCCTGCAACTGGGTTATCTCTATCAGCAGCAACGCAACGTAGCCAAGGCAAAGCAGGCCTTTGAAAAAGCCCTGACCTACGGGCAGCACGAATACAAAAACAGTATCGACAACAAGGCAAGAGCCGCACTGAATCGGTTGAACGAGAGATAGGTCTTTTGGTAAAAGGCTCATTGCTGATGCGTAGCGCATGCAGCAGCCAAAACTTAGTATCCGTTACCGTCACTCTGTTTCCTCCGCACTTTTCTCTACAATTTCCTGAGCTTCTTCTACGTCATTCCCTTCGGGTTCAGGAATGTTTTTAACCCGTTTCGGATCTGGATTGTAGGTTAGGGAAACTAAGATTGGAAAATGGTCGGAGCCGCTGGCAGGCAGGCGGCGCAGGGAGCGTAACCGGAAATGATGCGACACAAAAACATGATCGAGCGGCCAGCGCAGAAAGAAATAATTGGCGTGGAATGTACTGTATAACCCCCGGCCAACGCGTGGATCGAACAGGCCGCTGAGGCGTTGAAACAACCGCGTGGTGTGTGACCAGGCCACATCATTGAGGTCACCCGCCACCAGTACAGGGCCAGTTTGCCTGCGTGCCTCCCGGCCAATAAGTACCAGTTCGGCGTCACGTTCGGTTGAACGGTAGTGCTCGGTAGGGCTGGGTGGCTGCGGATGAACGCCGTAGAAATGCACGATCTGCCCTGACTCCATTTCCAACTGCACGTAGATTGACGGAATGTCTTCTTCGACTAAAAAACGCAGCTCCTTGTGGGCAAAAGGCAGTTTCGAGTAAAACAACATGCCATAGGTGTTCTCCTGAGGATACAGAATCCGGTAGGGGTAGTGGGCTTCGAGTGACGATAACTCCTGTTTCCAGTGAGCGCTGGCTTCGAGAATCATGATTAGATCCGGCTGGTGTTTACGGGCCAGGTCAAGCACCTTTGGGCATTGCGTATTGGTCATCAATACGTTGGCAGTTAACAGCGTTAGGGTGTTGGGGTCTTGCTGCGCCGACTTACCCTGACCACGTGGGTAGCGCTGCCGTGGTACCTGCCTTGGGTGCAACATGGTGTAGGGCCAGAACAGCCACGCCTGATAGATAAGGGCGGCGGTGAGGCCAGCCGGAGCCAGCCAGTGGGGCCAGCTGTAGACCTGCACAAAAATGGCCCAGCCAAGCAGGCCAATAACCGCCAGCGTGGCAAGTTGCGTATGCGGGAAATCCCAGATACGCACCCACCAGTACTCGAGCCGGAGCAGATGAATAAATGAAAGGACTGTTATCAGGAGCCCGTATAGCAGCCAGCCCCACTCAGTTGTTGTCATATATGCTTAAACTACGATTCCTGCCTTCGGGTTTGACCTATAAATAGGTGCCAACAAATAAGTAGCGGCTTCACCTGATACCGACATTTACTGACAAAGCGGATACCGGCTCAACGGCAACTGATTGCAGGTAAATGGCGCGTTGAGTAAAAACTTAACCCACAGTACCCTAAATGCGTGTAAAGTCCGTTATTTCGCAGTAAATGAAAGTAGGAATTATAATGGGTAGCATTTCCGACCGTCCGGTGATGCAGGAAGCCGCTGATGCGCTGACGGAATTGGGCGTTGCCTGGGAAATGGACATTGTTTCGGCTCACCGCACACCCGAAAAAATGGTTGAGTACGCTAAATCGGCCCGCGATAGAGGCCTGCGCGTGATTGTGGCCGGCGCTGGCGGGGCTGCCCATCTGCCCGGTATGGTGGCCTCGCTCACTATTCTGCCCGTTATCGGGGTACCCGTCAAATCAAGCAATTCAATTGATGGATGGGACTCGGTTCTATCCATATTACAGATGCCCGGTGGGGTGCCGGTAGCGACCGTAGCGCTCAACGGGGCAAAAAACGCAGGCATTCTGGCTGCTCAGATCATTGCCACTGCCGACGAGGAGGTAGCCCGGCGGTTGATGGCCTATAAAGAAGAGCTGAAAGAAAAAGTTGCCCAGATGAGTGAGCAGTTAAAATAACCAGATCCCTACTACCTACTATGCCCGAAATTCCTGTCAATGAACGCCAGAAGGTCAATACCTCTCTGCCGCTGATTACCCTGCTGGTGCTGGTGAGCCTTATTGGGGCTCTGCTGTACATTGGCTACGATAGCCTGGCCGATGACACCGGTAATGCTAAAGAACTGACCAGCGTGCCGCTCGATACAACCGATCTGGCCCTGGCCGGGCAGAACGACAACCCCGAAAACCTGCTGCCCGACACCAGCAGCACGCCTGCTCCGGTAGACCTCTCGCAGGCCCCCGCCCCGCCCGACGATGAGGTGACTGATCGGCCTAAGCGGGCAGGCGATGAAGGCACTGAAGCAGAGAAGCCAGTTAGAGAAGAACCCGCGCCAGCGGCAAAGCCCGAAAAAAAGCCGGAAACGCCCAAAGCAAAAGGGGGTAATTCGACCTACACCGTGGGCGCTGGCGAAACTTTTTATGGCGTAGCCAGTCGGTTGAATATGAAACTGAGCACCCTGAAAGCCCTAAACCCTGACGTTGATGAGAACAGCGTAAAATCGGGGGTGACTAAATTGCGCGTAAAGGTGAAAGCCATTCACACCGTTGGGCCGGGCGACCTGCTGCGGGTCGTTGCCCAGAAATATGGTGTCAGTAAAGAGGCGCTGATGAAAGCGAACCACAAAACAAAAGACCTGGCCGTTCGGGGCGAGAAACTACTTATTCCGCTCTCGTCGAAAGAATAGCCCAGGCGTAGAACGTTGACGAATGACGTGGTCGAACTGCCTTTTAGAGGCGGTTTTGATCACGTCATTTTTTTGGCTGTGTGAATTCGCTGCCTGCATCGGCCGGTAAAGCCTTATTTTCTGTCAATCTGACAGCCCGGCGCGTACTGGAACGCCTTTTGGTAAGTACTACTCAATACTCAGTTTACCCTTTACTCAGTTAACGCACGTAAAGCATGGAGACCCTACAAAACGAAAAAGGCCAAATCTCGATCCACACGGAGAATATCTTTCCGATCATTAAAAAATTCCTGTATTCCGACCATGAGATCTTCCTGCGGGAGCTGGTCAGCAATGCAGTCGATGCCAGTCAAAAATTACAGAAGCTGGCTGCATACGGTGAATTCGGGCAGGAAATTGGCGACTTGAAAATCACTGTTTCGGTTGATCCCGAAGCCAAAACCATCACCGTCAGCGACCGCGGCATTGGTATGACGGCCGACGAGGTGAAGAAGTACATCAACCAGATTGCCTTCTCGGGAGCCACCGAATTTATTGAGAAGTACAAAGACAAAGCCGGCGAAGAGACCAATATTATCGGTCATTTTGGCCTGGGCTTCTATTCGGCATTTATGGTGGCCGAAAACGTTGAGATCATCACCAAATCGTATCAGGACGGCGCACAGGCTGTGCGCTGGGTGTGCGACGGCTCGACAGAATACGAACTGACCGAAGCCGACAAAACAGAGCGGGGTACTGACATTATTTTGCACATTGCGTCTGATTCAGAAGAGTTTCTGGATAAATACCGGCTGCGTGGCATTCTGGAAAAATATGGTAAGTTCCTGCCAATCCCGGTCGAGTTCGATGGTACCGTCATCAACAGCGCCACCCCGATCTGGACTAAATCGCCGAATGACCTGACCGACGAGGATTACAAAACGTTCTACCGCGAATTGTACCCCATGTCGGCCGAGCCGCTGTTCTGGATTCACCTCAATGTCGATTACCCGTTCAACCTGACCGGTGTGCTCTACTTCCCCAAGCTGGATAGCGACAAGTTCCAGATGAAGCGGGAGAAGATCCAGCTCTACAGTCGTCAGGTGTTTATCACCGACGAGGTGAAAGATGTGGTGCCCGATTTTCTGATGATGCTGCACGGTGTGATCGACTCGCCGGATATTCCGCTCAACGTATCGCGGAGTTTCCTACAGGCAGACAGCAACGTGAAAAAGATCAACGGCTATATTACCCGGAAGGTGGCCGATAAGCTGAACGAGTTGTTCCAGAATGACCGCGCTGGTTTCGAGGCCAAGTTCGACGACATCGCCCTGTTCGTGAAATATGGTATCCTGAGCGACGATAAGTTCTACGAGAAAGCCAAAGACTTTGCCCTGGTGAAGAACACCGAGGGTAAGTTCTTTACCCTGAACGAATACCGGGAGCATGTACAGGCTAACCAGACCGACAAGAGTGAGCAAGTGGTGATGCTCTACACAACCGACCGCAACCAACAGGATGCCTATATCGAATCGGCTAAACGGCGGGGTTATGATGTGTTGCTGATGGATACGATCATCGACGCTCACTTCATCAATGCCCTCGAATCGAAGCTCGAAAAAACCACTTTCAAACGCGTTGATGCCGATACGCTGGACAAACTGATCGACACGGGTGTTGCCAATGAGAGCGTGCTGTCGGAAGACGAAAAGACGAAATTGAAGGAAACCTTCGAGCAAATGCTGAACGACAAATCGCTGATGGTCAGTGTGGAGTCGCTGCCGGTCGATGAGCTGCCCGTATCGATTACCATGCCTGAATTTATGCGGCGCATGAAAGATATGTCGGCCCTATCGGGTGAGGCTGGTATGTTTGGCAACCTGCCGGGTGGCTACAACGTGGTAGTTAACGCCAACCATGCGCTGGCGCAGAAAGTGCTGAGTCTGGAAGGTGACGCGCAGCAGAACATGGCCAAGCAACTGTATGACCTGGCCCTGCTGTCGCAAAACCGCCTGACTGGTCCGAGCCTCACCGCCTTTGTAAAGCGTACTGTGGCTGGGTTGTAGGGTTTCCATGAGATAAAAGGAGCTATAACACGGAGGTACGCAGAGGGACACGGAGTTACACAGAGTTAGTCTTCTTTTTCTCTGTGTACCTCCGTGTCCCTCTGTGTACCTCCGTGTTATAGCTCCTTTTTTAACGTTCACCATTCAACCCGCCTAAGCGCCCTTTACGTTATTCGTTGGGCCCTTTCCGGTTGAATTTATTTCGTACTGCTTAACTTTATCAACGAAACGAATACGCACTGCTGCATGAAAGCAAAAATCCTTGTCGTTGATGATGAACCCGATCTTGAACTGCTGATCAAGCAGAAATTTCGGAAGCAGATTCGCGAACAGAAATACGAGTTTTCGTTTGCCCATAATGGCAATGAAGCCATGGCCGTATTGCAACGCGAACCTGATATCGACGTAGTACTTGCCGACATAAACATGCCCGAAATGGACGGGCTGACCCTGCTGGTCAAAATGGCCGAATTCAACCCTATCCTGAAAGCGGTGATGGTATCGGCTTATGGTGATATGGAGAACATCCGTATGGCCATGAACCGGGGTGCCTATGATTTTGTCTGTAAACCGGTCAATTTTGAAGACCTTGAATTAACCATGCTGAAAACCATTCAGCATGTGCATGAACTGCGGCAGACGGTGCAGGCAGTGAAAGAGAATAACATTCTCAGAATGTACGTCGATGAAAGCGTGCTGAAATTCATGACTAAATCGGGTTTCGAGCAGTCGCTAACGGCTTCTGAGACAACCACAGCTACCATTCTGTTTGTCGATATCTGTAGCTTCACCGCCATTGCCGAACGCGAAACGCCCGCCACCGTAGTAAGCCTGATCAACAAGTACTTCGACGTGATGGTGAAAGAGATCCTCAATCAGGGGGGCTACGTCGATAAATTTATGGGCGATGCGGTCATGGCCGTTTTTCAGGGCGAATACCATCTCGACCGGGCTATTGAAACCAGCCTGGCGATACGTACCCAGATTCAGAATATTCAGGAAGAGCTGTCGGGCAAACCCTACCAGCCCGAAGTGTCGATCGGCATCAACAGCGGCGAAGTAGTTTCGGGAAACATCGGTTCGGTAGCCCTGCGCCGCCTGGATTATACGGTCATTGGCGACGTGGTGAATACGGCCTCACGCCTGCAATCGACAGCCCAGGCGGGTCAGATTCTGATCACGGAAGTGTGTTACGAGATCGTGAAAGAGTCGTTTCAGTGCGAAAGCGTGGGGGAACATAAACTCAAGAACAAGCAGGCGCCTGCCCGCCTCTGGAACGTGATGGCCTAAGATTAAGCTAAAGACAACAGAATATCCGCTGGTAATTTTAGACGGGCAGAAAGCGATTTAATCTGTCGTATAGACAATGAACGTTTTCTGCTCAATAGTTCTGATAGGCGGCTTCTACCGCCTACCAGAACTGCCATTTCTGCTGTTGTTATTCCCAATTCATCCATTTGGTACTTAATGGCTTCAATTGGGTCTATATCTCCAATTGGAAATTTCTGTTGCTCGTAATCATAAACGAGAAGGCTAACAACCTCAAGTGTTTCCATGTCAGGTGAATCATCTTCACAGTTCATTAATGTCTCAATGAGGGCTAATGCCTCATTATACTGCGCCTCCGTTTTAACAGGGCGAGCGACATATTGTGTTGGCGTACTAATTTGCATGTAGGCATTATATTAAGTTATAAATTTCAGTGAGTTTCACGGTCATGCATTGACGCTAACCCCTGCTTGCTTGCATTATATAAATTTCCCTACGGCCTACCTTATTATTTACTACCTTAAAAGTTCAACAGTTTTTGCATCTATTTTATCATATTCTTCATGGGTGTTTATAAAATTGACGTAGCATATCTGAAGCTTGTACCGAAATGTAACTATGAGTCTGAAATCATTACGAACTATGTTGAAAACTATCCGATTATTACCTACTGTATCTGAACCCGGGAAACTGGCTATTATCTCGTTAGGGTTCGCCCAGGTTTGATTAGTTATCCTCTTCTCCCAGATTTGAAGTGCTGTCTTTGATTTTGGATATAATTCCCAAAACTCCCGTAACGTCTTTAAAGCCACTACTCTCATAAACCTTTTGTGCATAGAAAAACCGTATATTCCTGAGAGACATTTATAAATCAAAGTGTTACCAGATCGGGAACAGTAGTGAGAGAGAAGAATGTTCCCGATCTGGTAAAAATGTTTTTCTATTATATAATCAGCCACATAGGGCTGGCTAGATCTTAATCACCGAGGTTTGTTATGAGATCGTGAAAGAGTCGTTCCAGTGCGAAAGCGTGGGGGAACATAAACTCAAGAACAAACAGGCTCCCGCCCGCCTTTGGAACGTGATGGCCTAGGCATGGCGCTTTAGAAGACCTCGTTGAGGTTAAAATACAGCCCCTTTGAACCGCCCGCACCAAAGCCGTAGTCAATGGCCAGATTGGTGCGGGCGCTTTTGTTGACTTTCACGCGAAGACCACCCCCAAAACCAGGCCATACCTGTAGTTTATAGGGCTGCGTACTGCCTTCAAGGCCGACTGGCACCCCGCCAGTCCAGGGGCCAATGGTTTGTGCATTGGCAAATAAAACGCCGCCAATCAGGCCGTTGGCGGTTAGCTGCGTTCGGTATTCGGCTTCGGCGTAGTGAAGTGAGGGGCCGCGTAACCGCCCCATCGAATAGCCGCGTCCACTGTTGTTATACGTGTCCCAGCCAGTAGCTGGTAAGTCGAGATAGGGCGCGTTGCCGCCGAACGTGACCCAGTTGAAACTCCAGAGCGCCAACTGCTTTTCGAGCCGACCACCAAGCGGGATGTATTTGCGGTAATCGAACCACAATGCCTGATAATTGGTCGTGCTGCCCAACTCCCGAACGTATACCCGATACTGAGCCAGCAGATACGAACCGCCCTCAGGGTTGTTGGGATTACCACGCCGGTCTCGCAATACACCCAGCGATAGCCCCGACGAAGTAGTCTGTCGAGTTGAGCCGTAGCGGGCATAGTCGGTAAGCTGTCCGGTACGGTCTATGTTCAATATATCGAAATGGCGGTCGAGCATATAGCCAACGCCCACCATGTAGTCCTCACCAATGGCTGTATAGACGGTCTGATGAAAGCGAATATGATTATAATCGACCGGGCTGGCGTTGGCTAGTTGGGTTTGTGCGCTGAGGCCGTAGGTTGTGGTCGGGAAGTTGTAGAACCGCCAGTCGCCCTGACTATTAAACCGGTGCCCCTTTGTCCAGATGTTGCTGATGGCCGTTACCAGCACCTGGTTGAACTGCGAATACCCGCCGTACAAATGGATGGTCGACAGACGGGTACGCGGGGAATCTTTCGGATAAAACGACGACGTGAGGATGGTGCCGAGGGCAAAGCCCGTTGCGGGCTGGTAATTGAGCGAGGGCAGAATAGCCCATTGTGGCTTCGTACCCAGTCCTGAGTCCGACTGAGGCATCAGTGAAATGGCAAACCAGCGCTTTACCAGATCGAGGGCATCCAGTTGAGCCGATGGTGACGAACTGTCAGTGGCTAGCTGGGCGTGTACTGGTGTCGCCAGCAACAAACACACGCTTGCCCAATAAATTGTATAGCGTAAAGAGAGAACCATTCGGCGTAGTAGATAGTCAACCCGGTTAACTATCTACTACGCCAAACGGTTCACGAGTGTTGCAGCGATTGTGTAGGTGGTAGGCCCACTCTGGTTGGCAGCCCAGGTTTATTTTCTGAATATTGCCAGGGTTTTTTCGTATTCTTCAGTGCTCTCGCCGGTGGCTTTTGCTTTTGCCAGCGCCTCTTCTTCATACTTTATGGCGTCGGCTTTGCGGCCTAGTTTACCAAGGAGCTGTGCATACGTGTCGAGCAGTGCCGACGATCGTTCCAGTTCAAGTGACCGGCCCGACCAGCTCAGGGCTTTAGTCAGGTCGGCAGGGTCGGTCGTTGTTTCAAAGTACGTCCAGGCCAGGCTGTTTAGCTTGTTGGCGAGCACCTGCGTTTCAACGGTCTTCATCATGGTGGCGTACCGAACAAAATTCGGGTTGTTTTTCACCGAATCGGGCACGGATTTGGCTTCGTCCATAAAGCGCTGATAGGTCGCCGCGTTTTTCGTACTTAACGAATCGTTCGTGATAGCCATCAGACCGTTTGCTGTTTCGGTGGCTAGCTCACGGTATTTGGCCATGTTGTTTGTGCGCCTGTAGTAATTCATCCGAATATCGGCGGCCATTGCTTTCTGGTCCGCTGCCGCCATTGGTTTGGGGGCTGTCACGTTCATTATTTTCAGCCGGTTACTGATGCTTCGCTCGATATCGGCTTCTGTTTTTGCCTGCCGTTCGTCTCGCTGCACAGCCATACTGGTTGCCTGCATAATAGTCTGAAGGCTCTTCATCCGGGTATTATCGCCCCGCATGTCTTTGGCGGCGAGCAGCAGCGCATCAAAGGCTTTGGAAGTAGAGGTGGTCAGATTGCCGCTGATGGCGTCAACGTTATCGCCCGTGGTCCATTCGGCGGCGGGAACAACGGTCAGGTACGTTTCCAGTGCGTCGGCATTGGGCATACCCAGTTTTGCCCGTTTGATCAGATACCCTTTCAGGAAGGCGGCGTCACGCTTTCCTTCGACAAACTCCTTATCCCAAACGGCAATTGGTTTAGGGTCTTTGGCCGCTTCAACGGCTTTGGCGGCTTCTTCCATGAATCCTTTAATGCCGCCGTAGCCAACGGTCCGCTGAATCAGACTGCCATCCGCCGATACGAAGAGCGAGGTGGGATAGGCGGTGATCGCATACTGTTTGGCGATGGCGATACCCTCGCCTTTCTCGGCGTCGATCTGGTAAGAGACAAAGTTGGCGTTGAACAGATCGCCCACGGCTTTGTCGGGAAACGCCTGTTTGGCCATTAGTTTGCAGGGGCCGCACCAGGTCGTGTAGATGTCGACAAAGACGGGCTTATTCTGCTTTTTGGCTTCAGCCAGTACGTCTTTCCAGCTACCGGTGAAAAAACGGATACCCACCGGATCGTCGCTGCCTGACCGTGCCGGCAAGAGATACAAGCGAGGTGAGTGATAAGGCCAGCAACAAGGCCAGCCGGAAGGTGCGGAGATAGAGAGCGATTTTCATGCGTGTAAGATACAATTGATTAAGCCTCAGGGGTGGTGCAATTTACGGAACGGCTGCTCGTAACTAATGGTATAGTTGTGAAGAATTTCTTTCTGAACTAATGCAGGGTCAGGCTTGTCATTTCTGTGTATGAATACAATACCTGTTAATGTGCCGCCAGCTGGCGGTCGGGCTGCGGGTGGGCCGCCGCCGGTACCAGCAGAAACCCTGAGTTGGCGCGCCCGGTTTGCCGCGCTGGGTAACCTGCCCGCTTTTTTCAAACTGGTTTGGGAAACATCGCCACCCCTATTTATAGGCAACGCCTTCCTACGCCTGATACAGGCTGCCATTCCTGCGCTGTCGCTCTACATCGGTAAATTAATTATCGATCAGGTGGTGAGCCTGACAAAGGTGGGAGGTGGAGGCGACACGACTTTTCTCTGGGAATTAGTTGCCGCCGAATTTGGGCTGGCCGTTATTTCTACCGCCATTGGCCGGGCGGTTGCACTCATGGATGGTCTGCTGGGCGATAAGTTTGCCAATGCCACGTCGATCCGGCTGATGGAACATGCGGCGGAACTCGATCTGGAGCAGTTTGAAGACGCCACCTTCTACGATAAACTCGAACGGGCCCGCCGCCAGACAACCGGCCGAACGGTGCTGCTTTCGGGCGTTTTTGGGCAGGTGCAGCAAGCCATTTCAATTGGCTTTCTGGCGGTTGGTCTGGCCGTGTACAACCCGTGGCTATTGCTGCTGATTGCGGTTGCCGTAACGCCTTCGTTTATCGGTGACAATTACTTCAACCGCAAAAGCTACTCGCTCTCAAGAAGCTGGACGCCGGAACGCCGGGAACTTGATTACCTCAGGTACGTTGGAGCAAGCGACGAAACGGCCAAAGAGGTAAAAATCTTCGGCCTGTCGAATTTCCTCGTCGACCGGTTCCGTACGCTCTCGAACGAGTACCTGAAAAAGAATCAGGCCATTGCCGTTAGTCGGGCGGGCTGGGGTACGCTGCTGACCGCCCTGGGAACGGCCGGTTACTACGGGGCCTACGTCTGGATCGTGCAACGGGCCGTTACGGGGCAGATTTCGCTGGGCGACCTGACGTTTCTGGCGGGCTCGTTCCGGCAGGTTCGTGGGTCGCTGGAAGGCATTCTCCTGCAGTTCAGTAGCCTGACCCAGGAGGCTATCTACCTACAGGATCTGTTCGATTACTTCGCCATTCAACCGGCCATTCATTCGCCCAAAACACCCCTGCCGTTTCCGAATCCCGTGCAGACTGGATTCACGTTTGAGAACGTTGGCTTCAAGTACACCAACTCCGATCGGTGGGCCTTGCGGGGCTTGTCGTTTACCCTGCACATGGGTGAAAAACTGGCCCTGGTGGGCGAAAATGGCGCGGGGAAAACGACCCTTGTCAAACTCCTGGCCCGCCTGTATGACCCCGCCGAGGGGCGCATTCTGCTCGACGGGCAGGACCTTCGCGATTATGACCTCACCGACTTGCGGCGCAACATTGGCGTGATCTTTCAGGACTATATCCGCTTTAAAATGTCGGCCGGAACGAACATTGCGGTGGGTGACATCGACGAGCGGACGAATCAACCACGTATCGAGTCGTCGGCGCAGCGAAGTCTGGCCGATTCGGTGATTGCCAAACTATCGGACGGCTACCAGCAGCAACTGGGCAAGAGCTTCAACAAGGGCGTTGAACTGTCGGGTGGTGAATGGCAGAAGGTAGCGCTGGGCCGGGCCTACATGCGCGATGCCCAGCTGATTATTCTGGATGAACCAACCGCCGCCCTCGACGCCCGCGCTGAATACGAAGTCTTCCAGCGGTTTGCCGATTTAACACGGGGCAAGGCCTCGGTCATTATTTCGCACCGGTTCAGCACCGTCCGTATGGCCGACCGGATTCTGGTGCTGGAAGGGGGAAAGCTGCTCGAAATCGGTTCGCACGAAGAGTTGCTGGCCAACAACGGCCGCTACGCCGAACTGTTCCAGCTACAGGCACGGGGGTATCAGTAAGAACCCGTTCTTTTACCGCATGAGTAGCAACCGGCCCTGCATGGGAGGCAGGAGCGGGTCGGGGCGGATGACATAGGTGTAGACACCATCCGGTACGTCATTGCCGTTCAGGCGACCGTCGAAGCCCTCCTGGCTGGAACCTACCCCGTGGAAGATGACCGTTCCCCATCGATTGAATACCGTCACGTCGGCTTTTGGATAAGCTTCCAGGTTAACCAGGTTCCAGCGGTCGTTCTGACCATCCCCATTGGGCGTAAACGCGTCAGGCGCATACATGCGATTGACCACACTGATTTGAATGGAATCGAGGGCTGTACACCCGCCAGCGTTCTCGACCCGAAGCTTATAGGTTATTGAGCGCTGAATGGATTCGATGTCAGCTGTGGGTGTCAGCGGGCTGACTAAATAAGTACTGGGCGACCAGAGAAACCGGGTCGGGTTGCCTGTTAGGGCAGGCTGTAGCGTAAACGTGTTACCCCGAAAGGTGAGCATCTCTTCGGCCAGATCGATGGTTACAATTGGGTACACGATCGCCAGCCGACGGGTCACTACGGGACTGCATTCCGGGGCTGGCCGCACAGCATACGTAACCGTATGTTGACCAAGACCGGCGCTGGCAGGTGTGAATACATCCGCCGTTATGCCAGGCCCGGTAAAGATGCCACCCGCCGGGCTGCCAGTCATTGTCAGTGTGGGGGCTCTGGTGCCACAGGAAGGCGGCAGACTATCGAGCCTGGGGGTAACCGGAGGCACGGCACTGAGCGAAAGCGGAATCGCTACACCTGTACAACCATTAGCGTCGGTAGCGGTGAGGCTGTATATACCCGTCGATTTGGTTGAATAAAGTGCACCAGTCAGCGAACTGATGGGTATGCCATTCGATTCCCACTGGTACAGAATGCCGCCATCGGCAATAAGGGTCAGTTCCTCCGTGGGGCAAATGCGATTAAACCCGCTGGCCGGTCGCAAGGTGGCCAGTACGGCTGGGGCGCGGGCCAGCTTGATCTGATCGCTAAGCACCTGACAGCCCAACATATTATGGGTCAGTCGGGCCTGATAAACTCCTGGCTGCGTGGTCAGCAGCGAATCGTTCACCTGCCCCGGTACCAGTTGGCCGTCGCGCAGCCATTGGTAACCGACATCGGGTAGGGTAGACACCCGTAGTCTGGCCGAGCCATCGGTAGCACAAAGCTGGCCCGTACCGGTAAGGGTTGGGTTCGTATTCAGCGAGTTAATGGTCAGGCTTTGGGCACTGCCTACTTTGGTACAGGCATTTTTCAACGACACCCGAACCGTGTATTCACCCTGTTCCCTGACAACCAGGGTGCTGTTGGTGGCGTCGGGCAGGTTTACGCCGTCGCGTTGCCACTGGTAGTTCCAGTCGGGGTTGGTGGTCGAGAGCAGCGTGGCCGATTCGCCGGGGCAGAGCGTCGTTTTTGTGGCGGTGGTCGGCAGATCCTTAATCTGCGCGGCCGGGTCTGGGGCCTGCGCGGGTGGGCAATCGACCACCAGGAGTTGAAAATCACGCCGAACCTCGCCAATTTTCCGCCCATTCCGGTATTCATCTACCCGAATGGCGAAAACGAACAACCCCACCTCAGAAGCCGTTACCGATAGCTGCCCTGTTTGCGGGTTGATGTTCAGGGCCGGACTTCCGGGAATGGCGTTGGTTGCCGAGTAGCCCGAGGCAAAGGAAACATTCGGATAGGGCCCGGCCGCTATAGCGTTGTTATTCGCCTGATTAAGCGGCGTTATCATGCTGTAGCGCAGCTCATCACCATCGGGGTCGGTGCCACCGAAGGCATACGTAAACGGCTCGTTCAGGCATAGGTATTCGCCATTGACCGGTAAAAACTGGGGTGAAGAGTTGTGAATGTACTTTCCCGTGGTGGTCAGCGGGGGGAATTCCATGTAAAAGGTAAACGCCGTTTGCAGCGGATTAATCAGGTTGTTGATTCCCCCGTTCCGGTTGCGGGTCTGGTAGGCTATGTAGTAGCCTTCCGAGTCGGTGTACTGGCTGGGCGTCAGTTGCACATCGGCGCTGAAGGTGGCGGTAATAAACTTCAGGTTTCGCTGCGTAGCACAGAACGAGTTGGCGTAAATAATCGATGAGCGCCGCCCCGTTTCGTAGGCGGTAAACGCGACCATCTGGCCATTGTCGCGCTTACGAAATATGCCCACGGAAGCACTGGTGAGGGCGGCTGCCCGGTTATTGTCTTCGAGGTAATTCGTGATGGTAATGATGAAGTGCCCGGGAACGTTGCCTACCGCCCGCATCTCCAAATGCCCACCAACCTGGTGGGTAGCCCAGGTGGTTAGTGGCGAGAGCAGGACAAGGCAGTAGAAAAAAAGGTAAAACAGTCGTACCATACGCCAATAAGTCAGTGATAAAGGTAAGTTACTCACAGCCCAACTGGTAGCTGAAGGCTTTGTCTGTCAACAGGCTGCCCCTTGTGGGAAAGCCAATTAAAGGGCACCGATGTGCGGCCCTTTAATTGGCTTGGCTACGTTGCCAGCGTAAGCACAAAAGCAATTGGCCCACCTTCCACAAAACGATGTGAGACGGTGGGCCAAATTTATATGGCGTGGATGTGTACTTATTAATTCTGGTCGTCTTCCTGAGTTGGTGCGTTGTTTTTCTTCCGCTTGCGGGGTTCAAACGTCATCTTACCAATGCGGTAGTTCAGTGTCAGCTTGATGTTCTGGTTGTAGCGCCGGTTGACGGTTTCCTGCTGCAGCGTGGCCGATGAGAACGTAGAGGTCATTACCTGGCCACCGAGGAAGTTTTCCGTAGCTAAACCGATGCTGCCCTGCTTGTTGGCGAAGTCGCGGCGTACACCCAGCGAATACATGTACATGCCGCCCTGCTGTCCCTGTAGCTGCACCTGTGGGCCGCTGAAAAAGGTGTTGGCCTGCATACCCCAGCCTTTACCGAACATGATCTGGGTCATGAGTCGACCACCAATGACGAAGCCAGAGTTCGACTGCGTAACCGATTGGCCGTTGAGGCCCGTTACCTGGCCTTCCAGCGTGCGGTAGTACATATCGACACCCCCGTTAAGGCTCCATTTCGACGTAAGCTGTACGTTGGCGAATATGTTGCTGCCCACGGTTTGCTCAAGCCCGACGTTACCAAACGTGGTAAGAATAGCGCCCGTCGAATCGTAGGGTGAACGTATCTGATTGATGGCGTTGGCGCTCCGCCGTCCGAAAACGCTCGCATTCAGGTATACTTTCTTGATGGTCGTGCTCAGGCTAAGCTCCAGGTTATCGGTTAGTTCGGGCTTAAGCAGCGGGTTCCCCCTAACGATGTTCTGCGGGTTAGCGGTGTTCACGTTCGGGTTCAGCTGTTGCAGGCCCGGCCGTTGAATACGGCGGTTATAGGCTGCTTTCAGTGTGGTGTTCTGGCTTACTGGCTTCGATACGTTGATGCTGGGTACCAGGTTGCCATAATCTGGAATGGCCAGCCGTTTTCCATCGCTACCGTAGGCGTCAATAATGGTGTGCTCGTAGCGGGCACCGGCTTTTACCGTGTATTTAGTGCGGCTGGCGTAGGTGTAGGAGAGGTAGCCGGCCTGAACGCTCTGCTGGTAATCGAGTGACCCGGATGGGTTAGTCAGATCGGGAAGAAATACGTTGGTGTTGCCGGTAGCCAACAGGTACGAATACTGGCTGTTTACCTGCCGAATGGTACCTTTAGCGCCCGTTTCAATCAACATGCGCGTGCCCAGCGGCGTTTGGTAGTCGGCCTGCAACACCATTTCTTTATTGGTGTTGTCGTTCAGGTTCTGCTGTCTGCGAAGAATCTCGTTACCACCATTCAGGTAGTTGGCCGTGAAATCGTTGGTCACGTTGGCCCGGCTCAATTGCGCCGACAGGCTTAGCTCCTGCTGTGGTTTGTAGGTATGTACATAATCGAGGTTAGCGTCGATGCTGTTCGAGAGGTTCTTGCTCGCTACGTCGCGGTTGGTACGGCTCGTGTACAGGTTGTTCAGGTACATATCGGTAACCTGATTCTGCTGCTGCACAAAATTACGCGTGCCAAACCGGACACTGGCCGAGATCGATTCGTTGGGCTTCAGGTCATAGTCGCCACCCAGGGTATAGGTGCCAAATAGTGGGCTATCGCTCGAACTAGCCTGTTGGAGGCTACGCTGGGTGCCGGCTTTCGTCATCGTGCTCTGATCAAGGGTCGACGACGACCGGTTGTACATGGCCCGGCCAAAGCCGCCCAGGGTAAGGCCGAGCTTACCCTGCCGATACGACCCGTTGAGGCCAATGTTGGACCCACGTGTGCCGCCGCCTATATCACCGTTAAGCGTAACCCCGCGGAGCGTGTTTTTCTTGGTCACGATGTTAATGATACCCGCTGAACCTTCGGCATCATATTTGGCCGACGGGCTGGTAATTACTTCTACGGTCTTGATCAGGTCGGCAGGGAGCTGCTTCAGGGCATCGGCCACGCTGGCCGCCACAATCGTGCTTGGCTTGTTGTTGATCAGCACCCGAATGTTACTGCTACCCCGAAGGCTTACGTTTCCGTCCAGATCAATGGACAGCATGGGTACTTTACGGAGAATGTCCGATGCATCGCCACCACGGGCGGTCAGGTCTTTCTCGGCGTTATACACCAGGCGGTCCACTTTTTCTTCGATCATGGCCCGCTGCCCGGTTACGGTCACTTCACCCAGGAGCCTTACGTCAGGGGCCAGTATAACCGAACCGAGGTTGAGGTCGCTATTTTTGGTCAGCTTCACCGACTCTGAATTGCGGGTCTGGTAGCCGATAAACGAGTACTGAAGTTTAAAGTCTCCCTCGGGTAGGTTCTTCAGGGTAAACTTGCCGCGGCCATCGCTGATCGCCCCATCGACCGGTTTGCCGGTGGTGGCGTTGATCAGCGCTACCGTCGCGTATTCAACGGGTTTGCCGCTCGTCGAATCGGTCAGTATGCCACTGATCTTAGCACTTCCTTTTGGGGCGGCCTGTGCTTCAGCACCCGGTACAAATTCTTTCTTTTTGCGATCATCCTGACCCTGCTGGCCGCCGGGTCCTCCCCAGCCGCCGGGCCTGCCCATACCGCCGCCACCGCCTCCGCCGCCCGGCGGGCCAAATTGAGCGTGTGATAACGTCGGGAGCGAAAGGAGCCCAACAAGGAGGAGAGAAGGAAGAAAACGATTCATAGTCAGTGTATTGTATAATTGATGGCAACAAAGGTTGATACGTGTAATGGATTCCTAAAATGAGTGTAGAGACAAAGTCGTTATGTGCCGACAAGCAGGCTATAAGGGTCTCTTTAGATGAATTGATGGTACGTCAACCAGACGAAGGGTATCGGTAAGTCCTAAACCACAGGCGTCAAACTCTTATCATCGGCACATAAATCGGCTACGTCTACAGTCCACTAGTGATATGCACTGAAACATGTACCTTCCGGTATGAAAGTTCTTGAACGTTATCAGGGATGGCTCCACGCACTGGGCTGGACCTTCTTTGCCGGCCTGCCGTTTCTGACGTTACCGTCGTTTCTATGGAATCAGCAGGACCTGATTAGTATTGGCATATCCCAATTGCTGACAGGCATGGTCATTGCCACCTGTTTTTATTATAACCTGCACCGCCTGACTCCCGATTTGCTGACAAATCAGGAGGTTAAGCGCTTTGTTATCACACTGTTGGGCATGTTGCTGGTTGTAGTCCTGGTGAAACTGGCCTGTTTTTATGGGTTTCCTCCCGGTGTACATTATTCACCACGAGGGCGGCGGCGTGTATTTAGTCCCTGGCCAGGGGCGCTGAGTGTATCACTCTCATTTGGGTTCGCCATTTTGCTTAGCTCACTCATTGCCCTGGGGCGCCACCATAGCCGCCTGCGCGATCAGCAGCAGCAAATGGCCCTGGGGAAGGTATCTGCTGAGCTGGCCATGCTCAAGTTGCAGGTTAGTCCGCATTTCCTGTTCAATACCCTGAATAACATCCGTTGGCTGGCCCGCAAAAAAGTCAGATCAAACGGAAGAGGCGGTCGTAAAACTGTCGCAGTTGCTGCGGTACATGCTGTATCAGGCCCAGCGCGACCACGTACCCCTTACCCAGGAAATAGAACACCTGCATCATTATATCGACTTGCAGCAAATGCGCCTGAACGATCGGCAAACTGTCTCTTTTGATGTAGAAGGCCCTGTTGACGGGTTACTGATCGAGCCATTGCTGTTCATTCCCTTTGTCGAAAACGCTTTTAAGTACGGCCTGCACGGCCAGGAGGCCAGCCATATTCAGATTGATTTGCAGGTAAGCGAAGTCTACGTTGACGTTCTCTGTCGATAACCCCGTCTTTGGTTCTTCCGGCGCTTCCTCCGAAGACTCAGGGATTGGCATTGCCAACGTAAAACAACGACTGGCGCTTCATTATCCGGATAGGCATACGTTAGAGTATGGGGCCGATGCCGGCCAGTTTAGCGTCTATCTCGTTTTGCAACTGCCAACGGTGAGAACTGGCTCTGCGGTAGCTTTTGCCTAGACATAAAAAGGTTTTTAGCCACAGAGACACGCAGGAAACGGAGCTACACCGAGTTTTTTGCTCAGTAGAAACAAAAACTCGGTGTAGCTCCGTTTCCTCAGTGTAACTCTGTGGCTAAAAACCTTTCTCCCTAAGTGTATGCGCTGCATCGCCATCGACGACGAACCCTTCGCCCTGGAACTGATTGCCGACGATATTCGGAAAATCCCGTTTATGGAACTGGTGGGTCAATTCAATAATCCGCTCGATGCATACGAGCTGATCAGGCGGGGGCAGGTCGACCTGATTTTTCTTGACATTCAGATGCCTACCTTAACGGGCCTTCAGTTCTTACGAACGCTCACCAACCCCCCAATGGTAGTGCTCACTACGGCCTATGAAGAATACGCACTGGACGGCTATTCCTTCGACGTTGTTGATTACCTGCTCAAACCTATTCCGTTCGAGCGGTTCCTGAAGGCTGTTTCCAAAGCGTATGACCTGTTTTTACTTCGTCAGGGGCGTGTGCGGCCTGTGGCCGAGCCTGTCGAAGAGACCCCCCGTAGAGGTTCCCCCCTCGGCCGAACAAACCTTTTTCTTCGTCTTTTCAGAATACCAGGAGATCCGCATTTTTTACGACGATGTACTCTACGTGGAAGGCCTGAAAGATTACGTGAAGATATACACCACGCAGCAGGCACGGCCGATTTTAAGTCGCCTGACTTTAAAGGCCGTTGAAGCCAAATTACCGTCAACGCTTTTTTGCCGGGTGCATAAATCATTCATCGTTGCCCTGCCAAAGATTACGGCTTTTCAACGTACCCGGCTCTTTATCGGCTCCCAGGAAATTCCGGTCGGTAGTAGTTATGTCGATGAGTTCGAGCGGCTATACGGAGTTCATTAATCAGGCCCATAAAAAAACAGCCAGCCTCAAGTAAGAGACTGGCTGCATTACGGTTTGGATACGAAATCCGGTACTCCTATGAATTACGAACGTCGTCGTTGTACGTTGTATTGCCGGTATTACCCGCGTTGTAGGTAGTCTGGTCATTACGCAGCGTCTGGTCGTTCGAGTCAAGGTTTTCTACGTCAACCTCTGTCTTGCGAACCGTATCGCGAACAACCTCCTCCCGCTCGTTTACTTCCTTGCCGATCGAAATTTCCTCAACGACGTTGGCCGTCTTGGAAACTACAGGCGCGTTCGGCCATTTCGCGCACCTCGATTTCACCCTCCTTGAAGGTAGTCAGATCGGCGTCGGTAGCCGGACGGTTTACAGGATTGCGCTGAACCACTACCCGCTCTTCACGCAGGCGCAGGTTTTCCTCAACGGGGCGCTCAACAATGCGGCTGCGCACACGCACGCCACCCGTTTCAACTTCGCGCTTGCCAACCTGCATGTTTTCTTCAACCACTTTAATGGTCTGGTCGCCGGCGTTGTCCGGCGTGTTCATGCGGTTAGTTGTGTCAAGATCCGCGTTGGTCGTGTTGTAATTTGTGTCGGCAGCGGTGTAGCCCATGCCAGTTGTTCCTGCGTCTGTGCCGCCAGTGTTGCCAAACTGGGCAGCGCGCTCGTCAACGTCAACGGCACCGTTATCATCCAGAATCTCGGCGGCCCGCTCTGCTTCGTCTTTCGACTGGGCATGAACAGTCACGATCGAACTACGCTCGGCAGCCCGCGAATAACGATCCTTATCATTATCGTCGTCCAGACCAAACAGCGAGCTGAAGAAATCACCAATGCTGCTGCCTACGTCTTTTGTGTCGTCAACCACCTCTTCGGCCATTGTTCCACTCGTGTTCCGGTGCCGGTCAGGAATGGCATCGCCCATCCGTGAGCCTACATCCTTCGTGTCGTCAACGACTTCTTCGGCCATTGTACCGCTGGTGTTGTGGTGGCGGTCGGGTATAACGTCGCCGCTGTAGTTGTTGCCAGTTCCGCTATGGGCGTTGTCTCCGGCGGAATAGTCACCCGATCTCGCCGTCGATAGGTCGATACTGCTGCGTGAAAATCCGTCGCTTACTAGCGCTTCTACTGCTTGTTGTGCTTCGCTGGCGTCGTCGAAAACGCCTACTACGGTAAGTGCCATGGTCTTATTGGGTTTTGTTGAGTTATGAAAAAAAATTGTAGGAAAAAAATTGGATAAAGCGTTATGTAGGCTTGTTAGCAGCGTCGCTAAGCAAGTCAGAACTGGAGTCGATTCGATCAATGGAAACAGTTTCATGCCGGAGGGTAACCGTCTGGTGGTCAGTTGCCTGTTGCTGCTTCCTGGTAATGCGGACTTCCTCAACCAGCACCAGCCTGATACTGGTCACTACCTCTTCGCGAACTACCGGCAGAATGAGCGTATCTCCTTCCTGACGGGAAAGCGGAACCTCCGTTACCACCTGGTTGATGGGAACGCGCTGCACGTCCACTACCTCATGCGTAACCGGTGTGTCGATAGTCTGGGTCTCTTCATGCACCCGCTTGCTAACCCGCACCCGCCCCGTTTCAACCAGTTCCGTGCGTACGTGCATCTGCTCTTCAATGACCGGAATGACAATCGTCGACGGAGCGTCTGAGCGACTTTCTTCCTGCCCCAGTGGCGCGGTTGCAGGCGGTGTATTGACGTTAGTTGGAGACATTGACTAGTAAGCCGATAGAGTTGCACTTAATAACGGCTGTTAAATACAATGGTTATTAAATTTTTGAAGAGCGGGCCGGTTACTACCATTTATACAGGACAATTGGCTGATTATTTGGTACTTAACATATTATTATTTTTTTGAGTAGAACAATTTTGCACACCTCTCTGCCCTGACTGCCTTGCCTGCCTACGACCGACACCTATATTTGACCAGGCAAAAACCACCACCGCTTCAACGGTAAACCAACTCTCCTGATGCCTTACTACGGTTATTTCAATGGCACTATAAAACCCGTCGACGACATCGGCGTGGGCGTTACCGACCTTGGCTTACTACGGGGCTATGGGCTGTTCGATTACTTTCTGACCTACAGCGGGAAACCCTTCCAGTGGGATCTCTATTGGAATCGATTCCGGCAGTCGGCCGAGCGCATGAACCTGCCGTTGCCCCTGACCAAAGAAGACACGTACCCGATCCTGCTTGATCTGTTGGAACGGTCCGGTCAGCCCGATGTGGCTTTCCGGTTTGTGATGACCGGCGGTTACGCCCCCGACAGCATCAGCATCGTTGAGCCTAATCTGCTTTTACTGTCTGAGCCAATTCACCCCGTACCCGACTGGCAGTATGAACAGGGCATTCGGGTTATTCTGGATGAGTACGTGCGCGAGATGGCCGAGGTGAAGTCTACGGATTACAAACGGGTTATGTTGTTGACCGGTGCCATCCGCGATGCCGGGGCGCAGGACGTACTTTACCATAAAGACGGTGAAATCAGCGAGTTGAGCCGGAGCAACATCTTCCTGGTCATCGGGAACCGGCTGGTTACCCCCAACCGGAACATTCTGTATGGGATTACCCGGCATACCATTCTCAGCCTGGCCAAAGCCGACTTCCAACTAGACGAACGCCCTGTGCTGCTCTCCGATCTGTACGAGGCTGACGAAGTGTTCACCACCAGCAGCAACAAAAAAGTGCTGCCCATCGTCCAGATCGGCGATTTGCAGATTGGCGACGGGCAGGTAGGCCCCATATCGAAACAGCTACTGGCGCGCTTCCGGGAATTTGCGGGTAGGTAATTGGGTAACTGGTTAATTGCTGACGCGAGAACAATTATCCAATTACCTAATCAACCAGTTACCCAATCCCCAGTCACGGGATAATCCAGGTGCCCTGCGCCCGCATCACCTGCTCGATTACGTCGCGAACGGCTCCGTGACCACCCGTTTTTGGGGATATGTAGTCACAAACGGCTTGAATCTCGTCAACCGCGTCGGCCGGGCAGGCACTCAACAGGTCAGGGCGGCTGAGAATGTGGTAGTCGGGCAGGTCGTCGCCCATATACAGAATCTCCGATTCGTTCAGGTTGTCCCGTTTGATATACCCCAGGTATACGAAAAGTTTATGGTCGGTGGATCCACCCATGAAGATGTCTTTGATCTTCAGAAACTCAAGGCGTTTGCGCACTCCGTCCTGATTGCCCGCCGACAGAATGGCCACGTTATAGCCCGACTTGATAGCCCGTTCAATGCCGTAGCCATCTTTAATATTGAACGTTCGGTACATTTCGCCCGAAGCTAATGCATTGACACTGCCGTCGGTCAGCACGCCGTCGACATCGAAAATAAAGGTTTTGATCTTTTTGAACCGGTCTGTCATGTTGGCAAAGGTAGTTCAAAGTTTAGGGTTCAACCCTGCACTTTGAACTACCTTTACAGGATGAATACCACTCAATTACCTGAGTCGTTTCGGCAGCAGATGCAGCAGCAACTCGGCACCGAATTTTCGGCTTTCGAGGCCGCGCTGGGTATGTCGCCACTCGTAAGCATTCGGCTTAATCCACGTAAACCCGCCTTTGACGCCGCCGGTAAAGTATCCGTTCCCTGGTGCGAAGAAGCCTATTACTTACCCGAACGGCCCGTTTTTACCCTCGATCCACTCTTTCAGGCAGGCGCTTATTACGTGCAGGAGGCCTCATCTATGCTGCTGGCCGAGGCCGTGCGGCAGACTATCGGTCAGCGAAAGCCGTATGCCGGTCAACCACCCATCCGTGCGCTGGACCTCTGTGCCGCGCCGGGTGGTAAAAGTACGCTGCTGGCATCGGCCCTACCCGATTCAAGTCTGCTGGTTTGCAATGAGGTGATTCGTACGCGGATTCCCATCCTGCGCGAAAATATGGATAAATGGGGCTATGCCAACGTGGTAGTCAGCCATCATGACCCCGAAGCATTTGCGCCGCTGTCGGGCTACTTCGATCTGGTCATGATCGACGCTCCCTGTTCGGGTGAAGGGCTGTTTCGGAAAGATCCGGCGGCGGTGAATGAATGGTCGCCCGATCATGTGCAGATGTGCTCCTTGCGGCAAAAGCGTATCGTATCGGCTGCGGCTCCGCTGGTGGCCGATGGGGGCTGGCTTATCTACAGCACCTGTACCTACAACGATGTTGAAAACCTGGAGATGGTGCGTTTCCTGAGCGAAAATGGCTTCTCCAATCGACCTTTAGACCTGCCTGACGACTGGGGCGTAATGACGCGTACAGTAGGCGACGCGGTGGGGTATCAGTGCTACCCGCATCGGGTACGGGGCGAGGGTTTCTTCATCAGTGTGTTCCGCCGGAAAGCAGCGGCCACTGCCCCCGTTACCCGGAACCGGGGATTCAGATCGGCGCGGCCGGTGCATCGGAAGCAACTGGGTACGTTACGGCCTTTCCTTCAACACCCGGATGCGTTTTCGTACTGGGAAAAGCCCAACAGCGATGTCATTGCGGTACCGATAGCGCTTGAAAAAGAGCTGGTGTTGATCGATACTGTCTTGCATAACAAAGGGTTTGGGCTAGACCTTGGCGTATTCAAAGGCACCGATTTTATGCCCGCCCACGCCCTGGCACTCAGCACCGAACTGGCTCCCAATCTGCCCGGCGTTGACTTGACCCTTGACGATGCACTTCGTTACTTTAAGAAAGAAAACCTGGTCTTGCCCGACGTACCCAGAGGCTGGCTGTTAGCCCGTTACAATGGTCTGCCGCTGGGCTGGATGAAAGGCGTTGGCTCCCGAATAAACAATTACCTGCCAAAAGACTGGCGCATCCGCATGGATATTCCTGAATACTGATGATAACGCAACCCGCTTGTTGATAAATTGACGGTATGAAACGGATTTTACTTGTACTGACTGGCCTGATTGTGCTGTTGGCCCTTGCTTATGCACTGGGTCCCCGGCCACAGTTTACCCCTTCGTTGGCTTCCAACACGGCGCTGGTAGCCGATTTGCCCACGCTCGAACGGACCATCGCCGAGTCGGAGGGACGGGCTGGATTAAAGCCTGACAACCAGGCCCGCATTGTCTGGGCCGATAGCACCCGGAAAGTGAAAACGCCCGTCAGTATGGTTTATATTCCGGGCTTTGGGGCAACCTGGGCCGAGGGCGATCCCGTTCATAAGAAACTAGCCAGGCAGTTTGGCTGTAACCTGTACCTGGCTCGTCCGGAAGAGCATGGCCTCACCTCGCCCGACGCGTTTAAGGGGCTGACTCCCGAAAACTACGCTGCTTCGGCCGAACGGGCACTTGCCATCGGCAAAGCCCTGGGTGATCGGGTTATCGTAATCGGTACGTCGGCGGGTGGTATGCTGACGTTGTATCTGGCCGAACGCCACCCGGAAATAGCTGGCCTTGTGCTGTACTCACCCTGTATCGCTGTCGCCAATCCGGCGTTAAAGCTGGTCACGAAACCCTGGGGCGAGCAGATTATCAGGCAGGTCATGCAGGGTGATTACGTCAAGAATGCGTATCGGAATGGCCGTGAAAAATACTGGCTGACGAACTACCATATCAACGGTCTCATCACGCTGCAAACAATGATGGATGAATACATGGTACCGGCCGAATTCTCGAAGGTGAAACAACCGTTGTTCATGGGCTATTACTACAAAGACGAAGAACATCAGGACAAAGTAGTGTCGGTTGCCGCTATGCTGGAGATGTACGACCAGCTGGGAACGTCGGCCGACAAAAAGCAGAAGGCAGCGTTCCCGAAGGCCGGCGATCATGTCATCGCGTCGCACTTCACGTCCGGCGATCTGGACGGCATCTATCAGGCAACTGAACAATTCCTGACTAAAACCGTGAAATTGACGCCTGATTCAGCTCCGTTGGCCGTCAAATAAGTAAGTGTAGTTGCGTGCTACGAACGAGCAGTTGGTCTGAACAGAGCGAATTGCGTTACTTTTGCGCAGCCCGAATGCCTGATGCCAACAGTATACCGGATGATCTACACGGTTTGTTATAGGCGGCATCAGTCATTCACTAGTCTACATTTTTCATTCTAACTTATGGCTTACGGACTCCTTAACGGAAAGCGCGGCATCATTTCGGGTGCCCTCGACGAAAAATCAATTGCCTGGAAAGTGGCCCTGAAGGCCAAAGAAGAAGGAGCCACCTTTGTGCTCACCAACGCACCCATTGCCATGCGCATGGGTGCCATTAAGGAGTTAGCCCAGCACTGCAATGCCGAAATTGTTCCCGCCGATGCTACCTCGACCGAAGACTTAGAGAAACTCTTTACCCAATCACAGGAGATCCTGGGCGGTAAAGCCGACTTCGTGCTGCACAGTATCGGCATGAGCCCCAACATTCGCAAAGGCCGCGCCTACACCGATCTGAACTACGAATGGTTCAAACAAAGCCTGGATATTTCGGCCCTGTCGCTGCACCGGATGCTGCAAACGGCGTATAAGCAGGACGCCATCAGCGAGTGGGGCTCAGTGGTTGCCCTGACCTACATGGCGGCTCAGCGCACCTTCCCCTTCTATACCGACATGGCCGAAGCGAAAGCCATGCTCGAATCGGTAGCCCGGAGTTTCGGTTACCATTATGGCAAATACCGGAAAGTGCGGGTCAATACCGTGTCGCAATCGCCCACCGTCACCACCGCCGGATCAGGCATTGGCGGCTTCGATAAATTCTACGATTTCGCCGACAAGATGGCCCCCCTTGGCAACGCCTCAGCCGAGCAATGCGCCGACTATTGCCTCACCCTCTTCTCTGACCTCACCCGCATGGTCACCATGCAGAACCTTTTCCACGACGGCGGCTTCGGCAACACCGGCGTTTCTATGGAAGTGATGGAAGGATTGGGGCAGTAAACAATCTTCTGTCTTCTGTTGCTTCGCTAAACTAACGTCAGGTACGTTAGTTTAGCGAAGCAACAGAAGACAGAAGACAAAGGACTTTTCAACTTGTTAGGTAACACCGGCTGTTCCCGTCGATTCCTTTCTCTACCTGAATTTGAACGGTGATCCGTTCTTTTATCTCGTGTCGGTGCGAGATGATCCCGATCGTTTTCTGACTTTCCTGCTGAAGTTTTTCCAGCATCACAATCGCCGTATCGAGCGAGTCCGGGTCGAGCGTTCCGAACCCCTCGTCGATAAACAGGCTATCGATCTGCACATTGTGCGACGCCAGGTCCGAAAGGCCCAAGGCGAGGGCAAGGCTTAGGGTAAACGTCTCTCCGCCCGACAGGCTGGTAATGGTTCGTTCGGCCTGCCCCTGATACAGATCCATCACAAACAATTCGTCCTGCTCTTCGCGCGGAGACAGCAGCAAATAGCGGTCTGTCAGGTTTTTCAGGCGGCGGTTGGCCAGGCCAATCAGCTGCGCCAGGGTCAGGCTTTGGGCAAACTTGCTGAATGAATCGCCTTTGGCACTGCCAATCAGTTTGGTCAGCTCTTTCCAGGGCATCACCTCAGCTTCCATGTTGGCCAGCTCGGTAATAGCTTTCTGATGGGCCGACACACTCTTCTTATTCGTGTCGAGTTCGCTGCGGGCATAGCCCGAATTCGTCAGCAGCTTGTCATGCGTTCGGCGGGCCTCATCGAAGGTCGCTTTCACATCCGCCGGAGACAGGTCGGTTTTGCGGGCCTTTCGGGCGGCATCCAGTCGCCGCTGCTCATCAGCGGTGCTCTGGTCGAGTTCAATCTGGTCCTTATCCAATTCGTCGCGTTGCTTTTGTAGCTTGAGCGTAGTAGGTACGTCGAGTAATAGTTTCCGGGCGTCGTCGGCACTGGTAAGCCCCTGCTTTTTTAGCAAGGGTGTTAAAGCCGTTACCACGCGCCGTTCTTCATCCAGGCCCGTCTTCTCATCGTCGTCTGTTTTGCGTTGAAGCTCCGCCTGCGTAGCCATACGCCCCTGCACATCGGCCACTTTCCGGAGTAGTGTAACCGAACGCTGCGTCCAGTCATCGTTTGCATAAAGCGCCTGTTTCTGGATAGTCAGCGCATGAATTGCCCGCTGATGCTGTTGCAGACTGGTCAGCTGCCGGGTCAGCGTATCCAGAATGCGCTGCTGTTCCCAAAGCAGGCGGAGGGTATTCAAATCAGCCTGAACACCGGCCACTTCCTTCTGCTCGCTTCTGAAGCGTTCGGGGCCGGCCTCTTCCAGAATCTGATTGGCCTCGCGCAGGGCACTGATCTCGTCCCGTTTGCCTTTAAACTGTTCACGCAGCGTTTTCTGAGTACGTTCAGCTTCCGTTAGCTGAGCCTGTTGGGTAATCAGCGCATCTGACAGTTCCTTTGTCCCCGCTCTGGCTTGCTGAAGCTCTTCTTTTGCCAGTAGCAATTTTGCCGCTATCGTCCCCAGCCGATTGACATAGTGCGTGGCGTACGGATGTTCCAGCGAACCACAAAGTGGGCAGGGCTCGTTGGTCGTTAACGCATCACGAAGGGCCGACAGATTCACTTCTGCGCTCAGCCGCCGTTGCTCCACATCCAGTGCATTAGCGGTCTCTTCGGCAACGCGTTCGCGCTCACGGGCAGTGGTCAGCAGTGGAGCAAGGGAGTCAATTGTAGCCTTTATCGCGTCAATTGGTTCGGCTAGCTTCTGGCCCTGTATAATACGATCCTGCTGTTCTTCTTCAAGAAGAATGAGCGTACCCAGCACCTTGTCGCGCTGGATAGCCTGCTGAATCTGTTCGGTGAGCGTCGTCGGGGAAACAGCTGGATACATCGCTTCCAAACCGTAAATACGGGTCTGCAAACTCGTCTGCTCCAATTGCACCCCTTCCAGCGCCTCGTCTACCCTATCCAGCGTCAGTTGATGAAGCCGAAGATCGCGAAGTAGTCCTGGTTCAGCCAACGCCTGTTGTCGACTATTTTGCAATAGGGGAGTAGCGGCGTTTTGTTCAGCCGCAAGCTTGTCCTGTAACCCGCTTAGCCGGTCGCGAAATGCCTCAATGACTTCGCCAACGGTGTTTGGCTCCAAAGCCTTAACCCCAACAAAG
This sequence comes from uncultured Cytophagales bacterium, assembly GCA_963750355.1. Taxonomy (GTDB): domain Bacteria; phylum Bacteroidota; class Bacteroidia; order Cytophagales; family Spirosomataceae; genus Fibrella. Next base: position 119,076 of record CAVVQL010000019.1, on the reverse strand, counting down.
GCTGCCGCCTCAAAAAGCAGCCCGTCGAGTTGCTGGCTCAATTGCTGTAGTTCGTTCGCAACGTTGGTCCGATCGTGGCGAGCTTTGGCGATGGCGCGTTCTGCCCCAGCCAGTTCGGTGAGCAATCTGGCGAGGGGAGTGGCTTTGTCGTGTAGTAGCAGGCGTTCCCGATCCGGCGCAAAAGCGGCTGTTCGTTCCGCCAGTTTCTCATTCGATGTAGCCAGCTTGGCCAGCGCCTTTCCAGCCCGCTCGGCGTCGTCGACAAACTTCTTTTCGGCTTCAAACAGGTTGATCTGCGCTTTAACCTCGGCCAGTTGTGTGTCGGCCTGCGTTAACTGGTCGGTGAGTTCAGCCACCCGCTCCGGGCTTAGCATCCGGATGGAGGCCACGCCAAGCTTCTTCGTGTCGATCTGCTCACTGAGCCACCTGGTATGTTCGTAGGCCTTTCGGCTCAACTGCCGGTAGATTTCCGTACCTGTCAGTTGTTCCAGCATCTTACTGCGGTCAGACGCCCGCGCTTTCAGAAACTGGTCGAATGCCCCCTGCGCCAGCACGATCGACTTAATGAATTGCTCGTAGGAGAGACCAATCAGCTCTTCATTTTTCTTCGGAAAATCGCGCAGGTCTTTAATTGGAAACAGGATACCCGCCGACTTGTCATCGGCCAGTTGAGCAACCTCCATCTCATAATTGTTCCAGTTGTTATTCCGATTTTTCCTGATCGACCAGCGCGAGCGATAGTACTTGCCAGCTACCTCATATTCAACCTCCGCATAGGCCGCCGTATTGGGCTCAGCCGCTGCCTGCCGGTTTACAATCAACCCGTCGTCGGTGATGTTGGTCCCTGAAATGGTCCCGTTCAGCCGGGGAAGCCGGTTAAAGAGGGCCAGCGTCATCACGTCAAGTAAGGTAGACTTACCGGCACCTGTCGGCCCGGATATGACGAACAGACCGGTTTCGCCCAGCAGACCACTGGCAAACTGAATAGGCTCGTGTTCGCCATAAAACGAATTAATGTTACGAAACCGGATTTGACGAATTTTCATACTGTAGCGGAGCAGCCTGCTCCGTAACCATTTTGTAAAGCTGTTGGTACGTATCAAGAAGCTGGTCGCGCTGGGCATCATCTACCTGCGCCAATACCAGGCGTTGCGTAAACACGTCGAGGTGGGTTAGGTCGGCCAGGTGGGTTTCGGCCGCAAACAACGATTCCAGCGTCTTGCGCTTATTTCGGAACTGGAGGCGGGTTTTCACCAGTATAAAAGGAGCGTCTTTATAATCACGCTGGAGCTGGTCGAAATGCATACGCGTGCTGAGGCTTTCTGCCTCTTCGTCAACCAGCACGTCAACCAGGGCTGGCAGCGTGTGCGTATGCTCAAGCTGATTCAGCCGTTCCCGTACCTCGTCGAGCGTACCTGTCACCTGCCGCAACGGGCGTGCCTGCGGTACCGGCACCGACTCAACGGCAGTTACCTGTCCATTATCAACGGTGAGCTGCAAAAGTTGATGCGCATTATCACGCTCCCCAAAACTCAACGGAATTGGGGAGCCGCAGTAGCGCACTGTATCGATGGCA